>NZ_JBNDMM010000002.1:0-1254442 GCF_050436585.1 Paraburkholderia sp. GAS199 | reverse complement strand
ACTTGATACTTCTGCTATACGCCAGATCCCGAAAGATCCGGCTCCGCATCCCGCATCAAGCGCCCACACTTATCGGCTGTTAATTTTTAAAGATCGATTACGCAGTCACTACCCAAACCGCACCGGAGGACTTCAACTTCACCACCCGGCACCGCTTCGTTCTGCGTCGCTGCATCAGCAGCAGAGAAACGAGATTATGAAGGCTCTTTTTCGTTTCGTCAACAACATTTTTTCGCTTTCGCTTAAAACCTTGTTGACGCCACGGCCGCTGGTTTCACCGCGGCCCTCGTTCGCAAACGAGGAGGCGAATAATAGGTGAAGGCCGGGCAGGTAACAAGGGTTTGTCGAAGATATTTTTTACCGGATCACTTCCGCATCGAATTCACCAGCGCGTCCACCGGCACGGCGGCGGCCATCGCAGCGTAGCCGGCGTCGCTCGGGTGGATGTGGTCGCCGCTGTCGAAGGCGCGCTGCAAGCGATCGGATTGGGCCTGATCGCGCAGCGCGGCGTCGAAATCGACCACGCCGTCGAACGCATGGCTCGTCCGGATCCATTGATTCACCGCCACACGGATGCCTTCGCGCTGCGCAGGCAGCGAAGCCGGCGTCAATGTCGCGCCGAACACCTTCACGCCGCGATGGTGAGCGGCAGCAATCACGCGCTGGTAGCCGGCAATCAAATCCGCAGCAGAAATGGTCGTATGCGGGAAATCGCAGTCGAGGCCGCCGTGAGCAGGCATCGCCGCGAAGTTGATGTCGTTGATGCCGATCAGGAGAATCGCGGCCTTCACACCTGGGGCGTCGAGTACATCGCGCTCGAAGCGTCGGGCGAGTGCGTCGCCGTAGCACGGCGAATCGCTCAGTAGCCGGTTGCCACTGATTCCCAGGTTGACGACGGCCGTCGTCTTTTCACCGGAAGCCGCAATGCGCCGGGTCAGCGCATCGGGCCAACGTTTGTTCTGGTTCAGGCTGGAGCGCATGCCGTCGGTGATCGAGTCGCCGATTGCCGCAACCGTCGCCGCCGAGGGTGCGTCGACCGACAGCCCTGTCACCCACACGAATTGGGTGAAGCGTCCGCGAAACGCTTCGGCGGACGCGTCGCCGGTGTGATTGCCCGGCGTGGAAACGTAGTTCACCTGGTTTGAAACGCGGTGCCAGGCCACGATCCGCTGCTCGGGCCCCATCATTGCGCTGATGGCGTAAGGCGCGCCGGCAACAACGTCAACCGCGACGGGATCGCTGTCCAGCTCGCCACCGGCGGGAATGCTCACGGCGCCCTTGCCGCCGAAAGTCACGTGGACAGCGCCATTGCCCAACGCCGCCGCGCCGCCGGCCGAACGGGCAATGCGCAGGTCGTCGACGACGAGCGGCGTCTTGCCATATTCGTTACTGAGATGGATGCGCGCGCTCTGACCCGACAGAGTCGGATAAACGATCTGACGCACGGTTCGCCCGGCGACGTCCGGCGCGCGGTACAGAGGCGGCAAGTCCGCGCGTTGCGGGATCGGTTGAAGCGCGGTCGCCCAGGCGGTGACCCAATGGGCCGATGATCCGGCAGCGAAAACGTTCGGGGAGACGGCGAACTGGCAAAGCAATGCCGCGCCAAAGGCGGCGGCCAAGGTGCGAATGGTCATTCGGGGGATCGGTTCGAGGCGAAACGTGCATTGTGCCCGATCGCCTCGCCCATCGCGGACGGCAGCGGCAGCATCGCGCGCCGCCTTCCGTTTTTCAGGCGGCCGGTGCGCCCATCATGTTCAGAGCCAGCGCTTCGGCCACTTCGATGCCGTCGATCGCTGCCGAGTAAATGCCGCCGGCGTAACCCGCGCCTTCGCCTGCCGGATAAAGGCCCTCGACGTTCATGCTTTGATAGTCGTCTTTGCGACGCACGCGGATCGGCGACGAAGTGCGCGTCTCGACACCTGTCAGTACGGCGTCATGCATGGCGAAGCCGGCAATTTTCTTGTCCATTTCGGGCAAAGCTTCGCGGATTGCCTCGATCACGTAATCCGGCAGCGCCGTGCTGAGGTCGGTGGGATGGACGCCTGGCTTGTACGAAGGCACGACCGACCCCAACGACGTTGACGGCCGGCCGGCAATAAAGTCGCCCACCAGCTGGCCGGGCGCCATGTAGTTGCCACCGCCCAGTTCGTACGCACGCTCTTCCCATTTGCGCTGGAACGCGATCCCGGCGAGCGGACCGCCCGGAAAGTCGTCCGGCGTAATGCCCACCACGATTCCCGCGTTGGCGTTGCGCTCGGCGCGCGAGTACTGGCTCATACCGTTCGTCACGACGCGTCCCGGTTCGGAGGTCGCCGCCACCACCGTGCCGCCCGGGCACATGCAGAAGCTGTAGACCGCGCGTCCGTTGCTGCAGTGATGCACGACCTTGTAGTCGGCCGCGCCCAGTTGCTTGTGTCCGGCGAACTTGCCGAAGCGGCTGCGATCGATCAGACCCTGCGGATGCTCGATCCGGAACCCGAGGGAAAACGGCTTGGCTTCAATATAGACACCGCGATCGTGCAACATCTGGAAGGTATCGCGCGCACTGTGGCCGACGGCCAGCACGACGTGATCGCAGCGCAAGGTTTCGCCGGTCGAAAGCGTTAGCCCGCGCACCTTGCCGTTTTCAATGTCGATATCGTCGACACGCGTTTCGAAACGCACTTCGCCGCCGAGTTCGTGAATGGTCGCGCGCATCTTCTCGACCATGCTCACCAGGCGGAATGTGCCGATATGGGGCCGGCTCAAGTACAGGATGTCTTCCGGTGCGCCCGCCCGGACGAATTCGTCGAGCACCTTACGCCCGTAGTGCTTGGGGTCCTTGATCTGGCTGTACAGCTTACCGTCCGAGAAGGTCCCCGCGCCGCCCTCGCCGAACTGCACGTTCGATTCAGGGTTGAGCACCGACTTGCGCCACAAGCCGAACGTGTCTTTCGTCCGCTCGCGCACGGCCTTGCCGCGCTCGAGAATGATCGGCCGGAAACCCATTTGCGCGAGGATCAGCCCGGCAAAGAGTCCACACGGCCCCATTCCGATGACGACCGGCCGCGGCGCAGTCAGTTGCGCCGGCGCCTTCGCGACAAACTTGTACGTCATGTCCGGCGTCACGCTGCAATGCGGCACGTCAGCCAGCCGCTTGCGCGCCGCCGCCTCGTCTTTCACGTCGACATCGACGATATAGGTCAGCTTGATGTCGGCACGCTTGCGCGCGTCGTGCGCACGGCGAAACACGGTGTATCGGATGAGCCCGTCGGCATCGACGCCGAGTTGCGCGAGGCGCGCACGCACGGCCGCCTCCAGAGCGCTTTCGGGGTGATCGAGCGGGAGTTTGATTTCGCTTAGACGTAACATGAGTACCGGGGGATGCTGGAAGGCGGCAAATCGCAGCCAATTCGCAATTTTATAGGTTAAGCGTCCGCACGGGGCGGCTGCCGTGGCGAAACGCGCTTTCCCGATCTGGAGCGCCCCGCACAGACTCCGAAAGAACCGGCCTATCGGCCAACATTGTCCGTCTCAAAAAATTTATAAACCGACCGGTCGGTTGGTTTATACTGCGCAGACACAGACAACTTCCGCTGAGAGCGTCCCCATGTACACGCAATCCCTGGATATCCCCGGCAATGTCGCACCGCTCGATGCGGCTGCGGGTTCGCCCGAGCAGGCTCATTTCGACGCGGTCATGGCCGCCGACGGCAAGGTCGAGGCGCAGGACTGGATGCCCGAGGCCTACCGCAAAACCTTGGTGCGTCAGATTTCACAGCACGCGCACTCGGAAATCGTCGGCATGCTGCCGGAAGGCAACTGGATTTCGCGCGCGCCGAGCCTGAAGCGCAAAGCCATTCTGCTTGCCAAGGTGCAGGACGAAGCCGGTCACGGTCTCTATCTATATAGCGCGGCCGAAACGCTCGGCGTCTCGCGCGACCAGCTGATCGCCGCGCTGCACGCGGGCAAAGCCAAATATTCGAGCATCTTCAACTACCCGACGCCCACCTGGGCGGATGTCGGCGTGATCGGCTGGCTGGTGGATGGCGCGGCGATCATGAACCAGATTCCGCTGTGCCGCTGCACGTACGGCCCGTATGCCCGCGCGATGATCCGCATCTGCAAGGAAGAGTCGTTCCATCAACGCCAGGGTTTCGACGCGCTGATGTCGATGATGGCCGGCACCGAAGCGCAGCGTGAACTCGTCCAGCAGGCCGTCAACCGTTGGTGGTGGCCGGTGCTGATGATGTTCGGCCCGAGCGACAAAGATTCGATCCACAGCAATCAGTCGTCGAAATGGGGCATCAAGCGCATTTCGAACGACGACCTGCGTCAGAAATTCGTCGACGCCACGGTCGACCAGGCGAAGGTGCTCGGCGTCACGCTGCCGGACCCGGACCTCAAGTGGAATGAAGCGCGCGGTCATCACGACTACGGTGACATCGACTGGGAAGAATTCTGGCGCGTCGTGAATGGCGACGGCCCGTGCAACCGCGAACGCCTCGCCACCCGCGTCAAAGCTCACGAAGACGGCGCCTGGGTGCGCGAAGCCGCCCTCGCCCATGCCGAAAAACAGCGCCAGCGCGCACAACAGCAAGCCGCCTGAATCCGGCGACACGCTCTGTAAAGAATCAGGAGATCTGCAATGAACAAGGAATGGCCGATTTGGGAAGTCTTCGTGCGCAGCAAGCAGGGACTCGACCACAAGCACTGCGGTAGCCTGCACGCCGCCGACGCGCCGATGGCGCTGCGCATGGCGCGCGACGTCTACACGCGCCGCCAGGAAGGCGTGAGCATCTGGGTCGTGCCGTCGTCGGCGATCACGGCTTCTTCACCGGAAGACAAGGCGGAACTGTTCGAACCGGCTGGCGACAAGATCTACCGCCACCCGACGTTCTACACGCTCCCCGACGAAGTCAACCACATGTAAGCGCGGCCATGACTATCACGCCCCAACATTTGCAATACGTGCTGCGCCTCGCCGACACCGCGCTGATTCTCGGTCAGCGCAATGCCGAGTGGTGCGGTCACGGCCCGATCCTCGAAGAGGACATCGCGCTGTCGAACATGAGCCTCGATCTGATCGGCCAGGCGCGTCTGCTGTACACGCACGCCGCCTCGCTCGAACAGCAGCTCGACGGCAAAAGCCGCACGGAAGACGACTACGCGTATTTCCGCACCGAGCGCGAGTTCGCCAACTACACGCTGGCCGAATTGCCGCACGTCGGCCCGCTGGCTGGCACCGCGCACGCCGACAAGGATTACGCGGTCACGATCGTGCGCAATTTCCTTTATTCGACGCTGATGGCGCATCTGTGGACGGCACTCACCGCGTCTACCGACGAGCAACTCGCGGCAATCGCGTCGAAGTCGATCAAGGAAACCAGCTATCACGTGCATCACGCGCGCGAATGGCTGATCCGTCTGGGTGACGGCACCGACGAGTCACATCGCCGCGCGCAGGCTGCGCTCGACTATCTGATGCCCTATACGCGGGAATTTTTCAGCGCCGATTCTGTTGAAGAAAGCATCGCGGCCGCTGGCATCGGGCCGGTGACGTCCGGTCTTGAAACCGCATGGCTCGACGACGTGCGCGCCGCGCTGGACGAAGCCACGTTGAGCTTGCCCGAACCGGTCAAGCACATCAGCACGGGCAAGCACGGCGAGCATTCGGAGCATATGGGCTTCGTGCTGGCGGAAATGCAGAGCCTCGCGCGCCAGCATCCCGGCGCCAGCTGGTAACCCTGGTACTCGCCTGACAGCATTCATTCGACGGAATCCGACGATGACCTCGACCGCCACCTCCACCGCCGACGCTACGCTTAATCGCGCGTGGGCCGTGCTCGAATCGGTACCCGACCCGGAGATTCCGGTAGTGTCGATTCGCGAACTCGGCATTCTGCGCGACGTGCGCCGCGCCGAGGACGGCACGCTCGAAGTCGTGATTACGCCCACGTATTCCGGCTGCCCCGCGATGTCGCAGATTGCGGAAGACGTCGGTCATGCGCTGGATGTCGCCGAATTGAAGCCGTATCGCATCGCCACCGTCCTCGCGCCGGCGTGGACCACCGACTGGATGACCGACGAAGCGCGCGAGAAGCTGCGCGCATACGGCATCGCGCCGCCCACCGGCAATTGCGGCAGCGCGGCGCCGGCGTCACAGGAAAAAGTCATGCGCTTCGTACCGCGCGCACTGCCGGCGCCGTCCTGCCCGCGTTGCGGTTCGGCCCACACCGAGCGACTCGCGCAGTTCGGCTCGACAGCCTGCAAAGCCTTGTACCGCTGCATCGACTGCCGCGAACCCTTCGACTACTTCAAACCATACTGATATGGCTACCCCGCAATTCCATCCGCTGCGTATCCGCGAAGTACGGCCCGAAACCGCCGACGCGGTCTCGGTCGCTTTCGAAGTCCCGGTCGAGCTGCGCGACCACTATCGTTTTACGCAGGGTCAGTTCGTCACACTGAAAACGCACATCGACGGCGAAGAGACACGCCGTTCGTACTCGATCTGCGTCGGCGTGACCGACTACGACCGTGACGGCGAACTGCGCATCGGCATCAAGCGCGTGCGCGGCGGCCGCTTCTCGAACTTCGCGTTCGACACGCTGCAGCCGGGCCACACGATCGACGTCATGACGCCGGACGGCCGCTTCTTTACGCATCTGAACGCCGAGCAGGGTCAGCAGTACATTGCGTTCTCGGGCGGCTCGGGCATCACGCCGGTCCTCGCGATCATCAAGACCACGCTCGAAGTCGAGCCGCGCAGCACGTTCACGCTCGTGTACGGCAACCGCAGCGTCGACCAGATCATGTTCGCCGAAGAGCTCGAAGATCTGAAGAACCGCTTCATGAACCGATTCGTGCTCTATCACGTGCTGTCGGACGATCTGCAGGACGTCGAGTTGTTCAACGGCGTTCTGAATCAGGACAAATGCGCGGCATTCATCGACAACCTGATGCCCGCCGACGCGATCGACGAAGCGTTCATCTGCGGTCCGGCGCCGATGATGGACGCCGCCGAAGCCGCGCTGAAAGCCGCAGGCGTGCCGGCGGCCAAAGTGCACGTGGAGCGCTTCGGCTCGCCACTGCCGCAAGCCGGTGTGCCGCCGGTCGAAATCACGGACGACACACCCGCCGCCGACCTCGAAATCGTGCTCGACGGGAAAAAGCGCAAGTTGCGTCTGCCGTATCAAGGCGTCAGCGTGCTGGATGTCGGTCTGCGTGCCGGCCTCGCGCTGCCCTATGCGTGCAAAGGCGGTGTCTGCTGTACCTGCCGCGCGAAGGTGCTGGAAGGCGAAGTGAAGATGGAAAAGAACTACACGCTGGAAGAACACGAGATCCGCGACGGCTTCGTGCTGACTTGCCAGTGCCATCCGATCAGCGACCGCGTTGTGGTGAGCTTCGACGAACGCTAACGCCTGTGAGCGCCATCGAGCGCCGCGCGGGCACAACGGCAACAGTGGCCGTAGTGGCGCTTTCAGCACGCACTCGATCCGCTTACACTAGGGGCCGCTCACGATCGCACGACCGTGCCGATCGACGAGCGGCCCCTTTTGTCATTCGTTCGTTCGCGTGATTGCCGCGCCCCGTTACCCGAAAAGCCCAAGCCAATGAGCACGATCCACCTCACCAATGGCGACGTCGCCGCCGAGTCCCTGCGCACCGCGCTTAGCGAAGCGGGACGTGACGAGCGCGTGCTGGCCCTGCGCGACGACCTGGCGGTTGGTCCGCTGCGCGGCGTGGACGACGGCCCCGACGTGCGGGCCGACTTCTGGGAGCGGGTTATCGCAGATACGAAGCGCGACTTTCTACGCGAGTTTCGCGAACAGGCGAGCGCGCAGGAAAAAGTTGCGCGCGACGACGCCAATCTGGTGATCTGGCATGGCGAAAGCGCCGCCGACCAGCTCACGCTGCGCCGCATCTGCTATCACTTGCGCAACAGTCCGCAGCGGCTGAACGAAGTGCGTCTGTCCGTTCGCGATCTGACCGATCCCGGCGCATGGGCGCATAGCCGTAAAGATCGCTCTACTTCGGTCGGCATGTTTTCACCCGATGTGCTGAAAGCCCGCCTACCGGACGCCGCGCCTATTTCGGTGCTGCGCATCAGCCGTCTTGCGTTGGAATGGCAGGAAGTCAAACACGCGAACGGCGAAACGCGCCGCTGGCGGGACAACACCTTCACCAGCGGCAGCTTTGCCGAACTCGACGCGCTGATCCTCGAACAGGCAACCGAGACATGGCAACCCGCCGCTCGCGTCGGCGCGGAACTGATGGCTGCGGAACTCGGCTTTCTGGTTAGCGACACCGTCGTGCTGTGGCGCTTTCGCGAACTGGCCGCCACGCGACGCATCAAGCTGCGCGGCGACGCCAACGCCTGGCGCTCGCTGGAACTCTGCGCGGCGCTCGCTCCCTGTCCGAACTAATAGAACAAAGAAACATGGCACGCACCCGAGCCCCCGACCACGAAACCCAACGCGACCAGATCCTCGAACTGGCCGCGGCGAAATTCGCGCAGACCAGCTATCCCAGTACGTCGATGGCGGATCTGGCCGCCGCGAGCGGCACGTCGAAAGCACGCCTGTACCACTACTACGCGAGCAAGGAAGCCATCCTCTTCGATCTGCTGGACCGGTACACCAAAAGGCTGATGCTGATCATCGCGGAAGTCGAAGGTGCGAGCCAGCGGCGCGGCCTGACCGAGCGCGAAACGTTCGCCGAGTTGATTCGCGCATTTCTCTCCGAATACGAGACCTCGCACAGCCGGCACGTCGCGCTGCTGAATGACGTGAAGTATCTGGTCGACACGCAGCGCGAGGTGATTCTGAACCGGCAACGAGACGTCGTCGCGGCGTTTGCACGGCAACTGGCGCGCGCTTACCCCGAGCGGGCGACCCGCGAAAACCAGACAGCCCTCACGATGATGGTGTTCGGCATGATCAACTGGACCTTCACCTGGCTGAAGCCGGATGGACGGATGGGCTACCGGGAATTCGCCGAGCAGGTGGTCGGCATGGTGGACCACGGATTGAACGCTCCGGCGTCGTGATGATGCATGGCAACATTATTCATACGAAATAGTTGCCGACCCGCGACATCCTGTCGCGAACGCTCGTTCATTTTAAATTTCGATATTTATCAGTTAGATAAAAATGGGGCGCCAACTTTTTAGGCACCTTCTTCAAATTTAGATAGGGGTTTTCCCTAGTGAGACGTCAGGACTTCCGGTAAAATCGTTTTTGCGGTGCACCACGCCGCTCGATTGATAGGAGAAGCTGACCATGAACCTGATTACACCGCGCGCCGCCGAGCCGATCATTGCGCAAGATCGCCTATTGCAGTCAGCCGGTCGTGCGCCTGCTCTGGTCCGCGAACTTACCGCTATCGACCGCGAGCGGCTGCTTACCCACTTCCTCGCGTTAGACGAAGACGATCGTCTGCTGCGCTTCGGCCAGATCGTGCCGAATCACGTCATTGAAAACTACGTTCGCGCCATCGACTTCACGCGCGACACCGTCTTCGGCGTGTTCGACAACCAGTTGCAGCTTACGGGCGTCGGCCATCTGGCCTATTTGCCGGCCGAAGGCGACAAGCGCACCGCCGAGTTCGGCGTGTCGGTACTTGAAAGCGTACGCGGCCAGGGTATCGGCTCGAAGCTCTTCGAGCGCGCCGCCATCCGCAGCCGCAATACGCATGTCACTACGCTGTACATGCACTGCCTGTCGCGCAATTCGACCATGATGCACATTGCCAAGAAAGCCGGCATGAAGATCGAATATGCGTACGGCGAGGCAGACGCTTACCTCACGCTGCAACCGGCTGATCAATCGAGCATCATCGCCGAAATGCTGCAGGAACAAGCCGCCGTGTTCGACTACGCCATGAAGCGTCAGGCCCGTCAGGCGTCAAAGCTGTTCGAATCGTTTATGCCGACCGCAGCGGCAGCCTGACACGACAGCACGTCAGTCAACACAAAAAGGGCGACCATCGGTCGCCCTTTTTTCATGGCAAGCGCCAACTTGCGCACGTTACCAAGCGCCTAAAAAATCGGCAGCGCCGTCGTTTCCTTGAACTTCTCGAGTGAAAAGCTCGTTTTCACGTCGATCACCGACGGATGGTGCAGCAACTGATCCTGCACGAAGCGCGAAAAATGCGCCATGTCCTTCACCTGTACTCGTAGCAGATAGTCCATGTCGCCCGTCATGGCATGACACGCGACGACCTCCGGCCATGTCTGCACTGCTGCGCGAAACAGATCCGCGTGCGTCGCGTCGCCGCGCGGACTGAGCGCCGAACCGCCGCGCTTTTCCAGCCGCACGTTGACGTAGGCGAGCAGATCGAGCCCAAGCAGTTGCGCGTCGAGCAACGCAACGTAGCCGCGAATAACTCCGCTCTCCTCAAGCCTGCGGATACGCCGCAAACACGGACTCGGTGACAGATTCACCTTCTCCGCGATTTCCTGATTCGACAAACGTCCGTTCTCCTGCAGGATCGCAAGAATGCGTCGGTCGATTGAGTCTAAATCGATTTGGGCCATTTTCTGCCGTCCGGCAAAGTTATTGCGCTAGAAAATAGCGCAAGCGTATCGCCGCATGATTAAGTTCGCAAGTTTTCGCCGCTGCGACGCTTTTACACTTGCAATCATTCAGTCGCGCTTAGTCGCACGTCCCCGCGCCGGCGCAAACAGGAGACAGACAATGCAAGTTTCAACTTGGGAAAATCCGGTCGGCACCGACGGCTTCGAATTCATCGAATACACCGCGCCGGACCCGAAGGCGCTCGGCAAGCTGTTCGAACAGATGGGATTCACCGCCGTCGCGCGTCATCGGCATAAAGACGTGACGCTGTATCGCCAAGGTGAGATCAACTTCATCGTGAACGGGGAACAGGATTCGTTCGCTCAACGCTTCACGCGTCTGCATGGCCCGTCGATCTGCGCGATCGCTTTTCGCGTGCAGGACGCTGCCAAGGCTTATCAGCAGGCGCTCGAAAAAGGCGCATGGGGTTTCGACAACAAAACCGGCCCGATGGAATTGAACATTCCGGCGATCAAGGGCATTGGCGACTCGCTGATCTATTTCGTGGACCGCTGGCGCGGCAAAAACGGCGCCGAACCGAACAGCATCGGCAATATCGATATTTACGACGTCGACTTCGAACCCATTCCCGGCGCGGACCCGTATCCGGTTGGTCACGGCCTCACGTACATCGATCACCTGACGCATAACGTCCACCGCGGGCGCATGCAGGAATGGGCCGAATTCTACGAGCGTCTGTTCAACTTCCGCGAGGTGCGCTACTTCGATATCGAAGGCAAAGTGACCGGCGTGAAGTCGAAGGCGATGACATCACCGTGCGGCAAAATCCGCATTCCGATCAACGAAGAAGGTTCGGAAACCGCGGGGCAGATTCAGGAATACCTCGACGCGTATCGCGGCGAAGGTATCCAGCACATCGCGCTGGGCAGCAATGACATTTATCGCACCGTGGACGGCCTGCGCGAGTCGAAAATCTCGCTGCTCGATACGATCGACACCTACTATGAACTGGTCGACCGCCGCGTGCCGAATCACGGCGAACCGCTCGACGAATTGCGCAAGCGCAAGATTCTGATCGACGGCGCACCGGACGACCTGCTGCTGCAAATCTTCACCGAAAACCAGATCGGGCCGATTTTCTTCGAAATCATCCAGCGCAAGGGAAATCAAGGCTTCGGCGAAGGCAACTTCAAGGCCCTGTTCGAATCGATCGAACTCGATCAGATTCGCCGCGGCGTGGTGCAGGACAAAGTCTGACCTGCGGCAAACGGGCATGAATGAAAAAGGGCGAAGATCTCGATGATCTTCGCCCTTTTTCGTTTCGAGCCACCGGCGACAATCCGGCGGCGGTTTTCAATCAATACGCCGTTCTAGCGACGCATCACGAATTCTGGTCGTCTTCACTGTCCTTGGTGGACTGCGCGACGCGCGCCACCGAAATGCGGGCCGGCGCGACTTGCGCCGAACGGATAACCGCGTTGGACAGCGCCCCTGCACTGCCTGCGTTGGAGCGAACCGGTGCGCTCATGGCGAAAAATGCCGCCGAGACCATCAGGAAGGTCTGGATATTTCTAGTGTTCATGCGTACTCCTTTTCTAACTGCCCTGCTGTCGTGAAGCTCCACCGAATGTGAAGCGTTGCGCGGACATTGCTCGCAGGTGGCCTATTAGACAGACGATTCAGCCACGGTTCCGCAAATTGGCAGCTTTTACAGGCTGTTACATAAGAGCGTGTGAAGTTTTCAAAGCCGCAAGTTTGTTGCTCATACATTGAGCAAATTACGCTGCAACGCACCAATTCATCAGGCTCTGCGGCGGGTTTTTACCAGTGCTACCATCACTTAAAACACGTCAATATGGCGACCCCGGCCCCAAGCATTCACAAGATGCCGCGGCCCAAAAAGTTTTGGTGATCCCAAACTGGGTGGAGGAGTACACATAATGAATGCCCCGCTAGACGCAGGTCAGCGAGCTTCGCTGGAAGCCGCGCTCTCGTCCGTCACGCTAGACGACAAATACACGCTCGAACGCGGCCGCGCGTACATGAGCGGAATTCAGGCGCTGGTGCGTCTGCCCATGCTGCAGCAGGAACGCGACCGGGCCGCCGGGCTCAATACCGCCGGGTTCATCTCGGGCTACCGCGGATCGCCACTCGGCGGACTCGACCAGTCGTTGTGGAAGGCGAAACAGCATCTCGCCGCGCATCAGGTCGTGTTCCAGCCCGGCGTCAACGAAGACCTCGCGGCCACGGCCGTGTGGGGCTCCCAGCAGGTCAACCTGTACCCCAGCGCGAAATACGACGGCGTGTTTTCGATGTGGTACGGCAAAGGCCCCGGCGTCGACCGTTCCGGTGACGTCTTCAAGCACGGCAATTCGGCTGGTTCGGCGCGCAATGGCGGCGTTCTGGTGCTTGCCGGCGACGACCACGCGGCCAAATCGTCCACGCTGGCTCACCAGTCCGAGCACATCTTCAAGGCATGCGGGCTGCCGGTGCTGTTTCCGTCCAACGTGCAGGAATATCTCGACTTCGGCCTGCACGGCTGGGCCATGAGCCGCTATTCGGGTCTGTGGGTGGCGATGAAGTGCGTGACCGACGTGGTCGAATCGTCGGCTTCCGTCGACATCGATCCGCACCGCACCAAAATTATTCTTCCGGAAGACTTCGCGATGCCCGAGGGCGGGCTGAACATCCGCTGGCCGGACCCGCCGCTCGTCCAGGAAGCGCGTCTGCTCGACTACAAGTGGTACGCCGCGCTCGCCTACGTGCGCGCGAACAAACTGGATCGCGTCGAAATCGATTCGCCGCATGCGCGCTTCGGCATCATGACGGGCGGCAAGGCGTATCTCGACGTGCGTCAGGCGCTCACCGATCTCGGTCTCGACGACGAAACCTGTTCGCGCATCGGCATCCGTCTGTACAAGGTCGGCTGCGTGTGGCCGCTCGAAGCGCGGGGCGCGCACAGCTTCGCGAAAGGGCTCGAAGAAATTCTGGTGGTCGAAGAAAAACGCCAGATTCTCGAGTACGCGATCAAGGAAGAGTTGTACAACTGGCCCGACGCTCAGCGGCCGCGCGTATTCGGCAAGTTCGACGAGAAAGACGGCGCGGGCGGCGAATGGTCGGTGCCGATGGGTAACTGGCTGCTGCCGGCGCATTACGAGTTGTCGCCGGCGATCATCGCCAAGGCGATCGCCACGCGTCTGGACAAGTTCGATCTGCCGTCGGACGTGCGCGCGCGCATTGCCGCTCGCATCACCGTGATCGAGGCGAAAGAAAAAGCGCTGGCGCGTCCTCGTGTCGAAGCGGAGCGCAAGCCGTGGTTCTGCTCCGGCTGCCCGCACAATACGTCGACGAACGTGCCGGAAGGCTCGCGCGCAATGGCCGGTATCGGCTGCCACTACATGACCGTGTGGATGGATCGCAGCACAAGCACGTTCAGCCAGATGGGCGGCGAAGGCGTCGCGTGGATCGGTCAGGCGCCGTTCACGAATGACAAGCACGTGTTCGCCAATCTCGGCGACGGCACCTACTTCCATTCGGGACTGTTGGCCATTCGCGCGGCGATCGCGTCGAAGGCAAACATCACCTACAAGATTCTCTACAACGACGCGGTGGCAATGACCGGCGGCCAGCCGGTCGACGGCGTGCTGACCGTGCCGCAGATCACGCACCAGCTCGCCGCCGAAGGCGCGACGAAGATCGTGATCGTCACCGATCAGCCAGAGAAATACTCGGCGAACGTGGGTCTCGCGCCGGGCATCGACATCCATCACCGCGACAAACTCGACGAAGTGCAGCGTCAGCTGCGCGAAGTGAGCGGCACCACGATCCTGATCTACGACCAGACCTGCGCCACCGAAAAACGCCGCCGCCGCAAACGCGGCACGTATCCCGATCCGGCGCGCCGTGTCGTGATCAACGAAGCTGTGTGCGAAGGTTGCGGCGATTGCTCGGTCAAGTCGAACTGTTTGTCGGTCGAGCCGCTCGATACCGAGTACGGCACGAAGCGGCAAATCAACCAATCGACCTGCAACAAAGATTTCTCGTGCGTGAACGGCTTTTGCCCGAGTTTCGTTTCCGTCGAAGGCGGTCAGCTGCGCAAGCCGAAGGCTGCCTCGGGCGTTGCCGGTGACGCGATGCCGCCGGTGCCGGAACCGGAACTGCCGCCGATCGGCCGCCCGTATGGCGTGCTCGTGACCGGCGTGGGCGGCACCGGCGTCGTCACGATCGGCGCATTGCTCGGCATGGCCGCGCATCTGGAAAACAAGGGCGTCACCGTGCTGGACGTAACGGGTCTCGCGCAGAAGGGCGGCGCCGTGATGAGCCACGTGCAGATCGCCAACCAGCCGGCCGACATCCACGCAACGCGCATTGCCATGGGCGAAGCGAGCCTCGTGATCGGCTGCGATGCAATCGTGACCGCCAGCGACGAATGCGTCTCGCGGATGCAGGCGGGCCGCACGCGAGTCGTGCTCAATAGCGCGCATACACCGACCGCCGAACTCATCAAGAACCCGAACTGGCGCTTTCCGGGCAGCAGCACGGAAGCGGACGTGCGTGCCGGCGCGGGTGAAGATGGCGTCGATATGGTCGACGCGAATCACTTCGCGGTCGCGCTGCTCGGCGACGCGATTTACACGAATCCGTTCGTGCTCGGCTACGCATGGCAACGCGGCTGGGTGCCGCTGACGTATCAATCGCTGATGCGCGCGATCGAGCTGAACAACGTGCAAATCGAGAAGAATCGCGCGGCGTTCGAATGGGGACGCCGTGCCGCACACGACCTCGCCGGCGTACGCAAGCTCGCTCAATCGCAGGGACGCGGCGCAGCCGACGAAACGACGAGCAGCAAGATCATCGCGCTGCACACGCCGAAGGCGCTCGACACGCTGATCGACAAGCGGGCTCAATATCTCGCCGCTTATCAGAACGCCACCTACGCCGAGCGCTATCGCGCGCTGGTATCGCAGGTGCGCACGGCGGAATCCGCACTCGACGTCCCCGACAGCCAGTTGCCTCTGACTGAAGCGGTGGCGAAGAATCTGCACAAGCTGATGGCTTACAAGGACGAGTATGAAGTTGCGCGTCTGTATAGCGATCCTGCGTTCATCGAAAAGCTGAAGGCGAATTTCGAAGGCGACTGGAAACTGCACATTCACCTCGCGCCGCCGACGTTCTCCAAGACCGACGCCCAAGGTCACCTGGTCAAGAAAAAATACGGACCGTGGGTGTTCAGCGCAATGCATGTGCTAGCGCGCTTCAAATTCTTGCGCGGCACGGAGCTCGATGTGTTCGGTAAAACGGAGGAACGTCGCACCGAACGCGCGCTGATTGGCGAGTACGAAGCATTGGTGCGCGAGGTGATCGCGGGACTGTCCGTGCAGAAGCGCGAACTGGCCGTCGAACTGGCGAATCTACCGGACGCAATTCGCGGTTACGGTCACGTGAAGGAAAACAACCTGAAGGGCGTGCGCATCAAGTGGAACGAGTTGCTCGCACGGTGGCGTTCGACCGACGCAGGAAAAACGCAGCACGCGGCGTGATGCGGCGAAGTTGAACTGAGCGCAATACTTCGGCGCTAAAAAAGGAAAAGGCGGCTGTCCTTGCGGACAGTCGCCTTTTTTTGTCTGCTTCAACGGAACAGACGGTACTGCTTTTTCCTACGACTACAACTACAACTACAACTACAACTACAACTGCCTACTTCTCTTCACCAGCGTACTGCACCTGCACACTTCAACTTCTCTACTCACAACAACATCGACTGCAACAACACACAACAACTGCTTTACCTGAAACAACAATGACTGCTTGCACCCTTGGTACTTCGTCTTCTCTACATCGGTTGAGGCGCCGCGTCTGGTCGATGCATCGGGTTGACCCAGCCGACTGTCCCGCTGCATTCGAGTAACGCCGCGCCTCAGAAGTAACTTTACAAAAGTGTCATCGCGACTCGAATAGGAGCACTCTGAAACCTCAACGACCAGTCGCATTGATTCATGAGACCGCGCTGCGCTGGCATCCGCGTCCGGCAAAAAAAACGCCACGGAATCGCTTCCGCGGCGTTGTTCGAGACCTTCGTTGAGCATCGCGCGAGGCGATGCTCAATCGAGTGTCAGCGCATAAACGTTACTGCGCGTTTTCCCGCTTGCGCGCGTTGGCCGACGCCACCGCGGTCATGTTGATGATGCGGCGCACGGTTGCGGCCGGCGTCAGGATGTGCACCGGCTTTTCGGCGCCCAGCAGGAACGGGCCCACCGTCACGCCTTCGCCGCCGATCATCTTCAGCAGGTTGTACGTGATGTTCGCTGCCTCGACGTTCGGCATGATCAGCAGATTCGCTTCGCCGGAAAGCGTCGTGCCCGGGAACGCAGCCTTGCGGACGGCTTCCGACAACGCCGCGTCGCCATGCATTTCACCGTCGATCTCGAGCGACGGCGCACGCTCGGCGATCAGCTTGCGAGCCGCGGCCATACGTTGCGACGACGAAGACGGCGCGCTGCCGAAGTTCGAGTTCGACAACAGCGCAACCTTCGGCGTGATGCCGAACTTCTCGATTTCGCGCGACGCGAGCATCGTCATGTCGGCAAGTTGCTCGGCGGTTGGCGTTTCGTTCACGTACGTGTCGCAGATGAACAGATTGCGGCCCGGCAGCATCAGCAGATTCATGGCGGCAAAGTTCTGCACGTTGTCCGCCTTGCCCAGCACCTGCTCGATGAACTTCAGGTGCGTGTGGTACTGGCCGATCATGCCGCAGATCATGCCGTCGGCTTCGCCCAGACGCACGAGGATCGCGCCGATCAGCGTATTGAACTTGCGCATCGCGGCCTTCGCCACGTCTGGCGTCACGCCTTCGCGCGCGCCGAGTTCGTGGTACGCCTGCCAGCATTGCTGATAACGCGGATCGTCTTCCGGATCGACGATCTCCACGTCTTCGCCGCACTTGAGCTTCGAGCCCATCTTCTTCAGACGCATTTCGATGACGGACGGACGACCGACCAGAATCGGCTTGGCGATCTTTTCCAGCAGCACGAATTGCGCAGCGCGCAGCACGCGTTCGTCTTCACCTTCCGCGAACACGATGCGCGCCGGCTCCGACTTCGCGGCGGCGAACACCGGACGCATGACCATGCCGGTGCGGTACACGGTCGTGCCGAGTTCTTCGCGGTACGCGTCCATGTCCTTGATCGGACGGGTCGCGACGCCCGAGTCCATGGCGGCCTGAGCGACGGCCGGTGCGATCTTGATGATGAGGCGCGGATCGAACGGCTTCGGAATCAGATATTCCGGACCGAATTCGAGCGAATGACCTTCATACGCTTTCGCGACTTCGTCGCCCTGATCGGTTTCTTCGGCGAGTTCGGCGATCGCGCGCACGCACGCGAGCTTCATTTCTTCCGTGATCGTGGTCGCGCCGACATCCAGCGCGCCGCGGAAAATGAACGGGAAGCACAGCACGTTGTTGACCTGGTTCGGGTAGTCCGAACGGCCCGTCGCGATGATGCAGTCCGGGCGCACTTTCTTCGCGTCTTCAGGACGGATTTCCGGCTCCGGATTCGCCAGCGCCAGGATCAGCGGCTGCGTGCCCATTTCGACGACCATTTCCGGCTTCAGCACGCCGGCGCTCGAGCAGCCGAGGAACACGTCGGCGCCGCGAATCGCGTCGGCCAGGGTACGTGCTTCGGTGGTGGCGGCGTAGCGCTCTTTCGACGGATCCAGATTGCCGCGGCCTTCGTAGATCACGCCCTTCGAATCCGTGACGAGAATGTTCTTTTTCGACAGGCCCAGATTCACCAGCAGATCCAGACACGCGATCGCCGCCGCGCCCGCGCCGGAACACACCAGCTTCACTTCGTCGAGTTTCTTGCCGACCACTTTCAGGCCGTTCAGGATGGCCGCCGACGCGATGATCGCCGTGCCGTGCTGATCGTCGTGGAAAACGGGAATCTTCATGCGCTCGCGGAGCTTCTTCTCGATGTAGAAGCATTCCGGCGCCTTGATGTCTTCGAGGTTGATGCCGCCGAGAGTCGGCTCGAGCATCGCGATAGCCTCGACCAGCTTGTCCGGGTCCGACTCGGAGAGTTCGATGTCGAACACGTCGATGCCGGCGAACTTCTTGAACAGGCAGCCCTTGCCTTCCATCACCGGCTTCGCGGCGAGCGGGCCGATGTTGCCAAGACCGAGCACGGCCGTGCCGTTCGTGATCACGCCGACCAGGTTGCCGCGCGAGGTGTACTTCTGCGCGTCGAGCGGTTCGTCGTAAATGGCCATACACGCTGCGGCGACGCCCGGCGAGTACGCGAGCGACAGGTCGAGCTGATTCGACAACGGCTTGGTTGGCGTAACCGAAATCTTGCCGGGTTTCGGATTCTGGTGGTATGCGAGAGCGCTTTGCTTGAGTTGTTCGTCCATTTTTAACCTGCGAGACGTAAGTAATTGGGCCGGACACATCGCACCGTTGGCGCCGCTTCTCGTCTATCGAATGGGTAATCGACTGCGGCGGTTTTCGCGAGCGCCGGTTGAGCGCGGCGTCGAACCTAAGCGGAGGGCAAGACGGTACGGAGTGCTTCGCGGGTCGGTTAGTGTACCCCCGAATGCCGCTGTGCACTGAGCGGTTAACGCCGTCTCACCATCGGCGAAACAGCCGCCGGCATTGCTGCAGCGCCGCATTGCACGGCCTGTCGGTCAGCGAGTACCACGTGACACGCGGAGGTCACCTGGACGTCATACGCATGTCATTCGAGTTTGGCGCCGCGTCGTTCCGGGATCAGGAACAGCGTCGCGAAGATGTCGAGCAGATAGATCGAAGCGAGCAGCGCGAGAGCGACCGCGAACGAATAATGCGCCGCGAGCGCACCCACCGTCACCGGACCAAAACCGCCCACTGCGCGGCCGATGTTGAAGAGAACGTTCTGCGCCGTGGCGCGCGCGTCGGTTGGGAAAAGCTCGGAAATCAGCGCGCCATAACCCCCGATCATGCCGTTGACGAACACACCCATCGCCGCGCCGCCGATCAGAAGCGCCGTCGGCGTGCTCAGGTGTGCGTAGACGAAGACCATGACCACGGCGCCCGCCTGATACAGCAGGAATGTCGGCTTGCGTCCAAAGCGATCGGCCGCGACGCCGAACAGCCAGATGCCGGCGGCCATGCCCAGCACCGTCGCCGCGGTCCACACACCGGATTTGGTGAGCGAATAGCCGAACGTCTTCGACAGATAGCTCGGCAGCCAGATCATCAAGCCGTAGTAGCCGAAGTTCTGGACCGAACACAGAATCGCGACGCCGATGCTTGCGCGCGTGGTGCGCGCATCGGCAACCAAGAGTTTCAGCGGAAGCTTGCGCATGCCGCGCGCGGCGCGCTCGGTGAACAGCGCGGGTTCTTCGACACGGCGCCGCACGAAGAACGACACCACCGCCGGCAGCAGACCGAGCGCGAACATGCCGCGCCAGCCGATCAGCGGCAACAGCAAGGGCGTCAGCAGCGCCGCCGCCAGCACGCCGAGCTGCCAGCCCAGCCCGACATACGAGGAGACCCGCGCTCGCTGCGACGCGGGCCAGGCTTCGGCCACCAGCGTCATGCCGATGCCGAACTCGCCGCCGAGCCCGATGCCCGCGATGGTGCGATACGTCAGCAGGTCGGCGTAACCCTGCGCCAGTGCGCACAAACCGGTGAAGACCGCGAAGATCAGGATGGTCCACGTGAGCATGCGCACGCGGCCGAAGTAGTCGCTCAACACGCCGAAGATCAGACCGCCCGCCACTGCGCCGATCAGCGTCCACGTGACGAGCGAGCCGGCCTGCGCCGAGCTCAGATGCAGATCGAGCGCAATGACCGGCAGCATGAAGCCGAGAATCAGCAGGTCGAAGCCGTCCATGGCATAGCCGAGCACCGAGGCGACCAGCGCGCGCCCGGCATAGCCACGGCGGGCGGGTTCGCGGGTTCCGGTCGGGGAAGAGGCGGCATTCATCGAAAGCGTTCCGTAGGTCAGACGGGGCGCGGCGGTCGCGCGTCCGGGAAATTCGCGTGAGTGTAAAGGCGTGCCTGGCGGCTCACAAGCAGGCAAAAATCCGCGAGTCGCCCGGCGTCGCACAATGCCGAAGCGCTGCGTGAAAAGCGCTCGCGCGTGCACGTGATAGCCGTCATTCGCATGCGCTGGGCATGACCGGCTCCTCGGAAGGTCCTGTTTCGGGTAAAATGTCGGGCTACGCGCGCAGCAAAAACCGGCCTGTACTCCACTGACCGGCTACGTATTTGCCTATCAAGGCGCCGCCCTTCACGGCGCGGCATACCTCGCTTGTTGCGCCACCGGGCCCCGCGCCCGCTTCTCCCGCTCACACCCAAGGATCCGCCCATGACAGGCTTCGATCGCCAGACGATCTCCGACACCACCGCCAAGATGCTGCTGGAAGTGCAAGCAGTGCACTTCAACGCGGAGAAACCGTACATTTTCACGTCCGGCTGGGCGAGCCCGGTTTATATCGACTGCCGCAAGCTGATCTCGTATCCGCGCGTGCGCCGCGGTCTGATGGAAATGGCGGAAGCCACCATCCTGCGCGACGTCGGCTATGAGCAGATCGACGCGGTCGCCGGTGGCGAAACCGCCGGCATCCCGTTCGCCGCGTGGCTCTCCGACCGTCTGATGGTGCCGATGCAATACGTGCGCAAGAAGCCGAAGGGTTTCGGCCGTAACGCGCAGATCGAAGGTCTGCTCACCGAAGGCCAACGCGTTCTGCTCGTCGAAGACCTGACCACGGACAGCCGCAGCAAGATCAACTTCATCAATGCGCTGCGCACGGCCGGCGCCACGGTGAACCACTGCTTCGTGCTGTTCCACTACAACATCTTCAAGGAAAGCGTGTCGGTGCTGAAAGACATCGACGTCGATCTGCACGCGCTGGCCACGTGGTGGGACGTGCTGCGCGTCGCGAAAGACAACAAGTATTTCGACACCAAGACGCTCGACGAAGTCGAAAAATTCCTGCACGCACCGGCGGAATGGTCGGCGGCGCACGGCGGCGCTACGGCTTCGCCGCAGTAATCTCCCGCCGTTTCATGCGGCGTGAATGAAAGAAGGCCGCCTGTCGACGAGACAGGCGGCCTTTCTGTTTTTGGCGAGCCGAATGTGAATGGCCGCCCACGCGACGACCGGCGTTACGGCGTATTGCTGCTCGACGACAGGTTCAGCAAGCCGTTGCTCTGCGCATACTGGAACAGCTCCGAATCACGATCGATGCCCAGCTTGCGCATGGCGGTGTTCTTCTGCGTGCTGATCGTCTTGATGCTGCGGTTGAGCTGTTCCGAGATTTCCTTGATCGTCTTGCCCGAGACGAACAGCCGTACGACTTCCAGCTCGCGCCGCGACAGCATGACTTCGTCGCTCTTGCCGCCGGCATTCATGCGCAGCGTTTCAAGCGACGCCTTGACCGACGGACTCATGTATTCCAGGTTGCGGCTGACATGCTGAACCGCCAGACCGATATGGCTCAGATCGTCCGACTTGTTGACGACCGAGTTCACGCCGAGTTCGCTCAGGCGCTTGAGAAGTGCGGCATTCTCCAGCATCGTCAGTACGACGATGGGCAGAGTAGGAAAATTGCGACGCAGATAGCCGATCAGCGGCAGGCCGTCGCCGAACTGGCCGCCGGGCATGGCGAGATCGGTGACCAGCACGTCGAACTCTACCGTTTGCAATATTTTGATCAACTCGGTTGATTGGCGTGCACGTGCTACGACCTGCATGCCGGGGAACTTGAGCAAAGCCTGTTCGGCGCCAAACAGAATCACGGGGTGGTCGTCTGCTACCACGACCCTGACCTTGGTGGGATCTTGCATTGCCCTCCCCTCTACGGATAAAACTCTCTCCAATACTTCAGACATGCGTTCTATTCTTGGTACTCAAACAGATGGGTGCGCGGCACAAAATTCGCGCGGACAATTGCTCTGACTATATCCGATTTCCAGTCGTCCAAGTCCCGCGCGCATCAAGAATGAAGCATCGTAGAGCTAATGTTAGACTCGATTCGACCTTGGGGTACAAAATAGGGACAATAATCATCGCGAGGACGTCCGCCTCGCGCCCTGACAGGAGAATCGGCACATGCGTTCGCGTTGCCTGGTCGTTTCGCTTGCTTCGCCCGTCCGCCGTATGCCGTCCTTCACCAGCGCGATGCTGAGTCTCGCGCTTTGCGCGGCGTATGGCCCGCATGCACTCGCCGAAGGTGCGTTCGCACTGAGCAGCGCCAGTTTCCGGGCGGGTGGCAACGTGGATAACGCGCAGGTTTTCAATCAGGACGACTGCAAAGGCGGCAATCGTTCGCCGCAACTGAGTTGGCACGATGCACCGGCCGGCACGCGCAGTTTCGCAGTCACCATCTTCGATCAGGATGCACCCGGCCGCGGCTGGTGGCACTGGGCCGTCGCCGGCATTCCGGCTAACGTCGTCAGCCTGCCGGAAAATGCCAGTTCGTCTGGTTTCCTGAAGAAACTCGGCGCGGTCGAAGCGCGCAACGACTTCGACACCGACGGCTACGGCGGTCCGTGTCCGCCGGCCGGCAAACCGCATCGATATGTCGTCACCGTTTATGCGCTCAACACAGCCGACCTGCGCCTCGCACAAGGACGGCCGGCGCTGATGTTCGATCACGAGATCGGCACGGCAACGCTCGGCAGTGCGCGTATGGTTGTCAGCTACGGGCGCTGACACCGCGCCCGCCGCGCCGCCTCTGCCTCACGCTGCCGCTGTCGTCGGCGCACGTCGTCGTTGCAGTGCCAGCCGGTTTCAACTGCCACCCTTCTCACGCTCATCCTTTCAACTTGTCGGAGAACGTCATGTCGAAGATCGTCATCGTGTATCACAGCGGCTACGGCCATACCAAACGTGTGGCCGAAGCCGTGCTGGACGGACTGACCGAAGCAGGCGCCGAAGCGCGGCTGCTGCCGGTCGGCGAGATCGACGACGACGCGTGGGGCGAACTTGCCGCGGCCGATGCCATCGTGTTCGGTGCGCCGACCTACATGGGCGGCCCGTCCGCCGACTTCAAGAAATTCGCCGACGCGAGTTCGAAGGCGTGGTTCGGCCAGACGTGGAAGGACAAGATCGCCGCCGGCTTCACCAACTCGGCGACCATGAACGGCGACAAATTCTCGACCATCCAGTATTTCGTCACGCTGGCAATGCAGCACGGCATGGTCTGGGCCGGCACCGGCATGATGCCGTCGAACACCAAGGCGGCGACGCGCAACGATCTGAACTTCGTCGGTGGCTCGACAGGATTGCTCACACAGTCGCCCGCCGACGCCACGCCCGAGGAAGCACCGCCCGCAGGCGACCTCGAAACGGCGCGCCTGTTCGGCGTGCGCGTGGCGGGCGTGACCGCGCGCTGGCTCGCCGGCGGCTGAGCGAGGTCATGAGCGTTTGCCGGCAGCTAAGCGCGGCAACGCCGCCTGCTGCGAAGTCGCCGGCATCGGCGCGCAACTGACGTGCATCAGGTCACGCCAATGTCACTTTCGGCGCGCATCGTCGTTTTTTTACCCTCGTTTCGCACGTCCGGCGCCATCACGTCTTAAAATGACGTTCCGGCGCCGCGTTGCGCCCCGTTTCCCCGCAAGCCAGTGAGATCGAGATGAGCACGAAAGTTTTTGTCGACGGACAGGAAGGCACGACCGGCCTGAAGATTTTTGAATACCTGTCGCAACGCGCCGACGTGGAAATCCTGCGTATCGAAGAATCGAAGCGCAAGGACCTCGAAGAGCGCCGTCGTCTCATCAACGCGTCCGACGTCACGTTCCTGTGCCTGCCGGACGTTGCCTCGCGCGAATCGGCCTCGCTCGTCGAAAACGACCGCACGGTGCTGATCGACGCCAGCACGGCGTTTCGCACCTCGGCAGACTGGGCCTACGGTTTGCCCGAACTGGCGCATTCGCAACGTGAGCGCCTGCGCACCGCGAAGCGTATCGCCGTGCCGGGCTGCCATGCGTCGGCGTTCGTGCTCGCCATGCGTCCGCTCGTGGAAGCGGGCGTGGTAGCGGCAGACTTCGCGGCTCACGCCTATTCGATTACCGGCTACAGCGGCGGCGGCAAGAAAATGATCGCCGAATACGAAGCCGGCGGTAACGACAAACTCAAGAGCCCGCGCTCGTACGCGCTGGGTCTCACGCACAAGCATCTGCCGGAAATGGCGGCACACACGGGCTTGAAGTCGGCGCCGATCTTCACGCCGATCGTCGGCGATTTCTACAAGGGCCTCGCCGTCACCACGTTCTTCTCGCCGAGCCAACTGGCCAAGAAGGCCACGCCGCAGGACGTGCAGGCACTGTTCGCCGAATACTATGCGGGCGAAGCGTTCGTCAACGTCGCGCCCTTCAACGCGGAAGCCAATCTCGACGAGGGCTTCTTCGACGTACAGGCGAACAACGACACCAATCGCGTCGATCTGTTCGTGTTCGGCAACGAAGAGCGCTTCGTCACCGTGGCGCGCCTCGACAACCTCGGCAAGGGCGCATCGGGCGCGGCAATCCAGTGCATGAACCTCGCTGTCGGCGCGCCCGAAGAAAGCGGCTTGAAACGCTAACCGGGGTCGCCGTACAAGCGGCAATTCCTCGTTGATCTCCGGAAAGCCGGTCTGCAAAGACCGGCTTTTCTGTTTTAAAAATCACGTATTTAAATTCCCTCTTTTTCGTTAAATCAGTAGTAGCCCGCATTACTTAAAAAAGAAAAATCGGACTGCTGATCTGTTTCGGTAATTCATTCCTCGAAATCGCTCGCACAGCAGAGTTTTCCGCCTGGGGAAACTCCGGATTTTTTGTCGAACGGTCGTTCGCAGATGATAGAGCCATTTTGCCGCAACGCCTGTCCCACAAGGCAGTGCGGCGAAGCAACGATGCTGCCTCGAAGCTCGAAAAAACCTTTTTTGTTTAAAAGGGCCGCTAAGCGCCGCCCGGTATGTGTCCTTCAAAAATTATGTTGTTTGAATCGCGCTTTTTAGACGGCTCATTCAATTGACAGGCATTAACCGCGCAGCGAAATTAGTTCGCACAATTACATGAAGGGAGACAGACGCATGTCGCACGCCATTACTCGAGGTCTGGCGATGGCCATTGCCGCGGCCCCATTGCTCATTGCATGTGGCGGCGGCAAAGCCGATAACCCCGGCACGATCAACTCGCCTCAATGCTCGGGTTCGAGTTGCGGCGTGCAAGGGCCGCCGGCTTCGAACGCGGGCAGCACGGCGTTGTGCCCGGCCACGGCGGACATCGTCAAATCGACCTATCTGGGTGGCGCGGGCAGCGGCGAAATCGTGCAATTGAATATCGACGCGACAGCCATGAAGTACACCTTGAAGTGGCTCGAGTCGCCGATTCCGCTGCGCACCGGCAGTGTCTCGCCGACGCGCGCAGGCACCACGATCACCGGCGCGGTCATTCATCCGCCCACCGGCGCATTGCCGACTGCCGAACAGATCCGCTGCGCCTTCATTCTCGGCGCGGGCACCGGCACGGCTGCCGGCGACGGCCAGCCCTACACCACGGCCGATTTCACCAACAACCCGAATCCCGCGACGATCCTCGTCGGACAGGGCGTAGCAGGCGGCGGCATTCCGGGCGCGACGGTGCAATTCGGCGGCGTCTTGGGCTTGGGCGCCGTGCCAAACCGTCACTTCGACTTTTACCCGTTCCTCGGCTTCGCCAGCACGACGACCGATCGCACCAAACTGGTCGGCACGTACAACGGCCTGCTTTATCACCTCTCGCCAACCGCCAGCTATGCAACGGTCGCAACCAACTCCGTCGAAACCTTCGACGCGAGCGGCAATTGCACCTCGCCGAGCTCGAGCGGCTGCCTGAGCACCGGCAATGCGCTGACCGTGAACAGCAACGGCTATCTCGACAGCACTAACCCGCCGCAGATCGTCCCAGGCACGAGTTCGGGAATCCTGCGTACCGGGAATTTCGGCACCGCCCACATGATTCTCGGCCAGATCAACGGCGCGACGGTACCGCTCGTGGTTCGCACGGGCCTCGCCAACGTCGGCGCACTGCAGATCGACGACGAATCCGGTATTGCGATGCTCGCCGCGGCCACGCCGCTGGCTACGGGTGGCTTCGACGGCGGTTACGTCGGCGCGGACTCCAACTTCAACTCCACCGCAACGCTGATTCAGGGTGGCATCGGCAGCTTCATCAATCCGTCCACTTCGGCACCGGAAGACGGCTTTGGGATCGCCTATGGTCTCGCCAGCCCCGGCCTCGTCGGCGTGCAAACGAAGAGCGGCAGTCAGGGCCTCGCCATCGCATCCGGCGGCCTCTACGCGATCGAGATTCAGGGCAAGGTCAACAACGGCGTCGCACCGACCTCGGCAATCGCGGGCTCCACGTCGGACGCCCCGTACTTCGGCATCGGCGCGCAGATCAGCAAATAAAAGCATCGCAGGACCGGTAGTTGGCAGCACACAACTAGAGCAATAGGTGGCCGGACTGGGAGCCGGCCACATACAACGAGAAAATTCTGGAGGCGGTATGAAATGGAGAATCCTTGCGGTGCTCGCTCTTGCAGCACCGTTGCTGGGGGCATGCGGTGGCGGCGGGGGCGGCAATGGAACGGTGACTGAGGCGCGACTGTGTCCCACGTCGCTCGACTACGGCACGGTGTTCACAGGCGGCGGCGGCGACGGCGAACTCGTCAAGCTGCAGATGGACACGACCAAGATGACCTGGCAGATCTCGTACATCGAGTCGCCGATTCCGGCGACCAACGGCACGGTCGCACCGACGCGCGCCGGCCAGAGCGCGACCGGCACGCTCACGCAGGAAACGCTGCTGCCGACCAACAAGCTCAATC
The DNA here is from genome assembly GCF_050436585.1 of Paraburkholderia sp. GAS199. NCBI lineage: Bacteria > Pseudomonadati > Pseudomonadota > Betaproteobacteria > Burkholderiales > Burkholderiaceae > Paraburkholderia > Paraburkholderia sp. GAS199. The sequence continues at coordinate 1,227,087 of NZ_JBNDMM010000002.1, read as the reverse complement.
AGTGCGCCTTCCGTTTGAACGGCGCGAGTCTCGACCCGAACCGGCCGGCGCGTATTTTTGTCGGCGAAGGCGTGGCAGGCGGCACGATTCCGGGCGCGGAAATCTCCTTCGGCGGCATTCTCGGCGTCGGCGCGGTGCCGGACACGACGTTCCCCTACTACCCGTTCATCGGTTTTTCGTCGATCGAAAAAGACCTCGCCAACGTGGCCGGTACGTATAACCAGGTCGGTTATCACCAGGTGCCGTCGCAGAACTTCGCGCCGGTCGCGGTCGACACCAAGATCACGATCAACGCGGACGGCACGTGGACCGAGTGCGACAACTCCGGTGTCAACGCGGGCAAGTGTCAGCAGCTCGGCACGAACTTCGTGCAGTCGTTGGACGGCAGCGGCGCTTTCGAGACCGACAAGTTCCTCGGCCAGGCCAAGCCCACGCTCGCCACCACGCCGAAAGCGCGCGGCTACATGATCGTCGGCAAGTTGCGCGGCGTGGTCGTGCCGATTCTGGTGCGCGCCGGCGCAGCGAACTCGTCGGTGACGACGCAGGTGAACGGCGAAACCGGTCCCTACGCCGACGACGAATCGGGCATCTCGATTCTCGCGCCGCAAAAGGCCATTACGACGAACTCACAGGACGGCGAGTACATCGGCGTCGATAGCCAGTTCGACTATCGCACCACGGCCTTCTCGGGCACGCAGGCCACGCTGCTGGATCCGTTCAACGCTTCGCAGGCATCGCTCGCGACCGCGCTGAATCTGGACTTCACGCAGACCGTGCCGGGCGTCGTGACCACCACCCACGTGGGCGCATCGACGGGCACCACACCGACCGGAAAGATGATCTTCACGGGCGGCGTGTTCGGCTACCTCGATCTGACCAACGCGGCGTCGCCGTACTTCACGATCGGCGCCTTCGTCCAGTAATGCGCGACGCACACGCCGCCTGATCACGCGGCGTGTGCATGCCGGCTGCCGCGCCCGTCCGGCGCGGTGTGGCCGGCGTTCACCCGTCATTCAGTGCAGCGGCTGGCCCGTCAGCCAGTCGCCGCTTGCCGCGCGCCATCGGCACGACGAGCGCCTCAGGAGGAGCAAAATGAAAAAAATCTATTTCGCGATACTGGCCGCATGTTTGTCCGCCAGTGCGCACGCCCAGCATGCGGGCGACAACGTGGCCGTGCTCGGCTGGTTCCACGTGATGCCGCAAGACTCGAGCACGCCGCTCACCACCAACGTCGCGCCGACGCCGATCAACACACCGCTGCGTCTGCCGAACTCGTTCACGTCGGCCGGCACGGGACTGTCCACCAATAGCGCCAACACGGTCGGCCTCGTGTTCAGCCACTATCTGACCGACCACATCGCCGTGACCACGGTGGCGGGCGTACCGCCGGTCTTCAAGATTTACGGCCACGGCACCATCAAGCCGCCCGGCCCGGCGGGCGCGCTGGGTCAACAGGATCTCGGCGATCCGCAGTCGAACCCGATCGTGAAAAGCGTTCGACAGTGGAGCCCGGCGCTGCTGTTCCAGTACTACTTCAACGCACCGACCGCAAAATTCCGGCCGTTCGTCGGTGTCGGCGTGTCGTACAACTGGTTCTCGGATATTCAGCTGGGTCAGAATTTCGTGACCTCGACGCAGAACAACCTCGGCGCGGTGCTGGCTGCCGGTGCCGGCAAGCCGGGACAAACGCAGGTGTCGGCGAAAGCGTCGTCGTCGTGGGCGCCGGTGTTCAACGCGGGTCTCGCCTACAACATCACGGATCACTGGGGCCTGGTGGCGTCGGTGACGTACATTCCGCTGAAGACGACGTCGTCGGTGATCATCAAGGCGGCGGACGGCACGGAACTCGGTGTCTCCAAAGCCGAGCTGAAGGCCGACCCGATCATTTCGTTCCTCGCCGTCTCGTACAAGTTCTGATCACGACGCGATAAGCGAAAGCACGCAAAAAAGCCGGCGATCCCGCAAAGGGATTCGCCGGCTTTCTTTTTGATCACGCAAGACGGATTGGCTCGACACGCTCTCGACGCCTTGCCCGCCAAATTCGGGGCAAAAAAAAGCCCGCCTAATTGGGCGGGCTGAATCCATATCAGAGGAGACATGGAGGAGACAAGAAGAACTATAGCAAATGCTTTGGTGCGTCGCAACATTCAAATTAGGGTTGACCCTCGGCGTTGCGTTAAAACAACAGCAGGCACCAAGTGGCATTCCCGGACTATTTAGTGCCGCACCAGCGCCATCATCGCGCCGAAGCCGACGAACACACCGCCCGTCAGCCGATTGAACATTTTGGCGACGCTGCGGCTCTTCAGTTTTGCGCCGATGCGCGTGCCGAATCCCGCGTACACCAGATACCAGCTCACTTCGATCACCGCGAACGTCGCGACCAGCACGCCGAACTGCGCCAGCTTGGGCTGGGTGGCGTCGATGAACTGGGGCAGCAGCGCCGCGGCAAATAGAATCGCCTTGGGATTGCTGCCGGCCACGAGGAATCCGTTGCGGAACAGGGCAAAGCGCGAGCGCGCCGGCTTGGCGGCCAGTTCATCGGCGGCGCCTGCGGCGGCTTCGTCGGCCGGGGCGCGCCAGGCTTTGACACCGAGATAGACCAGGTAAGCAGCGCCGATCATGCGCAGCGCGTTGAACATGGTCGGCCAGGCTTCCAGAAAAACGCCCAGTCCCGCCGCCGACACCGCCAGCATCAACACCAGCGCCGACAGGCAACCCGCCATCGTCGCGCTCGAACGACGCAGGCCGTGCTGGGCGCCGTGCGTCATCACCAGCAACATGTTCGGACCAGGAATAGCGGAAACGACGAAGACAGTGGCGACGAACAGCCACCAGGTATGCAGATTCATTGAAATCGACGCGAGAAAGAGGATCGGGCGGCTATTATGCCCCCCCGATCTTGTTCCCGGCTCGCTACGGCGCACGAAAACGTCGCGCGCCGCCTTACTCTATTGCGCAGACTTCGGGCGCTCAGCGCCCTGCCCGCCGCGCCGCGACCTGACCCAGCACGGCGAAGTCCTTCTCACCGTCGCCGTGAGCAATGGCTTCGATCAGGCTGTCGCGCACGACGCTGGCGATCGGCAACGGGGTCGTCACAGCGTCGGCGGCAGCCAGCGCGAGGCGCACGTCCTTCAGGCCCAGACGCGCCTTGAACAGCGCCGGCTCGTAGCGCTGCTCCGCGATCATCTTGCCGTAACCCTGATAGACCGGTCCGGGAAACAGGCCGCTCGTGATCACGTCGAGGAAATCCTGCATGGCGATACCGTGCCCGGTGACGAGCGTCGAGGCTTCGCCGAGCGTCTCGACCGCGGCCGCCAGCATGAAATTGGCGGCCAGCTTCATGACGTTGGCCTGCTGCGGCAACGAACCGATGCGCCACGTTTTCTGACCGATCGCGTCGAACAGCGGTTGCACGCGGTCGATCGCCTCGGCCGGACCGCCGGCGACGATCGTCAGCTTGCCGGCCGCCGCCACGTCGGGTCGTCCGAGCACCGGTGCAGCCACGTAGTCGACGCCTCGCGACGCGTGCGCGGTCGCCAGTTCTTCCGCCAGCGCGACGGAGATAGTCGCCATGTTGACGTGGATCAACCCGCGCGGAGCGTGCTCCAGCAAGGACGCGGTGATGACTTCGCGCAGTGCGGCATCGTCGGCGAGCATGGAGAACACGGCGTCGCCCGCAAACGCTTCGGCCGGCGTCGCGACGATCCGCGCACCTGCATCGGCGAGCGGCTGCGCGCGTTCCGGCGAGCGGTTCCACACACGCACCGAATGCCCAGCTTTCAGAATGTTTGCAACCATCGCGGCGCCCATCTCGCCGAGACCTATAAACCCGATGTCCATCTGTCGCTCCGTCTTCTAAAGAAATGGAAGTAAAGCACACCCATGCGACACCTGCAGGACAACACGCAGCCAAACAGAGTGCGATACTGCATTCATGGTCACCGCGACATTCCGCTTCTACGAGGAGCTGAACGACTTTCTCGCTCGGCCGCTGCGCCGGCGCGCGTTCAGTCATGCCTGCGCGCCCAGCGCCACCGCGAAGCATATGATCGAAGCGCTCGGTGTGCCGCATACCGAAGTCGAACTGATTCTGGTGAATGACGAATCGGTCGGTTTCAATCACCCACTTTCGGACGGCGATCGCGTTGCCGTCTATCCCCGGTTTGAAGCGTTCGACATCCAGCCGCTTCTGCGCGTCCGTGAGCAGCCATTGCGCACGACGCGTTTTATCGCCGACGCCCATCTCGGCGGTCTCGCGCCGCTCCTGCGGCTCGCCGGCTTCGATACGCTCTACGACAACCACTATCCGGACGCCGATATCGAAGCGCTCGCCGCTGCGCAACACCGCATCGTCCTGACACGTGACCGCGAGCTATTGAAACGCCGCACCATCACGCACGGCTGTTACGTCCGTGCGCTCAAACCGCGCGAACAGTTGCGCGAAGTGTTCGAACGGCTGGATCTCGCGCGCAGCGCACAACCGTTCCGGCTCTGCCTGATGTGCAATACGCCGCTGCGCCGGATCGCGAAAGAGGAAGTCGGCGAGCGCGCGCCCGAGGGCGTGCTGGAGCGGCACAAACAGTTCGTCACGTGCGACGTTTGCCAGCGGGTATTCTGGGAAGGTACGCACTGGCAACGAATGCGTGCGTTGATGGACAGCGTGTCGGCGCGCGGCAGGCCGCTCCACGCCGCGTCGAACGCGGCCGATAGCGAAGCCACGCGCGCCGCGAGTCAGGTCGCACCGGACGACGCCGTCTGAGTTCCACGCCTGCGCCCTCGCGCGGCGCCCGCCGCGATGCGTACAATGCGGGATTACTTATCTGGCAGAGGCCTTCCGTATGGCGATGAAAAAAACCGACCTTGAAAAGAACAAGGCACTCAAGCTGAACAACGCGATGAAGCTCTCCACGGCCGATCGCTTCGGTAAAGCTGCTGCCGCCGAGCCGAAACTCGACCGCCGCGAGCAGCGCAAGCTCGATCAGGCGCAGGGCCTCGTCGCATTTGCCTGCAAACTGAACGGCGAACTGGTTGCCGAGCTGAAAGAGCGCGCAGCCACACATCCGGAAGGCATGAGCGGTTTGCTGAACGAAGTAATCCGGCGCGGGCTCGCGGACTGAGCGCGTTCGAATCGGCGCAAGCCAGTTGCACGGCGCGGCGTGCAGATGCCGCCTGAAATACAAAAAGGCCAGAGCAGTTGCTCTGGCCTTTTTGCTGGTAACGCCAAACTAGCTACAGCTTAGTTTTGCGTGCCCTTGTCGTTCGTGCCCGCTGCCGAAGCTGCTGCCGAAACCGGAGCGCGCTTGCCGTGCGTCTTCAGCTTCTTGACGTGCTTCTTCGGTGCGGCTGCTGCAGCTGCCGGTGCTGCTGCGTCAGAAGCTTGTGCGAATGCTTGAACCGAAACCAGCGCGATCGAAGCGGCTGCGAGCGAGGCGATAACTTTTTTCATGTGTTGTTCCCCAAACCTGGACGACTAGTCGATGTGAATGAAATAGCTGCACGGTAGAGCGGACACGGCTTTTAGCCGAGTTCCGCTCCCCGCGGGAGAGTATTACGCAGTGTAGGCGGTTTGTCATGCCCAAAAGTCGATATGTATTTTCCGGGAGACAGCTTGCTTTCGGGGCGCTTTCACTCAATCAGCAGACCATATTAGGGAGATTACCTAGTCGTTCGTTAAACCAGGTTTCTCAGCAGACTCGCGGTTTCCTGCAACGCCGGCAGAACGCGATGTAGCGCGGCATTCGAGGACTCCTGCCCGATCGGCATACTGACGCTGATTGCCGCGACGACACTGCCATGCCGGTCGCGCAAAGGCACCGCGACGCCGCGCATGCCCAGTTCGAGTTGCTGGTCCGTGACCACGTAACCGGTCCGGCGAATGTCGCCGAGCACCTCCCGCAACTGACCGACCGTCGAATACGTGTGCGGCGTGAATACTTTGATCGGATACGACGCCAGCCACTGCTCGATCCGTTCGGGCGCCTGAAACGCCAGCAAAACCAGCCCAGCCGACGACAGCGGCGCCGGCGCCCGCGATCCCAGCACGAAGCCGACGGCCATCGCGCGATTCACCCCGTTGCGCGCCACGTACACCACGTCGTCCTCGTCCAGAATCGCGACCAGCGCGGTCTCCTGCACGGTTGCGGTGATGCGTTGCAGGAACGGCTGAACGGTGCGCGGCAAGCGCGCCGAATCCAGGTACGACTGGCCAAGCCGCAGGACCCGCGGCGCGAGCCAGAACAGCTTGCCGTCGGTGTCCACGTAGCCGAGTTCGCCAAGCGTCAGCAGATAGCGGCGCGCGGCCGTGCGCGACAGCCCGGCGCGGGCGGCCACCATGGTCGGCGTCATGCGCGCGTGCTCTTCGTCGAATGCTTCGATGATCGCCAGCGCTTTTGCCGCGCCGGCGATCCAGTCTTTTTCGTCCATTGCGTGTGCCCGATTGAAGCCGGCCGATCACCGTCAGTCGCGCCCGGCCGTTGCGCGATTATCGCGCGCGCCAGCGCCCGTGCCGATAAACGGCGGAACGTTGCGCGTATCATGACGGCGCGTCGACGTCGCATCACGCGTCACGCGCTGCACGAAACCCCGCACCGTCCACATCTTCTTGCCTGTCACTGCTTTGAATCCCGACACCCGTCAGCACCTGCGCGCCAACGTCCTCATGCTGATCGCCGCGATCATCTGGGGCTCCGCCTTCGTCGCACAACGTTTGAGTCTCGCCGAGATCGGACCGTTTCTATTCACCGGATTGCGCTTTCTGCTCGGCGCACTCGTTGTGCTGGTGACGATCGTCTGCGTGCGACGCGAGGCGCTCGCGGAATTGTCGAAGCGCGAGCCGGGCGGCGCTCGCGAGTTGCTCGGTGCGGGTGCGTTGCTCGGCGTCGTGTTGTCGGCGTCGATTTCCTTGCAGCAGATCGGTCTGCAGTACACGCGCATCGCGAACGCCGGCTTTATCAGCTCGCTCTACGTCGTGATCGTGCCATTGCTCGGCGTGCTGTTCCGTCATCGCACGGGCGTCGGCACCTGGCTCGGCGCGACGCTCGCTGCCGTGGGCATGTATTTCCTGAGCGTCAACGACCACTTCGCCGTTCTTTACGGCGACTGGTATCAACTCGCCGGCGCGCTGTTCATTTCCTTGCAGATGATGCTGGTCGGCCGCCTCGCGCAGCGCCACGACACGTTGATGCTGGCGCTCGTGCAGTTCGTGACCTGCGGGCTCGTGTGTCTGCTGATCGGTCTTGTCATCGAACCGATCAGTTTCACGGTGATCGCGCGCGCGGCACCGACCATCCTGTACGGTGGAGCGCTGTCGGTCGGCGTCGCTTATACGATTCAGGTGGTGGCGCAGAAATACGCGGCGCCGTCGCACGCGGCGGTGATTTTCAGCATGGAAGGTGTGTTCGCCGCGCTCGCCGGCTGGCTGGTGCTCGGCGAAACATTGTCGACGCGCGCCTTATTCGGCTGCGCGCTGATGCTGGCGGGATTGATCGTGTGTCAGGTCATGCCCGCGTGGCGACGCGGACGGAAGAGTCTGCCGAGCGCTTCGTCTTCGTGATTGCCGGCCGGCCTCGATTGACAAAGCGGCAGGTGGGCTGCATCGCTCATTCGGCCGCCCGTTTTCCCCTCAAGCCGCGCGCGGATGTCCGCTCCATTTGGGCGCGTCGGCGGTAGGCGGGAATACGCACCAGCAGCCGTCGTCGTGTCGGAAGAAAAACAGGCTGCGCGCGCCGGCTTCGACGCTCGTCTGCACACGCACATAGCGCCGGCCGCCGACTCGCGTACGGCTGAATTCGGTGACATGGACGGAATCCTGCGGACCAGGCGCCAGCCATTTATCGACGAGAAAGCGTAGCGATTGTTCGCTGGCGGCTCTCATGATCCGCTCCGGGCCGGCTTGTCGTGTTGCGGATCGCGTGCGGCGTCGATCGCGTCGTCATTCGCGTCGCTTTCGATTGCGCTATCGGTGAGTTCCGCGTCGTCGGCCGAAGCGGCCTGGGCGATCGTCCGATTCGTGGCCGCCGCGCGCAAGGTACTGCAATGCGCCGCATGCCGGATGTCGGAGAGAAGACGGACTAACTGTCGTGCTGATCTGCGTTTCATACATCCCCCGCACTGCACCAAAAACCTCAGAAAACACTTTAACTGTATGCCTCTATCGGGCGTTGTCGAATTCGTTTTGACGAAATAGCAACAGTTGCGCTCGCAAAAAGAGAGACGCAATCTTCGTACCGTCTCGCTTCAATGTGCGCGTTCATCGCCAGTCCGGTCTGTACGCTGCCGAGCGCAAAGAAGCGATGCATGAAGGGGGAAGAATCGGCAGGTAAAGTCGGCGTGAAGGAAAGTTATCCACATCGACCTCTGAATAACTCCGGGAAAGACCGCTGCAAAACCTGTGCGTGGATTCTTGATAAGAACGGCTCGCCACCTCGACCCAGCAAAGTTATCCCGGCTTTGTAGTTTTTCTACAGACGAGTTCAGCAGGGTTATTGAATTCGCATATCGTTGATGCGACTCGGAATTGCCGGGTTATCCACAGGATGGGTTAACCCTTGTTAACTACTACTACGTATACATACAAAGAGTAAACAACATAAGAAAAGCACGACTCGCTGATGCGATCGAAAGCGAGTCATGCTTTTTCAGGCGGCAGCCGACCGCTCCGCGTTCCGATCTACGGCGAGACGATCGGCGAAACCGTCGGCGAACTCGCGGGTTGAATCGCCGCGGCCTGGCCGATTGCATCGGGCATGGCCGGAACGGGCGCGGGAACCGTGATCTCCACGGGCATCGGCAACAGACGCGTTTCCACCCGGCTGTTTGCCACAGGCTGCGTGCGAACCACCGTCTGCAGATAGTGATCGATCAATCCGAAGAAACGGTCGTAGAACTTGCCGGAAGGAATCGTTTCGCTCGATATCTTCACCATTGCATCGCTGTTCGAACGGATCGGCAGAGACAGCGATCCCAACACGCTCAAACCGACGCTGGCCGACGTGTCGCTTTTCTTCAGCGCGAATCCGTTTTGCACGGCGTTCACGTACACGATGCTCGTGTCGCTCGCCTCCTCGCCCGGCGTGCAGACCACGTGAAATTCGACCACCACGTGGGTGTCGCCGGTCGGCTGAAAATTCTTCGTCCCGTCGACGGTGTCGGTCCGGGTCATCGTCGTCAGATAGCCCTGGCTCAGCAGCGCGCGACGCGCGGCTTCGCAGGTATCCGTGGTACTCGAATTGAAATTGCGCGCGTAAGGGCTCGCGCCGGTTTCGAACAATTCCTGCTGGAACTTCGGTTGCGGCGTGCTGCTGCACGCGGCGAGCGTCAGCAAGCCGAACAGTGACGTCGCGGTGACTTTGGAAAACGTGGTGAACATGATCGATCGCAAGATGAACTGCCTGACAAGCTGCATGAGCCCGATTGGGAATGCATTGTAGAGCGGTTAGCCTGCGTGCGTAAAAAACGCGCAGCCTCAAGTCTTACGGGACATGACGATCGATTACCGCGCGCCGCCCATGCAGCGGCACGAAAGAAAGCGCTTTAGCGAAGGCTAGTGAGGAAGTGCGGCAGGACTGGCCGTCGAGCCCGCTGCGCCCGCCGTGGTGGCCGGCAACGTGAAGGCGTTGGCCCAGGTATCCGACGAGTCGCAGCGATCGGCCTGATGGCCGTCGCAGGCGCTTTGGGCGTTGGCGTGCTGAGCGACGCCTGGCGGCGGTGCTACGTCGGCGAAGTCTTCCACCCGCATGCTGACTTTTTGCGCGTACGCCTGCGAGCCGCCGTAGCTTTTCAGCGCGGCGTTCATGTCGCCGTTTGCCGAGCGCATGTAGCCGTAGAGAATCGCGGAGCCGACTTCGATGTTGGCGGTCGGCTCGGTGAGGTCTTTCACATTCCTGAGCAAGCCGCGATGCGCGCCCGGCACCACCTGCATCAGACCGGTCGCACCGTTGGCGCCCTTGGCCTTTTCCTTGAAGCGGGATTCGATCGAGATGATGGCCAATAGAAGCGCCGGCGGGAGGGAATATTTGGATGCCGCGGATTGAACGGCGTCGGAAATCTTTTGCGCCTTTTCCTTTGCCAGACCGAACTTCTGCGTGAGATACGCCGACATGCGGTCGTTGTTTTCGTCAGCCGTCGCGGTCTGCATCAGGCCGAACGAAAGCACGATCAGGCACAGTAATCGGCTCATAACGGTGGACGGAAAAGGAAAGGAATCTGTCCATTATAGCTCTGCCCCTAAATCGTCCAAGGAATTGGAGTATTTCGTCTGATTTAAGCGCGCGTTTGCCAGAATTGGGTGTCACGACGCGATCACACCGTCGGTATAGGTTTTGGTGCATGTTCGGCTCACGCGGATCGCCCCCACCGCCGCTTGGGAGCCAATGATTTATCTTCCATAACATGTGCCGTTAGTTGCGAAATTAGAAGTGACTTTAGTTGCCGGGGCATTGTGACGGAGACAAGCCGCCTCAATTTGAGACAATGGGCGATCATCGGAAAAGCGCTTCCGGCAACATCACGACACGACGACGCTTTCGCATTTGCGCCGCCGTGTCATCGAACCAGAGACGTTTCCCGTCATGAGCAAGACTGCATTTATCCCGAGCATTCCCGCGACGTCCGAAGAAGACTTCGACGTTTCGGCCAGCTCGAAACTCGCCGGCTACCGACGCTTCTACGGCGTGCTGAAGGTGGTCCGAACCACCGACGGCCGCGTGCTCTTCCCGTTCGACGGCGCACCGGAACTCGGCCCTTACCCGACCAAGCTGGAAGCCACGGCAGCTGCTCAGGTGTACGGTGAGCACATCGTCGCCAGCGACCTCGCGCGACCGGAGATGTAAGCCGGCACGTTGCAGGGATACCGGTCGTCGCGTCACTTGACTGAGGAGCAGCGCATGACCGGTTCGCATCGAAGTGCCGCGGCAGGGCCGCTCAAATGCTGCGTGGCGATCCTCACCGCCCTCGCATGCCACGTGTGCCTCGCCGTCGATGCAGATGCCGACGCCGGCCCCGAGGCGCTCGGTAAGGCGGAGATCGTCCACGCGCAGGTCCGCATCGCCGCAATCCATCCGTCGACCAACAGCGTGACGCTGCGCGGTCCGCGCGGCAATCTGGCGGACGTCGACGTCGCGCCTGCCATCGCTGACGTCAGCAAACTGCGCGTCGGCGACAAACTCAACGTTGCGTATCAGCAGGCACTGCTTTTCCGCGTCGACAAGGTCGCGACGAAAGGGGTCCGCTCGCGCATCGAAACCACCACAGCCATTCCCGCGTCGGCGGGCTACGCGTCGTCTGCGCACAGGATCGTGGTCGTGGCGACGGTGCTCGGGATTGATCGCAAGACCCGAATGGTGACGCTGCGCGGCGCGAAGCACCGGCAGGCGTTGCGAGCCGCACCGGCGATCGCGCTAGACGATCTGAAGGTCGGCGACAGCGTGCGCGCGGAGTTCGTCTCGGCCGTTGCGGTCGAGTTGGTGAGAGATTGAAGCGCGGCCCGACGCAACACAGCAACGCATAAGCAAAAAAAACGGCCACCCGCAGGTGACCGTTTCTTCATTGGAGCGACTAGACCTCGCTCACTCCACCGTGACCGACTTGGCGAGATTGCGCGGCTTGTCGACGTCCGTGCCGCGCGCACAGGCCGTGTGATACGCCAGCAACTGCAGCGGCACCACGTGCAGGATCGGCGACAGCAAACCGTAGTGCTCCGGCATCCGGATCACGTGGATGCCTTCGTCGTTGACGATCTTCGTGTCCGCGTCGGCGAATACGTACAGTTGGCCGCCGCGCGCGCGCACTTCCTGGATATTCGACTTCAGCTTCTCCAGCAGCGCGTCGTTCGGCGCCACGGTCACGACCGGCATGGCTTCGGTCACGAGCGCTAGCGGTCCGTGCTTCAACTCACCGGCCGGATACGCTTCTGCGTGGATATAAGAGATTTCCTTGAGCTTGAGCGCGCCTTCGAGTGCGATGGGGTAATGCAAGCCGCGGCCGAGGAACAACGCATGCTCTTTCCGCGAAAACTCTTCCGACCACGCAATGATCTGCGGTTCCAGCGCCAGCACGCTATTCAGCGCCGCCGGCAAGTGACGCAACTGGCGCAGATACTCGGCTTCCTGCGACTCGCTCACGCGACCGCGCAGCTTGCCCAAGGTGACCGCCAGCACGAACAACGCGACGAGTTGCGTGGTGAACGCCTTGGTGGACGCCACGCCGATTTCGCGGCCCGCGTGCGTGAGGAACGACAACTCGGTCAGGCGCACCATGGCGCTCGTTCCGACGTTGCACACCGCCAGCGTGTGTTTGTGGCCGAGTTCCTGCGCGTGCTTGAGCGCGGCCAGCGTGTCCGCCGTTTCGCCCGACTGCGAGATCACCACCACCAGCGACTTCGGATTCGGCACCGACTCGCGATAGCGATATTCGCTGGCAATTTCCACCTGCGTCGGAATCTTGGCGACGGATTCCAGCCAGTACTTCGCGGTCAGCCCCGAGTAATAGCTCGTGCCGCACGCCAGGATCAGGAGGCTGTCGATGTCGGCGAATACCTTGTCGGCGCCTTCGCCGAACAGCGAACCGTCGAACGAGTCGGCCTGCGGGATGGTGTCGGTGATCGCGCGCGGCTGCTCGAAGATTTCCTTCTGCATGAAGTGACGATACGGGCCGAGTTCGACCGCGCCACCGTAGGCCGCGACCTGACGCACTTCGCGCTGCGCCTCATAGCCGGCTCGATCGGCAATGCGCACGCCTTCGAGCGACAGTTCGCACACGTCGCCTTCTTCGAGGAAGATGAAGCGCTCGGTGCTGCCGGCCAGTGCCAGCGCGTCCGAAGCAAGGAAGTTCTCACCGTTGCCGAGGCCAACCACCAGCGGCGAACCCTGACGCGCGCCGACCACCGTATGCGGCTGGTCCTTGTGCAACACGGCGATGGCATACGCACCGTGCAGTTGCGCGACAGCCTCGCGCACCGCCGCGAACAGGTCGCCGCGATACAGGCTGTGAATCAGGTGAGCGATAACCTCTGTGTCGGTTTGCGAGACAAACGTGTAGCCCTTGCCGCGCAGCATTTCGCGCAGCGTCTCGTAGTTCTCGATGATGCCGTTGTGTACCAACGCGAGCGTGTCTTTCGAGAAGATCGGATGCGCATTGTCGGTGACCGGCGCGCCGTGCGTGGCCCAACGTGTGTGGGCAATGCCCGTGATGCCTTCGAGATGACTCTCGCGCACCTGGTCGTCGAGATCCGCCACGCGCGCGACGCTGCGCGCCCGGCGCGGACCGTCGTCGCCGAGCACCGCGACGCCGCAGGAATCGTAGCCGCGATATTCGAGGCGACGCAGACCTTCGACCAGAACAGGAACGATGTTACGTTGCGCAACCGCGCCGACAATGCCGCACATGGCTTATTCCTTCTCAATGCTGAAGCTGGGTTCGAGGGAGCGCGCCTCGTGCGCGCGTCATGGCCATCAGCCTTTCTTTTTGGTCGGGCGTACGTAGCCCGTCTTGCTTGTTTGAGTCTTGTCGTTCAGAACCAGCACGTTTTCTTCGACGTCTTTCCAGACCGTGGTGCCCGCCGCGATCGTGACGCCGCGCTTCACGCGCACGGGCGCGACGAGTTGCGTATCCGAGCCGACGAAAACATCGTCTTCGATGACGGTGCGGGATTTGTTCGCACCGTCGTAATTGCAGGTGATCGTACCCGCGCCGATGTTCACGCGCGCACCGATGTCGGCGTCGCCGATGTAGGTGAGATGGTTCGCCTTCGATCCATGGCCGAGCACGGCATTCTTCACTTCGACGAAGTTGCCGACATGCGATTCGTCGTGCAATTTCGCGCCGGGACGCAGCCGCGCGTACGGACCGAGCACGGCATTCGCGCCGACTTCGGCGCCTTCGATATGCGTGAACGCATCGACGCGCGTGCCGGCGCCGATGGTCGCGTTGCGGATCACGCAGTTCGGCCCGATGCTCACGTTATCCGCCAGCACGACGCGGCCTTCGAATACGCAGTTCACGTCGATCGATACATCGCGGCCGCATTCCAGCGTGCCGCGCACGTCGATGCGGGCCGGGTCCGCCAGCGTCACGCCGGCGACCAGCAGGTCTTCGGCGACGTTGTGCTGATGAATCCGTTCGAGTTCGGCGAGTTGCTGCTTGCTGTTCACGCCGAGCGTTTCCCACTCGTCGTCAGGCTGCGAGGTGACCACTTCGAGACCGGCCTCGATCGCCATTTCCACTGCGTCGGTCAGATAGAACTCGCCTTGCGCGTTGTCGTTCTTCAGCGCGGCGAGCCAGTTGCCGAGGCGTTCGGTAGGCGCGACGATGATGCCGGTATTGATTTCCGCGATCCGCAACTGCTCCGGCGACGCGTCTTTCTGTTCGACGATGCGCGCCACCTTGCCGCCGGCATCGCGCACGATCCGGCCATAGCCGCTGGGGTCCGCGAGCGTGACGGTCAGCACGCCATAGCCGCCTTCTCCGGCGCGCTCGGTCAGCGCGCGTAGGGTGCTGGCGCGCGTGAGCGGCACGTCGCCGTAAAGCACGAGCGTGGGCACGGAGGGATCGAGTAGCGGAAGTGCCTGCTGCACTGCGTGGCCGGTGCCGAGTTGCTGCTCCTGCACGGCGAACTGCACGTCCGGCGCTGCCACGGCTTTGCGAACGGCCTCGGCGCCGTGGCCGATCACCACGACGAGGCGAGTGGGCTCGAGCGTGCGGGCAGTGTCGATGACATGAGTGAGGAGCGGCCGACCGGCGAGAGGATGGAGCACCTTGGGAAGCGCGGAACGCATGCGCTTGCCGGTGCCTGCCGCCAAAATCACGATGTTCATGGGGTCGGCGAATGGGCTAGTTTGGAGGCGCCAATTCTAGCATGCGACCTACAACGAAAAGGGCCGCTCGCGCGGCCCTTTTACTCGTTTCACGGCCCGAAAACCTTGGCAGGCCGGGCCTTGCGCGCGATCGTCAGAGATCGTCGAACTGGACGATGGAGATCGGTTTCGATGCGCCAGGCATGAGGTTATCGGTGCTGTCGGTCGAACACGGTTCCTCGTCGAACGCGATATCGCCTTGCGGATCGGCCTCGCCGGTCGCACGCAAGCCGGCGAACGGGAACAGCTGGTGATCCATCAGGTGCGACGGCACGATGTTCGACAATGCATTGAACATATTTTCGATGCGCCCCGGGAAACGCTTCTCCCAGTCGCGAATCAGCGCCTTCATTTCCGCGCGCTTCAGGTTCGGCTGGCTGCCGCACAGATTGCACGGAATGATCGGGAATTCGCGCAGTTCCGCGTACTTTTCCAGATCGGTTTCCTTCACGTACGCGAGCGGCCGGATCACGATGTTCTTGCCGTCGTCCGATTGCAGCTTGGGCGGCATGCCCTTCAGCTTGCCGCCGTAGAACATGTTCAGCAGCAGCGTTTGCAGGATGTCGTCACGGTGATGGCCGAGCGCGATCTTGGTCGCGCCGAGTTCGCCCGCCACCCGATACAGAATGCCGCGGCGCAGGCGCGAACACAGCGAACAGGTGGTCTTGCCCTCGGGCACCAGGCGCTTGACGATGCTGTACGTATCCTGGTTCTCGATGTGAAACGGAATGTCGAGTTGCTTCAGGTATTCGGGCAGCACGTGTTCGGGGAAGCCGGGCTGCTTCTGGTCCAGATTCACCGCGACGATGTCGAAGTTGATGGGTGCGCGCTCGCGCAAGCGCATCAGGATTTCGAGCATGGCGTAGCTGTCTTTGCCGCCCGACAGGCACACCATGACCTTGTCGCCTTCCTCGATCATGTTGAAGTCGCCGATCGCCTCGCCGACCTGGCGCGCGAGACGCTTGAACAGCTTGTTGTTCTCGTACGCTTCTTTCTGCTCGCGACGCGTCAGCGGCGCCTTGACCTTGACGTCGCTCGCCGTGGTGGTTTCATTCAGGATTTCCGGAGCGTTCATGGATCAATCCTCCTTGATGCGGAAGACCTCGACGCCCACCGCGTCGCAGTCGGGGTAGACGTCCGGCTTTTCGGTCGAGACACACACGGCACGCACCTGAGGATGTGCGAGCAGCGCCGTGACGAGGTCGTCGCACAGCGTTTCCTGCAGGTGAATATGGCCTTGTTCGACGCGGCGCGCGATGGTCGAGCGCATGAAGTCGTAGTCGACCACTTCGCTGAGCTTGTCCGCCGTCGGCGTGGACAGCGCGAGCGGCACGAACAGTTCGACGTTGATCACGACGCGCTGTTCGCCGCGCTTTTCGAAATCGTGCACGCCGATGTTGATGTGCACTTCGTAATTGCGCAAAAAGAGCCGGCGGCAATCGGTCAGCCGGGGATGCGAAAGAGCGGCAAACATGTTCGTTCCAGTCGAAAAAAGCGTGCAAAGCACGCAAGTGGGCGCTTCAGGCGCCCGTCAAAAACATTACGTCGCGCGGCAGCGGCACGAGGTGCTGCCCGCCGTCGACCACCAGCGTCGTTCCAGTGACGCCCGCTGCATCGGCGAGATACAGCGCGGCGGCGACAATATCCTCCGGCCGCGACGCGCGGCCCAGAGGCGTAGCTCGATGCGCCTGCTCGAATCCTTCAGGCGTCTGGTCGCCGGATTGCATCGTCAGGCCGGGCGCCAGCCCGACCACCCGCACTTTCGGCGCCAACGCCTGCGCGAGCGCAACCGTGGCTGTCTGCAACGCTGCCTTCGACAGCGTGTACGACAGGTAATCCGGATTCATGTTGTAAAGCTTCTGGTCCAGCACGTTGATCACCACGCCGCGCTGGCGCTCGTCGGCGCGCGCCGCGTCCGGCGTCGCCTCGAAGAGCATACGCGCCAGCACCAGCGGCGCGCCGAGATTCATGGCGGTGAGTTTCAGCAGCAACTCGTAGCCGACGTTCTGCGCCGTGTCTTCTTCGAAGCGCGACGCGTTGTTGACAATGCACGTCGGCCGACCCAGCGCGGCAATGCAGTCCGGCACCAGCCGCGCGACCTGGGCTTCGTTGCCCAGTTCCGCCTGCAGCGCCACAGCCCGCCGGCCGAGCGCGGCAATTTCCGCGACCACGGCGTCGGCTTCCTCGCGGGACTCGCCGTAATGGACCGCCACGTCCCAGCCGCGCGCGGCAAAGCCCAGCGCCAGCGCCCGGCCGATACGGCGGGCGCCGCCGGTAATCAGCACGATGCGCGGCGTTTGCGGCGCGCGGGCGGCGGCGGTGTCAGAAGAGGCGCTCATTTACAATGCGGGAATGAATCCGAAAGCTCACCAACCCGATAGTTTACCTGCTCCCGGCCCGAGCGCGCTTGCGCAGTCCGAAGCGCTCGTCGCGCTGATCCGCGCGGAGCTCGAAGCGGCCGGCGGCTGGTTGCCGTTCGATCGCTACATGGAGCGCGCGTTGTACGCGCCGGGACTCGGTTATTACAGCGGCGGCGCCCGCAAATTCGGGCTGCGCGGCGACGACGGCAGCGACTTCGTCACGGCGCCGGAAATGTCGCCGCTGTTCGCTGCCACGCTGGCGCGTCCGCTCGCCGAAGCCCTGCTGGCGAGCGGCACGCGTGAGCTGATGGAATTCGGCGCCGGCACCGGCAAACTGGCGGCCGGCCTGCTCAACGCGCTCGGTGAACTCGGCGTCGAGTTCGACCGGTACTCGATCGTGGATCTGTCGGGCGAGTTGCGCGAGCGGCAGCGCGACACCATCGAAGCCGCCGCGCCCGCGCTCGCCGCGAAAGTTTGCTGGCTCGACGCGTTGCCGGAGCACTTCGAAGGCGTCGTGATCGGCAACGAAGTACTCGACGCGATGCCCGTCCGGCTCTTCGCGTCGAGCGCCGGCACGTGGCAGGAGCGCGGCGTGATCTGGCGCGACGGCAATTTCGCTTTCGCCGACCGCCCGCTTCCGTCGTCCGCGGATCTCGAACTGCTCGCGGAAATCGACACGGCCGGCGAAGACTACGTGACCGAAACGCACGACGCCGCGCGCGCCTTCACGCGTACGGTCTGCACGATGCTCACGCGCGGCGCGGCGTTTTTTATCGACTACGGTTTTCCGCGTCACGAGTACTACCATGCGCAACGCGCGCAGGGCACGCTGATGTGCCATTACCGGCACCGCGCGCACGGCGATCCGTTCGTCTACCCGGGCTTGCAGGACATTACCGCACACGTCGAATTCACCGGCATCGCGGAAGCGGGCGTCGAAGCCGGCGCGGATTTGCTCGGCTTCACGTCGCAGGCGCGGTTTCTGTTGAACGCCGGCATTACCGAGGCGCTGTCGGACCTCGACCCGTCCGACATCCAGCGCTTCCTGCCCGCGGCGAATGCAGTGCAGAAGCTGCTTTCCGAGGCCGAGATGGGCGAACTGTTCAAGGTCATCGCGTTTTCGCGCGGGCTCGACGACACGCTGCAGGCGTTTGCCAGCGGCGACCGCTCGCATACGCTGTGATGTTCCGGCTCAAGGATTCGCGATGATTCGCTGGCTACTGACTACCTTCGTTGCCGTGGCGGTGCTGTCGGCCTGCTGGCCATGGCTCCGGAAAATCGGCATCGGCCGCATGCCCGGCGACGTCACCTTGCGCCTGTTCGGCAAGGAATATCCGTTTCCGTTCATGTCGACGCTGGTGCTGTCCATGGTGCTGTCGCTGCTGGCCAGAGTGCTGTAGGCACTTCGACCGGCAGACGACCAGCACACGTCACATCGACGCGCTCAACGCGGCCTCGACGGCGCGCACGCGCTCCAGATGCACCGCGTCCTTGATACCGGCGGGCGAATCGGCCAGCCGTTTGGCCACCGCGCCTGCGTCCACGCCACGCGCGGCGACCAGCGCCACCCGCAAGCGCTCGGCCTGCGGGTACTCCCGCGATTCGAACCCAAGCCGGCCGCGCGCATCGGCCTCGCAAGCCTGCAACGCTTCGGCGAAGCGCGCGGGTTTGCGAATCGCGTCGCTTCGTTCGAGCAGCCGCACCAGCGCCGCGGCGCCCATTTCCGTCACGCGATGAATATTGCCGTGCTCGCGCGCAACCAGCATCGCCAGATCGCGGCATTCGTTCGGCACGCGCAAGCGCTCGCATAGCGGCTTGAGCAGATCGACGCTGCGTCCTTCGTGGCCGATGTGACGCGGCAGGACGTCGTCAGGTGTGGTGGCTTTGCCGAGATCGTGCGTCAGCGCGGCGAAGCGCACCGGCAGCGTATAGCCTTGCGCCGCGGCATGATCGACCACCATCATCACATGGATGCCGGTGTCGACTTCAGGGTGATAGTCGGCCCGCTGCGGAACCCCGAACAGCGCGTCGATCTCGGGCAGAATGCGCGCCAGTGCGCCGCACTCGCGCAGCACCTCGAACATTCGGGACGGCTTTTTCTCCATCAGACCGCGCGACACTTCCTGCCACACCCGCTCGGCCACCAGCGCGTCGACTTCGCCGTCGGCCACCATCTTGCGCATCAGCGCGAGCGTCTCGGGCGCGACGGTGAAATCGACGAAGCGCGCGGCAAACCGTGCGATCCGCAAGATCCGCACGGGGTCTTCTAGAAACGCATCGCTCACGTGACGAAACAGGCGCGCCTGCAAGTCGCCCTGACCGTTGAACGGGTCGATCACCGGACCGGTCAGCTCGCCATCCGGACGCACTTCGCGCGCCATCGCATTGACCGTCAGATCGCGGCGGGCGAGGTCTTCCTCCAGCGTGACATCCGGCGCATAGAAAAACTGGAAACCGTGATACCCCGCCGCCGTCTTGCGCTCGGTGCGCGCCAACGCGTATTCCTCATGCGTCTGAGGATGCAGAAACACGGGAAAATCTTTGCCCACCGGACGATAACCCTGCGCCACCATCTGTTCAGGCGTGGCGCCGACCACCACGTAGTCGCGGTCCTGCACGGGTACGCCCAGCAATTCGTCGCGGATCGCGCCGCCTACTGCGTAAATGTTCATGGGCATACGTCTTGATAGGGAATGGCGTGCGTTTCCTGACGCGCAGCGTCGATCCACGCCTTGACGGCGGGCTGCGCCGTCACCCGCTCCACGTACGCCGCCGAGACTTCCGACAACGCGGGACGCCATGTGTTGAAGCGCATCGCCACCGGCGCGTACATGGCGTCGGCGATGCCGAACTCGCCGAACAGGAACGGGCCGCCGTAAGCGTCGAGGCATTGACGCCAGATTGCCTCGATCCGCGCGATGTCGGCGAGCACCCCGGCTGTCGCGTTCTTGCCGGGAAACGACGCGCGAATGTTCATCCACATGTTTCCGCGCAACTCGCCGAAACCCGAATGCATTTCCGCGCTGACGCAGCGGGCGTGCCGACGCGCCGCGGCGTCACGCGGCCACAGCGCATGCTGCGGGAAGCGCTCGGCCAGCGTCTCGGCAATGGCCAAAGAGTCCCAGGTGGCCGAGCCGTCGTCGTCGAGCAGACACGGCACCTTGCCCGAACCCGCCGGCGCATACGCGAGAATCGCGGCCTTCATGCCGGGTTCGTTCAGATGAATCAGCACCTCGTCGAACGGAATGCCGAAGTGTTTCAGCAGCAGCCACGGACGCATCGACCATGACGAATAGTTCTTGTCACCGATAAGCAGCTTCATGCTTCAGAAGAAAGTAATGGGCAAAAGGTTCAGCGGCCGGCGCTGGCGCGAAAGGTGTTGAAGCGCGAACGCATCGACGCGCCGGTCAGATACACCGGCGCAATGGTCTCGATACTCGCCGGGTCGATGCCGAGCTCGGGCGCGAGCGGACCGCTCAGCACGTTGTCGACTTTCATCGAATCGAGATTGTCGCGCGAAATCACCGGTTCGCCGGGCGCCATTTCGAAAGTGAGCGCCTGCAACCGGGCGAGCGGTTCCGGCAACCGGACGATGCGCGCATGCTTGCCGATTGCGTCGCCGCAATATTTGACGAGATCTTCGAGCGTGTAGACGGTGGGTCCGCCGAGTTGGTAGGTGCGGCCACTGGCGGCGTCGAGATCGAGCACGTTGCAGATCGCTTTGGCGACGTCCGCGACGTAGACCGGCTGGAACTTTGCGTCGGGCATGGCGAGCGGGATCACGGGAAAGACCCGTTGCAGGAAGGCGAACTTGTTGAGGAACTCGTCTTCCGGTCCGAACACCACGGACGGCTGGAAGATCGTCCACGCGAGGTTGGCCGCATGCACGGCTTTCTCGCCGTCGCCCTTCGAGCGCGAGTACATGCTCGGACCGTTCGAGTCCGCGCCGAGCGCGCTGATGTGAATCAGCCGGTGCACGCCCTTGCCCTCGCAAGCGGCAACGATCTTCGTGGGCAGATCGACGTGCAACTTCGCAAATTCGGGTCCGTAAGGCGTGCCGCGTTTGCCTTGCAGCGTCGCTACCAGGTTGATCACGCAATCCGCGTTTTCGACAAAACGCGCGAGCTGGACGGGGTCGAACACGTCGGTCTCGACCACGTCGATGGGGAGCAAGGTGAGATGACGCGCGTTGTAGCGCCGCCGGGTGGCGATGCGCACGTCTTTGCCCAGCTCGACGAGCGCGTTGACGAGATGACTGCCGATGAAACCGGAACCGCCGATAACGGCTATGGATTGATGTCGCATTTTCGACTCCCTGATGGAAGCCGCGGCAACGGCTGGCGTGGCGCACCGCCGCGTCGCGAACGACGCGGCGGCGGCACGGCGCTCATGGCGCGATGTAACCCAGACGCGCCTTCAGCGATTGCGGACGGCCTTCGAACAACGCCGCGTAGTAGACCGTGTTGGACAACACATTCTTCACGTAGTCACGCGTTTCCTGGAAAGGAATAGCCTCGGCGAAAATCGCGCCTTCAACCGGATGCTGCAACTGCTGACGCCAGTTGCGCGGACGACCCGGCCCGGCGTTGTAGCCTGCGGTGGCCAACACGGCGGAACCGTCGAATTGATTGTAGATCATCGACAGATAGTTCGTACCGAGCAGGATATTGGTGTTGATGTCGTTCATCTGTTCGCGCGAAATCGGACCGAGGCCGATCTTCTTCGCGACGAGTTGGGCCGTGCCCGGCATCAACTGCATGAGGCCACTCGCGCCGACTTCCGAGCGCGCATTCATGATGAAGCGCGACTCCTGGCGGATCAGGCCATACGCCCATTCGACGTCCAGCCCGTTCGACTGCGAATCGCGCTCGACGATGTCTTTGAACGGCGACAGGTAACGCAGCGAGAAGTCGTGTTCGACTTTGGTACGGTCGGCCGTATTGACCGTGCGATCGTACAGCTGGATGCGGCGAGCGTATTCGGCCGTGGCGAGCAGCTGGCGGTCGGTCATGTTGCGCAGCGGCCAGTTCCATTCGCGATTGCCTTCCAGACGCAGGTTCAGCGCATAGAAACGTTGTGCGAGATCGAAGCCCGGCGTGTTGCCGGCTTGCTGCACTTCGGCGTCGCTCACCATCGTTTTCGGCGGCACGGTGATTTTCTGGCCGAGTTCTTCAGCCGCGAGCTGGCCGTAGAAGTTGTAGCCCTGCGAAATGGACTCGAACTCCTGATTCGCCGTGGTGGTGTCGCCGGCCTGCTTCAGCGAGCGCGCATGCCAGTACACCCACGACGGCTGGTTGCGCAGCGCGACGGGCATCTGTTCGATCGACCAGCGGACCATCGTCCAGTCGCCGGCGAGCAGCGCGGTGCGGGTGCGCCATTCGTACGCCGGCGTGGAAAGCGGCGCGTTCACCGACAGGCGATACCAGTCGACCGCGCTCGGCATCTGCTTCGTCGCCGCCTGATAGGCGATCGTGCCCCAGCCGATTGCGCGTTCGGGCGAGGTCAACGACGGCGCCACCGAAGCGAACGTGGCCGCGGCCATGGCCGGGTCGTTGCGCGCCATACGCGTGATCGCGAGCAAGGCCAGTTGATGCGATTGCGCATCCGGACCGACACCGCGCGCCAACAGCAACGGCGGCGTAGTGGTGGCCTGGTTGAACAGCACGGGATCGGGCGGCTGGTTGCTCAGCGCGTCGACCATCTTGCTGCCGGTGTTGGTGTAGTTCTGTTCGTACGCGAGGCGGATCTGCTGCCAGACGTCGTTTGAGGTGAACTGCTGGTTCACGGAGAGCGACGTGATCAGATCGATGCAGCCGTCGCCGTACCACTTCGGATCGACCAGCAACGCACGCGCCGCGTCCGCGACGTTTTCGCCGCGCGCGGCCCGCGATTCGAGCGCGTAGCATTTGACCTGCGTGTCGTCGTTCAGCACGAAGCGCGCGTATTGCTGGTCGAAGTTGCGCCAGTCGTGACGGGCGCCGAGCACCGTGAGGTAGTCGTTGCGCAGGCGGTCGGCGATGGCCTGACCGTCGTACTTCTGCAGGAACGCGAGCACCGGCGCATCCGGCGCGTCGATACGCGCGTGGCCGGACGAGTCGAAGAGTTGCGGCTTGATCTGGAAGTATTCGAGGTACGAAGGCGCCGGATAACTCGGGATCATGCTCGCCAGTTGCGCTGCACGGCCCGCGTCGTTATTGCGGGCGGCTTCGCGAAGCTGGACGAAAATCTGGTCGTCGTTCGTGAGTTGTGTGATGGGGATGGGCTTGACGGCGGAGGCCGTGCTGCACGCGACGAGTGCGCCGGCAGCCAGCGCAAGACCGACCGCGCGATATACTCGATAGAGGCGTTTTGACATCGTTGTTTCTGGAGCGCGAATTGAACCCAAGCATAGCATGCAACCCCGTCGCGGAATCGAAAAAGGCGCTGCGTCGCAGGCTATTGGAAACGAGGCTGCACGCGGCTTCCGAGCCGGGTGTTCAGGCTGCGCTCGAACGTCGCCTGCTGGACGTGTTAAAGCGCTACGACGTGGCGAGCGTGGGGTTCTACTGGCCGCTCGCGGGCGAGTTCGACGCGCGCGGCGCGATCGCCGTCTGGCTCGCAAGCGGCGCGCATCGCGAGGCCAGTCTGCCGATCGTGAAGGAACGTGGTGTGCCGCTCGAGTTTCACGTCTGGACACCCGACACGCCGATGCAGGTGGGTCATCACAACATCCCCGAGCCCGTCTCGGGACGCGTGGCGATTCCCGATCTGCTGTTCGTGCCGTGCGTGGGTTTCGACGCCGCGGGCTACCGGCTGGGTTACGGCGGCGGCTACTACGATCGCACGCTGGCCGCATGGCCCGGCGCGCAGCGGCCGGTCACCGTCGGCATCGCCTATGAAGCCTGCCGCCTCGAAGCGTTGCAGCGCGAAGCGCACGACATCCCGCTCGATCTCATCGTGACCGAAGCCGGTCTGCACGCCCGGCCCGACTGAATCCAATAGGCGTTAGAGCGAGGCGGCCGCCCGCGCCGCCGTGTCGTACAGGCCGGAGGCATTGCGCATGAGTTGCGCGGCCTCGCCGATCTGCTCGTTGGTCAGGCCGCTTTCCTTCAATGTCGAAATCAGGCAGCTCTCGCGCACTTCGCGATATTTCAGACACAGCTCGCGCCCGATGTCCGTTGCGGAAAAGAACACTTCCTTGCCGGTCTTTTCGCTTTTTACATACCCTCTAGCTACGAGCTTCTTCAGCGCGTAGGTCGCGACGTGCGTGTCCTCGATGTTCAGCACGAAGCAGATGTCCGCCAGCTTCTTGCGCCGCTCGCGATGGCTGACGTGATGCAGCAACGAGACTTCGATGGCCGTCATGTCTTTTTCGCCGGCCGCCGACATGCATCGCACCATCCATCGGTTGAACGCGTTGCCCGCCATGATGAGCGCGTACTCCAGTTCGGACAGTTCCGCGCTTGTGTCGGACACGAGATGTTCCGAGGAGACGATCTTGGTGGGATGGCGCGACATGATGACGATTCTCGACACAGTTTGGAAAGTTGACGGGAGTGTACGACGAGCGACCGTCGACCGGGAGCCTGGCAAAAACGCTTATTGAGAAATTGTTGATATTTTATTGATAATGTACGCTTCAATCGTCGCGTGTCTTTCGCCGTTATCCGGTCATGAGATGCGCAGTACCGGAATTCCCGACTCGACCTGGGCCATTAAGCAATGAGCCAACCAAGAATCTTCCCGCTGGGCGACGCCGCGCTCGTCTGCGAAGCGCCGCCGCCTGCCACGCTGGAGTGCCAGCGACGCGTCTGGGCTGCCGCCGAGGCCGCCCGCGACTGGCCGCACGTGCTGGAAGTCGTCCCGGGCATGAACAATCTGACGCTCGTGTTCGATCCGCTCGAAGCCGACCGCGAAGCGCTGGCGAGCCAGCTGCAAGCCGCGTGGGACGCGGGCGGCAGCGTCTCAGCGGCCGGCCGCGAAGTCGCGATCCCGGTGCAATACGGCGGCGAGTTCGGCCCCGATCTCCAGGCCGTGGCCGATCACACGGGGTTGAGTGTGCGCGAGGTCGTCCAGCGTCATTCGGACGGCGAGTACGTGGTGTTCTTTCTCGGCTTCCAGCCGGGCTTCGCCTATATGGGCGGTCTCGACACCGTCCTGCACACGCCGCGCCGCGCGTCGCCGCGCCTGGAAGTGCCGGCCGGCTCGGTCGGTATCGGCGGTGAGCAGACTGGCATCTATCCGGCCACTTCGCCCGGCGGCTGGCAACTGATCGGCCGCACCGATACGCCGCTGTTCGATCCGACGCGCCGTCCCCCGACCCTGCTGCAACCCGGCGACCGGGTGCGCTTCACCGTTGCGGGGATACACGCATGATCGACGTGATTCGCGCGGGTCTGTTGACCACGATTCAGGACCTCGGCCGGCACGGCTACCGGCATCTCGGCATCGCCATGGGTGGCGCGCTCGACCGCCTGTCGTTAGAAGTCGGCAACCGGCTGGTCGGCAACCGTCCGGATGCGGCGGGCCTGGAAATTACCTTCGGCCCGACCGCGCTGCGTTTTCTGCGCGCCACGCGGGTCGCCATCACCGGCACCGAATTCAGCGCCACGCTCGACGGCAAACCCGTCTACTCGTGGTGGAGTCTGCCGGTGCAGGCCGGTCAGGAACTGGTGCTGAACGCGGCGAAGCGCGGCATGCGCGGCTATGTGTGCGTCGCGGGCGGCGTCGATGTCCTGCCGATGCTCGGCTCGCGCAGCACCGACCTCGCCGGCCAGTTCGGCGGCTTGGGCGGCCGGCCGTTGCGTGACGGCGACCGTCTGCCGGTCGGCGCACCGCCGCAACGCGGCCATGTCGGCTTCAGCCCGGAGGCGCCGGAGTTCGGTGTGAAGGCGCCGGCCTGGTGCAAGTTCGTGCTGGTTCACGAGCCGCTGCGGCGCGGCCGTCATCCGACCGGCGTGCCGTGGGCCGTGCCGATTCGCGTGCTGCGCGGCCCGGAATACGACAGCTTCACGCCGGAAGCGCAGGAAACCTTCTGGTCCGACGAATGGCTCGTCACGCCGAACAGCAACCGCATGGGTTATCGGCTCGCCGGCACGGAACTGCGTCGCACGCACAAGGCTGACCTGCTTTCGCACGCGGTGTTGCCCGGCACGATCCAGGTGCCGCCGAACGGTCAACCGATCGTGCTGATGAGCGACGCGCAGACCACCGGCGGCTACCCGAAAATCGGCGCGGTGATTCAGGCCGACATGTGGAAGCTCGCGCAAGTGCGCCTGAACGCCGCCATCCGCTTCATCCCGACGACGCCCTACGAGGCGCGTCAGGCTTTACTGGAAGAACGCACGTACTTGCGGCAGATCGACGCCGCGATCGCGATGCACGAAGAACGCTGCGCGCGGCAACAGGCCGTCGCGGCGTTGTAACACTGAGTAGGGGAACACCATGGAAATCGATCTGAACGCCGACCTCGGCGAGGGCTGCGGCTCCGACGAGGCGCTGCTCGACCTCGTGAGCTCGGCCAATATCGCGTGCGGCTGGCATGCCGGCGGCGCCAACGCCATGCGCGACTGCGTGCGCTGGGCGGTGGAGAAAGGCGTGTCGATCGGCGCGCATCCGAGCTTCAACGATCCGGAGAACTTCGGCCGCAAGGAGATGGATCTGCCCGCCGGCGAAATCTACGCGGGCGTGCTCTATCAGCTCGGCGCGCTCTCGGCAATCGCACAGGCCGAAGGCGGCCGCATCGCGCACGTCAAGCCGCACGGCGCGCTCTACAACCAGGCCGCGCGCGACGCGAAGATCGCCGACGCGATCGTCTCGGCGGTGCACGACTTCGATCCGTCGGTGGTGGTGTTCGCGCTTGCCAACAGCGGACTGGTCACGGCGGCACGCAACGCGGGACTGACCGCGATCGAAGAAGTATTTGCAGACCGCGGCTATCGCGCCGACGGTTCGTTGGTGCCGCGCAAGGAGCCGGGCGCGTTGCTCGACGACGAAGACCAGGTGCTCGAACGCACGCTCGCGATGGTGCGCGAGCGTCGCGTTCAGGCAGTGGACGGCCAGTGGGTGCCGCTGAACGCGCAAACCATCTGTCTGCACGGCGACGGCCCGCATGCCCTGGCGTTCGCGCGGCGTATCCGCACGGCGCTCGCGGATGCCGGCATCGAGGTACACGCGGCCAGCGCCGCCCGCGTCTGACGCGGAGGCGAGCAGCGCGAAGTCGCTTTAGCCAGGTATCCAGATTGCCTCATCGAACGCCCCGCTCCATGCGGGGCGTTTGCCAGGTGGCAGGCTTTGGACGGGATTTCTGACACGTGGCGTTAAGCGCGTGGCCGTGCAGCACGACTCGCATGGCAATACCGGTTGCAGTATCCGCGCAATTCAGGCGGAAGAAAGTGCAGGTGAAGTTGCAGGTGTAGTCGAGGCATGCGGCCGCATAGAGCCGCAGCAACCAGACGGCGCGTGGCTCAAGCACGCGCCGGCCCACGTCGGCCGCCACGAGCGGCAAGGTTGAAACCCTGTTTGGAGATCCAGATGCAAGCAACTGTCAGTCTATGGCCACTGATCGGAGTGGCCGTCATCATCGTCGGCTTCTTATTACGGTTCAATCCGATGCTGATCGTCGCCGTCGCGGCGATCATCACCGGACTCGCCGCGCACTTCCCGCCTGAAAAGATACTCGCCGAAATCGGCACCGGCTTCATCAAGACCCGCAACATCCCGTTGATCATTCTGCTGCCGCTCGCGGTGATCGGCCTACTGGAGCGCCACGGTTTGCGCGAACGTGCGCAGGCGTGGATCGGCGGCATCAAGGCAGCGACGGCCGGTCGTCTGCTGATCGTCTATCTGCTGGTGCGGGAGTTGACCGCTGCGGTCGGCCTCACCGGTCTCGGCGGCCACCCGCAGATGGTGCGTCCGCTGATTGCGCCGATGGCCGAAGGCGCGACCGAAACACGTTTCGGCAAGATCAGCGACGCGGTGCGCTTCAAGCTGCGGGCGTTTTCCGCCGCCACCGACAACGTCGGCCTGTTCTTCGGTGAAGACATCTTCGTGGCGTTCGGCGCAATCGTGCTGATGACGACCTTCCTGAAAGAAGCCGGCATCATCGTCGAGCCGATTCACGTTGCCGTGTGGGGCATTCCGACGGCGATCTGCGCGTTCATCGTGCACGGCTTCCGTCTGCTTCTGCTCGACCGCAAGCTCGAACGCGAATTGCGCGGCAATACGGCCGCGCATGGCACGACGGTTTCGTCGACGCAATCGGCGGGAGACAAAGCATGACGATCACGATCACTTATCTCTTCTGGCTGCTGGGCGTGGTGCTGCTGATCATCGGCGGCATGATCGTCACGGACAAGGACCATCCGCGCCGCCTGACCGCGGGCGGTTTCTGGATTCTCTACGCACTGATCTTCCTGATCGGCGACAAGCTGCCGCCCGCCGTGGTCGGTCTGGCGGTTATCGTGATGGCGTTGATCGCGGGCTTTGGTGGCGTCACGGCAGCGAAGCCGAAGGTGCTGTCGCTCGAAGCACGCAAGGCGAGCGCCGCGCGGCTGGGCAACAAGCTCTTCGTGCCGGCGCTGACGATTCCCGTCGTGACGGTCATCATCACGTTGTCGGCGAGTCATCTGGTGTTCGGCGGCATGCCGCTGTTCGAGAAGGCGAACGTCACGCTGATCGGCTTCGGCATCGGCTGCGTGATCGCGCTGGCAATTGCCTGCGTGATGACGCGCGACACCGTCGGCCAGTCGATGAAGGAAGCGCGCCGCCTGGTCGATGCGCTGTCGTGGGCGGCCGTGTTGCCGCAAATGCTCGGCATGCTCGGCCTCGTGTTCTCCGACGCGGGCGTCGGCAAGGCCGTCGCGCACGTGACCACCGCGTACATCAGTCTCGACTACCGCTTCGTCGCGGTCGCGGTTTATTGCATCGGCATGGCGCTGTTTACGATGGTGATGGGCAATGGCTTCGCCGCATTTCCGGTGATGACCGGCGGCGTCGGCGTGCCGATCCTGGTTGGCGTATTCCACGGCAACCCGGCGGTGATGGTGGCAATCGGCATGTTCTCCGGCTACTGCGGCACGCTGATGACGCCGATGGCGGCGAACTTCAACATGGTGCCGGCAGCGTTGCTGGAATTGCCGGACAAGAATGCGGTCATCAAGGTTCAGGTTCCGACCGCACTCACCTTGCTGATCGTGAACATCTTCCTGCTGAATTTCCTGATGTTCATGTAACACCGCTGGCGGCCCCGGCGCGAGCGTCGCGCGCCGCGGCGCCGTCATCGGCATGGATCACGCGGCGGGAAAGCGAACCTGCAACGCCGCCGCGATTCGATCCAGCACGTCGCTCCACTCGCCCTTGCGTGTCTGCGTGAATAGACGCATGCCCGGATACCACGGGCTGTCGTCGCGCCCGCGCAACCAGCGCCAGCATCCCGCGAAACGGTTGAGCAGCCACACCGGTTTGCCCATCGCCGCCGCGAGATGCGCCACCGAGGTGTCGACGGAAATCACGAGATCGAGATTTTCGATGAGCGCCGCGGTGTCGGCGAAATCCTTCACGTCATCCATCCAGTCGATCAGACACGACGTGGCCGCCGGGTCGGCGCGCTTCGCCGGGTCGTCCGTTTTTTGCAGACTCACCCAGCGTATCTGCTTCAACGTAAAAAGCGGCGCGAACTGCGTCGCGCTCATGCTGCGCACTTTGTCTTCGGGCAAGCCGGAATGGCCGCCCGCCCACACCACGCCGACTCGCGGCAACGCCGGTTCAGGCAGGACGCCGAACCTCGCCGCCCACGACGCCGCGCGCGCGGCGTCCGCATACAGATAGCTGCTGGCCGGGATGGTGTTGGTCCTTGTGCCGAACGCCATCGGCAAAGACATCAACGGACAGTGCCAGTCCCAGTGACGCGCATCCACGGACGCTTCGTCGAGCAGCAGCAGACCGGGCAAATGCGCGCTTAGCGAGTCTTCATAGAGCCGCAGCAGCGCCGGCGGACAGACATAGCCGACCTGCGCAAAGCGTTCGGTCGCCATCGACAGATAGCGCACGAATTGCAGGCTGTCGCCATGGCCCTGCTCGGGCGTGACCAGCAAACGCTGGGTGCGGAGATTCGCGCCGCCCTCGCCTTTCCACTGCGGCAGCGGCAATTGCGGATGTCCCTGCGCGGGACGGCCGTTCGCCTCGACGAAATTGGCCCAGCGGTACTCGAAAAGCGGCCACGCTTCCTCATAGCGGCCGACGCTCAGCAAGACCGTGGCGAGATTGGCGCGCGCACCCAACTGATCCGGTGCCAGCGCGATGGCGCGTCGCAGATGCCGCTCGGCGTCGTCGAGTGCGTCGAGGTTCCGCGCGAGCGCGCCGAGGTTGGCATGCGCGAAAGCGTGATCGGGCTTGAGTTCGAGCACTCTGCGATATACCGGCGCGGCGTCTTCGATCTTCCCTTCGACCTGCAACGCCAACGCGCGATAGTAGTGAAGCGTCACGCTGTCCGGTGCGAGCGTCAATCCTTGCCGCGCCGTTTGCGCGGCCCGCGCGTAGACGCCAAGCCGGAGTTGAATGCGGCATAAGGTTTCGCAAAACACAGCGCTCGGGTGACATTCGTTAGCGCGTGATATCCAGTACTGCGCCACTTCCAGCTCACCCGAGTCCAGCGCGAGCAAACCGCATGAAAACAAGGCGTCGGCGTGCGTGGGATCGGCGCCGAGTATCCGCTCGAAAAGCAGGCGCGCGCGATCGGCGTGTCCCGCGCTACGCGCGCGTTCGGCCTCGGCGTACCAGGCGGCAGTCGATTCGGGTGACGTTGTGGAGATGCTGGACATGATGGGCTGGAAGTGAGATGGGAGAGCGAGCGAGGCATGGCATGAGCCCGCCAGACGGGCGACGATTATCCGTGCCGTGTTATGCGCGAGTCAGTCAGAGCGCTCTGAAACGCCGTGCTGAACGACATCCCGAAGGCGGATAAACACCGCACCTATCCACGTATGACTTCGCGTCGAAGATCGAACCCAAACACGACCGCCCTCGCTTAGCAAGGCGACGCAGCCCAACCGAGATTCAGACGCATCCGAATCCATCGCGCGAAGGCGAAACATAGACTCGTGAACAGCTTTCCGCTTTCACTTTTGCCGGCGCGCATCATGCCGTTGCCGGCGCTCCTTCGCGAGTCATCATGGAACATCACACGCCGTCATCCGCCTACGTCACCTCATTGATCGAAGCCGGCCTCGAGGCTCATCAGGCTGGCCGGTTCGATTCAGCCGAAGCGTTCTACCGCGAAGCACTGACACTCGATCCCGCGCACGCCAAAGCATTGCATTACCTCGGCGTCCTGCACCATCAGCGCGGTCAGCACGCACTCGCCGCGCAGATGCTCAGCGCCTCGCTCGAACTCGACCGCACCGACGCCGCGTGCTGGAGCAATCGCGGTCTCGTCGCCGCGGCGCTCGGCCATCCGCAGGAAGCCATGATCTGCTATGACCAGGCCTTGCAGTTGCAACCGGATTTCGCCGACGCCCGCAACAACTTCGGCGTCGCGTTGCAGGCGCAGGGCGCGCTGGAAATCGCGGTCGAACAATATCGCCTCGCGCTCGCAGCAAATCCGGCCTTCGTCGACGCTTATCTGAACCTGGGCACGGCGCTCGCCAAACTGGACCATTACGACGAAGCACTCGTCTGCTACGACCAGGCCGCGACACTCGATCCGCGATCCGCCGAGGCGCACTTCAATGCGGGTAACGCATTCCAGGCGCTGGACCGGCATGCCGAAGCGGTCGCCAGTTTTGAAAACGCGCTGGCGCTGCGTCCCAATTACGCAGAAGCGCATATCAATCTCGGCAGCATGGTCGGCAAACTCGGCAACTATGCGAGCGCCGAGTCACACTATCGGCAAGCGGTCGCGCTCAGGCCGAATCCCACCAATCTGGTTTGCCTCGGGGGCTCGCTCGGCGCGCAAGGTCGCCTCGATGAAGAGGAAGGCTTCTATCAGCGCGCGCTGGTGCTCGACCCGACCTACGCCGACGCGCATCAGAATCTCGCGTGGCTGCAACTCAAGCGCGGCGACTATGCGCGTGGTTGGGCGTCGTTCGCCAAACGGTGGCGCAAGCACGACTACGAAGCGATCGCGGTGCCGGGCATCGCCGAATGGCATGGCGAATCGCTGCAGGGACGGCGCATTCTGATCGTCGGCGAACAGGGATTCGGCGATCATTTCCAGTTTTTGCGCTACGCACGTGTGCTGGAGCAGCGCGGCGCGACAGTCGACGTTCGCGTCCGCGAACCGCTCGTGCGACTGGTCGCGCGCATGCCCGGCGTACATCGCGCGTTCAGCGGCGCGATCGAACACGACTACGATTTCTGGGTGCCGATGATGAGCGTGCCGGGTTGCGTCGGCACCGAACTGTCGACGATTCCAGCCGATCTGCCGTATGTATTCGCGGAGTCCGCCAGCATGGAAGCGTGGCGCGATTGCATGGACGCAACTGACAGCGTGAGCGACGGGAATTGCAGAGTGGGCCTCGTGTGGGCCGGCAGTCCGACGTTCGGTAACGATCGCTACCGATCGATCGCGTTGTCCAACCTGGACTCACTGGCCGGTTCGAACGGCATTGCCTGGTATGCGTTGCAGAGAGGTGCAGCTCACGGCCAGTTGGCCGACGCGCCCGCCGCATTTCGCGCTCATGACTTCACCGCGAGTCTCCACGATTTCGGCGACACCGCCGCGCTCGTCATGAACCTCGACCTCGTGATCAGCGTCGACACCGCCGTGGCGCATCTGGCCGCGGCGCTCGGCAAACCTGTGTGGTTAATGTTGCCGGCCAACGCCGACTGGCGCTGGCTGGAAAATCGCGGCGATTCGCCCTGGTATCCGTCGATGAAACTGTTCCGGCAAACCAGCCTGGGCGACTGGACACCGGTCGTCAAACAGGTGGCCGACGAACTCCGCTCGCTTCGCGCGGGCAAGCACGCGTAACGCGCGCGCACCCAATCTCAGTAAGCCTCCACCACGAAGCCGTGCTGCCGCAAAAGTTGCAGCACGCCTTTCCTGCCTCCCAGATGCAACGCGCCGATCGCGACGAACACCGGCTTGTTCGGTGCCGCAATCAATAGCATGCGCGACACGAACCGGCGATTGCGCTCGTACACGATCTTGTTGTCGATCTGATTGGAAATGCGCTTGTCGCGCGCCAGCTTTTCCGACTTCGCCGCCTCCCACGCGGCGATGGCGTCCGCGTCGCCCACCTGCCACAAGCGATGCAAGGTATGCACGTCGGCGACATTCTCGGCCGGCGTCTGCACGAGATCTTGCGCGAGCATTTCACGTTGCTGCGCCAGGTTGAGTCCGGTGAACGCGCGCATCTGCTGCGACAGAGTCTCCAGCCCGACGATCTTGCCGCGCGTGCGGATGTACACGTTCTGCAACTGCGCTTCCGTACCGTATTCGGTTTGCAGACCGGCGCTCAACGAATCGTAGGTTTCGACCAGCAGCGACGCGAGCCACGGCCGCATCTTCTTGATCGCGTCGAGCGCCGCGGGATTGCCACGCAGACGGAACGCGAGCTTGCGCCACAACGGCTCGGGCAGCAGGCCGGGCAGACAGTCGCGGGCGCACACGCCGTACTTCGAGACGTCGTCCTGCGAGACCAGCAATTCATCCGGCGACAGTTCGAGCGCGAGCGTCGGCGAAGCGGCCAGCGCGCCGAGAATCGGCGGACGAAACGGTTGTCGCGCGGGATAGTCGGCGGGATCGCCGACGTGCAGCGTGCCGAGCACGTAGATGGTGGTGGTGCCGCGAGTCGCGACATAGAACGGCATGCGCGCGGGCTGGGTGCGTACCGGCCCGCTCGCCGTGGTGCCCGGCGCCGACGACGAGAACGACGGCGGCGCATTGAAGCCCGGCAGACTGGCGCGCGGCGGTGCCGGCATGTTGGGCACCGGCAGGGCTGGACGGCCCGCCTGAGCGGGCGCGTTGGCCGCGGCGCCAGCGGCATGCGCCGCGCCGCCAAACATGCAGCCCGGATAAAACATGGAACAGACGCCGAAGAGCGCAACGCAGCTCAGTGCACGCGCCCTCCAGCGCCGCGCAAAAGCGGCGATCCAGCCGCCATTACGCGAGCGGCGCGTAATACGACGCGCCGCCAACCCATCAGGCATCCACGTCCCCCACCTCCTCGGCACGATGACAGGATACCTGGCGGCCATCCACTTCACGCAGCTTCGGTTCTTCACTGCGGCAGCGGTCGATCACGTACGGGCAGCGCTGATGGAACGTGCAGCCCGACGGCGGATTCAGCGGCGAAGGCATTTCGCCTTGCAGCTTGATCTTGATCGTGCGATCCGCCTCGAAGATAGACGGCGTGGCCGACATCAACGCGCGCGTATACGGATGACGCGGGTTCGAGAAGATTCGCTTCTTGTCGCCGAGTTCCGCCACACCACCGAAGTACATGACCATCACGTCGTCGGCGATGTGCTCGACCACCGACAGATTGTGCGAAATGAACACGTAGCTGGTCTTGAACTGCTGCTGCAGATCCATGAACAGATTGAGAATCTGCGCCTGGATCGACACGTCGAGCGCGGACACCGGCTCGTCGGCCACCACGATCTGCGGATCGAGAATCATCGCCCGCGCAATCGCCACACGCTGACGCTGACCGCCCGAGAACATATGCGGATAGCGTTTTGCATGTTCCGGACGCAGACCGACGGTGCGCATCATCTGCGCGATGCGCTCGCCGCGCTCGGCGGCGCTGAGTTGCGTATTGATCGCGAGCGGTTCGCCCAGCGTCTGCTCGACGGTCTTGCGCGGATTGAGCGATGCAAACGGATTCTGGAACACCATCTGCACGCGCCGCCGCAACGCCGCGATTTTCTCGTGACCGGCACCGGCCACGTCTTCACCGTCGATCAGCAGACGGCCGGCGCTGGGCGCTTCGATCATGGTGAGCTGGCGCGCGAGCGTGGACTTGCCGCAGCCGGACTCGCCGACCACTGCCAGCGTCTTGCCGCGCTCCAGCGCAAACGACACGCCGTTCAACGCTTTCACCGTGGCATGACCGAACATGCCGCGCTTCACCGGGTAATAGCGCGCCAACTGCTCGGCGACCAGCACGTGATCGCCCGCATGGTTCGACTGGCGCCGCGTTTCGGGTACTGCGTTCATCGTGCGCCTCCATGGGTGTGAACGTTGGCGTCGCCGCTCAGGTTCAGGGGTTTGATACAGCGAACGCGGGCCACTTCGGCGTGGCCTTGCATCGGCGCGAGCGCCGGCCGTGCCTTGGTGCAGTCGTCCACCACGTACTTGCAGCGCGGCGCGAACAGGCAGCCTTTCGGACGGTCGTCGCGGCCCGGCACCATGCCCGGCAACGCCGCGAGCCGCACGGCGCCCACATTGTGCTCGGGAATCGCTGCCAGCAGCGCTTCCGTGTACGGATGATGCGGCGCGGCGAAAATATCCGGCACGCGATTCGTCTCGATCACCTCGCCCGCGTACATGACCGCCACACGTTGCGCGACCTCGGACACCACCGCCAGATCGTGCGAGATCAGCACGAGCGCCATGCCGCGTTCCTTCTGCAGCTTGATCAGCAGCTCCATGATCTGCGCCTGGATCGTGACGTCGAGCGCGGTGGTCGGTTCGTCGGCGATCAGCAGCTTGGGATTGCAGGCGATAGCCATCGCGATCATCACACGCTGGTTCATGCCGCCCGACATCTGGTGCGGGAACGAGCCGATGCGGTTTTTCGCGTCCGGAATGCCGACCTGATCGAGCAGTTCGAGCGCACGTTTGTCTAGCGCGCTGCCGCGCAGACCTTCGTGCAGCTTCAGCACTTCCTTGATCTGATAACCGACCGTGTAGCTCGGATTCAGACTGGTGAGCGCGTCCTGAAACACCATGGCAATGTCTTTGCCGATGATCTTGCGCCGCTCTTTGGCCGACGCTTTCAGCAGATTCTTGCCGTTGAAGGTGACTTCGTCGGCGGAGACTTTGCCCGGCGCGTCGATCAGGCCCATCAGCGCCATCATCGTCACGCTTTTGCCCGAGCCCGATTCGCCGACGACGCCGACCACTTCGCCCGGCGCAACGTCGAGGTTGATACGGTCGACAGCGGGCAGGCCGTTGAAGTTCACCGCTAGATTGCGGATGGTCAATAGGCTAGTCATCACGCCATCCTTTTCAGTTTGGGATCGAGTGCGTCGCGCAGCCCGTCGCCGAGCAGATTGATCGCCAGCACCGAGATCAGGATGGAAAGACCAGGCATCGTGACGATCCACCATGCGCTGTCGATGTAGTCGCGCGCCGAGGCCAGCATCGCGCCCCACTCCGCCGACGGCGGTTGCACGCCGAGACCGAGGAAGCCGAGTGCCGCGGCATCGAGAATCGCCGAGGAAAAGCCGAGCGTTGCCTGCACGATCAGCGGCGCGGTGCAGTTCGGCAGCACTTGCGAGAACATCAGCCGCAAGGTGCTGGCGCCCGCGACGCGCGAAGCCGTCACGTACTCCTTCTGCAATTCGCCTTGCGCCGACGCACGCGTCAACCGCACATAACCCGGCAGCGCGACGATTGCGATGGCGAGCATGGTGTTGACGAGGCCCGGACCGATGATCGCCACGACCGCGACGGCCAGCAGCAGCGAAGGCAGCGCGAGCAGCACGTCCATGATGCGCATGATCGGCGTGTCGGCCCACTTCTCGAAGAATGCCGCGATCAGGCCGAGCACGACGCCCGGAATCAGCGCGAGCACCACCGAAACGAAGCCGATCCAGAACGACAGCCGCGCGCCGTACATCAGGCGCGAGAGAATGTCGCGGCCCGCTTCGTCGGTGCCGAGAATGAACTTCCAGTTGCCGCCGTCGAGCCACGCAGGCGGAATCTTGACGAAGTCGCGGTACTGTTCGATCGGGCTGTGCGGCGCGATCAGCGGCGCGAAAATCGCAATGAAGACGATCACCAGCACGACGATGCCGGCACCGACCGCACCACGGTTGCGGGAAAAATTCGCCCAGAATTCACGGGCGGCGATGGCGCGGCCACTCGGAGGAGTGACGGCCTGGGGGACTGTATTTTGTAGGTCTGCCATGTTCGTGTTACCTCGTATGGCGGATACGCGGATTCAGCACGCCGTACAACAGATCGACGACGAGGTTCACGACGATCACCAGCGTGGCGATCATCAGGATACCGCCCTGCACCACGGGATAGTCGCGTCGGCCGATCGCATCGATCAGCCACTTGCCGATGCCCGGCCAGGAAAACAGCGTCTCGGTCAGCACTGCGCCGGCGAGCAGCGTGCCGACCTGCAGACCGATCACGGTCACCACGGGAATCAACGCATTGCGCAAGGCATGCACGACGATCACGCGAGCCGGCGACAAACCCTTGGCGCGCGCGGTACGGATGTAGTCCTCGCGCAGCACTTCGAGCATCGACGAGCGCGTCATGCGCGCGACGACCGCCAGAGGAATCGTGCCGAGCACGATGGCCGGCAGGATCAGGTGGCTCAGCGCCGATTTGAACGCGCCTTCGTCGGTGGACATCATCGCGTCGATCAGCATGAAGCCGGTCACGTGCGGAATGTCGTATTCGACCGCAATGCGGCCCGACACCGGCGTCCAGCCCAGTTTGACGGAGAACACCATGATGAGAATCAGGCCCCACCAGAAGATCGGCATCGAGTAACCGGTGAGTGCCGTGCCCATCACGCCGTGATCGACCACCGTGCCGCGCCGCAAGGCGGCGAACACGCCCGCCGGCAGGCCGACGATCAGCGCGAACAGCATGGCGCAAATGGAGAGTTCGACGGTGGCGGGGAAGCGGGCGAGGAACTCGCCCATCACGCTGGTGTTGGTGATGATGGAAGTGCCGAGGTCACCATGCAGCGCGCGGCCGATGTAGTGAACGTATTGCATCGGCAAGGACTCGTCGAGCCCGAGACGATGCATCGCGGCAGCGTGCATGGCGGGATCGACGCCGCGCTCGCCCATCATCACTTCGATGGGGTCGCCCGGTATCAGGTGAATCAGCGCGAACGCGAGGATCGTAATGCCGATGAAAGTCGGTATCACCATGCCAATGCGGCGCAAAACGAAGCGGAACATGGTTCGTCCCTATGGTCTTGATGAAGAAAAAACGCAACCGGCGACGAGGGCTTGTGACCCCGGTCGCCGGACCATTTCGACCAGTTTTCTAACCGTGCGAAAAGCTACTGCGTAAGCTTGACTGTATTACTTTTACTTGACGCTGACGCCGTCGAAGCGCGCATAACCGAGCGGCTCGATACGCATGTCGACCACCTTCTTGCTGACAGGCTGATAAACGGTCGAGTGAGCGATCGGCGAGAACGGCAGTTGCTGCGCGAAAATCTGTTGCGCCTGCGTGTACGCCGTCGTGCGTGCAGCCTGATCCGACGTGACGCGACCCTTCTGGATCAGATCGTCGAACGGCTTGTAGCACCACTTCGAGAAGTTGTTGCCGTTCACCGCTTCGCAGCCGAGCAGCGTGCCGAGCCAGTTGTCCGGATCGCCATTGTCGCCGGTCCAGCCGATCAGCATCGTGTCGTCTTCACCCGCGTGCGCGCGCTTGATGTACTCGCCCCATTCATACGTGACGATCTTCGCCTTCACGCCGATCTTGGCCCAGTCGGCCTGGATCATTTCCGCCATCAGACGGGCGTTCGGGTTGTACGCGCGTTGCACCGGCATCGCCCACAGGGTGATGTCGAAACCGTTCGGGAAACCGGCCTTCGCCAGCAGCGCCTTCGCCTTTTCCGGATCGTAGGCTGCGCCCTTCAGGTTCTTGTCATACGACCATTGGGTCGGCGGCATCGGATTCGTCGCGGCCTGGCCTGCGCCCTGGTAGACGGAATCGATGATCGCCTTCTTGTTGATCGCCATGTCGAGCGCCTGACGCACTTCGACCTTGTCCACCGGCTTGTGCGACACGTTGTACGCGAGGTAGCCGAGGTTGAAGCCCGGCTGCGACGGCATGTCGATGCTCGACTCGGCCTTCAGCGGCGCGATGTCGGCCGGACGCGGGTAGCTCATCACCTGGCATTCGTCGCGCTTGATCTTCTGCACGCGCACGCCGGCGTCCGGCGTGATCGAGAAGATCAGCTTGGAAATCTTCACTGCGTTCGGCTTCCAGTAATCCGGATTGCCGTCGAAGCGGATCGTCGCGTCTTTCGTGTAGCTGCGGAAAATGAACGGGCCGGTGCCGACCGGGAACTGGTTGATGTCGGCGGCCTTGCCTGCCTTCATCAACTGGTCGCCATATTCGCTCGACAGGATCGACGCGTATTCCATCGCCAGATTCTGGATGAACGGCGCGTTGACTTCCTTCAGCGTGAACTTGACCGTGTACGGGTCGACCTTCTCGACACCCGTGATGAGCTTGTCGAGGCCCATGTCGGTGAAGTACGGGAACTGGACCGGGTAAGCCTTGTGGAAGGCCGAGTTCGGATCCAGCATGCGCTGGAACGTGAACACGACGTCATCCGCGTTGAATTCGCGCGTCGGCTTGAAGAACGACGTGGTCTGGAACTTCACGCCATGACGCAGGTGGAACGTGTACGTCTTGCCGTCCGCGGAGACTTCCCACTTTTCGGCGAGGCCCGGCTCGACCTTGGTGCCGCCGCGCTCGAACTCGACGAGGCGGTTGTAGACGGTGAACGTGTTAGCCGTGAAATCGGTGCCCGTGGTGTATTGGGCCGGATCGAAACCCGCAGGGCTGCCTTCTGAGCAGTAGACCAGGGTTTTATTCGGAATCTCGGCGCGCGCGACACTGGCGCCCACCATCGATGCCGCTGCAGCTGCGACGAGCGTCGTAACACGCGCGGCGCGCAACAGATTGTTTTGCTTCATGTTTCCTCCAGGTTCGTGGCCGGCTCCCGCCGGCGTAGCGCGATATTACTTGAGCTTGGCTCGCAGCAACAAGCAGAGGAAATTACCCCTGTTGACGATAGGAAACCAATCGGGCATACGCGCAGGCGCACGCCGGCACTGGCCGGAGCGTGCGCACTAGAGGAAGGACTCAGCAAAAAAACGGCCCGCGACGGGGCCGTCTGCCTATTTCAGACCGACATTCATGAATTGGGTCGGCCCAAAGGGATCGACCTTGAAACCCGTCACGTTCTTGCTGATGGGCTGATACACCGTGGAATGGGCGATGGGCGTGAACGGCACCTGGTCTTTAAAAATTTCCTGGGCTTCCGTATAAGCCTTGGTCCGATCGGCGAGATTGGTCGTGCCGCGACCTTTCCGGATCAGATCGTCATAAGGTTTGTAGCACCATTTGGAAAAGTTACTGCCATTCACGGCGTCGCAGCCCAGCAGAACGCCCAGCCAGTTATCGGGATCGCCATAATCGCCGGTCCATCCGATCAGCATGGCTTCATGCTCGCCCGAATGCGCGCGGCGAATATATTCGCCCCATTCGTAGGTCGTGATTTTCACTTTCACGCCGATTTTCGCCCAGTCCGCCTGCAGCATTTCCGCCATCAGACGCGCATTCGGGTTGTACGGCCGTTGCACCGGCATCGCCCACAAAGTCAGGTCGAAACCGTCGGGATAGCCGGCCTGTTTGAGCAGCGCCTTCGCCTTGTCGACGTCGTAAGGCGCGTCCTTGAGATTCTTGTCGTAACCCCATTGCGTGGGCGGCATGGGGTTGGTCGCCGCCTGACCCGCGCCCTGATACACCGAGTCGATAATCGCTTTCTTATTGATCGACATATCGAGTGCGCGGCGCACCAGCACGTTATCGAGCGGCTTTTTGGTGGTGTTGTACGCGATATAGCCGAGATTGAAACCGACCTGACTCGGCATCACGAGCGAAGTATCGGCTTTCACGGCGGCAATATCCGCAGGACGCGGATAAGCCATCACCTGACATTCGCCGCGCTTTAACTTTTGCAATCGAACCGCCGGATCGACGGTAATCGCAAATATCAGCTTGCTGACTTTGACGACGCCAGGTTTCCAGTAATCCGGATTACCGTCGAAGCGAATCGAATCGTCTTTCGTATAGCTGCGGAAAATGAACGGGCCGGTGCCGACCGGATATTGGTTGATATCCGACGCCTTACCCGCTTTCAACAACTGGTCGCCGTATTCCGCCGATAGAACCGATGCGAACGGCATCGCGATCTGTTGCAAAAACGGCGCGTCGACTTCCTTCAGCGTGAAGCGGACGGTGTACGGATCGAGCTTTTCGATGCTCGCAATATTCTTGGCGAGACCGAGATCGGTGAAGTACGGGAACGGGACCGAGTACGCTTTTCTGAACGGCTGCTCGGGATCGAGCATGCGCTGATAGGTGAAAAGCACGTCGTCGGCGTTGAATTCGCGAGTCGGTTTGAAGAACGACGTGGTCTGGAACTTCACGCCGTGACGTAAATGAAAGGTGTATTGCAGGCCGTCCTGCGACACGTCCCACTTTTCGGCCAGACCGGGTTCGATGTCGGTGCTGCCGTGGGCGAACTCGACGAGCCGGTTATAGACCGTGTACGACCCGGCGCTGAACTCGACGCTGGTGGTGTACTGCGCGGTGTCGAAGCCCGCCGGGCTGCCCTCGGAGCAGAACACGAGGGTCTTGTCGGGCAACGAGGCCGCCTGGGCCGCGCCGGAGGAAAGGCCGCCGGCCAGAACGGCGCACGCGCTCAAAACGGGAAGGCAGGTATGGCGAACTGCAAACAGCAACCGGGATACTGTCATCATGTTCTCCGCACAGCAGCCACGTCAGCTGCGGTTCGATCATAGACAGCACAAAATTCGGGTTCAATGCGGGCTTACACGCCGCAAGGCAATCTCGAATGGGCACGCTTGTTGCGCCGCAGCAGGATTTCGGAACGGGACCGCCGCCCGGCGGCGGACGAAAAAAAACCGCGCAGCCGTTTGAGCCACGCGGTTTTCTCGACCAGCCAGGCGCTCTTTCAGACGCCGAGCCGCTCACACACCGCCTTCGTCGCCGCGGCGCCGTTCAGCGTGTAGAAATGCAAACCCGGCACTTTGGCGTCGATCAGACGCTGGCACAGGTCGGTCACCACATCCAGCCCGAATGCGCGAATCGAGTCGCGGTCGTCGCCGAAACTTTCCAGACGGCGCGCCACCCAGCGCGGCACTTCCGCGCCGCACATCTCCGAGAAGCGCATCAGCTGCGAGAAGTTCGTGATCGGCATGATGCCCGGCACGATCGGCACGTCGACGCCGAGCTTGCGCGCATCTTCGACGAAACGGAAATACGCGTCGCCGTTGAAGAAGTACTGCGTGATCGCGGAATCGGCGCCGGCCTTCACCTTGCGGGCGAAGTTCTCCAGATCCTGACGCGGCGAGCGCGACTGCGGGTGATACTCCGGATAGCCGGCCACCTCGATACGGAACCAGTCGCCGAACTCGGCGCGTATGAAGCTCACCAGTTCCGACGCATAGCGCAGCTCACCCACTTCACCCATGCCCGACGGCAGATCGCCGCGCAACGCGACGATATGGCGAATGCCGTGCGCGCGGTATTCGTTGAGGATCGCGCGCAGGCTGTCTTTCGACGAGCCGATGCACGAGACGTGCGGCGCGGCCTCGAG
The DNA here is from genome assembly GCF_050436585.1 of Paraburkholderia sp. GAS199. Taxonomy (NCBI): domain Bacteria; kingdom Pseudomonadati; phylum Pseudomonadota; class Betaproteobacteria; order Burkholderiales; family Burkholderiaceae; genus Paraburkholderia; species Paraburkholderia sp. GAS199. The sequence continues at coordinate 1,184,325 of NZ_JBNDMM010000002.1, read as the reverse complement.
TCCGGTCTTCGCGATATCGACGACCGTGTCGAGCGTGCCCTGCTGCGTCGAACCGCCCGCGCCGAACGTGACGGACACGAACTTGGGCTTGAGCGGAGCAAGCTGCTCGCGCGTGGCGCGCAGCTTATCGACGCCTTCCTGCGTCTTGGGCGGGAAGAATTCGAATGAAAGTTCGATCGGGTTCATGATTCAGTAGTCAACCGACGGTCAACCGAGACTGCGGTTGCCGAAAATAAGCGCGGACAGCAGCCACGAAACGATGCTGTACAGAATCGAGCCGAAGAACGCCGACCAGAATCCCGACACTTCGAAGCCCTTGAGCAGCGACGCGCACAGCCAGAAGCACAACGCGTTGACCACCAGAATGAAGAGTCCGAGCGTGAGAATCGTCACGGGCAGCGTCAGCAGAATCAGCACCGGCCGCAGAATCGTGTTGATCAATCCGAGCACCACCGCGACGATCAATGCGGTGCCGAAACTGCGGATATGAATCGACGGAACCAGGTAGGTGATGATCAGCAGCGCGAGCGCGTTGATCAGCCAGGTCAGCAGCACGGTCATGTAGAGCTCCTTGGCAGGATGTCCGTTGAATGAAAGAAGGCGGGCATGGCGGACAAAGCGGCGCATTGCGCGCCGCCTCGTCGTCAGACTTTCATGCTTTTAAACCGCCCGCGGGCTTGAACGCACGCTTGGCGCGGGTTCAATAACGGTAGTGGTTCGGCTTGAACGGACCGTTCTTGTCCACGCTGATGTAGCTTGCCTGATAGTCCGACAGCACCGTCAGTTCCGCGCCGATGCGGCCCAGATGCAGGCGCGCGACCTTTTCGTCGAGATGCTTCGGCAGCACGTAGACCTTGTTTTCGTACTTGTCGCCGTGCACGAACAGTTCGATCTGCGCGATCGTCTGATTCGTGAACGAAGCCGACATCACGAACGACGGGTGACCCGTCGCGCAACCCAGATTCACCAGGCGGCCTTCTGCCAGCAGGATGACGCGCTTGCCGTCCGGGAAAATGATGTGGTCGACTTGCGGCTTGATGTTTTCCCACGTGTACTTGCGGGTCGACGCGACGTCGATTTCCGAATCGAAGTGACCGATGTTGCAGACGATTGCGTTATTGCGCATCGCAGCCATGTGATCGTGGCCGATCACGTGGAAGTTGCCGGTGGCCGTCACGAAGATGTCGGCCTTGTCGGCAGCGTATTCCATCGTCACGACGCGGTAGCCTTCCATGGCCGCTTGCAGCGCGCAGATCGGATCGATTTCCGTGACCCACACGGTAGCGCCGAGGCCGCGCAGCGATTGCGCGCAGCCCTTGCCCACGTCGCCGTAACCGGCCACGACCGCGATCTTGCCCGCGATCATCACGTCGGTCGCACGCTTGATGCCGTCGACCAGCGATTCACGGCAGCCGTACAGGTTGTCGAACTTCGACTTCGTGACCGAATCGTTCACGTTGATGGCCGGGAACGGCAGGCGGCCTTCCTTTTCCATCTGATACAGACGATGCACGCCGGTCGTGGTTTCTTCGGTCACGCCCTTGATGTGCGCGAGACGCGTGGAGTACCACACCGGGTCGGCGTCCAGATGACGCGCGATCGACTTGTACAGCGCGACTTCTTCTTCGTTTTCCGGCTTCGAGATCACCGAACGGTCTTTCTCGGCCTTCGAGCCGAGGATCAGCAGCAACGTGGCGTCGCCACCGTCGTCGAGGATCATGTTGGCAAATTCGCCATTCGGCCATTCGAAAATGCGGTGCGAGAATTCCCAGTACTCGTCGAGCGACTCACCCTTGAACGCGAACACCGGCACGCCGCCTTGCGCGATTGCGGCCGCAGCGTGGTCTTGCGTCGAGAAGATGTTGCACGATGCCCAGCGCACGTCGGCGCCGAGTGCCGTCAGCGTTTCGATCAGCACGCCGGTCTGAATCGTCATGTGCAGCGAACCCGCGACGCGCGCGCCCTTCAGCGGCTGCGACGTCTTGTATTCCTCGCGCGTTTGCATGAGGCCGGGCATTTCGGTTTCAGCGATATTCAGTTCCTTGCGGCCCCAGGCAGCAAGCGACATATCGGCAACGTGGAAATCGGTGTTTTTTGAATCGAGAACAGCGGCGTTCATCACGCCCTCCTTTCTAAAATAGTGACTAGAAATTTGACGTGAGCGCGGTTCGATGCGGGGGCGAGGACTGCGCGTGGCGCGCCCTGACCCTCCGATTGAAGCCTCCGAGCCTGGCGGGCGTCCTGCGAATGTGACTATTCGCGGTACCCGTCGCAACGCTCCTCGAAGACGAGCGTCGATTGTAGCAAATTGAGATGGCTTCGGGGCGTGTCGACCCAGGGTTAACCGGCGGCCGTTGGCGTGGCGTCTGCAACGCAGGCGGTCAGCGGCCGGGCCGCGAGCAACTGTCCGACGCCCGTTCGCGCCGCGTCGAGAAACCGTTGCGAATAGTGAAACGCTTCGGCGGTATCGACCGGGCTGGCAATCTGCATGCCGAGCGCAATGCGGAAGTAGCGTTCGGCGTGAATGCCGGCGTGGTAATGCATGCGCACGCGTTTCGCGTCGGTCAGACGCCGGTTGCCGAAGATTTCGCGCAACGCCCATGAGAATGCGCCGTCCTCGCCGCCAATGCGACGAAACGCGTCGTCCATCGGAAATCCGCCGAGCGCCGCGAATGCCGCGCGACGAATCACCAGACTGCTCGGCACCGTATTGCTGAGCGTGGCCGCATGCTGTTCGAATTCAGCGTGCGACGTGAGCGCGAGCGGGAAATCCACGTAGTCGACGTCGAAGCGAATCGACATCTCCGCGGGATGGTCCGCGAGGAAAGCGGCCGCGGCGGCAAGCGCGCCGGGCAGATATTCGTCGTCGGCATCGAGGAAGGCCAGCACACCATGCTCGGCGTGCATCGCACCCCAGTTGCGCGCGCGCGCCGCGCCGCCGTTGACCGGCATGCGCAGCAGACCGATGCGCGCGTCGATGGCTCCGCAACTTGCCACGATGTCAGCGCTCGCGTCGGTCGAGCCGTCGTCGACCACGATGATTTGCGCCGCTTCCGGCTGGATCATGCAACTGCCGAGCGCGCGGGCAAGGGTCGCCGCACCGTTGTAGCAGGGAATGACGATCGTGATGGGAAGCATGGCGTGCGAGGGCCGCAATGGGCCGGGCGGTGAAGGGGCGTCGATGTTAGTCTGCCTTCGGCCGTGCTCATCTTGAAATGGAGCGGGTGCGGCGTGCTTGCCGAATGTCGCGCGGGTTTGCGCGTCCGTTCTTGCGTCCCTTGTTGCGTCAGATCGGCAGCAAGCCCAGCATCGGCGCGAGCAGCACCATCACGACACCGGCGATCATCATCGTCAGGCTGGCGACCACGCCTTCCTCGTTGCCGAGTTCGCGCGCCTTGGCGGTGCCCACGCCATGCGCCGCCGCACCGAACAGCGCGCCGCGCGCGAGCCGCGTGCGCAGCGGCACGAGTCCGAGCACCAACTCGCCGAACAGCATGCCGCAGACACCTGTTGCGATCACGAAGAGCGCGGTCAGATCTTTGGGCGCGTGGATCTTGTCGGAGACGGCGAGCGCAAACGGCGTCGACACGGAGCGCGTCATCAGGCTGCGCTGCAATTCCGGCGACAGATGCAGCAGCTTGGCCAAGGCCAGCGAGCCGCCGACCGCCACCACGATGCCCACCGTCACGCCGACCGTCAGCGAAATCCAGTGCCGCTTCAACAGATCGCGGTACTCGTAGATCGGCACCGCGAACGCGACGGTAGCAGGCCCGAGCAGCCACATCAGCCAGCGGGTGTCCTGAAAGTAGACGGGATATGGAATGTGCAGCAGCACGACCAGAGCCACCAGCACGGCCGGCACCGCCAGCAAAGGCGTCAGCCACGGCGATCTGACGCGTGCGTACAGCGCCTTCGACGCGAAATACAGCGCCACGGTGAGCACAAAGCAGCCGGCCGCGATCAGACGCGAGGCGTCGTCGGCGAACAATGCGGCATAAAGCGAGGTGTAGAGCGCGCTCATCGGGAAACCTGGTGTGAAGTCGACTCAGGCGCGGGCGACGTGCCGCGCCACCATCACGCGACGCAGCGCGAGCCGCCGTTCGAGCCGCGCAGCCTGTTCGACCGCGAACGCCACGGCCACCATCACCATCAGCGTGCCGGCCACCACCACCAGCGCGAGACGCCAGCCGTCCTCGCGAAACAGGCCGCCGTATTGCACGGCGGCGACCGCGGCCGGAATGAAGAACAGCAGCATGTCCGAGAGCAGCCAGTCGGCGCCTGCCTTGATCCAGCGCGGCGCCACGCCGCCGCAAAACAGCAGCGCAAGCAACGCCACCAGTCCGACGACACCGCCGGGCACGGGCAGATGCAGCAAGCGGACCGCGTAATCAGCGACGAACCAGAGACCGCACAACGCGGCGCTTTGAATCGCGATTCGCGCGAAACGCAGCGCGCCGCCGGCGCGCGCGGACTTGTCGAATCGAGAAATAGCGGGCGTCGTCATGGCAATCCCTAAGTGGACATCTGTTGAAAGTCAGTATGGGTTTCGCCGCAACATAAATATAATGACTTACAATCATTCGAACCATTCCAAATTGGAATTTCGGAGCCAGAGATCGTGGAACTACGTGCGCTGCGGTATTTCGTCGAAGTGGTTCGTCAACAGAGCTTCACGGTCGCCGCTGAACTCATGTTCGTGACGCAGCCGACTATCAGCAAGATGGTCAAGTCGCTGGAAGACGAAATCGGCTCGCCGCTGCTGCTGCGCGACGGCCGTCAGATGGTGCTGACCGACGCCGGACGCATCGTCTATCAGCGCGGTCAGGACGTGCTCGCCGCGCATGCGCAACTACAGGCCGAACTGAACGATCTCGACAAGCTCGGGCGCGGCGAACTCACCATCGGCATTCCGCCCATGGGCGGCTCGCTCTTCACGCCTGCTATCGCCGCTTTCCGTCAGCGCTACCCGAAAATCGAACTGAAGCTGTTCGAGCAGGGTTCACGTGCGATCGAGGCCGCGCTCATCAACGGCGAGCTAGAGTTGGGCGGCGTGCTGCAACCGGTCGACCCGGAAAATATCGACGTATTGCCGATGACGCGCCAATTGCTGTGGCTGGTCGCGCGCACGGGTTCGCGTTGGGACGATCTGCATGAAGTGCCGCTCGCCGACCTCGCGAACGAACCGTTCGTGTTCTACGGCGAGAGCCTGGCGCTCAACGACGTCGTGTTGAATGCATGCCGCACCGCCGGGTTTGCGCCGACCATTGTCGGGCGCAGCGGACACTGGGACTTCATGGCCGCTCTGGTGCTGGCGGGCGTGGGCATTGCGCTGCTGCCCGCGCCGTATTGCAGGCGGCTCGATCCGGCGCAGTTCACCTGCCGCCCGGTGGTCGAACCGGAAATTCCATGGGAAATGGCAATCGGCTGGCGCCGCAACGGCTACCTCTCGCACGCGGCGCGCGCGTGGCTGGAGGTTGCGCGCGAAACGCTGCCGGGCCAGGCGGGTGACGACTTCATGCTGGGACCCGGCATCGGCATGACCGGCATCACGACACCGGCTCAAACCCCGCACGCCAAATGACAACGGGCCGCCCGGCGTGCAAACCGGGCGGCGCGGACGGCGGACGGCATTTCCCGCATCGGCGCGGGATGCCGCCTGAACGCCCTGCTTACTGCTGCGAGACGAACTCGATGCGGCGGTTGGCAAAACGGCCGCTCGCGGTGTCGTTGCTCTGCACCGGACGCACATCGCCGTAGCCCTGCGCGACCAGCGAATCAGCCGGCACACCCATCTTGACGAGATACAGACGCACGGCTTCGGCACGCTTCTTCGACAGTTGCAGATTGGACTGCTGACCGCCGACGTTATCCGAGTAGCCCGCCCCTTCGAGCTTCGCGCTCTTGCCATTCTTCGCGCAGGCCTGCAGCACTTGCGCCGACTGGTTCAGATCTTCGACCGCCGAAACCGGCACATGCGCGCTGGCGCTCGCAAAGTTGATGACTTGCAGGTTCAGCACCTTGACCACGTCGGCGGCGGCACAGGAGCTGTCCGGCGTCAGCAGGTTCTTGATAGCGCCGCGGAAATTTTCGGTTGCGTTGGCCACGGCCTGTTCGACGTTGAACGCGCCGATCTGGTACGACGCGCCGAACAGCGACTTCAGTTTGTCGAGCCAGCCGAGCTTGGCATCGGCCGCCGAGCCGCTCAATTCGATATGCGGTCCGTCGATTTTCACTTCCGCGCCGGGCGTTGCCATCAGCGGCAACAGGTCGTCCAGATGCGAGAGCCAATCAGCCGGCTTCACGTCGGCATTGACCGAGATGTCGGCGTCGAATTGACCGGCGCCGAGGCGACGCGTCAGCGCATCGAGAAGCTGTTTCTGCTCGGCTTCGCTGCCGACAACGGCGGTGATCGCCGGTTTGCCTGCCGCGTTGACCTTGAAGGTCAGTTGGCTGTCTTTGGTCGGCGCGGGGGCGGCGGCCGGTTGCTGCACTTCGCTGGCCGCCATCGCCGAAGCGGCGACGGGTGCGGAAGCGGTTGCGTCGGCGGAGGCGGCAACCGGTGCCGAGGCGACCACGTCAGCCGACGCTGCGGCCGGCGCGGAAGCGGCCACGGCGCTCGCTGCGGTGTCATTGCCGGCTGGCTCGCTGGCCGTTTCGTTGTGGCAGCCACGCAGGAAGAGGAACGCGAGCAGGGCGGCAATCGCGGCGAGCAACCACCAGAGCCACTTGTGCGAGCGAGGCTCCGCACGCACCACGGCATCCGCCGGCACGCGGACCGACGACATGGCTTCCGCGACGGGCTTGACGGCAGCCGTATGGTCGAGGCTCGCCGACACGGCTTTCAGTTGACCGAGAATGTTGCCGGTGAAGGCGCCGAGGCCGCTCAGGCCGAGCGCGCCCATCGCGCGGTCGTTCAGATACGGAGCGATGATCGGCAATTGATGACCGAGCAAGGTAGGCAGTTGCCCGACGTTGCCCTTGCCTTCGAGAAAGTGCTTCTTGAGGATGCCCAGCATCGTGGCGCCAACGATGCCCGTCATAGCATGCGCGGCGTGAGCCGGCACGCCCGTCTGGCCCGCGACTTCGTCGCTGAGCGCGTCGACGCGGCGATCGAGCACGCGTTCCAGCAGGCTGCGGCCCGTGGTTTCCAGCTGGCTCATGCCGCCGGTGCTGCCGAGCAACTGCGGCAACTGTTCGGCGATGTGCCCGTTGACTTCCGGCGAGAGCATCGTGGCGAACAGCGAGCGTGCGCCGTCCAGCGTCGCGCCCTTCTGCATCAAACCGGCAACCAGCGCCGGGCCGGTCGTTGCCAATACCTTCTGGGTGGCGTCTGGCGGCAGCCCGAAGCGGGCCGCCAGTTGTCGCACCACACCGTCCGTCAATGCGGACTGAATCAACTGCATTACATTGATACTCATCGCTTCGCTTCCTTGAGTTTCCCGAACGTGTCACCTGACGCGCTCTTTTCGCGGCGCGATTTTAGGCGCGAGGGAATCTCATAAACGAAGCAGCACAATTTATGACGAATTAGCCGATGTTCGCCTCATTTTTCTTGAATTTGCGTGCAAAATTAAGAAAGTAGCGGAAGAGGCCTGGCAGTCGCCGGACGAAAGCCAGCTCGAAATACTACGAGCGCGTTCGCCGATTCGGACGCGCTTCGCATTCACAACCAGACCGCAAGTTCAGGCCGCGACGCCGGTCACACCCGCCGGTTTCACCGCCACCGAAGCCACCGTCGGCCCGGCACGGCGCGCCTGTGCGATCAATTCGGCCGCGCGTTCGCCGATCATCACCGTCGGCGAATTGGTGTTGCCGCCAATCAGCGTCGGCATGACGGACGCGTCGACGATACGCAGGCCCGTGACCCCGCGCACCCGCAATTGCGGATCGACGACCGAGCGCGCGTCGCCGCCCATCCGGCAGGTCGCGACAGGGTGATAAATAGTGTCGGCGTGCTCGGCAATGGTCTGGCGCAACTCGGCTTCGGTCTGGCCAGGATGCGTGTACAACTCCTTGCCGCCATGCAAGGCGAGCGAGGGTGCGGCCAGAATCCGCCGCGCAATCTGTGCGCCTTCCACCAGCAGGTCGAGGTCGCGCGAGTCGCTGAAAAAGCGTGGATCGATCACCGGCGCGGTGCGCGCGTCCGCACTCGCAAGCGTCACCGTGCCGCGGCTGTGCGGGCGCAGCACGCATACGTGCAGCGAGTAGCCGTGGCCCCAGTGCATGTGCCGGTTGTGATCGTCGACGAGCGCCGCGCAAAAGTGCAATTGCAGGTCGGGCCGCTCGAGCGTCGGACGGCTCTTCAGGAAACCGCCCGCCTCGGCCACGTTGCTCGACAGCATGCCGCGCCCGTGCCGCATGAACGTGACGAATTGCGGCAGCATTCGCGCGATGCCGCGAATCGAGAAGCCCGTCGGTTCGATGGACGAAACGCGCTTGTTGATCGTGAAATCGACGTGATCGATCAGGTTCTGGCCGACTTCGGGCGCGTCGTGCAACACCGGAATACCGAGCGACTGCAAATGCGCCGCCGGCCCGACGCCCGAGCACATCAGCAATTGCGGCGTATTGAACGCGCCCGCGGCGAGCACCACTTCGGCTCGCGCTTCGAGATGCTCGGTGCGGCCGCCACGCACGATTTCGACGCCGTTCGCCCGCTTGCCGTCGAAGCTCACGCGCAGCACGGTCGCATCGGCGATGGTGTGCAGATTGGGGCGTTGTTTATCGTAGATATAGGCGCGCGCGACGCTGCAGCGTTGCCCGTCGCGCTGCGTCACCTGATAGAAACCGATGCCTTCCTGTTCCGCACCGTTGAAGTCGTCGTTCAGCCGATAACCCGCTTCGGTGGCGGCCTGCACGAAGCGCTTCGAAAACGGGTTGCGGAAGCGCAAATCCGACACCGTGAGCGGGCCGCTGTCGCCGTGCCAGGCGTCGGCGCCGCGTTCGTTGCCCTCGGCGCGCCGGAAATAAGGCAGCACTTCCGCCCACGACCACCCTTCGCAGCCGAGTTGCGCCCATTCGTCGTAATCGAGCGGATGACCACGCGTGTAGATCATGGCGTTGATCGCGCTCGATCCGCCGAAACCGCGCCCGCGTGGCTGGTAGCCCTGGCGTCCGCCGAGTCCGGGTTGAGGCGTGGTGAGATAACCGTAGTTGGTCTTGAGTTTGTGCGGCACGACGGCCGCAACGCCCACCGGCATGTTCACGAACAGATTGCGCTGCGTGTGCGGCCCGGCTTCGATCAGCGCGATCGTGGCGTCCGGGCAGCTATCGGCCAGACGGCTCGCGAGCGAACAGCCGCCCGAGCCTGCACCGACGACGATGTAGTCGTATTGCATACGTTCCTCCTGGTGGGCCGCGTCGCCGCCGGACCCTGTCTCGTGCACACTTGTCTACGTGTGTTCATCGGCATTGTAGGGAGCGTTCAGGGGTCGCGGCGCGCCGGCGGCAGAGCGATTCCTCTAAACGAAAGCCCCCTCGCGACCCTATGATGAAAGACGCGCCAACGCCCGTCGCACTGCGGCGCACAGCATTCAAACGCGGTCCGACACGTGTTCTGCTCGCAGAATACGGCACGGCGCAGACCAATAAAACAGCACGCCGTCGATCGACGACGGCGCGTGTCCGGTGAACGGAGACAGCAGATGGATTCGCACGAACCAGGCGTCGGTCTCGACCTCGCCCACGGCCGCACTCACGAGGTCGACAATCAGGCGCCGCCGCTCGCCGATTACAACCTGTTCGCGAGCGACGTCGCCTTGTCCGCGGCACTCGAACGCGATGGCGCCGCGTGGCATCGCGACGCGCTGCTGCGTCACGGCGCAGCGCTCAGCACGCCGCAAACGCTCGCGCTCGCCGAACTGGCGAATCGCCACACGCCCGAACTCTTCACACACAGCCCGCGCGGCGAGCGCATCGACGCGCTGGAGTTTCATCCATCGTGGCATGAATTGCTCGGACTGCTGCGCCAGGAAGGTTTACATGCGCTGCCGTTTTCCGATCCGCAGCCCGGCGCGATGGTCGCGCGCTGCGCCGGCTACTTCCTGCACGCGCAACTCGAATCCGGCTCGCTGTGTCCGCTCACCATGACGTTCGCGAGCATTCCGGTGCTGCAGCGCGAACCGGCGCTTTTCGACACGTTGCGCGACAAGCTGTACGCCCGCGAACACGATCCGCGCGACGTGCCGCTCGCGCAGAAAGGCTCGGCGATGATCGGCATGGGTATGACCGAAAAACAGGGCGGCTCGGACGTGCGCAGCAATCGGACTCGCGCCCACGCGACGCGCGGCACCGGACGCGGCGCCGAATATCAGCTGGTCGGCCACAAATGGTTTTTCTCCGCGCCGCAGTGCGACGCGCATCTGGTGCTCGCCCGCACCGACGACCACGACGGCCTCTCCTGCTTCTTCGTGCCGCGCTTCACGCCGGACGGCAGCAAGAACGCGGTGCAGATCCAGCGTCTGAAAGACAAGCTCGGCAATCGATCCAACGCCAGCAGCGAAGTCGAATTCTTCAACGCGTACGGCGTGATGATCGACGACGAAGGACGCGGCGTGCCGACCATCATCGAAATGGCGAACTACACGCGGCTCGACTGTGTGATCGGCAGCGCGGCGCTGATGCGCGCGGCACTCGTGCAGGCCATCCACCACGCGCGGCATCGCAGCGCATTCGGCAAGCCGCTCGCCGATCAGCCGCTGATGCGCAACGTGCTCGCCGATCTCGCGCTGGAGTCGGAAGCGGCGACCGTGCTGTTCATGCGGCTCGCGCGCGCTTTCGAAGCGTCCGCCGACGCCGCGACGGCGCCGCCCGCCGAGCGCGCGTGGCGTCGCATCGTCACCCCCGCGGCGAAATACTGGGTCTGCAAACGCGCGCTGGAATTCACCGGCGAGGCGATGGAAGTCTGGGGCGGCAACGGCTACGTCGAGACCGGCCCGATGGCGCGCTTCTATCGCGAGGCGCCGGTCAATTCGATCTGGGAGGGCTCGGGCAACGTGATGTGTCTCGACGTGCTGCGTGCCATGGAACGCGAGCCCGAAGCGGCGCAGGCGCTGTTCGCCGCGTGGCAGCACGACGCGCAAGGACACCCGGCGCTCGGTGCCGCGCTCGGCCGGCTCGCCGCCAGCCTCGAAGGCGCGCCCGCCGCGCGCGAAGCCTCGGCGCGCCGGATCGCCCAGCAGATCGTGCTGATCGCGCAGGCCGCCTTGCTCGTGAAGCACGCGCCCGCCGCCATCGCCGACGCCTTCATCGCCACGCGTCTGGCCGACGGCTGCGGCGAAAGCGGTCGCGTGTACGGCACCCTGCCGGCCACCATCGATCATGCGGCGATCGTCGAACGGGCTTTTCCGGCCTGAGTTTCGTACACGTTTCGCCGACGCCATTCGCCGTCACGCCGGAACATCGGCAACGTAGTTCACACATCAATAAGCGCGGTTCACGCGCATCGACATCCATCAGGGAGTGGACCTATGAAGAACGATCTGCCGGAAGTAGCCGCGCTCGAAGCGCTGCTGCGCGATCAACGTCATGCCTATCTGCGCGCGCCCTATCCGTCGTGGGAAACGCGCGCCGCGCATTTGCGCGCGCTGCGTAAAGTCATGCTCGACAATCGCGATGCGCTCGCCGAAGCCATGAACGCGGATTTCGGCAATCGCGCGAAGCAGGAAGTGCTGCTCGCCGAGTTCCTGCTCGTGAAGGAAGAGATCGACGCGTCGCTCAGACACGGCAAACGCTGGATGAAATCGCAGCGCCGCAGCACCAACAAATGGCTCATGCCTGCGCGGGCGAAGGTCGTGCCGCAACCGCTCGGCGTGGTGGGCATCATCGTGCCGTGGAATTATCCGGTGCTGCTCGCCGCCGGGCCGCTCATCAGCGCGCTGACCGCCGGCAATCGCGCGATCATCAAGATGTCGGAGCTGACGCCGCGCACCTCGGCGCTGTTCGAGCAACTCATCGGCCAGACGTTCGCGCGTGAACACGTCGCGGTCGTGAACGGCGACGCCGCGCTCGCCGCCGCCTTCAGCGCGCAGCCGTTCGACCATCTGCTGTTCACCGGCTCGACGAAGGTCGGTCATGAGGTCATGCGCGCGGCCGCCGAACATCTGACGCCGGTCACGCTGGAACTGGGCGGCAAATCGCCGGCGATCATCGGCACGCATGCGCGTTTCGACAATGCCGTGGACAACCTCGTCGCGGGCAAGACGCTCAACGCGGGGCAAACCTGCATCGCGCCTGACTACGTGCTGGTGCCGCGCGGCAAGGAACAGGCGTTCATCGAACGGGCCCGCGCGCGCATGTCGGCGATGTATCCGGATTTCGCCACCAATCTCGACTACACCTCGATCATCTCCGAGCGCCATTTCGCGCGCCTGCAACGTCTCGCCGACGAAGCGCAGGCCGCGGGCGCGCAGCTTCATCGACTCACCGACGGGACGCCCGACCCCGCCACGCGCCGCTTTCCATTGATCGCGGTCACGAATGCGCCGGACGAAAGCACGCTGATGCAGGAAGAGATTTTCGGCCCGCTCCTGCCGATCGTCCCGTACGACACGCTCGACGACGCGATCGCGTGGGTCAACGCCCGACCGCGTCCGCTCGCGCTCTATCTCTACGCCGACGATTCCGCCACCATCGAGCGCGTCACGCGCGACACCATCGCGGGCGGCATGGCGATCAACGAAACGCTGATGCATCTGGCGTGCGAGAGCCTGCCGTTCGGCGGTGTCGGCGCAAGCGGCATGGGCGCGTATCACGGCTACGAAGGCTTCGTGACTTTCTCGAAGATGAAGCCGGTGCTCACGCAGGCGCGTCTGAACGCACGCGGCTGGATTTCGCCGCCGTACGGCAAGCGCGTGAATGCACTGCTGAAATTGATGATGCGCTTCTGAGGCGAGCCCGAAGGCGCGCGAAACTCAGCGCGCCGCTGCAGCGCCGCCGATGTCGGTGGCGACCACGTCGGTGACGTCGGCGGAGTCGGCGGTGTCGCTTGCGGGGGCTTCGATCGCGCCGCTTTCGAGCCGATGCAGCCACGCGAGCAACTCCGCGACCGCCTGATAAAGCTGAGGCGGAATACGCGAATCGAGGTCAACCTGCATGAGCAGCGAGACCATCTCCGGCGCCTCGTGTACGTAAAGACCGGATTCCTTGGCGCGCTGCACGATCATCTCGGCCAGCATGCCGTAGCCCTTGGCGATCACACGCGGAGCCGGATCGGCGCCTTTCGGGTCGTAGGCGAGCGCAGCCGCGCTGCGGCGATGTTTGCGGCTCATCACATGTCCCAGTCGAAGTCGTCGGACGGCGTGGCGCGCGGACCACGCTGGCCTGCTGCGCCGGCCGCCGTTGCGCCCACCGACGCCGAACGGGCGTACGCCGACGCCGCGGCCTGCGCAGCCGCCGCCGCGCCGGGACTGCCGGCGGCCGCTGCACCTGGCACGCCGCCGCCGATCTCGCGAATCGTCAAACCATGCAATTCGATGCCGGCCGCCGCGAGCCGCTGACGAAACTGTTCGCCCTGCGTCACGAGCCGGGCGGCGCCGCCGGGACTCGCCTGCACGCGCGCCATCAGGCGCATGCCGGTGAGCGTGAGTTCGGCGTCGACGGTGCCGAGCGTCGGTAGCGACAGCGTCAGGCGCGTGCGCCACGGCTGGTCGTCTTCGCTGGCCGCGCCGCCGCCGCCGCGATCCCATTCGTCACCGTCCTGCTCGATGGTCCAGTCGAGCCGCGCGCCCGGCCACGCTTCGCCGGTCCAGCGGAATTGCCCGGTGGCGAGCATGTCGAGTTGCTGACGCACCAGCGGCACGGTGGCGGGATGAACCGCTGCCGTCATCGATTGCGAAGTCTGCGTCGAGCCGTCGCTCGCTGACGGCGTGGTTGCGCTGTGCAATCCGGCATGCGCGGACTGGCTGTTCAGATCGGAGAGCGAACTGGCCAGCACTTCGCCCGCGACGAAGCGTGCCGCCTGCGCGGTCTGGATCGACGGCATCATGCGCGCGGCGTTATTACCATCGGCCGTGTTGCCGTTGGCGCTGCCCGCGCCTTGACGACCGGCCGCATTGGTCGCCGGATTGCCGGACGCCGACGCTTCGCCGTCGTTCGCCCAGTCGAGCGGCAATTGCGCGGACGCGGCGACGAGCCGATTCTGCGGCTCGCTCGCGAGCTGGGCGGGTGAACGCTGGCCTTCGAGCCATTGCGCGAGATGAGCTTCGTAGAAGAGTCCGCTGTCGTCGACCGTCTGCTGAAGGGCGGCGGCGAGCGCCGCGACCGGCACCTGCGCCGCCGCGACATTCGCCGTAGCGGCGGTGGCCGCAGTGGCATTGGTTGCCGTCGCGGCGCCGGCAGTGTTCGGATTGGCGGAAGGCGGTACGCCCGTGTCGAAAAGCGGCAAGCCGGCAATTTCGACGTCCAGTGCGGGAGCAGCCGGCCAGATCGGCGTCTGGCCGAGCACCGCCGGTGTCGCTTCGCCGCCCGAACGCATGATGGCGTCGAGCGTGAGCGCAACGGCGGACAAGGCGGTTTGCGCGGAAGCCTGCGGCGCTTGCGTGACGATGGGTGCGCCGATGGCGGGCGCGGTCTCGAGGTCCGCCGCGCCGGTTTGCGACGCCGTCGCACTGCCCGGCGCGATATTGAGCAGACTGTCGACCCGGTTCGCGAGCAGCGAAGTGACGACCGTGTCGATTCCGTTCATCCCGATTCCTTGGTCACATTTGCGTCGGCGCGCTCAGGGCACCTCTGGCATAACAGCAGAACTGCAGCACCCGACGAGCGGTCTGCATAAGTCCATGCTCAGCGCGCCCCGTACAGTTCCTTGAGCACGCGCGTCGGGCGTCCCGTAAACAAGGCCGACAGATTGGCCATGCGCGGATTCGCGAGATCGCGAATAGCGGCGTCGTCCGCCAGAATCTGACGGATCAGCTCGTACTTGCGCAGACGCTCCGAATCGTCGAGTTTCACGCCGCTCTCGGCGTCGCGTAATGCCTCCACCAGATGCCGGTACTCCTCCTGCAAGTGCACCAGATCGTTCCACAGGTCTCGCCGTGCAACCATCAACATACGGCGGGAAATCGCTGCAATCGCCTCGTAGCGGGCGAAATATTCTGCGTTCGATGTCATCTCATGCTTTCCGCGGCGGGCTGGGCAGCCATCCGCGCGATCTCCGGGGCAATCCCGATCCATGCTTCTTCGAGCGTCGCAAGCAACCCATCGACCTCGACCAGCATCGCCTCGCTTTGTTTTATGTTGGCTTCGAGCAGCCGACGCGACATGTAGCCATATAGCGCGTTCAGCCGCTCTGCAATCTCGCCGCCTGCCTCGAGGTTCAGCGATTGTTGCAGCCCGCTTTCGACGATCTGGATCGCCTTGCCGATCGACTCTCCTCGACCCGGCACATTGCCCTGCTGGATATGCATGCGTGCTTGCGCGATCGCCTGCCGGGCGCCTTGGTACAACATCACGATCAGACGATGCGGACTCGCGCCCATCACCCCTGTCTCGACGCCGACGCGTGCATACGCGTTGGCTCCAGAGTGTCCTGGGGAAAACATCGGCGCTCCTCCTCTCTTGCACTGCGGTTGGTCGTGGCCCCCCATCCGGCCACGTTTCCGTGCCCCGATTTCTGCCTGTATCTGGTTATCGGATAGGCAGCCGGAAAGCTTTAGGCCGGTGTAAGGAGGAATAAGGGGCGCGATGGCTTGACGGCCTGACCGGGCCGCCCGACAAGGCTGCGAGCGTGCATGACGCGGGGCGGGCGGACCTGCCTTGCCGCCCCCGTCGTGCTCACACCGACATCTGCATGATGTCGTTGTAGGCGGACACCAGCTTGTTGCGCACCTGCAGGCCGAACTGGAAGCCGACATTGGCCTTCTGCATGTCGACCATCACGTCGTTCAGCGAGACGTTCGACGCGCCGAGTTCGAAGGCCTTCGACTCGCCGATCGCCTTGTTCTGATCGCCGCTGATCTTGTCCAGCGAGGCTTTCAGCGCCGACGCGAAACCGCCGGCCGACGCGGCGCCGGACTGGTCTGCGACGGTACTGCTGCTGCCGGCCGCTTGCGCCGCCATCGACTGCATCTGTTGCAGCGCCGACGAAAGCGCGTTCACGGGCATAGTCATGTTCTCTCCAGGAATGACGACCGGTATGCGGATACGGTACCGGTCTGGACGAAAGCATAGCAGCGGCCCATGCGGGAAAGCCCCGAAAGTAGGGGGGAAACCCCGCTCTATTCAAGCAATCGGCTTCCCCGCCCATGCGGATAATTTCAAGGGTGAAAGTGTCTGTCCGCACGCCCGCCGACCCTCGGTGCGGCGGCTGCGGCAGAACGCAAAAGGCATTCCGGAGAAACCCGACGCATGGATTCGTCAGCCAACTCTTTGATCAACCCCGACGCCCGCATGGGCCTCGCCGGCGCGCAGTCCGGCGCCGGTGCGGGCGGTTCGACCCCGGCCGGCGGCGCTGCCGACCTCGGCCTGGGGAACAGCCTGGGCGGCAACTTCGGTCAACGCCTGTCGGGCCTCGCGCAAATGCGCGGCAACCCGCGCGCCCCGCTCATCTTCGCGGTCGCGCTGCTGGTGGCGATCGTCGCGGGTCTGTTCCTGTGGTCGCGCGCGCCGGACTACAAGGTGCTCTACAGCAATCTGTCCGACCGCGACGGCGGCGCCATCATCACGGCGCTCCAGGCGGCCAACATTCCCTACAAGTTCTCCGACGCCGGTGGCGCAATCCTCGTGCCGGCCGATCAGGTGCATGAAATGCGTCTGCGTCTGGCTTCGCAAGGTTTGCCCAAGAGCGGTTCGGTCGGCTTCGAACTGATGGACAACCAGAAGTTCGGCATCAGCCAGTTCGCCGAGCAGATCAACTATCAGCGCGCGCTGGAAGGCGAACTCGAACGCACGATCGAGTCGATTTCCTCGGTGAAGTCGGCACGCGTGCATCTGGCGATTCCGAAGCCCTCCGTGTTCGTGCGCGACAAGGAAGCGCCGTCGGCGTCAGTGCTGGTCAATCTCTATCCGGGCCGTGCGCTCGACGAAGGCCAGGTGCTGGCGATCACGCACATGGTGTCGTCGGCGGTGCCGGACATGCCGGTCAAGGGCGTGACCATCCTCGACCAGGACGGCAACCTGCTCACGCAACCGTCCACCGGCAGCGGCCTCGACGCGTCGCAGCTGAAATACCGCCAGCAGATCGAGCGCAGCACCCAGCAACGGATCGACGCGATTCTCTCGCCGCTGTTCGGCTCGGGTAACGCGCATTCGCAGGTCAGCGCCGACATCGACTTCTCGCACAGCGAGCAGACCTCGGAAAACTACGGCCCGAACGGCAATCCGCAACAGGCCGCGATCCGCAGCCAGCAAACCAGCACCGCCACCGAAATGTCGCAGGCCGGTGCGTCGGGCGTGCCGGGCGCGTTGTCGAACCAGCCGCCGCAACCGGCGTCGGCGCCGATCAACGCACCGAATGGCGCGAGCGGCGTAACGACCACGCCGGTCAGCGATCACAAGGACGCGACTACCAACTACGAACTCGACAAGACGGTGCGCCACCTGGAACAGCCGATGGGCGGCATCAAGCGTCTCTCGGTTGCGGTGGTGGTCAACTACATGCGCGTGGTCGACGCCAAGGGTCACGCCACCATGCAGCCGGTCACGGCCGACAAGCTCGCGCAGGTCAACCAGCTGGTGAAGGACGCGATGGGCTTCGACCAGGCGCGCGGCGACTCGGTCAACGTGGTGAACAGCCCGTTCAACATGGACATCGACCCGAACGCCGACCTGCCGTGGTGGCGCACGCCGGACATGATCGCGCTCTACAAGCAGATCGCGACCTACCTCGGCATCGGTGCAGTCGCTCTGTTCCTGTACTTCGTGATGGTGAAGCCGGCGCTGCGCCGTGCGTTCCCGCCGCCGGCGCCGGCCGCCGTTGCCGCGCTGGCGTCGCCGGACGACGAACCGGTGCTGCTCGACGGCATCCCGGCCGCCGAACGCGAAGGCGCGGTCGTGCAGATCGAAACCGACAGCGAGATGCTGGCGCTGGAAAGCTCGAAACACAAATACGAACGGAACCTGGAATTCGCACGCAATATCGCGCGCCAGGATCCGAAGATTGTCGCAACCGTCGTGAAAAATTGGGTGTCCGATGAGCGCTGAAGGCGTAATGAAGAGCGCGCTCCTGCTGATGTCGATCGGCGAGGAAGAAGCCGCGCAGGTGTTCAAGTTCCTCGGACCGCGCGAGGTCCAGAAGATCGGTGTCGCGATGGCCGCGCTGAAAAGCGTGACCCGCGAGCAGGTCGACGAGGTGTTGCAGGAGTTCGTACGCGAGGCGGAGACGCACACCGGCATGTCGCTCGATTCCAACGAGTACATCCGTTCGGTGCTGACCAAGGCGCTCGGCGACGACAAGGCCGGCGCGATCATCGACCGGATTCTGCAGGGCAGCGATACCAGCGGTATCGAAGGCCTCAAGTGGATGGATTCCGCAGCGGTGGCCGAACTCATCAAGAACGAGCATCCGCAGATCATCGCGACCATCCTCGTTCACCTGGACCGCGATCAGGCGTCGGAAATCGTCGCCTGCTTCACGGACCGCCTGCGCAACGACGTGCTGCTGCGTATCGCCACGCTCGACGGTATCCAGCCGGCTGCGCTGCGCGAACTCGACGACGTGCTGACCGGCCTTCTCTCCGGCAGCGACAACCTCAAGCGCAGCCCGATGGGCGGCATTCGCACGGCGGCCGAAATTCTCAACTTCATGTCGAGCAATCATGAAGAAGGCGTCATCGAGAACGTTCGCCAGTACGACGCGGAACTCGCGCAGAAGATCATCGATCAGATGTTTGTGTTCGAGAACCTGCTCGACCTGGAAGACCGCGCGATCCAGTTGCTGCTGAAGGAAGTCGAGTCCGAGGCGCTGATCATCTCGCTGAAGGGCGCACCGCCCGCATTGCGCCAGAAGTTCCTGTCGAACATGTCGCAGCGTGCCGCCGAACTGCTCGCCGAAGACCTCGATGCGCGCGGCCCGGTCCGCGTCTCCGAAGTCGAGACGCAGCAACGCCGCATCCTGCAGATCGTGCGCAACCTGGCCGAAGGCGGCCAGATCGTACTAGGCGGCAAGGCGGAAGATGCATATGTCTGATCAGAACTCTCCGGCGAAGGCAAGCCTCTCGGCCTACCAGCGCTGGGAGATGGCGTCGTTCGATCCGGCGCCGCCCGCACCGCCCGAACCCGAAGTCGACGACGGCGCATTCGAGGCCGAACTCGAACGTCTGCGCGACGCGGCTCATGCCCAGGGCATTGCGTCCGGTCACGTCGCGGGTCAGGCGCTCGGCTATCAGGCCGGCTACGAGCAAGGTCACGCGCAAGGCTTCGAACAAGGCCAGAGCGAAGCGCGCGAAGAAGCCATGCGGCTCGCGGCGCTCGCCCACACCTTTAAAGACGCGCTCGACGGCGCCCAGGGCGCGATCTCCGAGACGCTAGTGGCGCTCGCTCTGGATATCGCGCAACAGGTGGTCCGCCAGCACGTGCAGCACGACCCGACCGCGCTGATCGCCGCCGCGCGCGAGGTGCTGGCCGCCGAACCGACGCTGGTCGGCGCGCCCGCCCTGATCGTCAGCCCGGCCGACCTGCCGGTGGTCGAAGCCTATCTGATGGAAGAGTTGCAAACGCGCGGCTGGACCGTGCGCACCGACCCGTCGGTCGAACGCGGCGGCTGCCGCGCTCAGGCCAATTCCGGTGAAGTGGACGCCGGCATCGACACGCGCTGGGAGCGCGTGGCTGCTGCACTCGGCAAGGTGAGCACATGGTAAAGCCGACACTCGAAGAGATTCGCGCAAGCGACCTGACGCCGCTCGAACGCGAGCTGGCGCTGGCCTCGTTCGGCGCCGAAGCGCTGGTGGAAGCGGAACCCGCAATGCCGCCCGCATTGCCGTCCGCTGCCGCGGCTGTGGCCGCCATCGACGCCGCCCTGCGCGATCAGGACGCCACGCCGGCGAACGAAACCGCCGCCTCGAAGCCGGCTCCGCCGGCTCCCGCCCCGTACGACCCCGCGCTCGACAGCAATCCGCACATGCAGGCATGGCGCGGCCGTCTCGACGCGCTGCGCGCGCGCAACGCCATCGCCAAGCCGATGCGCGCTTGTGGCCGCCTGACGCGCGCCGCCGGTCTGGTGCTCGAAGCCGTCGGCCTGCGTCTTTCGGTCGGCGCCGAGGTGATGATCGAACTGCCGGCCGGCAGTTCGCTGCCGATGGCCGAAGCCGAGGTGGTGGGCTTCTCCGGCGACAAACTGTTTCTGATGCCGACCACCGAAGTGATCGGCCTGCTGCCCGGCGCGCGCGTGTTTCCGCTCGAAAGCGCGCCGATCGCCGACCCCATGGCGGGCGCGAAGCGCCTGCCGGTCGGCTGGGAATTGCTCGGCCGCGTGCTCGACGCGTCCGGCCGTCCGCTCGACGGACTCGGCCCGCTCGGCGCGCACGCCGACGCCCCGCTCTCCGCGCCGGTCATCAATCCGCTGAATCGCGAGCCGATCCACAAGGTGCTCGACGTCGGCGTGCGCGCGATCAATGCGCTGCTGACCGTGGGACGCGGTCAGCGCATGGGCCTGTTCGCCGGTTCGGGTGTCGGTAAATCGGTGCTGCTCGGCACGATGGCGCGCTACACCAGCGCCGAAGTGATCGTGATCGGCCTGATCGGCGAACGCGGCCGCGAAGTGAAGGAATTCATCGAACAGATTCTCGGCGAGGAAGGTCTGGCGCGCTCCGTGGTGATCGCCGCGCCTGCCGACGTCTCGCCGCTGCTGCGGATGCAGGCCGCGTCGTATTCCACCTCGCTCGCCGAATATTTCCGCGACCAGGGCAAGCACGTGCTGCTGCTGATGGATTCGCTGACCCGCTACGCCATGGCGCAACGCGAAATCGCGCTGGCCGTGGGTGAGCCGCCCGCCACCAAGGGTTATCCGCCTTCGGTGTTCGCCAAGCTGCCGGCGCTCGTCGAGCGCACCGGCAACGGTCCGGCGGGCGGCGGTTCCATCACCGCGTTCTACACCGTACTGACCGAAGGCGACGACCAGCAGGACCCGATCGCCGACTCCGCGCGCGCGATTCTCGACGGCCACATCGTGCTGTCGCGTTCGCTCGCCGAGGCCGGCCACTACCCCGCCATCGACATCGAAGCGTCGATTAGCCGGGCAATGACCGCTTTGATCGACGAAAACCATCTGGATAAAACGCGTATGTTCAAGCAGATGCTGTCGCGCTATCAGCGCAACCGCGATCTGATCAACGTGGGCGCCTATTCCACCGGGCGCGACCAGCTGCTCGACCGCGCCATTGCGCTGTATCCGCGGATGGAAGCATTTTTGCAGCAAGGTTTCCGCGAATGCGCGAACTTTGAACCGAGTCTTCAAATGCTGGACGCCCTGTTCGCCCAAGGAGGCTGACGATGGCAAAACACTTTCCGATCAAGACACTCATCGGTCTGGCCAAAGACGATGTGGACGCCGCGGCTCAACGACTCGGCCGCGCGCAGCGCGAGCGCAGCGACGTGAAGGCGCAGCTCGACGCGCTGGTGCAGTATCGCGACGAGTACCACGCGCGCTTCACGGCGACCGCCCAGAGCGGCATGCCGGCCGGCAACATGCGCAATTTCCAGGCATTCATCGACACGCTGGACGCCGCCATCGAACAGCAACGCAAGCTGCTGGCGACGGCCGACGCGCGCGTCGAAGCCGCCAAACCCGACTGGCAGCGTCAGAAGCAGAAGCTCGGCTCGTACGAAGTGTTGCAGGCGCGCGGGGAAGCCGCCGAAGCAAAGACGGTGGCGCGCCGCGAACAGCGCGACGCCGACGAGCACGCCGCGCGGATTCTGCGGATGCGCGCGGAAGGCGTCTGACGCGCCTCGAACACTAGAACACCCCGTTTGACGGATTGACAGGATCACCTATGTCGCTTCTTTCACAGATCGGCTCGTTGCTCGGCACCGCCAGCAACTCGTCCACCAACGCGGCCATGGCTGCGGCGGCGAACGCCAAGCCGTTCTCGCAGACTCTCCAGCAGAGCATCGACCAGCAGAACAATGC
Organism: Paraburkholderia sp. GAS199; assembly: GCF_050436585.1. Taxonomy (NCBI): domain Bacteria; kingdom Pseudomonadati; phylum Pseudomonadota; class Betaproteobacteria; order Burkholderiales; family Burkholderiaceae; genus Paraburkholderia; species Paraburkholderia sp. GAS199. The sequence continues at coordinate 1,162,265 of NZ_JBNDMM010000002.1, read as the reverse complement.
CGCCGCGCAGAGCGCCAGCGCGTCCTCGCGGCCGCCGGTTCAGGTCGCGCCGAGCCCGTCGCCGGCGCCGTCGTCGCAGGCGAATACGTCGAGCGTTCACGATGCACCGCCGCCCGCCGATCCGTCGACGAAGAGCACGGACGCCGCGAGCAGCAGCAAGGACAACGGCAGCACGGCGAACGCTTCGTCGTCGAATTCGACTTCGGACGCGACCCAGCAAGCCGGCAACGATAAATCCACCGCCACGCCGCCGAAAAACAGCAGCGCGGCAAGCCAGGCGAACGCCGGCACGGCAGCGGCCGCCGCTGCGGCTCAGGCCCAAGCCCAGGCTCAGGCGCAAGCCGACGCGAACAGCGCCGCCACGCCCGACACCACCGATCTCCCGACGACGCTCGCCGACACCGCCGCCGGCCTGCCCGGCACGACGACCGACGGCACCACGGGCACGACGACCGGCAAGAAGACCGCCGCGACCGATCCGAAGTCGGTGCAGGACGCGTTACAGGCGGCATTGGCCGCACTCGCAGGCGGTCAGGGCGTCGCGCAGCAGCAGGCCATGGCGAGCGGCGCAGCGGCGAATAGTCTTGCAGGCAACGCCAACGCCGGTCTGAACGGCACGGTCGACGGCAAGAACGCCCAAGGCGGGCTGTTCGGCGACGGCAAGGGCGGCAACGCCACGAAAAGCGTTTTGACGGCTGCCGCGACCACCGTGGCCGATCCGTCGGCGACGGCCAAATCGGCGGCCGACGCGTTGGCGTCGAACGCGACGAGCGGCGCGCAGGCCGGCGATCTGGCGTCGTTCAAGAGCGCCACCGACGCCGCGACCGCAGCCCTCGCCGCCACGCAGGCGGCGGCAAGCGCCGCGAGCACGACCTCGGCGGTCCAGACGACCGGCAATGCCGGTGCCGCGGAAGCCGCGAACGCGTTGTCACCGCATGTCGGCACCGCCGACTGGGAAGACGCGCTGAGCCAGAAGGTCGTATTTCTGTCGAACGCCCATTCGCAGAGCGCCGAGCTGACCTTGAATCCGAAGGACCTCGGTCCGCTGCAGGTGGTGTTGCAGGTCGCCGATAACCACGCCCATGCGTTGTTCGTTTCCCAGCATCAGCAGGTGCGCGAGGCCGTCGAGGCGGCGTTGCCGAAGTTGCGCGAGGCGATGGAAGCGAACGGGATCGGGTTGGGCAGCGCCAGCGTGAGTGATGGATTTGCGCGTCAGAGTAGCGGGCAGCAGCAGGCTGGTGCCGGTGATGGACGCTCTGGGCGTGGGGCTTCGGGTGGGACGTTTGGTGATGGTGGTGTTGTGGCTGACGCTGCGGGTGTTGCTGGTGGTGGGGTTGGTGTTAGGCGGAGTGTGGGGTTGGTGGATACATTTGCTTGAGTTTTTGCCCTTTCGGGCGGGTGGTATTTTTGCCTGCGCGAGGCGGTCTTTCTTTGCGTTATTGGTTTATTAGTGTTGCCCCTGTGCGGGGCGGCACTTACTTTCTTTGTCCACCAAGCGGACTTCCTTCGGGGCGCCGCGGCAAAGAAAGCTAAGCAAAGAAAGCCGCTCACACCGCTAACCCTAAGCGGGCACCTCTCATAACCACGCGGAGTGGAGACCGATAGGGCCGACCGTGGATCGTCACCCGCAGTGGTACAGCAGTCATCCGTTCCGGCGACGCTGCGCGCGCCGGAGCGGTACTTCATTCAACCAATCACTTCGTTTTTTCGCTGTGCCAGCCGTCGGCTTTGCCTCGGCGAAAAGCTCAATGGAAACCTTCGGTTTCCCATGCAAACCGCTCGGCGCGCGGAGCGCCGCCGGAACTGATGACGGCCTTGTCACTCACGCGGAGTGCGCGACACGTCGGATGCTCCGGGGCCACTGCAGCCAAGAAGCGCCGCTGATAACGAATAGCATTAGCGGTGTGAGCGGCTTTCTTTGCTTACCTTTCTTTGCCGCAGCAAAGAAAGTAAGTGCCGCCCCGCACAGGGGCAACACTAATAAACCAAAAACATAAGAATGAGCGCTGCGCGCAGACAAACACCACCAGCCGCCGGCCAGCCAAAAAACCAATAACCAGAGATAGCCCTCAATAACCCTTCTTTTCGACCCATCGCGCGCCGCGCAAATCAACAACAATCACCATCACCAGCACTAACGGCAAGCAAAGCTAACCTCATGGCATCCACGACCGCAAACCAGCAAGTCGCGCCCGCTTCCCCGGGCCCCTTGAAGCGCATCATCCTGATCGCCCTCATCGCGATCATCGCCGCAGGCGCCGCCGGCGCGGGTGTGTGGTTCTTCATGTCCAAACGCGCGCCGGCCGCCGCCTCGGCTGAAGCAGCTCCGGCACCGGCGCCCGCGCCGCTGTTCTTCCCGCTCGAATCGATGACGGTGAACCTTCAGTCGGACGACGGTCAGCAGCACTTCCTGCGCATCGGCCTGACGCTCAAGCTGACGGACCCGAAAACCCAGCAGGAACTCACCGACCACATGCCGGAAGTGCGCAGCCGCATCCTGCTCGCGCTGTCGAATCACCACCCGGAAGAACTCGCGCCGCTCGATGGCAAACGCGCGCTCGCCACGGAACTGAAAACGCTGATCGAACAGCCGACCGACAAGGGCGCTGCGCCGATCCACGTTCAGGACGTGCTGTTCACCGAATTCGTCGTGCAGTGACGTCCGTCGGGACGTTATTCAGCGCCGCCATCATCAACCGTCACGGGACGCACGAGGAATAAGGAATGGGCCACGAAGAGTTCATGTCCCAGGAGGAGGTCGATGCCCTCCTCAAGGGCGTAACCGGCGAGTCCGACTCGGAAGCCGAGCAGACCGATCGTGTGGGTGTCCGCCCATACAACATCGCGACGCAGGAACGCATCGTACGCGGCCGGATGCCCGGCCTCGAAATCATCAACGACCGCTTCGCGCGCCTGCTGCGCGTGGGCATCTTCAACTTCATGCGGCGCTCGGCGGAAATCTCCGTCGGTCCGGTGAAGGTGCAGAAGTACAGCGAGTTCACCCGCAACCTGCCGATCCCGACCAACCTGAACCTGGTCCACGTGAAGCCGTTGCGCGGTACGTCGCTGTTCGTGTTCGACCCGAATCTGGTGTTTTTCGTGGTCGATAACCTGTTCGGCGGCGACGGGCGTTTCCATACCCGCGTCGAAGGCCGCGATTTCACGCAGACCGAACAACGCATCATCAACAAGTTGCTGAACCTGGTGTTCGACAACTACACGGCGTCGTGGAAAAGCGTGCGCCCGCTTTCGTTCGAATACGTGCGCTCGGAAATGCACACGCAGTTCGCCAACGTCGCGACGCCGAACGAAATCGTGATCGTCACGCAATTCTCGATCGAGTTCGGCACGACCGGCGGCACGCTGCATATCTGCATGCCGTATTCGATGATCGAACCGATTCGCGACATTCTCTCGTCGCCGATCCAGGGCGAGGCGCTCGAAGTCGACCGCCGCTGGATCCGCGTGCTGTCGCAGCAGGTGCAGGCAGCGGAAGTGGAACTGACGGCAGACCTCGCGCAGGTGCCGGTCACGTTCGAACAGATCCTGAACATGCGCAAGGGCGATGTTCTGCCGATCAACATCCCCGAACACATCACGGCGAAAGTCGACGGTGTGCCGGTGATGGAGTGCGGCTACGGAATTTTCAATGGTCAGTACGCGTTGCGGGTCCAGAAGATGATCAGCGCAGCCGACACGATGAAGGAAGGTGGATATGAGTGACCTGAACGCAAAGACTGAGGCCGAACTGGCCGCTGGCGAGCCGCAACTGGCCGCCGACGCAGCCAGCGCCGAAGACGAAGCGGCGATGGCCGACTGGGCGAGCGCGCTCGCCGAGCAGAACGACAACGCGGAAGTCAGCACGGCCACGGCCGGCGTATTCCAGCCGCTCTCGAAGGTCGAGCCGACCTCGACGCGCAACGACATCGACATGATTCTGGACATCCCCGTTCAGATGACCGTCGAACTCGGCCGCACCAAGATCGCGATCCGCAACCTGCTGCAACTCGCGCAGGGTTCGGTGGTGGAACTGGACGGCATGGCCGGCGAACCGATGGACGTGCTCGTCAACGGTTGCCTGATCGCGCAGGGTGAAGTGGTGGTGGTGAACGACAAGTTCGGGATTCGCCTGACCGACATCATCACGCCGTCCGAACGTATCCGGAAGCTGAATCGATGAAAGCAGTTGCCGTTCGCGCCATGGCGACGCTGACCAAGGTCGCGTCGGCTGTGCTGTGCGCCGCACCGATGGCGCAGGCAGCCGACATGAACGCGGTCAACAACGCCGCGAAAATCGCGTCGGGTGTGGGCGCAGGCTCGGCCGTCCCGGCGCTCGGCGTGGGCGCGGTGTTGCAAACCGTGGTCGGTCTGCTGGTGGTGATCGGTCTCGTGTTCGGTTGCGCATGGCTTGCGCGCCGCTTCGGCCTGCAACCGGCCAGTCGCGGCGGTCTCGTGAAAACGGTCGGCGGCGCTTCGCTCGGCGGCAAGGAGCGGGTCGCGGTCGTCGAGATCGGCGACACGTGGCTCGTGCTCGGCACGGCGCCCGGCAATGTCCGTCTGCTTCACACGATGCCGGCAGGCTCCGGCGCACTCGACCCCGTGACGGGCGCACAACCGTCCGCGCCGGGTGTGGCTGCGAGCGGCACGGCTTTGCCCGGTACGTTCGGTCAACGCTTTCGAGACGCCTTGAAAGGCGAAGTAGGCAAACGTTTCAACGGGCAAGGCGGCGGAGTTCGGTAATGCAGTCCAGTCTTCAATCGGCGCGCGAAGCGCACTCTGCGCACGTCCTCAGCGCCCCCTCCAGCATGATTTCACTGCTTTGCCGCGGCCTGCGTCGCGCTGCGCCGCTCGCCGTACCGGCGCTGATGCTCGCGCTGCCGACGCTGTCGTTCGCGCAAGCCGCCGGTCTGCCGGCCTTCAACACGAGCCCCGGCCCGAACGGCGGCACGACGTATTCGTTGAGCGTGCAGACAATGCTGCTGCTCACGATGCTGTCGTTCCTGCCGGCGATGGTGCTGATGATGACCAGCTTCACGCGCATCATCATCGTGTTGTCGCTGCTGCGTCAGGCGCTCGGCACGACCACCACGCCGCCGAACCAGGTGCTGGTCGGTCTCGCGCTATTCCTCACGCTGTTCGTGATGTCCCCGGTACTCGAAAAAGCCTACACCGACGGCTACAAGCCGTTCTCCGAAGGCTCGATGCCGATGGAAACTGCCGTGAACCGCGGCCTCGCGCCGTTCAAGACATTCATGCTGCGCCAGACCCGCGAAAGCGATCTCGCGCTGTTCGCCCGCATCTCGCACGCCGCGCCGATGCAAGGTCCGGAAGACGTGCCGCTCTCGCTGCTGGTGCCGTCTTTCGTGACGAGCGAACTCAAAACCGGCTTCCAGATCGGCTTCACGATTTTCATCCCGTTCCTCATCATCGACATGGTGGTGGCGAGCGTGCTGATGTCGATGGGCATGATGATGGTGTCGCCCGCCACGATCTCCCTGCCGTTCAAGCTGATGCTGTTCGTGCTGGTCGATGGCTGGCAATTGCTGCTCGGCTCGCTCGCGCAGAGCTTCGTCTAACTTTCGCTTCGGGTCACACGCCATGAATCAGGAATCCGTCATGACGCTCGCGCATCAGGCCATGTACGTCGGCCTGTTGCTCTCCGCACCGCTGTTGCTGGTCGCACTCGTCGTCGGTCTGGTGGTGAGTCTGTTTCAGGCGGCCACGCAGATCAACGAAAGCACGCTCTCGTTCATTCCGAAGCTGCTCGCCATTGCTGTCACCATGGTGATTGCCGGCCCGTGGATGTTGACGACCATGCTCGACTATCTGCGCCAGACGCTCACCAACATTCCCACGCTCGTCAACTGAGCGCCGCCGCCCGCTTTCGCCAGGTTTCCCCGCCGCCATGTTTTCCGTCACCTATGCGCAGTTGAACGCCTGGCTCACGGCGTTCCTGTGGCCGTTCGTGCGGATTCTCGCGTTGATCGCCACGGCACCCGTGCTCGGCAACCGTTCGCTGCCGATGCGCGTGAAGATCGGCCTCGGCGCGTTCATCACCATCATCGTCGCGCCGACGCTCGGCGCCCTGCCGCAAGTCACGGTGTTTTCTGCCGAGGGCGTGTGGATCATCGTCAATCAGTTTCTGATCGGCATTGCGCTCGGCCTCACCATGCAGATCGTGTTTCAGGCGATCAGCGCCACCGGCGATTTCGTCGGCCTCGGCATGGGTCTCGGATTCGCGACTTTTTTCGACGCCCAGGCGTCCAGTTCGAGCCAGGTGCTGTCGAGTTACATGAACACCATCGCGATGCTGGTGTTCCTCGTGATCGACGGCCATCTCCAGATGATCAGCGCGCTGCTGGCCACCTTCCAGTCGGTGCCGGTGTCGGCCAATATTCTCGGCGCGCCGGGCTGGCGCACGCTGGCGAACTTCGGCAGCACGGTTTTTTCGGCGGGTTTGCTGCTGTCTCTGCCGGTGGTCGCCGCCCTGCTCATCACCAACCTCGCGCTCGGCATTCTGAATCGCGCCGCACCGCAAATCGGCGTATTCCAGATCGGCTTTCCGCTCACCATGCTGATCGGCATGCTGCTTCTGCAACTCATGATCCCGAACATGATTCCGTTCTTCGTGCGGCTGTTCGACGTCGGTCTCGATCAGATGGGACGGGTTGCAGCAGGCTTCAAATAGCGTCACGCGCTTTTCACCGCACCAAACAGAAAGGGCGGAACCCGGTTTGCACCGGCTTCCGCCCTTCTTCATTCCGGCTGGTTCAGCCCGATCAGTTCAGGTACTGGAACAGCGAGATATTCTGGATCTTCGCGAACGCCTGTTGCGCAGCCTGCAGCGCGTTTTGCGTCAGCGTGTACTTGCCGATCGTCTTGACCATGTCGGTCTGCGTCAGATCCGAGAGGTTGCTCGTCGTCTGCAACGTGTTGGTGCCGGTGACCGTCTGAATGGCCTGCACTTCCTGCTCACGACCACCCACCGCTGCCTGCGCGGTGACGACATTGTTCATCGTGTTTTCGAGCTGCGCCATGCTGGTGGTCAACGCGCTCTGGAAGCTCGCCGTCGACGCACCGCCCGACACCGGCGTTTGCAGCGTCGTGATGAGCTGGCTCAGGTTGGCGAACACGTCCATGCTGCCTTGCGTCGCGGGCGTGACCGAGAAGCTGTCGCCAGCATTCGGCGCACCGGTGATCGTGACCGACTGGCCGCCGAGCGTGATCGCCGAACCGGCCGTGAACGCTTGCGGACCGCTGGTCGTGACCGTGCCGGTCGCCGGATCGGTCTGGCTCACGGTGTAGGTCGTCGCCGACGAGAAGTTGATCGAAAACTTGTCGGCGTTGGTCGGATCGGTCGGGTTGTTCAGGCTCACCGCGCCGACCACGCCCGTGCCGGTATTGCCGGTGGCTGCGGCCGGAACCGCGCTCGTGCCGATCGGCGCCACGCTGCCGAAGATCGAGATGCCGTTGTCGCCGGTCTGGACCGTGTGCGAATCGGTGATCTGCACGACCGGCGTGCCGGTGTCGCCAGAATACGCGACCACGCCGGCCGAATTCGTGCTGTACGGTTGCGCCGTGCTTTGATAGCCGGCGAACAGGTAGTTGCCCTGCGGGTCGGTCGAATTCGCGAGCGTCATCAACTGGCTGCGCAGACTCTGCAACTGCGTGGCGAGCGCGCCGCGGTCGCCGTCGTTCAGCGAGCCGTCGCCGGCGCGCAGCACCAGCGTGTGGATGCTTTGCAGCACGGTATTGACGCTGCCGAGCGTGGTGTCTTCCTGTTGCAGCGACGCGAGCGCCGTGCTCTGGTTGGTGGTGTATTGCGCGAGGCTGGTGGCCGTCGAGCTCAACTGCACCGCCTGCGCCGCGCCGAGCGGATTGTCCGACGGCGTGGAGAGGCTCACGCCGCTCGAAATCTCGGCATACAACTGCGACAACTGAGCTTGCTGATCGCTCATTGTCGACACGTTCATATTGAAGTACTGCGAACTGGAGATGCGCATCGTCAACGCCTCACTGGAAGATGCCGAGCAGCGTCTGGAACAGGGTTTGCGCGGTCTGGATGACCTTGCTGTTCGCCTGATACAGCTGCTGATACTGAAGCAGATTGGCTGCTTCTTCGTTAATGTTCACGCCGGAAACCGACTGCTGCGCGGTGGTGATCTGCGTCACCAGCGAAGCCTGTGCGGTGCTCGCGGTCTGGACCTGGTTGGTCTGGTTGCCCACCTGGTTGACGTAGTTCGCGTAAGCGCCCGTCAACGTGACCGTGCCGTTCGACATGGACTTCGCGGTCGAGAGGTTCGACAGGGCCAGCGCGTTGCGGCCGTCGTTGCTCGCGCCGGTGTTCGGGCCGATGGTGAACTTGTCGCCGGCAGCGGGCGCGCCGCTGATCGTGACCGACACCTTGTTCATCTGGCCGGCGGTGGTGTTGTTGATCGTCAGCGATGCACCCGTGGCCGACGAATACGGCACGACCGTGGTGGCGCTGGTGATCGAATACGTGGTGGCCGGCGAACCCGCCACCGTCACCGTCGAACCCACCGGGAAACCCGACAGACCGGTGCCGTCGTACGACAGCGTGGTGGTCGAACTCGGCATCGTGTAGCCGGCCGACACCGTACCCTGCGTGATCGTGCCGGTGCCGGTGTTGGTCGATGCCGCCGCGCCGAGCACGGGCGCCGCGGCCGCGATGGCCGACGCGTCGGTCGTCGCGGTGGCGAAGCTGTTCAGCGCGCCGCGCGTAGGCTCGACCGTGAACGAGTCGCCTGCGTTCATCGTGCCGGTAGCCGAGAAATTCAGGCCGTTGATCGGCTGGCTCAGATTGGTCGCCGAACCCACCACGCTGCCGGTCGAATTGTCGGTCAGCGTGTAGGTGGTGCCGTTGTAGGCCAGCGTGTAATCGCCGGTGGTCGGCTGCGTCGGGTCCGCGAACGAGACGTTCAGCGACGCATTGCCGGTGTTGCCGGAATTCGAGTAGACCGTCGGGCTGCCCACCGAAAACAGCGCGCCGCCCTTAGCGCCCGCGAGCGTAATACCGAGCGAGTTCTGCGCGTTGACCTGCGAAGCGAAGCTCACGGCGATCGCGCCGAGTTGTGCTTCGGCCGGGTCGAGCGTCTGGCTGCGGAACGAGAGCAGACCACCCAGGGTGCCGCCGTCGATCTTGCTGTCGGGCAGATTCTGCGGCGTGGCCGCCGGATTCGCTCCTGCCTGGCCGAGATACTGCACGGACAGTTCGCTGGTGTCGCCCGTCGAAGGCGCCGTACCCAGGTTGTAGCTGTTGGTGGTCGACACGAGCGGCTGACCGTTGCTCATGAACACGCTGTAGCTGCCGTTGCTGTTCACGACGTTCACGCCGATCAGTTGCGACAGATTCGACACGGCGAGGTCGCGCTGGTCCATCAGCTGGTTCGGCGGCTGACCTTGCGTGCTGGCCTGAGCGATCTGGCCGTTCAGTTGCGCAATCTGCTGCGTGTAGCTGTTGATCTGCGAAACGGTGTTGGTGAGTTGCGTGTTCACGCTCTGACGCAGCGCATCGTATTGCTGGCCGGCGGCGTTGATCTGGTTCGCGAGCGTCTGCGCGCCGCTCATCGCAGTCTGGCGGGTGGCCAGGCTGGAGGCGTTGTTCGAGACGTTCTGCAAACCGGTGAAGTAGCTGGTGACCGCGCTGGCAATGCCGGAGGTCGGGCTGCCGATCAGATTGTTCAGCTGCGAGATCAGCGAGTTGTACGTTGCCAGCGAGCTGCTCGAACTCTGCGCGTTGTTCAGCTCAGTGGTCAGATACTGGCTGTACTGGCGCGTCACCGTCGTGGTCGAGACGCCTTGCGGCAAGTAGCCGGAACCTGTGTACTGGCCACCGCTTTCCGCGTAGACCGGGGTTTCGATCGTATAACCCGGCGTCGACGCGTTGCTGATGTTCTGGCCGGTCGTCGTGAGTCCCCACTGGGCTGCGTTCAGTCCACTGAGGCCAAGATTAATGAGGTTGCTCGACATGCGTCATCCTGAAGGGCGACAGCGTACCCATGCCGCCGCGTTGCTTGAACATCTTGTTTAACGGCCTGGCAGGAGAAAAATTGAGGGCCGTTTCGATGCTTGATCGACGTTTGTTTCAACGTTTGCGAGGCTTGTGCTGCAAGGCTTCGGCCAGATTGACCGGCACCCGGAAAACAGGCGCCGCGCGGGTGTCGCCGCGACGCCGTTGAACCTGTCTTTCGTGTCAGCGCACGAGCGAGCGGCGCTTCATTTCGAGTTGCGTGATCAGCCGTTGCAGCGTGTTTTCCGCATTGCCCGGCAAGGTCAGGAAACGGAAGCCGAGCTGGAAGCGCTGCGTGCCGTTCGGCAACGCGGTGGAGCGATGCGACACGAGTTGCAGATCGAGCGACAGACGGCCGAGCGCGCCGAGCGTCAACTCGCAGTCCATCAGGCGCGTGCCCATCGGTAGTTCGGCCACGCGCATGTCGGCGGTACGCATGCCCACGCCGCCGAGCGACAGATCGTGCACTTCGAAGCGGAACGTGTCGCCTTCCGGCAGACGCCCGCTGCACATATACGGGTCGATGATCGGCGCGTCGACGCGGAAATACTCGCGGCGCTGCACGTAAAACAGCACGTCGGGAAAGTCGGCCTCGAACGCGGGCAGTCCTTCGAAACGGGTTTCGCGCGGCGTGGGAGTGGCGAATTCGACGCGTACGCCGTCCGGCGCGGCATGGAACTGGCAGCGCTTGGACTCCAGCAAACCTTTGTTCTGTTCGGAGAGCGCGCCCCAGTCGAAGGTGAAGGTGCGCTCGCGCACGTCCACGTCGAGCAGACGCGTGACCAGCTGACCATCGCTGTATTGAACGGTGAGGAAATCGCCTCGATTGACGAGGTTGCGCAACTGAACGCCGATTTCGAGCGGATTGCGACGACCAAAATCATGACCGCTTTCATCTGGCGCGGCGTGCAGGTGGCCGGGCGCTTCGGTCTGGCCGTTCGACTGGGTAGTATCCATGGGCTTGCCGGTATGCATGTTCTTGCGGGCGCGTGCCGCAGGCTCCTGCCGGGGCCTTCATGCGGTTTGCATCAAACCGTGGCACACGCGTTCAACCGGATGTACTGCGCGTTCCGGTATCGGGTCTAACTGTTTAGCGGCAGCATCCAGCCAAAATTTAGGGGCCTGGAATGAAATATTTCCCGCAAACGTTTAACTCCCGATAGATTCGACCTGCGTGGCATCCGTGACTCTCGCGGCTTGGCCGGTCGCCATCGGCGACCGGCCTCGTCCGTCTTGTTATGCACCTGGCCCCGTCGCGTGCATGCTTTTGCCGATCAAATCTGACTGCGTGAAACCGGTCCTGCTCGTGTCGTTGCGTCGGGCGGCGGCCTCGTTGGCGCCGGCCGGATCGACGGCAACTCAGCCCATCTTCTGCATGATCGACATCAACTTGCGCGCGTAGTGCGGATCGGTTGCATAGCCGGCGCGCTGCATGCCGGTGGCGAAGCCGTTCACGTCATGCGACGAGTTGATCACCTGCGCGTAACGCGGGTTGCCCTTGAGCAGACTCGCGTAGTCGGTCATCGCTTCCTGGTACGAATCGTAGGCGCGGAATTTTTCGACCACGCGCTGCGGCTTGCCGTTGATGTACTCGGTCGTGACCGTCGATACGGTCTTGCCGGTCCAGTCGCCGGTCGCCTTGATGCCGAACACGTTATGGCTGGTCGAGCCGTCGGCCTTCTTGATCTCGCTCTTGCCCCAGCCCGATTCGAGCGCGGCCTGACCGATGATGAAGCGCGCCGGAATGCCGGTGGCGGCGCTCGCGGCTTGCGCCGGCGCGGCCAGTTTGTCCACGAAAGCATCGACCTTCGGCGAGGTGCCGTCGCCCTTGAGCGGCGGAGTCAACGCGCTGTTGGCCGAGTAGCCCTTGCCCATCGCCAGCTGGCCGTTGGCCTGCGCGTTGCCGTATGCCTTGGCGAGCGCGTTGAGCGCCGCGGTCTGACCTTCGTCGCCGCCGCTGCTGCCGCCGCCGAGCGCGTTGGCCATGCCGGCCAGTCCGCCCGCCGCGCCAGCCGAGCCGCCGGCACCGACCTGCATGCCCTGGTTGCGCATCAACTGCTTGAGCATGGCGTCGGCCACGCCGATACCCTTCTGCGACATCTGCTGCGACAACTGCTGATCCATCATCGACGTGAAGGTCGCGCTGTCGTGCGAATCGAACGGGCTGTCCTGCGGCGTCGCATCGCGCATGCTCTTGAGCATCATCTGCGTGAACACGGCGTCGAACTGCTGCGCGGCCATTTTCATGCCGGCTTGCGGCGAGGCCTTGGCCTGCGCGCTCAGCTTGGCGAAGCCCTGCACGTCGAGCGCGAAGCGCTGGGTGAGGTCGTTTGCCGAGCTGGTGGAGTTGGTCGTATCCGAATTCATCTGCTGTCTTCCTTAGATGATTTCCAGGTCGGCGCGCAACGCGCCCGCCGCCTTCATGGCCTGCAGGATCGACATCAGATCCGCCGGCGTCGCACCGAGTGCGTTGAGCGCTTTCACCACTTCGGCGAGGTTCGCGCCGGCGCTCACGAGCTTGAGCGCGCCGTTGTCCTGCTTGAGCTGAATCTGCGACTGCTTGGCTGCTACCGTCTGACCGTTCGAGAACGCGCCCGGCTGGCTGACCACCGGCTGCGTGTTGATCACCACGGAGAGATTGCCGTGCGCGACCGCGCAGTTCTGCAGCGTGACCATCTGGTTCATCACGATCGAACCGGTGCGTGCGTTGAGAATCACCTTCGCGGCGGCCTGGGCCGGCTTCACGTCGAGGTTCTGCAACTGCGCCATGAAGGCGACCTGCTGTTCCGGATCGGTCGGTGCGCGCAACTGGATCGTGCGGCCGTCGAGCGCCGTGGCCGTGCCGCCGCCGAATGCATTGTTGACCGCTGCGACGACACGCTGCGTGGTGTCGTAGTCCATGTCGTTCAGATCGAGCTGCATGGTGCCCGCCTGCGAGACGGACGTGGGCACCGCGCGCTCGACGATCGCGCCGCCGGCAATGCGGCCCGCGGCCAGCGTGTTCACCTGCACCTTGCTGCCGTTGGCGCTGGCACCCGCACCGCCGACCGCGAGGTTGCCCTGACCCAGCGCATACACCTGGCCGTCCGCGCCCTTGAGCGGCGTCAGCAGCAAGGTGCCGCCACGCAGGCTCTTGGCGTTACCGAGCGACGACACCGTCACGTCGATCGCTTCGCCGGGACGCGCGAACGGCGGCAGCACCGCCGTCACCATCACCGCGGCGACGTTTTTCAGCTGGATGTTCGACAGCGACGATTGCGAATTGCTCGAACCGGCCGCCTGGTTGTTGATCGAGATGCCGAGGTTCGCCAGCATGTTGGCGAGCGTCTGCGTGGTGAACGGCGTCTGCGTGGTCTGGTCGCCGGTGCCGTCGAGACCCACGACGAGGCCATAGCCGATCAGCGGGTTGTCGCGCACGCCCTGAATCTGCACGAGGTCCTTGAGACGCTCGGCGCGTGCGGGCGTTGCCGCCGGCAAGGCCGCGCAGGCGAGCGCCACGAAAGCGAGCAGCTTGCCGAAGCGGGCGAAGCGGGACCGGGAAAAGACTGTACGCATGATCACCACGGCGACACGTTGAGGAAGAAGCGCTGGAGGAAGCCCATGTTCTCGGCCTCGTCCATGTACCCCTTCGCGGAATATTCGATTTTCGCGTCGGCCACCTGGGTGGAATACACCGCGTTCAGATTCGAAATCGTATTCGGATTGACGACGCCGGAGAAACGCACGAACTCGTTACCCTGGTTGATCAGCATCTGCTTTTCGCCGCTGACCATCAGGTTGCCGTTCGGCAGCACGCCCGTCACCGTGACGGTAATCACGCCGCTGAACGTGTTCGATGCATTGGCGCCGCCCGTCGCCGCGAACTTGTTGGCGCCGTTCGCGCTCAGGTTCGTCTTGCCGAACAGGCCGCCGAGGAAGCCGGCGGTCGGTACGTCGAAGCTCGTCGTGCCGCTGCGGTTCACGCCCGCGCCCGACGACTTCGTGGCGTTGACGTTTTCCTGAATCACGATCGTCAGGATGTCGCCCACGTTGCGCGGCCGCTGGTCTTCGAACAGCGGACGGCCCGCGTAGCCCGGGTTGTAGATCGAGCCCGGCGCCTGCATCGACGGCGGCAGCGGCGGCAACGCCGTCATCGGCTGCTGCGTGATCGGTTGCTTCGGCACGAGGCCGCAGCCACCCAGCGCGGCGAGCAGCGTGAGCTGCACGAGCGCCTGAGCGGTGCGCGAATGAACCGGATTACGAGTGAAGTGCGACATCTTGATTGACACCTGTTAAATCTCAGAACCTTAAACCTGCATCTGGCTCAGGGTCTGCAACATCTGGTCGGAGGTCGTCACGGCCTTGCTGTTGATTTCGTAAGCGCGCTGCGTCTGGATCATGTTCACCAGTTCCTGCACCACGTTCACGTTCGATGCTTCCACGTAGCCCTGATTCAGCGTGCCGGCGCCGTTCAGGCCCGGTTGCGCGACGTTCGGTGCGCCCGACGAAGCGGTTTCCGCGAACAGGTTTTCACCCTTGGCGTCGAGACCGGCCGGGTTGATGAAGGTCGCGATCTGCATCGAGCCGAGCTGCTGGCTGTTGGTCGAGCCCGCCACGGTGATCGACACCACGCCGTCGCTGCCGATGGTCAGCGAGGTAGCGTTGTTCGGGATCGTGATGGCCGGGATCACCTGGTAGCCGCTCGACGTGACGAGCTGACCCTGCGCGTTGGTCTGGAACGAACCGTCGCGGGTATAGGCCGTCGTGCCGTCGGGCATCTGCACCTGGAAAAAGCCTTGACCGTTGATGGCGACGTCTTTCGAGTTGCCGGTCTGTTGCAGGTTGCCCTGCGTGTACAGACGCTCGGTCGCGACCTGCTGAACACCCGTGCCGAGCTGGATGCCGGACGGCAATTCGGTGTTCTGCGTCGAGTTCGCACCCGGTTGGCGGACGGTCTGATACAGCAGGTCTTCGAACACCGCGCGCGAGCCCTTGAAGCCGTTGGTGCTGACGTTCGCGAGGTTGTTCGAGATCACGTCCATCTGCGCCTGTTGCGCATTCATGCCGGTGGCAGCGATGTAAAGTGAGCGATTCATGTGTGTTCCTTTGTCGACCCGAGCGGTTGCATCTGCATCCGCTCGGGTGTCATGCAACAGAGTTGCAAATCCTGGGCGCCGTTAGCTGAAGCTGAGCAGCTGGTTGGCGGACTGGTCGTTCTTGTCGGCGCTTTCCAGCAGCTTGGTCTGCATCTGGAACTGGCGGGCGTTGGTAATCATCGAAACCATTGCCGAAACCGGATTCACGTTGCTGCCTTCCAGCGAAGCCGGTGCCAGCGTGACGGCCGGATCCGCGTCGGCGGGGTTGCCGTCGGCGGTGCGGAACAGGCCGTCGTCGCCGCGCGTCATGGTTTGCGGATCCGGATTCACCAGCTTCAGCTGATCCACCGTCACCACGGCCGTGGGCGGATCGCCCGGCGTCAGCGCCGAAACCGTGCCGTCCTTGCCGATGGTGATTTCCGCGCCCGGCGGCACCGAAACCGGACCGCCGTTGCCGAGCACCACCTGGTTGGTGGCGTTCACCAGTTGACCGTTTTCGTCCACGTGCAGATTGCCGGCCCGTGTGTACGCCTCGCCGCCGTCGGTGGTTTGCACGGCCAGCCAGCCCGGACCCTGAATCGCCACGTCGAGCGGATTGCCCGTCTGCTGGATCGGCCCCGGCGTGTAGTCCGCGCCCGGCGTCGACGACAGCACGAAAGTACGCGTGGTGTTGTCGTTCACCGAACTGCCGTCGCCGAACGACATCGGCACGGCACGGAACGTCGCCAGTTGCGCGCGAAATCCGGTGGTCGATGCATTCGCCAGATTGTTGGCAACGATAGCCTGCTGTTCGAGCGCTTGCGTGCTGCCCGACATCGCGGTGTAGATCAGCCGATCCATGATGGGTTAGTCCCGGTCGCTTACAGGTTGATCAGGGTCTGGTCGACGGTCTGCTGGGTCTTGATCGTCTGCGCGTTCGCTTGATAGTTGCGTTGCGCGGTGATCAGGTTCACCAGTTCGCTCGTCAGATCGACGTTCGAGTTTTCGACCGCGCCGCCTTGCAGCACGCCGTGGTTGGTCGAGCCCGGCGCCGAAATCTGCGCGACGCCCGAGGTCGAGGTCTGCTGGAATTCGTTGTTGCCGAGGTTCACGAGACCGTTCTGGTTCGAGAAGTTCGCGAGCACGATCTGGCCGAGCGCAGCAGTTTGCTGGTTCGAGTAGTTGCCGGTCAGCGTGCCGTCGGCGCCGATCGTGAAGCTCGTCAGCGTGCCGGCCGGGTAGCCGTCGGGTTGCAGCGAGTTCACGCCGTCCTTGCCGCCGTACTGCGTCGTGCCGGCGATGTTCAGCGTCAGATTCTGCGGCGTCGACGAACCGTCGGTGGTCGGGATCGAGAAGTTGTAGGCGAACGGCGTAGCAGTCGCGACACCGGATGCATCCGTCGTGCCGAGCAGCGTGCCCGACGAATTGAAGTTCGCGTGACCGATCAGCTGCGCGGTGCCCGTCGACGTGCCGGCATACACGTTCCACGTACCGGCCGCCGTCTTGGCGAAGTACATGTTGACATTCTGCGAGCCGCCCAGCGAGTCGTACACCGTCGTGCTGGTCGAGTAGTTGTACGTCGTCGAGCTGTTCTGGTTGAACGCGACGGCGGTCGGCGCGACTGCCACGCTGTCGCCGTTGGCAGGCGTGCCGTTGAACGTGATCGTCTGGCCGTTGCCGAGCGAGATCGCCGAGCCCGACGTGTACGTGCCGCTGGTCGTCGTGCCGAGCGTGTTGTCCTTGACCGAGTACGAGGTCGGCGTAGTCGTGGTGTCGAACGTGACGGTGTAGTTGTCGTTGTTCGTGCCCGACGCAGTGTTCGTGATCGTCGCGCCCGGCGTGGTCAGCGTGCTGCCCGTTTGCAGGCTCGGCGTGACGGTCGGCGTGCCGAGCATCAGCGCGTCCTGTGCGTTCAGGTTCAGGCCGGCAACGATTTTGGTGGTTTCTTGCGGCGCGATATTCGTCGTCGGCACGGTCAGCGGCACGGTTTGCGCCGTGTTGATGATGCCCGAGCTATTTGCCGCGTAGCCCATCAGTTGCAGGCCTTGCGCGTTGGTGATGAAGCCGTTCTTGTCGAGCTGGAACACGCCGTTGCGCGAGTACACCAGCGAGCCGTTGTTCGACAGCTGGAAGAAGCCGTTGCCGTTGATCGCGACGTCGAGCGCCTGATTCGTGCTGGTGATCGTGCCTTGCGAGAACTGTTGCTGCACGTCGGCGAGCTTCGTGCCGATGCCGACCTGATTGCCGACGGCCGTCGCCACCGAATTCGCGTACATGTCGGCGAATTGCGCTGCGCCGCTCTTGAAGCCAACCGTATTCGCGTTGGCAATGTTGTTGCCGATCACGTCGAGATCGCTCGACGATGCCGACAAACCGCTCAAACCTTGTTGGTAACCCATGACGGTCTCCGTATCTGGAAAGTCGTAACTGACAGAATCTGAATCAGAGGATCGCGGCGACGCTCGTCAGGCCGACTGTCGAACCATTCGACAGCACGAGACCCGGCGCGCCGTTCTGCATGACCACGCTTTGCACCGTGGCGCCCGTGAGCGTGGTCGCCGTGGCTTGCTGGCCGTTGATCGTGCCGACCGCGCTGATCGTGTAGGTGCCGTCGGGCAACGTCGCGCCCGTCGTATCGGTCGGCGTCCAGCCCACCGGAATCGTGCCGGCCGACTGCTTGCCGAGGTCGATCGTGTTGACGATCTGACCGGCCGAGTTCTTCACGACCACCTGCAGGTCGCTCACCGAGTTGGCGAGCTGCACGCCGAACGCGCCGGCCTTGCCGCTCGCGACCGCCACCGAGCTTCCCGGCGCGAGCACGGTCGAGCCGATCAGCAGTGCGGCCTGCGACTGCTGGCCCGCCGTCAGCTGGGTCGACAGCGAGGTCAGCGTGGTATTCAGCTGGCTGATACCCGACACCGTGTTGATCTGCGCCAGCTGCGAAGTCATCTGCGAGCTGTCCATCGGGTTGGTCGGATCCTGGTTCTTCAACTGCGCGACGAGCAGTTGCAGGAAGGTGTTCTGCAGGTCGGTCGCCGACGTGCCGGACGTGCTGCCCGTCGAGCTCGTGGAACTCGAGGCGCTGCCCGTGCCGTTCATGGTGTCGAGCAACGTCTGCGACACGGTCGTGCCGCTGCTGCCGATTGTGGTGCTGGTGGTCAAGGAGGTCTCCTCAGGTTCCGATCGTGAGCGTTTTCAGCATCAGTGTTTTGGCGGTGTTCAGGGTCTCGACGTTGGCCTGGTACGAGCGCGAGGCCGAGATCATGTTGACCATCTCCTGCACCGGGTCGACGTTAGGCAAGGTCACATAGCCATCTGAATTGGCTGCCGGATTGCCGGGGTCGTACGCGGTCTTCATCGGCGTCGGGTCGTCGACCACGCCGGTGACCTGCACGCCGCCGATCTGCTGACCGGAGCCCGAACGCGCGCCGCCGAGCGGATTCACCGCGAACACGACCTGCTTGGCCTTGTACGGCTGACCGTCCGGACCGGTCGTGCTGTCCGCGTTGGCGAGATTCGACGCCGTCACGTTGAGCCGTTGCGACTGCGCGGACATCGCGGAGCCGGCAACACCAAAAATGTTCATTAAAGATGGCATGTTTTCCTGACCTCTCTTCATGCAGGATTGCTGCACCCGGTTCGACCCGGCTTCACGTTGATTCCCGTAGCGATTGTTCTTGCGTACTGCGTGTTTCTGCGGCGCCGGTTATTACGAGCCCGACTGGATGGCCGCGAGCATTGTCTTGATCTGGCCTGACAGCACGGTCATGCCAGATTCGAAATGCAAGGTGTTGTCTGCGAACTGCACGCGCTCCGCGTCGATATCGACCGTGTTGCCGTCGAGCGCGGGTTGCGTCGGAATGCGGTACTGCAAATTGCCGTAGTCGTCCTGCGTGCCGCCGGTCGGCGTCAGCGTCGCCTTGCCCGTCATGTGACCGGGCGCGGTCGAGGCCATCGACATACCGTTGGTCACGCCGGCGGGTTGCGTCATGGCGAGCGTCGAATTGTTCGACGCGCCGACGCTTGCGCCGCCCGACTTCTTCAGCGCGCCGGCAAGCGACGAAGCGAAGTCGACGTCGCGCGCCTTGTACCCGGGGGTATCGGCGTTAGCGATATTCGACGACAGCAGTTCCTGGCGGTAGGCGCGCACATCGAGCGCTTCACGGCCAAAAGAGAATTCGGCATCGAGTTTGTCCAGCATGGAAATCTCCGGAGTACGTTCCCGAGGCTTCCCCTACGCAACTCCTGCAAGCCTGCGTCAGGCGGGAAGACCTTTTTGCATGAGGTGCATCTTATGGGCGGGACGCAAGGACCAATCGGACGAATAACCGGGAAAGGGGGCTTCTATTCAACGTTTGCGCAATGGGGGCGCTCTCTAGAATGCAACTCGTACTGATGCATTTGACGGAGAGCGCCATGGACCAACCCACTTTCGATCTGACGCAGCGCGCGGCTCGCGCGGCGGCGACTCGTCGCGTGGGCGGGGTTGCCGTGCGGCGTGCCGCGCGCGGTACGTGCCGTCTGGTGACGCGGCTCGTCGTCAGTGTTGCCGTCTGGGTGGCGGGCGGGATCGTCCTGCTGCCGGCAACCGTCAAGGCACAGGACGCCGGCGGCCCGATCGTGATTCCCGGTCCCGGTGAAAAGAATCCTGCCGCGCTCGCCGATCTGGCCGAGCACATGCAGGCCGCGCCGGCCAAACGTGCCGGCAGCGCCGCGACGCTGGCCGCCGCGACCGCGCAGTCGCTCAGAAGCAACCCCGTGGCGCGCGACACCGATCAGTTCACGCGCGCCGCCAATGCGAGCGGCTCGATCGTGATTCCGGGCACGGACGACGCGCCCGCCGCGCCGGCCATGATCCGCACCAGTTTCAAACCTGACGCCAACGGCGTGGTGACGATTCCCGCGCCCAGCGCACGTCAGGCCATCCCGGTCGTGATGACGCCGCAGAACGGCGCGCGGCCGTCGATCGGCACGCAGCCGGTGGCCGCCAATGCGCCGATGGGCGTGCCGGCAAACGGCATCGAAAGCACGCCGGGCAACGTTTCTGTCAGTGGCTTCGACAGCCTGGCGTCGCGCGGCGAGCCGCCGCAACTCGGCGCCAACGGCAAGCCGGTTCAGGCCGCCGCGGCGTCGAAAGCCGTGGTGACGCCCGTGCCGATGCCCGGACAGACCACCCCGCAGCCCGCCACGATCGCCCGTACGCCGGCGACCCGGCAAGCTGCGCCGGCTGTCGTGCAACAGAATCTGCGCCCCGCCACGCTTGCGCCGGCAGCTCCGCTGCCCGGCCAGCAGGACCCCGAGGCGATCCGCGGCGCCGCGCTCGCGTTCCTGCAGCAGCAATCGGCGGGCTTGCCCGGCAAGGTCGATATCACCGTTGCGCCGGCCTTTCCGCGCGGCCTCGCGAGTTGCACCCAGCTCGAACCGTTCATGCCGACCGGCGCCCGTCTGTGGGGCCGCATGACCGTGGGCGTGCGCTGCGCCGGCGAGCGTCCGTGGACGATCTACCTGCAGGCGCGCATCTCGCTGCACGCCACTTACTACCTCGCCGCCCGCGCAATGGCGCCGGGCGACGTGCTCACCGCGGCCGACCTCGTGGCACGCGACGGCGACCTGACCGGCCTGCCGCAAGCCATCGTCACCGATCCGTCGCAGGCGATCGGCTCGGCGTCGATGGTGCGCATCGCCGGCGGCATGCCGCTGCGTCGCGACATGCTCAAGAGCGCGTCGGCGGTCTCGATCGGCCAGACGGTGCACGTGGTCGCGGCCGGCGACGGCTTTTCCATCTCGGCCGAAGGCAGCGCGATGAACAATGCGTCGCCCGGCCAGCAGATCCGGGTGAAGACCGCCAACGGCCAGATCATCTCCGGGATCGTCAAGGACGGCTCGACGGTGGAGATCCAGCTGTGACCTGGTCCAACGTCACATTCGCCGCCCAGTCTGGCTTTGCGGCCAGGGGGCCGGATCGTCTTGAAAGACAAGGCAAAACCTCGAGCGATTGCGCTAAAGTTTTGATCAGCGGTAGCCGTTATAAGGATCAAATCGTTCAGGAAGCCAATCGTGAAAGTCGATTCCACAACCAATTCGAATCTGCCGACGTTGAAAGACGCCCTGTCCCGTTCGCAAACGAGCGACGCGACGACCGCGAACAGCAACGCGCAGAGTGCGGGCACGGCCTCGCAGACCACCACCAGCGGTTCGGGCGACGCCAGCGTCAGCCTGTCGGGCCTGTCGCAGCATCTGCGCAGTCTCGCGGCGTCGGGCTCGGCCGATATCGACACGGCGCACGTCGAGTCGATCAAGCAGGCCATCAAGAACGGCACGCTGACGATCGACTCCGGCAAGATCGCCGACGGCGTGCTGAACACCGCACGCGACCTGTTGCAAAGCAAAACCTCGTCGGCCGGCAACTGATCGACACATCGAAGTGCGGTGAATTGCCGGGCGGCATTCGACCAACCCGGCTCGCGGATTACGCGCGAGCCGTCGTGCTCAGCGAGATGTTGAGATGAAAAACGCCCTGCTTGCCACCCTCATCGAAGAATATTCGGCCGTCGAGGCTTTCGCCTCGATCCTGGCGCTCGAAACCAGGGCTCTCACCGCCTTGTCGCCGCTGGAGACGTTGCCGCCTATCGTCGAGAAGAAAACCGAACTGATCGGCGCACTCGCCAATCTCGAAAGCGCGCGCGACGCGCAACTCGCCGAGATGGGTTTGCCGTCGGGCTGGCCCGGCATGGAACTCGCCGCCGCCGCCGACACCCGGCTCGCCGAGCAATGGGCGTTGCTGCAGCAAGCCGCCGAACGCGCGCGGCGCACCAACACCAGCAACGGCGAACTGATCCGCGTACGCATGGACTACAACCAGCGCGCACTCACCGCGCTCCAGGTTGCCGTGCCGCAAAAAGCCAATTTCTACGGACCGGACGGCCGGATTCCGGCGCGCGCCTCGGTCTAGACGCCTGCGCTCCGGGTCTGACGACCCGGCTGATGACTGCTTGAGTATTCCCTGAAGGGCTCGTCTTCGACGGGCCCTTTCTGTTTTCGCCCGCCCCCTTTTCCCACCTCATCTCCTCGACGTTGGCCATCCGGCCAGGTGGCGGTAACAGCCGCGCCGCGTTGAAATCACCGGTTCCTTCCACTGAGATGCTTTGCCGCTTGCGCCACCCATGCCGTGACACGCGACGTATCTCCAACTAGCAAGGTTGTGTAATCGTGTGTATGCTTCGAGGAGTGCGCAATGACCAGTGCCGAGGTCGGCAAACTCATCATGGCGAGTGGCTGGCGGCTAGTCCGGGTTTCGGGCAGTCACCATCATTTCCGCCCCCCGCCGTGGCCGGTCTCGTGACCATCCCGCATCCAAAGCGGGATTTACCGCCAGGCACGCTGAACAGCATCCTGAAACAGGCAGGCTTGAAATGAAAAATCTGATTTTTCCGATCGCCATCGAACCGGGCGACACGCAGCACGCGTTCGGCGTCGTGGTGCCGGACATTCCGGGCTGCCATTCGGCAGGCGATTCACTGGAAGGCGCTTACGCGAATGCGAAGCTGGCAATCGAGGCGCATCTCGATACGCTGCTCGACGAAGGCTTGCCGATCCCCGAACGTCTTACGCTCGACGAGCATCGGCGCAATCCGGACTACGCGGGTTTTACGTGGGGGTTCGTCACGACACGCAACATTCCGGCGCTGAAAAAAGCGGTGCGCATCAACATCTCGTTGCCGGAAGCGCTGGTTCACGATATCGACACTTACGCGCAAGCGCGTGGCATGTCGCGCTCGGCGTTTCTTGCGCTGGCCGCCGAACATGAAATGGCGGACGCCGACGCGTAAAGCCGCCCTGAAAGAACGCCACGGCCGCCGCATGTTACCTGTCGATACCGCGGCTCGCGGGCGCCGATCAGCGCATCAGGTCGCTTCGGCGTTGGCCCACGCCATTTCACGCAAGCGTGTACGCAAACGGGCCACGGCCTGGCTGTGCAACTGGCACACCCGCGATTCGCTCACTTCCATCACGGCACCGATCTCCCGCAGATTCATCCCGCGTTCGTAGTACAGCGACATCAGCAGCTTTTCGCGCTCCGGCAAACGGTCGATTGCTTCGACCAGCGCCGAACGCAGGCTGTCGTCCAGCAACGCGGAGAGCGGGTCCGAATGATCGACGCAGTAGCGGTCGAGAAACGGCTCGTCGTCGGCGGAACGGTCGAAGTCTTCGTAGTAGATCAGCTGGCTGCCGTGCAGATCCTGCAGCATCGACTGATACTCGTCGAGCGGCATCTGCAGATGCTCGGCGATCTCGGTCTCGCTCGCGGAACGGCCCAGGTTCTGCTCCACCTTGTGCACGGCCGTTTCCACTTCGCGCGACGTGCGTCGCAAGCTACGCGGCAACCAGTCGTTGCTGCGCAACTCGTCGAGCATCGCGCCGCGAATCCGCTGGCTGGCGTAAGTCTCGAACTGCGCGCCCTGATCTTCCTTGTAGCGACCCGCAGCGTCCAGCAGACCGATCATGCCGGCCTGAATCAGATCGTCGAGATCGACGCTCGCCGGCATCTTGGCGACGAGCTGCAAGCCGAGGCGACGCACCAGCGGTGCGTACTTCGTCAGAACTTCGGCTTGGGAAATCTTTCCCTGAGCGTTATACATCGTGCTCCCCTTGTCCTTGTGCCGCCTCTCAGGCGAGCTGCGCAGACGGTTGGTCGGCGTGTTGCGCCGCTGTAACTGTCGCAGGCGCCATCCAGGGCGTTTGCGACGACATCGCTGGCCGCATCGGCCAGTACTGCAATTCGGCGGCGAGGTGCCGGAAGTCCCGCGCGGCCGGTGTCGATGGAAACGCATCGACGACACACCGCGACAACTCCAGGGCTCGCGCCATCCGCACATCGGCGGCAATACAACCGGCGTCTTCCAGCGCCACCGTCAGGTAGCGCCCGGCCACGCCGGCCAGGTTTGCAAACGCGGTATGCGCGTCGTCCACGCTCTGCACCTGGTTCACCAGCACGCGGAACTGCGCGGTGGCGTGCGCGTAGTGCAGGCGCTTCATGCAGGCATAGGTGTCGGTGATCGCCTGCGCAGCCACGCGCGTGACGATCATCACGTCGTGCGACTGCATCGCGAGCGAAGACAGATGACCGTGCTCGTCGAGTTGCGCATCGATCAGCACGACGTCGGCGGAACCGTGCAGCACCACGCCCAGTTGCGCAGCCGTATAACCTTCGCGGTTATTGCGCGACGCGGCCAGCACCGAGAACCCGAGCGCATGGCGCGCGGCGGCGTCGTCGAGCGACAGGTCGCCGCGCATCACCGCGGAAAAATTGCCCGCCCCGCGCAAGCCGCCGAGCATGCCGCTCACCGAACGTTCGCCGAGGCATTCGTCGATCACCAGCACGTCCTTGCCCTGCTGCGCGAGCGCTGCAGCGAGATTCACCACGGTCGTCGTACAGCCGACTCCGCTCGAACCGCCCGTCACCGCGATCACCCGCGAACCGCTCTTTGCCAGCAGCCGCCGCAGTCCTTCTGCCTGATCGGAGATGAGCTTATCCAAAGCGCACCTCGTGCAGTTCGGCCGTCGAACGCGCGGACAGCGCGGATAACAACGCTGGAATATCGTCGTCGTGCGGCACGAATGGCGAGTTGTCGCGTGGAATACAGAACGCGCTCTTGATGAGGAACTTCTTCGTCGCGACGTACAGGTTTTCCGGCACTTTCTGACCGGTCGATACGTAATGCACCGGCAGCTTGTAGCGGATCACCGTGTCGAGCACGCCGCCCAGATTGGTGGCTTCGTCGAGCTTGGTCAGGATGCAGCCGGCGAGCGGTTGCTGATCCGGCGCGCGCTGATAGGCCTGCACCACTTCGTTGAGCGTGTCGCCGTGGCTGGTTGCGTTGAGCAGCAGCAGACGCTGCACCGGCTGACCGGCGCGGCACAGCATCGCGATCTGGTCGGACACGAGGCGATCGCGCTGGCTCATACCGATCGTGTCGATCAGTACGATGTGTTTGTTGCGCAACTCGGAGAGCGCGAGTTGCAGGTCGGCGCCGTCTTTCACGGCATGCACCGAGACGCCCAGAATCTTGCCGAAAATACGCAGTTGCTCGTGACCGCCGATACGGTAGCTGTCGGTGGTCAGCAGCGCCACCTTGCTCGCGCCGAAGCGCATCACGCAGCGCGCGGCGAGCTTGGCGGTAGTCGTGGTCTTGCCGACGCCCGTCGGCCCCATCAGGGCGAACACGCCGCCGCGCTCCATCAGCGCGTCTTCGTCTTCCATCACCGGCAAGTTCGATTCGAGCACCGAGCGCACCCAGTCCATGCCGCCTTCCATGCTGTCGACTTCGTCGGGCAGGTTATCGACCATCATCTGCACGAGTTGCGCCGAGAAGCCCGCCGCGAACATGTGCTTGGTGAGCGCGGCGCGCGCCGGGTTGCGACGTTGGCGCTCGCCCCACAGGAGACCGGCGAAGTGTTCTTCCATCATGCCGCGCATCGACGACAGCTCGCTCATCACGGTGTCGTTGACGACCTGTTCCATGCGTACCTTGATCGCTTCGGCAACCGACGCGGGCGTGCGGCTGTCGTCGCTGGCTGCGGGCGGCGGCGCATTCTTTTGCGCGGCGCGGCGCGCGGCAACCTGCGCGGCTTCGCGGGCCCATTCCGGCTTGTCGGCCGACGGCGCGGCGTGCATGCCCGGTTCGACAGCGGCGCCCAGGCCTTTGGCCATTGCGGCGGCCGGCGTCATCGCGGCGGGACGTGCGCTGTAGGCGCCCTCTTCCTGCTGTTCGGCGGCAATACGGCGAGCGTGGTCGATCAGCCAGGGATTCGATTCGGCCATCGTGCGCGGCGCGTCGATCTTCGATGCGCTGGCGGCGGGACCGGACTGCACACCGGCTGCCTTGAGCAGATCGGCGCGGATGTCTTCGGTCAGGCGCGAAGCGGCAGCGCGTGCGCTCGGCTGTTCGACGCCGGCCGGCTGCGCGGCAGGCGCTGCGCTGGACGGTGCGGCGGACACCACCGGTTTCGCTGCGGACAGACCCGGCAACGCGGCCTTCGGCGCAGCGGGAACGGGCTTGGCGACGGCGGGAAGCGTGTCGCTGCCAGAGTCGGCCGTGTCCGCGTGAGCCGCGTGGCTGTTCATGTTCTCGGCACCCGCTTCCGGGCTGGCACCGAACACCGACGAAAACACATCGGGCATGCCGCTCATGCCGCCTGCATACGGATTGGCTTGCATCGTCGGCAGCGGGCGCGGTGCGGCGAGCGGGGCTTGTCCTGCCAGCGCATTCATCGGCGCGCCTGCGGCATTGCGCGGCGCTTTCGGCGCGATGGCCGCGAGGTCGCGGTCAGCCAGTGCGACGATCTCGACGCTGCCGTCGTCCATCGTGCGATTGGACAGGACGACTGCGTCCGCGCCCAGTGCTTCGCGCACGAGGCGCAGAGCATCACGACTGGTAGCACCGACAAATTTACGAATGTTCAAGCTGGACCCCCGATGAGGTAAACGGACTAACGGACCGGCGATATACCGCTTCCCATTGAGATCATTATTGCGAAACCCGTCGAGCGACGATCGATGGATAAAGATGGATAAACGCGGGCAATTCGGGCGATGGAAACGTTGTCCGATTCACACGCACGCGGGTTTGAAACACGCTTAAGAGCCGCGCGGAGCGGCGCTCGCGCCGACGCAGCATGTACCCCGGCGGCAATTCGCGGCGCAAAAAGTTAGGCGCGGAAATGAAAACCGGCGCTAAAAAGCGCCGGTAAAAGACGTCACGCTGGACGTCGAACTGAATCTGCCGGCATTCGCTGTCCGGCTTGCTACCAAATGCGGTTCGCCTCAATGCGCGCCGATCAGATTCACCACCTTGATGTTGCGCGTGTCCGGCACTTCGGCGTACGAGAGCACCTTCAGCTGCGGCAGGCTGCGACGCAGGAAGCGCGCGAGCATCGGCCGCAAGGCGTGCTGTACCAGCAGCACCGGCGCGAGTCCGAGGTTCTGCTGACGCGTCATCGCCTTCTGCGTTTCCGTCAGCAGCGTATGCGCCAGACCCGGCTCCAGGCCCGGATTGGTACCGGTCGACAAAGCCTGCGACAGCACCCGTTCGAGGTTGGAGTCGAGGCCCATCACCTGCATGTCGCCGATGCCGGGGAACCACTGCTGCGTGATCGCGCGGCCGAGCGCGAGGCGCACGGCGGCGGTGAGGTCGTGTGCGTCCGTGACCTTCGGTGCGTATTCGGACAACGCTTCGAGGATCGTGCGCATGTCGCGGATCGGCACGCCTTCTTCCAGCAGATTCTGCAGCACCTTCTGCAGTGTCGTGAGCGGCAGCGACTTCGGCACCAGGTCGTCCACCAGCGACGGCGTGTCCTTCTGCATGCGCTCCAGCAAAGCCTGCACTTCGCGGCGGCCGAGCAGTTCGGAAGCGTGCGTCACCACCAGGTGATTCAGGTGGGTCGCCACCACCGTGCTCGAATCGACCACCGTGTAGCCGTACACCTGCGCCTGCTCGCGCAGGTTGGTGTCGATCCAGATGGCCGGCAGACCGAAGGCCGGATCTTGCGTCGGCGTGCCGGGCAACGCTGCGGACACCTGGCCGGGGTTGATCGCGAGCCACTGGCCCGGATACGCCTCGCCCACGCCCACTTCCACGCCCTTCAACGCGATGCGATAACCGTTCGGTCGCAATTCCAGGTTGTCGCGGATATGAATGACCGGCGGCAAAAAGCCGATTTCCTGTGCGAACTTCTTGCGGATACTCTTGATCCGCTTGAGCAGTTCGCCGTCCGAGTTCTTGTCGACGAGCGGAATCAGGCGATAGCCGACTTCGAGACCGAGCGTGTCGATCATCGTCACGTCGTCCCAGCTGGCTTCGGTGTTCTCGACCGGTGCCATCGCGGCCGGCGCGACGTCGACCAGCGCCGTCGTGTTCTTGCGCTCGTCGGCGCGCTTTTTCATCGTGCGGCCGAGTTGGATCAGACCGCCGCCGAGAATCAGAAACGCGAAATGCGGCATGCCGGGGATCAGTCCCATCAGCACGAGAATACAGCCGGTGATGATCAGCACGCGCGGGTTGGTGAACAGCTGTCCCGTCAATTGCGTGCCGATGTCTTCGTTGGTGGCCACCCGCGAGACGATCACGCCGGCCGCCGTCGAGATCACCAACGAAGGAATCTGCGCGACGAGGCCGTCACCGATGGTAAGCAGCGTGTAGTTCTTCCCAGCCGCCGCAAAGCTCATGTCGTGCTGGACGATACCGACAATCAGCCCGCCGATGATGTTGATCACCATGATCAGCAAACCGGCAATCGCATCGCCGCGCACGAACTTGCTGGCGCCGTCCATGGAGCCGTAAAACTCGGCTTCCTGCGAGACTTCCGCGCGGCGCTTTCGGGCCTGTTCTTCGTTGATGAGACCGGCATTCAGGTCGGCGTCGATCGCCATCTGCTTGCCGGGCATCGCGTCGAGCGTGAAGCGCGCGGACACTTCCGCGATCCGCCCCGCGCCCTTGGTGATCACCGAAAAGTTGATCACCATCAAAATGATAAAGACGACGATACCGACCGCGAAGTTGCCGCCCACGAGGAAGTGGCCGAACGACTCGATCACCTGGCCGGCCGCGTCCGGGCCGGTGTGGCCTTCGAGCAGCACGACCCGGGTGGACGCCACGTTCAGTGAAAGGCGCAGCAGGGTCGAGAACAGCAGCACGCTCGGAAAAGCGGCGAAGTCGAGCGGCTTCATCGTGTACATGCTGACGAGCAGCACCATCACGGAAAGCGCGATGTTGAAGGTGAACAGCAGATCCAGCAAAAACGGCGGCAACGGCAAAATCATCATGCCGAGGATCATGCAGATCAGCACCGGCCCGGCGAGGGCGCGCATATTGGTGCTGCTGAAGGCATCCGGCCGTCGGGACAGGAATCCGGCGCGAGCGTTCATGCGGAGGCTCCTGAAGCGTCGTCGTTATTTACAGCGGGGTTGAGCGTGTCGGCGGCTTCCTGATCGGCTTCTTCATCCGATACACCACCCTTGTCGAGTTCAGCAGGCACGTCGAAATCGGTCGGCGTGGCCGGCTTTTCGCCGCCTTCGGTCTTGAAGCGGCGCAGTTGATAGACCCAGGCGAGCACTTCGGCCACGGCGCCGTACAACGGCCCCGGAATCTCGCGATTCAGATCGACGTTGTGATACAGCGCCCGCGCGAGCGGCGGCGCTTCCAGCAACGGCACGTTGTTTTCCGCAGCGATTTCGCGAATCCGCGCGGCCACCAGGTTCACGCCCTTGGCGACCACCTTCGGTGCGCGCATCTCGCCGTCGGTGTATTGCAGCGCCACCGCGAAGTGCGTCGGGTTGGTCACCACCACGTCGGCCTTCGGCACGTTGGTCATCATGCGGCGGCGGGCGATCGCACGCTGCTGCGCGCGAATCCGGCCCTTCACGTGCGGGTCGCCTTCGCTTTCGCGATGCTCGCGCTTCACTTCTTCCTTGGTCATGCGCAGTTTCTTGTGGAACTGCCAGAGCTGATACGGCACGTCCATCGCGGCCACCACGAACATGCCGGCCACCGTCATGCCGCAGCAAACGGCGATCAGATGGACGGTGTTGGCGAGCGCGAGCTGCAACGGCTGGGTCGCCAGCGCGAGAATCTCTTCGCGGCGATTCCAGATCGCCGTGCCGCCGATCAGACCGACCACCAGCGTCTTCGCAAGCGACATGACGAGCTGGGCCGGACCGTTGATCGAGAATATCTTGCCGAGCCCGGAGATCGGGTTGAGGCGTTCGAACTTGGGTTCGAGTCCCTTCGCGGACAACTGCCAGCCGCCGAGCGCCATCGGCGCAAGCAGGGCGGCGGCGCCGGTGAAGCCGAGGATCGGCAGCAGGGTCAGCAAGCCTTCGCGGCTCGCCGCACCCGCGCCGATCAGCATGCGCCGCGTCTCGAAGACGCTCGCGTGGTCGAAGGTGAATGCGGCGCGCAGCATGTTCTGCAGATGCTCGCCGATGCTGCCGGACATGCCCCACACGCCGAAGAAGCCGGCGCCGAGCAGCGCAAACGTCGACAGCTCCCGCGAACGCACGATCTGCCCTTCCTCGCGCGCCTTTTGCAGGCGCCGGGGAGTGGCTGATTCGGTTTTTTCGAGGTCGCTATCCTCTGCCACAAAAGCTCTCCAGTCGGGCGAGGCACGACGCCTCTTTCCAGTGAGAGCGATTATTCCCGCTCGACGCAAGCGACGATCGGCGGATAAGGGCGGAGAAAGGGGGGTATTTCGAGGGATGACCCGGACGCCGCGCGTCCCGGCGCGGCGTCCGGATCGACGAACGTGCTAGAAGGCGACGTAGGGCGCCGCGCCGCCGTTCGCGGTCAGATCGAAGCCGTAGTAGATATATCGGCCATAAAAGAACGGCAGCCCGACATCGAAGCTGCTGTTGCCGCCGATCTGCCCGGCGAGGTCGTTGAAGGCGTAATTGCTGGTGTTGCTGAAGAGCGTCGCCGCACTCAGGATCCCGATGCTGGCGGCGCTCTTCGTGCCGTTGAGCCCCACCAGGGTGACGGAACGGGTCTGCGCCGAGCCCGGACAATAGAAGCCCGCCAGATTGCCGGTGCATTGGGCGAGCGAACTGTCGGCGAAGAAATAGCCGTTCGAGCCCGAATCGAGGAACGCCTGCACCGTCGTGCCGTTATAGACGCTGTTGTTCAGATCGCCGAAGGTATCCGTGGTGTAGGTCTGGGCGGCGGTCAGCGCGTTGTTTGCCTGCGTCCCGATCCCGAACACCAGTGTGCCGGCGGCCGAGGCCTGGCCGGTATTCGACACCGGCGGCATCTGCACGATCACGCCGTTGTTGTCGGCGGTGAAATGGGCGACCGGATTGGCCACCTGCTGCGCGAGCGGCACCGCCGTGCGAACGCACGAGGCGCCGTTCGTGCAGGCGAAGTAGTTGCTGTAGGTGGCCGCGGTCGCCGCGTTGGCGCAAGTCGCGCCGCAGTCGGTGGTCGAGGTGCCGATGCCGAGAATGCCGTTCGCGCCGAGGTCGCTCACCGTGTTCTCCGCCGACCCGCTGCCGCAGGCGCGCGTGGGCACGCTGCTCGCGGACAGATCGCCGATGATCTGCATCGGGATGGCCGTCGACGTCGCCTCGCCGCCAATTCCTACGCTGGCGTTGCGCACGGTGCCCCAGGTGTAGCCGTCGGCGAAGGTGGCGCACTCGGCGAGTTGTGCGCCGCTCGAACCAATGCTGTTGACCGGCAGCGCATTGAGCAGTGCCGAATTGAGCACCGAGCCCACGATCCGCAGACCGAACGAACCGGTATCCACCTGAATGTTATTGATGGTCTGACAATTGGTGGTCGAGCCGGGCGCGCAGATCGACACACTCACCGTCGGAATATTGATGACGCCCTGCACGCCTCGTCCGACCGTGATCGGCACGGTATTGGACGCGTTCGACGCAATCGGCTGCTGGGTCGGGCTGGCGGGCAGCGTGCCGCCGTTCAGCGGGTCGAGCGTGTTGTTGCTGGAACTGGAGCCGCCACCACCACCGCAAGCCGCGACGATCGACACCAGCGCCACGACTGCCGCGGCTTGTATCCAGCTTCTGAACTGCTCAGCGATACGAAAGGTTCGCATGGTTCGGTCCTCGCATTACTGGATGTCGGAACCGCTGACGCCGGCGGGCAGCGCGGGCGGCAGCCAGGCCTGGCCGCTGAACGCGCCCATGTGGCCGCCGCTTCGCACGACGAGGCTGCTCTGGTCGACCGCGACCGGCCCACGGCCGCCGCCGCGCGCGGCGCGCACGGCCTTCACACCGGCCACGTATTGCGGGAAGTAGCTGCCGAGCAGATCGTTCAGATCCGGCATTTGAGGTCCGCGCCAGGCAAGGCCGAACACCGAGCCGTCCGCGGCCAGATACTCGCGCACCACCGTGCCGTTGCCGAGTTTGGTCTCGCGGACGGTGTAGGACCCGGAACTTGAACTGGAAGCAGAAGACGAAGAAGCGGAAGACGCGGCGCTGGCGGCCGAGCGGGCCACACTGGACGCATTCGAAACAGGCTGGACGACGCGCGAGGAAACCGAGGCGTCGGCTGGGGGTGTCATTGGCGTGCCGCCCAGCGCCGCATGAGCGGCCTGCACGGCTAGCAGGGAACTGATCAAGGCAATCGCCGTGACGGACACGGCGCGGCGCACACGACTCCACATAGCGAGGCTCCTCCGAGCGGCTGCCGCGCGGCACGCACGTCGTGCGAACCGGCCGCATGTAGGCAGATCATACGGCACCGCTCCGGTCACACGCTGGAAGGCTTCTTCACCGTGTCACCGCCCGATGCCGACCGCTCACCGGGAAGCTGCGCCGTTGCTTGCGCTCGTAGTATGCCTGTGCTCTCGTGACGAAAGGAAGCACGCTTTTGCAGGCGCGCAGCTTGCTACCGCGTTCCTTCCGCCTTGCCACGACCTCGCCGTTGGCATGCCGCTCCGAGGACGCGCCGCGTGGCAAGGCCGCGCGGCTATGGTCTGCTCAATGCCGGGCCTAGAAGCCCAGGCTCGCAAGCAGATCGTCCACTTGCGATTGATCCTGCACCACGTCCGTCTTGCCTTCCGGATTGATCTGCGGGCCATTCAGCAGACCTTCGGGGCTACCCGTGGACGACGGCTCTGCCGCCAGCGCCGCCGCATTCGCCGCGAACTGCTCGCGCCGTTCGAGCGCGATGTTCTCGACCAGCACGCCGAGCAGCTGCTGCTCGATCAGATACACGACTTCCGTAATCTTCTTGATGACCTGGCCGGTCAGATCCTGGAAGTCTTGCGCCAGCATGATTTCCATCAGCTGTGAATTGGTGGCGGTGGTGGCTTCCGGCACGCCGCGCAGGAACGTGCGCGTGTCCTTGATGACCGCGCGCACTTCCTCGCGTTCGATCGGCGCCTCGTACCACTTCTCCCAGCGCGCATCCAGTTCGGCCGCGTCCTGCTGCAACTGCGTCTGGATCGGCTTCGCGATGTCGATTGCCGACAGGACGCGTTCGGCGGCCTGCTCGGTCATGTTCGCGATGTACTTCAGACGGTCGCGGGCGTCGGGCACGGCTTCCGCCGCACGCTCGACATGCTTGTCGAGCCCGAGCTCGCGCATCGAGTCGCGCAGCGTGCGGGTCAGATGGCCGATACGGGCCAGAATACGGTCGGACGCGAAGTCCCCGCTTTCGATGCCCGCTTCGGCGTCTTGCGCGTTGGTCGGCAGATTCACATCAGCTCCCGGTCTTGGCCATCTTCTCGAGAATCTTGTTGAGCTTCTCGTCGAGCGTCGCGGCCGTGAAGGGCTTGACGACATAACCGCTCGCACCGGCTTGCGCCGCCGCGATGATGTTTTCCTTCTTGGATTCGGCCGTCACCATCAGCACCGGCAGGTGCGAGAGGTTAGCGTCGGCGCGGATTTCCTTGAGCATGGCCAGACCGTCGAGGTTCGGCATGTTCCAGTCGGAGATCACGAACTCGTAGGTGCCTCCGCGCAGACGCGCGAGACCAGCCTGACCGTCTTCCGCTTCGTCGACGTTCGAGTAACCGAGTTCCTTGAGGAGGTTGCGGACGATCCGGCGCATCGTCGGAAAGTCGTCAACTACCAGAATCTTCATTCCCTTATCCATTTCATTCCCTTTGCTTGATCCATGGTGCGGCGCATGACCGCCAGTTCTGTCAGACCTGTGTCAGGCCCGCGCATCATACCCGCTGGACGCGATCGCCCATCGACGACAGACGCGCCATCACACGCCGGCTCATTTCCGGCAGCGCGGCAATTTCATCCGCGGCGCCGAGCGCAATGGCTTCGCGCGGCATGCCGAACACGATACAGCTCGCTTCGTCCTGCGCAAGGGTATACGCCCCTGCTTTTTTCATGTCCAGTAGTCCCGCGGCGCCGTCGCGTCCCATGCCGGTCAGGATCACGCCGACCGCGTTCTTCCCGGCATGCTGCGCGGCCGAGCGGAACAGCACGTCCACCGACGGACGATGACGGTTGACCGGCGGTTCGTCCGACAGATGCGCAATATAGTTCGCACCGCTGCGTGCAAGCAACAGGTGAGCGTGACCAGGCGCGATATACGCATGTCCCGGCAGCACGCGTTCGCCGTGCTCTGCCTCTTTAACGGTAATCCGGCACAAACCATTGAGGCGTTGTGCAAAAGATTTTGTGAAACCCGGCGGCATATGCTGCGCGATCAGCACGGCGGGCGCATCCGGCGGCAGCGGCACGAGCACTTCGCGGATCGCTTCGGTGCCGCCCGTCGAGGCGCCCACGATGATCAGCTTCTCGGTACTCAGCAGCGGATTGTTGAACAGCGGCGCCGCGCCGACCGGCGCATGCGCCGCGTGGGCGGCGGCATGCTGCACCGGCGCGGACTGACGCACGCGCGCACGGGCTGCCGCGCGAATCTTGTCGGCGAGCTTTTCCGAGTAGTCGAGCATGCCGTCGCGAATCCCGACCTTCGGCTTGGTGACGAAATCCACCGCGCCGAGTTCGAGCGCGCGCAGCGTGATTTCGTTACCGCGTTCGGTCAGCGACGACACCATCACGACCGGCATCGGCCGCAGGCGCATCAGCTTCTCGAGAAAGTCGAGGCCATCCATCCGCGGCATTTCGACGTCGAGCGTCAACACGTCCGGGTTGTGCTGCTTGATGAGATCACGCGCCACGAGCGGGTCGGGTGCGGTCGCCACGACTGTCATGTCCGGCTGGCCATTGATGATTTCCGTCATCAGGCTGCGGATCAGCGCCGAATCGTCGACGCACAATACCTTGATTTTTTGCACAGCGCTCACGCCTCCTCTGTAGTTCTGGCGTTGTTTGAATTGGCCGGGCGCGCGCCGGCGCCGAACAGCTCGATCCTGGGTCGCGCGGACGGAGCAGGTGCAGCGGGCGCCGCCGTCGAGCCGAACAGTTCGACCTTGGGACGCGCCGCAGCCGGCGTCGAAAACAGTTCAACCCGCTTGCGCGCCGCCGCGAGACGCTCGGCACGCGCTTCCGCGCTTTGCCGCACGAGCGCCTGTTCGCGCTCCGCCACGCCCGCCTCCTGTTGCAGGCGCAGTTTTTTCACCATCACCTGGCCGGTGCGCGGCATGAAGGCGACCTTGCGCGGGTGATTGCCCTGCAGGTCTTCGGCGACGATGCGGATCTTTTCGAGCGCCAGATAACGGCGCACGAATTCCGAATTGCGGTCGCCGATGTTCATCGTGGTCATGCCGGCCAGCACCGCGCCGCCGCCGAATACCTTGGCTTCGAAACGCTCGCGCCGGCCGCCGGCCTTGATGAGTTCGTTGATCAGCACTTCCATGGCGTAGGCGCCGTAGCGCATCGAGTCCGACGCGGCCTGGCCGACGTCCGCGCCGTCGTCGGGCAGCATGAAATGGTTCATGCCGCCGATGCCCGCCGTGCGGTCCTGAATGCAGGCCGCCACGCACGAGCCGAGCACGGTGACGAGCACCATGTCTTCATGCGTGGTGTAGAACTCGTTTGGCAACAGCTTCACGCCCGGACGCTGGAAGTGATTGTCGAAATAGAGATTGGTGGCGATCGGCAGACGGGTGCTCATACGGTCACCCCGCCTGCGTGGCTGCCGTGCGTCGCGCCGCGTGCCGGTGCGCGCGGCGAAGTGCCGGCGTCGCGCGTCAGTTCGTAGACAGTCTGGCCGCGCAGCCTGAACGCCTGCGTCACATAGGTGAAGTTTTCCGAGTGACCGGCGAACAGCAGGCCGCCCGACTTCATCAGCGGTTCGAAGCGCGCGAGCACTTGCGCCTGCGTCGGCTTGTCGAAATAGATCATCACGTTGCGGCAGAAGATCGCGTCGAACTGCGTGCGCAACTGGTAATCGCGGTCGGTCAGATTGAGCTGTTCGAAGCGCACCATCGCGCGCACTTCCGGACGCACCTTGACCATGCCGGCATGCGCGCCGGTGCCCTTCAGGAAAAAGCGCTTCAGACGCTCGGGCGACAGATGCTTCACCTGGTCGAACTGGTACATGCCGGAAGCGGCTTTAGCCAGCACCTGGGTGTCGATGTCCGTGGCCAGTACGGAAGCCTGACGCGCGCCGCTTTCGCCGAGCGCTTCGATCAGCGTCATCGCGATCGAATACGGCTCTTCGCCGGTCGAGGCAGCGGAGCACCACACCGAAACCGGCTGCGCGCGGCGCGGCACGAATTCGGCAAGAATCGGAAAGTGATGGGCTTCGCGGAAAAAAGCCGTGAGGTTGGTCGTCAGCGCGTTGGTGAACGCTTCCCACTCGGCGGGATCGTTCTCCGCTTCGAGCAGATCGAGGTACTGCCTGAACGTGTCGAGACCGCGTGAACGCAGCCGGCGCGCCAGACGGCTGTACGCCATGTCGCGCTTGTGATCGGACAGCGAAATGCCCGCGCTGCGATGAATCAGGTCACGAATACGGGCGAAGTCCGCCGACGTGAATTCGAAATCCCGTCCCTGCTCGCCGGACCTGGCCGGTTCAGTCCGCTCCGTCGTTCCCGGAAGCGGACGTTGCTGTGCGCGCGTTGCCATCATGAATGTTCCTGCCTGCAATACGAGCCATCCCGCTTTTCGCCGGCGCCTTCGGCACCGATGAAAGGGATTGTGTTCGCGGGGTCGCGCCCGCCCGCGAGTTCTGCCAACACGCAGTCGGCCCGCGACACGCCGAGCGGGCGTGCTTCGATGATTCGCTCACCATGGAGCGAGATGCCGAATGACTGCATGTCTCTGTACCACTGTCCTAAAACGTTTCCCAGTCCGCGTCCGAGCCGGCCGACGCCGCGCTCGCGACAACCGGGCGTGCTGCGGATTCGGCTGCCGGGCGCGCCGCCTTCGGCTTCAACACCGGCTCGGCGCGTGCGGCGCCGGCTTCGGCCGTCACCGTTCTGCCTGCTTGCGACGGCGCGTTCAGCGCACCGCTGTCGGCCTGATTGCCCGCTACGTGCGACGTTCTGGCCGGCGCCTGCGCCGACACTTTCGACGGCGCATGCCTGCTGCCGCCGCGCGCCGCATTCGATACGCCGCCCGTCTGTGCGCCCGCCACCTTCCACACGTTCACCACCGACTGCAACTGACGCGTCTGCTCTTCGAGCGACGCTGCCGCGGCAGCTGCCTGTTCGACCAGCGCCGCGTTCTGCTGCGTGACTTCGTCCATCTGCACGACAGCGCGATTCACCTGTTCGATGCCGCCCGACTGCTCTTCCGAGGCCGCGCTGATTTCGCCCATGATGTCGGTCACGCGGCGCACGGCCTGCACGATCTCTTCCATCGTGGTGCCGGCACGGCCGACCAGCGCCGAACCGCTTTGCACCTTGTCGACGGAGTCGCCGATCAATTCCTTGATTTCCTTCGCAGCGCTCGCGCTGCGCTGCGCGAGGCTGCGCACTTCGCCGGCCACGACCGCGAAGCCGCGGCCCTGTTCGCCTGCCCGCGCCGCTTCCACGGCCGCGTTCAACGCGAGAATATTGGTCTGGAAGGCAATGCCTTCGATCACGCCGATGATGTCGACGACCTTGTTCGAGCTGGCCGCGATGCCCTGCATCGTCGTGACGACTTCGCCCACCACGGCGCCGCCGCGTGTCGCGATGTCCGAAGCGTTGACGGCCAATTGGCTCGCCTGACGCGCGTTCTCGGCGTTCTGCCGCACGGTGCCGGTCAGTTGCTCCATGCTCGACGCCGTTTCCTGCAGCGAGGCAGCCTGCTGCTCGGTGCGCTGCGAGAGGTCCGTATTGCCCATGGCGATTTCGCGCGCGCCGGTGTCGATCGATTCGGTACTGGTATGAACCGCTTTCACCATCTTCGACATGCTTTCCTGCATGCGCTTGATGCCGGAAAACAGGCGGCCGATCTCGTTACGGCTGAACACTTCGATGTGCTCCGACAGATCGCCCGAAGCGATCCGCTCGAAGCAGGCCGTGGCGTCGGCGAGCGGCTGCACGATCAGGCCGCGCAACGCGAAACGGATCGCCACCACCAGCAACAGCGCCAGCACGGTGATGCCGATGATCAGCGTGGTCATCAGCGAAATGTTCGACTGCGCCGCTGCCTGCTGATCCACCGCGCTCTGCTGCAACGCCTTGATGACCGCCGACGCCGCGCCGTCGTAGGCGATGAACATCGGGCTGATCTTCGTATCGGCGATGGCGTGATAGGCGGCCATGTCGTTGGCGTTCAGCGCGGCGAACTCGGGATCGACGCCCTCGTGCATCACGCTCGTATGTTTCGCCAGCACGTCGTCGAGCAGCGCCTGATCGATGTCGGTTTTCGGCGCATCGAGATAGGTCTGCCAGCTCTGGTTGCCCTTGGTAAGCAGTTCCTGCGCGCGGTCGATCGCTTTCTTCGCTTCGTCCGCGTTACCGGCGGCCGACAGCGTGTTGAAACGATCGACGGCGAGACGCGAGCGCAACAGGTACGCCGAGGCGTCGTCGAGCGCGTGAATGGCGACGAGGTCGCCGCGCGCGATCCGGTCGAGCGACTGGCTCGCGCCGTTCAGCGCGGTTAAACCCAGCGCGCCGACCACCACGGTCAGCGCGACCAGAATGATCCCCACCACCGTCAGCGAAGTGCGAATCGACCACCTGCTCAGCATCTTGACGCTCCCTGTTGCGATTTGTCTCTGCTACGAAAATCAGGCGCCGAGCGTTTCGATCAGCGCCATCTCACGGCTGGTCATCAGCTTTTCGATGTCCATCAGGATCAGCATGCGGCCGTCGACGGTGCCCAGACCCGTGAGGTACTCGGTCGTGAGCGTCGCGCCGAATTCCGGCGCCGGCATGATCTGGTCGGTGGCGAGCGTGAGCACGTCCGACACGCCGTCCACCACCATCCCGACCACGCGATGCGCGACGTTCAGGATGATCACGACGGTCTGGTGGTCGTATTCGACGCGGCCGAGATGGAACTTGATGCGCATGTCCACGATCGGCACGATGATGCCGCGCAGATTGATCACGCCCTTGATGAAATCCGGCGCATTGGCGATTCGCGTCACGTTGTCGTAACCGCGGATTTCCTGCACCTTGAGAATGTCGATGCCGTACTCTTCGGCGCCGAGCGTGAAGACGAGGAATTCCTGACCGCCGGCGTCTGCCTGCTGCGCGTCGCGGCGGGCATTCGCACCGTTCGCGCTCGCGACGTTCGAATTGATGGATTGGACTTCTGCCACGTTAGCCCCCAAACGGTTGGGATGATTTAAATTGAGTCGGAGTTGCGCGTACTGCTTGCATCGTGTTCATCACGCAAGGCTCATTGCGCCGTGCGCGTGACGTGTTTCGCGGTTCAGTGCCGCCACGTCCACGATCAGTGCGACGCTGCCGTCGCCCAGAATGGTCGCGGCGGAAATGCCGTGCACCTTGCGGTAATTCGTTTCGAGATTCTTCACGACCACCTGCTGCTGGCCGACCAGTTCGTCGATCAACATCGCAAAGCGGCGTCCTTCCGTCTGCATGATGGTGACGATGCCTTGCGTCGGTTCCTGCTTCGCTTCCTCGACGTTGAACACTTCGTGCAACGCGACGAGCGGCAGATATTCTCCGCGCACGCGCACCACGCGCTCGCCGTTGGCGACCGTGTAGATGTCTTCGGCTTGCGGTTGCAGCGACTCCATCACGAAGTTCAGCGGCAGGATGAAAATCTCGTTGCCGACCTTGACGGACATGCCGTCGAGAATCGCCAGCGTGAGCGGCAACACGATGCGCGTGGTGCTGCCCTTGCCCGCATGCGAGGTGATTTCCACGTGACCACCCATCGACTGGATGTTGCGCTTCACCACGTCCATGCCGACGCCACGGCCCGAGACGTCCGTGACCTGTTCCGCCGTCGAGAATCCCGGCAGGAAAATCAGGTTCCAGACTTCTTCGTCGGACATGGTCTCGCTGACCTGCATGCCCTGCTTCGCCGCCTTCGCGAGAATCTTGTCGCGGCGCAGACCCGCGCCGTCGTCGCTCACTTCGATGACGATGTTGCCGCCATGATGTGCCGCCGACAGCACCAGCTGGCCGGTCGAATCCTTGCCCGCCGCGCGCCGCGCTTCCACGGTTTCGATGCCGTGGTCGAGACTGTTGCGCACCAGGTGAGTCAGCGGGTCGATGATGCGTTCGATCAGGCTCTTGTCGAGTTCGGTCGCCTGACCGAAGGTGACGAGTTCCACTTCCTTGCCGAGTTTTGCCGCCAGATCGCGCACCAGACGCGGGAAGCGGCTGAACACGTAATCCATCGGCATCATGCGGATCGACATCACCGCTTCCTGCAGATCGCGCGCGTTGCGCTCGAGCTGCGCCATGCCGTTGAACAGGCGATCGTGCAGCGCCGGATCGAACGTGCTGGTGGTTTCCGCCAGCATGGCTTGCGTAATCACCAGTTCGCCGACCAGGTTGATCAGCTGATCGACCTTTTCGACGCCGACGCGAATCGAGCTGCCTTCCGCGCCGCCGGCCGCCGCGGCCGGACGTGCTGCCTTGCGGTCCTGCTCGGCCGCGGGCTGCGCCGCGCTGGCTGCCGCGGGCGCCGCGGCGGCAGGCGCCGCAGCGGGGACCGAAGCGGCCGGCGAAGCAGCCGGTGCGTCGAACAGACCATGAGTGGGTGCGTGAGCGGGCGCTGCGGTGTGGGCCGCCTGTGCCGACGATGCGGCCTGCTCAGCATGTACTGCCTGTGCTGGTTGCGCCGGCGACGAAGACCCAGCGTCCGGCGTTCCAGGTTCGCCTTGCTGTGTCTCGTCCGCCGGTGCGGTGCCGCGGCCGATCGTGATCTGACTTTCGTCGATCACGAAACAGCACACGGCGATGATGTCGTCGGAGGTCACATCGGTCTGGAGCCACAGCGTGAGATCGCCGCCGCTTTTGACCTGCCCAACGATGTTCCCCAGGTTGCCGAGCTCTTCGGCCAGCAGTTCCTGGTCCTTCTCACCAACGCCCCGTAGCGTAATTTTCAGATGCGGGCCGGCGCCGTCGTTTGCAGCGCCGTTCCCTGCGGCCTCGCCGGTCTGCGCCGGTTCGCCGTCGTTCCATTCACCCGTCGCCGATTGCACCACCTGTTCGACGACGTGCTCCGGCGGCGTACCGCCGGGTGTTGCGGGACCTGCCTGTGCTGCCTGCACTGCAGCCGGTGCCGCGCTGGCTGCCGGTGCGGCGTCCATGCTGCTTTCGGCGTTCAGTTTTTCGAGCTTCGCGCAGATTGCCTTGGCGACCGCGGCGTCCGGCTCGGCGCTCGCCCGATAGTCGGCGAGCTGGCCCGACAACACGTCCTTGGTTTCGAGGAACGTGTCGATCATGTCCTTGCGCAGCACGAGTTCGTTATTGCGTGCGCGGTCGAGCAGCGATTCGAGAATGTGGGTCGTTTCCGTCAGCGCGGTAAAGCCGAACGTCGCCGCACCACCCTTGATCGAATGCGCCGCGCGGAAAATTGCCGCGAGGTCTTCGGGGTCCGGATGGGCGATGTCCAGATCGAGCAGCAACTGCTCCATCTGCGCGAGCAGTTCGTCCGCTTCGTCGAAAAACGTCTGATAGAACTGAGTGATGTCGAGTGTCATGCCTGGGTCACCGCGAGAGTTCCTGTCTAGGCTTGGGCTGCCGTGCCGCCGCGTCGATAGCTTCTAAAACTGTTTTAAGGGTGGCGCTTATGCGTGGTCCTGTTCGGCCAGCGCCGCCACCAGTTCGGTCAACATGTCGGGGTCGAGGGGCTTTTCGATCCAGCCGGTGGCTCCCGCGGCCCGCGCCGCCGCCTTGAAAGGCTCGCCTGATTCCGTCGTGAGGACGAGGATGGGCGTTGCCTGATAAGCCGGGTTGTTGCGCAGCGCCGTGATCAGATCGAGACCGGTCTTGCCGGGCATGTGCTGGTCGGTGAGGACGAGATCGAACGACATGGCGAGCGCGTTTTCGAGCCCTTCGATGCCGTCCGCCGCAAGCGTCACCTCATAGCCGGCCGTCGTCAGCGTGGCGGAGAGAATCTGCCGCATCGATGCCGAATCGTCGATTGCCAGGATGTGCCTGATCATGAAAACCTCGCTGCACTTACGCTATGGACCACCCTGCCGTGCGCGCCGGTCGGGCGCGTGCGACGGCCTGGCGGTCGCTGTCTGTTACTGGGCTGCCGGCACCACTGCCGGCAACTTCGGAGCAACCGTCACCGGTTGCGCAATTTTTTGCAGCAGCGGCTTGGAGCCGGCTGCGTCGTCCGACAGGGTGGTGGTCGTGGAGTCGTCGTGATCGAGCGCCTCCTCGGACTTCCTGTTCAGCACGATGATGCTGATGCGGCGATTTTCCGGGTCCATCGGATTCGCCTTGTTCAGGTTCTGCGTCGACGCGAGGCCGAGCACGCGCATCACCTTCGCTTCGTCCATGCCGCCGCTGATCAACTCGCGGCGCGACGCATTGGCGCGGTCCGCCGACAGTTCCCAGTTGCTGTAGCCCTTCTCGCCACCCGCGTATTGCACGGCGTCGGTGTGACCCTGCACGATGATGCGGTTCGGCACGTCGTTCAGCGTGTGGCCGATCTCGCGCAGAATGTCGCGCATATACGGTTCGACCACGTCTCTGGCGGTGGCAAACATCGGCCGTTTCTGCGAATCGACGATTTCGATGCGCAGGCCCGTGAGCGTCGAGTCGATGCGGATCTGCTGCTTGAACTGACGCAGCACCGGATTCGCTTCGATCGCGGCCATCAGCTTGACCTGCAGGTCGTGCAGCCGAGCCTGCTCGCGCCGCTCCAGTTCACCCTGCAACTGCTTGACCGACTCTTCGTTGTTGTGCGAAGCGGTGCGTTCGGCGCGCGCGGTCGAGCCGTCGGTGGCGCGCGTCACGCCTTGTGCGTCGGTCGAAATATCGCGGCCGCCGCCTTTCAGAATGCTCGAATCCTCGGCGCTGCGATCGCCGCCCCACAGCGTGATCTTCAACGGCTGGTTGAAGTAGTCCGCGATGCCGCGCAACTGCACGGTGGACGCCGAACTCAGCAGCCACATCAGCAGGAAGAACGCCATCATCGCGGTCATGAAGTCCGCGTACGCGAGCTTCCAGGCGCCGCCATGGTGGCCGGCCTTCTTCGGCGCGGCGCGCTTGACGACAATGGCGCGGTCTTTGTCCTTGCTCATCGATTCGGTTCCCGGTGGCCTCTAGCGGTTCTTTACTTGGCCTTGACGCGGCGCACGTGCTCTTCCAGCTCGGCGAACGACGGGCGTTCGGTCGAGAAGAGCACCTTGCGGCCGAATTCGACGGCGATCGCCGGTGCGTAGCCGTTCAGGCTGGCCAGAATCGTCACCTTGATGCACTGGAACATCTTGGTCGACTCGGTCACGCGCTGTTCGGCGACGCTGGCGAGCGGTCCGATCAGGCCGTAGGAAAGCAGAATGCCGAGGAAGGTGCCGACCAGCGCCTGGGCGATCATCTCGCCGAGCACAGCGGGCGGCTTGTCGGCGGAAGCCATGGTGTGCACCACGCCCATCACCGCGGCCACGATACCGAACGCCGGCATGGCGTCGCCGACCTTGTTCAACGCATGCGCCGGCGCTTCGCCTTCGTGGTGATGCGTTTCGATCTCCTCGTCCATCAGGCTTTCGATCTCGAACGCATTCATGTTGCCGCCGACCATCAGACGCAGGTAGTCGGTCAGAAACTCGACGATATGCTCGTCGGCGAGAATCTTCGGGTATTGCGTGAAGATCGGGCTTTTCGACGGATCGTCGATGTCGGCTTCCAGCGTCAGCGTGCCTTCCTTACGCGCCTTGGCCAGCAGGACGTACAGAAGCGCCATCAGCTCCATGTACACGTCCTTGTTGTACTTCGCGCCCTTGAACAGGGTTGGAATGACGCGCAGCGTCGCCTTGATCGTCTTCATTCCGTTGCCGAGAATGAACGCGCCGACCCCGGCGCCCACGATCATCAGCACTTCGACGGGTTGCAACAGCGCGCCAAGATGGCCGCCTTCCAGCGCGTAACCGCCGAAAACGGACAAAAGCGTCACGAGTGTTCCCACGAAAATCAGCACTGCCGAGCCCTCACAAAGAAGCGACGGTGACCGTCGTTAATCTGGTTTACGGCAACGGAGCAGAAAACTTTGACGGAAAAGCAGCGGCCCGAGCCGGTGTAAACCAGAGGCGAAGCGCACCGGCCTGGCGTGGCGGATGCGGGACGGGAAGCC
The DNA here is from genome assembly GCF_050436585.1 of Paraburkholderia sp. GAS199. Lineage (NCBI taxonomy): Bacteria > Pseudomonadati > Pseudomonadota > Betaproteobacteria > Burkholderiales > Burkholderiaceae > Paraburkholderia > Paraburkholderia sp. GAS199. The sequence goes on along the minus strand of NZ_JBNDMM010000002.1, from coordinate 1,118,077 downwards.
CGTCGGATGGGAATGCGAGCCGCGGCGCGCCGGCCGGCGGCGGTGCTGCCAGTCAAACTTCGAGCGCGGCGAGACTCTCGCGGGCGCGGGCGTCGGCGAATTTCTTCGTCTTACCGGCGCGCGACGGCGGCTGGCACAGACCGCACACGAAGGCGTGCTGCGGATCGTGCGCGTGCGCGACAAAATGCCCGCCGCATCGGCAGCAGGCGGTGAGCTGGAGCATGCCGGAGTCGAAGAAACGTACTAGCGTCCAGGCGCGCGTGAGGCTGAGCACGGGCTCGTCGTCGTGCAACTGGACGTGCTCGAGGTAGAGCCGGTAGCTCTTCACGATCGACTGGATCGTCGCGCAGCCGCCGTGATCGGCCATGAACCGGTAAATGTTATAAAACAGCGACGAGTGAAAGTTCGGCTGCCAGGTCATGAACCAGTCAGTCGAAAAAGGCAGCATGCCCTTGGGTGGCGACACCCCCTTCAACTCCTTGTACAGCTTGATGAGCCGGTCGCGCGACAGGCTGGTTTCAGCTTCCAGCAACTGCAGGCGCGCACCGAGTTCGATCAGTTCGATGGCCAGGGTGATTTCCCTGACTTCCAGCACGACACTTTTATAAGCCATCGATTTCGAGTTCCTGCTTCCTGATCGTTTTTGCTTGAATGGGCGACGTCGCCGCCGGACGACACAGCGATTAGCTGAGTTGCTCGACCGGCTGGCTCGCCATCAGGATCGCGGAGTGCGCCTGGGCCACGGCGCTGGATTTGCCTTTGTCCGCGAGAGCGGACAACACGGCGTGGTCGTCGAAACGGAAGCGGCACAACACCTGGTTGGACGCCGCCAGCTTCACGGTCTGCGCCAACGAGAGGTTGGCGAGCACGTCGGCTAGCTGATCCGAAATCCCCATGCGGAACATGCCCATCGGCTTGTCTTCGCGCAGCAGACGCTGGGCGAGCAGGAGATAAGACAGGTTTACTTCTCTGATCTCATTGAGCATTTCGCTTGTCGCGCTCATGATTCCCCCGGGGTGTATCTGGCTGGTCAGGCCGTTACGGAAACGTTTGCTCGAACGCGCGCACTTAAACCGCACGAATCGGCTCGTTTCTGGTCTTGCGAGCATTGTGTCTAAAGGGGGGCTCGACGAAAATCGGACAGACACCCAGCCTCTTTGCCGGATTAATCCGTCATTCGTGTAGGAATTTTTCCTACAAGATGAATTGCTGGGGGAATAAGAAGCGGGAGATGCATCGGGCAATTTGCAAATTGCGATGCCAATTGAATATTTCTGATGCGCCGAAAATGAGCGGTGAAGTCGGGAACCTGAGCTCTACGCACCTTACAGCGGTGAGCGAGAATTATAAGACGTTTTCACTCTTATGTAATACATAGGGTTTAGAGCGATCCTCCAACGAGCGGGCCCGCGGCTTGCTGAGTCTCGTCGCGGCGTTCGGATTGTCCCTCCAGTTCTGGCTCTCCACTATCGGGACAGGCCTCCAGCCGACCTGTAACACGCCATGTTTCGCGCTGTAACAACATTAAGCGTTTGAAAAATAACTCGAATTAGCGTGGGCGATCCCGATAATGACGCTAAGGGATAACCCGATGCAGGTTCGGAACACCCCCGGGCGGCGGCTTACCGCGCCCAACCGTCCGTCAGGCATTCGCTAACCGCTCCAACCGAGCGCCGCTGTGCGAAGCCGCTGAATTAGGAGAATACGCATGCGAATCGCACAAATTGCGCCCTTGTATGAAGCCGTCCCGCCGAAGCTGTATGGCGGCACCGAACGGGTCGTCTCGTACCTGACCGAAGCGCTGGTCGACCTTGGCCACGACGTCACGCTGTTCGCCAGCGGCGACTCGGTCACGTCCGCGAATCTCGAAGCCTGCTGGCCGCGCGCGCTGCGTCTGGACCCGACTATTCGCGATGCATTGGCGCCGCACATCCTGATGATGGAGAAGGTTCGCAAGCACGCCCACGAATTCGACGTGCTGCATTTCCATCTCGACTACATGCCGTTCCCGCTGTTCTCGACCATGGACACGCCGTTCGTGACGACGCTGCATGGCCGTCTCGACTTGCCGGAACTGCAACCGGTGTTCGACGCATTCTCGGACGTGCCGGTGGTGTCGATTTCCGATTCGCAGCGTGCGCCGTTGCCGCAGGCGAACTGGCTGAACACGATCTATCACGGTTTGCCGGAGCAACTGCTCACGCCGCAAACGCACAAGAAGCCGGAATATCTGGCGTTCCTCGGTCGTATCTGCCCGGAAAAGCGCGTCGATACAGCTATCAAGATCGCTGCACAGAGCGGTTTGCCGCTGAAGATCGCCGCCAAGGTGGACAAGGTCGACCAGGAATACTTCAAGCGCGAAATCGAACCGCTGCTCTCGATGGCGCACGTGGAATTCGTCGGCGAGATCAACGAAGCGCAGAAGCCCGAGTTCCTGTCGGGCGCCAAGGCGCTACTGTTCCCGATCGACTGGTCCGAGCCGTTCGGTCTCGTGATGATCGAGTCGATGGCTTGCGGCACGCCGGTGATCGCGTTCAACCGTGGTTCGGTGCCGGAAGTGATCGACCATGGCGTGACGGGCTACATCGTCGAAGACGTGCAAGGCGCCGTGGCCGCGCTTCAACGTCTGGACGAATTGTCGCGCACGGAAATCCGCGCGCAGTTCGAACGCCGCTTCAGCTCGAAGACGATGGCTCAAGACTACGTCGACGGCTATTCGGAACTGATCGAGGCAACGCGTCGCCCGGTTCTGCGCCAGGTGGCAGTGGGCTAACTGCGAGTGGGATTGTCGCGGTAATGCCGAAAAGCCGGAATGCGATGGAAACGGCAAACAATACGGATTTGTTTGCCGCTTCCTACCTGATGCAGAAATGTCCGATTCACCAGTGATTGCGTCGTAAGGGTCCTACGTGAATCGTTTGCGCAGTCGGATTGCTACCGCTTAAGCAGATGCCGCTACAGAAAAGCCGCCCCTCGGGGCGGCTTTTTTAATGCAGTTCCTGGATGCGCTTCCATCCGCAATTTGCACTACGCGAATAAGCGTTTGAGTCGCGTCAAACCTTCAGTTGCCTTTCGCGGCGATTGGAATTCATTCACGCCGCGCCAATCAAATAGCGCTCGCGATTTTTGCCGACGATCCACTTGGGCGGTTTGCCGCGTCCACTCCATGTATTACCCGATTTCGGATCCTGGTACTTGGCCGGCAGCGGCGCCTTCTTGGGCGGGCGTCCGCGCTTGGCGGCCACGGCGAATCCGAGGTCTTGCGCGGTCAGACCGTATTCAGCGATCTTTTGGCGGATGTCGGCGACAACATTGTCGACTTCAGTACGACGCGCTTCTTCTGCCTGTGCCTGCAATTTGGCGATCTGCGCCTTGAGGTCTGCGTATTGAGACATTTGGTTCTCCCCTTTTCTAGAACTCATTCGATCGCAGACTAGCTGCAATTATAAAAATTCGCAATGGCCAATAATACCGATTTAGGTAAGTTTTCCTCAGATAATTAATAAGCGTGGCTGAAATGTAAAACCGTGCTTTATCCAAAAATAATCGGAAAGGCAGCGCGTCGCATTGACAATTCTTGACAGCCATTTTGTCCGTCCTTGCCTAGAATTGGCCGCTCAAGGTCATGTCTCGGGTTCAAACCGGCATGACATTGTGTGCGTCAAACTTTTTAGGATTACCAAACATGCAGTTGTCAAAGCGTCTCGCAGCCGAGTTGTTCGGCACCTTCTGGCTCGTGCTTGGAGGCTGCGGCAGCGCTGTCCTCGCCGCCAATTTCGCCGGCCCCGTCCACGGGCTCGGCATCGGTTTCGTCGGCGTCTCGCTGGCGTTCGGCCTCACCGTCCTCACCATGGCCTATGCAATCGGCCACATCTCGGGCTGCCATCTGAACCCGGCCGTCAGCGTCGGGCTCACCGTCGCGGGACGCTTTCCCGCGCGCGACCTGCTGCCGTACATCGTCGCGCAGGTTGTCGGCGCTGTGCTGGGCGCGCTGGTGTTGTCGCTCATCGCATCGGGTAACGCGAGCTTCGATCTGGTCGCCAGCGGCTTCGCCAGCAACGGTTATGGTGATCGCTCGCCGGGTCACTACACGCTCGTCGCCGCTTTCGTCTGCGAAACGGTCATGACCTGCGTCTTCCTGTTCGTCATTCTCGGCGCAACGGACAAGCGGGCACCGGCCGGCTTCGCGCCGATCGCTATCGGCCTCTGCCTCACACTGATCCACCTGATCTCGATTCCGGTCACGAACACGTCGGTCAATCCGGCGCGCTCCACCGGCCCGGCACTTTTCGTCGGTGGCGCAGCAGTCGATCAACTGTGGCTGTTCTGGGTCGCCCCGATTCTCGGCGCTGTGATCGCAGGTGTCTTGTATCCGGCTCTCGCCGAAAGCCGCCGCAACAATGCACAAGGGCTCGCGCTCGACTAATCGCGTAATGCGACGTCTTATGCAATCGAAACGGGCGCTCTAGCGCCCGTTTCTTTTTGACAATTCGGCCAAGGCGCGTCGCCGCAGTTCGCGTCGAGTCGCCTGGCAACAGCGAACCGCCCACTCGGGCAATGTCAGGTGACTGCTAGAATCGAGCGACTTCAGCTCGCTCAGGTGCTACCGATGAACCGTTTTCGCAGATTCATGCATGGCGTGGCGCTAACGATCGGTGGTCTGTGTGTCGTTGCGCTGACGCAGCCTGCCGCCCACGCCGCGGACAGCAACGTCGAAACGCTGATCTTCGTCCGCCATGGCGAAAAGCCGGCCCAAGGGTACGGCCAGCTGAACTGCCAGGGACTCAATCGCGCGCTAGCGCTTCCGGCCGTTATCGCCGCCAAGTTCGGCAAGCCCGACGCGATTTACGCGCCCGATCCGGGTCAACGCAAAGACGACAGCGGGCATCCCTATTATTATGTGCGCCCGCTGGCGACGATCGAACCCACTGCCATTCAATTCCAGATGCCGGTGCAAACGCCGTACGGCTTTGCCCAGATCGACCAGCTCGGCGCAACGCTCCTGAGTCCGGCCAATCGCAACAAGCTGGTCGTGGTGGCGTGGGAGCACAAATTGATCGTGAAATTGCTACGCCAGATGATGAGCGAGCACGGTGGCAACGCGGCCGATATCCCCAATTGGCCGAGTGAAGATTTCGACAGTATTTATATTGTCCGGCTCGATTGGCAAAACGGCAGCCCGCGCGCCAGTTTCAAGCACGATCATCAAGGCTTGAATGGGCGCGCCGTCGATTGTCCGTGCGCCGCATTGACCGGCGCCTCAGGCGCGGCAAGTTCGCCTGCACCGGCCGCTTCCGGGAGCGCAGCAGATTAATTGGGTAATACAGATGTAAGCCCGAATTACGCCCGACGTACTTTCAGACTTTCTGCAGCGGCCCCAAATTTGTCGAATGCGCGCCCGCGCAGCCGCAAAAGCCTTATCCAGCAAGGGTTTAGCCGCCTCAAGGCAACGGTGCGGCGTTAGAAAAGCCCGTCAACAACCTTTCACCCGTCCTGCGACCTTACTTTCAGTCCGTAACATCTGGTCGCAGTCATCGACGTTCGGAATGCGTAAATTGGTCCTGTGCGACAAACACACGTCGCCTCACAGGAGAACAAGATGAAACGCATCGTCACTCATTTGCTGGTTGCTGCCGGACTCGCTGCGGGCGCATGCGGTGTCGCGCAAGCACATACGGATCTGAACATCGGCCTGTCGCTCGGCGCACCCGTTTATACACGGCCGGCGCCGGTGTACGCGGCGCCGCAGCCGGTCTACTACGGCAACGGCTGGGACCATCGCGGCGGCTATTACCGTGACGACCACCGGTACGACCATGGTTGGTATCACAACGATCGCCGCTGGGGACATGACGACCGCCGCGGTCACGATGACCGCCGTGGTGGATGGCACGGCTAAGCCGTTAAAGGCAGTTGAGGCTTGAACCGGCCGGCATCCGCGAAAGTGGATGCCGGCTTTTTCGTTCAGGCCGTCAATTCGTCGTTAATCGAGAAAAGTTTGCGCAAATGATGCGCGACGCCCGCCTCGAAATTGTTGCCGATGCGCGGCACGTTCGGCAGGCGAGTCATCAGGTCGGGATTGGCGTTATTCATCATGAATGGATGACCGGCCGTTTCCAGCAGATCGATATCGTTCATGTTGTCGCCGAAGGCGACACATTGCGACGCGTCCACGCCGAGCCGGTCGAGCACGATTCGCAGCGCCCGTCCTTTGGAAACGTTCGACGTCATGACTTCGAGGCAGTCCGGCAGCGAATAGGTGACGTACAGCGCGTCGCCGAATTCGTGCTCCAGGTTTGCCGCGACCTGCGCGAGGTCGGCCGGCTCACCAATGTAAAGCGCCTTGGCGATATCCACGCCGTCGTGTTTCGGCAGATCCGTCACCTCGTAGGTGAAGCCCGAATCCTGATGGAAAGCGAGCAGATGCGGCGCTTCACGATCGATCAGCCACGCCTGGTCGGCAAACAGATTGACGATCACGCGACCATGCGTGCCCACTATCTCCGGCTGCACCAGCCGCTGCACGATAGCCGGCGGCAGATCATCAGCGTGGATGACCGTGTTGTCCGGCGCGTGGATGCGCGCGCCGTTCGAGGTGATCAGGTAGGGATTGATGCCGAGCAGGTCGCGAATGCCCGCCACGTCGCAATAGTGGCGGCCAGTCGCGATGACGAAGTGCAGGCCGTCGCTCTCGAGCTTGCGCACCGTGGCGATGGTGAACGGGTCCACCTGATGGTCGGCGTTTAGCAGCGTGCCGTCGAGATCCGTGGCGATGACTTTGTACATAGTTGGGCAGCCGGGCAGCGTCAAAACATACATTTTACCGTTGCCCGATGACACTGACGGTTGCCGCCGGATCGACATCCGCTCATCAACCGGCCAGACGCGCCGCTTCGCGCTGCGCGAGTTGCAAGCCGCCATGCGCCGAGTCGGCCAACGGTCCGCGCAGGCGCGACTGATAAATTTGCGGTACGTAGGCGCTCAACGGCGCGCCGAGGCCGCCGCACATGGCGACGGGTAGCGTCGACGAAGGATCGAGCGCGGCAATCATCTTGCCGACTTCGACGCCGGCGTCGCCGAGCAGGCGAGCCGCAAACGGATGGGCGCGTTGCTCGACGGCGATTTTCGCGAGTCGCGCGTAGGCGGTCTGGTTCGCTTCGCACAGCCAGACCACCAGTCCGTCGCGATCGTCCGTGCCGATATGGGCGAGGAGCGCGTCGGCGAGGTCGTCGCGCGGCACGCGGCCATCCAGCGCCTGCTGCGCGTGCACCACGATCCGCAAGCCGATCCATGCCCCGCTCGCCTCGTCGCCGGACGGATATCCGTAGCCGCTGACCGTGCGGCATGCGTCGTTGTGATCGAGCACGGCCGCCACGCTGCCCGTGCCGAGCGCGACGATCACGCCGGGCGCGCCGCCGTGGGCGCCGAGCAATGTCGTGTAAGCATCGGATTCCACCGCGAGCGCCGCCACGGCCGGCGCCTTTGCGCGAAAATCGGCAAGCCAGTCGCGATTGTTGACGCCGGCGAGGCCACAACCCAGCACGCATCGCGACCAGTCCAAGGTCAGCCCGGCAACTTCGAACGCTTCGCGGCAGCCTGCCTCGATGGACTGCCACGCTCGCTCGATGCCAAGTCCGAGACCAGACGGCCCGCTCGCCGCCTGCGCCAGTTCACGGCCGCTCGCGTCGCCGAGGACGACACGCGTACCGCTGCCGCCGCCGTCAATGCCGATCAGAAAGAAGTCTTTGTTCATCGAATCGAGTGAGTTGAGGTGGTGAATAGCGCGTAGCGTGGCAGGTCAGAAGCGATTCGGCAATTGGCCGGACGGCCAGCTTGCAGCACGGGACCAATCCGCTATGCTGGCGGTCGACAATACTATGCAGGAGCGCAAAGGTGACACAGCGATGCAACTGGGTATCGAGCGAAGCGCTCGCACAGTATCACGACGCCGAGTGGGGCGTGCCTTCGCGCGACGACCAGCATCTGTTCGAAATGCTGGTGCTGGAGGGCGCGCAGGCCGGGTTGTCATGGTCGACCATTCTCAACAAGCGCGCCGGCTACCGGCGCGCGTTCGCCAACTTCGAAATCGACAAGGTGGCGCGCCTCACGCCTAAACACGTCGACAAACTCGTACTCGACGAGAGCATCGTCCGGCATCGCGGCAAGATCGAGTCGGCGATCACCAATGCGCGCGCCGTCCAGCAGATTCAGGCCGAGCATGGTTCGCTGGCGAATTTCGTCTGGTCCTTCGTCGATCAGACGCCGATCCAGAACGACTGGGCTTCGTACAAGCAGGCACCGGCGTCGACAGAAATCTCGGACGCGCTCAGCAAGGCCTTGAAGCGCTACGGATGCAAATTCGTGGGTTCGACGATCTGCTATGCGTTCATGCAGGCAGTCGGCATGGTGAACGATCACGAGGCCAGCTGCGAGTGCCGCGCGCGATGCGCCGCGCTCGGCAAGAAGGGCCGAAATCGCAAAGCGGGTTGATGCGACGTCTGGAAACTCCGTGCGTAGAAAGCACGCAAACAGCTCAAAGCCTTGGCCATCGGGAAAGCCCTCTCTTCGAGTTTCACGTGCACGGTCCGTTATAGCAGTGACGAGCATCAGCGCGGGCACGGTCCGACGGCAAGCGGCAATTCTCTGAACTGAGGGCTTTTCGTGGCCCTAGTCCGGGTTTCGCAAACCGGCGCCGGTTGGATACTGCAGACATGCGCTCGAAGAACGCTTGAACAACGAATAGCCGCTGCGTATCGCATGGAGACCAACCATGAAAAGCCTTTGCTTCCTGACGCATCAGGAAATTTTCGACCAGGCCGTCGGCCATCTGCTCGGCCAGAAACAGGCCGCCCTGCTGCCGCGTGGCGGAGGCGCCTACCGCGGATATTGCGGAGGCTGCCCCGTCGGCAACTTCATTCACCCACGCGATTACATGACGGCGATGGAAGGCGTGCCGGTGCGCTACATCGGCAAAAGCTCCGTCGAAGTGCCGGCTTATATGGACGTCGGCGTATCGGCGCTCAAGCGGGCGCTGCTGCGTTCACGCATCAACGTCTACGACGCCGCCACGATCACCTTGCTCAGTTGCCTGCAGAACGTTCACGACGTCTTCGGCACGTGGGAATGGCACGAGCGACTCAGCTCGATCGCCGCTCAATTCAACTTGTCTGCTGAGCGCCTGAAAAGCGCGGCATAAGCGCTTTCCGCCCCGGTCGAACCGGTGCTCGCACGAAATCGACGCACCAAAGCAAAACGGCGATGTGACTTCTTTCGAAGCTCACACCGCCGTTCGGCGTACTACAGCGCTAGATACAGCGCGAAAAAGCGTGCTTAGTGCAGCTTTTTCGGCAGCATCTGGCTGCGCAGGCGCTTGTGCAGGCGCTTCACAGCAGCAGCCTTCTTGCGCTTACGTGCCGTGGTCGGCTTTTCGTACGATTGACGCTCACGCAGTTCAGCGATCAGGCCATTCTTTTCGATAGCGCGACGAAAGCGGCGAATCGCCACTTCGAACGGCTCGTTTTCTTTCAGAAGAATCGTCGTCATGTAATTCCTAACTCAATCACTTGATAGGGGTAAATTGCGTGGCGGATACCGCTCACGCGCCGGCCCTCCGGTCGTTTCGATTCGTGGCCAGTAACAGGCAAACGCGGGTAGAACCCGGCCAAACCACAAATGAAACGAGAGGCATATCGGCCACGGAGGCCGGAAAAGAGAGGTGGGGAGTTCACCGCGGACCGCGGACAGACGTACTGCTTAAGCCGCGTCTGCTGCCGTTTCGCCAATCGTTCACCAACAAAAACCGTTGACGAAACAGGCAAAGATCTCATTTCACTCCCGATGATATCAGGAAACTCTCCATCCTACCAGGGGTTTAACGATTGCGCCAGGCCGTCCGACGCCGTCAGGCACTTGCTTCGTCCAACTCGCGGATATCGGCGCCCGTGAGCATCAGGTGAGCCGCGGCAGCAAGGCTTTTGAGCTGTTCAACCGAGGTCGCACTGGCAATTGGGGCCGTAACGCTGGGTCTCGCAATCAGCCATGCGAGCGCGACCGTCGCAGGCGTGCTGCCGTGCTGTTGCGCGACACGGTCGAGCGCACCGAGGATCCGCAGTCCACGCTCGTTCAGATATTTTTCGACCCGGCTGCCGCGCGCCTTGCCGGCGAGGTCCGCTTGCGAACGGTACTTGCCGGACAGAAAGCCGCTTGCAAGACTGTAGTACACCACCACGCCCAGTTGATTGGCGAGCGCGACGGGTTCGATGTCGCGCTCGTATTCGGCGCGGTCGTACAGATTGTATTCGGGCTGCAACAACTGATATTCCGGCAGCCCGTGCTCGCGCGAAACCGCCAGCGCTTCTTCGACGCGCGCCCCCGTGTAATTAGATGCGCCGATCACCCTCACCTTGCCCGCTTCGATCAGCTTCTGATATGCGCCGAGCGTTTCGGTGAGCGGCGTTGCCGCGTCGTCGTCGTGGGAAAAATAGACGTCGATGTAATCGGTTTGAAGGCGGCGCAGCGAATCTTCTACGGCCGCCTGGATATTCGCGGCCGACAAACCTTTACGCTGCGGATGCTTGGACACCTTGGTGGCCAGCACGATCTTGTCGCGCTTGCCGCTCTGACGAAACCACTTGCCGATGATGGTTTCCGACTCGCCGCCCTGGTTGCCCGGCACCCAGGCCGAATAAACGTCGGCGGTATCGATGAAGTCGAGACCGGCGTCGACGAACGCGTCGAGAATCGAAAACGAGGTCGCTTCATCGGCGGTCCAGCCGAATACATTGCCACCGAACATAAGCGGCGAAACCTCTAATTCCGAACGTCCAATTCTGCGTTTTTGCATAATTTCACCAGGGTTTGTCACAGGAGAAAAAAGAGAATACGCCGACTTTTCATTACTCGCAGTGCATCGGGCAAACGACGCTGGAAGCGGCTCAGCGGCGCGCGGCACCCTTTCCTGCCTGGAAAACAATTGGGTCTCCATTGCACAAAGTTCCTCAAGTTTTTTTTAGTCGGGCCGTCAACCTTCACTGAGGCGGCCAGCAATGAACGAGTGCTTCCGCCGATGCCAACGTGGCGTATTGGGCTCAAGGCTTATTTAGGAGATTTTCCATGCTCGGAATCAATAGCAACATCAACTCGCTGGTTGCACAGCAAAACCTTAATGGCTCGCAAAGCGCCCTCTCGCAAGCCATCACGCGCCTGTCGTCGGGCAAGCGCATCAACAGCGCAGCAGACGACGCAGCAGGTCTGGCGATCTCGACGCGTATGCAAACGCAGATCAACGGCCTGAACCAGGGCGTTTCGAACGCGAACGACGGCGTGTCGATGATTCAAACCGCATCGAGCGCACTGTCCTCGCTGACCGCAAGCCTGCAACGTATCAGCCAACTGGCATCGCAAGCAGCTAACGGCACGATGTCGTCGAGCGACCAGGCAGCTCTGCAGAAGGAAGTGTCGGCGCAGATCGCTGAAGTGAACCGTATCGCTTCGCAAACGACGTACAACGGCACGAACATTCTGGACGGCTCGGCAGGCAGCGTGACGTTCCAGGTCGGCGCGAACGTCGGTCAGACGATCAGCCTGGACCTGAGCCAATCGATGTCGGCAGCGAAGATCGGTGGCGGCCTGGTGCAAACGGGTCAGACGGTCGGCACGATCGCTGTCAGCCTCGATTCGACCGGCACGTACACCAGCACGGGCGCATCGATCACGTCGGTCAACGTGTTGTCGGACGGCAAGGGCGGTTACACGTTCACCGACCAGAACAACCAGGCGATTTCGTCGGGCGCAGTTTCCAACATCTTCTCGGCAGGTACCGCAGCAGGTACGGGCACGGCAGTGACCAACCTGACGTTGAAGGCCTCGCTGGCAACTTCGATGGGTGCAACGGCTTCGGGCGTGGCAACGGCAGCAATCGCTCAGATCAACTCGATCAACAACCCGCCGACGGTTTCGGGCCTCGACATCAGCACGGTGACCGGCGCCAACCAGGCACTCGTCTCGATCTCGAACGCACTGCAAACGGTCAACACGCTGCAAGCTGCACTCGGCGCGGCACAAAACCGTTTCACGGCAATCTCGACGTCGCAACAAGCTGAATCGACCGACCTGTCGTCGGCACAGTCGCAAATCACGGACGCCAACTTCGCACAAGAAACGGCGAACCTGAGCAAGGCGCAAGTGCTGCAACAAGCTGGTATCTCGGTGTTGGCGCAAGCTAACTCGAACCCGCAGCAAGTTCTGAAGCTCCTGCAGTAAGAGCTGACGCAGTAACGGCAAGGCGCCGCGCGCAAGCGTAGCGCCTTGCCGGTTTGAAACGACGGGAGGCATGCCTCCCGCTGTGCATTTCCGTACCGTAGTGATGTAGCATCGCGCACCACCTAATACAGATACCCAGACGCCCGGAGCCTCTGCATGTCCTCGATCTCAACCACGTCTTCTACAGCTAGCGCCAATTCCGCGCTGGCGTCGGCAGCACAGTCGATCATCAGCGGCTCGACCGGCAACTCGTCGATGGACGTGTCGACGCTCGTTACGGCACTCGTGAACGCGAAGACCGCAGGACAGAGCGCGGCTCTCACGGCGCAGCAAACCAAGGACACGACTACGTTGTCGGCCTACGGTGCATTGAGCTCCGCGCTGAGCGCGTTGCAGTCGGGCATCGCGGGTCTCGCCAACGGCAGCACGTTGTCCACCTTCGCGGCAACCGCGACCGGCAAGGGACTGACGGCAACGGCCGGCGCCGGCGCATCGGCAGGCAGCTACGCCGTTACCGTCACGCAAATCGCCAGTTCTCAGGCCCTGTCGTCCGCAGCCTTCGGCGCGAGTACCAAGCTCGGCACGGGCACGCTGACGATCGGCGTGGGCAGCAAGTCCATGGACATCAGTCTGGACGACACCAACAATACGCTGGCCGGCATCGCCTCGGCGATCAACGCCAGCAGCAACAACCCCGGCGTCACGGCGACGGTCGTCACCGGCACGGACGGCGCCCACCTGGTGCTGCGTTCGTCGACCACGGGCGCGGCCAACACGATCAACGTGTCGACCAGCAACGTCACGACCGACAACGGCTTGTCGAGCCTCGGCGTGACGTCGACGCCCAGCACGACGGGCGGCACGTCCACCATCGTTTCGTCGGATACCAATAACGCGTGGACGCAAAGCGCGTACGCTCAGGACGCGGCGTTCTCAGTTGGCGGCATCGCGGCGACCAGCTCCAGCAACGCCATCACGACCGCGATTTCCGGCGTGACGATGAACCTGACGTCGGACTCCGTCGGCACCACGCAACAGCTGAATATCGCGGCGGACACCACGGCGGAAACCACCGCGATCAACAACTTCGTGAGCCTGTACAACACCGTCGTGACGACGATGTCCTCGCTCAGCTCGTTTTCCGCCGGCGCGAGTTCGCAAGGCCCGCTGATCGGCGATTCGACCCTGCAGACCATCAAGAACGATCTCGCGACGATCATCGGCGGTGTGGTTGGATCGGGCAGCAACGCCACCACGCTGGCGTCGATCGGTATCAACCTGAAAGACGATCCGGCCGACGGAACGCTGGTCGTGAGCGACGCTACCAAGCTGAGCACGGCCCTCACCACTAGCCCGGCGACCGTCGCCTCGTTGTTCAACTCGACCAACGGGATCGGCGAACAGCTGAACAGCGCCATCACGAACTTTACGCGGACTGGCGGCATCATCGACACGCGCAACACCGCGTTGAACGCCGATCTGAAGAGCATCACCGCGCAACAGAGCACGCTGGCGGACTACACGACGCAACTGACGAACCAGTATCAGGCGCAATTCACCGCACTGAACACGTTGATGGCGACGATGAACAACAACTCGCAGTACCTTACGGCCCTGTTCGGCGGCACCAACAGCGCAGGCGCGCTGGCCACCAACAAGAGCTAATCGTTAGGAGCCGCTGAAAATGAACCAGACGGAATTGGTCGAGCGCGTACTTGCTATCACCCGTGAAATCGAACAGGCGGCCGGCCTTGCCGACTGGCCGGAAGCGGCTCGTCTCACCGAAGCCCGCTCGCCGTTGCTGATGTCGCTCAGCGCCGATCAGGAACCCGCTGCGCTGGACATGATCCGCCGTATTCAGGCGATCGACGCCGCCTTGCTGGCCGACGCGGAAGTCACCCAGACCGAGTTGCAAGTGGAGTTCGAAGCAGCGATCGGACGTACCAAAGCTGCCGGCGAATATCAGAGAATCGCCCGGATGTAAGTGCTTGAATCGCAAGCGGTCACTCGCTCAAATGATCAAGGTGACCGTTTCACCCAACAATAAGAACTACGCGCCGAAGTGAGGCGCGCTCGTTCCCTCGGCCCGCCTCGTGCGGGCTTTTTTCTTGCCGGCGCGCTCCCGCCGGCCTGCCCATACGCCAAACAGGCGGCCTTTTTACCGTCATCTCCGCGCATCGGAAACGCCGGCCTCGTCGCACAATTTCTTTCATAGATCATTCCGCGCTGAGACCATGACTCTTCTGTACGAGCAGCCGTCGGCTGAAACCCAAACGCCCGAACAACAACTCGAGCAAGACATTGCGCTCGTCTTGCAAACGGCGCTCGACCACCACCACAAAAGCGAATTCGACGACGCCGAAGCCCTGTATCGCATCATTCTCGATACGAATCCGAATCACGGCGACGTGCTGTACAACCTCGCCGTACTGCTTACCCAGACAGCCAGAGCAGCAGACGCCGTGCCGCTGTTCCAGCATGGCCTGGGTGTCCAGCCGCTCAACGGCCAGTATTGGGTCGGCTATATCAACGCCCTGAGCGAAGCAGGCCAGTCCGCGGCCGCGTGGATCGCGCTGGAGATGGCGCAGAAACTCGGCGTCAAAGGCCCGGCTATCGACGGATTGATCGTGAAGCTGGCGAATCCGGGCAAAATTGTTCAAACCGTTCCCGTACCGCACGAGACGACTGAAGCGCAAACCGGCGCTGGCACCAACGCCGAAGTCGAGGCGCCGAAGGCGACCGCCGCGAAGACCAATATCGCCTCCGGCAGGCGCGTCAGCCAGCAGGAAACGAATCGCTTCACGGCGATTTACAACCGCGGCCAGTATTCTGAAGCCGTCAAACTGGCGCGGTCACTCACCAGTCGCTTCCCTGCGGATGGCAACGCGTGGCGCTGGCTCGGCATCACGATGCATCGGCTGGGCCGCTATGACGAAGCACTCGAACCGTTGCGCAAAGCGGCCGAACTGCTACCGGAAGAACTCGAAAGCCGCGCGGTTCTTGCAGACACGCTTCGCCTGAAGGGACTGTATAAAGAGGCCGAACAGGTCGGCCGGGCGTCGCTGGCGATCAATCCGAATCATGCCGAAGCGCTGCGTATCCTCGGCATGGCACTGGTCCACCAAGGTCAGGTTGCAGAAGGCCTGGCAGCAGCACGGCGCGCGGTCGAACTGGCGCCGGAAAATTCCAGCGCACACAGCACGCTCGGCGTGTTGCTGCTGGATCTTGGCCTCGTGGCCGAGGCGGAGCAGAGCTTCCGTATCGCGGTCGAAAAAAATCCGAAAGACGCGATTGCCGCCGACAACTTCCTGTTCGCGCTGACCCACAATCCCGCGATCGATCAGAACGTGCTCTTCGCCGAACACGCAAAATTCGCCGAGCACCATGAAGCCCCCGTGCGCTCACAGTGGCCTGCTCACGTAAACAAGCGCGTGCCGAACCGCAAACTGAAGATCGGACTCGTTTCCGGCGACCTGTTCCGGCATGCCGTTGCTTCCTACCTTTTGCCGGTAATGGAGCAACTGGCGAGTGATCCCAGTGTGTCTCTTCACGTTTACAGCAATCACGTCGTGGAAGACGACTACACCGAACTTCTACGCGGGTTTGCTGTTGAATGGCACCAGATTACTGGCATGGCGGATGCACAGTTGGCAAACAAGATCCGCGAAGAGCGAATCGATGTCCTGTTCGACCTCTCTGGTCACACTGGGCGCAACCGGCTTCTGACGTTCGCGAGGAAACCTGCGCCGATTCAGGTGAGTTGGCTCGGATATCCCGCGACCACCGGCCTGAGCGCGATGGATTACTACATCACCGACCGGTTCGGCGTGCCGTTCGGCGATTCGGAGCGGATGTTCTCCGAAACGATGGTTCACCTGCCGGCGAACGCGTCGTTCCTGCCCGAGCAAAGCGCTCCGCCTGTCAACATCCTGCCTGCGATGCACAACGGTTACGTGACCTTCGGCAGTTTCAACCGCATGAATAAACTGCGCGCCGACGTCATCGCGCTGTGGGCCGAATTGTTACGTGCCCAGCCGTCATCGCGGATGTTGCTCGGCGCTATCGGCAACGAAGACGATGAGCAGTTACTGATTGAATGGTTTGCTGATGCAGGCATTGATCGCGAACGCCTCATGTTCCGGCGTCGTTCGAGGGTGCCCGTCTATCTTCAGCAACATTTTCACGTCGATATCTGTCTCGACACGTTCCCCTACACGGGTTCGACCACGGTTCTCAATTCTCTGTGGATGGGTGTTCCCACGCTAACGATTGCCGGCGATACGCTTCCGAGTCGCGCTGGCGCTACCTGGATGTCGCACGTCGGGTTGCAGCAATTTGTTGCAGCAGACAAAGCAGACTTCGTCGCAAAAGGCGTGGCGTTGTCTTCCAACATCGAAGCGCTCGCAGAACTCAGAAACGGGTTGCGTCAACGCTGCATGGCATCGGCCGCATTCCGCCCCGACATGGTTGCAGCAGGTTTGTCTCGTGCGTTGCGAATCATGTGGCAGCGCTGGTGCGACGGCCAGCCCGCCGCGGCATTCGAGGTATCGACCGAAGACGCCATGGCCTCGGTTAGCGAAGCAGGCACGCAAACGGAAACAGGGGATCGCAAATGAACGCAGCCGTACCGCTTCGGGCTCTCGAGCCTCAAACCGACGAGCGTATCTACGTTACGCAGCCTCACCTTGCCCCGCTCGAAGAATTTATCCCTTATCTCCAGCAGATCTGGGATAGCAAGGTGCTGACCAATGGCGGCCCGTTTCATCAACAATTCGAAGCAGCGCTTTGCAAGTATCTCGGCGTGCGCCATCTCGCACTGTTCACGAACGGCACTCTTGCACTGCTTACGGCGCTACAGGCGCTGCGCGTGACCGGCGAAGTCATCACGACACCCTATTCGTTTGTCGCGACCGCGCACTCGCTGGTGTGGAACGGCATCAAACCGGTGTTCGCCGACGTCGATCCGCACACGCTGAATCTCGATCCCGCGCGAATCGAAGCGGCGATTACGCCGCAAACCACCGCGATCATGCCTGTGCACTGCTACGGCAAGCCTTGCGACGTCGAGGCTATTCAGAAGATTGCCGACAACTACAACCTGAAGGTGATTTATGACGCGGCACATGCGTTTGGTGTGCAGACCGATACCGGTAGCGTGCTCGAACACGGCGATCTGGCTGTCCTGAGCTTTCACGCGACCAAGGTTTTCAATACCTTCGAAGGTGGCGCGATCATTTGTCAGGACGCCAAGACCAAGCAACGTATCGACCACCTGAAGAACTTCGGCTTCGTGGACGAAGTGACGGTCGTGGCCGCCGGCATCAACGGCAAAATGAGCGAGATCAATGCAGCGTTCGGCCTGCTGCAACTTCAGCATATCGACGAAGCGCTCGCGCGTCGCGCACAGATCGACGCGACCTATCGCACCCGGTTGAGCGAAATTCCAGGCATTCGCTGCCTGCCGAAAACCGGCGAAAAAGTGGCGAACCACTCCTATTTCCCGATTCTCGTCACACCGGAATTCCCCATCAGCCGCGACGCGCTCTATCAGAAATTCCGCGATCACGACATCTACGCGCGCCGCTATTTTTATCCGCTTATTTCGGACTTTCCGATCTATCGCGGGCTCCCTTCGGCAAGCCGTGAAAACCTGCCGGTCGCATATGCCGCCGCGCAGCAGGTGTTGTGTCTGCCGATTTTCCCTGCGCTAACCGACAACATGATCGACCGCATCGTTGGACTGATCGCAGATTGCTGAACGCCATGAAGCTCGCCATCATGCAGCCGTATCTGTTTCCGTATATCGGCTATTTTCAGCTGGCGGCGGCGGCCGACAAGTTCGTCTTCTATGACGACGTGAATTTCATCAAGAACGGCTGGATCAATCGCAACCGTGTGCTGCTCAACGGCGAAGCCCGATACATTACTATCCCGCTGGCCGGGGCAAGTCCGTCGCTGAAGATCAACGAAGTTTTAATCGAGCCGCGCGACCGCTGGTTGCGCAAGTTGCTCGAATCTATCCGTCACGCGTACAGAAAAGCCCCGCACTATGCGCGCATCAGCGAACTGATCGGGGAAATTCTGTCCGCGCCGGTCGAACATATCGCCATGCTTGCGTCGCACACGGTCGTTGAAGTCTGCAACTACCTCGAACTGGAAACAGAATTCGTTGCGTCCTCCGCACAATACGGAAATGAGCAACTGAGAGGCGCGAGCCGCGTGATCGACATCTGCGCCATGGAAAAAGCCGATCTTTATCTGAACCTGCCAGGTGGCCGCGCGCTGTACGACGCCGACACCTTCGCTGCACGCGGTATCGAGTTAGCGTTCATCGAACCCAATCTCCGTGCTTATGAGCAATCTGGTGCAGCATTTCAACCGGCACTCTCGATCCTCGATGTGCTGATGTTCAATACCAGAGATCGGGTGCGTGACATGCTCGCCGTTGAAGTGATCGCATGAACCTGCCCGTTTCCCGTGCAATCGGCGGATATTTCGAGCTTGAAATGCCGCGCAACCGCGGCCTTCTGCACGAAGGCGCGTTGCATTTCCAGTCGTCGCGCGCCGCTTTTCTCGCCTTGCTGCGCACACTCCGTCCCACCGCCGTCTGGATGCCTTGGTACATTTGTGACGCCATGATCGAGCCGCTGCGAATGGCCGGAATATCGGTCAGGCGCTACGAGCTCGATGCGCAATTTCGACCACGCTCCACTGCGCTTGCGCACGGCGAGTGGCTGCTTTACGTGAATTACTTCGGCCTTTGTGATGATCAGGTCGACGAGATACTCGGAAGATATCCGGCCGATTGCGTGGTGATCGACAACGCTCAGGCTATGTTCGCAAAACCTCGCCATTGCCTCGCGACGCTCTATTCGCCGCGGAAATTCGTTGGCGTGCCGGATGGCGGGCATCTCGTCACGCAACAGCGGGTCGAGCCGCCTGTCGATGTCGACCCGAACTCGTTGCGGCGATGCACTCATCTGCTGGAGCGTCTCGCACACGATGCTGAAGCCGGCTACGGTGCCTACGCAAAAGCCGAAGATAGCCTGAAGGAACAGGAGCCGCTGCGGATGTCGGCACTGACTCACCGCATGCTAGCAAGTATCGATTACGACTACGTGCGCGAACGGCGAGTCGCAAATTTCACCTATTTGCACGAGCGCTTGCGGCAACACAACCAACTGCCGTTACGCTATCGGCGCGACGCAGTACCGCTTTGCTACCCGTTTCTGGGCGCCACTGCCGGTTTGCGCGAATTGCTGCGTTCGATGCGTATCTATACGCCGTCGTACTGGCCCGACATCGAAACGACACCCGGCGCGCCGGCCTTCGAACGTCAATTGCCCAACGCGATGCTCTTCCTACCTTGCGACCAACGACTGACGCCAGAAGATCTTGCTCCGATCGCACAGCACCTAATCGACCGACTGACGTGACTACCAACGAGATATTCCTGCGAGAAATCGAACGCGACGATCTTGCTGTCATCAACTCGTGGCGTGCCGATCAGGCTCTGGTCGGACTGCTTGGCGGTAACTTCCGGCACGTCGGACCGGAGATCGACGACAGATGGTTCGACAACTATCTTGGCGCCCGCTCGAATAATGTGCGGCTTGCCATATGCCTTGCGCCTGCACGTGAAGCGATTGGCGTGACCTATCTGCTGAACATCGATTGGACGAACCGATGTGCAGAATTCTCGATCCAGATAGGCGTTGAGTCGGCACGTGGCCAAGGCATCGGCGAGATCGCAACGCGCTCGATCCTGGCCCATGCATTCGACGATCTCAATCTGCACCGAATCTCGCTAACTGTGCTCGCGTCTAACGCACGCGCGATCAAGTTATACGAGAAGGTCGGCTTTCGCGCGGAAGGGCTGATGCGGCAAGCAGTCTTCAAAGGCGGCCGCTATCAGGACGTCATCTCGATGGCCGTGCTCGCGGCCGAACGCTCGTAACGTTCCCATTTCAGCTTTCTGTTTTTCAAAATGAATACGATCGACACTCAACATGGTGCTGCGCTTGCGACAGCAGGCTGGACCGTAGTGCCTAATCTGATCCATTCGGAACTGATTTCATCGCTAGTGGAAGCGTTGCCCGCGTCACTCGCCCGACGCGACGAAATCCGGCAACGCAATGGTGTCTCGGAGAACAGCGCCGGCACACTTCATCATCTGTTGATGGACGATGCCTGCTATGTCGAACTACTGGCCGAACTCTCGACCCTCGAGCCGCTTTTCAAAGCGTATTTCAACGGCAACTTCATTCTCAATTCGTATGGTGGTGTCATAAACGAGCGTGACACGCGCTCCTACGTTCAGAATGTACACCGTGATATTCGTTTCGGCTCCGACACGCGGCGCTTCATGCTGAACGCACTCGTGATGCTCGATGATTTCACGCTGGAAAACGGCGCGACTCATGTCCTCGGTCATTCGCAAAACACAGAACAACCACCCTGCGACGAAGCGTTCTATGCCGAGGCCTCACGTGCAACTGGCAAGCGCGGAACGGTTCTGCTGTTCGATTCACGCATGTGGCACGCAACCGGACGCAACACCACCGACGCCCCACGACGTGCCCTGACGTTGACATTCACGAGTCCATTTTTTAAGCCGCAACTCGACTACGCTCGCCTGTTCGGTTACAGCAATTTCAACCGTAGCAGCGCGTGGATGAAGCAGGTTTTGGGTTTCAACGCTCGGGTGCCCGAATCGCTCGACGAATTCTACGTGCCGGTCGAGCAGCGTTTTTACCAACGCGGGCAGGATTGATTTTGCGATTCCAGATCGGCGCAATCTGTAGGCCCGCGTTGCTTCCAAGACAAGAGGCACGGTATTCGATGGTCGTTACTGAAACGTCGCACTCACCGACAACAGCACCGCATTCCCCTTCGGCCGTTTGCTCACGTTGAACTCATTGACCCAACGCAGCGACGCCGACAACGGCGTGTTCTGCACCTTGCCCGACCAGGTGACCACCGGACCAAGACCCACCGAGTGCCCCTGGTCGCCGCCCGTGATGTCGGCCAGGCCGCCGGAATCGCCGCCGAGTTGCTGGATGTAGCCGCCCACCACGCCCACGCCCCAGCCCGACGCGAAACGCTTGAGCGCGAGCAAGTCGAGCACGCTCAACGGCGCGTTGTGATAGTGGGTGTCGTTATTCGGCGTGTAGAAGTTGATGCCGTAGTTCAACGACAGCTCGATCGACTCCTTCGGGAACAGCTTCGTATAGGCGACAGTCGGCGTGAAGGTCCACGTGTTCTGCCCGGCATTGGCCAGCCGGGTCGTGCTGTAAGCGCCCGTCGGTGCGTAAATCTGCACGCTGAACGACACATGGTCGGTCTTCGTCAGGTGGTAGCCCGCCACGACCGGCGCGAAGAAGACGTCGGCAAACTGCGTGTTGGAATCGTTCGGCAGGATGCCGTGGAAGGACGAGATGTCGGTGTATTGAAACGGCACGCCGAACACCGACGCGAAGTTCCAGCCGCCCACGGTGATGCCCCAGGTTTTGATCGCGCTGACGATGGTGTAGATCGCCGTCACATTGATGCCCGCCGTCACCGTTCCGGCAATCGGAATGGATTTGCTCGCGCCCAGCGAACCTTCGTAGTAAATGGTGCTGGCCGATACGACCCAGTCGCTGGTGGGCGGCACGACGCCGGCATAAGGCGTGACCTGCATACCGGTGATCGGCCGGCCGATTCCGCCTTCGGTTGCGAGCGCCGGCTGCGACAAAGCGAGGCCGACGGTGGTGAGAAGTGCTGCGGATCCAGGCAAACGCAGAACGGCCATTTTTTCGCCTCGTCTATCAAACTTTCATTTGTACGCGAGTGCAGTTCGTTGCCATTCGACGATTATGAAAAGGCAGAGGGCATTGTGATTTTTTTGCCCGACACCGCGTGATTTTTCAGACCGACATTAGCCGATTCATAATCGCGACAACTCAAACTTTATTTCTTTCGTGAAGCGAAAATAAGCGAGCGGGCACAGCGCAACCCGGGTTGCCGCAAAGAAAAGAAGCGTTGTCTGGATGGCGTGACGGAAGACATGGCGGGCATGGACGCTCCTTCAGCAACACACGGACGCCGCATTGACTATGCGGGAGGCGCAACGGGAACAGCGAGAAACGTCGTTCAGAAATACTAGCAAACGTCCCGTAAAAGAACAGAGATAAATTTTGTAACCGGACCAGAACCAGCGCATTTCCGCCAGCGCCCGAATTCATCGGCCATTCAAGCGGCATTTTCTGCGTTCGGTTGCGGGTGCACTCACTCCGGGTTTAAAAGCTTGCGGTAATCGTCGCGTTTTCATCGTCATTCGGCTGCGTAAAACAGTCGGCGAGGATCGGCGAATCTTCCCGCCGATCCCATTCTTCAGCGAGTCAGCGTGATTGCCAGATAGACGGCATACAACACGCCGCTCACCAGCAACGCCCACACCGGCACGCCGCGTTCGCGCACGTTGAGCCGCAACCATGCAGCGGCGGCGAGCGTGATCACGATGCCGGTCACCACTTCGATGCGCGGTGTCCACGGCGTCAGCAAGATGCCGATTGCCGGCAGCAGCGTCCCCTGAAACACCATCGCGCCGGTGATGTTGCCGAATGCGAGCGTATCCTTGCCGCGACGAATCCACAGGATGCTGTTGACCTTCTCCGGCAACTCTGTCGCGATCGGAATAATGAGCAGCGACAGCAGCAACGGCGACACGCCGAGCGCCTGTGACACGCCGCGCACGCCATGGATGAAACCTTCCGCGCCCCACACCAGCAGTGCGACGGCGAGCGCCAGTTGCACGGCAATGGTCGCGAGATTCGTCGGAATGCCGATCCGCGAGAGCAGCATTTTGCCTGGCGCTTCCGTACCGTGACCAGCGTCCACCAGCTGATCCGACGCACGGAACGTCATCACCACGTAGGTGACATAGACGCCGACCAGCGCTACGCTAAAAAGCGCCCGCACCAGCATCTGCTCGTGCGGAACGTACATCGCCACCGCCGCCAGCACGAAGGCGCACAGAAAGTAATTCAGGTCGCGCGTGAAACCCGTGCGCTCCGGCGTCACCCAACCCGTGACGCCGCGCGAGCCGAGAATCGCGAGTGTCATCAGGAATGTCGACAGGGTGGACAGCATCAGCGGTGCGCCCAGAATGGCGCCGACGCCGATCTCCTGATTGACCGCGCTGTCGGTCGTGCCGCCGGCGATAGCCAGCAGCGGCACGAGCGTCTCCGGCAAAGCCGTGCCCACCGCCGCGAATAGCGAACCCGTCACGCCCTCGGAAATTTTCAGACGCTCGCCGAGATGCTCCAGCGCATTGGTGAACAACTCCGCCGCCACCAGAATGATCACCAGCATGATGGCGAGTTCGAACAGAAGACCGGTCATGCGCGGCTCCCCGCAAACGAAAGCGCAATGGTGAACTGGGACGTGACGGCGAACGGACGTGCAAACGGCATGCCGCGCAACGGGCGGTGCATCGTGCAAACAAACGGGAAAACAGACAGGGCACGACGATGATTCACAGGGCAACTCCGTGGTCGGACGATAGTGACGAACCCATGACGCACCGCCACCCGTCCGACCAGAACGAAGCAGTACGCCAATGGTCTCGCCAAACCAACCCGGTCGAACGCGCCATGACCCGCAGGCCAAGTATGTTGACGCGTTCTCCTTCAAGGAATGAAGGAAGGCTACTCCCCAATGACCGGGCGATTCTAACGGCGCATCGTGCTTTCAACAAGCTTCGACATATGACAGGCGGCCAGCGCGCCACTGGTAAGATCGACAACCGTATTCGACAGCAGTGAGTCCTCACATGAGTTACCAGAACCGCCAGTGGTTTTACGTCAAGCGCCCCGAAGGCCGCGTCGGCGACGAACATTATGAATTGCGCGAAAGCGAGATCGACACGCAGCTCGCCGCAAACGAAGTGCTGATCCGCGCGCGCATTGTCAGCGTCGATCCGTATATCCGCATTCAGCAGCACGAGCGCAATACCTACGACGTGCCGCATCCGCTCGGCATCGTGCAACGCGCCGGCGTGGTGGGCGAAGTGGTGGCCTCGGCGAGTCCGCTATTCAAAGCGGGCGACTGGGTATCCGCCTACAGCGGCTGGCAGTTGTACGCCAAATGTCACCATAGCGAACTGACGCGGCTCGACCCGGACGCCGCACCGGTCTCCACCGCGCTCGGCGTGCTCGGCATGCCCGGCCGCACCGCATGGTTCGGCCTGATGGAAGCCGGCAAGCCGCGCCCCGGCGACACCCTCGTCGTGAGCGGCGCGGCGGGCGCGGTCGGCTCGCTGGTGGCGCAGTTCGGCAAGCGCGCGGGATGCCGGGTCGTCGGCATCGCGGGCGGTCCGGACAAATGCGCATTCCTGACCGACACGCTCAAACTGGATGGCGCGGTCGATTACCGCGCGCATCCGACGCTCGAAGGTTTGCAGGCGGCCGTGCAAGCGGCGACCGGCGGCGTCGATGTCTATTTCGACAACGTGGGCGGCATGGTCACCGACGCGGTCATTCCGCTCATCAAACGCCGCGCGCGCATCGTGATCTGCGGCGCGATCGCGCAGTACGACGGCGGCCTCGACACACCGGACCTCGCGCCGCGCTTCCTGCAACACATGCTGTTTCAGCGCGCCACGATTCAGGGCATCCTCGCGCGCGACTTCGTCTACCGCATGGACGAGATGCTGAAAACGGTCGCGCCGTGGGTCAAGAACGGTGAAATCGTTTACCAGGAAACTTATATGGACAGTTTCGACGTGCTGCCGCAAGCGCTGAACAGCCTGTTCGAAGGAAAGAATCTCGGCAAGCTGCTGGTGCGCGTTTGATGCGTAGTTGACTGCGTGAGTCGGCGCGGGCGGCAGTCGGTGGAACGACGGCTGCTGTTCGCGGCGATGCGTGAGCGGCGCGCGGGCTTGCGGTCTCGAGTAAGACTGGAATGGGAAAGACGGGGGAAAACCGCGTTGAGACTTGACCAGAATTGGTGCGCCCGGCTGGGATCGAACCAGCAACCCCTGCCTTCGGAGGGCAGTACTCTATCCATTGAGCTACGGGCGCTTCAACACGAAAGCGCGGCAACCTGAACGGAAGCGACGCCAAAGCGAGACCGAAAGGATACCCGGTTTCGGCTGAACCGTCCACCGGACGGCCTGCGACGCGGTTTCCGGCGCTTTGAGGCCACTCGCCGACGCGCCTCGCGATGCGGGTAAACGCCTGCTGAACACCGCGCCGCGGTCCTCGCCGTCGTCGAAATCTTGCGTCTATAATCGTCCGTGGCTGATTAAAGAACAAGAAGTTGCCGTCACGCTGTACCGCTCACATACCCACGGAGACGAGACAAGCATGAGCGAAGCACCACACGGAGCCCCGATCAAGACCCCCGCACAGCTCATCGCCGCGATCATCGCCGGGTTTGCTGTACCGATCGTCATCATCGTTCTACTGGCTGTCTACGTCGACAACTCGACGCGCACAGGCGCCGGCACCGACTCTCTCTCCGACGCCGAAGTCACCGCTCGCATCAAGCCGTTCGCTCAGGTCGACATTCGCGACGCCAATGCGCCGCGCGTCTACAAGAGCGGCGAAGAAGTCTACAAGGCAGTCTGCTCGGCGTGTCACGCGTCGGGTGCGGCGGGCGCGCCGAAGTTCACCAATACCGCCGACTGGGCGCCGCGCATCTCGCAAGGCTTCGATACGCTCTGGCACACGGCACTCGCCGGCAAGGGCGCGATGCCGCCGCGCGGCGGCACCAGCCCGGACGACTACAGCGACTTCGAAATCGCCCGCGCGGTGGTCTACATGGCGAACAATTCCGGCGCGAGCTTCCCTGAACCGGCGCAACCCGTCGCGGGTGCGGCCGCAGCGTCGGGTGCCGCGGCGGCATCGGGTGCGGCTGCCGCCGGCGCATCGGACGCAGGCGCGGCGCAGGCCGCCGCCGCGATGGCCGCCATGGCGAGCGTGCCGCAAGCCGCGGCGCCGGCCGCCGGCGGCACGCAGAGCGCGGACGCATCGCAGGCGGGCAAGGCGCTGTATCAGCAGGTCTGTCAGGCGTGTCACGCGGCCGGCGTGCTGAACGCACCGAAGTTCGGCGACAAGGACGCGTGGGCACCGCGTCTGAAAGACCCGATGGACACGGTCTACAACTATGCACTGCACGGCAAGGGCGCGATGCCGGCCAAAGGCGGCTCCAACGCCTCCGATGCGGACGTGAAAGCCGCCGTCGATTACATGGTGAGCGCCGTCAAATAAGCCGCGTCCACTGCTGCATTCCGCATAAAAAATCCCTGCTCCGTGGCAACACGGGCAGGGATTTTTTCATACGCCAGCCACACTCGACGCGCTCAAGGCTTCTGCAACAGCGCCTTCAGACTCGCGAGCCGGTCTTTCGGTGACATCGGCGCTTCTTCGGGCGTCGGCGGCGGAGCGTCGTCGAGCAGCATTTCGGGGATGAAACGCGACGGCTCGCACACCACCGTCTCTCTCGCGCGCTTGCGCTTCTTGCACCAGTTCAGATGCAAACTGCGCTGCGCGCGCGTGATCGCGACATACATCAGGCGGCGTTCTTCCTCGATGCGCGCGTCGTCGATCGGCTCGTCGTCGGGGCCGCCGCGATGGGGCATGATGCCTTCCTCGACGCCCACCAGAAACACGTGCGGATACTCCAGTCCCTTCGACGCATGCACGGTGGAAAGCCGCACGGCGTCGGGGTCTTCTTCGCGTCCTTCGAGCATCGACATCAACGCGACCGTCTGGATCAGGCCGAGCAGATTCTTGCCCGTGTCGCCGAAACCGTCGGCGGTGTCGTAGCCGGTTGCCTCGCTATTTTCTGCGCCGGCCGGCTCGGCCTTGGTGCCTTTGCGCTTGAGCCATTCCATGAACTCCAGCACGTTCTGCCACTTGGCCTGCGCCTGACGTTCGTCGAACGCGTCGTACAGATACGCCTCGTAGTGGATCGCGTCCATCAGTTCGTCGAGCAAGGTGCCGGCGGCATCTTTTTCGGCGCGATCGGTGAGACGCTGCATGAAGTCGCAGAACACGCGCATCGGCTCGATCTGACGCGGCGACAGACGCGCTTCGATGCCGCCCATGTACACCGCTTCGAACAGCGACACCTTGGCCTGCCCGGCAAACGAGCCGAGCGCTTCGAGCGTCGTATTGCCGACGCCGCGCCGTGGTGTGGTGATCGCGCGGATGAACGCGGGGTCGTCGTTGGCGTTGGCGATCAGACGCAGGTACGCGCAGATGTCCTTGATTTCGGCTTTGTCGAAGAACGACTGACCGCCCGAGAGCACGTACGGAATCCGCTCGCGACGCAACACCTGTTCGAAGATGCGCGCCTGAAAATTGCCGCGATACAGGATTGCGTAATCGCGGAAATTCGCACGCCGCTCGAACTTGTGCGCCGACAGGCGAAACACCACCGATTCGGCCTCGTGCTCTTCGTCGTTGCACGGCGTGACGGTGATCGTGTCGCCCATGCCGTGTTCGGACCACAGCTTCTTCTCGAACAGCTTGGGATTGTTCGCGATCACGTTGTTCGCGGCGGTGAGAATGCGCACCGTGGAGCGGTAGTTCTGCTCCAGTTTGATCAGATGCAGCTTCGGAAAATCCTTGCTGAGCTGGCCAAGATTTTCGAGCGTGGCACCGCGCCAGCCGTAAATGGCCTGGTCGTCGTCGCCCACCGCCGTGAAGGCCGCGCGCGGGCCGGCCAGCAGTTTCACCAGTTCGTACTGACAGGCGTTGGTGTCCTGGTATTCGTCGATCAGCAGATAGCGCAGCTTGTTCTGCCAGCGCTCGCGCACCTGCTCGTTCTGTGCGAAGAGTTCGGCGGGCAGACGGATCAGGTCGTCGAAATCGACGGCCTGATACGCGTGCAGCGTGGCGACGTAATTGCGGTAGACGATCGCCGCCTGATGCTCGTCTTCGTTCGCGGCAATCGCGATGGCCTGCTCGGGCATGATGAGGCCGTTCTTCCACAGCGAGATGATCGACTGGATCTTGCGGATGAAGCCTTTGTCCGTCGAACCGACCTGCTCCTGGATCATGCCGAAGCAGTCGTCCGAATCCATGATCGAGAACTGCGGTTTGAGGCCGACGTGTTCCGCTTCCTGCCGCAGAATCTGCACGCCGAGCGAGTGGAAGGTGCAAACCGTCAACTGGTTGACGGGCACTTTGCGGCCTTCCTTGCCGGGCGTGGTGAGCGTCTTGCCTTCGAGCAGTTTGCCCACGCGCTCGCGCATTTCCGCCGCGGCCTTGTTCGTGAAGGTGACGGCGGCGATGTGGCGCGGCTCGAAGCCTTTGGCTTCGATCAGGTGCGCGATTTTCTGCGTGATGACGCGCGTTTTGCCGCTGCCTGCGCCGGCGAGCACGAGACACGGACCGTCGAGATAACGGACCGCTTCACTTTGAGCGGGATTCAGGCCTGCGGACATACTTTGTGGACGGGTAAAACGGTTGAGGGCGCTCGTGCACGAAAATGCGAAACCGAGGCCCGGGGGCATGCTGCGCGGGCTGTGAGCGGGCGCCGAAGCAAATCGTTGCGGGCTTTCCGGCTCGCCGCGATCCGCGCGAGAGGAGCGATGTTAACACGGATACATGCCACAATCGGGGTGTTGCGCGCCGCCGCCGCGGTGGCAAAGCGGCGCGCCGTTTTTGCAGGAAGACACGCATGTCCGCATCGCTGAAGATTGGATTGATGGGTTACGGTTTTGCCGGCGCGACGTTTCACGCACCGGTCATCGAGCACTGCGGCCGCGCGAACGTCGCGGCCATTGCAACCAGCAAGCCAGAACACGCGCTGGCCGATTATCCGCACGCCAAAATCGTCGCGGATCTCGACGCGCTGCTCGCACTCGACGAACTCGACTGCATCGTCATCGCCACGCCCAACGACACGCACTTCGACCTCGCGCGCCGCACGCTGGAAGCCGGCAAGCACGTAGTCGTCGACAAACCCGTCACGCTCACCGCCGCCGACGCGCACACCCTCGCCAACATTGCGCTGGCGCGCGGCAAGCTGTTCATTCCGTTTCACAACCGTCGCTGGGACGGCGATTTTCTGACAGTGCGCGAACTGCTTGCCAGCGGTGAGCTGGGACGCGTCACGCAATACGAATCGCACTTCGACCGCTTCCGTCCGGAAGTCCGGCAGCGTTGGCGCGAGGAAGCGTCGCGCGGCGGCGGCCTGCTGCTTGATCTCGGACCGCATCTGATCGACCAGTCGCTGGCGCTGTTCGGCGCGCCGCAAACCGTCTCCGCCACGGTTCGCACGCATCGCGATCAGGCAGGCGCACCCGACTACGTGCACATCCAGCTGGGATACGGCGAATTCGAAGTGGTCCTGCACGCCAGCGCGCTGACCGCACTGGTCGCGCCGCGCTTCTCGATCCACGGCACGCGCGGCAGCTATGTGAAGTACGGGCTCGACACGCAGGAAGATCAGCTGAAGGCCGGCCTGCGTCCGGGCGACGACGGCTTCGGCGCCGGCAACACCGCCGGCCTGCTGCGCGTGGTCGAAGGCGACAAGGAAGTGGAGCGCGAATTGCGGACCCGCGACGGCGACTACAGCGGCTTCTATATCGCCGTCGCCGACGCGATCCAGAACGGCGTGAAGTTTCCCGTCAGCGCACAGGACGCCGTCGACGTGATGACCATCGTCGAACTGGCCGCGCGCAGCTCGGACGAAGGCGTGCGCCTGCCGTTCGAACGCGTTCGCTGATCGGCCGCCTTGCCGTGCCGCAACCCTGCGCTTCGCGGCGCGGCTTACAAATGCCCGCGCGCCCGACAAGTACATAACGTTACAAATAAGGGTCGCTGTCCGGTCAGCGCGAAGCCGAACCCAACCGTTGCTACCGAGTAGCACGACAAAACGACAACGACTTCCGGAGAGTCCATGCATCGAACCACTCGCGCGCTTGCCGCGTGCGCCTTGCTCAGCTCCCTCGCCGCCTGCGTGGTGGCGCCGCAACCCGCACCGGCACCGCGTCCCAGCCCGCAGCAGATCGCGGACCAGCGTCTGCATCAGGTCGAAGGCCGTATCGACAACCTGAGCCGCCGCATCGATAACCACGTCAACCAGGGCTACTATCCGCCTCCGCAAGGCGGCGCGCTGCATCATCGCCTCGACGTGATCCGTCAGGAAGCGCGCGACATGTCCGCGCAACACGGCGGCGGCCTGTCCGGCGACGAACAGCGCGTGCTGAACCAGGAACTGGATAACGCGGCTCACGCCATCGGCGAATAATTCGCTCCAGTTCGTGCGAGAAGCGGTAGAAACACAGCGCGGGCATCACGTCCCGCGCTTTTTTTTGACAGGCGCGCAGCCGCCGCGTCAACCCCCACGCCGCTCGCGGGCCTTTATTTGACAAGCCATCGGCCCTCGCGTACATTCGCCGCACGCGTCGGGAGAGCGTGCTGGCCGCAGAAAATCGTAGGCCGCGCCGCCGAAGGGGCACACCCGCAAACTCTCAGGCAAAAGGACCGACCGCGTCGAAGAATCCGCGCCCAGGCCACATTCGGGCACCGGTTTTTCGCACTCTGGAGAGCGGCAGTAGCCGTTTGCATGGTTCGCATCATGCAAACCCGGCAAGCTGCCCACCGAAGGGGCGCGCGTTTCACCGTGTCGACTGCATTCCAGTCCCGCACGGCAGCGCAATCTCTCAGGTATCGAGGACAGAGGGGTCATGCATCGCACTCGCTCGCAGGCACACGCCGCGAGGCGCAGCGTCGCATGGCCTTTTTTGTTTCGCGAGATGCCCGAGGCCCCATGACCGAACTCAAACACACCCCGCTCAACGCCACCCATCGTGCGCTCAACGCTCGCATGGTCGATTTCGGCGGCTGGGACATGCCTGTCAACTACGGCTCGCAGATCGACGAACACCGCGCCGTGCGCACCGACGCCGGCATGTTCGACGTCTCGCACATGTGCGTCGTCGACTTCACCGGCGAGCGCGTGCGCGCTTTCTTCGAATTCGCGCTGGCGAACAACGTCGCCAAATTGCAAACGCCGGGCCGCGCGCTCTACTCCTGTCTGCTGAACCCGAACGGCGGCGTGATCGACGACCTGATCGTCTATTACTTCGGCGAAGATCATTTCCGCGTGGTCGTCAACGCGGGTACCGCCGATAAAGACATCGCCTGGTTCGGCCAGCTCAACGCCGAGGGCAGCTTCGGCCTCACCATCACGCCGCGCCGCGATTACGCGATCGTCGCCGTGCAAGGTCCGAACGCACGCGAAAAAGTCTGGCAAACCGTGCCGGCCGCACGCGCCGCCACGGAAGGCCTGAAACCGTTCAACGCGGCCCGCCTTCAGGACACGCCGTTCGGCGAACTGACCGTCGCCCGCACCGGCTACACCGGCGAAGACGGCTTCGAGATCATCGTCCCGGCGGATCACGTGATCGCGCTGTGGAACGCGCTGCAGGCTCAGGGCGTACGCCCCGCCGGCCTCGGCGCGCGCGACACGCTGCGCCTCGAAGCCGGCATGAACCTGTACGGCCAGGATATGGACGACAACGTCTCGCCGCTCGACGCCGGCCTCGCCTGGACGGTCGACCTCACTTCGCCGCGCGACTTCGTCGGCAAGGGCAAACTCGAAGCAGACGGTTCGCAAGCCGCGTTCGTCGGCCTGATCCTCCTGAAGGAAAACGGCAAGGCGGCAGGCGTGCTGCGTGCTCACCAGAAAGTCGTCACGCCGCACGGCGAAGGCGAAATCACCAGCGGTACGTTTTCTCCCACCATGCAGGAATCCATCGCCTTTGCGCGCGTGCCGAAAGGCGTGCAGCCGGGCGATACCGTTCAAGTCCAGATTCGCGACAAAAACGTTCCCGCAAGCGTGGTAAAACTGCCGTTCGTACGCAACGGCAAAGTGCTCGCGGTTTAAGCCGACCGGCGCGTGCGTCACCCTTTCAAGTTCATACCGAATCACACCGCATAGGAGCATCCGATGAGCATCCCGGCCGATCTGAAATACACCGAATCGCACGAGTGGGTCCGCACCGAGGCGGACGGCACGCTGACGGTCGGCATCACCGACCACGCGCAGGAAGCGCTCGGCGACATCGTCTTTTTCGAAGTCCAGGAACTGGGCAAGACCGTGAACGCGGGCGACACCGTGGCCGTGATCGAATCCGTGAAAGCCGCTTCCGACATCTACGCGCCGGTCTCGGGCGAGATCATCGAAGCGAACACCGCGGTGGCGGACACGCCGGATTCAGTCAACACCACGCCGTACGACAGCTGGCTCTTCAAGATCAAGCCGGCAGCAGGCGCCACGCAGGAGCGTCTGATCGACGCCGACGCGTACTCGAAGTCGATCGACGCCTGATTCACCTTTACGTTTAACCCGCAAGGTGCGGCAAGTCCGATTCGCCAGACGGACCGCCGCACCGCCAGGAACACCTCATGAAGCTCGAACACCCGGATCGTCTGATGAACCGCACTCCTCTCTCGCTCGCCGCGCTCGAAGTGCATGACGCCTTCGCCGAACGGCACATCGGCCCGGATTCGGCCGACCAGCAAGCGATGCTCGAAGCTCTCGGCTTCGCGTCGCGCGCCGCGCTGATCGACGCCGTCATTCCGAAGACGATCCGCCGCACCGAAGCCTTGCCGCTCGGTCCCTTCTCGCAGCCGAAAAGCGAAGCCGAAGCGCTCGCCGCGCTGCGCGAACTCGCGGACAAGAACCAGGTGTTCCGCTCGTACATCGGCCAGGGCTACTACAACGCCCACACGCCCACGGTCATCCTGCGCAACGTGCTGGAAAATCCGGCGTGGTACACGGCCTACACGCCGTATCAGCCTGAAATTTCGCAGGGTCGTCTGGAAGCGCTGCTGAACTTCCAGCAGATGATCGTCGACCTCACCGGTCTGGCGATTTCCAACGCCTCGCTGCTCGACGAAGCCACCGCCGCCGCGGAAGCCATGACGCTGCTGCAGCGCGTCGGCAAGCCGAAGTCGAACATCTTCTACGTCGCCGACGACGTGCTGCCGCAAACCATCGAAGTGGTGAAGACGCGCGCCACGCCGGTCGGCATCGAAGTGAAAGTCGGCCCGGCTGCGGACGCCGCCCATGCCAACGCATTCGGCGTGCTGCTGCAGTATCCGGGCGTCAACGGCGACGTGCGCGACTACCGCGCGCTGGCCGACGCGATCCACGCAGCGGGCGGCCACGTGGTGGTCGCCGCCGACCTGCTCGCACTGACCGTCCTCACGCCGCCGGGCGAATGGGGCGCGGACGTGGCGGTCGGCAATACGCAGCGTTTCGGCGTACCGGTCGGCTTCGGCGGCCCGCACGCCGCCTATCTCGCCGTGCGCGACGAGTTCAAGCGTCAGATGCCGGGCCGGCTCGTCGGCGTGACCGTCGACGCACAAGGCAATTCCGCATTGCGACTCGCACTGCAAACGCGCGAACAGCACATTCGCCGCGAGAAAGCGACCTCGAACGTCTGTACCGCACAGGCGCTGCTCGCGATCATGGCCAGCATGTACGCCGTGTATCACGGCCCGCACGGCCTGAAAACCATCGCGCTGCGCGTGAACCGCATCGCGGCGTTGCTCGCGCAAGGCGCGAGGCAACTCGGCTACACGCTAGTCAACGAAACGTTCTTCGATACGCTCACCTTCGACAGCGGCGCGCGTACGCAGGCGTTGCACGACGCGGCCAAAGCGAAGCGCATCAACCTGCGCCGCGTGAGCGACACGCAAGTCGGTCTGTCGATCGACGAAACCACCTCGCGCCGCGATCTGGCCGATCTGCTCGCCGTCTTCGCGGAAGCCGCCGGTTCGAACGACGTGCCGCAAATCGATGCGCTCGACGAAAAGCTCGCCGCGTCGGACACGGCATCGGTGCCCGCCTCGCTGGAACGCACCAGCGCGTATCTCACGCACCACGTCTTCAACCGTCACCATTCCGAAACGGAAATGCTGCGCTACCTGCGTAGCCTGTCCGACAAAGACCTCGCGCTCGACCGCTCGATGATCCCGCTCGGCTCGTGCACGATGAAGCTGAACGCGACGTCCGAAATGCTGCCGGTCACGTGGCCCGAATTCGGTCAGATCCATCCGTTCGCACCGGCCGAGCAAACCGTCGGCTACCGCGAGATGATCGACCAGCTCGAAGAAATGCTGGTGGCCGCCACCGGCTACGCGGCTATTTCGCTGCAACCGAACGCGGGCTCGCAAGGCGAGTACGCCGGCCTGCTCATCATCCACGCTTACCACGCGTCGCGCGGCGAAGCGCATCGCAACGTCTGCCTGATTCCCGCGTCCGCGCACGGCACGAACCCGGCGTCGGCGCAGATGGCCGGCATGCAGGTGGTCGTGGTGGCATGCGACGCGCAAGGCAACGTCGATATCGAAGACCTGAAGAAGAAGGCTGCGCAGCACGCTGACAAGCTCGCGGCCATCATGATCACGTATCCGTCCACGCATGGCGTGTTCGAAGCGAACGTGCGCGAAATCTGCGAAATCGTGCATGCGCACGGCGGCCAGGTTTATGTGGACGGCGCGAACATGAACGCGATGGTCGGTCTGTGCGCGCCGGGTCAGTTCGGCGGCGACGTCTCGCACCTGAACCTGCACAAGACCTTCTGCATTCCGCACGGTGGCGGCGGACCGGGCGTGGGTCCGGTGGCGGTCGGCGCGCATCTCGCGCAGTTCCTGCCGAACCAGATCTCGTCGGGTTACGAACGCGCACCGAACGGCATCGGTGCAGTGTCGGGCGCGCCGTACGGCTCCGCGTCGATCCTGCCGATCTCGTGGATGTACATCGCGATGATGGGCGCGAAGAACCTCACCGCCGCTACCGAAACCGCGATCCTGAACGCGAACTACGTCGCGAAGAAACTGGCGCCGCATTACCCCGTGCTGTACTCGGGCCCCGGCGGACTCGTCGCGCACGAGTGCATTCTCGACCTGCGTCCGATCAAGGAAACGAGCGGCATCACCGTCGACGACGTCGCCAAGCGTCTCGCCGACTACGGCTTCCACGCGCCGACCATGAGCTTCCCGGTACCGGGCACCTTGATGGTCGAGCCGACCGAATCGGAATCGAAAGAAGAACTCGACCGTTTCATCGAAGCCATGATCGCGATCCGCGAGGAAATCCGCGCGGTCGAAGAAGGCCGCTCGGACCGCGAAGACAATCCGCTCAAGCATGCGCCGCACACGGCGGCGGTGGTCATCGCCAACGAGTGGAAGCATGCGTACCCGCGCGAAACCGCCGCGTATCCGCTGCCCACGCTGATCGCGAAGAAGTACTGGCCGCCGGTTGGCCGCGCGGACAACGTGTACGGCGACCGCAACCTGTTCTGCTCGTGCGTGCCTATCGCGGATTACGAGTAAGCACGGCGGTCAGCACGCCTGTCGGCACGGCTCTGCCGCGCAACGTCTCGAAGGTTGTAAGCAGGCGTTGTGCGGTTCTGTTGCTCATGGCCGCAAACGGCTAACATCACACACCGAATCAGCCTAACGAGGAGTTTCGCATGGCGCGACAGGTGCGATTGATGCAAAGCCGGACCGGAACGGGACACGCCCGAAAAACGTGGCAGCAGGCTTGTGCGTTCGCACTGGCTGGTGCAGCGGCGCTGCTGCCGCTGCACGAGGCGCAAGCCGCGATGAATTTTTGCGCCGCACCGGCGCTGCAAACCAGCGAGCGCACCAACGCCGATCCCGGTGTGAAGGCGCTCGTGAGCAACGTGCAGTCGCATCTGAACGACCAGCCGCATGCGCTCGCGAAACTGCATACCGAAGGCACGTTACCGCACGAAGGCATTCGCGATCAAAGTATCGAAGCCGAGAAAGATCTCGATCTGTTGCGCGACGCTGCGCTCGCCTGGCGCGCCACCAGCGACGACCGTTATCTGAAGCTGGTGGATCGCCTGTTGTACGCGTGGGTCACGACCTACCAGCCCAGCTTCAATCCCATCGACGAAACGAGTTTCGAAGGACTGATCCTCGCCTACGACATGACCGCGAGCGCGCTGCCCGTGAAAACGCGCAATGCGTCGATGGCGTTCCTGACGAAACTCGCGAACGGCTATATCGCGCAGATCGACGCGCAGCCGCGGCCGCTGAAGGGCAACTTTCGCAACAACTGGCAGAGCCATCGCATCAAGCTGATCGCCATGGCCGCGTTCACGCTCGACAACCGCAAGATGATCAACGCGGCGCAGCGTCTGTTCGACGAACATCTGGCGGACAACATCGAACCCGATGGTTCGACCATCGATTTCAGCGAGCGCGACGCGCTGCATTACGTGACCTACGATCTTCAGCCGCTGGTCACGGCGGCGCTTGCCGCGCGCCGCCACAACCGCAACTGGTTGCCGGAGAAAGGCGCGAACGGCGCCTCGCTGCAAGCCGCGCTCAACTGGCTCAAGCCGTACGCGGACGGCAGCAAGACCCACGAGGAATTCGTGCATTCGAGCGTGCCGTTCGACGCTCAACGTCGCGAGGCCGGTTTGCCCGGCTATTCGGGTCAGTGGGACCCGAAGAACGCGACGGAACTGTTTCATCTGGCGGCGCGTCTCGATGGACGCTATACGCCGACCGCGCTACAGCTCGCACCGACGCCGCCCGCGTGGCTCGCCGTGTGTTTGCCGCTGCCGGCGCGCTAAACCAACTTCAATCAGCAGGAGCAGTAATGGCAGTCAGCGTGTTCGACCTTTTCAAAATCGGCATCGGTCCGTCCAGTTCGCATACGGTCGGTCCGATGCGCGCGGCACTGATGTTCGCTCAAGGGCTTGAACGCGACGGACTGCTCGCCGCCACGGCTTCGGTCAAAGTGGATCTGTACGGTTCGCTCGGCGCAACCGGCAAGGGCCACGGCACCGACCGCGGCGTCATGCTCGGCCTGATGGGCGACGCACCGGACACGGTCGACCCCGATACCATCGTCGAGCGGCTCGAAGCCGTGCGCGTGTCGCGCAAGCTCGCGCTGCTCGGCACGCACGACGTACCGTTCGTGCAGAAGGAACACATTTCGTTTTATCGTCAGGCGCTGGCCGAGCATCCGAATGGCCTGAAGCTGCGCGCGTTCGACGCGCAGGGCAAGACGCTGCGCGAAGCGACGTATCTCTCGGTGGGCGGCGGTTTCGTGGTCACCGCGGGCGCGCCGAATACCAAGGTGCTGAGCGCCGTCGACCAGTTGCCGCACTCGTTTCGCAGCGGCAACGAACTGCTGGCGCTATGCGAATCGACCGGCAAAAGCATCGCGCAGGTCATGTGGGAAAACGAACGCGCCTGGCACACCGAAGAAGAAACGCGCGCGGGTCTTCTGAAAATCTGGGACGTGATGCAATCGTGCGTGTCGCGCGGTTGCGGCATCAATAATCCTGCCGCCGACGGCAATCTGCCCGGTCCTTTTCAGGTGAAACGCCGCGCGCCGCAGTTGTATCGCGCGCTATCGGGCAATCCGGAAAGCGCGTTGCGCGATCCGCTTTCCATGATCGACTGGATCAACCTGTACGCCATCGCGGTGAACGAAGAAAACGCCGCGGGCGGTCGCGTGGTCACGGCACCGACCAATGGCGCGGCCGGCATCATCCCGGCGGTGCTGCATTACTACATGCGCTTCATGCCGGGTTCGAACCAGCAAGGCGTGATCGACTTCCTCATGACCGCCGCCGCCATCGGCATCCTGTACAAGTTGAACGCGTCCATCTCGGGCGCAGAAGTAGGCTGCCAGGGCGAAGTCGGCGTGGCGTGTTCGATGGCGGCCGGCGCGCTTGCCGCCGTCATGGGCGGCACGCCGCGACAGGTCGAGAACGCCGCCGAGATCGGCATGGAACACAACCTCGGCCTCACCTGCGATCCGGTCGGCGGCATGGTGCAGATTCCCTGCATCGAACGCAATGCGATGGGGTCGGTCAAGGCCGTCAACGCTGCGCGCATGGCGCTGCGTGGCGACGGCACGCATTATGTGTCGCTCGATTCCGTCATCAAGACGATGATGCAGACCGGCGCGGATATGAAGACCAAGTACAAGGAAACGTCGCGCGGCGGGCTGGCGGTGAATATCGTCGAATGCTGACGGCTCGACGATCGGGCGCCGCGCTGTGACATGACACGGCGCGCGTGCCCGGCGTAAGCTGTCGATGCGCTGCGGCGGCTTGGTCCAAGGTTGCGGCAGCGTGAAACGTACTGTATCTGACCTGCACTTTTCGTCATGTCCGGAGGCTTCATCGCCATGCCGCTCGCTTCTGCATCTGAAACCGCTGCTGAGTCTTCCGCCGCTCCCACCACGGGCGCGCGCCTCGTCGTCGATGCGCTGCTCACGCACGGCGTCGAACGTGTTTTCTGTGTGCCCGGCGAGAGCTTTCTTGCCGTGCTCGATTCGCTGCACGACGAAACCGGCCGCATACAGACGGTGGTGTGTCGTCACGAAGCGGCCGCGGCCAACATGGCCGAAGCGGTCGGCAAACTGACCGGCCGTCCCGGCGTCGCAATCGTCACGCGCGGTCCCGGCGCCACCCATGCGTCGATCGGCGTACACACGGCATTCCAGGATTCGACGCCGATGATTCTGCTGATCGGCCAGTGCGCGCGCGAACATCTGGATCGCGAAGCCTTCCAGGAAATCGACTATCGCCGCATGTTCGGCCAGATGGCGAAATGGGTCGCGCAGATCGACGACCCGAAGCGTATTCCCGAATATCTGAGTCACGCCTTCCACACGGCCACTTCCGGCCGTCCCGGACCGGTGGTGTTGTCGTTGCCGGAAGACGTGTTGAGCGATGCCTGCGACGCCGTTGCCGGCGCGCCGCGTTATCACCGCGTAGCGGCGTCGCCGTCGACGGCGCAGATCGAACAGTTGCGCGTGCTGCTCGAAGGCGCCCAGCGTCCCATGATGATCGCCGGCGGCAGCGGCTGGACGCCGGCGGCGTGCGCGGACCTGCAGCGCTTCGTCGAGAACTGGCAACTGCCGGTCGGTCTCGCGTTCCGCTTTCAGGACACGCTCGACAACGAGCATCCGAACTATGCCGGCGACGTCGGTCTCGGCATCAATCCCGCGTTGGCGCAACGTATCCGCGACGCCGATCTGCTGATCACGCTCGGTCCGCGGCTCGGCGAAGCGACGACCAACGGCTACACGCTGCTCGACATCCCGAAGACGCGGCAGACGCTGGTTCACATCCACCAGGGCGCGGAGGAGCTCGGACGCGTTTATGCGGCCGATCTGCCGATCGTCTCGGGCATGCCGGAGATGGCCG
Organism: Paraburkholderia sp. GAS199; assembly: GCF_050436585.1. Taxonomy (NCBI): domain Bacteria; kingdom Pseudomonadati; phylum Pseudomonadota; class Betaproteobacteria; order Burkholderiales; family Burkholderiaceae; genus Paraburkholderia; species Paraburkholderia sp. GAS199. Next base: position 1,078,599 of record NZ_JBNDMM010000002.1, on the reverse strand, counting down.
CGTTGCTGGCCGACCTGAAGCCGTCGACGGCTACGCTCGCATGGCGCGGCACGGCAGACGAAGCGCATCGCGCGTATCTCGACTGGCGCAAGCCACGGCCGATTCCCGGCGACGTGCAGATGGGCGAAGTGATTCAGCAGTTGCGAGACACGCTTCCCGCCGACGCGATTCTCACCAACGGCGCGGGCAATTACGCGACCTGGCTGCATCGGCATTTTTCGTATCGCCACTACCGCTCGCAACTCGCGCCGACCAGCGGCGCGATGGGTTACGGCGTGCCGGCTGCGATCGCGGCGAAGTCGCTCTATCCGCAGCGCGCCGTGGTCGCGCTGGCCGGCGACGGCTGCTTCATGATGTCCGCGCAAGAACTCGCGACGGCCATGCAGTACGATCTGCACGTGATATTTATCGTGGTCAACAACAGCCAGTTCGGCACGATCCGCATGCATCAGGAGCGGCATTATCCGAATCGCGTTCACGGCACCGCGCTGACGAATCCGGACTTTGCGGCATTCGCGCGATCGTTCGGCGCGCATGGCGAAACCGTCGAGCGCACGGAAGATTTTCTGCCTGCCTTGCAGCGTTCGATGGAAGCTAAACGCGCGGCGGTCATCGAGATCCGCATGCCGCAGGAAGCGAGCACGCCGGGCGCGACGCTGGACCAGATCCGCGAGCAGGGAAGAAAGCTGCGCGGCGAGTGAGACGCACGGCGACGGTTCGACCGTTCAACCGTTCGCCGCCTGGCAAAGAAAAAGCCCTGAAGCTCGAAAGAGCCGCAGGGCTTTTTTGTTTCGGGCGCCGCACCGGCCTGCGTGCGGTGCCCAAAAGCGGAGAAGCGGTACTTACTTGCCGCCCACGCTTTGCAGCGTCGTCCACTTGCCGTCGACAACCTTGTACAGCGTGATGCCGCCGTTCTTCAGGTCGCCCTTCGAGTCGTACGCGAGGTTAGCTGCGGTCACAGCCGGCATCGAGGTCTTCGCGAGCAGCGGCAGGTACTTGGCCGGATCGGTCGAGTTCGCCTTCTTCATTGCGTCGAACATGGCCATTGCGCCGTCGTAAGCGTACGGCGAGTACGTTTGCACGTCTTCGTTGAAACGCTTCTTGTACTTGGCGACGTAGTCCTTGCCACCCGGCATTTCTTCCAGCGGCAGGCCGGCGAGCGACGCCACCGTGCCGTTTGCCGCGTCACCCGCGATCTGGATGAACGTCGGCGTGTGAACCATTTCGCCGCCCATCAGCGGTGCCTTGATGCCCAGTGCCTTCATCTGCTTGACCATCGGAGCCGCTTGCGAATCTGCGCCGCCGTAATAGATCAGGTCCGGGTTGACCGACTTCAGCTTGGTCAGGATCGACTTGAAGTCGACCGCTTTGTCGTTCGTGTATTCACGATCGACGATCTGGCCACCCGCTGCCTTCGCTGCCTTTTCGAACTGATCTGCCAGACCCTGGCCGTATGCCGTGCGGTCGTCGACGATCACGATCTTCTTCACGCCCAGCGTCTTCACGGCGAACGTGCCGGCGACCGAACCTTGCTGCGTGTCGGACGTCATCATGCGGAACGTGGTCTTGAAGCCTTGCTGCGTGTATTCAGGCGCCGTCGCCATGGCGATTTCGGGGATGCCTGCGTTCGCGTAAATGCGCGAAGCCGGGATCGTGGTGCCCGAGTTGAAGTGGCCGAGCATGCCCTTGATGCCGTCATCCACCAGCTTCTGTGCAACGGTCGTGCCGGTGCGCGGGTCAGCCTGGTCGTCGGCCGAATCCAGCACGAAGCGAACCTGCTTGCCGCCGATCATCGGCTTGGTCGCGTTCATGTCTTCGACAGCCAGCGTGATGCCGTTCTGGAAGTCTTTGCCGTAGTGCGCCTGTGCGCCCGTCATCGGACCGGCGAAACCGATCTTCACGTCTTCCGTCGATTGAGCGTTGGCCGTCCCCGCCAGCGACATTGCCGCAACCAGCGCTGCGCCTGCCAGCTTTGTCATCTTGTGTTGCATAGCTTCTCCTTGGTACCAGGTGTGGATGGAGCGGCTTTGGGGTCGCCGTACCGCTTCCGTTTTATTGAAAAGATCAATGAGGTTCGCTCAACCGATCGTCATCAAATTCGCATTGCCGCCTGCCGCGGCCGTGTTCACGCTGACCGAACGTTCCGTCAGCAGACGTTCGAGTGCGTAGTCTTCATCGCCGCTCTCCAGTGCCCGAGCCGCGACGCCTTGCACCGACACGATCGGCCCCGGACGTTTCGCGACTTCCTTCACCAGCGTCAGCAGTTCGTCGCTGTCGCCTTCGAACAGCACGGCGTCGAACGGCGTATCGGCGCTCTTCTTGACGCTCGCATACGACTTCAGCGAAGCAGGCAGTTGAGACACCAATTGTTCACCCGCCGCGCCTTCGAACAACGCGCGATTTCCCGTAGCCAGCGCCGCCGCGAACTGCACGCGCGCGCCGCTTGCCGTCGACGCGACACACAGCACCGTGCCGCGCGCGCCCAGCGTGTACGTATTGCGCTCGCCGGTCGGACCGGACAGCACCGCCGTGGCACCTGCCAGCACGTGCGACAGATAACCGTCGACGCGTGCGGCCAGCACTGCCTGCTGCTCGCCGATCAGCCAGTCGCGGTAAGCCGTCAATGCTGCGGACGGATTGTCGCCGCTTTGCGAAGTTTGCGACACCTGGGGCGTATCCAGAACCAGCGAATCGGCCAGCGACTTCGGCAAACCCGCCGGACGCGTCGCCAGCAGACGCTGCAGATACAACGCGCCGCCCGCCTTCGGTCCCGTACCCGACAAACCTTCGCCGCCGAACGGCTGCACACCCACCACCGCGCCGATCACGTTGCGGTTCACGTAGATGTTGCCGACATGCGCGCGGCTGATCACGTGAGCGATGGTTTCGTCGATCCGCGTGTGGATGCCGAGCGTCAGGCCGTAACCCGTCGTGCGGATCTGTTCGAGCAGCTTGTCGAGCTGGCTGCGGCGATAACGCACGACGTGCAGCACCGGGCCGAACACTTCGCGCTTCAGTTCGTCGATGCTGTCGAGTTCGATCAACGTCGGCGGCACGAACGTGCCTTGCGCGCAGCCATCCGGCATCGGCAGTTGCTCGACCTTGCGGCCTTTCTCGCGCATCGCCGCAACGTGTGCGTCGATGCCGCGTTTCGCGTCGAGATCGATCACCGGGCCGACGTCGATCGACAGCCGGTCCGGATTACCCACCGCCAGTTCGCGCATCGCGCCCGTCAGCATTTCCAGCGTACGGTCCGCAACATCGTCCTGTAGACAAAGAACGCGCAAAGCGGAACACCGTTGACCGGCAGAGTCGAAAGACGATTGCAGGACGTCCGCGACCACCTGTTCGGCAAGCGCCGACGAGTCGACGATCATCGCGTTCTGACCACCCGTTTCGGCGATCAGCGGGATCGGCTTGCCGTCCGGATCGAGGCGGCTCGACAAGGTCTTGTTGATGAGACGCGCCACTTCCGTCGAACCGGTGAACATCACGGCACGCGTGCGCGGATCGGCCACCAGCGCGGCGCCGACCGTCTCGCCGTTGCCCGGCAGCAGTTGCACCGCGCCTGCCGGCACGCCGGCTTCGCGCAGAATGCGCACGGCTTGCGCGGCGATCAGCGGTGTCTGCTCGGCGGGCTTTGCGAGCACCGTGTTGCCGGCAGCCAGCGCCGCGGCCACCTGACCCATGAAAATGGCCAGCGGGAAATTCCACGGACTGATACAGACCACCGGACCCAGCGGACGATGCGTGTCGTTCGAAAACTCGTTGCGGATCTGCGTGGAGTAGTAGCGCAGGAAGTCGATCGCTTCGCGGATTTCCGCGACGGCGTTCGCCAGCGACTTGCCGGCCTCACGCACCACCAGACCCATCAGCGTGTGCATCTGCGCTTCGAGCAGATCAGCGGCGCGGGCGAGGCAATCGGCGCGCGCTTCGACCGGCGTAGCCTGCCAGATCGGCGCGGCGGCCACCGCGTGCGCGAGCGCCGCGCTCACGTGTTCCGGCGTGGCTTCGACCACCGTACCGACGAGGTCGCGCTGGTCGGCGGGATTGCGCACGTCGCGCGCCACGCCCACGGCGATCTCGTTGTCTTCGAGCATCGGCGCGGCGCGCCACGGATGATGCGCGCTCGCCAGCAAAGCCGACGACAGCGACGCCAGCCGATGTTCGTTCGACAGGTCGAGGCCCATCGAGTTGAGACGCTCGGCGCCATACAGATTGCGCGGCAGCGGAATCTTCGCGTGCGGCGCGCCGAGCGGCACGATCTTCGAGGCTTCGTCGACCGGATCGGCGATCAGGTCTTTGATGGCGACGTTTTCATCGGCAATACGGTTCACGAACGACGTATTCGCGCCGTTTTCCAGCAGACGGCGCACGAGATACGCCAGCAGCGTTTCGTGCGTGCCGACCGGTGCGTACACGCGGCACGGACGGTTCAGCTTGTCGCGGCCCGTGACTTCCTCGTACAGCGGTTCGCCCATGCCGTGCAGACACTGGAACTCGTACTGACCAGGATAGTAGTTGTTGCCCGCGAGGTGATAGATCGCCGACAGCGTATGCGCGTTGTGCGTGGCGAACTGCGGATAGACCGCGTCCGGCGCGCTCAGCAGTTTCTTGGCGCAGGCGAGGTACGAGACGTCCGTGTAGATCTTGCGCGTGTAGACCGGATAGCCTTCGAGGCCGTCCACTTGTGCACGCTTGATTTCGGTGTCCCAGTACGCGCCCTTCACGAGGCGAACCATGATGCGGTGACGGCTGCGGCGCGCCAGATCGACGATGTATTCGATCACGAACGGGCAACGTTTCTGATACGCCTGCACCACGAAACCAATGCCGTTCCAGCCGGCCAGTTCAGGATCGAAACACAGCGCTTCGAGCAGGTCGAGCGAGATTTCGAGGCGGTCGGCTTCTTCGGCGTCGATGTTCAGGCCGATGTCGTAGCGGCGCGCGAGGATCGCCAGCGAGCGCACGCGCGGCAGCAGTTCGCTCATGGTGCGCTCCTGCTGCGAACGCGAGTAGCGTGCGTGCAGTGCCGAGAGCTTGATCGAGATGCCGGGACCTTCGTAGATGCCACGGCCGCCGGCCGCCTTGCCGATGGCGTGGATCGCCTGCTCGTACGACGCGTAGTAGCGCTGTGCGTCGGCTTCGGTGGTGGCCGCTTCGCCGAGCATGTCGTACGAGTAGCGGAAACCGCGCGCTTCGTACTTGCGGCTGTTGGCCAGCGCTTCGGAAATGTTTTCGCCCGTGACGAACTGCTCGCCCATCAGACGCATCGCCATGTCCACGCCCTTGCGGATCAGCGGCTCGCCGCCCTTGCCGATCATACGTGTGAGCGCCGACGACAGACTCGTTTCGCTATTGGTCGTGATCAGCTTGCCGGTGATCATCAAACCCCAGGTCGCGGCGTTGACGAACATCGACGGCGCCTGACCCATGTGCGACTTCCAGTCGCCCTTGCTGATCTTGTCGCGGATCAACGCGTCGCGGGTGGCGCGATCGGGAATGCGCAGCAGCGCTTCGGCGAGGCACATCAGCGCGACGCCTTCCTGGCTCGACAGCGAGAATTCGTGGATCAGCCCTTCGACGCCGCCGCCCTTGCTCTTGCCGCGCAGCGTTTCGACCAGCTTGCCGGCCATGGCCTGCACGTCACCCGCGAGATTCGCGGGCAAACGCGCCTGACCCAAGAGGAACGGCACGCATTCCGGCTCCGGACGACGGTACGCCGCGGTGATCGCCGCACGCAGCACCGATTGCGGCTGCACGTTCTGCGCGAACTCGAGGAACGGATGCGAAGCACCGTCTTCCTCGTGCTCGACGGCGGCGCCGTCGGCAAGATCGGCCGAGCCGGTTGCGCCCGACAGTTCGGGCGGCAACTGGCCGTGTTCGATCTTTTCGAGGTACGCGAAGATCGCCTGCTTGATGAGCCAGTGCGGAGTGCGTTCGAGACGGGTCGCGGCGTCTTTCAGCCGGGAACGGAGGAGGTCGTCGACCTTGACGCCGAGGGTGGTGCTAGCCATGGTTCCTTCTTCGGATGCCAGCCAGAAGCGCTGGGAAAGACTAAAAGTTGGGCGAATCGTACGCCTCCCAATAAAAAGGTGCAACCATGTTTCGCCTATGGTTGCACCTATGGCGAAGCCTTACGCGACGGGGGTTTGCGCCGGATGGCGCCGAGCCGGGCGGCAACGGTTGCGCTCAGTACTTTCCCTGGCGTGTTTCTTTTTGCTTTTACCCTTATCGAATCGCTCGACGCGCCGTTATACAGAACAGGGCAGTACGCGGCCTACTCGGCACGCATAAAAAAACGTACGGGGTTTTGAGGACGAGCGAAATGGAAAAGTGGCTGGTGGTATTGGGCATCTGGGCGATGTGCGCGACTTGCGCAGTGCTGTTCATTCGCGGCGCAACCGGTAGCGCCGACAAGCGCGCTGCCGCGCAGGGACGCCCGAGCGCGGCGTCGCGCGCGTCGAGCGGCGATGCACGCGCGGCACTGAACGACTGATCGACGGGATGCGTCAACGGGTGGTCCGTTTCGATCCGGTGATAACCGGATCGGCACGGTCACGTCACGATCACGCGTGAAACGGCTGCCTGACTTTGCGTCCGGCGGCGTTGCTTACGTGCGTGCGCAGAGTCGTGAGATCGGCGCGAAGTGTGCGTAGGCCACGCTCCCGCCGAAGCTGGATAAACACAACCTGAAGAAGTCATGGCCTGACGTTCGCAGAACGTCGGCCGGCGAGCGTCACATGTCGAGCGGATCGACTTCGACGCTCCAGCGCAACACGCCTTTCAGTCCGCGCAGCAGAGGCTGCCACGCACGCAACGTGGCCTGCAGCGCGGCACGCGACTGACTTTCGATCAACAGTTGCGCACGGTGCACATGCATCACCTTAACGATAGTGAGCGGAACGGCGTCGTAGACGGTCACGCGTTCGGCCGCCGGAATGCCGGTCAACTCGGCGGCCGCCTGCTGCAGAAACGCGAGTGCCGCGTCGAGCGTGCGGCCTTCCGCTCGCAGCAAGGCCTGATAGACGAACGGCGGCAGATGCGCGTCGCGTCGTTCGCCGAGCGTGGAATTCGCAAAGCCGACGTAGTCGTGCCGCGAGAGCGCGTGATACAGCGCGTGTCGCGGATAACGCGTCTGCACGAGCACTTCGCCCGGCAAACCCGCGCGGCCGGCGCGACCACTCACCTGCATCAGCTGCGCAAAGAGGCGTTCGCTCGCGCGGAAGTCGTGCGAGAACAGCGCCGTGTCGGCGTTCAGCACGCCGACGAGCGAGACCCGCTGGAAGTCGTGGCCCTTCGCGATCATTTGCGTGCCGACCAGAATATCCACCTCGCCGGCATGAACGTCCGAGAAGAGCGCCTGCGCGCTGCCTTTGCGCCGCGTGCTGTCGGCGTCGATGCGCAAGACACGCGCGCCCGGCACCGCGCTCGCCAGCGTTTCCTCGACACGCTGCGTGCCGCGCCCCATTGGCGCGATGTCCACGTTGCCGCATTCGGGACATGAACGCGGAATGCGCGCTTCCCAGCCGCAGTGGTGGCAGCGTAGCGCGCGCTCGGGTTTGTGCAGCACGACGTAAGCACTGCAGCGCGGACAACCGGCGACCCAGCCGCACGAGTCGCAGGCGAGTTGCGGCGCGTAGCCTCGGCGGTTCAGAAACACGAGGCTTTGTTCGCCGCGTTCGAGCCGCGCTTTTAGCGCAGCGATCAGCGGTCCGGAAAGACCTTCCACCGAGGCGCGTCCGCGTCGCCGTTCTTCTTCGAGGTCGATCAGGCGGACGGTCGGCAGCACGGCGTCGGCCACCGCGCGACGCGACAAGGTGAGGCGCGTGTAGCGCCCCTGATCCGCTTGCCACCAGCTTTCGAGCGACGGCGTGGCCGAACCCAGCACGACCGGCAGACCGAGCTGCTTGGCGCGATAGATCGCCAGATCGCGCGCGGAATAGCGCAGCCCTTCCTGCTGCTTGTAAGCAGGATCGTGTTCCTCGTCGACGACGATGATGGCGAGCTTCGGCAGCGACGCCAATATCGCCAGCCGCGTGCCGAGCACGATGCGCGCGCGTCCGGTGTGCGCGGCAAACCAGTTGCGCGCGCGCTCGCCTTCGGCGAGACCGCTATGCAGCGTGACGATCGAGGAGCCTTCGAGCGCGGCGAAACGCGCGCGAAAAGCCGCCTCGAACTGCGGCGTCAGATTGATTTCGGGGACGAGCACCAGCGCCTGCGCCTCGGGCCGCGCGGCCAGAATTTCAGCGAGCGCTCGCAGATAGACTTCGGTCTTGCCACTGCCGGTCACGCCATGCAGAAGGAAAGGGGCGAAGCCGTCCGCGTCGCGAATCGCTTCGACGGCGGCGGTTTGTTCGTCGGTCAGCGTGGGGAGCTGGGGCGCGGACGCCTCGGTCGACGCGCGACCGGTGACGTCGGCGGCCTCGATGACTTCGAGCGCGACCCAGCCTTCGGCGCGCCAGGCGTCGAAGGTCGCAATGGCTTTGGGGTGAAGCGCGCGGGCATCTGCGGCAAGAAGGAACTCGGCTTCGGCGAGAGCCTGCGCCAGTTTTCGCAAGGCGCTGGCTCGGGTGGGCAGCGCGTCGGGCAACGCCGTGCGGCCGGCCGGCGTGAGGCTGTACCGCTCTTCCGGCGCGAACAGCCGCGACCAGCGGGACGCATCGCGCAAGGCCTGCGGCAAAGCGGGCAAGGCGACCTCGCCGAGCCCGCGCTGATAGTAGTCGGCGGCAAAGCCGGCCAGTTTCAGCCACTCCGCGGAAAGGGGCGGACATGCGGTGCAGATGTTTTCGACTGTCTTGAGCCGCTCGGCGGGCACGTCGCTGTGAGCGGTCACTTCGCACACGAGTCCCACGACGTGGCGCTTGCCGAACGGCACGCTGACCAGCATGCCCGGCGCCACGGCTTCCGGCGTGTCGCACCGGTAGTCGAATAAGGTCGACAAAGGATGGTCTAGCGCGACGTGAACGAAGGCTTCGCTCACGAGGCGATGCAATCCAGTTGAGTGGATGCGGCGTGACGCCGCGGCACGGCGCGCATCGTGGGGCCGTCGAACGCTTCGAAGTTAAAGTAAAACTTGAATTTCGCCGCTAAGTTTTGGATTCGGCTGAACAATTGCGATCGGTCCAAGTGCCTGTGGATAACTTTGTTGAGAACTTCGTTCGGATTGCCCGCAAACCGCGACGCAGCGGCCTTCTGTGGGGTACCGCACATTGGTCCGCAATCCCGTGAAACCCTTGCCAGACAAGGCTTAGATCAAATGCGCCGCCGGTGTGCAAGGGTCAATGTACGACGAAAGCTTCTACCGCGCCGCAGCGTGAAGAATGTGCATAAGTCAAGTCTTGACATTCTCGGGACCGCCATCTGACGGCCCGTTCACTGCAAATTTCCCCTTAGGCCGAGAGCCCACTTCGCCGCAGCGCAGCAAAATGGGTAACGATTACGGCCTCAGGCTGGTGCATGCGCGCCGCTGCGAATGGCGCGGCTATGGCGATGCACTTCGTCGACGAGTTCCGCCACGTTTTCCGGTGGCGTGAACTGCGAAATACCGTGGCCGAGGTTGAAAACGTGGCCGGGATGATTGCCGAAACTGTCGAGCACGGCACGCGCTTCCATGCGAATCGAGGCCGGCGGGGCAAACAGCACCGAAGGATCGATATTGCCTTGGAGCGCGACTTTGCCGCCCACGCGCTCGCGCGCTTTCGCAAGATTCACCGTCCAGTCGAGGCCGACAGCGTCGACGCCGATCTCGGCGATTTCGTCCAGCCAGAGACCGCCGCCTTTGGTGAACGTGATGACCGGCACTTTTTCGCCGTCGTGCTCGCGCTTCAACTGACTCACGACCTGCTGAATGTAGTGCAACGAGAAGCGTTGGTAGACGCCGTCCGCCAGCGCTCCGCCCCACGTGTCGAAAATCATCACGGCCTGCGCGCCCGCTTCGATCTGGGCATTCAGATACGCCGCGACCGACTTCGCATTGACATCCAGAATACGGTGCATCAGGTCGGGGCGCGCGTACAGCATGGACTTGACCGTGCGGAAATCGGACGACCCCGCGCCCTCCACCATGTAGCAGGCGAGCGTCCACGGGCTGCCGGAGAAGCCGATTAGCGGGACACGCTGGCGGCCTTGCGCGTCGGTCAGCGCGGTGCGGATCTCGCGCACCGCATCGGTTACGTAGCGCAGCGTTGCGTCGATATCGGGCACGGCGAGGCGCGCCACGTCTTCCTCGGTGCGCACCGGTCGGGCGAATTTCGGCCCTTCGCCGGCGACGAACTCGAGGCCGAGGCCCATGGCGTCGGGTACGGTGAGAATGTCGGAAAACAGGATCGCGGCGTCGAGCGGATAGCGTTCGAGCGGCTGCAGCGTGACCTCGGTCGCGTACGCGGGATTCTTCGCGAGCCCCAGAAAACTGCCCGCGCGACTACGCGTGGCGTTGTATTCCGGCAGGTAGCGGCCCGCCTGTCGCATCAGCCAGATCGGCGTGTAATCGGTCGGCTGGCGCAGCAACGCGCGCAGGAATGTGTCGTTCAGGAGTTTATGGGCCACGTTGCGTACGACTGAAGGCAAAAGGGCATTTTACCGGACGCCGCTCGCCGCATCGCGCTTGATGCGGGCAATAACTGCGGCGCGACGTGGTTCCGCGCCATGACGCGCGGCGTTCTCTCTTTACCTGGTGAAGAACCGGTTATTCAAGCGAGGGCGCGCGGGCTATTCTGCGGTTGCGTGGACCAGCAACTACATACAACAAAGGAGACTCGATGAAAAAGACATCCGCCACATTGCTCGGCATGCTTGCCGGCGTACTGATGCACGCAGGTGCGGCCCAGGCGCAGAGCGCGTCACCCGCGCCCGCCTCCCGACTCGACGAAATCATGGCGCGCGGCACCTTGCGCGCCTGCACGACTGGCGACTACAAACCGTACTCGTACTACAAGGCGGACGGCACTTTCGAAGGAATCGACATCGACATGACCGAATCGCTCGCGAAGTCGCTGGGCGTGAAGACGGAGTTCGTGAAGACGTCGTGGTCGAATCTGATGAAGGATTTCACCGAAAAATGCGACGTGGCCGTGGGCGGCGTCTCGCCGACGCTCGAGCGCCAGAAGCACGCGTTCTTCACGCAGGCCTATATGGTGGACGGCAAGACGCCGATCGTCCGATGTGGCGACGTGCAGAAGTACCAGACCGTCGCGCAGATCGACCGGCCCGAGACGCGCGTGATCGTAAATCCGGGCGGCACCAACGAGCGTTTTGCGAAGCAGTATTTTCAGCACGCGAACCTCACCGTTTATCCGGACAACGTGACGATCTTCAAGCAGATCCTGGAGGGCAAAGCCGATGTCATGGTGACGGACGCTTCCGAAACGCTACTTCAGCAGAAGCTGAATCCGGGACTTTGCTCGGTGCATCCGGACAAGCCGTTTCAGTACGGTGAGAAAGCGTGGCTGGTGCCGCGCGGTGACGTGGTCTTCCAGCAATACGTGGATCAATGGCTGCACATGGCTCGCGCAACAGGCGAGTATCAGGCGATTCAGGACAAGTGGCTGAAATAGCGGCGCGCCGACTTCGAGCCGTCAAAGCCGGAAACTATATTGGTGTAACTGGCGGCTCGACGTTCAAAATGACCGCATGAACACCGGGGCAGGCGTCGCCGCATCGGCCTGCCCCTTTTTGTGAGGTGCCGAGAAAAGGAAAATGCTGCGGCGCGGCGCTGAAAGGGGCTAAAAATATATGCAGTTCTTGCGTATGAAAAATGCCTTGTTACACAGTCTATTCTTCCCACAAAAGATGCGCGTGCAACGAATTTATGCGCAATCGACCGAAAAATTACGCTGCAATATGCGTCTCGAATAGCATCAATCAGGCGTATGAAATTGCCACTCAGTCATCGGTAAAAATTACGTTTAAAACGCATTTCTTTGGCAATTAGTCCCGCAGCGCCTTATCTGGCGGGCGTTACAACCTGAAACACTTTGTTACCGCGCACATAGGTTAATTCGCCCACAATGCCCTCAACGGTTTCAACACGGATGTGGCTGGGTGCGTGGTGTGAGCGGATACGATGCACTTGCCGGTCGGCGTACGCCGAAGCCCTGTGAAGGGGCATCCCTGCTGGGGCCGTAGTCGACGCAGGGTCGTCGTCTCAGTCGGTTCCTACTTTGGTCTCCTCGCGCTAACCCCGTAGCGTGTGGTTTTTAGCGGGCTCCAGGCCCGCTTTTTTTTCGTCTGGTCAAACGTTTGCGTGTTCGGCCCGAGTTGTCTTCTCGGGATCTACGCGGCACATTCGGCAAACGGTTTTCCGCCTGTTATGGTCAGCCGGCGCTCTGCGGATTCCGCACAGCGCCGGTTTGCTTTGGTCCTGGCTTTGCCCCGTGCAAGTCCATCAGGCTGTCTTGTCTTCCCGCACATTCAACTCGCCGATCATCCGTTCGCGCATGATGAATTTCTGCACTTTGCCGGTCACGGTCATGGGTAATTCGTCGACGAAGCGGATGTACTTCGGCACTTTGTAGTGCGCAATCTGGCCGTTGCAGAACTGCTGGATCTCTTCGGCCGAAGCGTGCTCACCGGCGCGCAGCACGATCCACGCGCAGACCTCTTCACCGTATTTCGCGTCCGGCACGCCGAACACCTGCACGCTCTGAATCTTCGGGTGGCGAAACAGGAACTCCTCGATCTCGCGCGGATAAATATTTTCGCCGCCGCGGATCAGCATGTCCTTTAGACGGCCGACGATGTTGCAGTAGCCTTGCGCGTCGAGCGTCGCCAGGTCGCCTGTATGCATCCAGCCGTCGACGACACTTTCGCGCGTCTTCGCCTCGTCGCCCCAATAGCCTTGCATCACCGAATAGCCGCGTGTGCACAACTCGCCCGTCTCGCCAACCGGCACGATCTCGCCGAGTGGATCGACGATCTTCACTTCGAGATGCGGCTGGATGCGGCCGACGGTCGTGGTTCGCTTGTCGAGCGGATCGGTGGTCGAGCTCTGGAACGACACGGGGCTGGTTTCCGTCATGCCGTACGCGATCGTAATTTCGCTCAGGTGCATCCTGGACACGACCTTTTTCATCGTTTCGATCGGACACGGCGAGCCGGCCATGATCCCCGTGCGCAAGCGCGAGAGATCGAACTTGCCAAAATCCGGATGATCGAGTTCCGCGATGAACATGGTCGGCACGCCATGAAGCGCCGTACATTGCTCCTCGGCGACCGCCGCCAGCGTTGCGACCGGGTCGAACGCCTCGCCCGGGAAAACCATATTTGCACCGACCGACACGCACGCCAACACGGCGAGCACCATTCCGAAGCAGTGGTAAAGCGGGACCGGGATACACAACGCGTCCTGCTCCGAGAGACGCATTGCCATCGCGATATAACGCGCATTGTTGACGACGTTGCTGTGCGTCAGCGTGGCGCCTTTCGGATTGCCGGTGGTGCCGCTGGTGAACTGAATGTTGATCGGCTCGTGGCAGGTCAGGCCCGAGCCAATCGCATCGAGCCGGGCGACGTCGAGCGTCGCGCGCCCCTGTTCGATCACGTCGGAAAAACTCAGCATGCCGGGCGTTTGCGTGTCGCACATGCGGATCACGTAGCGCAACTCGGGCAACCGGGCGGCACGCAACTCGCCGGGCGCCTGCGTGGCGAGCTCTGGCGCGAGCTCCTGAAGCATTTCGAGATACATCGAGGTCTTGAAACGCTCGGCCGCGATTATCGCCTTGCAACCCACCTTGTTCAGCGCGTATTCGAGTTCCGCCAACCGATATGCCGGATTGATGTTGACCAGCACCGCGCCGATCCGCGCGGTCGCGAATTGAGTCAGCAGCCATTCAACCCGATTCGGCGACCAGATACCCACGCGGTCGCCCTTCTCGATTCCAAGCGCCAGCAGGCCGGCCGCCAGTACGTCGACTTCGTCTGCGAATTCCTGCCACGTCCAGCGGATACGCTGTTCGCGGAACACCACGGCCGGACGGTCGGGAAAGCGTCGCGCGGTATCGCGTAAAAACTCGCCGACGGTCGCTTCGCTCAACGGAATGTCGGTCGCGCCGCGGACGTAGGACAAGCCGTCCTTAGGTTCGATGAGTGCGCCTTCGCCTGACATTTGCGTTGCCATGGTGCTGTCTCCGTGAGCGGTTGATCGCCCTATTGAAATGGTTTTGGAACCGATTGTGCCACCGGCACATATCGCGTTGGCATCAAGTCTTACCCGCAGCGCATCGCTGATTCGCTGCCGCGTCAATCCCGATGACCCCTCGCGGTACTGCCGACAAGGGAATTTCTCTTACCTTTCCGTAAACGTCAAGTCGAGGTCGAAAAAAAAGCAGCCACAAGGGCTGCTTTCTCTCTGAAACGTGATGCTTAGTTCTGACCGCGCAGCTTACGCAGACGCTGGATCGCAGCGAGCTGAGCCGTCGCGTAGGCCAATTCCGCTTGAGCGGTGGCGTACTCGAGGTTCGAACCCGTGTTCTGCAGCGCTTCTTCCGCACGCTTGCGTGCATCTTCAGCTTTGGCTTCGTCGAGGTCCTTGCCGCGAATCGCGGTGTCGGCCAGAACCGTCACTGCGCCCGGCTGGATTTCGAGAATGCCACCGGCGACGAACACAAACTCTTCTTCACCGTTTTCAGCTTCGATGCGCACCGCACCCGGACGAATCCGCGTGATGAGCGGCGTGTGGCCCGGCAGAATGCCGAGTTCACCCGCCTCGCCCGGCAGCGCGACGAACTTCGCCTGGCCCGAGAAGATCTGCTCTTCCGCGCTGACGACGTCTACTTTAATGGTTGCCATATCGACTCCTGTCGACGAGGGTTAGTGCACAGCGCTCAGGCGGACGAGGTTCGGTGCTTTGCAGCCCATCTTCCCGTTGCATCACGCAGCACGCTCTCGTCTCATGCAAGGCTGGGTTGAGCGTAGTAAGAAGCGCCGGCTTTGCGTATCGATGCGCGAAGCATTTCATACGCGCGAGGCCGGCGCCCGCTTCGTTACACCCGACCTTTACTGGATCTTCTTGGCCTTTTCGAAGGCTTCGTCGATCGTGCCGACCATGTAGAACGCTTGCTCCGGCAGGTGGTCGCACTCGCCGTCAACGATCATCTTGAAGCCACGGATCGTTTCCTTCAGCGGCACGTACTTGCCCGGCGAGCCCGTGAACACTTCAGCGACGTGGAACGGCTGCGACAGGAAACGCTGGATCTTACGAGCGCGCGCCACGGCGAGCTTGTCTTCCGGCGCGAGTTCGTCCATGCCCAGAATCGCGATAATGTCGCGCAGTTCCTTGTAGCGTTGCAGCGTTTGCTGAACACCACGCGTGATCGAGTAGTGCTCTTCGCCAATCACGTTCGGGTCGATCTGACGCGAGGTCGAATCGAGCGGGTCGACTGCCGGGTAGATACCCAGCGAAGCGATGTCACGCGACAACACGACGGTTGCGTCAAGGTGGCCGAAGGTCGTAGCCGGCGACGGGTCGGTCAAGTCGTCCGCAGGGACGTACACGGCCTGAACCGACGTGATCGAGCCAGTCTTGGTCGACGTAATACGCTCTTGCAGCTTACCCATTTCTTCAGCCAGCGTCGGCTGATAGCCCACTGCCGACGGCATACGGCCGAGCAGTGCCGACACTTCCGTGCCTGCCAGCGTGAAACGGTAGATGTTGTCGACGAAGAACAGCACGTCGAGGCCTTCGTCACGGAAGTGCTCAGCCATCGTCAGGCCGGTCAGCGCAACGCGCAGACGGTTGCCCGGCGGCTCGTTCATCTGGCCGTACACCAGCGCGACCTTGTCGAGAACGTTCGAGTCCTTCATTTCGTGATAGAAGTCGTTCCCTTCGCGGGTACGCTCGCCAACACCTGCGAACACGGAGTAACCACCGTGTTCCTTAGCGATGTTGTTGATCAGTTCCATCATGTTCACGGTCTTGCCCACGCCGGCGCCACCGAACAGACCGACCTTACCGCCCTTTGCGAACGGGCAGATCAGGTCGATAACCTTGATGCCGGTTTCCAGCAGTTCCGTCGACGGCGACAGTTCGTCGAACGCCGGAGCCTTCTGGTGAATACCGCGAACCACGTCCGAGTTGATCGGACCGGCTTCGTCGATCGGACGACCCAGCACGTCCATGATGCGGCCCAGAGTCGGCTTGCCGACCGGAACGCTGATCGGCTTGCCCGTGTTCTTCACGACCGTACCGCGGCGCAGGCCGTCGGATGCACCCAGACAGATGGTGCGGACCACGCCGTCACCCAGCTGTTGCTGGACTTCGAGCGTCAGTTCCGAACCTTCGAGAATGAGCGCGTCGTAAATCTTCGGCATGGATTCACGCGGAAATTCCACGTCGATCACCGCGCCGATGCACTGTACGATCTTGCCTTCTACCAAAGCAGTAGTACTCATCGCTTTTCCTTTAGATACTCAATTCTTCACTCGCGCAAAGGCGCAGTTTCAGTGGGGTCGCCTGGACGTGCGCGCCTCGGGCGCACACGTTGCAGCATGACTGACCGTGACGGTCAGACTGCCGCCGCGCCACCGACGATTTCCGACAGTTCTTTCGTGATCGCGGCCTGACGGCTCTTGTTGTACACGAGCTGCAGTTCGTTGATGACCGTCTTCGCGTTGTCCGAAGCGGCCTTCATCGCGACCATTCGTGCCGACTGCTCCGATGCCATGTTTTCCGCGACGGCCTGATAGACCAGCGCTTCGACATAACGCACCAGCAGTTCGTCCACCACCGCTTGCGCATCCGGCTCGTAGATGTAGTCCCACTGCGTGCTCGGCGTCGTGCCGTCTTCTTCCTTGCGCTCGAACTGGTCTGCCGACAGCGGCAACAGTTGCTCGATCACCGGCTCCTGCTTCATCGTGTTGACGAAGCGCGTGTACGCCAGGTACACCGCCGAAACCTTGCCTTCCGAGTACAGGTCGAGCTGCACCTTCACCGCGCCAATCAGCTTTTCCAGATGCGGCGTGTCGCCCAGATGCACGACATTCGACACCACCTTGGCGCGCAGACGATTCAGGAAACCCAGACCCTTGGTGCCGATCGCCGTTGCTTCGATCGTCTTGCCCTGGCCTTCCAGTTCCTTGAACTTCTGCAGCGACGCACGCAGCACGTTGGTATTCATCCCGCCGCACAGACCCTTATCAGTCGTGACGAGGATGATGCCGGCCGTCTTCGCGCCTTCGTTCGACACCATGAACGGGTGACGATACTCCGGGTTCGCACGGCTCATGTGCGCAGCGATATCGCGGACCTTGTCGGCGTATGGGCGAGCAGCGCGCATGCGCTCCTGAGCGCGGCGCATCTTCGATGCGGCCACCATCTCCATCGCTTTCGTGATCTTGCGCGTGTTTTGCACGCTCTTGATCTTGCCGCGAATTTCCTTCATTCCAGCCATTGCTTGCTCCTTGTCGGCCCGAGTTAGCGCTTGAGCGCTTACTTGGGTCCCATGCAAAGCGATTGAAGCAGCGCGGGTTCAGTTGACTGCGGCCCGCGCCGCTTCAAGGTCCGTTTATGCCTTGCGGATCACTCGCGGATCAATAAGCGCCGGACTTCTTGAAGTCTTTGACGGCCGTATGCAGCAGGCCTTCGTCGTCCTTCGAGAGTTCCTTCGTTTCTTCGACGCGCTTGACCAGGTCAGCGTGGCTCGCTTTCAGATATTCGCGCAGGCCCTTTTCGAACGGCAGCACTTGCGAAACTTCCAGATCGTCGAGGTAGCCGTTGTTCGCGGCGAACAACGAGACAGCCAGTTCCCACACTTGCAGCGGCTGATATTGCGGCTGCTTCAGCAGTTCCGTCACGCGGCGGCCGCGCTCCAGTTGCTTGCGGGTAGCTTCGTCGAGGTCCGATGCGAACTGCGCGAACGCAGCCAGTTCACGGTACTGTGCGAGGTCGGTACGGATACCGCCCGACAGCTTCTTCACGACCTTGGTTTGAGCCGCACCACCAACGCGCGACACCGACACGCCGGCGTTAATTGCCGGGCGGATACCTGCGTTGAACAAGTCGGTTTCCAGGAAGATCTGGCCGTCGGTAATCGAAATCACGTTCGTCGGAACGAATGCGGTCACGTCGCCTGCTTGCGTTTCAATGACCGGCAGTGCCGTCAGCGAACCGCTCTTACCCTTGACTTCACCGTTCGTGAACTTCTCGACGTACTCTTCCGAGACGCGAGCAGCACGCTCGAGCAGACGCGAGTGCAGATAGAACACGTCACCCGGATAGGCTTCGCGGCCCGGCGGACGGCGCAGCAGCAGCGAGATCTGACGGTATGCCCATGCTTGCTTGGTCAAGTCGTCATAAACGATCAGCGCGTCCTGGCCGCGATCGCGGAAGTATTCGCCCATCGTGCAGCCGGCGTACGGTGCGAGGTATTGCATCGCTGCCGATTCCGAAGCCGAAGCCGCGACGACGATCGTGTATTCCAGCGCGCCGGTTTCTTCCAGCTTGCGGACCACGTTCATGATCGACGAAGCCTTCTGGCCGATTGCGACGTAGATACAGAAGAGGTTCTTGCCCTTCTGGTTGATGATCGCGTCGACTGCAACTGCCGTCTTGCCGCACTGACGGTCGCCGATGATCAGCTCACGCTGGCCACGGCCAACCGGCACCATCGCGTCGATCGATTTCAGACCGGTTTGAACCGGCTCCGAAACCGACTTACGCCAGATCACGCCCGGAGCGATCTTTTCGATTGCGTCGGTTTTCTTTGCGTTGATCGGGCCTTTGCCGTCGATCGGGTTACCCAGTGCGTCGACCACGCGGCCGAGCAGTTCCGGGCCCACCGGCACTTCCAGAATGCGGCCCGTCGTCTTGACGATGTCGCCTTCCGAAATGTGTTCGTATTCACCCAGAATCACGGCGCCGACCGAGTCGCGCTCGAGGTTCAGTGCAAGGCCGAAGGTGTTGCCCGGAAACTCGAGCATTTCGCCCTGCATCACTTCCGACAGGCCGTGGATACGCACGATACCGTCGGTCACGGAGATCACGGTGCCTTGATTGCGAACGTCTGCGCTCGCGTCAAGACCCTGGATCCGGCTCTTGATCAGCTCGCTGATCTCAGAGGGATTGAGTTGCATTATTCGCTCCTGATAGTCAATTCTGTTGCGTGCCAGCCGCTTCAGCGCATCTAGCGCTTCAGGCCGTCAGAGCCGTCTGCATGCTGGCAAGCCGCGCGCGGACCGAGGTATCGAGCACTTCATCGCCGACCGTCACGCGCACGCCGCCGATCAGCGACGAGTCGACTTCGACCGTCGGCTTCAGCTTGCGCTTGAATTTGCGTTCGAGACTTGCGACGAGGTCGTTCAACTGCGCGCCTTCGAGCGGGAATGCGCTAACGATCAGCACATCTGCCGCCCCTTCGCGGGCGTTCTTCAACTCTTCGAACTGCGCGGCGATTTCCGGCAGCAATTGCAGGCGATGGTTATCGACCAGCATTTGCACCAGATTCTTCGCTTGCGCGTTGTCCTTGAGCGGCGACTTGACCGCGGCCAGCAGCAGTTCGCTGACCTGGGCGCGGCTTACTTTCGGGCTCGAGGCGATCGACAGCACTTCGGGCAGACGCGCAACCTGTGCCAGCTCCTGCACGAGCGTGGACCAGGCGGCGATGTCACCAGCTTCGGCCACGCCAAACAGCGCTTCTGCGTACGGACGGGCGATGGTTGCAAGTTCGGCCATGATCAGAGCTCGGCTTTCAGTTGATTCAGCAGGTCAGCGTGCGCTGCCTGGTCGACTTCGCGCTTCAGGATCTGTTCAGCGCCCTTCACTGCCAGTGCGGCAACTTCACCGCGCAGCGTTTCGCGCGCCTTCACGACTTGCTGTTCCGCGTCGGCCTTCGCTTGCGCGATGATGCGAGCAGCTTCAGCTTGTGCTTGAGCCTTGATTTCGTCAGCGACTGCCACAGCGCGCTTTTCCGCGTCGGCAATGCGTTGCTGACCATCGGTGCGTGCCTGAGCGAGTTCCTGGTCGACGCGCTTGTGAGCGGCTTCGAGTTCAGCCTTACCCTTTTCAGCGGCAGACAAACCGTCAGCAATCTTCTTGGAGCGCTCGTCGAGGGCGTTGATCAGCGGCGGCCACACGAACTTCATCGTGAACCACGCGAGGATCAGGAACACGACCATTTGCGCAAACAGGGTTGCGTTGAGATTCACGGTGTTTCCTTAAACGTTGCTAGTTCGGAAAGTGAAACGGCAAGGCGCTCATCGATTCTGTATTCGATCAGCGCCTAAGTGCCCGTTCCGCCCTGCGCCTTCACCAGTTATAGCTCAGGCGCAAACTTCCGAGGAACCTCAGCCTGCCAGCTTCGACAGCAGCGGGTTCGCGAACGCAAACAGCATTGCCACACCAACGCCAATCAGGAACGCCGCATCGATCAGACCAGCCAGCAGGAACATCTTGGTTTGCAGCGGGTTCATCAGTTCCGGTTGACGAGCACATGCTTCGATGTACTTGCCGCCCATCAGGCCGATACCGATACAGGCGCCGATTGCACCCAGGCCGATGATGATGCCGATACCGATGGCGGTCAGACCCTGGATGTTGGCGATGAAAGCTTGCATGATCACTCCTTTGTGAAAAGTCTTTTAGAACTGGTTGGAACTGGGATTTAAAAACTAAAGCGATTCTTTTGACGGCGCAGGTTAGTGCGTGTCGTGTGCCTGGCCGATGTACACCAGCGTCAGCATCATGAAAATGAACGCCTGCAGCAGAACGATCAGGATGTGGAAGATTGCCCACACGCTGCCGGCGATCACGTGGCCGATGAAGCCAAGCACCGTCGTGTCCGCGCCGAAGCTCCAGATGCTGCCGAGCAGGGCAATCAGCAGGAACAACAGTTCGCCCGCGTACATGTTGCCGAACAGCCGCATGCCGAGGGAGACCGTCTTCGCGACGAACTCGATGATGTTCAGTGCAAGGTTCGGGATCCACAGCAGCGGATGCGAGCCGAACGGAGCGGACAGCAGTTCATGCACGAAGCCGCCAGCGCCCTTGATCTTGAAGTTGTAGTAAATCATCAGCGCGAAAACACCGAGGGCGATACCGAGCGTGCCGTTGAGGTCGGCAGTCGGAACGATACGGTGATGCGGGATGACTTCAGACAGACCGAGCCAGCCAATCACGTGGCCGGGGAGGTCGACAGGGATAAAGTCGAGCGAGTTCATCAGCGCGACCCAGACGAACACGGTCAGGGCCAGCGGTGCGATGAAAGTGCGCGAGCCGTGGATCATCGACTTCGATTGATCCTCGACCATCTCGACCAGCATCTCGATGGCGCATTGGAAACGGCCGGGAACGCCGGACGTCGCCTTGCGGGCAGCGAGATGCAAAATGAAGATCGTGGCCAGACCGCAAACGATCGACCAGAAGAGGGTGTCCAGATTCCACACGTGAATGTCGAAAATCGACGTCTGGTGCGCGGTGGAAAAGTTCTGCAAGTGGTGCGCGATGTACTCGGACGGATCCATTGCGCGCGTGCCTTCGCTAGCTGCCATATCGTTAAAGCCACCCAAATTGTCGAAAATCGTCTTAGGCCGTACCCGCGGCAATACTGTATTGCGGGAACACGCCGGGTGCGGACCGTGTCATATCCGCACACCTTGTGCCGGCGCTACGCGCCGACCTGAATTTGTTGCTGCTACCTTGATACTGCCTCAGCGCCAGGCTAAAGCGATCCAGTACGTCTTAAGCGCGATGAGGTATGTCACGAGCAGCGGCACCCAGCGTACGTCGTGATACCAGAAGGCGATGGCTACAAACATCGCGATCGTTGTCCCCATCTTGAGCGCTTCGCCGATCATCCAGCTCATGACTGTTTCGGCGCCGCTCAGCGTTCTAAGTCGTGCCGCGAACAGCGCGCCCGGCACCCAGCAAATCGCTCCCCCCAGGAACGCGGACAGCGCAGCAGCGCCCGGCGGCTTATAAAACAGCCACCACACCAGCGTAGCACCCAGGGACAAAACCATTTGCGCAGCTACGACCTTGAACGGCGTAACGCGCGATGGACGACTCACATTCGGACCAAACAGCTTTTCAGCCTCGGCCCGCGTGAGCGGAACGATATTGTTATCTTGTTGCTCGACATCCCACGCATCGTCATGCGTAGCGTGCTGACCGGTCGACACGTCGGAACCGGTGCGTTCAGCGCGGTGTTCGTCGTGCCCATTCTTCGGCGCTTGATTCGACGTTTTAACCGCCATCGCAGTGTTCCGAAAGTCTTGTTTCAGCCCGCGAGCTTACGCTGCGCTTACGGGGTTGCCGTGCAATTAAATCCGGGCGATTGTAAGCGATAGTTGCAGGCAATTCAAGACTTTAGGCCGTTCAATAACCCGCGTGAAAACGCTCATCACGATGCGGGAAACGCTCATTCGACGGTGACTGGACGTCAAATGTAAGGCAGTCGGGCACTCGTGAATCGCGCATTTTGTCGCACATCGAATCGCACTTCCAGAGCGCTCTCTCCGACGCTGATGCGGACGTCTCAAAAATGCAACAGACACAATTTTCGACGTGCTTTGATGGACAGGCGCAACGCGCCCAGGTTAGGGAATTAACAATCGTCGACGCGAAGCGTCGTTGATCTACACAGACCGTGTGTAACGCGCCGCACTTTGACTACGGCCAACGCTACGGCGCCCTTCTATCTCGATGCTGCTCGATTAAGACTCGTCGAACCGATGACGCCATTACATGCGCAAAAAAGTCCGCCCGCAACACTCCGGATTCCTAATCAAATTAGGCAAGCTCTTTCCTGGATAAGTGTCAAGCCGGGTGCGCGGACTTCGCCACGCACCCGCAATCAATCACGCCGTCGCGTTACCACGCAGACGAACGAGGATGCCTTCCAACGCGTCGAGGTCGCCAAAGTCCACTAAGACCTGACCGCGGCCACGTCGGCCGAGTTTGATTTTCACGGTTGCAGCCAGCAGGTCGGACAACTCTTCTTCGAGCCGTCGTGTATCACGGCCGCCGTCCTGGTTGGCGCGCGCTTTTACTGCCGGTGCGGCCTTCGTGGTTGCCGTCACCAGCTTTTCGGTTTCGCGCACCGACATGCGCTTATTGATGACCTGATTGGCCAACGTGATTTGTGTTGCGCCGTCCACGGCCAACAATGCGCGCGCATGGCCCATATCGAGGTCGCCGGCAAGCAACATGGTCTGGACCGGCGAAGCGAGATTCAACAGGCGCAACAGATTCGACACCGCACTACGCGAGCGTCCGACCGATTCCGCAGCCTGCTCATGCGTGAAATTAAACTCGTCGAGTAAGCGTTGAATGCCCTGCGCTTCTTCAAGAGGATTCAGATCTTCGCGCTGAATATTCTCAATCAGCGCCATAGCGGCGGCGGCCTGATCCGGTACGTCCTTTACCAGCACCGGCACCTCTTCGAGTCCGGCAAGGCGCGCCGCGCGGAATCGCCGTTCGCCGGCAATGATTTCGTACTTATCCGCGGAAACCGGACGCACGAGAATGGGTTGCATCAGACCTTGCGCACGGATGCTGGCAGCGAGTTCCTGCAACGCGCCCTCATCCATGCGCGTGCGCGGCTGGTACTTGCCCGCTTGCAACTTGCCGAGCGGCAACACGTTCGGCGCGCCGACGATCGGCACCGCCTCGGTGATGTCCGGACTGCCGCCAAGCAGCGCTTCCAGGCCGCGACCCAATCCCTTCTTTCTTGCTACTGCATTCATCGTGCTTCCTCGATCCGCTTAGGACGCCAGGGGCGCGTCGTTCAATGCGCGCACCCGCTCAATCATTTCCGCGCCAAACTGCACGTAGGCCTGTGCACCGCGTGACGCTCTGTCGAACACCACGCCGGGCAAGCCATAGCTCGGCGCCTCCGCAAGGCGTACGTTGCGCGGGATGACCGCGTCGAACACCTTGTCGCCGAAATGCTCTTTCAATTGATCCGAAACTTGCTGTTGCAAGGTGATGCGCGGATCGAACATCACGCGCAGTAGGCCGATCACCTTCAGGTCGCGGTTCAGATTCGCGTGAACCTGTTTGATCGTGTTGACGAGGTCCGACAAGCCCTCCAGTGCGAAGTACTCGCACTGCATGGGGATCACAACGCCGTGTGCGGCACACAAGCCATTCAACGTCAGCAACGACAATGCGGGTGGGCAGTCGATCAGCACAAAGTCATATTCGCCTTCGACGCTCTGCAAGGCGGCTCTCAACTGTCGTTCGCGATTTTGCACGCTGACCAGTTCGACCTCGGCGCCGGCCAGTTCACGGTTGGCGGGCAACACGTCGTACCCGACCGCCTCCGGGCGAATACGAGCATCGGCTACCGTGACGCCGTCCACGAGAACTTCGTAGACTGTGTTCGCGCAGGCGGCTTTGTCGATGCCGCTGCCCATCGTGGCGTTACCCTGCGGGTCCAGATCGATGAGAAGGACTCGCTGTCCCTGCGCTGCCAAGCTCGCGGCCAGATTGACTGTCGTCGTCGTCTTGCCGACGCCGCCTTTCTGGTTCGCAACGCAGAAGATTTTTGCCATCGTCGGTGTGTCCCTTTTGCTGCCTGAATGAAATTAAAAGTGTCGCGCTGGTGCGGTGGCTCTGATGTGCTGTCTCAGCTTGCGTCGACCTGAACCTTCACCAGATGCCGCTCGGCATCCAGAAACGGCACGGTGAGTCGAATGGTCTGTTCCACGTGGGAGCCTGCCGGCAGCCGATCGATTTCCGCATCTGGGCGCACGCCCTTCATCGCCCAGATCGCACCCTGCCCCGCGACAAGATGACGGGCCAGTGTAACGAAATCCGTGAGTTCTGCGAATGCGCGCGACACGATTACGTCGAACTTTGCAGGCACTTCGACGCCTGGTTGCAGCGTCTCCACCCGACCGGTGACTACCGACAGATTCGTCAGACCAAGCTCGGCCTTGGCTTGCGACTGGAAGGCCGTTTTCTTGTGCACGATATCGTTCACCGTCACCGTCCAGTCAGGCAGGACGATCGCCAGCACGATGCCCGGCAGGCCGCCACCCGATCCAACGTCGAGCGCCGACGACGGTCCCAGTGGCGCGAGATGCGGCACGATCGACAGCGAGTCGAGGATATGCTGGATCAGCATTTGACGCGGATCGCGGATCGCCGTCAGGTTATATACGGCGTTCCATTTCGCCAGCAGAGCGACGTAGTCCAGCAGCTTGCCGAGTTGCGCATCGGTTAAATCGAGCCCCAGTTCGCGAACGCCGTCCTCGAGAATCGGCGCCAACACTTCCCGGCTACTGCCCTTCTGACCACTCGTCATTGCGTCACCGGCGTGTTGTCGCTGCCCGGTTCGGCGGACTTCGGCGCACGGCGTCCAAGGCCGCGCTTCAGATGGACCATCAACAGCGAAATCGCAGCAGGCGTGATGCCGGAGATGCGCGACGCCTGACCGATGGTCTCTGGGCGGAACTGCGTCAGCTTTTGACGCGCCTCGAACGACAGTCCCCGCACTTCGGCATAGTCCAATCCTTCCGGCAGTCGTGTGCTTTCGTGCGCTTCATTGCGCTCGATCTCACCAGCCTGACGGTCGATATAGCCTTGATACTTGATGCCGATCTCGATCTGCTCCTTGATCTGCGCGAGCAAAACGTCGTCCTCAGCCAGCGTTTCCGGGGCAGCGCACTCACCTCCGCGCAGACCACAAACGCCGTCATAGGACACGCCGGGACGGCGCAGCAAGTCTGCCAGACTGTACTCGTGGTCGATGGGCTTGCCGAGTAATGCAGTCGCCTCTTCCGCGGGCAACGTCTTAGGATTCACCCACGTCGTCCTCAAGCGCTCTGTTTCACGTGAAACAGCGTCACGCTTTCGGCTGAATGCATCCCAACGTACGTCGTCCACCACACCAAGCTCGCGGCCGATTTCCGTCAGACGCATGTCCGCGTTGTCTTCGCGAAGACTCAAACGATATTCCGCGCGGCTCGTGAACATGCGATACGGCTCTGACACACCGCGCGTGACAAGGTCATCGACGAGCACGCCCAGATACGCCTGATCACGGCGCGGACACCACGCGTCCTTGCCCTGCACGAACAGACCGGCGTTGATGCCCGCCAGCAAGCCTTGCGCGGCAGCTTCTTCGTAGCCCGTCGTCCCGTTGATCTGGCCTGCAAAGAACAAACCGTTGATCACCTTCGTTTCCAGCGATGCCTTCAGTCCGCGCGGATCGAAATAGTCATACTCGATGGCGTAGCCGGGCCGCAGAATGTGCGCGTGCTCCAGGCCACGCATGGAGCGCACCAGTTCGAGCTGGACGTCGAACGGCAAGCTGGTGGAAATACCGTTCGGATAGAACTCGTTGGTCGTCAGCCCTTCCGGCTCCAGGAAAATCTGGTGCGATTCCTTCGACGCAAAGCGATGAATCTTGTCCTCAATGGACGGGCAATAACGCGGGCCCACCCCTTCAATCACGCCCGTATACATCGGCGACCGGTCCAAGCCGCCGCGAATGATGTCGTGCGTCCGCTCGTTTGTGTGCGTTACCCAGCACGGAACCTGCCGCGGATGCTGCTCCACACGGCCCAGGAACGAGAATACCGGCACTGGATCCAGATCGCCCGGCTGCTCTTCCAGCTTCGAAAAATCGATCGTGCGGCCGTCGATGCGCGGCGGCGTACCGGTTTTGAGTCGTCCTTGCGGCAGCTTCAGCTCTTTCAATCGTGCCGACAAAGACACGGACGCCGGATCACCCGCCCGTCCGCCGGTATAGTTGTTCAGGCCCACGTGGATCTTGCCGTCGAGGAAAGTCCCGGCCGTCAGCACGACGGCACGCGAGCGGAAACGGATTCCCACCTGCGTCACCGCGCCGACAACGCGATCGCCCTCCACCATCAGGTCATCGACGGCCTGCTGGAATAGCCACAGATTCGGCTGATTCTCGAGGCGATGCCGGATCGCCTGCTTGTACAGCAGGCGGTCGGCTTGCGCACGCGTCGCGCGGACAGCAGGCCCTTTGGACGAATTGAGAATGCGGAATTGAATTCCGCCCTCGTCCGTCGCCGCCGCCATCGCGCCACCCAAGGCATCCACCTCTTTCACCAGATGGCCTTTACCAATTCCGCCAATCGACGGATTGCAGCTCATCTGCCCGAGGGTCTCAATATTGTGCGTCAGCAGCAGCGTGGTATTGCCCATACGGGCCGACGCCAACGCGGCTTCTGTGCCGGCATGACCGCCGCCGACGACAATTACGTCAAATTCTGTGGGAAAAAGCATCGCGGATCTCACGCCAGATCATCGCGTGAGCCTTTCAGAGGAAAATGTATGGGCGAATTATAACGGGTTCGGTTTAGGCCCGAATTTCGTCCGAATGGCCAACCATGAAAAAAGCGGTGTGTTTCACGTGAAACACACCGCTCAATCCAGCCATCAATCTGAAAATTCTCGGGCCCTAAGCCACTTTCTTCGCCAGGCCGAGATATGTTTCGATGACTCGAGGATTCTGAGCCAATTCAGCAGCCTGCCCTTCTAGCGCCAACTCTCCGGTTTCCAGGACATAGCCGTAATCAGAAATCTGCAGCGCAGCGCGAGCGTTCTGTTCGATCAACAGCGTCGCAACGCCGGTTTGTCGCAGTGCGCTGATAATGTGGAAAATTTCCTTCACGATCAACGGTGCGAGCCCAAGGCTCGGTTCGTCGAGCATCAGCAAATCGGGCTTGCCCATCAATGCCCGGCCGACCGCTAGCATTTGCCGTTCACCGCCTGACAACGTGCCCGCTGCCTGTTTCCGGCGCTCTTTCAGTCGCGGAAACAACGTGAAAACCGGATCGAGTTGATCGAGGAAATTCCGTTCGCCGGCGCGTTTGCGGCGATACGCGCCGAGCACCAGATTGTCCTCGACGGTCATCGACGCAAACAACTCGCGCTTCTCCGGCACCAGGCACATGCCACGTGCAACGCGCTTTTCCACCGGCACCGCGCTGACCTCTTCGCTCTGGTAGCGGATCGCGCCTTTCGCGTGTCCCGTGGTCGGCAGTGCGCCCATGATGGCGTTGAGCAAGGTGGACTTGCCGGCGCCGTTCGGTCCGATGA
Organism: Paraburkholderia sp. GAS199; assembly: GCF_050436585.1. Classification (NCBI taxonomy): domain Bacteria; kingdom Pseudomonadati; phylum Pseudomonadota; class Betaproteobacteria; order Burkholderiales; family Burkholderiaceae; genus Paraburkholderia; species Paraburkholderia sp. GAS199. The sequence goes on along the minus strand of NZ_JBNDMM010000002.1, from coordinate 1,050,587 downwards.
CGGAAACGATCTGCCCGGCACGCACCTTGATCGCGGCGTTGTGCAGGGCCTCGACCTTGCCGTACCGCACGGACAAACCATCGACTTCGAGAATCGGTGCAGCAGTGTTCATCGTGTTCTCCATCACTCCACCCCGCCCAGATAGGCTTCCAGCACAGCGGGGTCTTGCTGTACCTCTTGCGGCAAACCTTCGGCGATCCGCGTACCAAACTCCATGACGACCAGGCGATCGGTGAGATTCATCACGAAGTCCATGTCGTGCTCGACGAGCAGCACGCTCATGCCTTCAGCCTTGAGCCTGCGCAACAGATCGGCGAGTTGCAGCTTTTCCTGATAACGCAGGCCAGCAGCCGGTTCGTCCAGCAGAAGCAAGGTCGGGTCGCAGCAAAGCGCTCGCGCGATTTCCAGAATGCGCTGCTGCCCCAAGGCCAGACTGCCTGCCTCGTCGTACATGTACTGCTCGAGCCCAACCCGGCGGATCTGGCGCGCCGCTTCGGCCATCAGACGCGCTTCTTCGGCGCCGTTGAGTCGCGCAACGCTACGCCAAACGCCGGCCTGGCCACGCAGATGCGCGCCGATCGCGACGTTCTCCAGCACGGTCATACCCGGCAGGAGCTTGACGTGCTGGAACGTGCGGCCGATGCCTCGTTTGACGATTTCACGTGAAGTCAGCGAGTCGATCCGTTCGCCACGGAACGTGATCGCGCCGCTCGTCGCCTGAAGTACGCCGGTGACCAGATTGAAGGTGGTGGACTTGCCGGCGCCGTTCGGACCGATCAAGCCGATGATCTGCCCCGCCTTCACCTCGAAGCTGACGTCGTTCACCGCAACGAGGCCGCCGAACTGTTTGCGGGCTTTGTCGACGGTGAGTAAATCTTCGCCGGCGGCCGGCTTGCTGCGCTGCGGCAGCGGATCGGCGTGCTCCGAAAGATGGGCGCGCGGTCCTTTCGGGAAGAAACGCGCAACGAACGGCCATACACCTTGCCGGGCGTACTGCAGCAGCAGCACCATCAAAATGCCGAACACGATCACTTCGAAGTTGCCGTTTTCACCGAGGAGCTTCGGCAGCAGAGTCTGCAGATAATCCTGCAGCAAGGTCAGGATTGCTGCGCCCAGCACGGCGCCCCAGACGTGCGATACACCGCCCACTACGGCCATGAACAGAAACTCGATACCGTGATTCAGACCAAACGGCGTCGGGTTCACCGCGCGCTGCAAATGCGCGTACAGAAAGCCCGAAATCGACGCCAACACCGCCGCGTAGACGAAGATCACCACGCGCATCCAGCCGGTATTCACGCCCATCGCTTCGGCCATCATGCCGCCACCGCGCAGTGCGCGAATCGCCCGTCCCGGTCGGCTATTAAGCAGATTCTGAACAGAAATCACCGAACCGAGCACCACGACCCAGATCAGGTAATAGATGTGCCTGCCCGATTCGAGATTGATGCCAAAAACATTCAGCACCGGAATCCCGTTGATGCCGTCGTACTTGCCCAGCATGTCCAGATTGCCGAACAGATAGAACAGCGCGAGCCCCCAGGCGATCGTACCGAGCGGCAAAAAGTGGCCCGACAGCCGCATCGTGACGAGACCCAGCATCAGCGCGACCAAGGCCGTGACGATGACGCCGGCAATCAGCGCGAGCCACGGCGAGATGCCGAACTGCGTCGTCAGATACGCGGTGGCGTACGCGCCGATGCCGACGAACGCAGCCTGCCCGAAGCTCGTCATTCCGCCGATACCCGTCAGCAGCACCAGACCGATGGCGACGATCGAGTAAAGGCCGATGTAGTTGAGCAGCGTCACCCAGTACTCAGGCACGTGAATCGGCTGCGGCAGGACCGGCAACGCGAACAGCACGACGAGGAACAACCAGAAGAACTTGTTTTGCATGATCCGTTTCATCGCGTCACTCCTCGTCCTCTTCGGTGTGCGGGCTGGCCAGACTTCGCCACAGCAGCACCGGGATGATCAGCGTGAACACGATCACTTCCTTATAAGAACTCGCCCAGAACGACGAATACGACTCCAGCAGGCCCACGAGGATCGAACCTGCGGCTGCCAGCGGATAGCTCACCAGACCGCCGATAATCGCGCCCACGAAGCCCTTCAGACCGATCAGGAAGCCCGAGTCGTAGTAGATGGTGGTCAGCGGCGCCACGAGGATGCCGCACAGCGCGCCGAGCCCTGCTGCCAGCGTGAACGCGAGGCGCCCCGCTTGCGTCGTGCCGATGCCGACGAGTCGCGCGCCGAGCCGGTTGACCGAGGTCGCGCGCAACGCCTTGCCCGAGATCGAGCGATCGAAGTACAGATACAGGCCGCCGATCAGCACCACCGCCGTGCCGACCACCCACAGGCTTTGCCCGGAAATCGACAGGCTGCCGAGGTTGAACGTGGCATCCGAGAACGCCGTGGTGCGCGAGCCTTCGGCGCCGAACATCACCAACCCGAGACCGACCATCGCGAAGTGCACCGCCACCGCCACGATCAGCAGCAACAGCGTGGTCGCTTCGGCAATCGGCTCATAGGCGAGCCGATAAACGAACGGTCCCATCGGAATCACGATCAGCAGCGTGAGCGCGATCTGCGCAATCATCGGCAGCTGATGCAGGAAAACGCCTTGCGTCAGCGCGTAGACGGCGACCGGAAACAGCAGGTACTTGCCGACCATCGTCACCAGCGCGCGCGCCGCATGCCGGCGTCGCTCGGGATGCCGCACCATTCCCGCGACCTCGACGACGAAGCAGGCCGCGCCCATCGCCATCAGCAACCAGCAGGTCGCCGGAAACTTTTGTGTCTGAAGTGCGGCGAGCGTCAACGCGCCGTACGAAACAAACTCCCCCTGCGGGATGAAGATCACCCGCGTCACGGAGAACACCAACACCAGCGCGAGCGCGAGCAACGCGTAAATCGCGCCCGTGGTGATGCCGTCCTGCGCGAGGATCGCCGCAATTGATAGATCCATACTTCCTCGTCCTGAAGCGTCGAAATCGAAACTGGAAACGGTAATGGCCGCAGAACCCGCAGCTGGCCATCGACCTGCAATGCCCGAAAAGGCGACCGCCGCGTCGGAACACGGCGCGGCGGTCGATGCCATTGTCATCGAACAGAATGGCAATGCGGCGTCTTATGCCGCACGTTTTGCGCGAGAGGCGCGTACCGCTTTTTATTGTTAGTCGTTCTGCAGCTTCCACTTGCCGTCGACGATCTGCACGATCACGCGTGCACGCTTGTCGAGGCCGTTGTGGTCGGTCGTCGTGGTGTTCATGATGCCGTGCGAGACCGGCAGTTCCTTGATGCTTTCAAGCGCGCCACGCAACGCCACGCGGAACGCTTCCGTGCCCGGCTGCGCCGTCTTGAGCGCCTCGGGAATCGCCACCTGCAGCATCTGACCCGCGTCCCATGCATGACCGCCGAACGTGGCGACCGAACCGGCGCCATAGGCCTTCTCGTAAGCCGCCTTGTACGCCAGCGACGACTTCTTCACCGGATTGCCGTCAGGCAACTGGTCTGCGACGAGGATCGGGCCGGCCGGCAGGAATTCACCTTCGCAATCCTTGCCGCACACGCGCAGGAAGTCGTTATTCGCGACACCGTGCGTCTGATAGACCTTGCCCTTGTAGCCGCGCTCCTTGAGCGTCTTGGCCGGCAGTGCCGACGGCGTGCCCGCACCCGCGATCAGCACGGCGTCCGGATTCGCGCCCATCGTCTTGAGCACCTGACCCGTGACCGACGCATCGGTGCGGTTGAAGCGCTCGTTCGAGACGATCTTCAGATGATGCGCAGCGGCCGCAGCCGTGAACACGTTGTTCCAGCCGTCGCCGTACGCATCCGCGAAGCCGATGAAGCCCACGGTTTTCACGCCGTGATGCTCCATGTAGTCGGCGATCGCGTCGGCCATCAGGCTGTCGTTTTGCGGCGGCTTGAAGGCCCATGCGCGCTTGGCGTCCATCGGCGAGATGATCGCGGCCGACGCAGCCAGCGAGATCACCGGCGTCTTGCCTTCCGCGGCGGGGTCGAGCATAGCCAGCGAATTCGGTGTGACCGTCGAACCGATGATCGCGTCGACGTGGTCTTCGTCGATCAGCTTGCGCGTGTTCTGCACGGCCTTGCCGGTATCCGATGCGTCGTCGAGCACGATGTACTGCACCGTCTTGCCGCCGATCTCCTTCGGCAACAAGGCAATCGTGTTCTTTTCAGGAATCCCGAGCGATGCAGCCGGACCGGTCGTGGACAACGTGACGCCGATTTTCACCTGCGCGAGAGCGGCGCCCGCGCCGCACATCAACGCCATCGCGATGCTGGTGCGAACCCAGTGCTTTGTGTTTTTCATTCAAGTCTCCAAACGCTTTGAGGCGCGTATCTGAATCCGGCTCGTGGGCCGGGTGTCTGAATCTAGTTATAGGGTTCGGGCGTGCCAAGCATGGTTTTCCCTGCTCGACGCGGATCCCTCGCCGTTCTGGTGCCACTCCCCTGCTGCGTACCGCTACTGCGAATTTCTGCTCACGAATCTGCTGCGAATAAACTACTAACATGTTAGTAGTATTGCGTTCTGCATCATTGACGGTCAATAGACTGTCGCCCCAATGCGGGTTTGTCCTGAAGCCGTCGCGCCACACCGCTCGCGTCACACGGACAATAAAAAAGACGCGTCAACTGCACGCGTCTTTTTAGTCAGGTTTCCGTATCGCTTCGCCTTCGCTCAATCGCCGGACAGCTTCCACTTGCCGCCGACAATCTCCACCATGACGCGCGCCCGCTGGTCGAGGCCAGCGTGGTCATTCGCGCTCATGTTGAAAATGCCGTGGGAAGCGGGCATGTCTTTGGTGCCTTCCAGTGCGGCGCGCAGCGCCTCACGGAATGCCGGCGTGCCGGGCTGACCTTTCTTCAGCGCCAGCGGAATCGCGCGTTGCAGCAGCAGGCCGGCGTCCCAGGCGTGGCCGCCGAAGGTCGACACCGAACCCGCGCCGTAGGCGGTTTCGTAGGCATGCTTGTAGGCCAGCGCACTCTTCTTCACCGGATTCGAGTCGGGCAGTTGCTCCGCCACCAGCAGTGGACCGGCCGGCAGATACGTGCTTTCGCAATCCTTGCCGCACACGCGCAGGAAGTCGTTATTGGCGACGCCGTGCGTCTGGTAGTACTTGCCTTTGTAGCCGCGCTCCTTCAGCGTTTTCTGCGGCAACGCGGCCGGCGTACCAGCGCCCGCGATCAGCACCGCATCCGGATTCTGCGACATGATCTTGAGCACCTGGCCCGTGACCGACGCATCGTTACGCGCGAAGCGTTCGTTCGCCACGACCTTGATCTTCGCGAGATCCGCGGCCTTGCCGAACTCCTTGAACCAGCTCTCGCCGTAAGCGTCGGAGAAGCCGATGAAGGCCACGGTTTTCACGCCGTGATTGGACATGTGCTGCGCGATGGCCGTTGCCATCAGGATGTCGTTTTGCGGCGTCTTGAAGACCCATGCGCGCTTCGCGTCCATCGGTTCGACGATGGTTGCCGCGGCGGCCATGGAGATCATCGGCGTGGTGCTTTCCGCCGCCACGTCGATCATGGCGAGCGAGTTCGGCACGACGGTCGACCCGATCAGCGCGTCGACGTGGTCTTCACTGGTGAGCTTGCGGGCGTTCTTGACGGCCTGGGTGGAATCGGTGGCGTCGTCGAGCACGATGTACTCGATTTTCTGACCTGCCACTTCTTTCGGCAGCAACGCGATCGTGTTCTTTTCGGGAATGCCCAGCGAGGCCGCCGGCCCTGTTGCCGACACCGTCACGCCGATTTTCACGTCTGCGAATGCGTAACCGCTCCATCCTGCGCAAACCCCGGTGGCGACCAATGCCGCGCTAATCCAACGTAATGCCGACTTCATCCCGCTCCTCTATCTGCCCCGTTAATCATTTGGATTTAAATCCAAAGACTTAAATCCCGACCCAGCGGTCGGTGAATAGCGAGTTTAGCGGAGCAGACCCGCGCCCTGCAAGCGTTTTGCAGGGTACGAGTGGGCGAAAAAAGACGTATGTCGGGGAATAAAAAAGGGGCAGCGATTTAGCGTGAAATCGAATGCGGCTTTTTGAAAAGCACAAATAAAAAGCGCTGTTGGATATCAATCCAACAGCGCTTTCGTCTGGGCACTGAGTGCCTCATTGTCTCCTCGTTCTCCACCTGCAAATTTCGTGGTGCATCAGAACTGCATGAAGATTAAACGAGCACCCCATTTGCAACAACTAGCAATTACCCTAGTGGTGCACTGCGGCACTGAATTGGGGCAGATTTGGCCGGTAGGGCGCGATCGGGGCATTATGCCGGAAAACATTGCCGACGAGAGCGCCTGAAAATAGATCGGAGGCCGAATCAATCGCAGACGTTTCGCCCTTACGCACGCAGCGGTTTCACTCGCGCAATGATCTCGCCAACGATACCGCGCCTGAATGCCAGCACGCACGCAATGAAGATCAAACCCGTAACGATGGTGACCGATTCGCCCAGCGACCGAAACCATTCGACGCCGGTTGCCGAAGCGAGCGAAGCGCCGATATCGCCGAGCCGGTCTTCCAGCGCGACGATCAACGTTGCGCCCAGCAGCGGACCGAACAACGTCCCCATGCCGCCGACCAGTGTCATCAGGATGACCAGTCCGGACATCGTCCAGTAGGCGTCGCTCAAGGTTTCGAAGCCTTGCACCAGCACTTTCAGCGAACCCGCCAGGCCCGCAAGACCCGCCGAGAGAATGAACGCCAGCAGCTTGAAGCGATCCGTATCGTAACCGAGCGACACCGCGCGCGGCTCGTTTTCCTTGATCGCCACCAGCACCTGTCCGAACGGCGAATGAACGATCCGCACGATCAGCAGGAACGCCAGCACCATCAGCGCCAGCACGACGAAATACAACGTGACGTCGGACGACAGATCGAGCACGCCGAACAGCTTGCCGCGCGGCACGCCTTGCAAACCGTCTTCACCGCGCGTGAATGGCGCTTGCAGAAACACGAAGTAGACCATCTGCGCGAGCGCCAGCGTCACCATGGCAAAGTAAATCCCCTGCCGCCGGATCGCGAACAGACCGACCACCAGCCCGAGCACAGTGGCGGTTGCCGTGCCGGCAAGCACGCCGAGTTCCGGCGACAAGCCGAGCGTCTGCATGGCATAGCCGGTCACGTAGCCCGCCGACGCGAGAAACATGGCGTGACCGAACGACAGCAAACCCGTGTAGCCGATCAACAGATTGAACGCCGCGGCAAACAGCGCGAAGCACATCACCTTCATGACGAACAACGGGTAGATGCCGAGCACCGGCACCGCCAGCAGCACGATCAGCAGCAGACCGTAGAGCACTTTTCTCTGCATCATTTTTCCTTGCCGAAAAGACCCGCCGGACGCACCAGCAGCACGAGCGCCATGATGACGAAGACGACGGTTGCCGACGCTTCCGGATAGAACACGCGCGTCAGCCCTTCGATCACGCCGAGCAGCAGACCCGTGACGATCGAGCCCATGATCGAACCCATCCCGCCGATCACCACGACCGCGAACACGGTGATGATCATCGGCTGGCCCATCAGCGGCGAGACCTGGATGATCGGTGCGGCCAGCACACCCGCGAACGCCGCGAGCGCGACGCCGAAGCCATACGTGAGCGTGATCATCAGCGGCACGTTGATGCCGAACGCCTCGACCAGCTTCGGGTTTTCGGTGCCCGCGCGCAGATAGGCGCCAAGCCGTGTCTTCTCGATCACGAACCAGGTCGCGAAGCACACCACCAGCGACGCCACCACGACCCACGCCCGGTAGTTCGGCAGGAACATGAAGCCGAGGTTGGTCGCGCCGGCCAACGCCGACGGCACGTCGTAAGGCTGACCCGACGAACCGTAGATCGACCGGAACACGCCTTCCACGACGAGCGTCAGCCCGAAAGTGAGCAGCAAGCCGTAAAGATGATCGAGCTTGTATAGCCAGCGCAGCATGGAGCGCTCGATCACGACGCCAAACAGGCCGACGATCAGCGGAGCCAGCACAAGCATGACCCAGTAAGGCAGCCCGAAGTAGGAAAAGCCCATCCACGCGAGCATTGCGCCGAGCATGAACAACGCGCCGTGCGCGAAGTTGATCACGTTGAGCAAGCCGAAAATCACCGCGAGGCCGAGGCTCAGAATCGCGTAAAACGAGCCGTTCACGAGCCCCAGCAGCAGCTGGCTCAGCATCGCCGGTAGCGGAATGCCAAAGATATCCATTGAAGCCTTAACCCTTTAACCCGTCGCCAAGGTGAGATCGGCCGACGCGCGATCCGGCCGGCGCGCGAACGGCTCCGCAAAGAGCCTTCGCGCGCGGCGCATGAAACGGTCCATCATCGGTTTGTGTACCAAACTGGCGAAATCAGAATCCCGCCAGCAGGACATCTCCAACGATTGACTGGTTATGAAACCACACTTACTTCCACAACGCGCAGCGCGTTTCGGCCTTGGTCGTAAAGGCCTGTTCGCCCGGAATCGTTGCGGTGATCTTGTAGTAGTCCCACGGCTCCTTGGATTCGGCCGGCGTCTTCACCTGCATCAGATACATGTCGTGGATCATGCTGCCGTCCTGACGGATGTAGCCCTTCGCGTAGAAGTCGTCGATCTTGGTCTTCTTCAGTTGCGCCATTACCTTGTCGGAGTCGGTCGAACCCACCGCCTTGACTGCGTTCAGGTAGGTCATGGTCGCCGAGTAGTCGGCGGCCTGCAGGCTCGACGGCATCTTGCGCGTCTTGTCGAAGTAGCGCTGCGCCCACTTGCGGGTGTTGGCGTCCTTGTTCCAGTACCAGCTGTCGGTCAGCACGAGACCTTGCGTGGTTTCGAGACCCAGGCTGTGGATGTCGTCGATGAACACCAGCAGCGCGGCGATCTTCATCGTTTTGGTGATACCGAATTCCTTGGCCGCCTTGATCGAGTTGACCGTGTCGCCACCCGCGTTGGCCAGACCGAGAATCTGCGCCTTCGACGACTGCGCCTGCAACAGGAACGACGAGAAGTCCGACGCCGACAGCGGATGACGCACCGAGCCCAGCACCTGGCCGCCGTTTGCCTTCACCACGTCGGAGGTGTTTTTCTCGAGCGCCTTGCCGAACGCGTAATCGGCGGTCAGGAAGTACCACGTCTTGCCGCCCTGCTTCGTCACGGCCGAACCAGTGCCCTTGGCGAGCGCCGTCGTGTCGTACGCGTAGTGCACGGTGTACGGCGTGCATTGCTCGTTGGTGAGATTGTCGGCGCCCGCACCGATGCTGATATAGACCTTCTTCTTCTCACCCGCCACGGTATTCATCGACAGACCCGTCGCCGAGTTCGTGCCGCCGATCAGCATGTCCACGCCGTCGCGGTCGAACCACTCACGTGCGCGCGAAGCGGCAATGTCCGCCTTGTTCTGGTGGTCCGCGTAGACCAGCGTGATCGGCTTGCCGTTGACCTTGCCGCCGAAGTCCGCGATGGCCATACGAATGGCTTCGAGGCCGCCCTGTCCGTCGATGTCCGCGTACAGTCCCGAGAGATCGGTGATGAAGCCGATCTTCACTGCATCGTCGGCCGCTTGCGCGCTGCTCATCGTGAGGGCGGCGCCGGCGGCGACCGCGAAACAAACTGATGCAATCCGCGCGAGTGGGTTCTTTTTCATTCCTGTCTCCTGGTTTCTTCGCTTGTGGTTATCAGAGGCAATCGGGCGCTTCTGGTTGCGTTCAACGTTGCTTTGCCGTGCGTTTCACCTAGACGCCCAGCAGATCGTGCAGCACTGGCATCTTGGTTTCGAGTTCACTCGCCCCGAAGTGTTCGACGATGCCACCGTGTTCCATGACGTAAAAACGATCCGCGAGCGGCGCGGCAAAGCGGAAATTCTGTTCGACCATCACCACCGTGTAGCCGCGCTCTTTCAGCGTAATGATCATGCGCGCAAGCGCCTGCACGATGACGGGCGCAAGACCTTCCGAGATTTCGTCGAGCAGCAGCAGACTCGCGCCCGTGCGCAGAATGCGCGCCACCGCGAGCATCTGCTGCTCGCCGCCCGACAGACGCGTGCCCTGGCTCATGCGGCGTTCGTGCAGATTCGGGAACATCGCGTAGATTTCTTCGAGCGACATCATGTGCGCCTTGTCGCCGACCGGCGGTGGCAGCAACAGATTTTCCTCGCAGGACAGACTCGAAAAAATGCCGCGCTCTTCCGGACAATATCCAATGCCGCAGTGCGCGATGCGATGCGTGGGAAGGTCGATGGTTTCGCGTCCGCCAATGCGGATCGAACCCGTGCGCCGGCCGGTCAGGCCCATGATGGCGCGTAAAGTGGTGGTGCGCCCCGCGCCGTTACGGCCCAGCAGCGTAACGACTTCGCCGCGATTCACCGTCAGATCGACGCCATGCAGGATATGGGACTCCCCGTACCATGCCTGCAAACCCGCGATCTCCAGCGCGGGGGCACCCCCAACCGTGCCGCTCACTTCGAGACTTTCGTGCTCGGCCATCGTATTCATGCGTGGGCTCCGGCGAGCGCCGCGTCGGCGCTGCCCATATAGGCTTGCATCACGAGCGGATTCTTCGACACTTCGGCGTAGCTGCCTTCGGCGAGCACTTCGCCTCGTTGCAGAACGGTGATCGTGTCGGAGATGCCGGCAATCACATTCATGTTGTGTTCGACCATCAGAATGGTGCGGCCGCTCGATACTTTTTTGATCAGCGCCGTGACGCGATCGACGTCTTCATGGCCCATGCCCTGAGTCGGTTCGTCGAGCAGCATCAACTCGGGTTCCATAGCAAGCGTGGTGGCGATTTCCAGCGCACGTTTGCGTCCGTACGAAAGCTCGACCGTCAGCACATCGGCGAAATCGGTCAAGCCGACCTGCGTGAGCAGATCCATCGCGCGGTCGTCGAGTTGACGCAGGCTGCGCTCGCTCTTCCAGAAATGAAAAGCCGTGCCGAGCTGACGCTGCAAACCGATGCGCACATTCTGCAATGCCGTCAGATGTGGAAATACAGCGGAAATCTGGAACGAACGGATGATGCCGCGGCGCGCAATCTGCGCGGGGCGTTCCTTCGTGATATCGACGCCATTGAAGACGATCTGGCCCGCAGTGGGTTCGAGAAATTTGGTGAGCAGATTGAAGCAGGTGGTCTTGCCTGCCCCGTTCGGGCCGATCAGCGCATGAATCGAACCACGGCGCACGCGCAGGTTCACCCCGTTCACGGCAATAAAGCCTTTGAACTCACGGGTGAGGCCGCGCGTTTCGAGAATCGTATCGCCGAGAATCATGTTCCCTTCCATACGGAGTAAGGCGAAGCATTACGATCTTCCGCGCGAACCGCTGCGCGACTTTTTATGACGGCGGCACCCCTTGGCCGCTCGTTGGCGTGCTGCACCAATACGGACGGTAATCCCTGGCGCGACACGCAGCATGGCTGCCATTGTCGCGCCAATGATGCAGCGCATTCATTGGGATTTGCACTTAGAGGAAGACGCGTGCAGCGGTGTCGACACAGTATGTCAGCGCGCGCCGGGAAAGACCTGCGCCACCGTGTCCGATCAGAACCCGTGCAAATCGGACACGGTGGCGAGCGCGGCTGTCACACCGCGGACATAGTGCGTTCCGCGCCGGCCTGCGCCGCGGTGGCACCGGAAACGCGGGAGCGCCGGTCTTCGCGAATCATCTCGCTGGCGCGTTCGGCGATCATCAGCGTCGGCGAATTGGTATTGCCCGAGGTGATATTGGGCATGACCGACGCGTCGACCACGCGCAGACCGTCGACACCGATCACTCGTAGGCGATTGTCGACCACCGCGCCGGGGTCGTCGGTCGTCCCCATGCGACAGGTGCCGACCGGATGGAAGATCGTCGTGCCCAACGCGCCCGCCGCCTGCCGCAGTTCTTCTTCTGTCTGATACTGGATGCCCGCCAGAATCTCCTGCGGCCGATAACGCGACAACGCCGGCGCTTCGGCAATGCGCCGCGTAAGACGCAACGCGTTGGCGGCAACGTGACGGTCGTAATCCGTGGACAGGTAATTCGGCGCGATCAGCGGCGCAGCGGAAGGATCGGCGGATTCGATGTGGATGCTGCCGCGCGAAGTGGGTCGCAACTGACACACCGATGCCGTGAACGCATTGAAGCGATGCAGCGGTTCGCCAAAGCGATCGAGCGAAAGCGGCTGCACGTGATACTCGAGGTCCGGCCGCGTGATCGAGCGGTCTTGCGGATCGGATTTGGCAAACGCGCCGAGTTGCGAAGGTGACATCGACATCGGGCCGCTTTGAAAAAACGCGTACTGCATGCCGATCAGCAATTTTCCCCACCAATGCGCGGACGCCGTGTTGAGCGTGCGCACGCCATCCACTTTATAGGCCATGCGCAACTGCAGATGGTCCTGCAGATTTTCGCCCACGCCGCGCAGATCGCTGACCACGTCGATGCCGAGATTGCGCAGACGCTCGCCGTTGCCGATACCAGACAGTTCCAGCAATTGCGGCGAGTTGACCGCGCCCGAACTCAGGACAACTTCGCAACGTGCTTTCGCGAGATAGTCGACGCCGTCGCCGCGATACTCCACGCCGATGCAACGCCGTCCTTCGAACACGACGCGTTGCGTATGCGCGCCGGTGATGACCGTGAGGTTCGGCCGCTTCATCGCCGGTCGCAGGAATGCCTTCGATGCGTTCCAGCGAATACCGCGTTTCTGATTGACGTCGAAATAGCCGACGCCGGTGTTGTCACCGCGATTGAAGTCGTCGGTTGCCGGAATGCCGGCCTGTTGCGCGGCCTTCGAAAACTCTTCGAGTATTTTCCACTTGAGGCGCTGCTTCTCGACGCGCCACGGACCACCCGCGCCGTGCGATTCGCTCGCACCGGCATGATGGTCTTCGCTGCGTTTGAAGACAGGCAACACCGAATTCCACGACCACGATGCGTCGTTGGTTACGCGTGCCCACTCGTCGTAATCTTCACGCTGACCGCGCATGTAGATCATGCCGTTGATGGACGAGCTGCCGCCCAGAACCCGGCCGCGTGGATAGGAAAGCGCGCGGCCATTCAGACCCGCTTCGGCCTGCGTTTTATAGAGCCAGTCCGTGCGTGGATTGCCGATGCAATAGAGGTAACCGACCGGCACGTGAATCCAGTGGTAATCGTCTTTGCCGCCGGCTTCGAGCAGGAGGACCTGAATATCCGGATCTTGCGTCAGTCGATTGGCGAGCACGCAGCCCGCCGTGCCGGCACCGACAATGATGTAATCGAATTCGCCTTCCAGACGGCGAGCTTTGGCGTCAGTCATTTGTTTTGTCTCCCGGCGTTTTATGCTTGCAACGCGGCTGATGTTTCGGGGCCTGCAATCCATTCATAGGCCCTGCAAAACAACTGGCCGTCGACGGCACAAACTTTATTTGGCAACAGGCATCGTGAACTCCGCGCCCTTTGCAATGCTGTCCGGCCATCGCTGCATGATGCTCTTGTAGCGCGTGTAGAACCGCACGCCCTCTTCACCATAAGCATGGTGATCGCCGAACAGCGACTTCTTCCAGCCGCCAAAAGAATGCCACGCCATCGGCACGGGAATCGGTACGTTGATACCCACCATGCCGATCTGGATTTGCCGCGAGAACGCGCGCGCCACACCGCCATCGGAGGTGAACAGCGAAACGCCATTGGCAAACTCGTTGCCGTTGATCAGCTCGACTGCCGACGCGAAATCCGGCACGCGAACTACGCACAGCACCGGACCGAAAATCTCTTCGCGATAAATCTTCATGTCGGTGGAGACGTCGTCGAACAAGGTGCCGCCGAGGAAGAAACCGTCCTCGTGTCCCGCCACACGATGACCGCGTCCGTCGACCACCAGCTTCGCGCCCGCCGCGACACCGGCGTCGATATAGCCCGCCACTTTCTCGCGATGCGCCGCGGTCACGAGCGGTCCCATCTCGGCTTCCGATTCCATGCCGTTGAGAATCTTCAGGCTCTTCACGCGCGGTGTGAGTCGCTCGATCAGTTCGTCCGCGATATGGCCGACCGCGACGGCCACCGAAATGGCCATGCAGCGCTCGCCTGCCGAACCGTACGCAGCGCCGATCAACGCGTCCACGGCCTGATCGAGATCGGCGTCGGGCATCACCACCAGGTGATTCTTCGCACCGCCCAACGCCTGCACGCGTTTGCCGCGCTTCGTGCCTTCCGTGTAGATGTATTCCGCGATCGGCGTCGATCCGACGAACGACAGCGCGCTCACATCGGGATGAGCAAGCAGCGCGTCGACGGCGACCTTGTCACCGTGCACGACGTTGAACACGCCGTCGGGCAAACCTGCTTCCTTGAGCAATTCGGCAAGCCGGTTCGATGCGGAAGGATCGCGCTCCGAAGGCTTCAGCACAAACGTATTGCCGCATGCGATCGCCACCGGAAACATCCAGCACGGCACCATCATCGGAAAATTAAAAGGCGTGATGCCGGCGACCACGCCGAGCGGCTGACGCAAATTCCAGTTGTCGATGCCACCGCCGATCTGATCGGTAAAGTCGGTCTTCAGCAGATTTGGAATGCCGCACGCGAACTCGACGATCTCGATGCCGCGCATCACTTCGCCCTTCGCATCGGAGAACACCTTGCCGTGTTCGCGCGTGATCAGTTCCGCCAGTTCGTCGTGGTGACGGTCGAGCAATTCCTTGAACTTGAACAGCACGCGCGCGCGTTTGATCGGCGCCGTTTCGCTCCAGGCGGGAAACGCGGCCTTCGCAGCGGCAACCGCCGCGTCGACTTCGGCCACGCTCGCCAGCGGCACGCGCGCGCTCACGCTGCCGAGCGCGGGATTGAAGACGTCGCCGAAACGGCCGCTCGCGCCTTCGACCTTCCTGTTGCCGATGAAATGGGTCAGCGCCTGAACGCCCGCTTCGCTACGGACGGCCTTGTCCTGATATGTCTCGCTCATTTCCAGTCCTCATGATGGGAAGTCTTCTGCCGGACGTATCCGGCGTGATAAACGCAAGCGTACGGCGCATCCCGCGGACAAATCCAATGAGTAATGCTCAACTGCGCTATAAGGCGCGCTAATATCAGGATATGGATCTGACTC
Organism: Paraburkholderia sp. GAS199; assembly: GCF_050436585.1. Lineage (NCBI taxonomy): Bacteria > Pseudomonadati > Pseudomonadota > Betaproteobacteria > Burkholderiales > Burkholderiaceae > Paraburkholderia > Paraburkholderia sp. GAS199. Next base: position 1,035,522 of record NZ_JBNDMM010000002.1, on the reverse strand, counting down.
TGCTTCGGGCATTCGTCACGGTGGCACGCGAGGGAAACCTCACGCGTGCTGCAGTGCAACTTCATCTGACGCAACCGGCCGTCAGTCTGCAGATCAAGCATCTGCAGGAGACGCTCGGCGTGACGCTGTTCACGCGAACCTCGCACGGCCTTTCGCTGACGCGCGACGGTCAGGCGTTACTGCCGCATGCCGAACGCGCGCTGGGCGCCGCCCGCGACGTGCAGCGCGCCGCGGCCTCGCTTCGTCACGAAGTACGCGGGCGACTGCGAATCGGCACGATTCTCGACCCCGCGTTCCTGCGCCTCGGCGGCTTCCTGCGGCAACTGGTGGAGACGTGGCCGCACATCGAGACCGCGTTGCGGCACGGCATGTCGGGCTGGGTGCTGGAGCAGATCCGCGCAGGTGAGCTGGATGTCGGCTACTACATCGGCGAGCCGTCCGACGACGACACACGCGACGGACTGGCTTTCCACGCCGTCACCCTGACGCACTTCCAGTATCGCGTGCTGGCGCCGGCCGGCTGGAAGGATCGCGTGAAAGGCATGCGCGACTGGGCCTCGCTCGCGGCGCTGCCGTGGATCTGGACGCCGCCGGCTTCCGCGCACAACCGTCTGCTGTCGCGGCGCTTTGCCGAAGCCGGCGTGAAACCGGTGAAGGTGGCCGAGGTGGATCAGGAGCCGTCGATGCTCGATCTGGTGAAGTCGGGCGTCGGGCTGACGCTGGCGCGCGACGCCACCGCCATTGCCGAAGCGCATGCACACGCGCTGACCATCGTCGAAGGCATTACGGTGCCGACGCAGCTGAGTTTCATCGCGCTCGACACGCGCAAGGAAGAGCCGGCGATCGCCGCCGCGTTGAAGCTGATCGAGCAGCAATGGGCGACCTGAGCCGCAACTGAAGCCGGCCGCCCGCGAGGCTTGCCTCGCTCGCATGATAAGGCGCCCTCATGTCAGCCGCCCTTCCCGACGCGTGATGTAACCGGCTCGCACGTGAAACTACAACGTCACGCACTTTTTGTTAGATTGAGGGTTCGCGCTCACGCGCCGGCCCCGCATCGTTTTCTGTTCCGTTTGACTTTGTCCTTCCCGGCAGCTTCGCCCCGGCAACACCGGAAGCTGCCGATCACTCCATTCCTCGACAGGAGCCTGACATGGCACGCAACATCGAAATCAAAGCCCGCGCCCAGCATTTCGAGCAGCTGCGCGAACGCGCGGCCCAACTCGCCACCGACGCGCCGCTGATCTTCCGCCAGCAGGACTTTTTCTACGACGTGCCGCGTGGCCGCCTCAAGCTGCGCCAGTTCGACGACGGCACGCCGGCCGAACTGATCTTCTATCAACGCGACGATCGTGACGGCCCGAAAGCGTCGTACTACACGCGCAGCCCGGTGACCAACCCGGAAGCGATGCATTCGCTCCTTGCCACGGCGCTGACCACGCGCGGCATCGTCACGAAGGAACGGCATGTGTACCTGACGGGCCGCACGCGGATCCATCTGGACCGTGTCGATGGGTTGGGCGACTTCGTCGAACTGGAAGTGCTCCTCGCCCAGGACGACGACGAAGAAGGCGGACACGCCGAAGCCCACGCCATGTTCGCCACCCTTGGCGTGCCGGAATCGGATCTGGTGGCCGTGGCTTACGTGGATCTGCTCAACGCCGAGAGCGAGCCTAAGCAGGCCGCATAAAAATCAGCAGCGGCGGTTGTACGGCGCCCCCGTTTCGGCGACCGCCATTTCAGGGCAACAGGCAGCGGCCACGCTCAGGCAGTGGCTGCGCCCGGCGAAAGATGCCCGAGCGGCAACGGGCCGTTTCGCTTGAAAGTGGTCAGCACGATGTTCGAGCGCACGCTGTCGACACCCGGCACGCGCATCAGCTTTTTCATGACGAAGGTGGACAGATAGTTCAAATCCGGCGCGACGATGCGTAACAGATAATCTGCGTCGCCAACCACCGCATGACACTCCAGCACCTCGGGCAGCACGTCGATCTGCTGCTGAAACTGTTCGATGATGGAATCGCCGTGGTGCTTCAGTTTCAGACTGGTGAAAGCCGTCACGCCAAGCCCGAGCTTCTCGGGGCGCAGCACCACGCGGTAACCGTCGACCACACCGACCTGCTCCAGCCGCTGCAAACGCCGCCCGATCTGCGAGGGCGACAGCGGCACCTGTTCGGCTAACTGCTGATGCGTGGCCCGGCCGAAGCGCTGCAACACGTCGAGCAGCGCGAGATCGAAGTGATCCAGTTCTAGCATGATTGAAATCCGCAAATAATCGTCTTTACATGCACGATTATTGCATATTTAAGGCGTGGAATGCCATCTTTGCGCCCTTCCCGCGTGTGCGCCGCACTACACTTGCATTCAATCATTACCACGAATGCATTTAGATCGCGGCAGCATCATGTCCACAGCCAATACTGCAAAACTCAAGGAACAGTTCGACGCCGGCCTCGAAACCCGCGCCGATTTCACCATCGACCAACCGTACGAGCGCTACGGCGCCGTCGATCACGCCGTGTGGCGCCAACTCTATGCGCGCCAGACCGCGCTTCTCGATGGCCGCGTGTGCGCGGAGTTTCTGGAAGGCGTGGAACGGATCGCCATGCCGACTGACCGCGTGCCGTCGTTCGACGAAATCAACGCGAAGCTCACGCCCGCGACCGGCTGGCAGATCGTCGCCGTGCCGGGCCTTGTGCCCGATCAGGTGTTCTTCGAGCATCTGGCGAATCGCCGATTTCCCGTCACCTGGTGGATGCGCCGTCCCGACCAGCTCGATTACCTCCAGGAACCAGATTGCTTCCACGATCTCTTCGGTCACGTGCCGCTGCTGATCAATCCCGTGTTCGCCGACTACATGCACGCCTACGGCCGCGCCGCGCTCGCCGCCGACGATGCCGGCGCCCTGCCGCTTCTCGCGCGGCTCTACTGGTACACGGTGGAGTTCGGCCTGATTCGCGACGCGGCCAGCCCGAACGGCGTGCGCATCTACGGCGCGGGCATCGTGTCGAGCAAGGGCGAGACGATCTACAGCCAGCAGAGCGCCGCGCCGAACCGGCTCGGCTTCGATCTGGAGCGCGTGATGCGCACGCGCTATCGCATCGACTCCTTCCAGAAGACCTATTTCGTGATCGACGACTTCGCCCAGCTGTTCAACGTCGCGCAAACCGACTTTGCGCCGCTGCTCGCCAGGCTGACCGCGCTGCCCGCCTTCTCCGCCGGCGACGTGCTGGCCGACGACCGTATCCTCACGCGCGGTTCGCAGGAAGGCTGGCTGGCCGACGGCGACGTCTGATCCGGCAAACCGACTCGATTCAGCCGACGTCGCGCATCCGTGAAAAAATAGCGGATGCGCGCGTCCACCGGCGCGCCGGTTCCGATCACACGAGGTAGCACCATGATTCAGAAACTGAGTTCAGCAGACCGCGCCACCCAACTCGGCCAGCTCGACGGCTGGCAAAGCGTGGCCGACCGCGACGCCATCCAGCGCGAGTTCAACTTCGCCGATTTCAACGAAGCGTTCGGCTTCATGACGCGCGTGGCGATCAAGGCACAGGAAATGGACCACCATCCGGAATGGTTCAATGTCTACAACAAGGTGGCCATCACGCTGTCGACGCACGACGCCAACGGCATCACCGAGCGCGACATTACACTCGCCCGCTTCATTAATAGTATTACCGCTTAATACAAACTCAGAAGTTGCGGCCGGACCCGCTTTCAGCGTGCAATTCGATACTGATGAAAGGGCAATGCAGGCAAGTTTGTGTTCAAGCCTTCAGTCTTACAGGCTATTCTTAAGGTGCACGTAAGATTCCCAGGCTTGCCTGGCAAACCCGTCTAAACGATCCGGCGATAGCGTCTGCTGACGCTGTACAATCATCAGCGCATACGGCTTGGAGAGCGCGCTTGCCTCCTTGCACAGAACGAGTTCGTCGCCGCTCGAAGGTGAGCGGGCACGCCAGAAGTTGATCGCGGCTTCCAGTTCGTGAATGGTTATCTCGGACATGATTGCGTGATCGCAAGACGGGCGCTGTCAGGCTGCTCGAAAGTCGGTTCGTGGCCGGTTCAAGCCGTTCGGCAAGACCACACCGCACGTTGGCTGTGCAGCAGGCGCCCCGGCGAACCGCTTGCCCAAACGCCTAACCCATTGTACTTGAGCGAAATCCATGCGACTCCTTCTGATCGAAGATGACCGCCCCATCGCACGCGGCATCCAAAGCAGTCTCGAACAAGCCGGCTTCACCGTCGACATGGTCCACGACGGCATTTTCGCCGAGCAGGCCCTCACGCAAAACCGCCACGAGCTCGTGATCCTCGATCTGGGTCTGCCCGGCATCGACGGCATGACGCTGCTCTCGCGTTTCCGTCAGAGCAATCGTCACACGCCGGTGATCATTCTCACCGCGCGCGACGAACTGAACGACCGCGTGCAAGGCCTGAACTCCGGCGCCGACGACTACATGCTGAAGCCGTTCGAACCCACCGAACTCGAAGCGCGTATTCGCGCAGTGATGCGCCGCAGCGGTCCGCACGGCGACATGCCGCGTCCGGAAGTGTCGCTGGGTGGCGTGCGTCTGTCGGGCGTCGATCGTCGTATCTTCAACGACGACAAGCCGCTCGAACTGTCGCCGCGCGAATTCGCGGTGCTCGAAATGCTGCTGCTGCGTCATGGCCGCGTGGTCAGCAAGGCGCAACTGCAAGACCACCTCACGCATTTCGGCGGCGATCTCGGCGACACCGCGATCGAAGTCTACGTCCACCGTGTGCGCAAAAAGCTGGAAAACTGCCGTGTCGAGATCGTCACGGTGCGTGGCTTCGGTTACCTGTTGCAGGAAATCCGTCAAGCCGCATAATCGTCACGAAGGCCGCGATGCATCTTGCGGCCTGACGGCGCCGGGCCGGCGCCGCGCACTCGGTGCGCACTTCGCCGGCATCGGCGGAATTTCACGGCGCCCCGCGCCGTTGCCTCTTTCCCGCGCGTTCGATCATGCCCCAGCCGGCCGCCAATAGTCTGCGCCGCACGCTGTTGCGGCGCCTCGCTGCTCCCCTCTCCCTGCTCGCGCTCATGAGCGGCCTGATCGCCTACTGGCTCGCGTGGCAATACACGCAGCACGTGGTCGACCGTTCATTGGCCGATCTCGCCACCGCGATTTCGAAGCAGATCCAGATTGCCGGTCCGAATGCCAAAGTCACCGTGCCGCCGCTCGCGCAAGCCATGTTCTCCGATCCGGTCGAACAGCTCGTGTACCGGATCAGCAACGGTGAAACGGAAATTGCCGGCGATCACAATCTGCCGCTGCAAGGCACGAGCGTGCGCCGCATGCACTATGCGTACGTATTCGAAACGCAGCACGAAGGCGTGACCGTTCGGGTGGCTCAGGTACGGGTCGATCAGCCGTCGGGTAATCCGATCGTGGTCGAAGTGGGCCAGCCGGTTCATCACCGTTTCCAGATTGCCGCCGAGTTTCTGGTCGCGATCATGATGCCGTTGCTGTTGCTGCTGCTGGCCGGCTGGGTGATCGTGTGGCGCGTGGTCAATCAGCAGCTCAATCCGCTCACCGACCTCGCCGACTCGCTGAACCGTCAAACGCACACGTCGCTCGAACCGGTCGACGAAACTTACGTGCCGGTCGAGATTCGTCCGCTGACGGGCGCGCTGAACGCCCTGCTCGATCGCCTGAAAACCGCGCTCGACGGTCAGCGTAAATTCATCGCCGACGCCGCGCATCAATTGCGCACGCCGCTCACCGCGGTCAAGTTGCATGCGGAACAGGCCGTGGTGGCGCGCGATCCGCAGCAGACGCTTGTTGCCGTACGCGAGTTGCGCGCCGCGGCGGACCGCGCGGTGCGTCTGTCGAATCAGCTGCTCTCGCTGGCACGCGCCGAGCCGGGCGAACAGGCGGCACGTTTCGTCAACGTGGATATGGCGGCGCTTGCGTTCGATACCGGCGCCGAATGGGTGCCGCGTGCGCTCACCTTCCACATCGATCTCGGCTTCCAGCGGCTCGACGACCCAGCGAACGATCATCCATTGACCGCGCGCGGCAACCCGGTGCTGCTGCACGAGGTAATCGCCAACCTGCTGGATAACGCGTTGAAATACGTGCCGCCATCGCGTTACGACGGCGGCCGCATCACCGTGACGGTCTCGCAAACCACGATCGACAATCTGCGCATGGCCGAGATCGTCGTGGAAGACAACGGACCCGGCGTGCCGCTCAATCAGCAAGCCGATCTGTTCAAGCGCTTCTTCCGTGGTGACGGGCAGAGCGAAAGCGGCGTCGACAGCGGCGCCGGTCTCGGTCTCGCCATCGTGCACGACATCATGGTGCTGCATCGTGGCAGCGTGCATTACGAAGACGCGCCGGAAGGCGGCGCCCGCTTCATCGTGCGTATTCCGCTCGTGCCGATCAGCGTGAATGTCGAGCCCGAGAACGACGTGCCACGTCAGGCGAAAAAAACGGCGCTCTCGGCGCCGATCGATATGTGATTCCTGCTGTCACCAGTTACAAACGGGCCGCCCTGCACGAATGCGAGACGGCCCGTTTTTCATTTCTTCTTCGCGGCTTTCGCCTTCTTCACGGTTTTTGCGGATTTCTCCGCTTTGTCGGCGTCCTTCGAAGCCTTCGAGCCTTTTTCTTTTTCCGGCGGCGCCAGCATCGTGCCGCGGCACTTGCGCGCGCCGCAGCGGCATTCGTATTCCTTCTTCAGCTTCTTCGTCTGACGTGCGTCGATCACGAGGCCGTAGTCGTAAAAGACCTCCTCGCCTTCCGCGATGTCGCGCAAAGCGTGGACGTAGACGTGCCCGTCGATTTCTTCCGCTTCGCAGTTCGGCGCACACGAATGGTTGATCCAGCGTGCGCTGTTGCCGTCGACTTTGCCGTCGATGACCTTGCCGCTGTCGAGCGCAAAATAGAACGTGTGATTCGGCTCGTCAGGATTGTGCGGATGACGACGCAACGCCTCTTTCCACGAGATGCGCTCACCCTTGTATTCGATCAGCCGTTCGCCCGCCGCAATCGGCTCGGTGGCAAACACGCCTTTGCCGTGCACTCCCGAACGGCGCACGGCGATCCTGCGTGAACTCATTGAACGAATCCTTGTGAAGAACTGGGGGTGAAGTTCCGGCAACCGCCAGAAACGCCCGCGTCTGACGCGCCGCTTTTTCTGACGCGGATAGCAAACGCGGCGCCTTGCGAGCGCCGCGTCGACTTGCGACGCTCATGCGCCACATCCGGCATCCTACACGTTCAAGACAGCTTCGTTCAACCGTCAAAATGACGTGATCACGCGAGCCGTGCGACGCGCTTCACCGTTGTCCGAACGAAATGTCGCCGAATAGCGCTTTCTGGTCGCGCGGCTGCGAACGCCAGTATTGCGGCGGCGCCTCGACCGTTGCGCCGAGTTGCGCGGCCGCATGCCACGGCCAACGCGGGTTGTAGAGCAGCGCACGCGCCAGTGCGATCAAGTCGGCGTCGCCGGCTTCGATCAACTGCTCTGCGTGCAGCGGATCGGTAATCAGACCCACGCCGATGGTGGTCAGCCCGGTCGCCTGCTTGACGGCCCTCGCGAACGGAATCTGATAGCCCGGCTCGAGCGGAATTTTTTGCAGCGGCGAGACCCCGCCGGACGACACGTCGATCCAGTCGCAGCCGCGCTTTTTCAACTCCTGCGAAAACGCGATCGTATCTTCGAGCGTCCAGCCGCCCTCGACCCAGTCCGTCGCCGAGACGCGCACGCCGACCGGTTTGTCGGCGGGAAACGCGGCACGCACGATGTCGAAAATTTCGAGCGGAAAACGCATGCGGTTTTCAAGCGAGCCGCCGTAGTCGTCGGTACGTTGATTGGCGATCGGCGAGAGAAATTGATGCAGCAGATAACCGTGCGCCGCGTGCACTTCCAGCGCGTCGATGCCAAGGCGCGCAGCACGCCGCGCAGAAGCGGCGAACGCCTCGCGAATCCGGTTGAGCGCCGGCGCGTCCAGCGCGAGCGGCGGCTCTTCGCCAGCCTTATGCGGCAACGCCGACGGCGCGTGCGGCAACCAGCCGCCTTGCGACACCGGGATCAGTTGGCCACCTTCCCATGGCGCATGACTCGACGCCTTGCGGCCGGCATGCGACAACTGCATCGCCACGCGAATGTGCGAATGCTTGCGAATAGCCGCAAGCACGGGCACCAGCGCTGCTTCGGTCACGTCGTCCCACAGTCCGAGATCGCCCGGCGTGATGCGGCCGTCCGGCTCCACCGAGGTCGCCTCGATACAGAGCAAGCCGGCACCGGACAACGCGAGACTGCCGAGGTGGATCATGTGCCATGCGGTCGCCTCGCCGCGGTCGGCGGAGTACTGACACATGGGGGACACGACGATACGGTTGGGAAGCGTCACGCTGCGCAGCGTGAGCGGAGAAAAAAGCGCGCTCATGAGTTGTGTCCAGTAGAAACCCAGGAGCGGACGAGCATAGCACCGCAGGTGAATTAGTGCTGACCAGACCGGCTGGAACGATGCGTGCCGCTCAGGGCTTCGGCTCGAAGCCGTCGAGCCATTCGCCGAACATGCGGCGCGCGGCCGTCTCAAGCGCCGGGCCCCACTGCGCGGTTTCGGCGCGTAGACGGCGTGCGTCGATACCGTGACCGGCGAGTTCGCCTGCATTGCCGATCAGCCACGGTTCGAAACGATCGGCGCGAATCTCCGGGTGGCATTGCAGACCGAGCACGTGATTACCCCACGCGAACGCCTGGTTTTCGCACGCGGGCGTGGACGCGAGGCGCGTGGCGTTGTCCGGGAGATCGAAGGTGTCGCCGTGCCAATGCAGCATCGACGTATGCGCGCCATCCAGATGACGTACCGGCGACGCGCGGCCGGCGTCGGTGAGTGTGAGCGGTGTCCAGCCGAGTTCGGTGTGGCCGGCGGGATACACCCGCGCACCGAGCGCACGCGCAATCAGCTGGGCGCCGAGGCAGATGCCGAGCGTAGGCAAACCTGCCGCGATGCGCTTTTCGATCATGGCAAGCAGCGGGACGAGCGTCGGATATAGCGCGTCGTCCGTGGCACTGATCGGACCGCCGAGCACCACCATGACCGAAGCGGCAACGGGATCCGGCGCCTCAATACGGGCAAAGCCGACATCGAGATAGCGAACCGGACGGCCACGTTCGCCGAGCACCAGTTCAAAACTGCCCAGATCCTCGAAGTGCACATGGCGAATGGCCAGAACTTCGCGATTCATCAGCCTGTTCCACCTTCAGGTTGACTAAACAGTTGCCGCTACGCGGCGTCGAAGAGCCCGGCTGATGGAACGAACCATCTGCCGGGCTGGCTTCGCAGTGTAGCGGATCGCTGCGGAAGAAGACGCCTTATTGGGCGAAGATCTTCCAGGTCTTTTTCTGGGTGGCGACGTCTGCGGTTTCGTACACCGAGCAATCGAGACGCAGATCCGTGTCCGACATTTTCATGCCGAGCAACGCGCACTGATGCGGCGTCTTCTTCGGATTCTTGCTCGGTTCGAAGTGCGTGCAGGTCAGGCACATGCGGTGCGCGGGAATGGTGCCCTGCGCTTCGAGCTGATGAACGGTCTTGAGCAGCGTGCGATAGAAGATGGCCTGTTCGTCGTCACGCAGCGTGCCGACTGCCTTCGCGAGGAAGTCAGGCCATTGCGCGGCGCGCTTGGCGGCGGTGCGGCCACGTGCCGTGAGGCGAACCGCGAGTGCGCGGCCGTCGTCGAGTGCACGGCGCTTTTCTACCAGACCCTTGGTTTCGAGCGTGCTGACAGCGTCGCTGGTGGTCGCGGCGGTCAGGGCTGTTTCGCGAGCGATTTCGCCGAGACGCATCGGGCCTTTCCGTTGCATCAACAGGACGAGAATTTCGCCCTGAGTCGGCGTGAGGCCCGCGCCCTCCGCCCATTCCCAAGCCTGGCTACGCATCGCCGTGCTCAGTCGCAATAGGCTGTGGGTCACTCGCCCGGTTGCCTGTTCTCCGTATACGCCTTCGCTCATAATCTTCGATTAGTTTATTTACAGCTTTCGAGCCATGCCGGCGAACCTCATGCCGAACACGCCCGTAGCCTGTGTGGGGTAGCCTCGTCCGATACGCAAGACGAGACGGTTTGCGACTATCTCAAAATTCGTCGCCGTCCAAGTCCGGCGACAAAAACGACATTCTATGCGAGAGCAGAGAATCGTACAGCTAACTTATCCAACGCGAGCTGTGGATAACCGCGGGAAAACCGGGGGACGGCTTGTGCGCCGATTCTTGATAAGCGGCCGGGCACCGTTTACGTCACTCGAAGTTATCCTTGTTTACCGCCGGAAAAGTGCTGCGGAACCGCGTAGTTATGGTTTACGCAGCACTTTGACTTTTCAGGGAATTATTCAGTTGTCCACAGGCTGATGCAAGGCTTGTTAACTACTACTACGTTTGTATACGTAAATTATCTAAAAACCTGAAGGGCTTCGATCTGGAAAAGGTCGAAAAATTAATTACGAAAAAAAACCCGCCGAAGCGGGTTTCCTTACGGTTCCTGGCAAGCCGCCAGTCGCGCGCTTACGCCCTCCACTGCAAACATTGCTGTCTGACAGCTTCGTGCAAGGACTTTTCCTGTTCGAATACACCGCGTAGCCAGGTTGCGTCGTTGACCTGACCGCGCGCAATCGCGCCGATTTCGGCAAGCGCGTTGCCCGATCCCAGCGCTTCGGCATGCGGCGCGATCAGATCGAGCGTTTCGAGGATGTCCTCGGAAATCGTCTTGCGTTCGCTCGTTTGCGGGTTGATGCAGTTGCCCGCCAGCCCGAAACGGCACGCCTCGAAACGATTGAAGGTGTACACGAGGTAATCGTCTTCCTTCGGCGTGATCGGTTTGTCGAGCAACAAGTGGCGGGCAAGCGTTTGAATGTAGCAGGCGATCGCCGCGGCGCGATCCACTGAAAGCGGCGTGTCCATCACGCGCACTTCGATCGTGCCGAAACCCGGCTTCGGCCGGATGTCCCAGTAAAAATCCTTCATGCTGTTGACCACGCCCGTGTGGACCATCTTCGAGAAATATTCCTCGAAGCTGTCCCACGTCAGCACGAACGGTGCGCGTCCGGAAAGCGGAAAGGCGAACACGGAATTCAGGCGTGCCGAATGAAAACCGGTGTCGACGCCCTGCACGAACGGCGACGACGCGGACAACGCGATGAAGTGCGGAATGAAGCGCGACATGGAGTGCAACAGATACAGCGCGCTGTTCGGATCAGGACAGCCGATATGCACGTGCTGACCAAACACCGTGAATTGCTTGGCAAGGTAGCCGTACAACTCCGACAGATACTGAAAACGCGGTGTGTCGACGATCTGCCGTTCGCTCCATTGCTGGAAAGCGTGCGTGCCGCCGCCGCATAGACCGACGTTCAGATGATCGGCAGCGGAAACCAGCGTGTCGCGAATCTTGCGCAGATCGGTGACGGCCTGCTCGTGCGACGTGCAGATGCCGGTCGACAGTTCGATCATGCTTTCGGTGATTTCCGGCGTGATATTGCCGGGGATTTTTTCGTCCTTGATGAGACGCAGCAGATCCGATCCGGCTTTGGTCAGATCATAGTCGTGCGTATTGACGATCTGCATCTCGAGTTCGACACCGAAGGTGAACGGTTTCGAATCGATGAAGGGTTCGAGTGACATGACGTCCCCTGAGTCAGGAGGACCGGTGAGTGCGGCATTGCTGCGGCACGCACCGGCCGTTTTGGAATCGGATGAGTTGGGCGGGCACGCCTTGCGTGCCGGCTAACGCTCTTTCACATTTACTCTTCGCGCCGTTCGTTCACCAGCGCGAGGCTGCGATACACGAGCCACGGCCCGAGAATCTGCAGCACGAAAATCGAGCACATCACGATGGCGCGCAATTGCGGATCGAAGTTCGGATACAGGTTGTAGGTGTCGTCGACGAGCAGATAGGCCATCGCCGACATAGGCGATAGCGATAAACCGAGCGCTATGCCCTGCTTCCAGTTCAGGCCGCTAGGTTTGGCGAATGCCATGACGCCCACCACCTTCGCGACCAGCCGGGCAACGATCAGCCCGAGCGCCGCAACGCCGCCGAGCGCAATGTCTTTCCATTCGAACGACGTGAGCGTCAGCACGAACAGAATCACGGTCAACAACCAGCCGGCCGTGCCGAAATGCTGCGGCCACAACTGCGGACGCGCTTCATGGTTTTTCACGATGATGCCGGCTGCCAGCAACGCGAGAATCGTGGACAGCTTGAACAGATGCGCAACCGCGATGGCCAGCAGAACGAGGCCGAACAACGCGACGAACGAGTGCTCGTCCTGCATGTTCAAACGGCGATAGAAAAACGTGCAGGTTCGCGCGAGCAAATAGGCCAGCACGAGCGAGCCGACCAGCAGATAAAGCGGCTGAAGGATCGTCGCGAAGACGTTGCCGTACACCTCCTGATGCAACCAGCTCGACACGAGCTTTTCGATCACCACGGCATACATGCTGTTCAGCGCGGTCAAGGTCAGCAGACGCTGCGTAACCTGCCCTTCCGCGCGCAACTCGGTTTTCAGCTGGATCACCATGGCCGGCGACGTCGCCATGGCGATAGCGGCGAGTACCGTGGCCACCATCAGCGGGACGTTGAGGAACAGCAGCACAGGCAGAACGAGCGCGAAAGTCAGCGTGGCTTCGGCGACGCTCGACAGGATCAGCCACGGGTTGCGGCGAATCCAGCGCAGATCGAGTCGGCTGCCGAGTTCGAACAGCAGCAGACCGAGCGCGACGTCGAGCAAAGGACGCGCGGCGCTGGCGGAATCCGCGTCGATCACGCCCGAACCGGCCGCGCCGGCAATCAGACCGATGACCGCATAACCCGAAATACGCGGCAAGCGCCACGCGCGATAACAGAGTTCACCGCACAGACCGGCGGCGAGCAATGCTAGACCAGCCCAAAAAATGGCGTCGGGCGACAGTGGCCAGGCTGGAAAAAATGAAAACGCCGACTTCATTATGTTGGGTTCTCCTTTTGCGGCAACGGCGGACGACACAGACGACATGGACCGGCGCAAACACCGGCGAACGGACAAGCGCGCTGCGCGCTCACCGTCGCGATCGTCTCGCGTGACCGGCCTTGCGATTTTTTAACGATCGGATGATCTGAATGCGCCGCAGCTGCCAGGAGCACGGCGCATTCCAGGTGCGGCCGTAGCTACCGGCGCGGCACGGTGAAAGAACGCCGCCGCTTTGAATCAGATTCTGATTGCGCGACACCGTTCCGTTGGTGCGCGTGCCGCCGCTAGAGGCGAGGCACGACGCGGAAAGAACGGCGATTGTGCCATAGCTTTTTCAGGCTCGACCGAAAAGACACGAACATGCTGACAAAACGGTAAAAACGTACGTTATCTTCGCAAGACGAGGAAAAAGCGACCGTTTTACGCGATCAATTGGCGTTCGGCCATCGTAGATTGAACCAGGCAGATGTGCTTTTCGGGTCAAAGAAACAAAACCATTCGACCTCCCGTCTGCCCGGTTTTCTTATCGGTTTGACGAACTGATGAGCGCGATCGACCTTCGGTCTTTCTGTTTACAGGTTTACTGTATGTATACGTAGTAACAGTTAACAAGCTGCCTCGGTTTCTGTGGATAACCTCTGTTTACCGAAACGAATCATTAACTTGCCGGCGGCATAACCGGATGCACAGCATGTGCGCTCGCAGCGGGTAGCCGAGGGTAACTTTTGGCGCTTTTGCCCGGTCGCCGAGTTACCCCGTTTACGTCCACAACGGTTCCACACGAGTTTTGCGTGTTAACAGAGCGGTTATCCACAAGAAACGGTGGATAACTTCGCTGCGAAAACTGTGAGTTAACCTGGTGGCCGACTGTATTCAGCCGACGGTGCCTTGCCGCAATGCGCGCAGCAGAAAGCGCGCGGGATCGATGTCTTCTGCCAGATCCCGTTCGATCGGCCAAGGCTCGCCTTCGATTTGCGAGGCGATCAATTCTGCGCCGAGCGCGGCCCAAACCAGGCCGCGCGATCCATATGCGAATGCGCCGTAGAGACCCTCGGCGCGTGGCAGATCGAGCGGCCATGCGCCGCGCAGACGCTGGGCGTCGCGTATTGCCGCGGTTTCGTCGGCGAGGTTTCCGATCATCGGCATGCGGTCGCTGGTGACGCAGCGAAAGGCCACGCGTCCGTCGAGCCCTGCCGTTCGATCCGGCGTGGCGGCGTCGGCGAACGCGGGCAGCATTTGCGCCACGCGCAGCAGATTTTCCAGATGACCATCCGGGCGCAGCGTGGTGTCGGGATCGTCGAGTTCATAGGTGGCGCCGGTCAGCGTCACGCCGCTGTCGAGCGGCACGGCATAGCCTTCGCCGATGACCGGCATTGCGAGCGGCTGAACGCTTCCTGCAGGCAGCAGGCTCAGTTGTCCGCGGATACTGCGGGTCGGCGCGTAGTTCAACCCGGCGATGCGCGCGGCATCGTGAGCGGTGGCCACGATCACGACCGGCGCGCGCGCCACGGTCTGCCCGGCGCGATCGAACACGGTCCATAGTCCGTCGGCGTCCGATCGCTCGATACGGCCGACGTCGATGCCGAAGCGGCGTTCGAGTGCAGCGCCGGCCGCCGCGCATTGCGCTGCACACAGCGAAGCGGGATCGATCCATCCGCCGTGAGGAAACAGCCAGCCGCTTCGCTCGAGCGGTTGACCGGCGAGGTGCTGCGCATCCGCGAGCGAGAGCGGCGTGACGTAGTCGGCGGGATAGTCGAAAGCGGCGATGGCTTCGCTCACCGAGCGCGCTTCGTCGTTGTCCGCCGCAATCTGCAGAAGGCCGGGCGCACCGCGCCGCAGCGAATAACCGGACCGTTCGAGCGCCGCCCAACGCCGGAGCGTGTACAGAAAGCCTGCTCGCGTGACGCGCGACGCGACGCTGTCGTTACGTGAAATCATGGGATGGAATACGCCCGCCGGATTACCCGACGCATCCTGCGCGACCTGCGGATGCCGTTCCAGCGAGGTCACGCGCCAACCGCGAGCCGCCAGCCGTTCGATCACCGCGCAGCCGGCGAGCCCGGTGCCGACCACGATGGCATGCCGTTCACCGATCATCGCCGGCGCCGGCGGCTCGTAGCGACGCACGCGCCAGCGCGGCGCGAAGTGCCCGGCGAGCATCGTCCGTTTCCCGCCGAAGGCGTCTATTTTTTGGTACACAAAGCCGTTTTGCGTGAGCGCTCGCTCGATCTCGTCGGCGTTGCTACAGGTCGAGAAAGTCGCGCCCTCGCCAGCCATTCGCGCCAGCGCCTTGAAGATAGCCGGTGTCCAGAGTTCGGGATTCTTGGCCGGCGAGAAACCGTCGAGATAGAACGCATCGGCGCTTAAACTCAATGCTGGCAGGCTTTCCGCGGCGTCGGCGAAAATCAGCGTAAGTGTGACCCGGCCGTTCTCGAATTCGAGCCGATGCGCGCCGGGGACGAGCATCGGCCACTCGTCGGCCAGCAGGCCGGCAAGCGCTGCGATTTCCGGATCGGAAATCGTCGCGGCGTAAAGCTCGCGCAAATCGCTCTGAGTAAACGGATGCTTCTCGATCGATACGAAATGCAGGCGCTCGCAGCGCGCCGGATCGGCGCGCCAGGCTGCCCAGGTCGTGAGGAAGTTGATGCCCATGCCGAAGCCGGCCTCGAGCACGGTGAAAATGCGCCGGTTCTGCCAGCGTTGCGGCAGCGAATTGCCTTGCAGAAAGACGTAGCGCGCCTGCTCCAGACCGCCGACGGCGCTGTGATAGATATCGTCGTAACGCGGCGAATAAGGCGTTCCGTTGTCGCGGAATGCGAGGACGGCGGGGATCAGCGGATCGGTCATGCGCGAAGGCGAATTGGCATTCGAATGGACGCTCTAGCGTTACCGCCCACGCGCGCGACTCGCCAGGCGGCGAAAAAGACGCGCCAAACGTTGGCAAAAACCAACGCCAAGCCCCGTCCGTACTGGGTTTCAGCCCTTGGTTGGAGCCGGCAAACCGCAAAAATAGCAATTTCCTTACTGTATCGGCCCTGGAACCGCGTAATTCTACGAAACCCTTATCCTGATTGGGTTTGCGCTGCGCTATCATAGCAAGCGCCGCAAAGGGAGCGGCAGCACGGCCGACGGGCAGTCAACTGCCCGACGCTCATTGTCCGGAGGGGATCCGGAGCCGCAGCTGCTCGACGGCGCGGCCCGCGCACGTATAATCGGCGCGTTCGCGCTGTTCGTGTCAACCTAAACTCAGAAAGGAACCTTAATGAACAAACAGGAACTGATCGACGCCGTCGCAGGTCAGACGGGCGCCAGCAAGGCTCAAACCGGTGAAACGCTGGACACGTTGCTTGAAGTGATCAAGAAGTCTGTGTCGAAGGGTGACGCGGTACAGTTGATCGGCTTCGGTAGCTTTGGTTCGGGCAAGCGCGCGGCGCGTACGGGTCGCAATCCCAAGACCGGCGAGACTATCAAGATCCCGGCTGCCAAGACCGTCAAGTTCACGGCTGGCAAGGCGTTCAAAGACGCAGTCAACAAGCGCTAAGCAGATTACTGCCTGGCAGTTGACACCCGCCGATGGCGGGTTTTTTTTCGTCCGCGATTTCTGAAGCCTGCCGCGTGAACCATAACGCGGCAGGCCTCATGCGGACCTGCCCCACTGCATCAGTCGTGACGATGCACGATTTCACCATGGCCGTGATCGTGGCCGTGACTGTGGTCGTACCCATGATCGTGACCGTGATGATCATGGTCGTGGTCGTGGTCGTCTTCGTCGAAATCCCAGACCGGGAACGGGTCGGCGAACTGCTGCCAGCCTTGCGGTCCCAGCGCATATTCCGCGTCGGTCAGCAGACAGGCGTCGAACTTTGCCTGCCAGATCGCCGGATCGATGCCCACGCCGATCATCACCAGTTCCTGACGCCGGTCGCCGATGCTCAGATCATTCGGATCGCCATGCCAGTCGGCGGCGATTTCGGCAGTCAGTTCGTCGTCGCCGTCCGGCCATTCGCTGCGATCCTGCGCCGCCCACCACATGCCCGCCGGACCATGCCGGCAAGCGCCGCCCGCCTGCGACAGCGAACCCGCGATGTCGTTGCGCGTCGACAGCCAGAAGAAGCCTTTGCTGCGCAGAACGCCCTTCCATTCCTCGTGCAACAGCGCCCATAGCCGCTCGGGATGGAACGGCCGGCGCGCCCGGTAGATGAAGTTCCCGATGCCGAACTCGTCCGCCTCACCGTGATGGTGATGCTCGTGCTGATGGTCGAGCGAAGCCAGCCAGCCCGGCGCGCTCGACGCTTCGTCGAAATCGAAACGCCCCGTGTTCAGCACTTCCGCGAGCGGCACCGCGCCGAAGCGGGCCACGACCTGCACGGCGCGCGGGTTGATGCGGTTAAGGATGCGCTGCAGCCGGGTCAGTTCGTCGGCGCTGACGAGATCGGCCTTGTTCACCACCAGCACGTCGCAGAATTCGATCTGCTCGATGAGCAATTCGACCAGCGTGCGGTCGTCTTCTTCGGTCGCGGCGATGCCACGCTCGGCGAGCGCGTCGGCCGAACCGTAGTCGCGCAGGAAGTTGAACGCGTCGACCACCGTGACCATCGTGTCGAGACGGGCGACATCGGACAGCGAACTGCCGTCATCGTCGACGAAGGTGAAGGTTTCAGCGATCGGCATCGGCTCGGCCACGCCGGTCGATTCGATCAGGATCGCGTCGAAGCGCTGCTCCGCGGCGAGGCGCTTGACCTCGATCAACAGATCGTCACGCAGCGTGCAGCAGATGCAGCCATTGGACAACTCGACGAGCTGCTCCTCGACATGCGAAAGCTCGGCTGCGTCGCGCACGAGGGTGGCGTCGATGTTGACGGCGGCCAGATCGTTGACGATCACGGCCACGCGCAAGCCGGCGCGGTTCGCGAGGATGTGGTTCAGGAGCGTGGTCTTGCCGGCGCCCAGAAAACCGGAGAGCACGGTGACGGGCAATAGCGGCTGGTTCATCGCGGTACGGAAAAGCTAGAGGAAAGGAAGGCGTGCCGGGCTCGGGGTAGTCTGACCCGCGACCGGAAAGCCGGTCTCGCGCGGCGGCAGCACGAAGCCGCATTGTGCACCAAACGGCCAATGGTCACGTCGAAGCGGGAACGGGAGAAACCGGAAAACGACGCTCAGCGCGTAGCCGGCATGAGATTCCACTTGCGCAGGATCGCAGCGATCTGCTGGGCATATTTGTCGCGCAGGGCGGGTGTTTCCGAATGGTAAGCGCCGACCGCCTGCCAGGTATTGCCGTACTTGTTCATCTGACGGCGCAGATGCCACGCGGCAATGTAGACGTTCTTGCACGGCTCCATCAGCGTGCCCTGCGAGATGCCGTACTGCGCGAGCGAGGGCAGATGGATCGAGTTGATCTGCATCAGACCGTAGTCGGTCGAGCCGTTGGCGTTCTTATGTGTTGCGTCCGGACGATTGTGCGACTCCTGCCAGGCAATTGCGCGCAGAATCAGCGGATTGACCTTCTGGTAACCGGCGGCCTGGTCGAAACAGTCGGCGCGTGCGGACCCGGCTGCGAACAGCAAGGCGAGTCCTGCGGCGAAAGTAACGAAAGGTAGTTTCATCGATCCGGATCGGTCAAGACGACTAAACAAAAACGCAGCAGACGCAGCGTAAGGCGCGGTAAGACACGCCATCGGCCATAGTTCAGCCGCTGTCAGACTGCGAGGCCCAATGGGCGGGCGTCGGGGCGGCGCACCGGGGAAAACCCGTATTGGCAAGCTGCAGCCAGCACCACGAACGGCTCGTATCATACCGGCAGATGGGGGAGCGTCAAGCTGGCTTATCGGCATAATCGGCTAAGAAAGCGAAGCTTGTCTGCGAGATTTCGCACATAAGCACGCACAGCGCGGCTTTCATTTGCTTGTCGACGGCGGCACTTTCGATCGTGTCGCTTTAGAGGATTCGCACGGAGCCTTTCCATTTGTGACAAATCCGACATGAAAAACTGTTACTGTTCCTTTTTTTCGGATATTGAGTGGCCGGCATCCGGGGTTGTGAACGTCCCTGAAGCTTGCTTGCAGACCTTCAGGGCGGCGGCCTGCTCATATGTCCGCACTGCTTGACCGTCGACGGCTTGAGCCGTTGGCATCGATCCCACTTTCCATGAGAAGAAATCGTATGGCATTGCGTCGCGTCGCAACGGCGCTGCTGGTGGCTGGATTGATCACCGCGCAGACAGCACAGGCACAGGTGACACTCAACTTCGTCAACGCCGATATCGATCAGGTCGCCAAGGCGATCGGCGCGGCGACCGGCAAAACGATCATCGTCGACCCACGCGTCAAGGGTCAGCTCAATCTCGTGTCCGAAAACGCGGTCCCCGAAGACCAGGCGCTCAAGACGCTGCAATCCGCTTTGCGGATGCAGGGCTTCTCGCTGGTGCAGGACCACGGCGTTCTGAAGGTCGTGCCAGAGGCCGATGCCAAGCTGCAGG
Source organism: Paraburkholderia sp. GAS199 (assembly GCF_050436585.1). Classification (NCBI taxonomy): domain Bacteria; kingdom Pseudomonadati; phylum Pseudomonadota; class Betaproteobacteria; order Burkholderiales; family Burkholderiaceae; genus Paraburkholderia; species Paraburkholderia sp. GAS199. The sequence goes on along the minus strand of NZ_JBNDMM010000002.1, from coordinate 1,016,063 downwards.
GCGTACCGACCTATGTCGGCAACACGCCGGTGGCGCGCGGCGACCAGGTGGTCACGCAGGTGTTCGTGCTGAAGAACGAATCGGCCAACAACCTGCTGCCGGTGTTGCGTCCGCTGATCTCGCCGAACAATACCGTGGCGGCTTACCCGGCCAACAATACGATCGTCGTCACCGATTACGCCGACAACGTGCGGCGCATCGCGCAGATCATCGCGGGCGTGGATACGGCGGCGGGTCAATCGGTGTCCGTCGTGCAACTGCGGAATGCCAACGCGCTCGACGTCGCCACGCAACTGACCAAGATGCTCGACCCCGGCGCGATCGGCAGCACCGACGCCACGCTGAAGGTGTCGATCACCGCCGACCCGCGCACCAACTCGCTGCTGTTCCGTGCCTCGAACGGCGCGCGCCTCGCGGCGGCCAAACAGCTGGCGAAGGAACTGGACGCACCGACCTCGATCCCCGGCAACATGCACGTCGTGCCGCTGCGTAACGCGGACGCCACGCGGCTCGCCAAGACCTTGCGCGGCATGCTCGGCAAGGGCGGCGACAACAACGCGTCGGGCGGGTCGAACGAAGCCAACTCGTTCAACCAGAACGGCAGCGGCGGCGGAGGCCTCGGCAACAACTCGACCGGCACGTCGGGCACACCGCCCTTGCCTTCGGGCGGCCTCGGCAGCAGCTCCCTGTCTTCGCCGATGGGCGGCGGCAGCGGCGGCGGCTATGGCTCGAACGGCAATTCCGGCTCGGGCGGCCTGCTCGGCAACGACAAGGAAAAGAGCGACGACAACCAGCCGGGCGGCATGATTCAGGCCGACTCCGCCACCAACTCGCTCATCATCACGGCATCCGAACCGGTCTACCGCAATCTGCGCGCGGTGATCGACCAGCTCGACGCACGGCGCGCGCAGGTCTATATCGAGGCGCTGATCGTCGAGTTGAATTCGACCACCAACGGCAACCTCGGTATTCAATGGCAGATCGCCAACAATTCGGTTTTCGCGGGCACCAACCTCGCGACTGGCAACAGTAACGGCATCGTCGATCTGACGGCGGCCGCGGCAGCCGGTGCGGCAACCGGCGGACTCGCCACGGCGCTCGGCGGCGGTGCCTTGCAGCAGGGCCTGAACGTCGGCTGGATTCACAACGTGTTCGGCGTGAAGGGACTCGGCGCGTTGCTCCAGGCGCTTTCGCAGAATCAGGATGCGAACGTGCTGTCCACGCCTAACCTGATTACGCTCGACAACGAAGAAGCCAAGATCGTCGTCGGTACGAACGTGCCGATCCAGACCGGTTCGTATTCGAACCTGACGAGCGGCAGCACGAGTTCGGCGTTCAACACGTACGACCGCGTCGACGTGGGTCTCACCTTGCACATCAAGCCGCAAATCACCGACGGCGGGATTCTCAAGCTGCAGCTCTACACCGAAGACTCGGCGATCGTGAACGGCACGACCAACGCCACGACCAATCCGGCGGGTCCGCAATTCACCAAGCGCTCCATCCAGTCGACCGTGCTTGCCGATAACGGCGAGATCATCGTGCTGGGCGGCTTGATGCAGGACAACTACCAGGTCAGCAACAGCAAGGTGCCGTTGCTCGGCGATATTCCGTGGATCGGCCAACTGTTCCGTTCGGAGCAGAAAACACGTCAGAAAACCAACCTGATGGTGTTCCTGCGCCCCGTGATCATCGCCGATCGCGAGACCGCGCAGACCGTCACGTCGAACCGTTACGACTACATCCAGGGCGTGACCGGTGCGTATAAGTCGGACAACAACCTGATCAAGGACAAGGACGATCCGGTGGTGCCGCCGATGCCGCTCGGCCCGAGCCAGGGTGGCTCGCCGGCGATGAATCTGTTCAACCTCGACCAGATGCGTCGTCAGCAGAACGCACCGCCGCCGCCTCAGGCACCCGCGCCGACCACCAACGGCGGCGCCGTGCAGACGAATCCGGTGCCGTCCACGGCGGCGCCTGGAGTGCAGCCGTGAGCACGCCGTCCACGCCGTCGTCATCGACCGCTTCAACGGCGACATCGCCGGCGGCGCTTGCCTCCACGGTGCCGCCGGCGGTCGTGACGGAGCACGCCGAGCGCAGCGCGCCTTCGGCGGTTGCCGCACGGCTGGTGCCGTATGGCTTCGCTCGAAACGGCCAGGTTCTGGTGGCGCATCAGCATGCCGACAGCCTGGAAGTGTGGATCAGCGAGCGCACCAGCGACGCCGCGCTCGCCGAGATCGCGCGCAACTTCGGCGCGCTGTCGGTCGTGCGTCTGCCGGCCGACGAACTCGCGCAGGCGATCAATCAGGCCTACGCGCGCCAGGACGGCAGCGCGGCTCAGGTGGTCGGTGAAGTGGAAGGCGAAGTCGATCTATCGCGTCTGATGCAGGACATTCCCGAGGTCGAGGATCTGCTCGAATCGGAAGACGACGCGCCGATCATCCGCATGATCAATGCGCTGCTCACGCAAGCGGCGCGCGAACAGGCGTCGGATATTCACATCGAGCCGTTCGAGACGTCGTCGGTGGTGCGCTTCCGTGTGGACGGCACGCTGCGCGACGTGGTGCGTCCGAAAAAAGCGCTGCATGGCGCGCTGATTTCGCGGATCAAGATCATGGCGCAGCTCGACATTGCCGAGAAGCGTTTGCCGCAAGACGGTCGTATCACGCTGCGCGTCGGCGGACGTCCGGTCGACGTGCGCGTTTCTACCTTGCCCACGGGTCATGGCGAGCGTGCGGTGCTGCGTCTGCTGGAAAAAGACGCGTCGCGCCTGAACCTCGAAGCGCTCGGCATGGCGCCCGACACGCTCGTCAAATTCGACAAGCTGATCGGCAAGCCGCACGGCATCGTGCTCGTGACCGGTCCGACCGGTTCGGGTAAAACGACCACGCTATATGCGTCGATGTCGCGGCTCGAAACGGCCACCACCAACATCATGACGGTGGAAGATCCGATCGAATACGACCTCTCCGGCATCGGCCAGACGCAGGTCAACGAACGTATCGGCATGACCTTCGCGCGCGCGCTGCGCTCGATTTTGCGGCAGGACCCGGACGTCATCATGATCGGTGAAATCCGCGACCTCGAAACCGCGCAAATTGCAGTGCAGGCGTCGCTGACGGGCCACCTCGTGCTCGCCACGCTGCACACCAACGACGCCGCGTCCGCCGTCACGCGTCTCACCGACATGGGCGTCGAGCCGTATCTGCTGGCGTCGTCGCTGCTCGGCGTGCTGGCGCAGCGACTCGTGCGGCGTCTGTGTCCGGTATGCCGCGAAGAGCGCGTCGAAGAAGACGGCAGCGTGCGCTGGCATCCGGTGGGCTGCGACAGGTGCGGGCAGTCCGGCTATGCGGGACGCCGCGGCGTCTATGAATTGCTGCTGATCGACGAAGACATTCGCGCGCTGGTTCACCGTAACGCATCCGACGCGGAAATTCTGGAGTCGGGACGCGCGCACGGCATGCGTACGCTGCGCGAAGATGCGGATCGCTGGCTTGCCTCCGGGTTGACCTCGCTCGAAGAAGTGATCCGCGTCACGGGCGGAGCTTAAGCGCATGCCGGCATTTCGTTTCGAAGCCATCGACGCGGCAGGCAAGGCGCAAAAAGGCGTACTCGACGCGGACAGCGCGCGCGGCGCGCGAACCAATCTGCGCTCGCAAGGACTCACCCCGCTGGTGGTCGAACCGGCCGCGACGCGCACACGCGGCGAGCGCAACCAGCGGCTGTCGCTGGGGCGGCGTTTGTCGCAGCGCGAGCAGGCGATTCTCACGCGTCAACTGGCGAGTCTGCTGATCGCCGGTCTGCCGCTCGACGAAGCGCTCGCCGTGCTCACCGAGCAATCGGAGCGCGACTACATCCGCGAATTGATGGCCTCGATTCGCGCGGAAGTGCTCGGCGGTCATTCGCTCGCCAATGCATTGACGCAGCATCCGAAAGACTTCCCCGAGATTTATCGCGCGCTGGTCGCGGCCGGTGAACACACCGGCAAGCTCGGGCTGGTGCTTTCGCGTCTGGCCGACTACATCGAGCAACGCAACGCGCTCAAGCAGAAGATCGTGCTGGCGTTCACTTACCCGGCCATCGTCACGCTGATCGCGTTCGGCATCGTCACGTTTCTGTTGAGCTATGTGGTGCCGCAAGTGGTGAACGTGTTCGCCAGCACCAAGCAGCAACTGCCCTTCCTCACCATCATGATGATGGCGCTATCCGGATTTGTGCGGCACTGGTGGTGGGCGATGCTGATCGGCGTGGTCGTGCTGGTCTATCTGGTGCGCTCGATCCTGCGGCAGCCCGGACCGCGGCTCGGTTTCGACCGCTGGCTGCTCACCGCTCCCCTGCTCGGCAAACTCGTGCGCGGCTATAACACCGTGCGTTTTGCCAGCACGCTTGGCATTCTGACGGCAGCCGGCGTGCCGATCCTGCGCGCCCTGCAGGCCGCGGCCGAAACGCTCAGCAACAACGCGATGCGCGAGAACATCGACGACGCGATCGTGCGTGTGCGCGAAGGCACGTCGCTATCGCGCGCGTTGGGCAATACGAAGACGTTTCCGCCGGTGCTGGTGCACCTGATCCGCTCGGGCGAAGCGACCGGCGACGTGACCACGATGCTGGACCGCGCGGCCGACGGTGAAGCGCGCGAACTCGAGCGTCGCACGATGTTCCTGACGAGCCTGCTCGAGCCGCTGCTGATTCTGGCGATGGGTGGCGTGGTGCTCGTGATCGTGCTGGCGGTGATGCTGCCGATCATCGAACTGAACAACCTGGTGCAGTAAGCGTTGCGGCAGGTCGTTCAGCGCACGTAGATGGTGGGGCCGGCAGGATTGGCCGGCAGGAATACTTCGGAGTGCGCGCCGTTGCGGTCGATGATGATCGAGCGGGGGCGCACTTCGGAGAGTTTGGCGCCTTGCATCAGTGCGCCGCCGAGCGAGACCGCATGCGGCGGTTCACCGCCGACGCTGACGATGGCCGCGGAGCCCTGACTCAACGCGAGGATGCCGAACAGATGCACGTCCTGGTTCGCGTTGCGCGTGAGCTGACCGCCGAACAGCGTGGCGGCCTGGTCGGTGGAGACCTGGTTGTGCGCGGCGGCAGCGGGCAACGGCGCACCGGACATCGTGGTGAGCGTAATGACCCAGTAGGTCAGCGTCGCGCAGAACACGGCAAACAGCGTGAGCGACAGAAGGCGAATTTGGATGGCGTTCATGCACATCATTGTACGGACTATTGTGAAAATTGCGTTGTGTTGAAGGGGTTTTCCAACCCGGGTTTTTCTCGCAACCCTTCAACTCCATGACATTAAAATGACCGGCTGGGCGTGTTCAATGGCGACTCGAAAGCCAAAGACAGCCAGGGCAAAACCCGCCGATCGAAATTCATCTGAAAAGAGGTAGCAAGCTATGCAACTGTCGACCCTTCGCCGTCATGAAATCGCGGGTCAACGCAGCCGTCGTCAACGCGGTTTCACGCTGATCGAAATCATGGTCGTGATCGCGATTCTCGGCATTCTCGCGGCGCTCATCGTGCCGAAGATCATGAGTCGTCCGGACGAAGCCCGTCGCGTGGCCGCCAAGCAGGACATCGGTACCGTCATGCAGGCCTTGAAGCTCTATCGCCTCGACAACGGCCGTTATCCGACGCAGGAGCAAGGTCTGCGCGCGCTGATCGAAAAGCCCGGCACGGACCCGGTGCCGAACAACTGGAAAGACGGCGGCTACCTCGAACGTCTGCCGAACGATCCGTGGGGCAATTCGTACCAGTATCTGAATCCGGGCGTGCACGGTGAGATCGACGTGTTCAGTTATGGCGCGGACGGCAAAGCCGGCGGCGAAGGCAACGACGCGGACGTCGGTTCGTGGCAATAAGCCGACGCACTCACGCGCGCCGCGCCGGTTCCAGTAAGCCGGCGCTCCGCCGTATGTTTTAACGACTCACCGTATCTGATCGTTCGTGGCCGGCACTATGCGTATGTCCGCTTGCAAGTCCCGTGTGGACACTCCGTGTACGGCTTCGCCGCGCCCGGCGTGGGCCGTCGCGCGCTCACGCATACATGGTGCGCGGCGCGCGGGCGGCTTTACGTTGCTGGAAATGATGGTGGTGCTGGTGATCGCGGGCCTGCTGGTTTCGCTCACCGCGCTGACGATGACCCGCAACCCTCGCACCGATCTGAACGAAGAGGCGCAGCGTCTCGCGTTGCTGTTCGAATCGGCGGGCGACGAAGCGCAGGTGCGGGCCCGTCCGATTGCATGGCAGCCTACCGATGGCGGTTTTCGTTTCGACCAGCGCACCGAAGACGGCTGGCGTCCGCTGCGTGACGATCTGCTCGGACCGCGTCAATGGGAAGGCGGCGTGACGGGCGTGACGATCGATTACCCCGGTTCGGACACGCATCCGAGCCGCATCGTGTTCGGCACCGAAGCGATCGACGTGCCGGTGCAGATCACGCTGTTTTCGGCGGCAGGGCGCGCGACGATCGTCGGCACCGGCAATGGCCGCTACGAGGTGCACTGACATGCGTCGTTGCAGGAGCATGAGGCGTCGCGCATCGCAGCGCGGTTTCACGATGATCGAAGTGCTGGTGGCGCTCGCGATCATCGCCATCGCGCTGGCGGCGTCGCTGCGTGCGGTGGGCAGTCTCGCGACTGGCGAGGCCGATCTGCATCGGCGTCTGCTGGCCGGCTGGAGTGCCGACAACGCGCTGGCGCAACTGCATCTCACGCATGCGTGGCCGAACGTCGGCGCAACGAGCTTCGATTGTTCGCAAGGGAATTTGCCGTTGATCTGTACCGAGCAGGTAAGCGCGACACCGAACCCGGTGTTTCGTCGAGTGGAAGTGAGCGTGGCGATGCCTGGGCGCTCCGGCAATCTTGCCCAGATGGTCACGGTGGTCGCGAATGAAAGCAACCGTTCGCTCTGAGCGCCGTCGCCGTTCGGGCGCGCGTGGTTTCACGCTGATCGAGTTGCTGGTGGCGATTGCCATCATGGCGGTGATCGCCGTGCTGTCATGGCGCGGTCTGGATCAGATCATCCGTGGGCGGCAGGCCATCACGAGCGCGATGGAAGACGAGCGCGTGTTCGCGCAGCTTTTCGATCAGTTGCGCATCGACGCGCGCCAGGCCGCATCCGATGACGAATCGGGTCAGGCGGCGGTGTCGGTGAGCGGCAGCGTGCTGCAGATCGTGCGGCACATGACCTTGCCGGGCACTGCGCCGCGTTTGCAGGTCGTGCGGTATCGCGTGTCCGAGGGACGCGTGGTGCGTTACGCGTCGCCGCCGCTCGGAAACGTCGGCGAACTGCGGCGCGCGTTGCGCGGCAGCGAAGGCAACGGCTGGGCGGCGGTACCGTTGATGGGCGGCGTCGGTTCGATTTCCGCGCGCCTGTACGTACCGAAGGTCGGCTGGACCATGCAGATGAATGATGTGCAGAACGCCATCACGGAGGCGGACAATAACCTCAAAGTACCCCAACTGGGGAGCGCGCCGTTGCCGCGCTCGGTGACCGGACTGGAAGTGAGCGTCGGTGGAAAGACGCTGGCGCGGCCGGTTGTGCGGGTTTTTCTCGTCGGAGAGTGATATGAGGGTGATGGGTTTGTCTTCCGACGGGGTTTGGGGTTTGCTTGTGCAGCGCTGGTTTGGGGTTGCCATGCGGTGGCTGCGTTTCGTTTTTGCCTGCGGCGGCGGTGTTTCTTATGTTCGTGGTTTATTGGTGTTGCCCCTGTGCGGGGCGGCACTTACTTTCTTTGCCGCGGCAAAGAAAGATAAGCAAAGAAAGCCGCTCACACCGCTAGTGCTAGGCGTTACCGGTGGCCGGTTGCTGCCAGTGGCCCCGGAGCATCCGACGCGTCGCACATTCGACGTGAGTGACAAGGCCGTCATCAGTTCCGGCGGCGCTTCGCGCGCCGCGGCGGTACTTCAACAAACCAGTCGCTTCGCGTCGCGTCAGCGTGGGCCGTCGGCTTTGCCTCGGCGATACGCCCCAACCCTTGGTTTCCCACGCATGCCGCTCGGCGCGCGCAGCGCCGCCGGAACTGATGACGGCCTTGTCACTCACGCGGAGTGCGCGACGACACGGACGCTCCGGGGCCACCGCAGCGAAGAAGCGCCACGGATAACGAATAGCATTGGCGGTGTGAGCGGCTTTCTTTGCTTATCTTTCTTTGCCGCAGCAAAGAAAGTAAGTGCCGCCCCGCACAGGGGCAACACTAATAAACCACTAAAAACAGAAACACACCCGCCAAAAGGCGACCAACAAATCGACCAACAACCACCAAAACAAACCAGAAAAAAACCGCACGCCGCAGGCAAAAACCACCAACATGGCGCCGCCATAATCAGCGCCCTCCTCGTGGTGGCGCTATCCGCCATCCTCGTATCCGGCATGCTCTGGCGTCAGCAAATCCAGGTCCGCCGGATCGAAAACCAGCGTTTGCTGGCCCAGGCGCAATGGGTTTCCCGCGGCGCACTCGACTGGACTCGCCTCATTCTTCGCTCGGAAGGCGACACCTCGGCGGGGATCACCTATCTGGGCGGTCTGTGGGGCGTGCCGATCGCCAAAACACGGCTGTCGGATTTCCTCGGTCAGATCGGCGAAGTCCGAGCCGCACAAGGTCAGGAAACGTTTCTGTCCGGGTCGATCGAAGACGCGCAAGCCAAGTTCAACCTGCGTAACCTGGTGTCGAGCCCGGCGCCCGGCGTGCTGCAACTGGACATCGAGCAGATCGCCGCCTATCAGCGTCTGCTGGTGTCGCTCGGCGTGAACAGCCAGCTCGCGAAGGCCACTGCCGTGCAGGTCCGCACGAGTCTCGCGCAGTCGGCGACACGGTTTCAGACAGTCACCTCGGCGGTCGGCGCGCCGGCCGCCGTGTCGCCACAAGGCGGCGGCACCGGCAGCAATTTCACCGACAAACCCGGCATCGAGGACGGCGCCGACAACGCGGACGCCGCGCCCCTGCAAATGACCAGCGTCGATTCGCTGCTCGACGTGCCCGGTTACACGCCGGAAATGGTGGCGCGGCTGCGTCCGTTCGTCACCGTGCTGCCCACCGTCTCGGCGGTCAACATGAACACGGCATCGGCCGAAGTCGTCGCGGCCATCGTGCCGGGGATGAACCTGTCGTCGGCGCAGGCGTTCGTCGCGCGCCGTCAGACGGTGTTTTTCCATAACGTCGGCGACGTGCAACTCGCGCTGCGCGGCGCGGGGGTTCAATCGGTATCGATCGACCCCAATGAAATGGACGTCAACACGAACTACTTTCTGATCCACGGCCGCGTGCAGCACGAACGCGCCGAGGTGGACCGCACGACACTCGTCTATCGCGACGCTTTGACTCACACTACGCGTATCGTGCGGATACAAGACCAACTATGAATAACGCCTTTCCCAGAGAGAGTGGCCTTTGAGCACGCTGATCGTTCTATTGCCGCCGCGTGATCCGGCGGTGCCGTCGCAGGAATGGCAACTGCCGGAATTGCCGTTCCTGCTGCTCGACAAATCGGGCCGTACGCAACGCGCCGGGCGCTCGGCGCTTGCGCTGCTGCCGCGCGCGTCGTCGACGGTGCTGATGGTCGCCGCGCGCGACCTCCTCATGATGCCCGCCACGCTGCCGCCCTTGCGCGGTCCGCGACTGCGTCAGGCGCTGCCGAACGTGGTCGAGGATCAGCTGATCCAGGATCCGCAGACGTGCCACATCGCGGTGGACCCGCAGCCGCTCGCCGGCGGTCGCCAGTTGCTCGCGATCGTCGACCGGGGCTGGTTCCGTTTCATCTGGGAAGCCTTTCAGACAGCCGGCCATCGCAGCGTGCGCGCCGTGCCGGTGACGCGCTGCCTGCCGCAAGGCGTGCCGCTCGATACGCCGGCGGAAGTCGCCGAAATGGTCAATGCGGGCGAACCGGTGATGGCCGGTTCGGCAAGCGTGGCCACCTCGCTGCCGGGCGTGGCGCCGGTGATGGCGCCGGGCCTCGCGGCCGTCGTGCCGATGGTGGCGGCGGTACTCGGCGCAGTGGTGCAAACGGCGCCCGCGCTGCTGCTGGAAGGCGCGGTCGAAGGTGCGATCGAAAGCGGCGTGCCGCGTGTCGAGCTGGCCGTCGCGCGCGGCGTGCAGGGCGAAGGGCTGGCGGTGCCGGCCAATGCAGTGAACGCGACGCTGGGTGCGCTCGCGGGCGCCGCGCCGGTCTCGCTGTACATGCTGACGGAAGTGCCGGGCAGCGAACCGCGGCTTGCCGCAACCGGCCCGGCCAAACTGGCTTCTTACGTACATGGCGCCAGTCCGCTGCCGTTCGAGCAACTGGCGCGGCGTGCTTTGGCGTGCCGCTTCGATCTGTGTCAGTTCGAATTCGCTTCGCAGCCGTGGCGGCTCGATCGCGCGACGCTGCGGCGTCTGCGTCTGCCGGTCGCGCTGGCAATCGGCGCGCTGGTGATCGCCCTGATCGGCGCAAACGTCCAGTGGCTGCTGCTGTCGCGTCAGCGCGACGCCATCAACACGCAGATGACCGAATTGCTGCTCAACACCTTCCCGAAGACCACGGTCGTGCTGGACGCGCCCGGTCAGATGTCGCGCCAGCTTCAACAGTTGCGCGTGGCAGCAGGCGAGCTTTCACCGGACGATTTCCTCTCGCTCGCCGACGGCGTCGCCCGTTCGCTCGCGCCGATTCCGGTGAACGGCATTGCCGGGCTCGATTATCACGACCATCGGCTCGACGTGACCTTCAAGCCCGAGGTGAAAGTCGACCCGGATTTCGCCAAACGTCTCGGCCGTAACGGCCTGAGCGGCGCGATCGACAGCAACACCGGCAAGTGGACCATCAGGAACGGACAATGAAAGCTGAACTCGCTCAAACATGGGCCGGATTCTGGGACCAGCGCACCGAACGCGAAAAGACGCTGCTCGCGTGGGGCGGTGGTGTGCTGGCCGTCGTGATCGCGTGGTCGGTGCTGTGGGCGCCCGCCCAGGAAGGCCGTTCGCGTCTGCGTGAATCGCTGCCGAGTCTGCAACGCCAGCTCGCGCAGATGACGGCCGAGGCCAACGAGGCGCGGCAGTTGTCGGCGGCGGCGCAGGGTGTCGCGCCGACCGGCGCCGCGCTGCGCGACGCGCTCACGGCCTCGCTCGGCGATCACGGGCTTGCCGCTACGCAGGTTCAGGTCATCGGCAATGCCGTGCAGGTGCAGATGAAGAACGCCTCGTTCCCGGCGTGGACGCAATGGGTCGACGACGCTCGCAAGCAGTTCAAGGTGCAGGTTGCCGAGGCGCACGTCACCGCCCTGAAGGACGACGGTCAGGTGGATCTGACGGCGTCGTTGCAACCGTCCACCGTCAAATGAGCGGGCCGACCCGGGATTTCGCATGAGTTACTGGACGCGACGCCTGCGTTTCGCCTTGCCGTGGATCGCGGTCGCCGTGCTGGCGAGCGCGGCCGTGTTGCTCACCCTGCTGCCCGCCGCGTGGATCACGCCGCAATTCGCCAGACAAACGCGCGGCCACGTCAATCTCGTCGATCCGGCGGGGTCGCTGTGGCACGGTTCGGCCACGCTGATGCTCGCGGCCGGTTCCGACATGAGCGCGGCCACCTTGCTGCCGGGGCGTATCGAATGGCGCACGTCGTTCTGGCCGCTTTTCACCGGCCGCGTCCACATGACCATGCGACATAGCGAAGCGATGCCCGAGCCGATCACCGTCGACGCCACGCCGCGCACCGCGACGGTCACCGCCGGCGCGATCGCCGTGCCGGCCTCGCTGCTGAGCGGCCTCGGCGCGCCCTTCAACACGCTCGATCTGCAGGGCGACGTGCGGCTCGCGTGGTCGGACTGGCGCAGCTTCAATCGCGAGGCATTCGGGCAGATGACCGTTACGCTGAACGATGTCAGCTCGCGCGTTTCGCTGGTCAAGCCGCTCGGTTCGTACCGGCTGCTGTTTCAGGCGCAAGGCGAGTCGTCGACGCTGGATCTGACGACGCTGAAGGGTCCGCTGATGCTGACCGGCAATGGCACGGTGTCGGCGGTCTCGACGTCGTTTCACGGCACGGCGAGTTCGGCGCCGGAAGCGCGCGACAATCTCGCGGGCCTGCTCAACCTGCTGGGACGGCCGAGCGGACCGGACACCGTGGCGCTGAGCTTCGTGCATTGATTGCACGCGCGGCAGGAAAGCGGCGCGAGCTCGACGCTCGATTCGCGGTGTGGATTGTTCAGTGACAAAGAAAAAGAGGCACGACCGCGTCATGCGGTCGTGCCTCTTTTTTGATCCGAAGGACTGGCTCCTTCGCGGCTACGATAGGGTGCGCCTTGCCTATTGCACCGCCGGTTGCGGCGCGGCACTTTGCGCGACGGGTACCGCCGACGCGGCCGGCGCGACGGGCGCGGCCACGTCGCCGGTTTCGCGATTCATCTGCGACGCGTCCCAACCGCCGCCCAGCGCTTTCACCAGACCCACCGACGACACCATGCGCTGTCCTGCAATCGACTCGAGTTTCTGTTCGGCAGTGAAGGCCGTGGTTTGCGCGGTCAACACGTTGACGAAGCCGACCGTGCCCGCCTTGTACTCGTTGGTGACGATGTCGAGCGCCTGACGGGCCGATGCCACCGCCTGCTGCTGCACGACGATTTCCTGCTCCAGAATGCGCTGCGACGCGAGGTTGTCTTCGACGTCCTGGAAAGCGGTGAGCACGGTTTGACGGTACGTTGCGACATCCTGGTCGTAGGTGGCGCGAGCCGCGTCGGTCTTGGCCTGGCGCAGGCCCGCGTCGAACAGCGTGGCGGCGAGTTGCGGGCCAAGCGTCCAGAACCGCGACGGCACCGTGAGCAGTTGCGAGAACACGGAGTTTTCGAAACCGCCTGTTGCCGACAGCGTGAGCGTTGGGAAGAACGCGGCAATCGCGACGCCGATCTGTTCGTTCGCGGCGGCGGCTTTGCGTTCCGCCGACGCGATATCCGGACGCCGCTCGAGCAGCGCCGACGGCATTTGCGCAGGCACGGCCGGCGGCGTGGCCGTCAGCGGCATGGGCGGAATCGAGAAGGTGGAAGCCGGTTCGCCGACGAGCACGGCGATGGCGTGTTCGTCTTGTGCGCGCTGCACGCCGTTGTCGATCGCGGACGCTTGCGCCGACTGCAATTGCGTCTGCGCCTGGATCACGTCCGAGCGTGCGGCGACGCCGGCCGCATACTGATTTTGCGTGAGTTGCAGCGAGCGCTGGTAAGCCGCGACGGTGTCGTCGAGCAGCTTCTGGGTGGAGTCGAGCGCGCGCAGCGAAAAGTACGTTTGTGCCAACGTGGCTTGCGCGGACAGACGCGCGTTCGCGAGGTCGGCGGCGGCGCCCTGCTGACCGGCCTTCTGCGAATTGACCGAGCGCGTGACCGAGCCCCAGAGGTCGGGCTCCCACGTCGCGTCTAGCTGGACGCTGACGCTGTTGGTGATGCCGCTACGGGTTTGCGTGCTACCCGACGATGCCGAGCCCGCGCCGGTGCCCGAGCGCGTGCCGCCCAGCGACGCACCGACCGTGGGGAAATACGCTGCCCGCGCTTCGCCGACCAGCGCGCGCGCCTGACGGTAAGCCGCCGCGTATTGCGCGATCGTCTGGTTCGCCGTGTTGAGTCGGTCTTCGAGCGCGTTCAGCTGCGGGTCCTGATAGTTCGTCCACCAGTCGCCGCGATCGTGCTGATCGGCCGGCTGCGCGACCTTCCAGCCCGGCGCGGCTTCCTTGTACGACGCCGGCACGTCGGCGGCGGGCCGCTGGTAGTCGGGGCCGACCGCACAGGCAGCCAGCATGGCCGCGAGGGCCGCCGCTACTGCGATGGTCAGGGCGCGAGGCGTAAGCATCCGCGCGCGCGAGATTCGATCAGACTGCATGCAATGGATTCCTTCTGGACGCCGCAGGATGGCCGATGGCGATTCCATCGGCCGGGCGAGATCATGGCTCTGCCGGAATGTTAGCGTATGAGCCCGCGCGGGCGCGGGAAACTGAAAGGGTAATGCGAGGCGGGAGGCAGGTGTGTTACTTAGGGTGTCGGGAAGGTTACGCGTTGTTACGACGCGTGCCGTCGGCAACGGCACGGACATCGCGCGATGACACGACGCAGATGGTCGACGTGATCCGCGGAAGGCGGAATCTCCCGAGCCGAACGTGTCAGACGCGCGAATCGGCCGTCGTTGTTTGACGTGCGAGTTTGCCGGCGGCGGCACGGCAAGGCGCGTCCCCCTTGGCGTGACAGGCGACGACCGGACCGCCAACAGCTGTTGCCGCAGCCGGGTTGCTCTTCGCTACCGCACTGCCCGCCGCAGTCTCCACGACCACTTTCGCGCCCTTCCCCTTCTGCGCCCGACGATGCTCCACCCAGGCCAGCACCGCGACACCCACCGACCCGCCCGGCAAAACGAACAGCACGGCGAACAGCGCGAGTTTCCACCAGCGGTGCGGGCCTTGAAAGCTGTTGAGCGCGGAATCGGTCAGGGAGCGGCTGAGGCCGCCAAGGGTGTTTTTCAGGTACAGCATGGAGGGAATCCTTGATGCGCGCCACATGCGCGGCGCGCTGCAATCGGTCAGAACATGGTCTCGGGTGGCGCGGGTCGCGCGTAACTCGTTGCCTACAATAATATTGACTATGCAATTAAATTTCAAGATACTTCGGCTGGCGTGACTTCGCTGTGTTGTTTTTCCGCAGATCGCGCGACGCGAAACCGGATTTGACTCGCCTGCTTAGGCAGCTAAACTCCATTCAGCTTGACGATGTTCCGGATACGATGACTGACGGACCTTACGACGCCGACGAGATTCACCTCGAATCGAGTCTCGGCTATTACCTGACGAAAGCGCGCAACGTACTGGTTGAGCGGATGGATCGTGCGGTCAAGCCGTTGGGTCTGACGGCGCAGCAGATCGGCGTGATTCTGCTTCTGTCGGCGCGGCGTGCGAGCACGCCGTTCGAGTTGTCGCGTGTCATGTCGTACGACAGCGGGTCGATGACGCGTCTGCTGGATCGCCTTGAAAAGAAAGGCTTTGTCGTGCGCACGCGTAGCGACGCCGACCGCCGCATGGTCATGCTCGAACTCACGGAGCAAGGTCACGAGGCCGCCCGGCAACTGCCCGCCCTCGGTGCGGCGGTGCTCAACGAGCAACTGCGCGGTTTTTCGCAGTCGGACCACGCGACGTTGTTGGACTTGCTGGGGCGGTTTATCGCCAACGGCATCGGCGGCGGCGAGAACGTCGGCTGCGGGATTGGAGCAGCAGAAACAGAAGAATCGGCAGACGAGTCGCCTGTCGTAACGCCGCAAAAAGGCGGCAAGCACTAAGCCAGCAGTACCCAGGAGGCGTCTTTTGAAGGCGCCGCTACTTGCAGATATCTGTCTGGGCAGAGGATGATCCGGCATGTAAGCGCGCCAAACAGTCCGCGCGATAAAGCTGCCGCGACAAGCTTTCCCGATTGAGGAGAAAAACCATGGCTGGTACGGCCCCCGCCGACGTTCTAAGCGACCCATCACCCGCCGCGCAACCTGCGCCGCAACCCGCCCCGCTTCAAGGCGCGGCGCTCGCCTTGCTGACTGTCGGCCTCGCGCTCGGCACCTTCATGGAGGTGCTCGACACGTCGATCGCGAACGTCGCCGTGCCGACCATCTCCGGCAGCCTGGGCGTGGCGACCAGCCAGGGTACGTGGGTCATTTCGTCGTATTCCGTGGCGTCGGCGATCGCGGTGCCGTTGACCGGCTGGCTGGCGCGACGCGTCGGCGAGGTGCGGCTTTTTACTTTGTCCGTGCTGCTTTTCACGATTGCTTCGGCGTTGTGCGGCTTCGCGCAGAATTTCGAATCGCTAATCGCGTTCCGGCTCGTGCAAGGACTCGTGTCCGGTCCGATGGTCCCGCTCTCGCAGACGATTCTCATGCGCTCGTATCCACCCGAGAAGCGTGGACTCGCGCTTGGCCTCTGGGCCATGACCGTGATCTGCGCGCCGATTTTCGGCCCCGTGATGGGCGGCTACATCACCGACAACTACACGTGGCCGTGGATCTTCTACATCAACGTGCCGATCGGCCTGTTCTCTGCAGTCTGCGCGTTCCTGCTGCTGCGCGGCCGTGAGACGAAAACCACCCAGCAGCGTATCGACGCGGTCGGGCTGACGCTGCTGGTGATCGGCGTGTCGTGCCTGCAGATGGTCCTCGACCTTGGCAAGGACCGCGACTGGTTCAACTCCACGTTTATCGTCACGCTGGCGGTGATCGCGGTCATTTCGATCGCGTTCATGCTGGTGTGGGAAATGACCGAGAGCGAGCCGGTGGTCGATCTTTCGCTGTTCAGGGATCGCAACTTCGCGCTTGGCGTGGTGATCATTTCGTTCGGCTTCATGGCCTTCTTCGGGTCGGTGGTGATCTTCCCGTTATGGCTGCAGACGGTGATGGGCTACACCGCCGGACTCGCCGGTCTGGCAACCGCGCCGGTCGGCATTCTCGCGCTGTTTCTGTCGCCGATGATCGGCAAGAACATGCACCGGCTCAATTTGCGCGTGGTGGCGAGTTTCGCGTTCATCGTCTTTGCGTTCGTTTCGTTCTGGAACTCCACGTTCACGCTCGACGTGCCGTTCAATCACGTCATCTGGCCGCGTCTCGTACAAGGGATCGGGGTAGCGTGCTTCTTCGTGCCGATGACCACGATTACCTTGTCCAGCGTATCGGACGAACGTCTTGCGAGTGCGTCGGGGCTGTCCAACTTTTTCCGGACCTTGTCCGGCGCAATCGGCACGGCAATCAGCACGACGTATTGGGAAAACGACACGATCCGCCATCACGCGATGCTGACCGATTCGGTGAACGTGTACGCCGCGACCACCAACGACTACACGAACACGCTGGCGAGCATCGGTTTGTCCGGCGACTCGCTCACGGCACAGCTCAATCAGACGGTCACGGCGCAGGCCTACATGCTCGCGACGAACGACTTCTTCCGCGTTTCGTGTGCGGCCTTTCTCGTGCTCGCGGTGCTCGTCTGGATCACGAAACCGCGCAAGGGCGTCGGCCCTTCGATGGGCCACTAGGCGCGCGACGCAGACACATCGTTCCGGCCGTTGCTCACTGTGTGACCGGCTCGCCGGTGGACGACGGCTGCGACTGTCCCTGCACCGAATCCGGATGGAGGGCAGTCGGCGCCGCTTGCGCCGGCTTCGCGCCATTCGGTGCGGTGCCCGAAGCGGCGCCTCGCACGTAGGCTTTGAAGTCCGCACCGGCTTCCCACGGGTTCGGCTTGCAGCCCATCGAACCGTCGCAATGCGCAGCAAAGCCGATGGTGGCGGTGCCGTCCGGGTTCGCGGTTCGCGTGATCTGATACGCGAGAGCGCGCTTGCCGCCGTCCGGACCCGCCGTCTGGATCAACGTGTCCGTCGCGGACTCGATCTTGTAGGTCGAATGGCTCGTGACCCATGTCTGGGCGCGCTGCCACCACGTGTCGCATTCCGCTTTGCTGGAACACGTCAACGGCGTGGTTGCCACCTGCATGACATCGGGATCGACCTGCCCCTGCGTCGAACATCCCGCTGTCACGAATGTTGCCGCTGCGCAAAAGACTGCCAACAGACTCTTGTTCATCACGGTGCTGCCTCCCTGTGTGGAGCGCGTCATACACGTTGGACCGCGACTGCGCGGCGGTGTTTCATACGCGACGACGAATCCTCGAAACGGCAGGAAAACTTGCCGGTGCAACGCTCGCGCATCGCACGATGCGTACACGTTACCTGCGCACAATAAAAAAGCGGCCCATGCGGGCCGCTTCTGCTGTCGTGCGTTACACGGGCAACTCAGACGCTGAAGCGATTGAGCGTGTACGCGCGGTAAGCCGCGACGAAGGCGTCGAAGGAACCGACTTCTTCCCGTTCGAGCTTGGCCTGTTCCGCAAGTGACTGTTCCGCGAGATCGGCAAACTCTTTGGTTTGCGCGGCGTCGAGCGGACGCGCACGGAAATAGGCGGCGTGCGCCTCGCTCTGCTCGAGTCCGAACGCGAGAAAACCCTGCTGCTTGTCGCGCATGGTTTGAAGCACGCGCGCCGACGGCGTGAGCGACGGGTCTGCGAGTTTTTTGCGTTGCTCCGCCACCGAGCGGGCGTGCGCGTCGCCGCCCTGCAAGGCGTCGAGTGCCGCGGCGGCGGCGTCGATTTTCACCAGCAGCTCTTCGGCCCACGCGGTCATCGCGACGGTTTGGCCGTCGCGTGTCAGTTCGAGGCCCGGCTTGCGTCCTTCCATGGTGACGCGGCCGAAGTTCTGATTGGCTTCGGCGTAAGCATCGGGCGGCAAGGTCGCGCTGTCGTCGAGCGCGCAGACCAGAAGATAGGCGTCGAGAAAGCGCGAGGTTTCGAGCGAAATGCCGGTCGGTTCGAACGGATCGATGTCCATGCAACGCACTTCGACATACTGCACGCCGCGCGCGGCCAACGCATGCAACGGACGCTCGCCAGGATGCGTGACGCGCTTCGGACGGATTGTCGAGTAGAACTCGTTTTCGATCTGCAACACGTTGGTGTTGATCTGCACCCACTCGCCGTCGCGCTGCGTGCCAATGGCTTCATACGCAGGATACGGCTGACTCACGGCTTTCGCGAGCGCGTCGAGATAGCCCGGCAAGGTGTCGTAGTCGGCGTGCAGCGCGGCTTGCGCCGTGGTGTTCGAATAGCCGAGATCGCTCATGCGCAGACTGGTCGCGTACGGGCGGTACAAGGTGTCGGCGTCGAACGATTCCAGCGTATGTTTGCGATCGCGGAGAAACCGTCGATCCAGCGCCGGCGACGCACCGAACAGGTACATCAGCAGCCAGTTGGTGCGACGGAAATTGCGGATCAGCGCGAGATAACGTTCGGACTGGAAATCGACGGCGCTTGCCGTGGATTGCTGGTCGGCATGCAGCACGCGCCACACTTCTTCGTTCAGCGAATAGTTGTAGTGAATGCCCGCGATGCACTGCATGGTGCGGCCATAGCGCAGCGCAAGACCGATCCGGTAGACGTACTTCAGTTTGCCGATATTCGAGCTGCCGTAATCCGCAATCGGAATGCCCTCGTCGTGCTCGGGCAGCAGACCCGGCATCGAGTTGTTCCACAGAATTTCGTCATCGAGTTGTGAATAGACGAACCGGTGCAGCGTGTCGAGTTTGTCGAGCGTCACGGCCACGTCCTGCTCGGCCGGCGTGATCAGTTCGAGCAGCGCTTCGGAGTAGTCGGTGGTGAGCGACGGATGCGTGAGCGCCGAACCCAGCGCGCGCGGATGCGGCGTCAAGGCGAGCTGGCCTTCGTGCGTGACGCGCAGGCTTTCCTTCTCGATGCCGCGCAGCCCGCGCTTGAGCGCATCGCGCTGCGGGCCGGAGGTCAGCACGGACAGGCGGTGCGAAAACGCGTCGGTCGTGCGGGAGGGTGTCGTGTTTGGCATTGATGCGAATCGGGCGTTGTCGGCCGCCATGTGCCGCTACGCTGCGGACATGCAGCACTGCGCGGTTGACAACGTTCGGCGGAATTTTCAGTAGCGGGCACTTTAACATCTCGCCACGACCCCTGCTTGCGGTCGCTTCGGGGCCGATTTTGGCCCGGCGCGGCGCCCGCTTTTCGCGTTGCCGTCAACCTCGATCTTCGCCCTTTTCCGGTCCGTTCGCAGCGACTTTTTGCAGACCGTTCCACCTCTCCGCGCGCGGTTCGCGCCGATCGACGCCCGCGTGCCGCTGTCGCCTTCCCAATCGATCGCGCGGCGATAGACACCCTCTTCCACCGCTTCTACGCCAGGCGTCGCGCGTCCGCCGAAAAAACGCAGCAGACGCGCCAATCGAAAGGCGCTTTGAAGGGCAGTTCGAGCGCGACGACTTCATCGAGCGTGCTCATGCAGCAAACTCGTGCAGCAGACTCACGCAGCGTGATCCTGGCTGCCGATCAACTCGGCAGCGGCGTCTTCATTGCGGCGCGATGATCTGGACGATGCGTCGCTCGCGTGCTGCGCCTCGTTGTCGAGCAATGCGGCCTTGCGCGGCAAGCCCCACCGATAACCCGCGAGCGCCCCGCCTTTTTGCACCACCCGATGACAGGGAATGGCCAGTGCCACCGGATTCGTCGCGCAGGCGGTCGCGACGGCACGCACCGCACGCGGCGAGCCGACCGCCTCGGCGATCTCGGAGTAGCTGCGCGTCTCGCCGTACGGAATGCGCCGCAGCGCGTCCCACACGCGCTGACGAAACGCCGTCGCGGCAATGTCGAGCGGCAGATCGAAGTCTTGCCGCGTGCCGCGCAGGTAAGCGTCGATCTGGGCCAGAAAGGGCGCCAGCGACGCCGTATCTTCGACGAGTTCGGCGTTGGAAAACTCGTCGCGCAGCTCGGCGGCGAGCAGCGTTGCGTCGTCGCCGAAAGCGATCTTGCAGATGCCTTTGCCCGTGGCGGCGATCAGCACGTAGCCGAGCGAAGTCGGCGCGTGGGCGTAGCGCACGGTGAGGCCCGCGCCCTTGCGGCGGAACGCCGACGGTGCCATGCCCAGTTCGGCCGATGCGCTGTCGTACATCCGCGACGGCGAGCCGAAACCGGCATCCAGCGTGGCGCGCGTGACGTCGGCGCCGCTCTGCAGCGCGCCGCGCAGAGCCGCGCCTCGCTGCGCCGCCTGATACTGCCGGGGCGACACGCCGACCACGCGCTTGAACAGGCGCTGCAGGTGAAACGCGCTGACGTGCACGGCGTCGCTCAGCTGCGCGAGCGTAAGACGCTGCTGCGGCTCGGCGTCCAGCACCGCGCAAGCGCGTCGGACGATTTCCAGCTCACGCGGCAAGCCGCCGGGCTGGCAGCGTTTGCAATCGCGATAGCCCGCGGCGCGTGCGGCGTCGACATTGGTGAAGAAATCGACATTCTCACGACGCGGCTGGCGCGACGCGCACGACGGCCGGCAAAACACGCCGGTGGTTTTGACGGCGTAGAAAAACGCGCCGTCGGCTTGCGCATTGCGGTGCGTGACGGCGTCCCAGCGTTCGGCGTCGGAAGTCCAGCCGGCGGTGTCGGACTGTTCTGCGGTGATGTCGGTGCGGTTCATGATGGTCCCGGAATGGCTGTATCGATGCTCACCAATGTAAGCCGCATGCCGACACAGTACGCTCCGGTTCTTGCTCTGTCATTGGCGTTCGCCCGTTGAGGCACGAAGCCCCGCCAGGCGCCGGTTTCGGTCGCCCCGGCAGTTCAAACTGCGACAATTTGGCACGATATCGGGTTTTCCCTTAAAAAGTTATTGCGTCGCACCAACCCCGTGTGTATATTAGTACCTGTCTCCTCCATGTCTCCTCCTGATATGGATTCAGCCCGTTCCACAGAGAGCGGGCTTTTTTTCGCCTATTCGTTTCTGATCCGGCCCCGTTCAACCGCTTTTACATGCGGCTCTCGCAACCCGCCCCGATCTTCTACACTGGCTAGGCAGCGGTTCCCAGAACCGGCCAAAGGGCGATTGTCATGAAAATCCATATTCGCGAAATCGATCACGTTGTCATTCGGGCACGGAACGTCGAGTCCATGGTGCGCTTTTACTGCGACGTACTCGGTTGTAGCCTGGAAAAAGAACAGCGCGATCTGGGGCTGACGCAGTTGCGCGCCGGTCGTTCGTTGATCGATCTGCTGCAGGTCGGCGCAAAGCTCGATCACGCCGAAAACGGCGTGCCGGGTGCGGGCAGGAATATGGACCACGTGTGTCTGCGAGTCGATCCGTTCGACGCCGACGCGCTCAAGGCGCATCTGGCGGAACATGGGACGCAGGTGGGAGAACCGGCTTTGCGGTATGGCGCGGACGGCTTCGGACCGTCGCTGTATCTGTCCGATCCGGAAGGCAATACCGTCGAACTGAAGGGACCGCCCGACGCGGCGCGGGCGACTTCCCTCTAGCACATCGTCAGGCGTTGTTCGGCGCCTTCAACACCGTCCACTCGATTTTCACCGCATCCGCGTCGGCGCTGCCGAGCCACGCTTCGCCGTCCTGGACGGTGCATTGCAGACGCATCGTGCGTTCGGCGAGCGAGCCGAGCGCCGCGGCGACATCTTCGCCGAGC
Source organism: Paraburkholderia sp. GAS199 (assembly GCF_050436585.1). Classification (NCBI taxonomy): domain Bacteria; kingdom Pseudomonadati; phylum Pseudomonadota; class Betaproteobacteria; order Burkholderiales; family Burkholderiaceae; genus Paraburkholderia; species Paraburkholderia sp. GAS199. The sequence continues at coordinate 994,057 of NZ_JBNDMM010000002.1, read as the reverse complement.
GACCACACGGTCACGTTGCGCATCCGCTCCACCTTGTTCTTCACGCCCTGCCACCAGATGTCCGAGGTGCGGCCGCCGTAGGCGATGACCACCACCTCGTTCGAGCGCCCGCTCGCCTTCGCGATGCGCCGTTCGTCGGGTTGGCCGACTTCGATCCACGTTTCGATCTGGCCGGTCAGGTCTTTCTGCCAGAGATCGGGTTCGTCGACATCCGAGAGTCCTTTGCAGAATTCGAGGCGCTCCTGCGCGAACAGCGCAAATGCGGCGACGCGGACCATCATCCGTTCGTCCGTTTCCGAGGGATGACGCGCGATCGTCAGCGAATGGTCGGCGTAATAATGCCGGTCCATGTCGGCGATCTGAAGTTCCGCCTTGTAAATCGTCGATTTGAGAGCCATGCCGTTGCTATACCAGACGCTCGCTCCACCGGAGCGAACGGAAAATGAGTCGTCGACGGCGCGTTGCCGCTTGCGACGGTGTTGGTTGTACATTGCCTGCTCCTTGCGCGCCGATGTGCGGCCGCCGACGCAAGGATCGAAGCATTTATCGCGCCACGGTCGCGTCGAGCGGTGCGCCGTAGACCGCCGTGGCGGCTTCCCGCAAGGCGTCGAGCACCACCGAGGCCGCTGGAGAAAGCAGATGCGACTGGCGCGTGATGATACCGAATGTATCCATTCTGTACGGCAAATCGATCGGGATCCGCTTGAGCACACCGTACTGTTGGTATTGACGCGCCACTTCGTCAGGTAAAACCGCCAACATATCGCTTTGCAGCAGCAAGCTCGAAATTGCCAGAAAATTGTTGGTATTGACCACGTTTTGCGGCGGATTCAGCCCAATCTGCGAAAACATCAGATCGAAACGATGTCGCAGAACGCTGCCTGGCGGATGCAGAATCCAGCCCGCGTTGACGATTCCGCGCAGTGTCAAACCTGTCTCATTTTCGAGAGGATGGCCGGGCCGGGCGACCACGCAGAGCGGTTCGTCGGCAAGCGGCTCGTAGCGCACTTCGGTCTTGAACTGGTTTTGCCGCTCCAGCACGCGACCCACCATGATCTCCAACTCACCTTCGGCGAGCCGTGGAAGCATGACATCCGAGGTTTCCACTTCCACCCAGATTTGCAATTGCGGATAGCGGTCTTTCACGTTGGCGATAGCACGCGGCACCATCGTCGCGGCCGCCGAAGCGATGACGCCGATACGCACCTGACCCGCGAGCCCCGAACGCAGCGCCGAGATTTCGTCGTGGGCGTGGCTCAGGTTCGACAACACCATGCGCGCGTGACGGATCATCACTTCGCCGTAGAGCGTGGCGTGCATGCCATGCGGCGTGCGGTCGAACAGGCTGACTTCGAGCATGTCTTCCAACTCTTTCAGCAGGCGCGACGCGGCGGGCTGCGTCATGCCGAGCACGTCGGCGGCTCGCCGCACGTTGCCCTCTTCTTCCATCGCGGCCAGCAGCAACAACTGCCGCGTCTTGAGCCTCGCACGCACGAACCAGTTCGAATAGCTACGCGTCATGGCCTGTCTCCCGTTGGCGGTTCGGTGCCGTCTGACGGGCGTGGCTCGTCGGCGTGGCCAATGAGACGCCCGTATTCAAGCGCCATGATGCCATATCGAAATTGATATCGGGACAGCCTGAAAAGGGATTGGAAAGTTATTGGGCCGGCTCATACCATTCGTGGGACTTTCCGAGCCTCTATCCAAAACGCCGTCCTTTCGATGAATCGCGATCCGCTCGTTCCACTCGTCAGCAGCCCGTTCCGCCATTACATCAATGGCGGCTGGGAGACGGGCGCAACCACGGGCGTGTCGATCAACCCGTCGGACCTCGACGAACCTGTCGGCGAGTACGTGCGTGCCGACGCGCGTCAGACCGATGCCGCCATCGACGCGGCGAGCGCGGCGTTCCGCGAGTGGTCGCTGAGCGCGCCGCAACGCCGTGCCGATGCGCTCGACGCAATCGGCAACGACATGCTGGCGCGCCGCGACGAGTTGGCGCGTCTGATTGCAAGAGAAATCGGCAAGACCTTGCCGGAGGCGCACGCCGAAGCCACGCGCGCCGGCCAGACCTTCAAGCTGTTCGCGGCCGAAGCGCTGCGCGGCGCGAGCGAGCCGTTTGCGTCCGCGCGCGGCGGCGTGGAGATCGACGCGACCCGCGAACCGCTCGGCGTGGTCGGCATCATTACGCCGTGGAGCGCGCCGCTGGCGATCGCCGCGGCGAAGATCGGCGCCGCCCTCGCCTACGGCAACTGCGTCGTCTACAAGCCGGCTGAAGCGACGCCGGCTTGCGCGGCGGCGCTGGCGTCGATCGTCAGTCGCGCGGGACTGCCAGCGGGCGTCTTCAATCTCGTGATGGGCAGCGGCCGACAGGTCGGCGCGCGCATCGCGACGCATCCGCAGGTCGCGGCCGTGAGCTTCACCGGCTCGGTGGAAAACGGCACACGCGTGTTGCAAGCCGCCGCCGCTCGCCAGGCGCGCGTGCAACTGGAGATGGGCGGGAAGAACCCATTCGTCGTGCTGGACGACGCCGATCTCGACGCCGCCGTAGAAGCCGCCGTGACGGGCGCCTACGGCGCCGCCGGACAGCGCGCCACCTCCGCGTCCCGCCTGATCGTGTCGCGCGCCGTGTTCCAACCTTTCGTGGATGCATTGCAGGCGCGGCTCGCCCGACTCACGGTCGATCACGCGCTCAAGCACGGCACCGATATCGGTCCGCTCGCGAACGCCATGCAACTCGAGCGCACCTTCGATTACGTGCGCGTCGGCCAGCAGGAAGGCGCGCAACTGCTGCGCGGCGGCGTCGCGCTCGAACGGGCGACGCGCGGCTATTACGTCGAGCCCGCGCTGTTCGTCGGCGAGCCTGACCATCGGATTGCGCGCGAAGAAGTGTTCGGCCCGCTCGCCGTCGTGCTGCCCGCCGACGATTACGACCACGCACTGCATCTCGCCAACGACACCGCCTACGGTCTGTGCGCCGGCATCTGCACGCGCTCGCTGGTCCGCGCGCGGCATTTTCGCCGCCACGCGCAGTGCGGGCTCGTCACGATCAATCTGCCGACCAGCGCCGTCGAACATCACGCGCCGGTGGGCGGCCGCAAGGCCTCGGCCTACGGCGCCACCGACGCCGCCTTCTGGACCACCGCCAAAGCAGCCTACTTCGCGAGCTGACACCGCCATGACGTCCACCGACACCACCGCCTTTTCGCGCCCCGGCTAGCGCCGCGCGCAACGACCCGCTGCAAATAAACCAGACCAATGCAGCTTTCAACCTCAGTACGACAGGAGACAGACATGACCCGCAAGCTTCGCCGTTTGACGCTATCCGCGCTCGCCGCCGCCGCACTCTCGGCCCCCTTCGCCGCCCAGTTTTCCGCGCACGCCGACCAGCCGCTCAAGGTCGGCTTCCTCGTGAAGATGCCGGAACAGGCGTGGTTCATCAACGAACAGAAAGCCGCCAGCGCGCTCGGCCAGAAAGACGGTTTTTCGGTGGTGAATATCGGCACGCCGGACGGTGAAAAAGTGCTCGCAGCGATCGACAATCTCGGCGCGCAAGGGGCCAAAGGCTTCGTGATCTGCGCGCCCGACGTGCGCCTCGGACCGGCCATTCAGGCGCGTGCGAAGCGCTACAACATGAAGTTCGTCACGGTCGACGATCAACTCGTCGATTCGACCGGCAAGCCGTTGCCGAACGTGCCGCATCTCGGCATGTCCGCGTTCAAGATCGGCAACCAGGTCGGTCAGGCGATCAGCGAAGAAATGAAACGGCGCGGCTGGAAGCCCGAAGAAGTCGGCGCGCTGCGCATCACCAATTACGAGTTGCCGACCGCCAAGTTGCGCACCGACGGCGCGACGCAGTCGCTGCTGGCCGGCGGCTTCAAGAAGGAAAACATTTTCGACGCGCCGCAAAAAACCACCGACGACGAAGGCGGCTTCAACGCGTCCTCGCCGGTGCTGGCGCAGCATCCAAACATCAAGAAATGGGTGATCTTCGCGCTGAACGAGGAAAGCGTGCTGGGCGGCGTACGCGCGACCGAGCAGTTGCATATTCCCGCTGCCGATGTGATCGGCGTCGGCATCAACGGTGCGGGCGAAGCCTTCGCCGAGTTCCAGAAGAAAGAGCCGACCGGCTTCTACGGCACGATCGCGGTGAGCTCGACCATGCACGGCAAGGAGAGCACGGAGAACCTCGTCGAATGGATCAAGGACGGTAAGCAGCCGCCCGCCGACACGCAGACCACCGGCAAGCTGATGGTGCGCGGCAACTGGCAGGACGTGCGTAAAGAACTCGGCATCTGAGTCTTGCGCGTGACGCGGGCCGCGTCGTCGTCAAGCGACGCGAGCCCGCGCAAAGTGTCCACCGGTTAGAGGTTTTCGATGACGGCTTCACACACTGGCATTCATCCCGACGAAGCGGCGGCGCCGACGCAGGCGCCCTCGCCTGTCGATTCCAACGCGCCGTATCTGCAACTCGACGGCATTACCGTGCGCTTTCCCGGCGTGCTCGCGCTCGACCAGGTATCGCTCGACGTGCGGCGCGGCGAAGTGCATGGCTTGATGGGCGAAAACGGCGCAGGCAAATCGACCTTGCTCAAAGTGCTGTCGGGCGTCAATCAACCGGCAGCGGGAACGCTGTCGCTCGATGGCGTCGAACAACAGTTCGTCACCACCAAGGCGGCCATCGCGGCGGGTGTCGCGATCATCTATCAGGAACTGCATCTGGTGCCGGAATTGACGGTGGCCGAAAACCTGATGCTCGGTGCCCTGCCGAATCGTTTCGGTGTACTGGACGAAAAAACGATGGTTGCGCGGGCCGTGCGTGAACTCGAACGGCTCGGCGAAAAGATCGATCCGTCGCAACAGGTGAAGAATCTTTCGATCGGTCAGCGTCAGATGATCGAGATCGGCAAGGCGTTGATGCGCGATGCGCGCGTGATCGCATTCGACGAGCCGACCAGTTCGCTGTCGTCGCGCGAAACCACGCAACTGTTCCGGATCATTCGTGCACTGAGGGCCGAAGGCCGCGCGATTATCTACGTCACGCATCGTATGGACGAGGTCTACGAACTGTGCGACCGCGTGACGGTGTTTCGTGACGGCCGTCGCATCGACACGTTCGAAGCCGGTGAAGGACTCGATCGCGATCGCCTGATCAGTTGCATGGTGGGCCGCTCGATCGCCGACGTGTACGGTTACCGGTCGCGCGAACTCGGCGACGTGCAACTCGACGTGAAAGCGCTGCTCGGACGCGGTTTGCGCGAGCCCGCTTCTTTCACCGCGCGCAAAGGCGAAATTGTCGGCTTCTTCGGACTGGTGGGCGCGGGCCGCTCCGAATTGATGAAGCTGATCTACGGCGCGGTGAAACCCGTGGCCGGCGAAATCACCCTCAAAGGCGAACGCGTTCGCTTCGCCACGCCGCGCGACGCGGTGCGCGCCGGAGTCGCGTTGTGTCCGGAAGACCGCAAGCAGGAAGGCATCGTTTCGATCGCGTCGGTATCGGACAACCTCAACATCAGTTGCCGCCGTCATTTCAGCCGCTTCAACGTGCTCAACCGCCGCAAGGAAGCGCGGACCGCGAAAGAATTCATCGGCAAGCTCGCGATCAAGACGCGTAACGGCGAGACGCCGATCGGCACGCTCTCGGGCGGCAATCAGCAAAAAGTGATTCTGTCGCGCTGGCTGGCCGAAGACATCGACGTCTTCCTGATGGACGAACCCACGCGCGGCATCGACGTCGGCGCGCGCAGCGAAATCTACGGCCTGCTGTATGGGCTTGCCGATGCGGGTCGCACGGTGATCGTCGTGTCGAGCGACCTGGCCGAAGTGATCGGCGTGGCCGATCGCGTGATCGTGATGAAGGAAGGCCGCATTGTCGGCGACCTGCCGAAGGCACAGGCCACACCCGACGCGCTCATCAAACTCGCGCTGCCCCGCTGACCAGCCATGCAACGATCAACAGCGTTTCACTGGGCGCGCAACCGAATCCAGTCGCCCATCTCGCGCAATTGAAAACGGAATAATCATCATGCAGACACCTTCTACCGATTCCTCCACGCCGGCGGTCGCGTCCGCGGGACTCAGCGCGCGTGCCGCACGCACCTGGGATCTGATCAACAAGTCCGGCATCGTGATGGTGTTCGTCATTCTGTTCGCGGCCTTGTCGTTCACCGTGCCGGATTTTCTGAGCTCGCGCAACATTCAGGGCCTGCTGCTCTCCGTCACGCTGATCGGCTCGATCTCGGTGACGATGATGTTCGTGCTCGCGCTCGGCGAAGTCGACCTCTCGGTGGCGTCGATCGTCGCGTTCGCCGGCGTGGTCGCGTCCACGCTCATTACGGCGACGCATAGCGTGATGCTCGGCATCGCGGCCGGCGTGCTGGCGGGCGGCGCGGTCGGTCTCGTGAACGGCGTGCTGGTGGCGCGCTACAAGATCAACTCGCTGATCGTCACGCTTGCCATGATGGAAGTCGTGCGCGGGCTGGCCTACATCACCTCGAACGGCGATGCGGTGATGATCTCCGAAGAGAGCTTTTTCGAACTCGGCGGCGGCTCGTTTCTCGGCATTTCGTATCCGATCTGGAGCAACATCGTCGGCTTCGTGCTGTTCGGCTTTTTGCTGAAGAAAACGGTGTTCGGCAAAAACGTCCTGGCGGTCGGCGGCAATAGCGAAGCCGCGTTGCTGGCGGGCTTGCCTGTCACGCGAATCAAGATCACTGTGTTCGTATTGCAGGGCCTCGTCACGGGTTTTGCAGGCGTGATGCTTGCGTCACGCATGAGTCTCGGCGACCCGAAAACGTCGGTCGGTCTCGAACTCGGCGTGATTTCCGCGTGCGTGCTCGGCGGCGTCTCGCTGACGGGCGGCGTGGCGACGATTTCCGGTGTGCTGGTCGGCGTGCTCATCATGGGTTCGGTGCAGGACGCAATGAGCCTGATGAACGTGCCGACTTTCTATCAATACCTGATTCGAGGCGGGATTCTGCTGCTTGCCGTGCTGTTCGATCAGTTCCGCCGCAGCAAGCGCGTGCACTGAGCGGCCACACGGGCGCGACTTTCCCCTCTACATGCTTGCCAACAGGAGATTTCATGGCTGATTCGAATGAGACTAAAAAGCCGCTGCGCAGCCAGGCGTGGTTCGGCCTCAAGGACCGCGACGGTTTTCTGCATCGCTCGTGGATGAAGAACCAGGGCATTCCGCACGACGAGTTCGATGGCCGCCCGGTCATCGGCATCTGCAATACGTGGTCGGAATTGACGCCATGCAACGCGCACTTTCGCGAACTGGCCGAGTACGTGAAAAAAGGCGTGCACGAAGCCGGCGGCTTGCCGCTCGAATTTCCGGTCATGTCGCTCGGTGAAACGAATTTGCGGCCCACCGCCATGCTGTTTCGCAACCTGGCGTCCATGGACGTGGAAGAGTCGATTCGCGGCAATCCGATGGACGGCGTCATTCTGCTGGTGGGCTGCGACAAGACCACGCCGGCGTTGCTGATGGGCGCGGCGTCGTGCAATTTGCCGGCGCTGGCCGTATCGGGCGGACCGATGCTCAATGGCCGCTTCCGCGGCAAGCATATCGGCTCGGGCACGGGCGTCTGGCAGATGTCCGAGGAAGTGCGCGCCGGTTCGATGACGCAGGAAGAATTCACCGAAGCCGAATCGTGCATGAACCGTTCGCGTGGCCATTGCATGACCATGGGTACGGCCTCGACGATGGCCTCGATGGTCGAATCGCTCGGCATGGGTTTGCCGCACAACGCAGCGATTCCCGCCGTGGACGCGCGCCGGCAGGTGCTGGCGCATCTGGCGGGACGGCGCATCGTCGACATGGTTCGCGAAGATCTGACGATGGACAAGATCCTCACGCGCCAGGCTTTCGAAAACGCGATCCGCACGAACGCGGCAATCGGCGGCTCGACCAATGCGGTCGTGCATCTGATCGCGCTGGCCAAGCGCATCGGCGTGGAGCTGTCGCTGGAAGACTGGGAACTCGGTTCCGACGTGCCGTGCCTGGTCAATCTGCAGCCATCCGGCGAGTACCTGATGGAAGATTTTTACTACGCGGGCGGCTTGCCCGCCGTGCTGAAGCAACTCGGTGAACAGGGCTTGCTGCACAAGGAAGCGCTCACCGTGAACGGCAAGACGCTCTGGGACAACGTGCGCAATGCGCCGAACCACGACGAGAAAGTCATCACGACTTTCGCCGAACCGTTCAAGCCGAAGGCCGGTATTGCCGTGCTCAAGGGCAACCTGGCGCCCAACGGCGCGGTGATCAAACCGTCGGCGGCCACGGCGAAGTTGTTGAAGCATCGCGGACGCGCGGTCGTCTTCGAAAACATCGAAGAACTGCACGCAAAGATCGACGACGAAGCGCTCGATATCGACGAGCACTGCATCATGGTGCTCAAGGGCGCGGGACCGAAGGGTTATCCGGGATTCGCGGAAGTCGGCAATATGCCGCTGCCGAAAAAGGTGCTGCAAAAAGGCATCACGGACATGGTGCGCATCTCGGACGGCCGGATGAGCGGCACGGCCTACGGCGCGGTCGTCCTGCACGTCTCGCCGGAAGCCGCGGCGGGTGGTCCGCTGGCGTTCGTGCAGACCGGCGACATGATTGAGCTGGACGTGGAAGCGCGCCGTCTGCATCTGGACGTGAGCGACGAAGAACTGTCGCGCCGGCGCGCCGCATGGCAGGCGCCGGAATCGCCCAAACGCGGCTATTACAAGCTCTACGTGGAGCATGTGCTGCAAGCGGACCAGGGCGCCGACCTCGACTTCCTCGTGGGATCGAGCGGCGCACCGGTGCCGCGCGATTCGCACTGAGCCACGGCGAATCCAACGAGTTGTTCCTGCGCTTTTGCGAGAAGGCGACTGCCGGTGCGAATCGACGATTCGCACCGGCTTTTTTATTTCCGTCTGCTCGATAGCGGCGCAATGCGCATCCGCGAAATAAAAAAGGCCGGACATCTTCATGTCCAGCCAATTTTTAACTCACAGGTTCTCTATCTCCGGGTTTTAAGAACCAGAGGATTTTTATTAGGCGACCTCGCCTCTGCCAATATCGGCGTCAAGGCAAAGCGCGGGCACCCGGCAAAATCTTATTGCTTGATAAAGCGATCGTTCGCCCAAAGGCCTTGCGTATCGCTATTACCGGAATTCACGAATTCCACATCATGTCCGACCACGCGCACGACGCGGAAACTCGAGTTTTCAGGCGTCGAAACGCATTGATAACCGGAGAAGAATTCCTGCATCTTTTGCTGTTCACCGGCTTGCGCGTGCTGGTCGGCGGCGTCGAGTTTATCTTTCGACAGACAGCCGTAGGCGTTGGCCTTGAACTGGATAGTTTGCTGCGGCTTGACCATGGCGTCTTGCGCCTGAACGGAAGCAGCAGCCAAACCCGCAATGGCGAAAAGAAGGGCGATTCGCGTTTTCATATTTTCCTCCGGTGCGGGTGATTACTCAGGTTAGCTATCTATTTAACTATAAGATTGAACCCGCAACTTGCACTTTAGGAGAACGCGGCAGAACGACAAGCACATCTTGTGTGCGGTCGCAACAGTGGCGAAATGTCGCACCCGGCGTCGCAGGTGCTTAAACCTTAGGCAGCCGAATGACACCTTGGAATTACAAGGGATAACTAAAGAAGGGGCAGGGCGCTGCGCTTTATCCAGTAACGGTTCGCGCAGCGTATTCGCGTAAACGAGTAAGTCTATTTAAACGATTGAATACATTCCATTAACGATCTTGGTGCGTCGCACACAAAGTCATTTGAAGGACGAATAAAAAACGGCGAAATAACGGTGTAGATGCAGAAGATATTCGGTGCCAGCCTCCTGATCGACGCTCTCCGGCATATCGAATCGGAGCGCCAGCCGGACGCGGCCTTAAGCGACGTGCTCTACAATGAAATCAGATTTCTGCGATCGGAGGTTACTGTGATCGAGCATCTGATTCTGGGCGTTTTTCTGGTCGTTCCGCTAGTGATCGTGGCGTTCCTTTTCTCGGACGAATTGTGGCAGGAACACCGCCATCTCCACGAACTGCGGCCGGCGCACGCAAAGCCGCGCCGCATCGACTGGCGGCATCCGCTGCGTCGCCGGCGACACGATCTGTGATCTGCGCGACCGGTCGCGCGGTCTGCATGGAAATCCGGCTCGACCGGCTTCAGTCTGCGCGCCAGTGGGCGCGAATGCGTTTGGCGAGCGCTTCGAGCGCGTCCGTGTCCGCCATTTCGCGCGCGTGCATGCGCAGCGCTTCGCCTTCCCAGCGCGGGATCACGTGAAAGTGCACGTGCGGCACGGTTTGCCCGGCCGCGCTTCCGTTGAACTGTCCGATGAACATGCCGTCCGGCTTGAGCGTGGCGCGTAGGGCAATGGCGAGCTTCTGCGTCATGCGCATGCAGGCGATCACCGACGCATCCGACAAATCGAATATCTCGACCGCGGCTTCTTTCGGCACGACCAGCACGTGGCCATCGGCTTGCGGCATCAGGTCCATGAAGGCGAGTGCTGCGTCGGTCTCCGCCACTTTGATGCAGGGCAGTTCGCCACGCAGGATTCTCGCGAACGGATTGCTGTTGTCGTAGTTCATCACACGTCCTTTCTGATTGCCGGACAGGCCGGCATGAAGAGGGAAGTTGCCGCGCCGGACGGCGCATGCGGACATTGTCCCTCACATCTATTACAGCGCGACGTTACGATGCACGCGCCCGCCGTCAGCGCCAGTCGGTCGCCACGTCGTCGGGATCGACCAGCGTCAGTCCCGAAGCCGGCAGCGGCAACGCCGTCTTGTAGCGAACCTGCTTGAGCGCAAAACTCGAACGGATGTTCGAGATGCCCGGAATCTTCGTCAGATGGTCGACGATAAACCGCTCCAGCGTTTGCATATCGGGCATCACCACGCGCAGCAGGTAATCGGCGTCGCCGGTCATCAGATAGCACTCCATCACCTCGGGCCGTTCTGAAATGGCCTCCTCGAAGCGCCGCAGCGCGTCTTCCACCTGCTTTTCCAGACTCACCTGAATGAACACGTTGATACGCAGACCCAGCGGCTCCGGGTTCAGCAGCGTGACCTGCTGCTTGAACAGGCCGAGTTTTTCCAGCGCGCGAACGCGGTTGAAGCAGGGCGTTGGCGACAGATTGACCGAGCGCGCCAGGTCCGCATTGGTGATGCGCGCGTTCTGCTGCAACTGGCTCAGGATGCCGATGTCGATGCGATCGAGCCTTCTGGGTGGCGTGCTCATAGATGAAAAATTCCTTGGTAGGCGGAAAATCCGGAATAAATAGCCTATCGCAGCCCGGGAATGCAAGCAAATGAGATGCTCATTTTGTGGACCGACAGATACCATGACTTAACCTGATTCGAGTCGAATGCCTTCTTGCCGGAGTGGCGCCATGACGGATTTATCCAGCGGTAGCAAGCAGTTGGAATCGATGCATCACCGCAGCGGCGACGCCGCGCAGAAGCACGACAGCGATCCGCAGGAAACCGCCGAATGGCTGGAGGCGCTCGACGCCGTCGTCGCGCACGTCGGACGCGAGCGCGCGCAGTTCCTGTTCGACAGGCTGGCCAGCCATGCGCTGTCGCTCGGTGTCGAATCCGCGCGAACGACCATCACGCCTTACCAGAACACGATTCCGCTGGAGCGCCAGCCGCGCTATCCCGGCAATCTCGAACTGGAAGAGCGACTGGCCGCCGCATTGCGCTGGAACGCGCTCGCCATGGTGGTGCGCGCCAATCAGGCGTACGGCGAACTCGGCGGCCACATCGCGAGCTACGCGTCGGCGGCGGATCTGTTCGAGGTCGGCTTCAATCACTTCTTTCGCGCGGCGGCGCCGGGCGGATCATCGAACGAAAACGCGGGGACGGGCGATCTCGTCTATTTCCAGCCGCATTCGTCGCCGGGTGTGTATGCGCGGGCTTACCTCGAAGGTTTCCTGTCCGAAGAAAACCTGGAGCGCTATCGGCGCGAAATCGGCGGACCGGGTCTGTGTTCGTATCCGCATCCGTGGTTGATGCCGGACTTCTGGCAGTTCCCCACCGGCTCGATGGGCATCGGGCCGATCAACGCGATTTACCAGGCGCGCTTCATGCGCTACCTCGCCAATCGCAAACTCGCGCAAACGGAAGGGCGCAAGGTGTGGGGCTTCTTCGGCGACGGTGAAATGGACGAGCCGGAATCCACGGGCGCGTTGTCGCTCGCGGCGCGGGAAGGACTCGACAATCTGGTGTTCGTCATCAACTGCAATTTGCAGCGCCTGGACGGTCCGGTGCGCAGCAACGGCCGCATCATCGACGAACTGGAGGCGCATTTCATCGGCGCGGGCTGGAACGTCATCAAGGTGATCTGGGGTTCCGACTGGGACGCGCTGTTCTCGCGCGACCGCACCGGCGCCTTGCTGCGCGCGTTCGCGCACACCGTGGACGGCCAGTTCCAGACCTTTTCGGCGAACGACGGCGCCTACAACCGCGAGCGCTTCTTCGGGCAGAACCCCGAACTGGCCGCGCTTGCCGAGCAACTGAGCGACGACGACATCGACCGCTTGCGGCGCGGCGGTCACGATGTGCGCAAGCTGCACGCGGCGTACGCCCAGGCGCTGGCGCATCGCGGTCAACCCACCGTGGTGCTCGCCAAGACCATGAAGGGCTTCGGCATGGGCACGTCGGGGCAGGGCCGCATGACCACGCATCAGCAGAAGAAGCTCGGTTTCGACGACCTCAAGGCGTTTCGCGACCGCTTTCGCCTGCCGCTCACCGACGCGGACGTCGAACAGGTGAAGTTTTACAAGCCAGCGGAAGACAGTCCGGAGATGCAATACCTGCACGCTCGCCGGGCTGCCCTGGGAGGCTATCTGCCCAGAAGGCGGAGAGTTGCATCGACGGGGCTGATCGTGCCGTCGATGTCCTCCTGGGGGCAATTCGCGCTGGAATCGAACGGCCGCGAGATGTCCACGACGATGGCGCTGGTCCGCATGCTGACCGCGCTGCTGAAAGACAGCGAACTCGGTTCGCGCGTGGTGCCGATCGTCGCCGACGAAGCGCGCACCTTCGGCATGGCGAACATGTTCAGGCAGGTCGGCATTTACTCGCCGCTCGGCCAGTTGTACGAGCCGGAAGACCTCGGTTCCATGCTGTATTACCGCGAAGACACGCAAGGCCAGATTCTGGAGGAGGGCATTTCGGAGGCGGGCGCGGTGTCGTCGTGGATCGCGGCGGCAACGTCCTACAGCGTGCACGATTTATCCATGCTGCCGTTCTATATCTACTACTCGATGTTCGGCTTCCAGCGTATCGGCGACCTGATCTGGGCCGCGGCCGATCAACGCGCGCGCGGTTTCCTGATCGGCGCGACGTCGGGCAAGACCACGCTCGGCGGCGAAGGTCTGCAGCATCAGGACGGCACGAGCCACCTCGCGGCGTCGACCATTCCCAACTGCCGTGCCTACGATCCGGCGTTCGCGTACGAACTTGCCACGATCGTCGACGAAGGCATGCGCGAGATGGTCGAGCAGCAGCACGACGTGTTCTATTACGTGACGGTGATGAACGAAAACTACGCGCAGCCGTCGGCGCCTGCGGGCATTTCGCAAGCCGTGCGCGAAGGCATTCTCAAAGGGATTTATCCGCTCGATCCGCAGTCGCCCGCCCGCGCACGCGTGCAATTGCTCGGCGCTGGCGCGATTCTCGGCGAAGCGATCGCCGCGCAGCAGATTCTTAAGGAAGACTGGCAGATCGAAGCCGCCGTGTGGAGCGTGACGAGCTTCACCGAACTGCAGCGCGACGGCATGACGGCGGAACGGCTCGACCGGCACGGCGAACCGGCGGACGCGCCCTACGTGACGCGCGCACTCGCGGCATCGCAAGGTCCGGTGATCGCGGCAACCGATTACGTGCGGGCGGTGCCCGAGCTGATTCGCGCCTACGTGCCGCGCCGTTATGTGACGCTCGGCACCGATGGCTTCGGCCGCAGCGACACGCGCCAGGCGTTGCGGGAGTTCTTCGAAGTGGATCGCAAGGCGATCGTGATGGCCGCGCTGAAGGCGCTGGCCGACGAGAATCAGATCGAGGCAAGCGTGCTTGCCGAAGCGCGCCGGAAGTATCTGGGCGATTCCGCTAGCGGCGCTGCCTCATGGCAATGTTGATTCCCGCACCGCCACCTGATTCTTGCCGTCGCGCTTGGCCTGGTACAGGCCGATGTCCGCTGCTTCGATGAGTTTGGTGACCGGCTCGTTGAGCGTCGGCACGACCGTCGCCGCACCGATGCTGATCGTCACCACACCGGTGGCCGAACCCGAATGGGCGAGGCCGAGCGCCTCGATGGCGCGGCGGATTTTTTCGGCCAGCAAGCGCAATCCGCCCGACGACGTTCCCGGCACCACCACCGCGAATTCTTCGCCGCCAAAACGCGCCGCGAGATCGGGCGAACGTCCGAGACAGGACTCGATGGTTTGCGCGACCTGCTTGAGCACTTCGTCGCCGGCTACGTGTCCGTAGGTATCGTTGTAGGCCTTGAAGTTATCCACGTCGATCATCAGGAAGCCGAGACCGCTCTGGTCGCGCGTGCCCCTGCGCCATTCGGCGGACAGGTACTGGTCGAGATAACGGCGGTTCGACAGACCCGTCAGACCGTCGGAATGCGTGAGCCGCTGCAGTTCCAGATTGGTGGCGAGCAGTTGCTGCTGCGACTGGCGCAACGCCTGATACGCCTCGTCACGTTGCAACAGGTTCAGGTACGAGCGCGAGTGATAGCGAATCCGCGCGAGCAGCTCGATGCGGTCGGGCAGCTTCACGAGATAGTCGTTGGCGCCGGCGGAGAACGCCGCGCTCTTCACGAGCGGCTCTTCCTTCGTCGACAGCATGATGATCGGGATGTCGCGCGTCGCCGGATTCTGCCGGTATTGACGCACGAGCGTGAGCCCGTCGGTGCCCGGCATCACCAGGTCTTGCAGGATCACGGTCGGGCGCGTTTCCTCGGCGCACCGCACGGCTTCTTCGGGCGACGCGCAATAGTGAAAATCGACGCTTTCCTCGCCGGCCAGCGCCTGCCGGATGGCCTCGGCGATGATCGCCTGATCGTCCACCAGCAAGACCATGATCGGGCATTCCGCCGCGGGCGGATTACCGAGGATGCGCGCCAGCGCGTCGTCGATCGCGTGATTGGGCGCGTCCACCGCGTGCGCCTGCGCATTCGCGGTGTGTTCCGCGAGTTCCTGCGTAGCGTCGTCCTGAGGCGGTTTGCGAGTGTCCATGTCGGTCTGCCAAAAAAATGTTCAATGTTTCCAATCGGCTCGTAGTCGGCGTCGTTCGTTCGGCGTCTGTGTGCTGTTATCGGTCCGGCGCGTCCTGACGCGCCCTAACGTGCCGACACGGCCGCGACCACCGCTGCCGCAATGCGCGGCAACGGCAGGATGGCGGCGGCGGCGTCGAGCGCGGCGGCCGCCTTCGGCATGCCGTACACCGCGCAGGTCGCCTCGTCCTGGGCGATCGTGTGATAGCCCTTGGTCCGCATCGCCTTGAGGCCGATTGCGCCGTCGCGTCCCATGCCGGTGAGCAGCACGCCCACCGCGCGCGCCGGCCAGCGCGCCACCACGCTATGAAAGAACACGTCGACGGACGGCCGGTACGGCGTTTCCGCCGGTATGCGCGTATAGCCGAGCACGTTGGGTAACTTCAGGTGCAGGTGATCGTCGGTCGCGGCGAGCAGCACCACGCCCGCTTGCGGACGGTCGCCTTCGAGCGCGATCCGTACCGGCAGCGCCGACTGCTGGTTGAGCCAGTCGGCCATGCCGGCAGCGAACGCGGCGTCCACGTGCTGCACGATCACGACGGCGGCGGCGAAGTCTTTCGGCAGGCCGGCGAGCAAGGTCGCGAGCGCCGCGGGGCCGCCCGCCGACGCGCCGATCGCCACCAGCGGCGTCTCGCGGCTGGTCGGATTGGCCGACGGCGTCGCGCAGGCCGCGCCGGGCGCGTTGCGCTCCTTCACCAGCGCGCCGATGCGGTCGATTTTCGCGATCAGCATGGCGATGCTCTTGTGTGCGTCCGGGCCGCTCAGCGACGGCGTATCCACGGCATCGAGCGCGCCCGCGCCCATCGCTTCGTAGACACGCCACGCGTTGGCGCCCACGTCGACCGTCACGATCAGGATCGCGCACGGCGCGCGCGCCATGATACGCCGCGTTGCCTCGATCCCGTCGACATTCGGCATCACGAGGTCCATCAGAACGATGTCGGGCCGTTGCGCCGTGCAGAAATCGAGCGCCTGCTGGCCATCCTGCGCGACCCACAGCACGTCGTAGTCGAGGCGCGCCGCGAGCGCCCGCCGCAGCGCCTCGATGGCGAGCGGCATGTCGTTGACGATTCCGATCTTCATGCTTGTCACCCGTGGGTTTAACCGTACGCTTCGCCGATCAGGTCGCGCACTGCGTCGAGCAATGCTTCGTCGTGAAAGCTGCCTTTCGCGAGGTAATAGTCCGCGCCGGCATTCAATCCGGCGCGGCGATCTTCTTCGCGATCCTTGTACGACACGATCATCACCGGCAGCGACTGCAACTGCGGATCGCGCTTGATGAGCGTGACGAGTTCGATGCCGTCCATGCGCGGCATGTCGATATCGGTAATGACGAGATCGAAGCGCTCGCCGCGCACGGCGTTCCAGCCGTCCATGCCGTCGACGGCGATCGTCACGTCGTAACCGCGCGTGGCTAGCAGCTTGCGTTCGAGTTCGCGCACGGTGAGCGAGTCGTCGACCACCAGCACGCGCCGCGTGGTGCGCTGCGCGGCTTGCGCGGCGCCTTGCCGCGCGTGTTGCAGATCGCCGCCGGCGACGAGCTTTTCGACCGAGCGCAGCCAGTCGTCGACATCGGCGATCAGCACGGGGTCGCCGTTTTCCATCAACGCGCCCGCCGTGATGTTGCGAATCTTGCCCAGCCGCGGGTCGAGCGGCTGCACGACCAGCATGCGTTCGCCGAGAAAGCGGTCCACCACCACACCGTAAGTTTGCGCACCGTCGCCGATCACGACGAGGCTGACCGCGTCGGTTTGATCCGCGGACGGCGCGGTTTCCAGAATCTGATGCGCGGTGACGACGCCGATGCGGCGGCCGTCGAAAGCGATGTGCTGATGGCCTTCGAGCAGTTCGATGTCGGCGCGGCTCACGTTCAGCGTGCGATTCACGTGGGCGAGCGGCACGGCGTACGGTTCGCCGGCGATTTCGACGAGCAGGCTGCGGATCACGGAGAGCGTCAGCGGCAACTGCAGTTGTACGCGCGTGCCGAAGCCCGGTTCGTGAGTGATGCGCACCGTTCCGCGCACGCGCTTGACCACGTCGTGCACGGCGTCGAGTCCCACGCCGCGGCCCGAGACTTCGGTGACCTGATCGCGCAGCGAAAAGCCCGGCAACAGCAGGAATTCGAGCAGCTCGGCTTCCGAGAGCCGCGCGGCGGTTTCTGCACTCGCCAGCTTCTTGCGGACGATCGATTCACGCAGCGCCGCGAGGTCGATCCCGGCGCCGTCGTCGGATACCGAGATCAGCAGCGCGCCGGCCGTGTGACGCGCGTCGAGCGTGAGCGTGCCTTCTTCCGGCTTGCCGCGCGCGAGACGCACGGCGGGCGCTTCGATGCCGTGGTCGATTGCATTGCGCAGCATGTGACCGAGCGGCGCCTCGAGCAGATCGAGAATGTCGCGGTCCACCTGGGTCGCTTCGCCGACCAGTTGCCAGCGCACTTTCTTGCCGAGCGAACGCGCCACGTCGCGGACCATGCGCGCGAGGCCGCTGGTGCCGTCGCCGAAAGGACGCATACGGCATTGCAACGCGGCGTCGTAAAGCTGTTGCGACAGATGCGTCGAGCGGCGGTCGAAGCTTTCGAGATCGGCGAGGCGTTCGGCCAGCAGTTGTTGCGACTCGGCCGTGAGGCGGCGCAGTTCTTCGAGCATCGCTTGCGCGCGCGGATCGAGCTTCAGATCGGCGAGTGTTTCGTGCAACTGGTCCAGTGCGCGCGTGCTGTCACGTTGCACGCGTTTGACGCGCAACATCGATTGCGCGAAGGGCTTGAGCCAGCGCGACTCCACGAGCGACTCGCCGGAGAGCGAAAGCAGACGGTCGAGGTTGTCGGCGCGCACACGCAACATGCGGCCGGCTTCGTTGCCGGATGGACTGGCCGGCGCAGGTGTCGCGGCCGGCAACGGTTCTACCGCAGCAGCCGCAACGCTCGCAGCGGCGGGCGCGGGTGTTACGTCGACGGCAACCGTTTGAACCGGCACCGAGGCCGCCGGAGCGCTGGCCGCCGCGTCGGCTTCGGCGCGCAGAGCGCGGGCGATTTCGTTGAAGGCAGCGTCGGGATCGAATTCGGCGGGAGACGAAGCGTCGGGCGCGGCGGCCGCTTCGGGCGCAGCGACATCCCGGCGCGGTGCCGCGCCGTGCGGCGCGACATTCGCCATGCGCGCCTGCAACGACGTCACGCAGGCGCCGACTGCGTCCTGCGCCGAGTCGTCTTCGTCGTTGCCGATGCGCGCGACGATATCCACTCCGCGCAGTAATTCGTCGATCCACGCGGCGTCGAGCAACGCGCGGCCTTCCTGCGCGGCGACGAAGCAATCTTCCATGGCGTGCGCGAGTTCGACGCCGACCTGCACACCGACGATTCGTGCCGCGCCTTTCAGCGAATGCGCGGCGCGCATGCAGGCCTCCAGCGCGGCGGCGTCGGTCGGCGTGCGGTCGAGCGCGAGCAGGCCGTCGTTGAGCACGCGTGCCTGAGTCCGCGCTTCTTCGCGGAAGAGGTCGATCAGCGACGGGCGGCGCGGGTCGTCCGTCATCCGAGGCTCCGGTTCAAGGTGTCGAAGAGTGCGTCGGCGTCGAGCAGGCCGACGCTCATGCCGCGCCACGGCGCCACGGCGCGAGTATGCGCAGCCGCTGCGTGCGACAGCGTGGCGGGCGGCGGGCAGAAGGTATCGACCGCGAGCCGATGCACGCCGTCCACCTGATCGACCGGAAACACCGCGTGTTCCTCGGCGCGCGACACCACCAGCAGGCGCGGCATATCGTGACGCGCCCGGTCGTCGCGCGAAGCGGTGTCGGGTTCGAAGCCCAGCAGATGCGCGAGCGACAGACACACGAGCAATTCACCTTGCACGTTGACCACGCCGAGCACGGCGCGATGCTGTCGGTGCGGTAACGTGTGGACCGGCCGCGTCTGCACGATGCGTTTGAAAATGGCGGTGGGCAGCGCAAGCCATTCGTCGCCGATCCGGAACACGAGAAAAGATTGCGTCGCGCCGCGCGGCTGATGCTGCGCATGCGTTGTGGCGCCGGCTTCGTGCCGCGCCAGATCCACGAGCGGAATCGGCCGTTCGAGCAGCCTGGCGGCGGCGGTTTCGAACACCGGGCAGTTCAGGCAACGGACGTATTCCTCGAGACGCTCGCACGACGAGTCGCCGCGCACGCCGATGCGGTTCCAGCAGTCGTCGAAGCTCGCTTGATGGATGGCGGTCTGCTCAGCCACGCTGGGCTCCCTGTACGCGCGAGGCGCGTTGCATCAGCAGACGCGCACCGGCGCGATCGCCTTCGAGTTCGAGCAGGGTGGCCAGATGCGCGAGCGCTTCGGCGTGCTGCGGATCGAGATACAGCGCCTTGCGATAGTGACCGCGCGCCTGCTGGCTTTCGCCGCTGGCATCGGCCAGCACGCCGAGCAGATAGAACGCGTCGGCGTGCGGTGCGTGCTGTTCCAGATAGGCATTGATCATGACGGCTGCTTCGCTCAACTGACCGGCATCGGCCAATGTCTGCGCCGCCTGCAAGGTCTCGCGCGCCGCGTTGACCGGCAGGCTGGCTTGCGCCGCAGCAGGGTCGCGCGCGAGTGCGTGAGCGGGCGAGGGCCAAACCGCTTTAGGCGGCAACGTACCTGGCGACGCATGCGGCAAATGGGCCGCCGGGTTTGTGGGGACGTGCGTGTCCGCCGACGCGCCGGCCATGCCCGCGTGCACCGCGTCGGCGTTCGAAGGCGACGGCGCCACCGGATCGGGCCATGCAAACGGCGCAGCCGAGAAAACCTGCAGCGGCGCGAGCGCCGGAACCGGCGCGTGTGTCATCGC
Organism: Paraburkholderia sp. GAS199; assembly: GCF_050436585.1. Lineage (NCBI taxonomy): Bacteria > Pseudomonadati > Pseudomonadota > Betaproteobacteria > Burkholderiales > Burkholderiaceae > Paraburkholderia > Paraburkholderia sp. GAS199. The sequence goes on along the minus strand of NZ_JBNDMM010000002.1, from coordinate 973,975 downwards.
GAGTGCGGCGGCTGTCGCGAGCGGAGCGGTGGACCAACTGGCGGTTGCGGCTTCGCCAGGCGCGGCGCGATGAAACGCAAACGCCAACGGAATTTTCGCGGACTGCATGCCGTAACGCATCAGCACGCCGGTTTCGGACGGACCGACGAACAAGGTGCCGTTCTCGGCCAGCACGCTATCGAGCGCTTGCAAGGCGGCGTGTTGCGCGTCGCGATCGAAGTAGATCAGCACGTTGCGGCAGAACACGAAATCGTAGACGCCGAGTGCGGTGGCGTCGAGTTGCATCAGGTTGGCACGCGTAAAGCGCACCGCGTCGACGATGCGCGGTGCGAGCCGCCAGCCGTCTTCGGTACGCGTGAAATGGGCGTCGCGAAACGGGAACGCGTTGCCGCGAAACGAATTGCGTCCATAGACCGCGCGCTGCGCGACGGCGAGCGAGCGTTCGCTGACGTCCATCGCGTCGATGCGCAGATGCGCCGCGTCGATGCCGGCATCGAGCAGGGTCATCGCGATCGTGTACGGCTCCTCACCGGTCGAACAGGGCAGGCTCAGGACGCGCAGCGGGAAAGCCGTGCCACGTTGCGCGAGGCGTTCCTGCGCAAGCCGCGCGAGCGCTCTGAACGCTTCCACGTCGCGGTAGAACCAGGTTTCCGGCACCACGATGGTTTCCACCAGCATCTGGATCGTGGCCGGCGATCGCTGCGCCGCGTCCCAGTAGTCCGCGAGGGTGGCGTCCGCGTGACCGTCCGCGCACCAGGCGGCAAAGCGCACGTCCACGGCGCGCTCGATGGCGTGATGCCCGAGCGAGGCCGCGTCGAGCCCGATGGTCCGATACAGCAGATCGGCGAAGCGCCGGTAGAGCGGCGCGTTGTCGTGATGCGCGTTCATGCGTGCGCCTCGGGAAACAGCAATGCCTTGACGTCGTCGGGCAGCAGATGTTCGACGCGAATCCATTGCACCAGCGCGCCGGCTTCGCTTGCGACCGGGCCGAGATAACGCGCGTTCGGCATATCGATGCCGGCATCGCGGAAGGCAGCGGCGTCGAGACGGATGGTGCGCGTGGCGTTTTCCAGCAGCAGCGCGAGCAGGCGCACCGTGCCGGCGAACGGATAGCGCACGATCACCACACGCGTCGACATCAGTTGCGCGGCCGGTCGTCCAAGCGCGAGCATGGGCAGATCGATCACCGGCAGCGGCGCGCCGTCGTACTCGGCCACGCCTGCGACCCACGCCGGTGCGCCGGGAATCTGACGCGGCGGTGCATGCGGCGTGAGCGGCATCATGCGCTCAACCTGCGTCGCGTCGATCACGTAGCGTTCGCTATCGAGCGTGAAGAGGATGAAGAGCATGGGCGTGGGCGTCGATGTGAAGTGGCGGGCTGGCGCAATGCCTGAATGGCCCGCCGCGGGGCGTCAGGCTTGCACCTTGAAGCGCGAAACGCCGGTGCGCAGGCTGTTGGCGACGTGCGTCAGATCGTCGATCGCCTGGGTCGACTGGCGCAGCGATTCCGCCGTCTGCTGCGCGGCCTCGGACAGCTGCGTCAGCGCCTGGGTGATCTGCTCGGCGCCGGTGGCCTGAGTCTGCATGCCTTCGTTGACCATCGAGAAGCGCGGCGCGAGCGCCTGAACCTGCTGGATGATCTGCGTGAGATGGCCGCCCACGTTCTGCACGTCGAGCATGCCGCGCCGCACTTCCTCGGAGAACTTGTCCATGCCCATCACGCCGGCGGCGACCGCCGACTGAATTTCTTTGACCATCTGTTCGATGTCGTAAGTGGCGACAGCGGTCTGGTCGGCGAGACGGCGGATTTCGGTTGCGACCACCGCGAAGCCGCGACCGTATTCGCCGGCCTTTTCCGCTTCGATTGCCGCGTTGAGCGAGAGCAGGTTGGTCTGGTCCGCGACCTTGGTGATGGTGGCCACCACCTGATTGATGTTGCTCGCCTTCTCGTTGAGGATCGCGAGCTTGGCGTTGACGGAACCGGCCGCTTCCATCACGAGGCGCATGGTTTCTTCCATGCGCGCGAGGCCGGCGTGACCGGTGCCCGCGAGCGCCGCCGACTGGCCGGCGACTTCCGAGACTTCGTTCATGGTGCGCAGCAGATCGCGCGACGTCGCGAAAATCTCACGCGAGGTCGCGCCGATCTCGGTAGTGGTCGCCGCGGTTTCGTTCGCGGTGGCTTGCTGTTCGCGTGAGGTCGCGGCAATTTCCGTCACGGAAGTCGTCACCTGCACGGCCGACTTCTGCGCCTGTCCGACCAGCGCGGTCAGTTCGTCCGTCATGCGATTGAAGCCCGCCTCGAGCGCGCCGATTTCGTCCGCGCGATTCAGTTGCAAACGCTGCGTGAGATCGCCGGTGCGCATCACGTCCACCACCTGCAGCACCTTCGCCATCGGCGTCGTGACGGCGCGTAGCAGCCAGTAGCCGGCCAGCACGGCGACGATCGCCGCGATCAGCAGCATGACCAGCAACACGATGCGCGTGGCTTCGACCGAACTGCGGATGCTTTCGGCGGCTTCGTCGGCGTAACCCTTGTTGTTGTCGACCAGCTTGCGCATGGCCAGCCGGCCCGCTTCCCAGGTCGGCGTGAGTTGCGAGTTGAAGATGCGCGCGGCGTTGTCTTTCGACGTGGGCAAAGCGTTCAGCAGCGACGCCTGGATCGGCAGGTACTGGGCGTGTTGCTGACGGAAGTCGTTGAAGGTGTCGCGGTCGGCCTGGCGGAAGATCGTGCCGCCGTAATCGTTCAGCAACTTCTGAAGCGTTTGCTGAGTGTCGTTGAGGCGGGACGTGTCGCGCTTCACCGATTCCGGATCGCCGTCGACGTAGATCAGTCGCTGCGTGACCGTGTAGTTCTCGAACCATGCGGCGCGCATCGCCGTGGCGTAGTAGAGACCGGGCATCGAGTCCTGCTGCTGGCTCTTCGCGTTGCGATCGATGCCGCCGAGCTGTTCGAAAGTGACGACTGCCATGGCCAGCATGACGATCAGCACAATGCCGAAGCTGCACAGAATCCGTTGCCGGATGGTCCATTGTTTCACGCGAACGCCCCTTACTTTTTGCTTGTCTCGATGCCTGTCGCTCGACGCTCACGATCGCGTGATCGATAGACCGGAAAGCTTTGCGGGTCGTCGGATTCGTCCGACGGCTTATGTCGGCGAATTTTACATTGATCGGGGGAATCAGGCGGCTCGTGCATGGCCTCTAACGGGTTTTCCTGACCGCGTCGCGGACTCGGTGTGGCGCCGTACCCACGTTACACCGGTAATGCCCCGTTACCACTTGCAGCATCTATTTCGGCGCGGCACCGCCACAATCTGTTCCATGCCTAAACGGCGGGAGCGAAAACATGAAAAAGATTGCGGTTGCGTTGTTGATGGTCGGTGGCCTGAGCATGGCGGGACAAGCGTCCGCGCATGGCAACGGGGGCGATGTAGTCGGTGCGCTGATCGGCGGCGCGGTGCTGGGTGCGGTGGTGACGTCGGCGCTGAATCCCGCGCCCGTGGTCGCGTATCAGCAGCCCGTGTATGCGCAGCCGGTTTATCAGCCGGCGCCGGTGTACGCCGGGCCGCCGCCGGGATATTGCTACGACCAGTATCAGCGCGCCTATGTGGCATGCGGCGCTCCGCCGCCGGCGCAATACGGTTATCCGCAGCAGCAGGGCTGGTAACGGGCGTAATCTAAGCCCGGCAGAAGGCTGGCAAAGACAGAAAGGCCGTCGCAATGCGCGACGGCCTTTTTTGTATCAACGGGACGAATTCAATGGCGGTGGTGTAACCACTCGGCATAGTGAGTGTCGAGCCAGCGCTCCAGGCGTTCGGGCTTCGACTTGTGACGCGAGTGGGACACAGCCCAGATCGCCCCACCGATCACGATCATGACCAAAGGTCCCAGCAGGTAAGCCATCAAGGATTCAGACATGGGGAGCCTCCGTGTCGGGCCACGTCAATTTTCCAGTTTAGGCGATGGATCGACGGAAAGCAGCGGTGAAAAAAACGGTTGGCGGCAAGCGCGGGGAGAAAGACGTAGATGGCCGAAGGTGGGGCTGGCGGGCGTCCGCTCGCGGTTCACCGGTTGTTCATCTGCTGCTCATCTGCGCGTCGACAAAATCCGCCCATAGTTGCAAGGTCTTGCGCTGCGCTTCTTTCTGTCCGGCGCGGGCGGCCGGTTGGGCGTCGGCGTCTTTGGCCACGCGGGCGAGGGCGCTGTCGATGGCGTCGGCCGGCTGTCCCATCGCCAGAAGATGCGTCGACGCCGTGCGCCGGAAATCGTGCAGCACGAAATGTTCGACGTCGAGACCGAGCGCCTTCACGGCCTGATTGAGCGTGCTCTTTGCGATCGGCCGCTCGTCTCCTCTGACGCTCGGGAACACGAAGCTCGCCGCGGTGCGCGAAGCCTGAAGTTCGCGCAACAAGGCGACCGCCTGACTGGACAGGTAGACGCGATGTTCGCGCTCTTTCGGTGTGCGCTCGGCGGGAATTTTCCAGAGCGCCTTATCCAGATTGAATTCCGACCAGCTTGCTTCGATCAACTCGGATTTGCGGACCATGGTCAGCACGAGCAGATGCAGCGCCAGTTTCAGCGGACGGCGAATGTCGGACGCATAGATTGCGCGCAGCATCGCGCCGATTTCGTCAGGCGCGAGCACGCGGGTACGGCTGTCGGGCGTCGCGATGAAGCGCGCCGGGACGAGTTCGGCCGGATTGGCGGTGGCAAGCTGACGGGCAATCAGGAATTCGTAGAGGCGCTTGACGACGTTGCGCGTATGCAGCGCCATCTTCGGCGAGCCACGGCTTTTGATCTGCTCGCAGATTGCGCGGACATCGGCGTCCGTCACGGACTTGATCGGCTTGGCGCCGATGGCGGGCAGCACGTCTTTGTCGAGCGCGCGGCGCGTGGTGCGGCGGTATTCGTCCGACTTGCCCGCCATTTCCGTTGCGAGATAAAGCTCGGCGCCTTCGCGCAGCACCTCGGCTTTGGCTTCCGCGCCACGATCGCGGCGTGCCGTGGCAACCGGCGAAACGCCGTTGGCCACCATTTCCGCATACTTTTGCGCCTTCGCCCGCGCGACGCGCAGAGAAATCATGCGGTAGTCGCCAATGGTCGCCAGCGGCTGACGCTTGCCGCCCAGCGAATAACGGAAGCGCCAGACCTTGGTCCCGGTGGTCATGACCTCGATGACCAGGCCGTTGCCGTCTGCGACGGAATAGCGGACGGCGCGCGGTTCGAGGGCGCGCACCTGGCTTTCGGTGAGGGGAACAGCGAGCTTCGGCATGAGCAGCGGAATCGTCGATACACGGATGCCGTGAGTTTAAACCGGGAACGGTTTGTGTACCAATGATTTGCCGCTATTTGGGTCTACAAATGTCGTGGCGGTGGTGGATGTGCGCGTTGGAATTTTGCGCATTTGAGCCGAATTCGAAGCCATTTTTCGGGGTTCGATTTACGTGCTTACTTGCCGATACAGAACCGGCTGAAAATCACGCCGAGCAGGTCGTCCGAGCTGAATTCACCGGTGATGGAATTCAATTGATCCTGCGCCAGGCGCAGTTCTTCCGCGAAGAGATCCAACGCCTGCGAGTTCTGGTCCGCGTGTGCGGCGGCCGTGGCCAGATGTTCGGCGGCGGCGCGCAGCGCGATCAGATGACGCTCCCGCGCCAGATAAACGCTTTCGGCGCCGGCCTGCCAGCCTGCGATTCTCAGCAGTTCGTCGCGCAGGAGCGCAACGCCGTCGCCCTGCTTCGCGGAGAGGCGCACTTCGCTCAACTCGGCGGTCTCGTCGAGCGTGTTCACCGACGGCGCAAGGCCGGCAAGATCGGTCTTGTTCAGCACACGGACCACCGGCACGCCTCCGGGAAAACGGTGGGCGATCAGTTCGTCTTCGGCCGTCATGCCGGTGCGCGAATCGAGCAGATGCAAGACGACGTCGGCGCGCTCGATCTCACTCCACGTCCGCGCAATGCCGATTTTCTCGACCTCGTCTTCCGTGTCGCGCAGCCCGGCGGTATCGATCACGTGCAGCGGAATGCCTTCGATCTGGATGGTTTGCGCGACCTTGTCGCGCGTGGTGCCGGCGATCGGTGTCACGATGGCCAGTTCCGCGCCCGCCAGCGCATTCAGCAGCGACGATTTCCCGACGTTCGGCTGACCGGCCAGCACGACCGACAAGCCTTCACGCAGCAACGCGCCCTGACGTGCCTCGCTCAGAACGTGGGCCAGACGCTCGCGAATGCGGGCGAGCTTGCCGCGGGCATCCGCCGCCTCGAGAAAGTCGATTTCTTCTTCAGGGAAATCAAGCGTTGCTTCCACCAGCATGCGCAGCGTGATGACGTCTTCGACGAGCGCATGGATGTCGCGCGAGAACGCGCCGTCGAGCGAGCGTCCGGCCGAGCGCGCGGCGGCTTCGGTGCTGGCCTCAATCAGATCGGCGACCGCCTCGGCTTGCGCCAGATCCAGCTTGTCGTTCAGAAACGCGCGACGCGTGAATTCACCCGGTTCGGCCAGACGCAGTCCGAAGGCACGACCGGCGTCGATGCAACGTTGCAGGACGAGTTGCAGCACGACCGGTCCGCCGTGGCCCTGCAACTCGAGCACGTGCTCACCGGTGTAGGAATGCGGCGCCGGAAAATACAGCGCGATACCACGGTCGAGCGCGCTGCCGTTGCTGTCGAGAAACGGCACATAGCTCGCGTGGCGCGGCGCCAGCGTTTGGCCGGTGAGCGCCTGCATCAGCGGTTGCGCCGCCGCTTCGCCCGCGCGGCCGAACGAAATCCGCACGACCCCGATGCCGCCTCGACCGGGAGCGGTGGCTATGGCGACAATCGGATCGGAATCGGTGGCGAGCATGGGAAGGGCGAAGAATACGTAGAGAAGGGCGGCGCGCCGCTGTCGGCACGGCGCGAGGCATTGTAACGCGGGCGTCGATATCGATTCGCGGGCGGGAAGGGCTGGCGGCTCGTATCCGTCCTCGATCGACCCGTCGACAACTCCCAGCTGCGAATTTAAGATTTATCTTAAACAAGCTAGGATGGCAAGCGCGACTCTTAAGAACTGGCTGTGCGGTCTTGAGACAACGGGGCGCGGAAAGCCGCGTCAAATAAGGAAATTTTCAGAAAAAGTGACATCGCCGGCATCCATTGTCCATCACACGATTCAAGCTAAAAGCTATCTTAAATAAGGCAATCATTAGCTTGCGTAGTTGTCAACTGGTGATGCGCTGAATTGCACAATCTGGCGCATGCCAACCGTTAAAGAAAAAAACGCCTTCGCCAAGCGGCTGAGGGATTCATTGGAGCCGCTGAAAATTCGCGGTGGGACGAAACTCGCCGAGCAATTCAATCTCCGGCATCGGGGCGCTCAGCCGGTTTCGCCGCAAACCGCGCACAAGTGGCTCAAGGGTACGACGATTCCGACGCCGGATAAGTTGCAGACGCTGGCTGAGTGGTTGAAGGTGGAAGTGCACTGGTTGCACTACGGGCCCTCGCCGGGTGTGCGTCAGCGGCAGGTGCCGCGCGGCGAGCCTTATCCGCCGTCGCCCGAGACGATCGAGCTGGCTTCGAAGATCGCTTCGCTCACGCCGAAAGACCGCAATCTCGTGGAAGAAATGATCGACCGTTTCTACGGCGAAGACGACGAGGAATAAGCGTTACGTGAAGCAAATAAAAAAGCCGCCCGGTTTGCACCGGGCGGCTTTTTTTGCGGCTTGTCTGTATCGACCGTTGCCGTCTGACGGACGAATCGCGGTGGATTGTCCGTCGATGGCAAATCGGCGTCAGGCTGCCTTGGTTTTCGACTGCCCCATCATGCGCGTGATGTAGTACTGCTGGGCGATCGAGAGCACGTTATTCACGACGTAGTACAGCACCAGACCGGCCGGGAAGAAGAAGAACATGACCGAGAATGCGATCGGCATGAACATCATCATCTTTGCCTGAACCGGGTCCGGCGGCGTCGGGTTCAGCTTGGTCTGCAGGAACATCGAGACGGCCATCAACACCGGCAGGATGAAGAACGGATCCTGTTGCGACAGATCGTGAATCCAGAGAATCCACGGTGCGCCACGCATTTCAACCGACGACAGCAGCACCCAGTACAGCGAGATGAACACCGGAATCTGAATCACGACCGGCAGACAGCCGCCGAACGGATTGACCTTCTCGGTCTTGTACAACTCCATCAGCGCGGCATTCATCTTCTGCGGATCGCCCTTGAAGCGTTCGCGCAGCGCCTGCATACGCGGCGTGATCGCCTTCATGCGCGCCATCGACTTGTAGCTCGCCGCCGACAGCGGGAAGAACACGGCCTTGATGAGCAGCGTAAGCAGCACGATCGACCAGCCCCAGTTGCCGACATAGCTGTGGATCTTTTCGAGCAGCCAGAACAGCGGCTTCGCGATGATCGTCACCCAGCCGTAGTCTTTCACGAGTTCCAGGCCCGGCGCGATGCCTTCGAGCATGCGCTCTTCTTCCGGACCGGCGAACAGGCGTGCCGACACGTCGACCGTCTGACCCGGTGCGATAGCGGCCACCGGTTGCTTCACGCCGACGCGATACAGCGTCGGGTCGATCTTCTCGACGTAGATGTCACGCTTGGCGCCTTGCTGCGGAATCCACGCCGACGCGAAATAGTGCTGCACCATCGCGATCCAGCCGTTGTCGGCCGAATTGACGAAGTCTTCCTTGTTCTTGTCGATGTCGCTGAACGTCATCTTCTGGAAGTGGTGCTGCTCCGTGTAGACAGCCGGTCCGATGAACGTGTGCGAGAAGCGCGGCGTTTCCACCGGCTGGTCGTCGCGCACCAGTTCCATATAGACCGACGGGCTCACGGGTGCCGTGCCGACGTTCTGGATCTTCGTGTCCACGCCGATCACATAGCTGCCGCGCGTGAACGTGTAGGTCTTGATGACCTTCAGCCCACCCTTGACCGGCGATTCGAAGCTGATCTGGAATGACTTTTCGTCACCCGTCAGATCGTGCGGCTGGTTCGGCAGCGGCGTGAAGATGTCGTTGTGGTTCGGGAAATCGCCGCCGAGCAGACCCGTGCGCGCCAGATACGTATGGTTCGCGGTGCGGTCGAACAGCGTGATGACCAGGTCAGGCTGCTTGCCGTCGCCCTGCTTGACGAGCGACAGCTTCGACAGCGTGCCGCCGCGAGTGTCGATCTCGCCGCTATAGACGTCGGTGCTGAACTTGATCAGTTGCGATTGCGCTGCCGCTGGCGCATTGCCCGGTGCTGCTGCGTTGGTGGCCGGCAAATCGGCGGGCTGGGTTCCCGGCGTCGTGGTTCCCGGTGCGGCGCTGCCGACGGTCTTGGTCGGCGTGGCGCTCGGGAAGAACATCGACGGGCGTCCGTGGTCGCGTTGCCAGTTGTCGAACAGCATGACCGCTGACATGAAAAAGATGACCCATAGGACGGTGCGTTTGATATCCATGCGTTGTCTCAGTGTCGATGGAACGGCGCGTCAGCGCTTTTCAGAAGTGGGAGGCGGGACGAGATCGATGCCGCCCGCGGAAAACGGGTGGCAGCGGCAAATACGCCTGGCGGCGAGATAAGTCCCGCGCGCGGCGCCATGATACTGGATTGCTTCGCGCGCGTAATCAGAGCAGGAAGGGTAAAAACGGCACCGGTTGCCGAGCATGGGGCTGACGGCAACCTTGTAGAAACGCAATAAAGCGAAGAGTACCGTTTGCATGGCTGAAGCGGCCGGACGGCGCCGCGCAACGTGGAGTACCGGGTGAGGCCCGTGCAGCGGAGCTGCCGAAGCTGCTCCGGCAAGCCGGACAACTGCGAAGCGGGCGCTCACTTGAGCGTCATTCCGTCTTGGGCGCTTCCGCGGGCGGCGCCTCGCGACGGACAATTTCGCGCGCTGCCTTATCGAGCAGCGCCTCTATCTCGCTGCGGCACAGCGCCCTCAACGGGGGCGACGACGCGCTCGGCAAAGCTTTCTTGTCGAAGCGCGTGTGCAGACGCAGCAGCACATCCCAACCGCCGAATTCCGCGCGACGCAACCGGAAGGCTTCGCGCGCAATGCGGCGTACCAGATTACGCGTGGCCGCACGCGGCGCATATTTCTTGCCGATTACGAGGCCGAGGCGTGCGTCGTTGCCGGTGGGCCGGCCGTACACGACGAAGTGCGCAGTACGGCGCCACGGGCGCAAACGAAAAACGGATGAAAATTCATCCGTTTTCAGTAGCCTTGCGGCTTTGGGGAAGGCGGCTTGCGCTCGCAACGGAACCGAGCCCTGTTGCGGCGCCCCAACCGTTCCCGCGTTACCGCAGGTCTCGTCCGGCATAAAGGGAGCGCGCAATCCGCTCGCCTGCCTTAGATGGCGAGGCGCTTGCGGCCCTTCGCGCGACGTGCGTTGATGACCTTGCGGCCACCTGCGGTCTTCATGCGAACGCGGAAGCCGTGGGTACGCTTGCGACGGGTAACGGAAGGTTGGTAAGTACGTTTCATGTTGCTCTCACTTGATCGAAAAATAACCGCGCGATCATCGCTGAAAGCGCAATGGCCGGTGGTTTACTGAATTGGTTTTCGCGGAACCCGCTATTTAAACCCGTTTTCCGTTGGCCGTCAATAGTTTAGCCTGGTTCGGCCTTGCTCCAGGAAGACTTCGCCGGATGATCCGTCCCTGTGGATAACTCCCTTTCGGCTCCGTTTTGGCGTTAGAATCTCGCCTTACTTCCCAAAAATCCTGCACGCCGCTCCGGCTCGCTTGCGCCCGCAAACCCTTGTGGCACAAGCGCCTGGAGCGCTTACGCCTGGTTTGGCCGACTGCTCAGGGCCTTGTTGCGGCTGCGCGACAGGGGCAGCGGCGAACCTCCGTGCACATCATAACGACAGCAACTCGATGAACGATTTCTGGCAACACTGTTCCGCATTGCTGGAGCGCGAGCTGACGCCCCAGCAGTACGTGACGTGGATCAAACCGTTGGCCCCGGTCGCCTTCGACGCCGATGCGAACACGCTTAGCATCGCCGCGCCGAACCGCTTCAAGCTCGACTGGGTCAAGAGCCAGTTCTCCGGCCGCATTGCCGATATGGCCCGCGATTTCTGGCAGGCGCCGGTCGATGTCCAATTCGTGCTCGACCCGAAAGCAGGCATGCGCGCTCCCGTAGCAGCAGCGCCGGCGCCGGCTCGCCCGGCTTCCTCGCCTGCCGGCAACGGTGGCTATTCGTCTGCCTCGAATGGCGGCTCGGCCGCGGTGGACGCCGCCGTCGGTGCAGTCCAGGCGTCGCAGGCCGCGCGTTCCAACGGCGCGAACAGCGCCATGGCTAACCTCAACGCGAATGCGCGCGCAGCTGCCGAACAGAACGCCAACGCGCGGGCATCGGCTGATGACGCCGCCGACCTCGATCTTCCCAGCCTCGACGCCAACGAAGCCGCGGCCGCTCGCCGCACGTGGCGTCCGGGCCAGAGCGCGGGCTCGAACGGCAATGGCGAAAACGACTCGATGTACGAGCGTTCCAAGCTCAATCCGGTCCTGACCTTCGACAACTTCGTGACCGGTAAGGCCAACCAACTGGCGCGCGCTGCGGCAATTCAGGTCGCGGACAATCCCGGCATCTCGTACAACCCGCTGTTCCTGTATGGCGGCGTCGGTCTGGGCAAGACTCACCTGATCCACGCCATCGGCAACCAGCTTCTGATGGACAAGGCCGGCGCGCGGATTCGCTACATCCACGCGGAACAATATGTATCCGACGTGGTGAAGGCGTACCAGCGCAAGGCGTTCGACGACTTCAAGCGCTACTACCACTCGCTCGACCTGCTGCTGATCGACGATATTCAGTTCTTTTCCGGCAAATCGCGTACGCAGGAAGAATTCTTCTACGCGTTCGAGGCGCTGGTGGCCAACAAGGCGCAGGTGATCATCACCAGCGACACGTATCCGAAGGAAATTTCGGGTATCGACGACCGCCTGATCTCGCGCTTCGACTCCGGCCTCACCGTGGCCATCGAGCCGCCGGAGCTGGAGATGCGCGTGGCCATTCTGATGCGCAAGGCGCAATCGGAGTTCGTCAGTCTGAACGAAGACGTCGCGTTTTTCGTCGCGAAACATTTGCGTTCGAACGTGCGCGAACTCGAAGGCGCGCTGCGCAAGATCCTCGCGTACTCGAAGTTCCATGGCCGTGAAATTTCGATCGAACTGACGAAAGAAGCGCTGAAAGACCTGTTGACGGTACAAAACCGGCAGATTTCGGTGGAAAACATCCAGAAGACCGTGGCTGATTTCTACAGTATCAAGGTCGCGGACATGTATTCGAAGAAGCGTCCGGCGAACATCGCGCGTCCGCGGCAGATCGCCATGTATCTGGCGAAAGAGCTGACGCAGAAAAGTTTGCCGGAAATCGGCGAATTGTTCGGCGGCCGCGACCACACTACGGTTCTGCACGCGGTTCGCAAGATTGCCGACGAGCGCAGTAAAGACGCCCAACTGAACCACGAACTGCACGTTCTGGAGCAAACGCTCAAGGGTTGAGCAGCCTGGGATGAAAAAACGACCTGTTTATTTCGGAACTCGCCCCCAATTTAGTGGGGCGCTCCCGTTTTCAGGCACAATACAGGTTTAACCGCCCGGCGGCCGCGGGCGGAATTCACGCCGTGACAGGCGCTGCGTAGCGCCGGCGGGGAGTCGCGGCTGCGCGCGGGAAAGCCGTCTGGCAAGGCGCGCAGGCCGTCTTATCAACGAAGGAACTCTATGCAACTGGTCAAGACCGAACGCGATAACCTCCTCAGGCCGCTGCAAACCGTGAGCGGCATCGTCGAACGCCGCCATACGTTGCCGATCCTCGCCAATTTGCTGATTACCAAGAACGGCCCGGACGTGTCGTTCCTGTCGACCGACCTCGAGTTGCAGATCACCACGCGTGCCGATTTCGGCGTGGGCGGCGATTCGGTCGCGACCACGGTAGCAGCAAGAAAGCTCCTCGACATCCTGCGTGCCATGCCCGACGGGCAAGTTACGCTCACGCTGAACGACAAGCGTCTGACCGTGCAATCCGGCAAAAGCCGCTTTGCCCTGCAAACGCTGGCGGCCGACGAGTTCCCGACTGTCGCTCAAGCTAAAGACTTCGGCGCGAACCTGGTGGTTCCCCAGAAAACGTTCCGCCAGTTGCTCGGCATGGTCCATTTTTCGATGGCCCAGCAAGACATTCGCTACTACCTGAACGGCATGCTGCTGGTGGTAGATGGCGACCAGCTGATGGCAGTCGCGACCGACGGCCACCGTCTGGCGTTCTCGTCCATGAAGATCGAGGGCTCGTTCCCGCGCCAGGAAGTCATCATTCCGCGCAAGACGATTCTCGAACTGCAGCGTCTGCTGGAAGACATCGACGACACGCTGAAGATCGACATCGCGCCCACGCAGGTGAAATTCACGTTCGGCCAGGTCGAACTCGTGTCGAAGCTGGTGGAAGGCAAATTCCCCGACTTCCAGCGTGTGATTCCGAAGTCGCACAAGAATCAGTTCGTGATCGGCCGTGAAGAACTGCAGCGTTCGTTGCAACGCGCCGCAATTCTGACGTCGGACAAATTCAAGGGCGTGCGCTGCATCATCGAGCCGGGCCAGTTGAAGATCATGTCGACCAACGCCGATCAGGAAGAGGCGCAGGAAGAACTGGAAATCGCGTACGACGGCGACAGCGTCGATATCGGGTTCAACGTCACGTATCTGCTCGACGTGCTCGCGAACCTGAAGGTCGACACGTTGCAAGTGAGCCTGGGCGACGCCAGCTCCAGCGCGTTGATCACGATTCCCGAGAACGACGAATTCAAATACGTCGTGATGCCGATGCGCATCTAACGCGTCCAAAATCCAGAACACACCAAGGGGCGCAGCGCCCCTTTGGCGTTTTTATGGTGTTTTGAAAAGTCCCGAGCAGCAACCTTGCAGCAACGCAGAACCGGAAAAAATCCATGACTGAAACGAACAATTCGCAACCCGACAACAGCTACGGCGCATCCTCGATTCAGATCCTCGAAGGTCTGGAGGCGGTGCGCAAGCGGCCCGGGATGTACATCGGGGATACATCGGACGGGACCGGTCTGCACCACCTCGTATTCGAAGTGCTGGACAACTCCATCGACGAAGCGTTGGCGGGGCATTGCAACGACATCCAGGTGATCATTCACGCGGACAACTCGATTTCCATCACCGACAACGGCCGCGGCGTGCCGACCGGTCTGAAGATGGACGACAAGCACGACCCGAAGCGCAGCGCCGCTGAAATCGTGATGACCGAGTTGCACGCCGGCGGCAAGTTCGACCAGAACAGCTACAAGGTGTCCGGCGGCCTGCACGGCGTGGGCGTGTCGTGCGTGAACGCGTTGTCGGCGTGGCTGCGTTTGACTATCCGTCGCGACGGCAAGAAGCACTTCATGGAATTCCACCGTGGCGTGCCGCAAAACCGCATCATCGAAGAAATCGACGGTGTGGCCGTTTCGCCGATCCAGATCACCGGCGACACCGAAAACCGCGGCACCGAAGTGCACTTCCTCGCCGACGAAACCATCTTCGGCAACATCGAATATCACTACGACATTCTGGCCAAGCGCATTCGCGAACTGTCGTTCCTGAATAACGGCGTGCGAATCCGCCTGCTCGACCAGCGCACCGGCAAGGAAGAGGATTTCGCTTTCGTGGGCGGCGTGAAGGGTTTCGTTGAGTACATCAACAAGAACAAGTCCGTGCTGCACCCGAACATTTTCCACATCAGCGGCGAGAAAGACGGCGTAGGCGTGGAAGTGGCCATGCAGTGGAACGACAGCTACAACGAAAACGTGCTGTGCTTCACGAACAACATTCCGCAGCGCGACGGCGGCACTCACCTGACCGGCCTGCGCGCGGCCATGACGCGTGTGCTGAACAAGTACATCAACGATCACGAAGTCGCGAAGAAAGCGAAGGTCGAGACGTCGGGCGACGACATGCGCGAAGGACTTTCGTGCGTGCTGTCGGTGAAGGTGCCGGAGCCGAAGTTCAGCGCGCAGACCAAGGACAAGCTGGTGTCGTCGGAAGTGCGCGCGCCGGTCGAAGACGTCGTTGCGAAGGCGCTCGAAGAATTCCTGCTCGAAACGCCGAACGACGCCAAGATCATTTGCAGCAAGATTGTCGACGCGGCACGTGCGCGCGATGCAGCGCGCAAGGCGCGCGAAATGACGCGCCGCAAAGGCGTGCTCGACGGCGTCGGTTTGCCTGGCAAGCTGGCGGATTGCCAGGAAAAAGATCCGGCGAAGTCCGAAATTTATATCGTCGAGGGCGACTCGGCAGGCGGCTCGGCGAAGCAGGGGCGTGACCGTAAGTTTCAGGCGATCCTGCCGCTGCGCGGCAAGGTGCTCAATGTTGAGAAAGCGCGCTACGACAAGCTGCTTTCCTCCGAGCAGATCGTCACGCTGATTACCGCGCTGGGTTGCGGCATCGGCAAGGAAGACTACAACCTCGACAAGCTGCGTTATCACCGCATCATCATCATGACCGATGCTGACGTGGACGGCGCGCACATTCGCACGCTGCTGCTGACGTTCTTCTATCGTCAGATGCCGGAGATGATCGAGCGCGGCTATATCTACATCGCGCAACCGCCGCTGTTCAAGATCAAGGCGGGTAAGGACGAGCGGTATTTGAAGGACGAGGCCGAAGTCAACGCGCACATCCTGAAGCTGGCGTTGCAGGGTTCGGAACTCGTGGCGGCCGAAGGTGCTACGCCGATCACCGGCGACGCGCTCGGCGAATTGGCGCGCGCTTACTTGCTGGCGCAGGCCGTGGTCAATCGCCTGAGCCGCTTGTACGACGCGGGCGCGCTCGAGGCAATAATGGATGGCATCGCTGTCGATCTGTCCAGCGAAGAAGCGGCGGACGCATCCGCTGTGGCTCTGGAAGCGAAGCTGCGCGACGACCCGCTGAAGCCTGAAGTCAAGGTCACGACAATGTACGACCCGGTGCGTGAGTTGCGCTCGCTGCGCGTCGCGCGCACGCATCACGGCAATCAGAAGATTTCCGTGCTGGATCAGGATTTCCAGCTGACCGCCGATTATCAGCAGCTGATCAATACCGCGAATACCTTCAAGGGTTTGATTGGGATTGGCGCTGTCATCAAACGTGGCGAGCGCAGCATGGCTGTGACCGACTTCAAGTCGGCGATGAAATGGTTGCTGGCGGATGCCGAGCGCAACGTCTCCAAGCAGCGCTATAAGGGTCTCGGTGAGATGAACCCCGGCCAGTTGTGGGAAACCACGATGGACCCGACGGTGCGTCGCTTGCTGCGCGTGCAGATCGAGGATGCGATTGCGGCTGACGGTATTTTCACCACGCTCATGGGCGATGATGTGGAGCCGCGGCGCGCGTTTATCGAGTCGAATGCGTTGCGGGCGGGGAATATTGATGTTTGAGGTGGGTTGCAAATAAACCCCTGACCTGAAAATCCGGGACCCATAAGTTGAGAAACTTATGGGTCTTTTTCTTGATAGTCCGAGTCTTGCTCTCTGATCGAAGAAGTTGGCAGCGGCTGCAAAACCAGGCAACTATCATCAATATGACAGACGGCGCGGCGGCGTATCGCCTCGACAGAAGTCAGTGGCGCCAGGAAGTCGGCGGTAGACAAACAGGCAACGCAACGCAAGAAGCGCTACGTCACCTGTTCATCATGTGCCTTCAAGTACGTCGAGCAAAAAAGCGTCGAGCATCGCCACTTCGCCCCATGGGCGCTTGTATTCGCGTTCAAGTTCGGCGTCGGCGAGCATCGATTCGATCAACGCGTGAATCGCCGGTCGACGTGGCCCGTAGTCGCTTTCGTTCGCGCGCATCTTGAGCGCAAGCAGGTCATCGATCTCAGTTAGTATCGTCGAGTCATGCACGGTGCCGGCGACAAGATCGGCAAACCGCATCGGCGGCATCCCGAGTCCCATGTCGACCCACCTCGCAGCGAGCAGCGGTCGCAATACATACAGATATTTCTTGAAGCGAACCGTATCGCCCTGTAGATATCCGCGAAAGTTCTTCTTCGCCATCGACAGATAGTGATGCCGTCCGCGCATCGGCGAAAAAAACGCCGATGCAAGCGACTTCAGCCTCGGCGCCCAGCGCATGTCCTCGCGATAGACGATTGGCGAGTCGAGCCATTCGAGCAGCGTTGGATTCGAGCGATGCAACAGTTGCAACGCCTTTCGTAATTCCCAACCGCTGACGTCGAGTACGTCGTCGAGTGGCCTTTCGATCACGTCTCGCTGCGGCTCGACGCGCAAGTACCAGTCACGGCGGTGCGCATAAACGAAGCGCACATCGTAGTCGCTGTCCGGCGACGCAAAACCCCAGCCGCGGCTACCCGACTCACACGCAAATAACACGGTCACATCGTGACGGCTTTCGATATCCGCGAGTTCGGCCAGCACGCGCGCACGAACAGTTTCGGCGACTGGGTGCTCGCTGCGCACCATTTTTAGTTCTTCTTTCCTATTCATCACGTTTCCTTTGATTATGCGGCGCCAGCCGGGCCTCCATCGCCGACCGCGCTATTCCTGCCGCGTTATCCCTTTACGCAAACGACCTGACGAAGTGTATGGACAACTTCAACGAGACTGCTCTGCGCTGCCATTACCGTATCGATGTCCTTGTAGGCCATCGGAATTTCGTCGACAACGCCGGCGTCCTTCCGGCATTCCACGCCCTCCGTCGCCCTAACCTGATCAGCAACGGTGAAGCGGCGCTTAGCTTCCGTCCTGCTCATGGTCCGGCCTGCACCGTGGCTGCATGAGCAGAAACTCTCCGGATTGCCGAGCCCACGCACAATGAAGCTTTTCGCACCCATCGAACCCGGAATGATGCCGAGTTGTCCTTTCTGCGCAGAGACGGCTCCCTTGCGCGTGACGAGCACGTCTTCGCCGTAGTGACGTTCCTGTTGCACATAGTTGTGGTGGCAATTCACGGCGTGTTCGTCCACGCTGAACGGCTTGCCAATCACACTTCGCGTCGCGCCGATCACCGCGTCCATCATCGCTAGCCGGTTGCGTCGCGCGAAATCCTGCGCCCAGCCGACGGCTTCGATGTAATCGTCGAAATGCTGGCTGCCCTCGGTGAAATACGCCAGGTTGCGATCCGGCAGATTGGCGATGTGCTGACGCATATCGTTCTGCGCGAGTTCGATGAACAGATTGCCGATCGCATTGCCGACGCCACGCGAACCGCTGTGCAACATGAACCACACGCTAGCGCTTTCGTCGAGACACACTTCGATGAAATGGTTGCCCGTGCCGAGTGTCCCGAGATGCGCATAGTGGTTCGTTTTCTCGAGCTTCGGGTACTTGTCGACGATGCGCCGGAATCCTGGCTGCAGCGTGCTCCACATTTCATCGACCGCAGCCGGCGCGCGGTTGCCCCACGCACCCGGATCGCGTCGTCCCGGTGCGCGACCATGCGGCACCGCGCGTTCGATTGCGCTGCGCAACCCGGCGAGCGAGTCCGGCAAATCCGATGCTGTCAACGTCGTGCGTGCGGCCATCATTCCGCACCCGATGTCGACGCCGACCGCGGCCGGAATGATTGCGCCTTTCGTCGGAATCACGCTGCCAATCGTCGAGCCCTTGCCGAGATGCACATCCGGCATTACCGCAAGGTGTCGGAAAACGAATGGCATCTGCGCAGTGTTGCGCAACTGGGCGCGCGCTTCTTCTTCGACGGCGACGCCGTTCGTCCACATCTTCACCGGCTTGCCATTCGCAAGCTCCATTACCTGATAGTCCAGTTCACTCATTTCACTATCCAATCTGTTTCTGTTTGGCGGCGCGCGCCAACGCGCTGCGCCGACTTTTTCCGTGCGTGCAGTCGCACTGCACGGCTATACCTCACACGTTTGCGCAGGCCGTCCCTTTCCTGGCCGATCGCACTGACCCGCGACTAGGCCGACGTGCGACAGAGTTTTCAGTCCGCGCCGTCGGGTATCGCGATGAACGGGTTGGGCGGGCGCAGCGGCTGGCCTTGCATCTCGGCTCGCGGAGCAGCGGGATGTCCGGCTGAGCATATTTAGCGAAGACTGTGCCAAGAAGGCATCCGACAATCTGCGATGTTTCTTAAATTGATGAAATCAAAGAAATTTCCTTGCGAATAGGCGAAGTTGAACCGCTTTCCGTCAACCGCTCAGACGGCGATTTTCTATACAATGGAATCAATCTTTATCTAAAAAGATAAACATGCGTAAGACAGTTGCGATCGGCTTTCTCGGCACCGTGCTTGATCAAGGCGGACGCGCGCCGCGCCGCTGGCAGAAATGGCGCCCGACAATTTCGTTGTGCGCTCAGCCAGATTCGCCTATCGACCGGCTCGAGTTGCTGCATTCGCACGACTACGAGCGTCTTGCGACTCGCGTAAAAGACGACCTTGCGCAAATATCGCCGCATACCGATGTCCGGCTTACATCGCTAACGATTCGCGATCCGTGGGATTTCGAAGAGGTCTACGCGACGTTGCACGACTTCGCGCGCGCCTATCCGTTCGATATTGACCAGGAGGATTACCTGATCCATATCACGACAGGCACGCACGTAGCGCAGATCTGCTGGTTCCTGCTCGCCGAAGCGCGCTATCTGCCTGCGCGGCTTGTACAGACGGCGCCGCCTCAACGGACCGATGAAGGTCCGAGCGGTCCTGGCACAGTCTCGGTGATCGATCTCGACCTGTCGCGCTACAACCGGATCGCTCAACGTTTCAGGCGTGAGCGCGACGAAACCGTATCGTTCTTGAAGGCCGGCATCGCAACACGCAATGTCCGCTTCAACGCACTGATCGAGCAACTGGAGCGCGTCGCCGTGCGCTCGCGTGCGCCGATGTTGCTGGTCGGGCCGACCGGCGCGGGCAAATCGTTTCTCGCAAAACGTGTGTACGAACTCAAGCGTGGCCGTCATCGGGTTGCGGGCCCGTTCATCGAAGTCAATTGTGCAACGCTGCGAGGGGACGCCGCCATGTCCACGCTGTTCGGTCACGTGAAGGGGGCGTTTACCGGTGCGCAGACGGCGCGTGCGGGCTTGCTGCGCGCGGCTGACGGCGGCCTGCTTTTTCTCGATGAAATCGGTGAGCTTGGTCTCGACGAACAGGCCATGCTGCTGAAGGCAATCGAGGAAAAGCGATTTTTTCCGGTGGGATCGGACGCCGAAGTGACGAGCGATTTTGAACTGATCGCCGGCACGCACCGCGATTTGCGTCAGATGGTGGCAGCCGGCGCGTTTCGCGAAGATCTCTACGCGCGGATCAATCTCTGGACATATGGATTGCCCGGCCTTGCCGAACGCCGTGAGGACATCGAGCCCAATCTGGAGTTCGAACTCGACCGCTTTGGTCGCGAGCAGGGTGAGCAGGTACGTTTTAACGTCGAAGCAAAGCGGCGATATGTTGGATTTGCGACCTCGCCGCGCGCGGTATGGACAGGCAACTTCCGCGAACTGTCGGCATCGGTTACGCGAATGGCGACGTTGGCAGACGCCGGTCGGATCACCGAGGCAATTGCCGAGGAGGAAGTGGGGCGGCTCGCTCGGACCTGGTCGCCGACGCGTGACGCGAGCGATCTTGTCGACACCGTGCTGGGGTCAGGCGCGAGCGAAATCGATCTGTTCGACCGGGTACAACTCGAGCACGTCCTCGACGTATGCCGCGTCTCGCCGAGCCTGTCGGAAGCCGGCCGCACTCTGTTCGCTGTCTCACGGCAAGGGAAGAAACAGCCGAACGATGCGGATCGCTTGCGCAAGTACCTCGCACGTTTCGGCCTCGAATGGGACGGCGTGCGGCAAACACTCGACACTGCGTATTGAGCGCGGATCTCGCACTCAGCCATGCCGATCACCTGTCTACTGCTTATCGATAGCGCGCCCGCTCGATAAACCCTCATCCCACTCCACCCGATCCAGAATTGCCTTCAGCTTGGCACCTCTTGTTGCATTAAGCATCGCAACGTGCGCGACTCGTCCCGTCAGATGGGCTCGAAAATCCTGACGATTGTCGCGGTTTTGCGAGTGCGGCCCGAATCGCACGCAGTTGGTTAGCGTCGCCTTCAACGCATCGAACGCGGGCCGGGCAACGTTAGGATGCCGGTTGACCACAACGCCGGCGAGATGCTGCCGCGTGCCACGTCGCATCACACGCGTTTTCCTCAGATTGAGCGAAAACCCTTCTTCGATGGCAATCGCCGCGACCTGAATTTCTAACCGCGACGCCATGCGCGCAAGTCCTTCGTTGCCTGAAAAAGCGAGGTCGTCGGCGTAGCGCGTGTAGACCGCCCCCATGGATCGTGCAAGTTCGCCAAGCCGCATGTCGAAACGGAAGGCGCAGAGATTGGCTAACGCCGGTGAAGTGGGCGCACCCTGCGGCAAATGTCGAGCTCGATAACGCCGCCGTTCCTGCCAATCCATTCTGTCGCGAACGTCGGCTAGCAAAAGTTCGCTGCTGGGTACGCGGTTGGTACACAGTGCGGTAAGCGAACGCGCAATCTTCTCCGGATATCCGAGAGCATCAAACGTGGAGTAAACGCGCCCCGCATGGATGGAAGCAAAAAAATCTTCGAGATCGAAGCGAACCACGATCGCTTTACCCACGTGAGGTGCGGCAAACGTCACGATGTTTCGGCCGCACCGAAAACCGTGCGCTGCTTCGTGAGTGGGAATCCGGTCGAGCAGACCGTGCAGTACTTTCCGCTGTAACGCGCGCAATCGTGACTTCGGAATTTCGATGATGCGGCGACGGCCGTCGCGTTTCTCGACGGTTTTGTAGGAATAGTGATGCAGCGGCGTCGTCGCTGCGCACGCGTTGACACGCCACTGGTCGGCAAACCAGTCGAGTTCCTGCGGTTCGACTTCGAGCCACGTTGCCAGATCGACGGACGTGACCAGTTGCGGCAAGGTTACGCCGGCTAACCACGCGGGCGCCGCGCGTTGCTGCGGAGCGCGGCGCAATACGCGTACCACTTTGGGACGGTTTTCGCTTATCCACCTTGCGTAGAACGCAGGCGCATCGGCAATCACGTATGCCAGTTTTTTACGGTCGACGGTGTCCCATTGCCTCGCGAACCGTTTCGCAATCATGCGCACAACGCGGTCCATCCAATCGGCGGGCTCGCCGAGTACCTGCGTCGTCCGCTCGATCATCGAAGCGGGTTCTGGCGGCCCGGCCAGCATGCCGTCGGCGATTGCACAGGTAACGAGTTGCAGGGCAGATAGGGACATAAAGCAGGAAGAGGGCGGGAAGGCCAGTCAACGCGTCTGGTGCTGCGTGAGCGCCTCTTGCGCGAAGCGAAAGATAAGGCTCATGCGACGAAGTGCAAAGATCAATCGTATCCACGGGGTAACCCCGTAGTGCCCGGAACGTCATACTTCCCATACCGAGGCAAGCTTGACCGGCCGTCCCGCGAAGCGAAGATAAGCGAGCGGCTAGAGCCTTGTCAATGCCTTGGTACTACGAACTAATTTGCGATAAGCATCTCGCTTATAACAATCACGCGCGTCCCCCAACTTATCCACACCCCCCTCTGGACAACTCCTGTAAAACCCACCTCACTCCATGTGAACGAAACCTTGATAAATCCATCAAGGAGCCAGGTCGCACAAAAGTTGTCCCTGGCTCCTTGAGTCTTCCCGCGTAATCAACGCACGGTTATCGGATCCGCAGCCTCTTGATACGTAAACGAAGTTCGGGGTTATCCACAGTTAACAGCGATGCTTGTTAATTATTACTACGTATACATATACAAAGACTATAAAAACCAGAAAGGCAGCCACCAGGCGCGCAGCGTAAACATGCAACGGCATACCCCACCGTCACCGCATCAAACGAGCGGCAAGCAGATTTCCGTGAGCAGTTCGGCAGGCGGCGTGTCTTTCGGGGTATTCAGATATTCCTCGAAGGCCGGTGCATCCGCTGCTTCGCGGCCCGACTGCACGAGCCATGTGCCGTACAACCACTCGTACGCCGCGCGCATGTCGCTGTAGGGTCCCTTGTGACGCAGCACCGCGTATTCGCCGCCGCGCACGTGCGCGAGCGAAACGGGCGGCGTCATCGTGACCGACGCCTGGACGGGATGCGGCAACAGCACACCCGCCTTCGAGCGCAACGCGTCTTCGGCCACCACGCCGGGATCGTCGTAGTAAACGGCGATCATGCGCATCTGCGCCGCCAGCAGATTGTGCTTCGCCAGCCAGCCGAACAGACTGTCGAAGGCTTTGCCGATCTGCATATAAGGCCCGACGTGGTCGACCGACAAGATGTCCATCGGCTCCACGTGACGAATCACTACTTCGCGCATAGTCATTTGATCGTCTCCTGAAAGTGCCGGACGAAACCGGCTGTGTGTGCCTCGCGCGCGATATTGCGCCGGCGGTATGCCGAACGACGCGCGGAAGCTCCGAGAGAAAGATTGCAGGCTGCTGTAGCCAGCCCGCCCGGCGATCTCGGCGATCGGCGTCGAACTGTTGGCGAGTTGACCGGCCGCGCGATGCAAACGCAGACGCCGCACGGTCGTGGCGACGGCTTCGCCGTACATCGCCTGATAAATGCGATGCCAGTGATACGGCGACAAACAGGCGATGGCCGCCAGTCGCTCGATATCGAGCGGCTCGTCGAGGTGGTCGTAAATATGATCGAGCACGCGTGCTAGTCGTGTCGCGTAGCGTGCCCGGTTGCCTGATTGGTTCATAAGCCTGTCGACGGAAAATTTGCCAGTCACGAACAACGCAGATGCAGACAAAAGTACCACGTCCTGATTTACCAAATCCTGCTGAATCCCGAGCCCACGCGATCGCACCCGGTCCAACTTTGCCGAATTTCGATAACACCTCGAATATTGGCTCTCTACCATCGGCTGAAGCCTGTCCGCCCGTGCGCCGCAAAGCCTTGCGGCGCCGGGCAAGCGGCAACAACAGGGAGCGCGCGATGAAAACAGAGTCCGGAAGTGGAAAAAGCGGTCGGCAGGCCGGCAAAGTCACGCATCACGAGTTGAAGCAGACGCTCGGCACATGGCAGTTGTGGGGCATCGCGGTCGGCCTGGTCATTTCCGGCGAATATTTTGGCTGGAGCTACGGCTGGGCCAGCGCCGGCACGCTCGGCTTCGTATTCACGGCGATTTTTATCGCCGCGATGTATACCACCTTCATCTTCAGTTTCACCGAATTGACGACGTCGATTCCTCACGCCGGCGGCCCGTTCGCCTACGCGCGCCACGCATTCGGTCCGACGGGCGGCTATCTGGCGGGCGCAGCCACGCTGGTCGAATTCGTGTTTGCGCCGCCGGCCATCGCGCTGGCGATCGGCGCGTATCTGCACGTGCAGTTTCCCGGTCTGGAGCCGAAGCATGCGGCCATGGGCGCGTATCTGGTCTTCATGGCGCTGAACATCGTCGGCGTGCAGATCGCGGCGGCGTTCGAACTGTGCGTGACGTTGCTCGCGATCTTCGAACTGCTGGTGTTCATGGGCGTCGTGTCGCCGGGCTTCGAATGGTCCAACTTCACAAAGGGCGGCTGGTCGGGCGCGGACACCTTCAGCATGGGCTCGTTTCACGGCATGTTCGCGGCGATTCCGTTCGCGATCTGGTTCTTTCTCGCGATCGAAGGCGTCGCGATGGCCGCCGAAGAAGCGAAAAACCCGAAGCGCTCGATTCCGATCGCCTACGTGGCGGGCATCCTGACACTAGTGGTGCTCGCCATTGGCGTCATGGTGTTTGCCGGTGCGGCGGGCGACTGGACCAAGCTCTCGAACATCAACGACCCGCTGCCGCAGGCGATGAAATTCATCGTCGGCGAACATAGCGGCTGGATGCATATGCTCGTGTGGCTGGGTCTGTTCGGCCTGGTCGCCTCGTTTCACGGCATCATCCTCGGCTATTCGCGGCAGATCTTCGCGCTGGCCCGCGCGGGTTACCTGCCGGAGTGGCTGTCCAAGGTGCATCCGCGCTTCAAGACTCCACATCGGGCGATCATCGCGGGCGGCGTGGTCGGCATCGCCGCCATCTATAGCGACGAGTTGATCCAGTTCGGCGGACAGACGCTTACCGCCAACATCGTGACGATGTCGGTGTTTGGCGCTATCGTGATGTATATCATCAGCATGTTGGCGCTATTCAAGCTGCGTCGCGCCGAGCCGAACATGGAGCGCCCGTTCCGCGCGCCGTTGTTTCCGCTGTTTCCGGCGTTCGCGTTGGTGGCCGCACTCATTTGCCTCGCGACCATGGTTTACTTCAACTTTCTGGTGGCGATCGTGTTCGCGATTTTCCTCGCGCTGGGTTACGTCTACTTTTTGCTGACGCGCCACCAACGCGACGCGGCGCCGTCGGACGCCCTGCTCGAAGAATGACGGATCGAGCCGCTGCGCGAGCAGCGGCGATGGAGTCGTAAAAATGAGCTACACCGAGACAGTCGGCAATCGCACTTACCGTTTTGCCGATCTGAAAACTCTGCTGGCGAAAGCGAGCCCGCAGCGCTCCGGCGACCAGCTTGCGGGCGTGGCGGCGGCGAGCGAGGAAGAACGCGTGGCTGCGAAGATGGCGCTCGCGCAGGTGCCGCTGCGCACCTTCCTGAACGAAGCGGTGATTCCCTACGAGAGCGACGAAGTCACGCGTCTCGTCATCGACGATCATTCGCCGCAGGCATTCGCCGAGATTTCGCATCTGACGGTCGGCGATTTTCGCAACTGGCTGTTGAGCAGCACGACGGATGCCGACGCGCTCACGCGTATCGCCGCCGGCCTGACGCCGGAAATGGTGGCGGCCGTGTCGAAGCTGATGCGCAACCAGGATCTGATCGCGGCGGCGCGCAAACGTCCGGTGATTACGCGATTCCGCAATACGGTTGGTTTGCCGGGGCGCATGTCGGTGCGGCTGCAACCGAATCATCCGACCGACGACGTCAAAGGCATCGCCGCCTCGATGCTCGACGGCCTGATGTACGGTTGCGGCGACGCGATGATCGGCATCAACCCGGCAAGCGACAACCTCGCTGCGATCACACGGTTGCTGCTGATGATCGACGAATTCCGTCAGCGCTTCCAGGTGCCGACGCAATCGTGCGTGTTGACCCACGTCACCAACACGATTGCCGCGATCGAAAAAGGCGCACCGGTCGACCTCGTGTTCCAGTCGATTGCCGGCACGGAAAAGGCGAACGCGGGCTTCGGTATTTCGCTCGGTCTGTTGCAGGAAGCGTATGAAGCCGGACTGTCGCTCAAGCGCGGCACCGTCGGCAACAACCTGATGTATTTCGAAACCGGCCAGGGCAGCGCGCTTTCGGCCGATGCGCATTTCGGCGTCGATCAGCAAACCTGCGAAGTGCGCGCGTACGCGGTCGCGCGCAAGTTCAATCCCTTTCTGGTCAACACGGTAGTCGGTTTCATCGGACCGGAATATCTCTACGACGGCAAACAGATCACGCGCGCCGGTCTCGAAGATCACTTCTGCGGCAAGCTGCTCGGCGTGCCGATGGGATGCGACATCTGCTACACGAATCACGCCGAGGCCGATCAGGACGATATGGACAACCTGCTCACGCTGCTCGGCGTGGCAGGCATCAATTTCATCATGGGCATTCCCGGCGCGGACGACGTGATGCTCAACTATCAAAGCACCTCGTTCCACGACGCGCTCTACGTGCGCGACGTGCTCGGCTTGCGTCGCGCGCCGGAATTCGAAGAGTGGCTGGAGTCGATGCAGATTACCGACTCGCGAGGCGCACTGCTGAGTGCCTCGTCGCAGCAACCCTTGCTGGAAAGCGCGAATGACTGGATGGGCATCGCATGAGCGACTTTCTGGAAAAGAACCCGTGGAACGCGTTGCGGCAATTCACCAACGCGCGCATCGCATTGGGACGCGCCGGCAACAGTTTGCCGACTGCGCCGTTGCTCGCGTTCAACCTGTCGCACGCGCAGGCGCGCGACGCCGTGCATCATCCGCTCGACACCGACGCCTTGCACGAGCAGTTGCGCGCACAGAACCTCGCCACGCTCGACGTCCACAGTGCAGCGCCCGACCGTGAGCATTATTTGCGGCGACCGGATCTCGGGCGTCGTCTGAATGACGAAAGCCGTGAGGCGCTCAAACAACGCGCAGCGGAATCGCCCGAGGTGGTGTTCGTGATTGGCGACGGTCTCTCGGCGTTCGCTGCGTCGAAGCAATCGGTGCCTTTGTTGCAAACCGTATTGCCGCGTTTAACCGACTGGAAGCTTGGGCCCGTGGTGGTCGCCCGTCAGGCGCGCGTTGCGCTGGGCGACGAGATTGGCGAATTGCTGGGTGCAAAGCTGGTGGTGATGCTGATCGGCGAACGTCCGGGATTGAGTTCGCCCGACAGTCTCGGCATCTATCTGACGTACGCGCCGAAAGTGGGTTGCAGCGACGCGCAGCGCAACTGCATTTCAAACGTGCGTCCCGAAGGCCTGAACTACGACGCGGCGGCGCACAAGCTGCATTATCTGCTGACGCATGCACGGCGTTTGGGTCTAACCGGCGTCGGTCTGAAAGACGACAGCGACGCGTTGCTGACCAACGCGTCCCCAACGTCCGCCATTCCCGCCGCTCGCGACGACTCGAACTGACGGGCGTTCTGTCCGATCAGGCTTCCGCCCGTTCGACAGGATGCTTGTCGAGCCACGCGTTTTCGTCGTCTTCGAACAGACGTGAGCGGGTGAGGAATCGCAATCCGCTCGGTCGCTCCAGCGAAAACATGCCGCCATTGCCCGGCACCGCGTCGATGATCAACTGCGTGTGCTGCCAGTATTCGAATTGCGATTCGCTCATGTAAAACGGCACGCCGGCAATGATGCCGAGTTTGACGTCCGACGAACCGAGCATGAACTCGTTTTGCGGAAACATCATCGGCGCACTGCCGTCGCAGCATCCGCCGGATTGATGAAACAGCACGGCGCCATGTTCCGCGCTGAGCTTCTCGATCAATTCGACGGCTGCCGGTGTCGCAATTACGCGCTCCACTTCTTTCTCATCGGCCATCGCAAGTCCTCCCTGAAAAAGAGCGAGCCGCACGAAGCGGCTCGCCCGAGCAGTATCGCTATTGCGCCGCGACGCTTAGAAGAAACCGAGCGGCTTGTCGCTGTAGCTGACGAGCAGGTTCTTGGTTTGCTGATAGTGATCGAGCATCATCTTGTGATTCTCGCGCCCGATACCCGATTGCTTGTAGCCGCCAAACGCCGCATGCGCCGGATAGGCGTGATAGCAATTGGTCCACACACGTCCAGCCTGAATTTCGCGGCCGAAGCGATACGCACGCGTACCGTCGCGAGTCCAGACGCCGGCGCCGAGGCCGTAGAGCGTATCGTTGGCGATCTGCAGCGCTTCTTCCTCGTTCTTGAACGTGGTGACCGACACAACCGGTCCGAAGATTTCTTCCTGGAAGATGCGCATCTTGTTGTGACCGCGGAAGACGGTCGGCTTGACGTAATAGCCTTTGCTCAGTTCGCCGTCGAGTTGATTGCGCTCGCCGCCGATCAGGCATTCGGCGCCTTCCTTCTTGCCGAGATCGACGTACGAGAGAATCTTCTCCAGTTGTTCCTGCGAAGCTTGCGCGCCGATCATCGTTTTAGCGTCGAGCGGATGGCCTTGCGAAATCGCGGCGACGCGTTTCAATGCGCGTTCCATGAAAGCGTCGTAGATCTTTTCGTCGATCAAAACGCGTGACGGACACGTGCAGACTTCGCCCTGATTCAGCGCGAACATGGTGAAGCCTTCGAGCGCCTTGTCGAAGAAGCTGTCGTCTGCGTTCATCACGTCGGCGAAGAAAATGTTCGGGCTCTTGCCGCCGAGTTCGAGCGTCACCGGAATGATGTTCTGGCTCGCGTACTGCATGATGAGACGACCGGTGGTGGTTTCGCCAGTGAACGCAATCTTCGCGATACGCTTGTTCGAGGCGAGCGGCTTGCCTGCTTCGAGGCCGAAACCGTTCACGATATTCACGACGCCGGCGGGCAGCAGGTCGTGAATCAGTTCCATCAGAACGAGGATGGACGCGGGCGTTTGCTCCGCCGGTTTCAGCACGACGCAATTGCCGGCGGCGAGTGCGGGCGCGAGCTTCCACACGGCCATCAGAATCGGGAAATTCCACGGAATGATCTGGCCGACTACGCCGAGCGGTTCGTGGAAGTGATAGGCAACCGTGTCGTCGTCGATTTGCGACAGCGAGCCTTCCTGTGCGCGCACGGCGCCGGCGAAATAGCGGAAGTGGTCGATTGCGAGTGGGATGTCGGCGGCCATCGATTCGCGCAGCGGCTTGCCGTTGTCGATCGTTTCCGCGACGGCCAGACGCTGCAGATTCGCTTCCATCCGGTCGGCAATCTTGTTCAGGATGTTGGCGCGTTCCGTGGTGGACGTTTTGCCCCACGCCGTCTTGGCGCGATGCGCGGCGTCGAGCGCGAGTTCGATGTCGGCTTCGCGTGAGCGGGGAATCGACGTGAACGCTTCACCGGTGATCGGCGAGACGTTATCGAAGTACTCGCCGCCTAGCGGCTTGACCCATTCGCCGCCGATAAAATTCGCATACTGCTTCTTGTACGGGAATTCGGTGGTCAGAAACTGCATCTCTGCATGATTCATCTGTGTGCTCCTCACATGTTTGAATGGGCTATATTCGGCGCGATATTTCGCTTGGCCGCGATTGGTGAGAGCCAGAAGTGTGCCAATGCACCTCGCTGGTGACGCATGCAGGTGCAGCAAGCACTGTTGCGCAGCATGTTCGCGTCGCACTGTTCACAGGGAGCCCAAGAGACGCGCGCATTCTGAACACTGCGCAATCGGATGTTCACGAATTGAACACATGCCGCCCGTGTTCCGGCTGACCGGTCGATCCGGGTGACTGTTCGAGCGGTCCCGCGCGTTCGGCATAAGACTTGCCTGCCATTCTGGCCATTTCCCGTTTTCGCCGACTCCGTATGACCATCGACCTCGCCTGCGACAGCCGGACCGATCCCGCCTCGAAGCCAGACTTCCGCGTGCAAACACTCGTCGCTTACGACGCCGATGA
This sequence comes from Paraburkholderia sp. GAS199, assembly GCF_050436585.1. Classification (NCBI taxonomy): domain Bacteria; kingdom Pseudomonadati; phylum Pseudomonadota; class Betaproteobacteria; order Burkholderiales; family Burkholderiaceae; genus Paraburkholderia; species Paraburkholderia sp. GAS199. The sequence goes on along the minus strand of NZ_JBNDMM010000002.1, from coordinate 943,995 downwards.
ACAGGCGCGCAATCTGCACGGCTGGAGTCAGACGTACGATCAGCTCACTGCGGGCCGATTCCTGGGCGGTTTGACGGAGTTGTGCCTCGACGACATGCAGGTGTTCGTCGAGACCACGAGTCACACGCTGCGGCAAACCTGCGAGATTCAGGAAGACGCATACTGGTTCGGCATTCCCACGTGTCCCAATGGCAGCGGACGGATCGATGCGCAAATGGTCGGCGGCGATGCGCTCGCGTTTCGTCCGGGCGGCATCGAATTTGAATTGCTGACGTCGCCGGGCTACGAGATTTTTGGGGTGGTCGTGAAAGCGGACGTGTTGCGCCGCTATGCGGCCGAGGTCGAGCGGGTCGATCTCACCGACCGCCTGCCGCACACTCGCGTCGTACCGGTCGGCGTGGCGCGCAAGGCGCATCTGTGCGCCTCGTTGCGACAACTGCTCGACGGTGGCGCGACAAGCGGTGCGCCCATGTCGCCCGCAGCGCGTGGCAACTTGCAGATGTCGGTACTGGCCGCGTTATTTGATGTGGGCGCATTGCCCGCCGATCCGCAAACGGAACTGCCCGCGCGTCCGCGGCGTCAGTCGATCGTTGCCGAGGCGCGCGAGTACCTGCTGGCCAATCGTGACCGGGCGATCAACGTGCCCGAGTTGTGCGAGCGTCTGCACGTCAGCCGGCGCACGTTGCAATACAGTTTTCAGGACGTGCTCGGGATGGCCCCGGCTACGTATCTGCGCGCCATCCGTCTGAACGGAGCGCGGCGCGATCTGTGCGACGCGTCACGGGCGGCGCGCTCGGTTCAGGATGTCGCCGCGGCTTGGGGTTTCTGGCATCTGAGCCAGTTCGCAACCGACTACCGGAAGCTCTTCGGCGTGTTGCCGTCGGAGACGCTGAAAGCGGGCGCGAACGGCCGCGCATCGAAGCCATTCGCCGAGGTTGCGCATTGAACGCGCGCTGAAGCCGCGCGAACCAACGAAGCTTATTTGCGCAGTAATCGCAGTCCGTTCGCCACCACGAGCAGGCTCGCGCCGACATCGGCGAACACGGCCATCCACATCGTGCCGAGACCGATCAGCGTCAGCACGAGAAACACGCATTTGATGCCGAGCGCTACGCTGATGTTTTGCACCAGCACGGCATGCGTGGCCTTCGAAAGCCGGATGAACTGCGGGATTTTGCGTAAGTCGTCGTCCATCAAGGCGACGTCGGCGGTTTCGATCGCCGTGTCGGTGCCCATGGCGCCCATCGCGAAGCCGATGTCCGCGCGTGCGAGCGCCGGCGCGTCGTTGATGCCGTCGCCGACCATGCCGACCATCGCGCCGTCTTTCGACCACGTATCGACGGCGTTCAGCTTGTCTTGCGGCAACTGATCGCCGCGCGCTTCGTCCACGCCGACCTGCTGCGCGATGGCCGCCGCCGTGTGCCGGTTGTCGCCGGTGAGCATGGCGGTGCGAACGCCGAGCCGCTGCAATTCCGCGATGGCCGCGCGGCTCGTTGCCTTCACCGTGTCGGCAACGGCGAAAAGTGCGAGCACGCGTTTGTCGTCCTTCAGCATGACGACCGTTTTGCCTTGCTGCTCCAGCGCGTCGAGCCGGGTTCGAAGCGCGGCAGGCGGCGACGCCGATTCACGCCCGAGTTCGTCGACCAGCCGTTGATTGCCGAGCCAGTAAGTCGCACCGTCGATATCGCCGCGTACGCCGCGTCCCGCCAGCGCCTCGAATTCGTCGACGTTTGAAGTCGCCACGCCGTCGCTCTGGGCGGCCGTCGCAATCGCCATCGACACCGGGTGATCCGAACGTGCCGCGAGACTTGCCGCGAGCGAGCGGTAATGAAGCGAGTTAGCACCGCTTTCGTTCTCGACCAGCATTGCGAAGTCGGTCTGCTGCGGTTTGCCGTGAGTCAGCGTGCCGGTTTTGTCGAGCGCGAGTCGGCTCAGCTTGCGGCCCTGTTCGAGATACGTGCCGCCCTTGATCAGGATGCCCTTGCGGGCAGCCGACGCCAGACCGCTGACGATCGTCACCGGCGTGGAAATCACGAGCGCGCACGGACACGCGATCACCAGCATCACCAGCGCCTTGTAGATCCAGTCGTGCCACGAGCCGCCCGCCAGCAGCGGCGGCAACACCGCGACGGCAACTGCCAGCGCGAAGACGATTGGCGTATAGACGCGGGCGAACTGGTCGACGAAACGCTGGGTCGGCGCTTTGGCGCCCTGCGCTTCCTCGACCGCGTGGATGATGCGCGCGAGAGTCGTGTCGGCGGCGGCCGCCGTCACGCGATAGTCGAACGAGCCGGCCTGGTTGATCGTGCCGGCAAACACGGTGTCGCCGGCGGCTTTGTCGACCGGCAGGCTTTCGCCAGTGATCGGCGCCTGATCGACACTCGATCGACCGGTCACGATTTCGCCGTCGAGCGCGATCCGTTCGCCCGGCTTCACGCGCACGACGGCGCCGAGCGGAATCGCCGCGAGCTCCATGGGCAGCCACGCGCCATCCGGTTGTCGGACGCTGGCCTGCGCCGGCGTGAGGCGCATCAGTCCCTGGATCGCGTTGCGGGCCCGGTCGAGCGACTTCGCCTCGATCAACTCGGCCAGCGTGAAAAGCGTCATTACCATCGCGGCTTCCGGCCACTGTCCGAGGAGCAGGGCGCCGCTCACGGCAATGCTCATCAGCGCGTTGATGTTGAGATTGCCGTTGCGAATCGCGAGCCAGCCTTTCCTGTAGGTCGTGAGGCCGCAGGAGGCGATCGCGATGATTGCCAGACCCGCTGGCACCCAGGCGGGTGCGCCGAGCCAGCTCGCGGCCTCTGACGCGACCGCGGCGACGCCAGCGAGCGCGAGCGGCCACCACGGTTTGGGCGTCGCGGGATTCGCCATCGCGGCGACCTGGTCGCTGGGCAAGTCGTCGGCCAGTTCGGGCGTGAAATCGAGCGAGCGGAGCGCCGCGAGGATCGAGTCCAGCGCTTCGGGCGCGTGAACAACGGTGAGTACGCGCTGAATCAGATTGAAGTCCATGCTGCGAACGTCGGGCATGCGGCTGAATTTCTTGCGGATCAGCGCCTCTTCGGTCGGGCAGTCCATCTGCAGAATGCGGATCGCCGCGCGCACGTCGTCGCCGACGGACTCGGGGCGAGGCAAGGGGACCGGCGTCGACGCAACCGGCGATGCGCAGCAAGCTCCGCCCGTGTGGTCGTGATCGTGTCGATGAACGTGTGCCGCTTTCGCGTGGTCATGTCCGCAGCTTTCGCCGTGCTCATGGCCTTCGTGGGCAGGCGAATGACCTTCGTTCTGGGCGGGGCTAGCCGCGTCGAGCAGTGCGTCATGCGAATCGTACGGGTCGTGCGAGCGGTGCGGCATGGTGGCTTCCTGGGGCGATTTGTGGTCTAGTAAACACCTTGAAGCCACTACAAGGTCAAGAACGCCATACGGAGGGTTCATGAAAATCGGCGAATTGGCGAAAATTGCCCATTGCACGACCGAAACCATCCGTTTCTACGAGAAAGAAGGTCTGTTGCCCGAAGCGGAGCGTACCGAGGCCAATTACCGCAGTTACACGGCAAAGCATGTCGAACGGCTGCGTTTCATCCGTAATTGCCGCGCGCTCGACATGACCCACGACGAAATCCGCGCCTTGCTGCGTCTCACCGACGCGCCCGCGGACGGCTGCGGCGGCATCAATGCGTTGATCGACGAACACATTGCCCACGTCGACACGCGCATCGAAGAATTGAAGCAACTGAAATCGCAATTGAGCACGCTGCGCGACCAGTGCCACGGCGAGCAGGCCGTCGTCGACTGCGGCATCGTCCAGGGTCTCACGGAAATGGATGTGAGCGCGACCCGCGCACGGCATACGCATCTGGGTTGACGCTGAAACCCGGCATCGTCACCGGATAGTCATTGCATGCCAGGCGAGGCGGCTTGTGCTGCCCGCCCCACGAACAATCGAATCGAGTTGGAGAATCAACGTGTTTACCTGTAGAAATCAGCCCTGCGGCGAGAAGTGGGAACTGTCGGACGTCGTAATCAAGAATGAAGGGCAAGGGCTTCTGTTCCGTTGCCCGATGTGCGGCGCGCGCAATTACGTCGAGCGTTTCGACGGTGAAGACGGCGAGGTGCTGTACGAGCAGATCGAAGGACGCCCGGCTGCCGGCCCGATGGCCGAATAGTTTCGACGTCCCGCACCATCAGGACTTCAGTTTTTTTAGCCGCCATTTCAGCCGAACGCGAGCCCACATCCTTATGAACAGTCCCACACCCGCCGGCGCGCCATTCAGCGAACTGGCGCTACCCGCCGCAACGCTCGCCAATCTCACGCAGCTCGGCTACGTCGAGATGACGCCGATCCAGGCCGCGAGTTTGCCGATCGCGCTGGCCGGCCACGATCTGATCGCGCAGGCGAAAACCGGCAGCGGCAAGACCGCGGCGTTTTCGCTGGCGCTGCTTTCGCGTCTCGACGTGCGCAACTTCGCCGTGCAGGCGATGGTGCTGTGCCCGACGCGCGAACTCGCGGATCAGGTCACGCAGGAAATCCGCCGCCTCGCCCGTGCCGAAGAAAACATCAAGGTGCTGACGCTCTGCGGCGGCACGCCGATGCGTCCGCAAACGGCCAGCCTCGAACACGGCGCACATATCGTGGTCGGCACGCCGGGGCGCATCATGGATCACCTCGAGCGCGGCAGCCTGCCGTTGCAGTCGCTCAATACGCTGGTGCTCGACGAAGCCGACCGCATGCTCGACATGGGTTTCTTCGACGACATCGCGACCGTCGTGAAGCAATGCCCGAAAGAACGCCAGACTCTGCTGTTTTCCGCGACGTACCCCGAAGGCATCGTCAAGCTGAGCCAGCAGTTTCTGCGTCAGCCGAAGGAAGTGAAGCTCGCCGAGCGGCACGACAACACGAAGATCCGTCAGCGCTTCTATGAAGTGACCGAGGATCAGCGTCTGCACGCCGTGGGGCTGCTGCTCAACCACTATCGCCCGGTCAGCACGCTGGCGTTCTGCAATACCAAGCAGCAATGCCGCGATCTGCTCGACGTGCTGCGCGCGCAGGGTTTTCATGCGCTCGCCCTGCATGGCGAACTCGACCAGCGTGAACGCGATCAGGTGCTGATCCAGTTCGCGAACCGGAGTTGCTCGGTGCTGGTCGCCACGGACGTCGCCGCGCGCGGGCTCGACATTGCACAGCTCGAAGCGGTGATCAATGTCGACGTGACGCCAGACCCGGAAGTACACGTGCACCGCATCGGCCGTACGGGCCGCGCGGACCAGGAAGGCTGGGCGCTGAGTCTCGCGAGCATGAACGAGATGGGCCGCGTCGGCAGTCTGGAACAGGCGCAAAAGCGCGAAGTGGAATGGCACAAGCTCTCTGAGCTGAAGGCCGAAAGCAGCGAGCGTCTTTTGCCGCCGATGGAAACGCTGCAGATTCTCGGCGGCCGCAAGGAAAAGATCCGTCCGGGCGACGTGCTCGGCGCGCTGACCGGCGAGGCGGGTTTCGCCGGCTCGCAGATCGGCAAGATCAACGTGACCGAAATGTCGACCTACGTCGCCGTGGAGCGCAGCATCGCCCGCGAGGCGCTGCGTAAGCTCAGCGCCGGCAAGGTCAAGGGCAAGAAGGTCAAAGTCCGTCTGATGGACGAAATCTGATCGTCCGAAGCACGTGCGCACCCGGTCGTCCGGGTGCGCAAGCATCACATTACGTCATACCTCGGTGGATTTTCGCGCTCCCCGCGCGGCTTCATTTTCCCGCCACATCCCCGATTCCACTGCCTTTGCGCGTGCCCGCGCGTGTTTGCGCGAGCCATGACGTAATTGCATGCCGCGCATGACAAAGTTTCGATTGTGACGGTTCTTTGGCTGATGCCTAATTCATTCGAACCGGAAGGAACCGCCGCGTGGCTGGCCGTTCGCGAATCCACTGCCGGATGGAGATAGGGAGAAAGTTATGCAGAGCGCTACTCAAGCCCGCTCGAAACTGCCTGATGTGGGCACGACGATTTTTACCGTGATCGGTCAACTGGCCGCGGAGCACGACGCACTGAATCTGTCGCAGGGTGCGCCGAATTTCGCGCCGGACCCGAAGCTGGTGGACGGCGTCGCGCAGGCCATGCGTGCCGGTCATAACCAGTACGCGCCGATGGCCGGCATTGCCACGCTGCGCGAAGCGCTCGCCGACAAGGTCGAGACGCTCTACGGCGTGCGCTACGACCCCGCGACCGAAGTGACCGTGATCGCCAGCGCGAGCGAAGGTTTGTACTCGACCATCAGCGCGCTCGTGCATCCCGGCGACGAAGTGATTTACTTCGAGCCCTCGTTCGACAGTTACGGCCCGATCGTGCGCTTGCAGGGCGCGACGCCGGTGGCGATCAAGTTGTCGCTCGACGGCTTTCGCGTGGACTGGGACGAAGTTGCTGCCGCGATCACGCCGAAGACGCGCATGATCATCATCAATACGCCGCACAATCCGACCGCCACCGTGTTCAGCGCGGCCGATATCGAGCGGCTCAAGGCCGTGACGCGCAACACCGACATCGTGATTCTCGCCGACGAGGTCTACGAACACGTCGTGTTCGACGGCGCGAAGCATCAAAGCATGGCGTGCGATCCGCAACTCGCGGAGCGCAGCGTGATCGTGTCGTCGTTCGGCAAGTCGTATCACGTAACCGGTTGGCGCGTCGGTTATTGCCTCGCGCCCGCCGCGCTGATGGACGAAATTCGCAAGGTCCATCAGTTCATGGTGTTTTCCACGGATACGCCGATGCAGTACGCGTTCGTCGATGCGTTGGCGAATCGCGACAGTTATCTCGGCCTGTCCGCGTTCTATCAGCAGAAGCGCGATCTGCTGGCCGACGCGTTGCGCGACTCGCGCTTCGAGTTGTTGCCGAGCGAAGGTTCCTTTTTCATGCTGGCGCGTTTTCGCGGCTTCTCCGACGAGAGCGACAGCGATTTCGTGTTGCGCCTGATTCGCGATGCGCGCGTCGCAACCATTCCGTTGTCGGCGTTCTACTCCGACGGAACGGATTCCGGCCTGATCCGCCTGAGTTTTTCGAAAGACGACGCGACGCTGATCGAAGGCGCACGACGTCTGTGCGCAATCTGATTCGACGCTGTGTGACGGGCCATCGCGAATGGCCGGTTTTTTGATCGCAGTATGATCGTCGCGCACACATGCAACGGTGCAAGCGCGCCGAGTTACAACAATATCGAAGAGAAGGGACCTGTCATGACACTGCTCAAGCCTCTGCTGGCACTGGCCTGCGCATTCGCGTCGATCGCGGCGTCTTCCGCCGCGTATGCCGCCGATACCTCGACCTTGCGTTTCGGACTCGAAGCGCAGTATCCGCCGTTCGAATCGAAAGGGCCCAACGGTGAGTTGCAAGGGCTCGATATCGACGTCGGCAAAGCGGTTTGCGTGGCCGCGCATATGACGTGCAAATGGGTCGAGACTTCGTTCGACGGCCTGATTCCCGCGCTGCAAGGCCGCAAGTTCGACGCCATCAATTCGGCGATGAACGCCACCGAGCAGCGTCGTCAGGCAATCGATTTCACCAGCGTCGTGTATCGCGTGCCGACGCAACTGATCGCCAAACGCGATAGCGGTCTGCTGCCGACGCCGGAATCGTTGAAGGGCAAGCGTGTGGGCGTGTTGCAGGGGTCCATTCAGGAAACCTTTGCGAAGACGCATTGGGAGCCGGCCGGCGTGACGGTCGTGCCGTATCAGGATCAGAACCAGGTGTACACGGACATCGTTGCCGGACGTCTCGACGCTACGCTCGTTCTGGCGCCCGCGGGACAGACGGGATTTTTGTCGAAGCCGAATGGCCGCGATTACGCTTTTGTCGGTCAACCGGTGCGTGACGACAAGATTCTCGGCAGCGGCATCGCTTACGGCATCCGCAAGGGCGACACCGAATTGCGCAACCGTCTGAACGCCGCGATCGCGAAAGTGCAGAGCGACGGCACGGTGAAGACGTTGGCCGCGAAGTACCTCGGCGATATCGACGTGTCGTCGAAGTAAGACGGCCGCGCGGAGTTGCGCCAGCCGTCGTCACTGTCGACGACGGCCGGCGGTCACCTCATTGAGCGAGTCCGCAGCATTTCTTGAATTTCTTGCCGCTGCCGCATGGGCACGGATCATTGCGTCCGACTTTCGGCTCGGTTCGCTGTGCGGCGCTGGACGCTGACTGCGCGGCAGCTTCGCAATGAGGCTGCCAGTAGCGATAAATCGCGGCGATGCTGCCGGGAATTTCCCGCGTGAGCGTTTCCTGCTGCTCCGGCGTCTCGACCAGTTGCGCTTCTTCGTCCGTGAGATCGATCGCGCCCATCAGGTGCAGCGGACGCAGATGATGCCGCGCCTGCTCGTCGTCGAGCAGCGGTTGCCAGTCGCGCCGCACCCGCGCGAGCGCTTGCACGAAACCCATGGCCCACGCTTCGCCGTCGATGTACTCGCGCTCGCTGTCGTCGACACGGCTGAAACCGAAAACCGGCTCGAATCCATCAGGATCGTTTTCCAGACTCGCGATGATGCCGTTCTGATGGCGAATGATCAGCCCGAGAATGCGCTGCGCCTGATCCACGCTGTCGAACGCCGGAGTGTCGTCCTCGCTCGGCCCCCACACGCCCGGCAGCCAGTGGCTCGGCGGTACGGTGGCCGGCCCGATCGCTAAAGCCGTCAGATAACCGTCGAGGCTTTCGATCGTCAGCGTCTCCTCGGATGTGGCGTCGGAGATCAGAAACTCGTCGAGTTCTTCGAATTCCTTCTCGGACAGCGGCACGGTGAGCTCAGCAGGATTGAGTTTGGACTTGGACACCAGAGGCTCCGGAGAAGGTCGACGAAAGCGCGCGAGAAAAGCAAAAAGCCCAGTCGCAAGGACCGGGCTTTTTGTTGAATGCTTGGTGGGGCGTGAGTGACTCGAACACTCGACCTACGGATTAAGAGTCCGCTGCTCTACCAACTGAGCTAACGCCCCCAACAGAAGCGAAATTATGCAGTAACTTTTCTGACTTGCCAAGCCCTCGTTAGCAGATTTCCTAAAAAAATTGAGATAGACCGGTCGAGGATGGCCTCGGTCCGAACCGCATCGCCGAAAAGGCGCTGGCTGCGGTGTCCCGGTATCATGTCGCGGAGAGCCAGCCGCACGAAGCGTCGCGCGGCATTCGACCGGGGGCAGCCATGGATGAAAAAGAGATTCTCGAGTTGCTCGACCGCATTCTTGCGCCTTGGGTCCGGTCGCTCACGTTGACGCCGGTCAAGGTCGACGAGGAAAGCGCGACGTTGCGCCTGCCGTTTTCCGGCGGGCTGCGTCATTCCGGCGGCGTGATCTGCGGACAAGTCTTCATGGCCGCCGCCGACACGGCAATGATCGTCGCCATTTCCGCCGCGCTCGGCGGCTTCAAGCCGATGAGCACGGTGTCGCTCAACATCAGTTTCATGCGGGCGGTCCGCAAGGGCGACGTGCTCATCACCGCGCGCGTGCTGCGCATGGGCCGCAATCTGGTGTTCGGCGAGGTCGAATTGTTCGACGAGTCCGGCAATATGGCCGTCCACGCCACCACGACGTACGCGTTGCTGGATTAGAAAACAGGCTCGTCGACGAGCCGGAAGGCCGCAAGAAAGGAAAAAACGGATGTTCGATCAGGTCGTATTCGCTGGCGGCGGCAATCGCTGCTGGTGGCAGGCGGGTTTCTGGGACGTGGTGCAGCCCGAACTGCGCATTCGTCCTCGCGTCATCACCGGCATTTCGGCCGGCGCGGCGACGGCGTGCATGCTCTACACGCGCGATTCCAACTGGGTCATGCGCTATTACGAAGACGCGCTGCGCCACAATACCCGCAACGCGTACTGGGGCAATCTGCTGCGCGGCGAATCGGTTTTTCCGCACTACCGCATCTATCGGCAGGCCTTGCTCGACATCTACGGCGACCGTTTCTCGACGCTCGCCGACGCGCCCGAGATTCGCATCGGCGTGTCGCATCTGCCGCGCTGGCTGGGCGCACGCAGCGCGGTCGCAGCGGGGCTCATCGCGTACAACATCGAAAAATACGTTCGCAAAACGCTGCACCCGACACTCGGGCAAACGCTCGGCTTTCATCCGGAGTTCGTGCGGGCGCAGGATTGTGCGACGGTCGAAGATCTGGCCGATCTGATCCTGCAATCGTCGAGTACGCCGCCTTTTACGCCGGTTTTGCGGCGCAATGGCCGTCCGGTGCTGGACGGTGGCATGGTGGACAACGTGCCGGTCGGCGCGCTCGACGCCGATGCGCCCGGCAACGTCCTCGTGATGGTGACGCGCCTGTATCCGCGGCCGCAGATGTTCGTCGTGCCGCATGGCGTGCAGCAACGGCTGTACGTGCAGCCGTCGCGCAAGGTGCCGATTTCGAGCTGGGACTACACGAGTCCTTCGCAGATGTCGCACGCCTACAATCTCGGCCGCGTCGACGGCGAAACGTTCCTCGAGCGCATGCCGGCACTGCTCGAAGCGGGCGCACACGAAACGCGCTGAATCTCTGCGTGGCGGCGCGTTCGTGATCGAGGCCGCCGCAGCGGGCCCCAACGTTTAGCGGCGACGGCCGCCTTGCAAAGCTTCCGGGTTCGCCACGCTGGCCGTGTCGCCGGCGTCGAAAGCCAGGATGTTGTTGAACGCCGCGGTGAAGTACTGCTCGTAGCTTTCGCGCTCCACGTAGCCGATGTGCGGCGTGCAGATCACGTTTTCCATGCGCAGCAGGCTGTAGCCCTGCAAAATCGGCTCGCTTTCGTACACGTCGATGGCAACCATCCCCGGACGGTTGTGCGACAGCGCGTTCACCAGCGCGTTTTCCTCGAGCAGTTCGGCGCGGCTCGTGTTGACGAGCAAGGCAGTCGGCTTCATACGCATCAGATCTTCCTGCGTGACGATGCCTCGGGTGTCGTCGTGCAGGCGCAAGTGCAGCGAAAGCACGTCACTCTGTTCGAACAACGCTTCCCGGCTTTCGGCAACGCCGTAGCCGTGCTCACGCGCCGCTTCGCGCGAATGTTCCCGCCCCCAGACCAGCACGTTCATGCCGAACGCCTTGCCGTAGCCCGCGAGCAGGCGGCCGATCTTGCCGTAACCCCAGATACCGAGCGTTTGTCCCCGCAAAACCTGCCCGAGGCCGAAGTTCGGCGGCAAGGCCGAAGTCTTCAGGCCGGACTGCTGCCAGGCTCCCTGCTTAAGGTTTGCTACGTATTGTGGAATGCGCCGTTGGGCAGCCATGATGAGGGCCCAAGTCAGTTCGGCCGGCGCATACGGCGAACCGGTGCCTTCGAGGACGGCGATGCCGCGCTCGGTACAGGCGTTCAGATCGATGTGGCTGGAGACTTTGCCGGTCTGGCTGATCATGCGCAAACGAGGCAATTTGTCGAGCAATTGAGAGCTGATGCGGGTACGTTCGCGAATCAGAACGAGTGCGTCGACTTCGGCGAGACGGCTGGCGAGCTGGCCGAGACCGCGCACGGTGTTGTTGAAAACTTTGACCTCATGGTCGGCCAGCAACTGAAAGCAGTCGAGCTTACGAACGGCGTCCTGATAATCGTCGAGGATGGCAATCTTCATGGTATGTGTCTTGCGGCGCACCATAGCGGTGCGGAACGGAGTGTTATGCTGACTGTCCCACCATGTGACCTAGGTCACATGCCGGTCTGGCTGAATGCCTTACCGTAGAAGCTCCCGCAAAGAACGGAAGCGTTACGGCAAGGCCGATTGACATCGTTTTTAACAGTTTGTTGCGTGTTGAGGCAAGCCGCTTTACAGACGGTTGCAGACACCGCTGGCGGTGAGCCTTGCGCAACGGGCTGTGTAGCCCATGATGACCTGTGCAGTCGCGCGCCGTGTTCCTGGAACTTCGGCGCGGCGAACGAAACGCCTCTCGCGAGCAGCGTCCCTTGGGCTTGTACCGTTTTTCTATTGCTAACAAAACGGAGACAGGTCGATGAATCATCCCGCATTCGAAGGACAGCCCGCCGTCGAAGCGTCCGCAGGGGCGCCCGCGTGGGTCAGGAACAAGAAACTCATCGAGTGGGTCGAGCGCGTTGCCGCTTTGACGCAGCCCGAGCGGATCGAATGGTGCGATGGGTCGCAGGAGGAGTACGACCGCTTGTGCGCCCAGATGGTCGAAGCCGGCACGCTGAAGAGGCTCAATCCGGCGAAACGTCCCAATTCCTATCTCGCCTGGTCCGACCCGTCCGACGTGGCGCGCGTCGAAGATCGCACCTTCATCTGCTCGCAGCGCCGCGAGGACGCAGGCCCCACCAACAACTGGATTGCCCCAGCCGACATGCGCTCGACGCTCGACGGCCTGTTCGACGGCGCGATGCGTGGCCGCACGATGTATGTGGTGCCGTTCTCGATGGGGCCGCTCGGTTCGCCGATCGCGCACATCGGCGTCGAACTGAGCGACAGTCCGTACGTGGTGACGAACATGCGCATCATGACGCGCATGGGCCGCAAGGTGTACGACGTGCTCGGTGACGACGGCGAGTTCGTGCCGTGCGTCCATTCGGTTGGCGCGCCGCTCGCCGCTGGCGCGAACGACGTGCCGTGGCCCTGCAACAGCACCAAATACATCGTCCATTTCCCCGAATCGCGTGAAATCTGGAGCTATGGCTCCGGCTACGGCGGCAACGCGCTGCTGGGCAAGAAGTGCTTTGCATTGCGCATTGCCTCGACCATGGGCCGCGACGAAGGCTGGCTCGCCGAACACATGCTGATTCTCGGCGTGACGTCGCCCGAAGGACGCAAGCATCACGTCGCCGCGGCATTCCCGTCGGCGTGCGGCAAGACCAACTTCGCGATGCTGATTCCGCCCGAAGGCCTGAATGGCTGGAAGATTTCCACGATCGGCGACGACATCGCGTGGATCAAGCCGGGAGCCGACGGCCGCCTCTACGCCATCAATCCGGAAGCCGGCTATTTCGGCGTTGCGCCGGGCACGAGCGAAAAGACCAATTTCAACGCCATGGCGACGCTGAAGGAAAACGTCATCTTCACGAACGTCGCGCTCACCGACGACGGCGACGTCTGGTGGGAAGGCATGACCGACGAACCGCCCGCGCATCTGATCGACTGGCAAGGCAAGGACTGGACGCCGGCCAGCGCGAAAGAGAGCGGTCGCAAGGCGGCGCACCCCAACGCACGCTTTACGGCCCCGGCTGCGCAATGTCCGTCGATCGACGCCGACTGGGAGAACCCGGCCGGTGTGCCAATCGACGCCTTCATTTTCGGCGGCCGTCGCTCGACGACCGTGCCGCTCGTCACCGAGGCGCGCAACTGGGTGGAAGGCGTCTACATGGCCGCGACCATGGGCTCCGAGACCACGGCCGCAGCGGCCGGCCAGCAAGGCGTGGTGCGCCGCGACCCGTTCGCGATGCTGCCGTTCTGCGGCTACAACATGAGCGATTACTTCGGACACTGGCTGAAAACCGGTGCGCGTCTCGCGGAGATGAACGCCAAGGTGCCGAAAATCTTCTGCGTGAACTGGTTCCGCAAAGGTCCGGATGGCAAGTTCGTCTGGCCGGGTTTCGGCGAGAATATGCGCGTGCTGAACTGGATGGTGGGGCGCATCGAAGGTTCGGCGCAAGGCGAAGAGCACGCGTTCGGCGTGTCGCCGCATTACAAGGACATCGACTGGAGCGGACTGGATTTCAGCCGCGAGCAATTCGAGCAGGTGATTTCCGTCGACGACGCGGCCTGGCGCGAAGAACTCAAATTGCACGCCGAGCTATTTGACACGTTGCAGCAAGGTCTGCCGCAGGCTTTGACCGAAGCGAAACGATCGCTTGAAAACAAGCTCGCTGCTTAGTCATGTGAGCATTCACTTCGCATTGAAAGCCGCCTTTGGGCGGCTTTTTTCATCCACGTTGCTGTGAATGCCGCCGTTGCTCTGTCGGGCAGCGCTCAGTCTGCACCGTTGCGTCTGTTCGAACAAAAAAGACGATGCAAGCTGCATTGCAGCAGATTGTTTCTGTTACGGGAACAATCGGGCGTCGAGCCCCACGGTGGGGCGCAAAATGGCACAGATTTAGACAAAAATTCCGCTATTGCGGGCAACTTCTGCACGATTTCGCGAGTCGTAGGAGAATCCCAAGTTCGCTTCGCTGGTTTTCACCGATTGTCAGGAAGCTGTAACACGGCAGGAGTTGTCTTATGGATCATTTGCAGTCGATGCGAGTTTTCGTCAAAGTGGCGGATCTCGGCAGTTTTGCCCGCGCTGCTAGCGCGATGGATATTTCCAACGCAGTTGCCACCCGTCACGTTGCCGACCTCGAAGGTCGTCTCGGTACACGACTGCTCAACCGCACCACCCGCAGCTTGTCGCTGACCGAATCGGGTCAGGTTTATCTCGAACGCGCGCGCCAGATTCTCGACGAACTGGAAGATGTCGAGCAGATGGTGGTGGCGCGCAATCACGAACCCGTCGGCACGTTGCGAATCGTCGCGCCAGTGGTGTTCGGGCTTCATAACCTCGCGCCGGTGCTCCAGACGTACGCGGAGCGCTATCCGAAAGTGATTCCCGATGTGACGCTGGTCGATCGGCAGGTTGATCTGGTCGAAGAAGGCTTCGACGTTGGCGTCGTGGTCACGCGGCAGATGCGCAGCGCGAGCATCGTCACGCGGCGTCTGACCACCGGTTGCATGACGGTGTGCGCGACGCCGGCGTATCTGGAGAAGCACGGTACGCCCACGCGTCCCGAGCATCTGCTCGAACATCCGTGTCTGAGCCTGCCGTCCGAGTACTGGGGCGACGAACGCGTGTTCACGGGTTCGGAAGGCGAAGTGCGCGTGCGTCCGTCCAACGTGATCGTGGCGAACAACACGGAAATGCTGCGTCAGTTCGCGCTGCTCGGCATGGGCATCGCGATTCTGCCGAGCTACCTGATTGGCCGCGACATGACGCGTGGCCGCCTCGTGCGTCTGCTCGGCGACTTCCGTCTGCCGCAGGTGGAAATCAACATTGCGTATCCGAGCCGCCGTCACTTGCCAGCCAAGGTGCGCACGTTCATCGACCATCTGGTGGAGCACTTCAGCCAGACGCCGAACAGTCTGCTTGGCGAACAGTGGATCAAGGACGGCCTGGAACGGCCCGCCACGGTCCCGGAACTCGATTCCGCGGACACCATGCCGCCGGAAGCGTTCGACGGCGCTGAGCCGCTGTCGCGCCTTCTAGACAGCGAGCTGTCGCCGGTGCCGAAGACCTTGACCAAGCCGACCAACCGTCCGCGACCGACGGCCTTGTCGCCGCTGTAAATTCGCCGGCGCGCGCTCCTGGTTCGGGAGCATCGTCCGGTTGAATAGGAAAAGGGGCAGTCACGTGAGTGACTGCCCCTTTTTCATGTGTCGGCGGTTCGAGCCCGAAAGAGTCTTCGTGGCTCGACCGTGTTGCTAGTGGCGCAACGCGCGTTACGATCCCGTCTTCCGCGCGACGGCCTTTTTCGCCGGCGCTTTCTTCGCCGCGACCGTCTTTTTTGCCGCCGTTTTTGCGGCCGGTGCTTTTTTCGCCGCGACCTTCTTCGCTGCGGGCGCGGCTTTCACCGGCGCTACTGCGACGTCGGCTTCGGCGTCATCCGATTCCGGCGCTGCCTTAACGGCCGATTTGGCCGCCGCGGTCTTCGCAGCTGTCTTGGCGGACGGCTCCTTCTTTTCGAACTCGAAGCCGATCTTGCCGTCGTTCTGCTTGACGAGGAAAGCCTTGAAGTTGCGACCGGTGCGTGACGATTTGAAGTTCGTCAGCAGATCGGTGCGGCCTTCCTCCAGCAGCTTGGCCATCTGCTCGCGCGCGATTTCCTGCTGCAGGATGACTTTGCCCGAGCGGAAGTCGCAAGTCTTCGGGTTCGCCACCGAGTTCTCGCAGACGTAGCTCATGCCGTGCTCGAAGACGCGGCCCTTGCACTTCGGGCACGCGCCGACCGGCTGTTGATCGGAGAAGTCAGGCGGTTCGCCGTCTTCGCCGCCCGAATCCTGACCGAAGTCGAATTCGAGCTTGTAGTTCTTGATCTCGTCGTCGAGCGAGAGCTTCAGGATGGCCGAGAACGGCCGGCCCATCTTGCTGCGGAAACCCGACAGCGGCCCGATCGTCTTGTTCGTCAGCAACTCCTCGACTTCTTCGATTTCGAACTGGCGGCCGCCCGGAATCTTGGAGATGGAGAACTCGCACTTCGTGCAGGCAAAGCGACGGTAGTTTTCCTTCACCTGACCGCCGCAATTCGGACACGGCGTCTGAAGCGTCGCGTAGTCGCCGGGGATCGTGTCGGAATCGTATTCCTTCGCGCGCTTGACGATGGTTTGCGTCATGCGGGCGATTTCCTGCATGAACGCGTCGCGCGGCAGATTGCCCCGCTCCATTTGCGAGAGCTTGTATTCCCACTCGCCGGTCAATTCGGGCGCGGTCAGTTCCTTCACGCCGAGGCCGCGCAGCAGCGTCATCAGCTGGAACGCCTTGGCGGTCGGGATCAGGTCGCGGCCTTCGCGGATCAGATACTTTTCGCCCAGCAAACCTTCGATGATGGCGGCGCGCGTCGCCGGCGTGCCGAGACCCTTGGCCGCCATCGCTTCGCGCAGTTCGTCGTCTTCGACCAGTTTGCCCGCGCCTTCCATGGCGGAAAGCAACGTGGCTTCGTTGTAGCGTGCCGGCGGTTTCGTGACCAGTTGCTGTGCGGCGATCTTGTCCGTCTTGACCTTCTCGTCTTTCTGCACCGGCACGAGGTTGGCGTCTTCACCGCTGATTTCGCGGCCGTACACCTGCAACCAGCCCGGTTCGACCAGCACCTTGCCTTCGGTCTTGAAATGATGACCGACCACTTCCGTGATACGCGTGGTGACGCGATATTCGGCAGCCGGGAAGAACACCGACAGGAAGCGCTTCACGACGAGGTCGTAAAGTTTCTGCTCCGGCTCGGAGAGGTTCTTCGGCGCTTGCGCCGTCGGGATGATTGCGAAGTGGTCGCTGATCTTCGAGTTATCGAAGATTCGCTTGTTCGGTTTCACCCAGCCCTTGTCGAGCACCTGCTTGGCGTACGGGAGATAGTTGTTGCTCTCCTTGAGCATGCCCAGCGTCTCTTTGACCGTATCCATATAGTCTTCCGGCAGCGCGCGAGCGTCGGTCCGGGGATAGGTCAGCACCTTGTGCTTTTCGTACAGCGCCTGAGCGAGACCGAGCGTGTTCTTGGCCGAGAAACCAAAGCGGCCGTTCGCTTCACGCTGCAGGCTCGTGAGGTCGAACAGCGCCGGCGACAGTTGCGTGGACGGCTTCGATTCTTCCGTGACCGTGCCGATCTGGCCGCGGCAGGCCGCGACGATCGTTTCGGCCGCGGGCAGCGCCCACAAACGCGAATCGCGTTTTTCGGGGTCGAACTCGTCGCGCTTGAATTTCGGATCGAACCAGCGGCCTTCGTAGAAGCCGGCAGCGCAGACGAACTCCGCCTTTACTTCCCAGTAATCGCGCGGCACGAAACGGCGAATTTTCTCTTCGCGTTCCACGACGATCGACAGCGTCGGCGTTTGCACGCGTCCGACCGTGGTCAGGAAGAAGCCGCCGCCCTTGCTGTTGAACGCGGTCATCGCGCGGGTGCCGTTGATGCCGACCAGCCAGTCCGCTTCGGAACGACAACGCGCGGCGTCGGCGAGCGGCTGCATTTCTTCGTCGCTACGCAGACGGGCGAAGCCGTCGCGGATCGCGCCTGCGGTCATCGACTGCAACCACAGACGCTGCACCGGCTGTTTGGCTTTCGCGTGTTGCGCAATCAGGCGGAAAATCAGCTCGCCCTCGCGCCCCGCGTCGCATGCGTTGATCAGGCGATCGATGTCTTTGCGCTTGAGCAGCTTAGTCAGCACCTTCAGGCGCGACTCGCTCTTGGCGATCGGATTCAGATCGAAATGCGGCGGAATGACGGGCAGGTTGGCGAAGCTCCACTTGCCGCGCTTGACCTCGTAATCTTCGGGCGCAGCGATTTCCAGCAGGTGACCGACTGCCGAGGAAAGGACGTAGTCGTCGCTCTCGTAGTACTCGTCATGCTTGGTAAAGCCGCCCAAAGCGCGCGCGATGTCGTTCGCGACGGATGGCTTTTCGGCGATGATCAGTGCTTTGGACATGACTCGATGTGAGGTTGGTAGATCAGGGTTGATAGCCTTGAGTGCGCTTTTCGCAGCGCCACCCTCGTTTGCGACCTTGGCGACCCATTAACGACCGCTTTATAGCACACGCCGTGAAAGCGGCGTGTCAACAGCATAAAAAAGCGCGTCTTCGTGACGACGCGTGCAGGCATCGGCCGGGCATTGCCGCGCCGGCTGCGCATAGTGCGCAACACAGGCGCGATAAGGCTGCGCAGACAGCCGACGGGTCAGGCTTCCGTCATCAGGGCAGGCCGCAACTTCGGCGCACCGCTGATGCCGGGCACGGCCGTCAGATCCGCCAGCATCCGCTCCACGATGGCGGCTTGCGGCAGTACCGTGCCAAAAAAACGTGTCGTGACCGAATCTTCGATCAGGATCGTCGGGAAGTTCTCGACATCCAGATCGTCGAAGCGATCCGCATGGGTCTCGATGTCGATCCATGCGAAACACATATCCGGATGCCGGTCGGCCAACTGATCGAACGCTTCCCGATAGTCGCGGCACGTGCCGCACCACTCTGCGCACAGGCAGGCAACGAACAGCGTGTCAGGTTCGTTGACGCGCTCGGCGATCCGGTCTTGGTCGGTGTCGAGGTTCAGCGCGGGCATGGTGGTTCCTTAGTGCTTTAATCAGGTGCTTTGGCGCGAATGTAGCATGGCCGGTAGCGGGCGGTGGTCAACCGTGCGTGGCTCGCGTGTAGCGACCACCGGGCAAAGCGGTGACGTGGCCGGCGAGTTCGAGGTGCAGCAAGGCGTTTTGCAATGCCGCGCCCTCCATCTCGGTGCGGGTGGCAAGAATTTCAAGCGTGGACGGCGAATGGCCAAGCGCGGCGAGCAGTTTCTGGTGGTCGGGTTCGGCTTGCGCGCTTGCATCGGCTCCAGAGACGGCTTCTGGTGCCGGCGCTTGCGTGCAGGGCGGCAGCGAGAGGCCCGGCATCGGTCCGGCGTCCCAGAGCGCAGTCTGCGTACTGCAACCGGGCGCCCGGACGCGTGCGGGCAGCGGTGGTCTTTTGAAGCCGATTTCCTCCAGCACGTCGTCCGGTGTCTCGACCAGCTTCGCGCCCTGTTTAATGACCCGATGGCATCCACGCGACAACGGCGCATGAATGGAGCCCGGCAACGCGAAGACATCGCGACCCATTTCATTGGCGAGCCGCGCGGTGATCAGCGAACCCGAGCGCATGGCTGCCTCGACGATCAGCACGCCGCTCACGAGGCCGGCGATGAGCCGGTTTCGTTGCGGGAAATTGGCGGCGCGCGCAGGCGTGCCCAGCGGCCATTCGGACAGAATCGCGCCGTTGGCAGCGATCTGATGTGCCAAAGGATGATGCGCGGCGGGATAGACGAGGTCCGCGCCCGTGCCGATCACCGCCACCGTGCCGCCGGCACCCGCAAGGCCGCCGCGATGCGCCGCGCCGTCGATGCCGAGCGCCAGTCCCGACACGACCGTCACGCCGGCCGCCGAAAACTCCCGCGCGAACCGTTCGGCGTCTTCGATACCTTGCGGCGTGGCGCTGCGGCTTCCCACGATGGCGATTGCCTGGGTGTGCAGCAGATCCAGCCGGCCCTTTATATATAGCAGCGGTGGCGGATCCGGCATGGTGAGCAGCGCCGGCGGATAGACCGGATCGTCGAGCGTCACGAGATGGTTGCCGGGCACCTCGCGCCAGGCACGAACGGCGTCCAGTTGGGCGTCGAAATCGTCGGCCGGCGGGGATAGCGCCGCGCGCGCAACGGACTCGCCGGCGACGTCGGCGAGCGCATCGAACGATTGCTCGACGATCGCTTCCGGCAGTCCGAATGCGCCTAATAGTAAGCGCAGCGCCGCCGGTTTCAGGCCGGGCGCGAGCGAAAGCCGCAGCCATGCGGCCAGTTCCGTATCAGTTGCGGGCAAGGTATGCATGCTGTCGATCCTTACAGCGCCTGCGGGCAGACGGGCGCCATGCTAAAATTTTCATCATCCGAAATAACTGCAGCGCCGCGCCCACCCGCGCGGGCTCGTCGTCTGGCGCACAGTGGCGCGTTGAATCGAACCGGTTCGACACCATCTATCCTGTGCGTAACACGGTGAGCTCACAACCTGGCCGAATGGCCAACGCGAGCCTTCCCCCGGCCAGCGGCGCCTAAAAAACACCTCGAAATCATGGCTTTACTGAATATCCTCAATTACCCCGACAAACGGCTGCACAAGGTCGCGAAGCCGGTCGAAGTGGTCAACGACCGTATTCGCCGTCTCGTCGCCGACATGGCCGAAACGATGTACGCCGCACCGGGCGTCGGCCTCGCCGCAACCCAGGTCGACGTGCATGAGCGCGTGATCGTGATCGACGTGTCGGACGATCACAACGAACTGCTGGCGTTCATCAATCCGGAAATCGTCTGGTCGAGCGACGAGAAAAAGCTGTCTGAGGAAGGCTGCCTCTCCGTGCCGGGTATCTACGACAACGTCGAGCGCGCCGAGAAAGTGCGCGTGCGCGCGCTCAACGAGAAGGGCGAGACGTTCGAGCTGGATTGCGAAGGCCTGCTCGCCGTGTGCATCCAGCATGAGATGGATCACCTGATGGGTCGCGTGTTCGTCGAGTACCTGTCTTCGCTGAAGCAGACGCGCATCAAGAGCAAGATGAAGAAACTCGCCCACGCGATGTAATGCGCGTTCACTTCGCCTACCGCACCTGTTCATGAGCCATTCGCTGCGCGTCATTTTTGCCGGTACGCCGGAATTCGCCGCGGCGGCATTAGCCGCCATTCACGAAGCGGGCTTTCCGGTGCCGCTCGTGCTCACCCAGCCCGACCGGCCCGCCGGCCGCGGCATGAAACTGCAGGCGAGTCCCGTGAAGCGCTACGCGCAGGAGCACGGGCTGGCTGTCGCGCAGCCGCCTTCGTTGCGCCGCGCGGGCAAGTATCCCGCCGAAGCCGCTGACGCCATCGAGCAACTGCGCGCCACGCCGCACGACGTCATGGTCGTGGCTGCGTACGGGCTGATCCTGCCGCAGGAAGTGCTCGATATTCCGCCGCACGGCTGCATCAACATTCACGCGTCGCTGTTGCCGCGTTGGCGCGGCGCGGCGCCGATCCACCGCGCCATCGAAGCGGGCGACGCCGAAACCGGCATCACGCTGATGCAGATGGACGTGGGCCTCGACACCGGCGCAATGATCTCCGAAGCGCGCACGCCCATTTCGGATAACGACACCACGGCCACCTTGCATGACCGGCTGGCGCAAGACGGCGCGAAGCTGATCGTCGCCGCGCTGATCGAACTCGAACGCACCGGCAAACTCGCGGCCACATCGCAGCCGGAAGACGGCACCACCTACGCGGAAAAGATCGGCAAGCAGGAGGCGGCGCTCGACTGGCGCAAGCCCGCCGCGGTTCTCGCTCGCCAGGTGCGAGCGTTTGATCCGTTTCCAGGCGGCGTCGGCACGCTGGAAGACGGCACGGCAATCAAGATCTGGGCGGCATTGCCGGCCGGCGGCGCGGACGGCAAAGCGCCCGGCACGATCGTCGATATCTCGCCGGAAGGCGTGCTGGTGGCGTGCGGCGAAGGCGCGTTGCGTCTTACCCAGTTGCAGAAACCCGGCGGCAAGCGTCTGCCGGTGCGCGAATTCCTGGCGGGCGCGACGCTCGTCGCAGGTCAGCGTTTTCAGCTTCCTGAAACAAAATAACCGACGTATGCACGCTGCGAACATCGTCCGTTCGGACGATGTTCGAACGCCCTGTTTGCTCGCTCGCGGCGCGTTAGAATCGCTGTCAATAGTCGTGTCTCGAGGTTTTCATGTTTGGCATCACCCATTTCGAGTTTTTCGTCGTCGCAGTTTTTCTGCTGAACGTGACGCCCGGTCCCGATACGGCTTACATCGTCGGGCGCAGTGTCGCGCAAGGTCGCGGCGCGGGTCTGATGTCGGCGCTCGGTATTTCTGCAGGGTGCTGCGTGCACTCGCTGGCCTGCGCGTTCGGGCTGACCGCGCTGCTGGCGGCGTCGGCCACGGCTTTCACCATCATCAAATTTGTCGGCGCCATTTATCTGATCTATCTGGGTGTGCGTCTGGTTTTCGCCAAACCGGCGGAGGATCAGGCTGCTGGCGAAGCTCGCCCGGCCGGTGCGCCTAAATCGTTGCGTCAGCTTTTCCTGCAGGGTTTCTGGACCAACGTCCTCAATCCGAAGGTCGTGCTGTTTTTCGTCTCTTTCTTTCCGCAATTCGTCACGACAGACAGCGATCATAAAGCGCTGGCCTTTCTCACCCTTGGCGCTGTGTTCGTCGTCATGAGCATGGTGTGGAACAGTTTCGTGGCGTGGATCGCCGGTAGCGTGACGCGACGCTTCTCCGGCAAGCCGTCGGTGAAGAAATGGCTGGATCGCGGTGTCGGCAGCGCTTTCGTCGGCTTGGGTATCAAGCTCGCCACCGCATCGAAATGATTGAATTTTCCGCGCGCGCCCATATCTAACATTTCGCTTACAATCAGGCGCCGCGATTGCGTGGCGCAGATATGAACCCGCGTTAGGGCAAGGAGTGGCAGACATGTTCAATTGGGTCAAAACCGCGATGTTGATGGCCGCGATCACGGCCCTTTTCATCGTGATCGGCGGGATGATCGGCGGATCGCGCGGCATGATGATCGCGCTCGTGATCGCGCTCGGCATGAATTTCTTCTCGTACTGGTTCTCGGACAAGATGGTTCTGCGCATGTACAACGCGCAGGAAGTCGACGAAAACAGTGCGCCGCAGTTCTATCGCATGGTGCGTGAGCTTGCGACGCGCGCCAGTTTGCCGATGCCGCGCGTCTACCTCATCAACGAAGATGCGCCGAATGCGTTTGCTACCGGCCGCAATCCGGAACATGCGGCGGTGGCAGCCACCACGGGCATCCTGCGGGTGTTGTCCGAGCGGGAAATGCGTGGCGTGATGGCGCACGAACTGGCGCACGTGAAGCATCGCGACATTCTGATCTCCACGGTCTCGGCCACCATGGCGGGTGCGATTTCGGCGCTGGCGAACTTCGCAATGTTTTTCGGCAGCCGCGACGAAAACGGTCGTCCGACGAATCCGATTGCGGGTATCGCCGTGGCATTGCTTGCGCCGATCGCCGGTGCGCTGATCCAGATGGCGATTTCGCGTGCACGTGAATTCGAAGCAGACCGTGGCGGCGCGCAGATTTCCGGCGACCCGCAGGCGCTTGCTTCCGCGCTGGACAAGATTCATCGCTACGCGAGCGGCATTCCGTTCCCCACGGCGGAGCAGCATCCGGCCACGGCGCAGATGATGATCATGAATCCGCTCGCGGGCGGCGGCATCGCGAATCTGTTCTCGACTCACCCGGCCACCGAAGAGCGCATTGCGCGTCTGACGGAAATGGCGCGAACGGGGCGCTTCGAGTAAAGCCCCGACGGCGCAAAACCGGAGCGGTGAAACAAAGGCGAACTCGCACGGGTTCGCCTTTTTTATTGCGAGCAGCGTCGATCCCGACCTCATCTCTCGCTTTTTCAAGCCCATAGATGCAAGGTGCGGAGCGCACCACGCAGTCCGGCGAGGCGCCCGCACAAGCCCCTGCGCCGCGCCACGCTACAATGGGTGCTGTTTGCGTTGCGCGCTCCGCGCGGCCTGCCTTTGTCTCTTTCATGACTCCAAAGCCTTCTTCGCGTTCTGCTTCCTTGTCGGCGCGTCCGCGCGAATCCCGTCTGTCCGTGCTGCATCTGGCGCCCGAGTCGCTCGGCTTCGCGCTCGATTGCGCCGGCCAGGCCGTCGGCGCGGTGCGTCTCGGCGCGGCGTTGCCGGCCGCGCTGCAATCCGTGTTTGTCGCTGCGCCCGAAGGCAATGCGGCGGCAGCGCGCGGCGCCGTGCAGGACATCGCTTATCGCACGATGCGTCGCCTCGGCACGGTGGAATGGCTGATCGCGAAGCTGGTGAAGAAAGCACCGCCGCCGCACGTGGGGCACGTCCTCGCTTGCGCCTTGGCTTTGCTCGTCGACGAGGAAGAGAACGCTGCGTACGCACCGTTCACGGTTGTCGATCAGGCGGTGAGCGCGATTGCCGCGCGTCGCGAGTTCTCGTTCGCGAAGGGTCTCGTCAACGCCGTGCTGCGCAACTTTCTGCGTGAGCGCGACACCTTGCTCGCCGCCGCGCAAGCCGACGAAGTCGCGCGCTGGAACTACCCGTCGTGGTGGATCGACGCCGTACGAAGCGCGTTGCCGGATGCGTGGCAAGCGGTGCTCGCGGCCGGCAATACGCAAGGTCCGTTGACGTTGCGGGTGAACGCGCGCCGCTCGACGGTCGACGCTTACCTGCAGGTCCTGCTGGATCATCACATTCCCGCCAGCCGGGCCGGCGAGTACGCCGTGAAGCTGGCCACGCCGATGCCGGTCGACCGTATTCCCGGTTTCGCGGACGGCGTGGTCTCCGTGCAGGACGCCGCCGCGCAACTCGCGGCGCCGCTGCTCGGCGCGCGCGACGGCATGCGCGTGCTCGACGCCTGCGCGGCACCGGGCGGCAAGACCGGGCATCTTCTCGAACTCGCCAATCTCCAGCTCGTCGCGCTGGAAAGCGACGCGTCGCGCGCGCGTCGTATCGGCGAAAATCTGCAGCGTTTGCATCTCGAAGCGGAAGTGCGCATCGGCGACGCCGGCGCGCCCGCCAAATGGCACGACGACATCGACCAGCCGTTCGACCGCATTCTGGCCGACGTGCCGTGCTCGGCGTCGGGCATCGTGCGGCGTCATCCGGACATTCGCTGGTTGCGTCGCGCGTCGGATATTCCGGCGCTGGTCGCCGAGCAGCGCCGCATTCTCGACGCGCTGTGGCCGCTGCTGAAACCGGGCGGCGAGTTGCTTTACGTTACGTGCTCGATCTTTCCCGAAGAAGGCGAGTTGCAGGCGCAGTGGTTTGGAAACAAGTACCAGGATGCGGTACGATTGGACGCGCCGGGGCAACTTTTACCCTCTGTTGCCCGCGCGCCCGCCGACACATCGGCCGGTTCCCATGCCGGACACGTCGCTGAAGATAGCGCCGGCTCGAACTCAGACCACGACGGATTTTTCTACGCGCGCTTCCAGAAACGGTGACCATCAAACGCTTCTTCCCGCTTCGGCTCGCTGCCGTGCTCTGGATCGCGCTGGCCGTCTGGCTTGCCGCTCCCGGCGCGGCGTTTGCCGATTCAATTGCGGTGCAGCGCGCGTCGCTGCAGTCCGACACCAGCGGCTGGAGTCTCGACGCGCGTTTCGACTTCGACCTGAACAGCAATCTCGAAGACGCGGTCAACAAAGGCATTCCGCTTTACTTCACGACCGACTTCGAACTGAGCCGGCCGCGCTGGTACTGGTTCGACGAACAGCCGGTGAGCGTGTCGCAGAGCATTCGACTGTCGTTCCAGCCGCTCACGCGTGAATACCGCGTGTCGAGCGTGTCGTCCGGCGGTTTGCAACTCGGTTTCAGTACCTTGAAAGACGCTCTCGCGGTGATCAAGCATGTCACGTCATGGCATGTGTTCGACCGCAACCAGGTGCATCCCGGCGAAACCTATAACGCTTCCGTACGCATGCAGCTCGATATCGCGCTGATGCCCAAGCCGTTCCAGATCGACGCGGTGAACAATCGCGACTGGAACCTCGAATCGGACTGGAAGCGTTTCACTTTCACGGTGACCGAACGTGCTAAATAAAGTGCGCCGCGCCACCAGTGTCAGCAGCATCGTCGTGCGCGTGCTGGTGTCCACGGTCGCCGTGACGGCCGTGTTGCTGCTCGTGCTGCTCGCGGCGGCGAGTGCGAATACCGAATTCTTCGACCGTTACTACCAGTGGCTCTACGCGGCGAACGTCGCGGTCGCCATGATCTTTCTGCTGGTGGTGGCGACGCTCGTCGTCATCATCATCGCGCGGTTGAAGAAGGGTAAGTTCGGCACCCGATTACTCGCCAAGCTCGCGTTCTTCATGGCGCTGGTCGGCGTGGTGCCGGGCGGCATCATTTACGTCGTCTCGTATCAGTTCGTGTCGCGCAGTATCGAGTCGTGGTTCGACGTGAACGTGGAAACCGCATTGACGTCGGGCCTGAATCTCGGGCGCGGCATGCTGGACGCCTCGCTGTCCGATCTGCAGACCAAAGGCCGGTTAATGTCGGAACAGTTGGCAAGCGCGGACGCGGCCGGCACCACGCTCACGCTGCTGCGTCTGCGTGACCAGTTCGGCGTGCAGGATGCCACCATCGTCGAGCCGACGCGCAGCATGTCGGGCGCGACGCCGGATATGCACGTCGTCGCGCAGGCATCCGGCAATTACGCGACGCTCGTGCCGAACGACCTGCCCACGCAACTGATGATCGATCAGGCGCGCGGCCGCGGGTTTGCCGCGATCGAAGGTGAGGTCGACGGCGATCCGCACGCGCACGGCAGCAAGGGCGCGCTGAGATTGCGCGTCGTGCAGCGCATTCCGGATTCGAACGCTTCGTTGTTGCAGCCCACCGAGCGTTTCCTGCAACTCACGCAGCCCGTTTCGCCGTCGCTCGCACGTAACGCCGACGCGGTGCAGCGCGCGTATCGCGAGTACCAGGAAAAGGCGCTCGGCCGCACCGGCTTGCGCAAGATGTATATCGGCACGCTGACGCTGGCGCTTTTCCTCGCCACCTTCATCGCGATGATGCTCGCGCTCGCGCTCGGCAATCAGCTGGCGCGGCCGTTGTTCCTGCTCGCGCAGGGCACGAAGGAAGTGACCGAGGGCGACTACACGCCGAAGCGCGAAATCAAGTCGCGCGATGAATTAGGCTTCCTGACGCAATCGTTCAATGCCATGACGCGGCAGTTGTCGGAGGCGCGTGCGGCTGTCGAGAACAACCGCATTGCGCTCGAGCATTCGAAGGCGTATCTGGAAAGTATTCTCGCCAATCTCACGGCGGGCGTTTTCGTGTTCGACAGGCAGTTCCGCCTGACCACCGCGAATCGCGGCGCCGAGCGTATTTTCAGGCAGCCGTTCCAGGAGTTGCTGGGTTCCTCGCTGGAACAGATCGGCGTGCTGAGCGAGTTTGGCGGAATGGTGCGCAAGGCGTTTGCCGACCGTGAAGCCGCGAGCGGCGACGGTCACGACGACCGCGGTCACTGGCAACAACAGTTCTCGATTCAGGCGCCGGGCGAAACCGATCCGCTTACCCTGCTCGTGCGCGGCGCGCGACTCGTCTCCGCAACCGATCGCGATGCAGACGATCTGCAGACATCCGGCTATGTGATCGTGTTCGACGATATCTCCGACGTGATCTCGGCACAGCGCTCGATTGCCTGGGGCGAAGTCGCGCGGCGTCTCGCGCACGAAATCAAGAATCCGCTCACGCCGATCCAGCTTTCCGCCGAACGTCTGCAGATGAAGCTCGCGGACAAACTCTCGCCGTCCGACGCCGACGTGCTCAAACGCGGCGCGACCACGATCGTCAATCAGGTCGCCGCGATGAAGCAGATGGTCGACAATTTCCGCGACTATGCACGCACACCGCCCGCCGTTCTCGCGCATCTGCAACTGAACGAACTGGTCAGCGAGGTGCTGACGCTGTACGGTATCGAAGAAGGCAAGAGCGCCATCAAGGTCGAGCTCGCGAATCTGCCCGCTATCAAGGGCGATGCGACGCAATTGCGACAAGTGATTCACAACCTGCTGCAGAATGCGCAGGATGCGGTGGCCGACGTCGGACAGCCACGTGTCCTGCTCGAGACGAGGACAGTAGAATACGGAGACCCCGACGCTGACGGCAAGGTGCGCGTCGCGGTGCGTCTGACCGTGTCGGATAACGGACCGGGCTTCCCCGCACGTATCCTCACACGTGCATTCGAACCTTACGTGACGACCAAGGCCAAAGGTACGGGCTTGGGTCTTGCGATGGTCAAGAAGATCGTCGACGAACACGGCGCGCGAATCGACATCCGTAATCGCATGAAAGCGGGTGATGTGATCGAAGGCGCGCAGATCTCGATCCTCTTCCTTCAACTGGCAGACGATGCCGCGACGCCTGGGTCAGGTTCGCGGCCGGCGCATGGCAACGCGCCGCAGGGAACGACAAAAGCAACAGTGCAGACAAGGGCAGCGTAAATGGCAACCATCCTGGTGGTAGATGATGAAATGGGCATCCGGGAATTGCTCTCGGAGATCCTGAGCGACGAGGGGCATGTCGTGGAGGCGGCGGAAAACGCGCAGGAAGCGCGCGACTTCCGTTTGCGCCAGGCGCCGGATCTGGTGCTGCTCGACATCTGGATGCCCGACACCGACGGCGTCACGCTGCTCAAGGAGTGGGCCGCGCAAGGACAGCTGACCATGCCGGTCATCATGATGTCCGGCCACGCGACCATCGACACCGCTGTCGAAGCGACCAAGATCGGCGCGCTCAACTTTCTCGAGAAACCGATTGCGCTGCAAAAGCTGCTGAAGGCAGTCGAGCAGGGTCTGGCGCGCGGCAATGCGGCAGGTGCGCCGGGCGGCGCGGCGGCGAAGCCAACGTTGCCGGTCAGTGCGTCGGCGGTGGCGTCGGCGGCGGCGTTGCCGATGCTGTCGCCGGACGCGCTCGGCGGCGGCGCGCTGGCGGCGCAAACGGCATCGATCTCGTTCGACATCCCGTTGCGCGACGCACGCGACGCATTCGAGCGCGCGTACTTCGAGTATCACCTCGCGCGCGAAAACGGCAGCATGACGCGCGTCGCCGAAAAGACCGGGCTGGAGCGCACGCACCTGTATCGCAAGCTCAAGCAACTGGGCGTGGACCTCGGCAAAAATAAAGGCGAGTAACACGGCGAGTAAGGCAGATCCGGCGAACCACGAGTGCCCGCAGTTTTTTTCGAGAGGGGGCTTGTCGGACTGCTGACCCTTTGATATTATTTCGTTCTTCGTTGGCCCGGTAGCTCAGTTGGTAG
This sequence comes from Paraburkholderia sp. GAS199, assembly GCF_050436585.1. Taxonomy (NCBI): domain Bacteria; kingdom Pseudomonadati; phylum Pseudomonadota; class Betaproteobacteria; order Burkholderiales; family Burkholderiaceae; genus Paraburkholderia; species Paraburkholderia sp. GAS199. Next base: position 915,005 of record NZ_JBNDMM010000002.1, on the reverse strand, counting down.
AGCAGCGGATTGAAAATCCGCGTGTCGATGGTTCGATTCCGTCCCAGGCCACCAGGATTCAGCCCCAGGAAATCGCAAGATTCCTGGGGCTTTTCCTTTTCCGGAAGGGATTGTCGAGGTCCGGTTTGCGCATCCATGCGCAATGGCGTGCTCGGCGGCGTTTGGCGTCGCGTGATAAAATCGCGCCAGTTCAAGGACTTGCATGCGAACGTGTTGCCGTTTTTCGGGGCGTCACGCTCACGCACAGGGCAAGTCTTTTTGTCTCCGGAAGCCGCAGCTTTGCGCCCGTTTCGCCCTTCGAGGCGAAGGCGCTGAAGATGCCAAACCCTTCGCCCGACGATTAGCGGTATAAGCGCCCAGCGACTCTGCATGCGGAAGGCGCGGCCTATACTGCTTTGGGCCGGCAGCAGTGCCGGCACGCGTCGCGCCGCGTTGCTTGCATGGCGCACCTCGCGCAGCGCGACGTGGCACTCATTCATTCACGGAGTTTCACGGTGATCCGCAACGACGCTAAACGTAGCGCTCTGGTGCTGTTTTCCGGCGGCCAGGATTCCGCCACGTGCCTCGCCTGGGCGCTCGAACGATATGACACGGTCGAGACGCTCGGATTCGATTACGGTCAACGGCACCGCGTCGAACTGGAATGTCGCGAAGGGTTCCGCAATGCCGTCACGCGAGCATTTCCGGCGTGGGCCAGGCGGCTCGGCGAAGATCACATGATCGACCTGTCGGTGCTGGGTGCGATCAGCGACACCGCGATGACGCGCGAGATCGAGATTCACGCCACGGCGAACGGTTTGCCGAACACCTTCGTGCCGGGACGCAACCTGATGTTCATGACGATCGCGTCGGCCATTGCTTATCGTCGTGGATTGCAGGTGCTGGTCGGCGGAATGTGCGAGACGGATTTTTCGGGCTACCCCGATTGCCGCGACGACACCATGAAGGCGCTGCAAGTCGCGTTGAATCTCGGCATGGACACGCGTTTCCTGCTCGAAACGCCGTTGATGTGGCTCGACAAGGCCGACACGTGGCGTCTCGCTCACGAGTTGGGCGGCGACGAACTCGTCGAACTGGTTCGCGTCGAAACGCATACCTGCTATGTCGGTGAGCGCGCTGAACTGCACGCCTGGGGTTTCGGCTGTGGCGAATGTCCGGCGTGCCGCTTGCGCAAGCGCGGTTACGAGGCGTATCTGGCCGGTGAGAAAGTAACCGAGCCGGTTTGAGTTCCAGGTAGCGCAAGTCGCACAATATCTTTTCAGGTTCTTCATTCAGGTACATCGAGCGCTCGTGTATCTGAGGACACAAGGCAGAAAGCAGCATGACGTACGCGGTCAAGGAAATCTTCTACACGTTGCAAGGCGAGGGCGCGAATGCCGGGCGTCCGGCCGTGTTCTGCCGGTTCGCCGGCTGCAACCTGTGGTCGGGCCGCGAAGAGGATCGCGAGGAAGCCGTGTGCCGCTTCTGCGATACGGATTTCGTCGGCACGGATGGCGAGAACGGCGGCAAGTACCGCACGGCGGACGATTTGGTACGCATGATCGCGTCGCAGTGGCCGGAAGGCGAGGGCGAGCGTTTCGTCGTGTGCACGGGCGGTGAACCGATGCTGCAGATCGACCAGCCGCTCGTCGACGCGTTGCATGCTGCCGGCTTCGAAATCGCTATCGAAACGAACGGCTCGCTGCCGGTGCTCGAAACGATCGACTGGATCTGCGTGAGCCCGAAGGCCGACGCGCCGCTCGTCGTCACGAAGGGCAACGAACTGAAGGTCGTGATTCCACAAGACAACCAGCGTTTGTCCGATTACGCCAAGCTCGACTTCGAGTATTTCCTCGTCCAGCCAATGGACGGTCCGTCGCGCGACATCAACACCAAGCTCGCGATCGACTGGTGCAAACGCCATCCGCAATGGCGCCTGTCGATGCAGACCCACAAGTATCTGAACATTCCCTGATTCGCCGTGCTCACGATTACACGAAAACTCGAATTCGACGCGGGTCACCGCATCCCCGATCACCGCAGCCAGTGCCGTAACCTGCACGGTCATCGCTATGTGCTCGAAATTACGCTGCAAGGCGATCTGGTCGACACCGAAGGTGCGCCGGATCGCGGCATGGTAATGGATTTCGCCGACGTAAAATCGCTTGCCAACGAGCATCTCGTCGACAAGTGGGATCACGCGTTCCTCGTCTACGAAGGCGACACTCAGGTGCGCGGCTTTCTCGACACCATGGCGGGCCACAAGACCGTCGTGCTCGATCGCATTCCGACCGTCGAAAATCTGGCCGCCGTCGCGTTCGACATTCTCGCGAATGTCTACGACGCGCATTACGGCGTGAATCTGCGTTTGCACAAGGTGCGTCTGTTCGAGACGCCGAACTGCTGGGCCGAAGTCGTCCGCGACTAGGCTGTCTTTCGCGCATGGCGCGCAACGCGCCATGCCGCATCCATCGCCCGTCTCGCGCGCGTCTGAACGCAACCCAACCTCCGCGTTATTGTCACGGTATGATCGCTCCGATAACCATACGGAGCGAGACATGTCCGCTATCGAATTGCGCCGCAGCAGACGTTTTGGCCATTCGCGCCTGAACGTCGGCGCTGGCCGCGACCCCGTGTTTTTTTGCGCTTCAGGCGACGCTTTGGCTCGCTGCGGAGCGTTGCGATGAGCACCTTCACAAATCCTCTCAAACAACGTCTGAAAGACGCCGACCCCTTGTTCGGCCTGTGGCTTTCGCTCGGCAGCGACGCCGCGGCGGAAGCGCTCGCGCATGCCGGCTTCGACTGGCTTCTGGTCGACATGGAGCACGCGCCGAACGATAGCGCGGACGTCACCTCGCAATTGCGCGCGATCGCCGCTGCGCATCTGCCGAGCGAACCGGTGGTCCGCGTGCCGGCGAGCGAAGCTTGGCTGGTCAAGCGCGTGCTGGATGCCGGCGCGCGCACGCTGATGTTCCCCAACATCGAGACCGCCGACGAGGCCGCTCACGCCGTGCGTCTGACGCAGTATCCGAGCGCCGAGGCGCCCGACGGTTTGCGCGGAGTCGCCGGTATGGTGCGCGCGGCGTCGTACGGCATGCGCCGCGATTACGTGCAGACGGCCAACGCGCAGATCGCGACGATCATGCAGATCGAGTCGGCGCGCGGTCTGCAGGAAGTCGAAAAGATCGCGTCGACGCCGGGCGTCGATTGCCTGTTCGTCGGACCGGCCGATCTCGCCGCGAGCCTCGGGCATCTCGGCGATTCGAAGCACGCCGACGTGCAGGCCGCGATGGCGCGTATCGTCAGCGCGGCTGACAAAGCGGGCATCGCGGCGGGTATTTTTTCCATGGACGCCGCGAGTGCAAAGCAGCATCGCGACGCCGGTTTCCGTTTTATCGCTCTGGCCGCGGACGTCATGTGGATGTTGCGCGCAACTCGCCAGGCGTTGCAGGAGGTGAGGTCATGAAGTGGATGGTGCAGGGTGCGGTGCGCGTGACTTTGGCGGCAGCATTGACGATCGGCGCGACGGCTTACGCGCAGGACCGGGTGGCGAAACCGAACGATCCGGAGACGCAGACTGCGGTCGCCGATTACAACGCCGGCAATATGGGCGCGGCGCTGAGCGAATTCCGTAAGGCCGCGGAGCGCGGCAGCCGGCTCGCCGAGTTCAACTACGCGATGATGTTGCTCAACGGCGAGGGCACGGCGGTTAATGTCGACGAAGGCAAGAAGTGGCTGCGCAAAGCCGCCGACGCCAACATGTCGCACGCGCAATACGTCTACGGCAAGATGTACGACGACGGCGAGTTTGTCGGTCGTGATCCGGTGGAAGCGCATCGCTGGTTTCTCAAAGCGGCGCAGCAGGGGCATGTGCAGGCCGAGCTTGCGCTCGCCAACCAGTTCCTCGACGGTCGCGGCACGCCGCGTGACAACAAGCAGGCGTTCGTCTGGTACAAGAAAGCGGCCGAAGGTGGCGACATGACGGCGCAGTACGTGGCCGGCTCGTTTTACGAGCGTGGCGGCGACGGCGTGGATAAGAATCTCAACGTGGCGCGCGCGTACTACGCCGCTGCGGCGGCGCAGGGCGATCCGGCGGCGAAACTCAAGTATCAGCAACTGAGCGCGCAACTGCGCGATCAGAAGGAAGTGAAGCCGCAGTAACTCGAGCTGCGGTGGAAAAGAAAAGGGCGTTCCGTACGGAACGCCCTTTTCTGTTTGAGCCTTGGCTCGTCGGCGCTAACTCTGCATCAGACGCTTTTGTCGCGCGACGCTCATGATGAGTCCGACCGCAATGCCAAGCGTGGTGAGCGCAGTGCCGCCATAACTCATGAAGGGCAGTGGCACGCCGACCACGGGCAAAATTCCACTCACCATGCCGATGTTGACGAACGCGTAGGTGAAGAACGCCATGGTGAGCGAGCCGGCCAATAATCGCCCGAACAGGGTCGCGCCATTGGCCGCGATATACAGACCGCGCGCGATCAGCAGCATGTAGAGCGTCAACAGCACGACTCCGCCAGCGAGACCGAATTCTTCGGAAAACACCGCGAAAATAAAGTCGGTGTGCTTCTCGGGAATGAACTCCAGATGCGCCTGCGTGCCCTTCAACCAGCCCTTGCCAAGCGGACCACCGGAACCGATTGCGATGACCGCCTGAATGGTGTGGAAGCCCTTGCCGAGCGGATCGGAAGTCGGATCGAGCAGGGTGCAGATGCGGTGCTTCTGGTAATCGTGCATCAGCGGCCATTGCACTTCGGGCTGACAGATCTTGTCCTGGAAGGCCGCGATCGAAGCGACCGCGATCACGCCTGCGATCAGCACCGGCACGATCAGTTTGAAGCTGAGCCCCGCGAAGTAGATGACGAACAGGCCCGCAGCGAAAACCAGCACGGCGGTGCCGAGGTCGGGCTGCTTGGCGATCAGACCGACCGGCACGGCGAGTATCAATAAACCGACGAGGTAGTCGTACCAGCGCATCACGCCTTCGCGGCGCTGGTAGTACCAGGCGAGCATTAGCGGTGTGGCGATCTTCAGTATCTCGGACGGCTGAATCACCACGCCGACATTGATCCAGCGCTTGGCGCCCTTGCGCGTCAGGCCGAATAGCGCCACCGCCACCAGTAGCGCGATGCCGAAGGTGTAGAGCGGGACCGCGAAGCGCATGAGCGTGGTGGGTGGCACGTTAGCGAGCCCCCACATCAGCACGAACGTCAGCAGGATGTTGCGCAGTTGATCTTCCACGCGGCCGGGAACATCCAGGCTCGCGCTATACAGCGTGACGATGCCGACGCACAGCAGCAGAAACACGATCAGCGCGAGCGGACGGTCAAAACCCGCGAACATTCGCTTGATGCGATCGAGCCAGGCGCGCTTGTCGAATTGCATGCCTTTCTCCTTACTCGTCGATGCCGCCGGAAACCGGCTGGCGTGGCGACGCGGACTGAATATCGTCTTCCCGCGACGGCGCTGCGGCGGTCGGGACCGGCTCGCTCGCGGGGCGGGGTTTATGTGGCGCGCCGGTTTTGCGCGACGCCTTGGCGGTGGCTGACGCTGCCGTGGCGGTCGCCGCCTTCGTGGATGCCTTCGCGGACGCCGATGCGGGCACGGCCGTCTCAGCCGATGCCGCTACTGGAGCCGAAGCCGCTGCCGCGGCAGATGCCGCCGCTGCCGCAGACGCTGCTGCCGCCGCCGACGCTGCACCCGGCATCGGCAGCGCGACGAAGCCCGCCGCGACCTTGACCGGCTGCACGCCGTCCTGCGGCGCCGGGGCGTCACCCACCTCGGGCGCCGACGCGTCTTGTGTTGCGGACGCTGCGGCTTCAACGGCGGCCGCCTCGACGCCCGGCTTGGTCTTGCCGACCAGGTAATAGTCGAGCACGCGCCGCGCGATCGGGCCTGCGGACTCCGCGCCCCAGCCGCCGTTTTCGACGATCAGCGCGAGTGCGATCTTCGGTTGCTCGACCGGCGCGAAGGCGATGAACAGAGCGTGGTCGCGCAAATGCTCGGCGACGGCGTGACCCTTGTAGTTCGCGCCCTGCAACGAATAGACCTGAGCGGTCCCGGTTTTGCCGGCCGCCTGATATTGCGCGCCGATGAACAGCTTCGACGCCGTGCCGTTGTTGACCACGTTTTCCATGGCGCGCTTGATGATGTCGATATCCGATTGCTTCACAGCGATCTTGTCGCTCGGGTCGCGCACGACCGGCCGCGTGCTTTTCGTGATCGGATTTTCGATATCGCGCACGAGGTGCGGCTTCATCACGACACCGTTGTTCGCGAGCGTGGCAGTGGCGTGCGCCAGTTGCAGGATGGTGAACGAGTTGTAGCCCTGGCCGATGCCGAGGCTGATCGTCTCGCCTTCATACCAGCGTTGCTGCTCGGGCTTGCGATACGCTTTGCGCTTCCATTCCGTGGACGGCAGGATGCCGCGCGCTTCGCCCGAAATATCGATGCCCGTGATCTGACCGAAGCCCCACGGCTTCATGAAATTCGCGATGTTGTTGACGCCGAGGTCGTGCGCCAGCATGTAGAAATAGGTGTCGTTCGACACGGTAATCGCGCGGTTCATGTCGACCCAGCCCTGGCCGGACCGCACGTCGTTACGGAACGTGTGACCGCCGAACGTGTACGAGCCCGGATCCTGGAAGCCCCAGCCGGGCGTGCGCTTATGTAGCGTGAGCGCGGCGAGCGCCATGAACGGCTTGTAGGTCGAACCGGGCGGATAGGTGCCGTGCAGCGGACGGTTCAGCAGCGGGTGGTCCGGTGAATTGTTCAGCTCGTCCCAGGTCTGCTGATCGATACCGTCGACAAACGAGTTCGGATCGAAACTCGGTGCGGACACGAAGGCGAGAATGTCGCCCGTAGCCGGTTCGATGGCGACGAGCGCGCCGCGCCGGCCCGCAAAGGCTTGCTCGGCGACCTGCTGCAAACCGATATCGATCGACAACTGGAGGTTGTTGCCCGGCGTGGCCTGAGTGCGCGACAAGGTGCGCACCGGACGACCGCCGGCGGTCACTTCGACTTCCTCGAAACCGGTCTGGCCGTGCAACTCCGTTTCGTAGCTCTGCTCGACGCCGATCTTGCCGATGTAATCGGTGCCCTTGTAGTTGTTCGCATCCAGACGCGGATCGTAGTGATCGGGATCGCTGTCGTTCTGGTCGCTGGCGTCGTCGATACGGTCCTGATCGCGCTGCGAAATCCGGCCGATGTAGCCGATCACGTGCGCCGCCGTCGGACCGAGCGGATATTGGCGGAACAGACGGGCGCGCACTTCGACGCCGGGGAAGCGGAAACGCTGCGCGGTGAAGCGCGCGACTTCATCGTCCGTCAGGCGGGTGCGGATCGGCAGGCTTTCGAAATTCTTCGAGTCTTCCTGCAGTTTCTTGAAGCGGCGACGGTCGCGCGCGTCGATCGAAATCACGGTGGCGAGATTGTCGATCACGTTTTCGAGCGAGTCGTTCAGCTTCGACGGCGTGATTTCGAGTGTGTAGGCCGAGTAGTTCTTGGCCAGCACCACGCCGTTACGATCGGTGATGATGCCGCGATTCGGCACGATCGGCGCGACCGAGATGCGGTTTTCGTCGGCTTGCAGCGAATATTTGCTGTAGTGCCAGACCTGCAGGAACAGGAAGCGGAAGCCGATCAACCCGAAGCAGACGAACACGAACAGGCCCGCCGCCGCGACGCGCAGGCGGAACTTCGAGAGCTGTTGCTGGGTGTCCTTGAATTCGGTCATGCGATTCTGCAAAAGGCCGCTTTCAACGTACGGCCATCATGAGTGTGCGCCTAAACCGGCCGGAACCGGGAGGCATGAACAACGAAATGCATGGAACGAGCCGGTCGCGGTGTTCCGCGAGAACAACCGGCACGCGCTATGCTTGATTAAATGGGCCGCGTATCGTCGGGATCGGCCGGGCGGCGCTGCGGCATGAGCAGCAGGACGCTTGCGATCGGCCATAGCGCGGCCTCGACAAAGCCGTCGATCAGATAACCCCAGCCCGGAAACGCCGCACCGGTCAGCAGCCGGATCACGAACGGCACCAGTTGCGCCACGACCAGCAACGGCATCACGGCAAACGTCTGCACGCCGAGCGACATCCACAACACCCGGCGGTGGATCGTAATGGCGCCGTACGACAGCAGCGTATAAGCCAGCGCGTGTTCGCCGAGCAGGCTGGCGTTGTGGACGTCCATCAGCAAGCCGAGCGAGAAAGCGATGCCCATGCCCACCTTGCGGGGCTGATGCACGTTCCAGAACAGCAGCACCAGCGCGACGAAATCAGGCACGCCGATGAGACGGCCCCACGGCATCAGGTTCAGCAGGAACGCCGCGGCGAGGCTGAACGCGATGAAGTACGGATTGACCGGCTGCAGGATGTATTGCGGACGGTTCATGGCTGCGCCCCCGGCTTCGCTTGCGGCTTGGCGCTCTTTTCAGCGCCCTTTTTCTCGGTGGCGGACTTCTTGTCGGCCGCTGCGGGCTTGGCCGGCGGTGTCTTGTCGGCCGGCTTTTCCGCGGGCTTTTCACCCGGCTTGGCAGCGGCGGCTTTGTCTGTGACCGCTTTACCGTCGGCAGGTTTCGCGCCTTTTTTCGCTTTCGCGTCTTTGGCGGCGGTGGCCGCATCCGGCTCTTCCGGCGGCCGTGGCGGCACGTTGTTCAGGTAGTGAAGCACCAGCAATTGGCGCGCGCCGCGCACCGGCGCCACGGGCAGGCAGATCACGCGAGCAAACGCCGTATCGGCCTGTTTGTCGACCCGCACCACGCGGGCGACCGGCAGTCCCGGCGGATAAATGCCGTCGAGTCCGCTGGTGACGAGTTCGTCGTCGGTTTGAACGTCGGCGCTGATCGGCACGAAGCGCAGATCGAGCGTGTCGCCCTTCGGCGTACCGTAGATCACGCTGCGCAAGCCGGTGCGCACGATTTCCACCGGCACGGCCTGGTCTTTGTCGGTCAGCAGGGTGACTTCGGCCTGCAGCGGGAATACGCGCGTCACCTGGCCGATCACGCCGTCTTCGTTGACGACCGGTGAACCGTTCTGGATACCTTGCTGCGCGCCGCGATTGATCACGACCTTCTGCGTGAACGGGTCGCGCGTGTCGTACTGGATCTCGGCGGGAAGGGTCTGCGTGGTGGAGCGCTGCGACAATTGCAGCAGGGCACGCAAGTGCGTATTTTCGGCAGCCAGTTCGGCGGCGGTATTGGCGCGCTGCGACAGCTGAAGGTCTTTGGTGCGCAGCTTGTCGTTTTCGCTGCGCAGCGTCGCGCTGGTCACGGCGAGATCGGCCGCGCCCATGAAGACGTCGCGCGGCACGAGCGCCGCACGTTGCAACGGATAGAGACCCGCGCCGAGCACGCCGCGAACGATTTCGAGCGTTTTGAAACGTGCATCGGAGATCAGCAAAGCCAGCGCGAGCACGACGAAAAACACCAGCCGTGCGAGTGCCGAAGGGCCTTGCTTGAACAGGGGCGGCGGACTGTATTCCATGGTCGGCGCCGGGGGCGTGAGCGGTTGGGTGAGACGGCGGCGCGCTAGCGGCGCGCGTTCAGTGCGCGGAGGCTGGTTGGCCCAGCCAGCGGCAAACTGGCCCGCGAAGGGCCGTTTGCCTGGTCCGTGCCACTGACATGGAGACGGGCTCGCTTACTCGTACGAGAAGATGCTGCCCAGCTTGTCCATGCGTTCGAGCGCCATGCCCGAGCCGCGCACAACGCAGGTCAGCGGGTCTTCAGCGACGAGCACCGGCAGACCGGTTTCTTCGGCGAGCAGGCGGTCCAGATCGCGCAGAAGTGCGCCACCGCCCGTGAGCATCATGCCGCGCTCGGCGATGTCCGCGCCGAGTTCCGGCGGCGTTTGTTCGAGCGCGATCTTGACCGACGACACGATCTGGTTGAGCGGGTCGGTGAGGGCTTCGAGGATTTCGTTGCTGGAGATCGTGAAGCTGCGCGGAATGCCTTCCGACAGGTTGCGGCCCTTCACTTCCATTTCCTTGACTTCGGAACCCGGGAAAGCGGAGCCGATTTCCTTCTTGATCGCTTCGGCGGTTTGCTCGCCGATCAGCATGCCGTAGTTGCGGCGGATGTAGTTGACGATAGCTTCGTCGAACTTGTCGCCGCCGACGCGCACCGAACCCTTGTACACGATGCCGCCGAGCGAGATCACGCCCACTTCGGTCGTGCCGCCGCCGATGTCGACGACCATCGAGCCAGTTGCTTCCGACACCGGCAGGCCGGCGCCGATTGCCGCAGCCATCGGTTCTTCGATGAGATAAACCTGCGAGGCGCCCGCGCCGTGCGCGGCTTCCTTGATTGCGCGGCGCTCGACCTGGGTCGAACCGCACGGCACGCAAATGATGATGCGCGGTGACGGCGAGAACATGCGCGATTCGTGAGCAGTTTTGATGAACTGCTTGATCATCTGCTCGGTGACCGTGAAGTCGGCGATCACGCCATCTTTCATCGGGCGGATCGCCTCGATGTTGCCCGGCACCTTGCCGAGCATCTGCTTGGCTTCCTTGCCGACTGCCTGAATGGTTTTCTTGCCGTTGGGACCGCCTTCCTGGCGGATCGAGACCACCGACGGTTCGTCAAGTACGATTCCCTTACCACGCATGTAGATGAGCGTGTTGGCAGTGCCAAGGTCAATCGCCAGATCGTTGGAGAAGTAGCTGCGCAAAAAACCGAACATTCAAAAATCCTGTCTCGCTTGGGGCCGAGCTTCGCAACGTATGCGCAGGGCGGCAGCGGAAAAAATAACAGCCTCAACCGGGCGAAGCGACGCCACAGGAATTTGAAGCTGCGAGGGAATCTACCGGAGGCCGGGGCAAGGCCTGGTCAGAAAAATCCGAACGATCTCTGTGAATTGTTCAGAAAGGCCTTGGTAAGTCGGTCCGGGTTTGGGTCGAACGCGTAATGATACCTTATAATTTTGGATGTTTTGAAGGAAACGGGTGGCACTTTTTGCCACCGCTGGCCCCTTTTTCGAGGTGTCCCTCCAGCGTCGTAACCCGCTGTCGCAGCATCGTTTTTTTCATGCTGCGGCACTCCACCCCATTTTCCGGTGACCGCATGGCCCTGACCCTGACCGATGTTAAGCGTATCGCGCATCTAGCGCGGCTCGAACTGGCCGAAGCCGAAGCCGAGCACACGCTTGTCCAGCTCAATGATTTCTTCGGCCTCGTCGAGCAGATGCAGGCGGTCGATACCACCGGCATCGCCCCGCTTGCCCATCCGATCGAGCAGATCGAAGACGTCGCATTGCGTCTGCGTAACGATGCAGTGACCGAAACCGTCGAACGCGAAGCCTTCCAGCGCCCGGCGCCGGCCGTTCAGGACGGCCTGTACCTCGTGCCGAAGGTGATCGAGTAATTGATCGAGCAAGACTCGCGAATCAAGCCCAGGATAAAACGCAATGCATGAAAAAAGCTTGACCGAACTGCGCGCCGCGCTGGCAGCCAAAGAGTGTTCCGCCGTCGAACTGGCGCAGCTGTATCTGAAGCGGATCGAAGCGGCGAACAGCCTGAACGCCTTCATCCAGGTCGACGCCGACCTGACGCTCGAGCAGGCCAAAGCCGCCGACGCGCTGCTGCACACCGGCCACGCCGGTCCGCTGGTCGGCCTGCCGATCGCGCACAAAGACGTGTTCGTGACGAAGGGCTGGCGCTCCACCGCCGGCTCGAAGATGTTGTCGAACTACGCGAGCCCGTTCGACGCCACCGTGGTCGCGCGTCTGCAGAACGCCGGCATGGTCTGCGTGGGCAAGACCAACATGGACGAGTTCGCGATGGGCTCGTCGAACGAAAACTCGTACTTCGGCCCCGTGCAGAATCCGTGGGACGTCAAGGCCGTGCCGGGCGGTTCGTCGGGCGGCTCGGCCGCGGCCGTTGCCGCGCGTCTCGCACCTGCCGCCACCGGCACCGACACCGGCGGCTCGATCCGTCAGCCGGCCTCGTTCTCCGGCATTACGGGCATCAAGCCGACGTACGGCCGCGTTTCGCGTTACGGCATGATCGCGTTCGCGTCGTCGCTGGATCAGGGCGGTCCGATGGCACAGAACGCCGCTGATTGCGCCACGCTGCTCAACGCCATGGCCGGGTTCGACGAGCGCGATTCCACCAGCCTCACGCGCGAAGACGAAGACTTCACGCGCTACATCGGCAAGCCGTGGAAGGAAGACGGCGCCGACAAGCCGCTGGCCGGCCTGCGCATCGGTTTGCCCAAAGAGTATTTCGGCGAAGGCCTCGCGGCAGACGTGCGCGCCTCGATCGACGCCGCGCTGAAGCAATACGAAGCGCTCGGCGCCACGCTCGTCGACGTCTCGCTGCCGAAAACCGAACTGTCGATCCCCGTGTATTACGTGATCGCGCCGGCGGAGGCTTCGTCCAACCTGTCGCGTTTCGACGGCGTGCGCTTCGGTCATCGCGCCGCGGAATATCGCGATCTGCTCGACATGTACAAGAAGTCGCGCGCAGAAGGCTTCGGCCCGGAAGTAAAGCGTCGCATTCTGGTGGGCGCCTACGTGCTGTCGCACGGCTACTACGACGCGTACTACCTGCAAGCGCAGAAAATTCGCCGCATCATCGCGCAAGATTTCCAGGAAGCGTTCAAGCAGTGCGACGTGATCATGGGACCGGTCGCGCCGTCGGTGGCATGGGATCTCGGCGCAAAGGGCGACGATCCGATGCAGATGTATCTGGCCGACATCTACACGCTGTCGGTGAGCCTCGCCGGTCTGCCTGGCATGAGCGTGCCTTGCGGCTTCGGCGCGGGCGCGAATGCGCGGCGTCCGGTGGGTCTGCAGATCATCGGCAACTATTTCAATGAAGCCCGGATGCTGCAAGTGGCCGACGCCTTCCAGCGTGCGACCGACTGGCACCGCAAAGCACCGGCAGGAGTGTGAGCACCATGACCAAGCAATGGGAAGTCGTGATCGGTCTGGAGACCCACGCGCAACTGTCGACGAAATCGAAGATCTTCTCGGGTGCTGCCACGCAGTTCGGCGCTGCGCCGAACACGCAGGCGTGTCCCGTCGATCTCGCATTGCCGGGCACGCTGCCGGTGATGAACCGCGGCGCGGTCGAGCGCGCCATCGAGTTCGGTCTGGCGATCGGCGCAACGGTGGCGCCGCGCAGCATCTTCGCACGCAAGAACTACTTTTATCCCGATCTGCCGAAGGGCTATCAGATCAGCCAGTACGAGATTCCCGTCGTACAAGGCGGTCAGGTGAAGATTCAGGTGCCGGCTAACGAAAAAGCCGGCAAGGAAGCGTACGAGAAGGTCGTCAACCTCACGCGCGCTCACCTCGAGGAAGACGCGGGCAAGTCGCTGCACGAAGACTTCGCGGGCATGACGGGCATCGACCTGAATCGCGCCGGCACGCCGCTGCTCGAAATCGTCACCGAGCCGGAAATGCGCAGCGCGGCCGAAGCGGTGGCTTATGCCAAGACGCTGCACACGCTCGTCACCTGGCTCGGCATCTGCGACGGCAACATGCAGGAAGGTTCGTTCCGTTGCGACGCGAACGTGTCGGTGCGTCCGGTGGGTCAGGCGGAATTCGGCACGCGTGCCGAGATCAAGAACCTGAACTCGTTCCGCTTCCTCGAAGAAGCGATCCAGTACGAAGTGCGCCGTCAGATCGAGCTGATCGAAGACGGCGGCACCGTGGTGCAGGAAACGCGTCTGTACGATCCGGACAAGCGCGAAACGCGTTCCATGCGCAGCAAGGAAGACGCGCACGACTACCGCTATTTCCCAGATCCCGATCTGATGCCGCTGGTGATCGACGCGGCGTGGGTCGAGCGTGTCAAGAGCGAGATGCCCGAACTGCCTGAAGCCATTCAGCAGCGCTTCGTGTCGCAATACGGTCTGACGCCGTACGACGCCAACGTGCTGACGTCGAGCAAAGCCATGGCGGCGTATTACGAAGCCGTGGTAGTGAAGGTCGGTCCGGCGCAGGCGAAGGTCGCGGCGAACTGGCTGATGGGCGAAGTGTCGTCGCAACTGAACCGCGAAAACCTGGATTTCGCCGATAGTCCGGTGTCGTCCGCGCAACTCGCTTTGCTGCTGCAACGCATCGCCGACGGCACGATCTCGAACAAGATCGCCAAGGAAATTTTCCTCGCTATCTGGGAAGAGAAGGCCACCGACGAAGCCGCCGCCGATCGCATCATCGAGGCGAAGGGCTTGAAGCAGATCTCGGACACCGGCGCGCTGGAAGCGATCATCGACGAGGTGCTCGCCGCGAACCAGAAGTCGGTCGAGGAATTCCGCGCCGGCAAGGAAAAGGCGTTCAATGCGCTGATCGGTCAGGCCATGAAGGCAACCAAGGGCAAGGCCAATCCGGCGCAGGTGAACGATCTGTTGAAGAAAAAGCTGTCGTGATTCGAAGCTGAAACGAAGCAGTACGGTCGAGGCGCATGCTTCGACCATCGCGGGCTGTTGCCGGAAACGAAAGTAGGGCAACGGCCCGTTTTATTTGTGGGTCCGTTCAAACGCAGATCACGGAGGGTATGAATGGCGAAGCAACCCGAACTCGACGATTTCCGTGTGCCGTATTTCGTCGAGGGGAAGAAAAACGATAAATTCGCGCTCGAGCAGTTCGACCCGTCCGCGAAGCCTTTTTCGACTGGCGCGAAAGACACCGATCGCGAGCGCTTGTCGGAGATCGGTGCGAAGCTCGATACGCTGCAGGAATGTCTGCATGCGCAGCGCAAACGTCGCGTGTTGCTCGTGCTGCAAGGTATGGATACGAGCGGCAAGGACGGCACGATCCGCGCGGTGTTTCACGAAGTCGATCCGCTCGGCTTGCGCATCGTGCCATTCAAGGCGCCCACGCCCGTCGAACTCGCGCACGACTTTCTCTGGCGGGTTCATTCGCAGACACCGGCTGCCGGCGAGCTGACCATTTTCAACCGCAGCCACTATGAAGACCTGCTGGTGCCGACCGTGCTCGGCGAACTGAATGCGTCGGAGTTCGAACTACGTTGCACGCACATTCGTGAGTTCGAGAAGCTGCTGGCCGACAGCGGCACCGCCATCGTCAAATGCATGTTGCACATCTCGAAGGACGAGCAGCGCAAGCGCCTGCAGGCGCGCATCGACGACCCGACCAAGCACTGGAAATTCGACGTCGCCGATCTCGACGCGCGCAAGCAATGGGACAAGTATCAGGCGGCGTATCAGGACGCGCTGGCCGTCACGTCCACCGAATACGCGCCGTGGTACGTGATTCCGGCCGATTCGAAAACGCATCGCAATGTGATGGTGGCCGAATTGCTGCTGCGCACGTTCGAGGCGTTAAAGCTCGAATATCCGCCGGCCAAGGAATCGCTGAAGGGCGTCAAGGTCGAGTGAGCGGTCAATAAAATCTCGCCGGTTGCCCTTTGCTCCGGCAAACGAATCGACATAAAAGGAACGACATGTTGCGTGTGATTACCGCCAACCTGAACGGCATCCGTTCAGCGGCGAAGAAGGGTTTTTTCGACTGGTTCGGCGAGCAGAAGGCCGACGTATTGTGCGTGCAGGAAATCAAATGCTCGCAAGACGACATGACGCCGGAATTCATGGCGCCGCACAATTTCACCGGCTATTTCCAGCATGCGGTGAAAAAAGGCTATAGCGGTGCGGGCGTTTATACGCGCCACGAACCGGATGAAGTCATCATCGGTTTCGGCAGCGAGGAATTCGACGCGGAAGGGCGATACGTCGAGTTGCGTTTCGGCAAACTCTCGGTGATTTCGGTATACGTGCCGTCGGGTTCGAGCGGCGAAGAGCGTCAACAGGCCAAGTACCGCTTCATGGACGAGTTCATGCCGCACCTGGCCGAGCTTGCCAAAGAGCGCGAAGTGATCGTGTGCGGCGACGTGAACATCGTCCACAAGGAAATCGACATCAAGAACTGGAAGAGCAACCAGAAGAATTCGGGCTGCTTGCCGGAAGAGCGTGCGTGGCTGACCAAGCTGTTCGACGAAGTCGGTTACGTCGACGTGTTCCGCACGCTGGATCAGCGTCCCGAGCAATACACGTGGTGGAGCAATCGCGGTCAGGCGTATGCGAAGAACGTTGGGTGGCGGATCGATTATCAGATCGCGACGGCAGGTATTGCGGCGAAGGCGAAACGCACCGACGTTTTCCGCGACATCAAGTTCAGCGACCATGCGCCGCTGACGGTCGACTACGATCACAAGGTGAAGAAGTAAAGCGCGTCGGGTGAGGCTTAGCGAGCCTGCAAGCGCAGGTTAGCTGAAGTTATCACTCGCGAATCGACTGGCGACGCGGGCGACCAATGCCCGCGTAGTCCGGCAATGCATCTACGGTCTTGCCGATTGCCTTGGCGTAGAGCGGCAACATATCCGGCAGGCGCTTGATGATGTCCTGGCGGCGCGCGGGCGTGTACGGATGCACGTAGATGAAGCCCCGGTCACGATCGCTGCGCGTGAGTGCCGCCAGCTTGTCCCACAGCGTCACCGCCGCGCGCGGATCGAATCCGGCACGCGAAGCGACGTCGCTGCCAATCACGTCGGCTTCGGTTTCGTCCGTGTTCTCGTACTTCATTTCCAGCAGGCGCGAGCCGATGCCGAGCGGCGCCATGCCGAGATCGGCGAGTCCGAATAGCTGCGGAATCGTGCCGGACGAGTCGAGCTGGCTCGACTGAAGTTCGCCGAGACGCTCGCGCGCGTGTTCGCGCAGAGCGTGCGCGATTTCGTGGCCGATCAACACGCCGAGTTCGTTGTCGTTCAGATGCGCGCGGTCGAGCAAGCCGCCGTACACGACGATCTTGCCGCCCGGCAGACAGTACATGCGGATATCGGTCGAACGCACCACCGCCACGTCCCACTTCCAGTTTTTCGCGCGCTCGTTCCACTTCAGCGAATAGGGAATCAGCTTGTCGACGATCGAGCGTACGCGCGTGACGTGAGCGTCCGTGTCGCCATAGAGACGGTTTGCGTGTTCGGCGCCGTACGCGATCTGATTGAACTCTTCGGCCGCCTGAGCCTCGAGCACCGGCGACGGAATCAGGTTGCGAAACACCAGATAGCCGCCGAAACGCAGCTGTGAATTGGGACTGTACGAGGACGCGGGCGCACTCGCTCCAGCGGCGGACGGCGTCGAGGTGGCCGCGGGCGTTCTCGCCGTGACCGGCGCTGGCGGCGGGGTATTCGGTGCAGGCGCGGCGGAGGTCGACGACGGCGGCACGGCGGCCGCAGGTGCGCTGCCGGCGTTCGCGCCGCTGGTGGCCGACGTCGCGGCGTCGGGGTTTGCCGTGGCCGGTTTGGCGGACGACGTTGCAGGCGCCGAAGTCGGCGACGTGGCCGTGTTGGCAGCGGCTGCCGGCATGGCGGTCGCGCGGGCATCGAGCGGCGCCGCGAGCGTCAGACTCGCGCTCGCGATGGCCCAGATGGCGAACGCGGTCGCGCGGGCCGTCGTGAGCGAACCGGCCGCGGTTGAATGCTTGCGCGCGACGCGCTCCGGCAGATGCCTCGTCACGACCGGACCCTCCACGGCGCGATGCGCAACAGCAGCAGCATGCCGGGCAACGCCAACGCGGTGCACACGATGAAGTAGTCGAACCAGCCGATCTGCGCGACCACATACCCGCTCGCCGCCGACGCCAGCGTGCGCGGCACCGACGCGAGACTCGTAAATAGCGCGAACTGGGTGGCCGTGTAGCGCGGATCGGTGGTGCTGGCGATGTACGCGGTGAACGCCGCCATGGTCAGCCCGGTGGCGAAGGTCTCGAAGCCGTAGACGAGCGCCAGCGCGACCGAGCGCGGTTCGAGCTGCACGGCCCAGTCGATGCCGACAGTGGCCAGCAGCTTCGTCGTGCCCTGGCTCAGGCCGACGGCGATGTCGTAGATGGCCGTCAAACCGGGCGACGCCGGACCGAGATGCGCCAGCCACGCGAAGCCTAGCGTGGACACCATCTGCAGGATGCCGAAGATCCACAGGCCGCGGCCGATGCCGATTTTCATCAGCCAGATGCCGCCCACGATGCCGCCCGCGAGACTCGCGCCGAACGCGGTGGTCTTTGCGATCACGCCGATCTGGGTGCGCGAGAAACCGATGTCGAGGAAGAACGACGTCGATAGCGTCGTGGCCATCGTATCGCCGAGCTTGTAGAGGAAGATGAAGCCGAGCACGAACAGCGCACCGCGCCAGCCATCGCGCTCTAGGAACTCGCGGAACGGCAGCACGATCGCGTCACGCAGATTTTTCGGCGGCGTGCCGTGCACTTCGGGTTCGCGCACGACCAGCGTCATGATCATGCCGGGCAACATGAACGCAGCGGTCACGATGAACACCGTGGACCAGGGCAAATGGTCGGACAGAATCAGTGCCAGCGAACCCGGCACCAATGCGGCGATTTTGTAAGCGTTCACATGGACCGCGTTACCGAGACCTTGCTGCGAGTCGCTCAGCAATTCACGACGATAGGCGTCGATTACGATGTCCTGGCTCGCGCCGAAGAACGCGACGAGCGCCGTGAGCGCCGCAACCGTCCAGATCGACTCTTTCGGCGAGACGAGCCCGAGCGTGCCGATCGCGCCGGCGACGAGAATCTGCGTGACCAGCATCCAGCCGCGCCGTCGGCCCGGACGCCAGCCGGGGAAACGCGGCACGTAGCGGTCCATCAGCGGCGCCCAGACGAATTTCCACGTGTACGGGAACTGGATCAGCGCGAACAGGCCGATTTCCTTCAGATTCACGCCTTCTGAGCGTAGCCATGCCTGCACCAGATAGACGAGCGTGAACAGCGGCAATCCCGACGTAAAGCCGAGAAAGACGCAGATCAGCATGCGCGTATTCAGGAACGCGCGCCAGCCGGGATGTTCTTCGTGAGCGGTAAGTGCAGGCGCCTCGTGCGGCGGGTTCGACATGTGGATAAGTGGCGTTAGCTTTTCTTGACGCGATAGACCGCAAGACTACCACGCCAGTTCACGCCCCATCGCACCACCTGGCCGTCGTGCAGCACCACGCGGTCGAGAATTTCGATGCCGACTTCCGGCGCAAGCGCCTCGAAGTCCTCGATGGTCAGCACACGCACGTTCGGCGTGTTGTGCCACTGATAAGGCAGCGATTTCGACACCGGCATGCGGCCCTGCAACACCGACAGCCGGTGCGCCCAGTAGCCGAAGTTCGGGAACGACACGATGCATTCTTTGCCCACCCGTACGGTTTCACGCAGGATCGCGGCCGTCTGATGAATGGTTTGCAGGGTCTGCGAGAGGATCGCGAAGTCGAAACTGCCGTCTTCGAACAGACGTAGCCCGTCTTCCAGATTCTGCTGGATGACGTTGACGCCGTTCTGCGTCGAAGCCAGCACGCCCGCGTCGTTGATTTCGATGCCGTAGCCTTGCACTTCGAGCTCTTCGGTCAGCAGCGACAGCAACGAGCCGTCGCCGCAACCGAGATCGAGCACGGTCGCGCGCGGCTCGACCCAGCGCGCAATCGCGCGAAAGTCCGGGCGCAGCGCCAGATAGTCCAGTGCGCGCTGGTTCATGCGTTCACCTCGTTGGCAATTCGTTCGTAATAGGCGCGCATCAGGTTGTGATAGCGCGCGTCGTCGAGCAGGAAGGCGTCGTGACCGTGCGGCGCGTCGATTTCCGCGTAGGTGACGGTGCGCTTGTGGTCGAGCAGCGCCTTCACCAGTTCGCGCGAGCGGGCCGGCGCGAACCGCCAGTCGGTCGTGAAGCTGGCAATCAGATATTTCGCCGTGGTGTGGGCGACGGCGGCGGTCAGATCGCCTTCGAACGCTTTGGCCGGGTCGAAATAATCGAGCGCGCGGGTAATCAGCAGATACGTGTTCGCGTCGAAGTAATCGGCGAATTTGTCGCCTTGATAGCGCAGATACGACTCCACTTCGAACTCGACATCGAAATTGAAGTTGTATGCGTCGAGTGCGCCTTCGGCACGGCGCAGCGAACGGCCGAATTTCTCGGCCATGTCGTCGTCCGACAGATACGTGATGTGGCCGATCATGCGCGCCACGCGCAAGCCGCGTTTCGGCTTCACGTCGTGCGCGTAGTAATCGCCGCCGTGGAAGTCGGGGTCCGAGAGGATCGCCGAGCGCGCCACTTCGTTGAACGCAATATTTTGCGCCGACAGCTTCGGCGTGGACGCCACCACGATGCAATGCGCGACGCGCTCGGGATACATCATGCTCCACGCGAGCGCCTGCATGCCGCCGAGGCTGCCGCCCATCACCGCGGCGAAGCGAGTGATGCCGAACTCGTCGGCGACGCGCGCCTGGGCGTTCACCCAGTCTTCGACCGTGACCACCGGGAACGACGCGCCGTACGGCTTGCCGGTGGCGGGATCGATGCTCATCGGTCCGGTGGATCCGAAGCACGAACCCAGATTGTTCACGCCGATCACGAAGAACCTGTCGGTGTCGAGCGGCTTGCCGGGGCCGACCATGTTGTCCCACCAGCCGATGTCTTTGGGATTGTCCGCGTAGACGCCCGCGACGTGGTGCGACGCATTGAGCGCGTGACAAACCAGCACCGCGTTACTGCGCGCGGCGTTGAGTGTGCCGTAGGTTTCGATCATCAGATCGTAACCAGCGAGCGAGCTGCCGTTCTGCAAGCGAAGCGGCTCGCTGAAATGCATTTTTTGGGGAGCGACGATACCGATCGATTCCATTCATTCCGCCATTTGACAAAAACAGGGCGGCTAGGATGGCGTCGGCGAAGCACGGAGGAGAGACGATGTGCGCGGCTGACGACCTCTTTAGCCGCATTTGTAGTGAACCTCCGGGAGACATTCCCAGTGGCTCGCGCGCCCGCAATCGAGTCAGCAAATCGGCGCGTGTTGTGTTCAGGTGCTTGAGACCGCGTTTTCACATAAGCGATGCACCGCAGTCAGGCGCAAAGTATAGCGGAAAATTTTCTGCGGCAGCGTCGAGCGCGACCGGCGCGACGCCACGATTGCCACGTGGACTACTGAAGAATCAGCAACAGCTGGGCGTCGGCATGTTCGGCGGGCGGCCGGGCGAAGCCGCTGCGCACGTAGCGGTGCCAGCGTCCGATGATGTAGCTCAACAACAGACTCGCGCGCACGGCGGGATCGTAGCCGGCAGGCAGCGGCACGGCGGTTCGGGCGGCGGTTTCGGTATTCGCCGACGTGGGCGCATTGGCTTCCGTCTGTGCGAGGCGCAAGCATTGTTTCAGCGACGCCTCGACGCGTTCGAGCATCTGATTGACGCGCTCGGTCAGCCGTTCGTGTTCGCCGACCAGCGCTTCGCAGGTCAACACGCGCGTCATGCCCGGATTCTTCGCGGGAAAGTTGAGGAGCATCAGGGCGATGGCGCGCGCCTGCAGCACACCGTTGCTTTCCTTGTCGGCGATCTGGTTGATGAGTCCGAAGATGGTCTGTTCGATGAACTCGATGAGACCTTCGAACATTTGCGCCTTGCTGGCGAAGTGGCGATATAACGCGGCTTCGGAAACGCCGAGCCGGGCAGCGAGCGCCGCCGTGGTGATCTTCTCGGTCTTGGGCACTTCGAGCATCGCGGCCAGCGTTTGCAGGATGTGCACGCGGCGCTCGCCCGGCTTCAGGCGCGCGGCGCGTTGGGCAGCGGGCGGCGCGGGTTCGCGTTGCTCAGGCTCGCCTGCGCCTGCGCCTGCCTGTGCGTGCTCGTGTTCGCTTTCATGGGTACTCAAGGCTTCGTCAGGCTTGTCGATCGGCATGGCTGTCGTCCCGTCTGCTGTCCCTTCAATCGAACCGAGCGGGTGCCCAGTCGTAGCGATTTTAACGAACGAATGCTCTGGTCGACATAGTGCGGACGGCCAGTGCCCGGCAAACGCGTCGGAATGCCGTCCGCATGCGGCTTGCGCGGCAGATGCCCGGTGATCCACACGGTGCGGATGCCGAGCCGCCGGTAGTTTTTCAGATGCGAGCGCGTGTCTTCGACGAGGATGGCGTCCTTGAGCGACACGTGCGCGTCACGCATGGCCTTGCGCAGCATCGAGTGGTCCGGCTTGGCGCGCCAGAAGCGCCGGTCGCGCATATGTTCGATGGCGATCACCTGTTCGAACAGCCGCTCGATGCGCAATTCCCGGAGCACGGCGCGCGCGTAGGCTTCGGGCGCGTTGGTCAGCACGATCTTGCGCCCTGGCAGCGCGGCGACGAGGCGCGCCACGCCGCGTTCGTGGCGGATCATCGAACCGAGGTCGGGGAACGTGTGCACGACCTTTAGGAAGTCGTTCGCGTCTAGCGGATGATGGCGCGTCAGCCCAAGAAGCGCTGCGCCGTAGCGCTGCGTGTAACCGGTGCGCAGACGGTTGGCTTCGTCGACGTCCACGCCGAGCGCATCGACGATGTACTGCGTCATGCCTTTGTTGATGGCCGGGAAGATCGCGTGGGACGCGTGGTGCAGCGTGTTGTCGAGATCGAATAGCCAGACGGGACTGCCACCTGCGATGTGCGGACGACGGCGTCGGGAAGTGGGAGTGCGCATGATCGAAGCGCCGTTCAGGCGCGAGCGGTCGCATCACGCGGCGGATTTGCCGCGCGGCTGGTGGTGGGGGAGCAAACTGGGAATGTTGAAGCTGGCGGTGGAGTGGCCATTCGACGCCGTAGTGCGGCGTGGCGCGTTCCGCCGGATGCCGCCGGGACCGAGGCAGCCATGACGCCGCGGGTTGTGCCGGCAGCGTAGCCGGTGCCGCACGGCACACGAGGCACGCCGTGGCGGCGTACCGTGTGTGCCGGGTGACGGGCTCGAATCAATGCGAGCGGATCATCGTGCCGAACGGTTGTTCGGTGAGAATTTCCAGCAGCACCGAGTGTTCGATGCGGCCGTCGATGATGTGGACCGAGCGCACGCCGCTCTTCGCCGCGTCGAGCGCCGAGGAGATTTTCGGCAGCATGCCGCCGGAAATCGTGCCGTCTGCGAACAGACCGTCGATTTCGCGCGCCGACAGATCGGTGAGCAGATTGCCTTCCTTGTCCATCACGCCAGGAATGTTGGTCATCATCACGAGCTTTTCGGCGTTCAGCACGACCGCCAGCTTGCCCGCGACCAGATCCGCGTTGATGTTGTACGACAGACCGTCTTCGCCGAAGCCGATCGGCGAGATCACCGGAATGAACGCGTCGTCCTGCAACGCTTTCACGACCGCCGGGTTGATCGCCTCGACCTCGCCGACCTGACCGATGTCGACGTACTGGCCGGGATTGTCGCGATCCGGCATCAGCATCTTGCGTGCGTGGATCAGGCCGCCGTCTTTACCCGTCAGACCGACCGCATGGCCGCCGAAGTGGTTGATCAGCGTGACGATGTCCTGCTGCACTTCGCCGCCGAGCACCCATTCGACGACTTCCATCGTCTCTTCGTCGGTGACGCGCATGCCTTGAATGAACGTGCCTTGCTTGCCGATTTTCTTCAGCGCCTGGTCGATTTGCGGACCGCCGCCGTGCACGATGACCGGATTGATGCCCACGAGCTTCAGCAGGATCACGTCGCGCGCGAAGCCCTGCTTCAGGCGCTCTTCGGTCATGGCGTTGCCGCCGTATTTGATGACCACGGTCTTACCGTGATATTGACGGATGTAGGGCAGCGCCTCGGCCAGGATTTCAGCCTTCAGGGTGGGCGCGATCTGCGAAAGGTCGGGAAGCTCGGACATGGCGGCAGGCTCAGGCACGGAACAGTTAAAACAGGGCGAATTGTACAGGACTGGCGCGGCGCAACAGGGTTTTCCATACCGGCCCCGGCGACGGGCGACACGTGGATTGCGCAATGCGCAATCGCAGGTGGGCGAAGACTGCTGAGGGGCAAGCGTACCGCTATTCCGTGTCAGCCGGAATAGGCCGGATGGCCGACTCACCGTGCGCCGCCAGACGTGGCATCATCTTTGGAAATGTCTGAAGCGAGACAGCTTGTCACGTCATGAAACCGTCATCTCCCGATCCTGCAAGCGCACGCTGTCCGCGCTGCGGCAATGCGTTCGACTGCGGCATGCACGCGCAACCGTTCGAATGCTGGTGTAGCGCGCTGCCGCCCTTGCCGGCCGACCGGCTCGAACCGGGCGGCCGCTGTCTGTGTCCGGAGTGCCTGGCGGCGGAGATCGCGCGGGCTGCGCAAGAAGGGCCGGGCGCGGCCGATGCGGGTTAAGACCCGCGCGGGAGACGTTACGTCGCGCCGTGCTGGGCCGCGAGTTGGCGCAGGTCATGCGCAACGGCTTCCAGCGCGTTGTCCCAGTGGCCAAAGTGCGATTGCCGGTAGAGCCTGGCCGTTGGATACCACGGCGAATCCTGTCGGCCGAGCAGCCAGACCCAATGCGGATTGGTGTCGAGCAGCACCCACGTGCGTTGCCCGAGCGCGCCGCTCAGGTGCGACACCGACGTGCAAACCGTAATGACGAGGTCGAGTGCGTCGACGAACGCGGCCGTGTCGTCGAAAGTGGCAAATTCTCCGGTGTAGTCGAGCATGGCGAGGTCGGCCTGGCGAGCCGCCGAGACGTCGGCAGAAGCGCCCGGTTGCAGCGAATAGAACGCCACGTTTTGCATACCGCCGAGATATTCGGCATAGCGTTCCCATCCCACGCGCCGGAAGCGGTTGCGCTGATGGCCGGGACTGCCGGTCCAGACCAGCCCCACTTTGAGCCGGGTTTCGGCGGCGAGCCTGGTTCGCCATGCCGCGCTGGCGGCGGTGTCAGCGTGGAGATAAGGCGAACCGGTGGGAATAGTTTGCTCATGCGTGCCGAACACGAGCGGCAGACTCAGTAGCGGAATTTCGTAGTCGAAGGGCGGCAGGGATTCGACACCGCCGCCCGCCGTGTATTGATCCACACACTTGCTCACGCTGCGAACCAGCAACGCGCCCATCTGCGGAAACGAATTCCAGACGAGGCGCCCGCCCTCGCGGTGAACGCGCTCCGCCAGCAAGGGAATGTACCGGCTGAATTGCAGCACATCGCCCATGCCCTGTTCGCCCCACACGAGCAGCGTCTTGCCGGATAGCGGCTCGCCGCGCCAGATTGGCGCCGGCATGGCGGGTCGATTGCCGCCCAACTCGATCGATCCATCCCAGCGCGCTTCGTGAGCCGGCCATCCACGCGCGTAGTCGCCCCGCAGGAGTTGCAGCATGCCCAGATTCGAGCGCATGGTGGCGTCGTTGGGGGCCAGCTCGCAGGCGGCTTCCGCGTGATGTTGCGCGTCGTCCCAGCGTTGCGCTTCACGCAGCGCCAGCGCATAGTTGTTATGGGCCAAGGCACTGAGCGGCGCGTATTTCACCGCTTGCGCGCCGGCTTCGAGTGCGTGCGGCAGCTTCATGCTCATGCGATAGGCGTGAGTCAGATTGATCCACGCGTCACCCTCGGCCGGGTTCGTTGCGAGCGATCCTTCCAGCAGCCCGATCGTTTCACTCAGGTCGCCGCCGGTTAGCGTCAATGCTCCGGCGAGGTTGTTGCGGAGTTGCGGGAGTTGCGGATTCAGAGCCAGCGCGCGACGATAGGCCGCGATTGCGTCGACATGCCGGTTCGCCATCTGCAACGCGTAGCCGAGACGGAAATGCGCCACGGCGTTGTCAGTTTGCAGTTGGGCAATAATGGCGGCGAGTTCGATCGCTTCGCCGTGTCGATGCTGCTGAAAGAGCTGTGCGCTCAGCGCGGCGAGCGTGGGTTCGTCGAGCGGATAAAGTCGTGCAGCCATGTCGAGCCAATTGGAACGGGCTTCGATATTGCCGTCGTGATCGGCCGCGGCGGCATGCCGCAGAAAGCTCAGGAAAGCTGATGAAGCAGGTTCGGAATCGGTGGGTCTGGACGGCATTTGCGTGAGGGGAAGGGGAGAGGCGATCGATGCGCCGGCGTTGGGCGAATGCTCCGTGCAGCGCTGTCGCAAAATTGCATGGTATCGGCGTGACAGCACGAAGGCTGTCGGACAACTCCGAACAGGTAGACTGATGTGATGCACCGTATAACCAACACCGGCCGGGTCAATCTCGGTCATCTGTTCTGGCTGCGCAGCCTCGCGATCATCGGCCAACTGGTGACGATCGCCGTCGTGCAGATTTTCATCGGCGTGCATTTGCCGCTGCCCGCCATGCTGCTGGTGATCTCGCTCGAAGTCATCTTCAATGGCCTGACCTGGTGGCGCGTTTCGCAGCAGCGGCCCGAGTCCAATCTCGAACTGTTCGGCCAGATCTGGGTCGACCTCGGCGCGCTGTCCGCGCTGCTATTTCTATCCGGCGGCACCACCAATCCCTTCGTCTCGCTTTACTTGCCCTCGCTTGCGATTGCCGCCGCGGTTTTGCCGTGGCAATTGATGGCCTGGCTCGCCGCGTTCGCCGTGGCCTGCTACGCGGTGCTCGGTTTCGATTCCGTGCCGCTGAATCTGGACAATCCGGCTAACCTGTTCGACTACTATCGCGCCGGCATGTGGGTGAACTTCATGGTGAGCGTGGGCCTGATTGCGTGGTTCGTCGCGCGCATGTCTCGCGCCCTGCGGCTACGTGACGCAGCGCTCGGAGACGCGCAGCAGCGCTTGCTGCACGACGAACGCGCGGTCGCGCTGGGGGTGCAGGCGGCCACGGTGGCACACGAAATCGGTACGCCGCTGTCTACAATCGCGATGTTGTCCGAGGAGTTGCGCGACGCCGCGCGCTCGGACGCCGGTCTTGCGCCGTATAGCGCCGACCTCGAACTGCTCGAACAGCAAATGACCTTGTGTACCTCGGCGCTTGCACGACTGCGCAGCCGGGCGTCGACGGCGACGAGCCGGCAGCCGGTCGGCGAGTGGCTCGATTCGTTTGCCGAGCAATGGCGTTTGCGTCATCCGCATGTGAAGTTCGAGCGGATCGACGTGCCGCCCGCGGACGTCAGTCTTGACGACACCGTGGCCGTCAGTCAGATTTTGACGATCCTGCTCGACAACGCAGCGCGCGCGAGCCGCGATCACGTCACGCTGGCGAGCAAGCTCACGTCGCGCGGCGACCAGATCGAGTTCGAGGTGTGCGACGCGGGTCCGGGCATTCCGGCTACGCTGCGCGGCTCGCTCGGCTCGATGCCGGTCGAGAGTACGCAAGGCGGACACGGCGTGGGTCTCTATCTGGCGTTCTCGGCGGCGGCGCGTCTGAAAGGTTCGATCGAGCTGACCGATGTGAGCGATATCAAGCCGCGTGGCACGCGCGCAGTGCTGAAGCTGCCGCTGGCGGCGCGCAAATTTACAGGCGTGGGCCGTCAGGGTGCTGCGCCTTCCAACACGGAGAAACAGGCATGAGCGACAAGAATTTTCTGGTGATCGACGACGATGAGGTGTTCTCCGGCATTCTCGCGCGCGGGTTGACGCGGCGCGGCTATACCGTGGCCGAGGCGCACAACGCGGACGAAGCGATCAAGCTGGCGAACCAGCAGAAATTCAGCGAGATCACGGTCGACCTGCATCTCGGCAACGACTCCGGCCTCACGCTGGTCGCGCCGTTGCGCGATCTTCAACCGGACGCGCGCATGCTCGTTCTGACCGGCTACGCGAGTATCGCCACCGCTGTGCAAGCCGTGAAAGACGGTGCCGACAACTACCTCGCAAAGCCGGCCAACGTCGAAACGATTTTGTCCGCATTGCAAAGCGAAGCGAGTGCGCTGCAGGCCGAAGAGGCAATCGAGCATCCCACGCCGCTGTCGGTCGCGCGTCTTGAATGGGAGCACATTCAACGCGTGCTCGCCGAACACGGTGGCAATATTTCAGCCACGGCGCGAGCGTTGAACATGCATCGGCGCACGCTGCAGCGCAAGCTGGCGAAGCGGCCGGTCAAGCAGTAAGCGGAGATTCGATTTGCCGGCCGCAATACGCGTGGCAGGCATGACGCGCATCGTGGGTGAGATAAAAACAAAACGGGCTGCCTCGTGAAAGGCAGCCCGTTTTTTACGTCTCGATCGTCACACGTGGCGTCTGAAAATCACAGCACGTAACGCGACAGATCCTCGTCTTCCGCGACTTCGTTCAACGCGCGATCCACATAATCTGCGTCGATCTGCACCGCTTTGCCCGAGTGGTTGCCCGCCGAAAAAGAGACTTCCTCGAGCAGTTTTTCGATCACCGTGTAAAGCCGGCGCGCACCGATGTTCTCGGTCTTCTCGTTGACCGAGAAGGCGATTTCCGCGAGTCGACGAATACCGTCGTCGGCAAATTCAAGGTGCACGTCTTCGGTGGCGAGCAGCGCCTGGTATTGCTTGACGAGGCTCGCGTCGGTGGAGACCAGAATCGATTCGAAGTCGTTCACCGACAGCGAATCCAGTTCGACGCGAATCGGGAAGCGGCCTTGCAGTTCCGGAATCAGGTCGCTCGGCTTCGCCAGATGAAACGCGCCGCTCGCGATGAACAGGATGTGGTCGGTTTTCACCATGCCGTACTTGGTGTTGATCGTGGTGCCTTCGACCAGCGGCAGCAGATCGCGCTGCACGCCCTGACGCGACACCTCGCCGCCGCCCGCT
Source organism: Paraburkholderia sp. GAS199 (assembly GCF_050436585.1). Classification (NCBI taxonomy): domain Bacteria; kingdom Pseudomonadati; phylum Pseudomonadota; class Betaproteobacteria; order Burkholderiales; family Burkholderiaceae; genus Paraburkholderia; species Paraburkholderia sp. GAS199. The sequence goes on along the minus strand of NZ_JBNDMM010000002.1, from coordinate 886,607 downwards.
TCGGCGCGCGACGCGATCTTGTCGATTTCATCGAGGAACACGATGCCGTTCTGCTCGACGTTCTGCACCGCCTTGGTTTTCACCTCTTCGTCGTTGAGCATCTTGCCGGCTTCTTCGTCGGTGAGCACCTTGAGCGCTTCTTTCACCTTCAGCTTGCGGCGCGTCTTTTTGCCGCCGCCGATGTTGGCGAACATCGAGCGGATCTGCTCGGTCATGTCTTCCATGCCCGGAGGACCCATGATGTCCATACCGACTTGCGGTTGCTCGACGTCGAGTTCGATTTCCTTGTCGTCGAGCAGGCCTTCACGCAGGCGCTTGCGGAACGTCTGACGCGTGGCGCTGCCTTCGTCGGCGGTATCCGTTGCGCTCGAACTCGCGCCGAAGCCGACCGGACGCGCGCTCGGCAACAGGATGTCGAGAATGCGGTCTTCGGCCTGATCTTCTGCCTTGGTTCGCACTTTGCGCATCTCGGTTTCACGCGTCTGCTTGACCGAGATTTCGATCAGGTCACGCACGATGCTGTCGACGTCGCGGCCCACGTAACCGACTTCGGTGAACTTGGTGGCTTCGATCTTGATGAACGGCGCGTCTGCCAGCTTGGCCAGACGGCGCGCGATTTCGGTTTTACCGACACCAGTCGGTCCGATCATCAGAATGTTTTTCGGCGTGATTTCCTGACGCAGCGGCTCTTCGACCTGCTGACGGCGCCAGCGATTGCGCAGCGCCACCGCGACCGCTTTCTTCGCGCGGCCTTGGCCGATGATGTGTTTGTCGAGTTCCGAGACGATCTCGGCAGGGGTCATTGTGCTCATCGTGGGTCCTTACTCGATCGTCTCGATGACGCGGTTATGGTTCGTGTAGATGCACATGTCGCCGGCAATCTCCAGCGACTTCTCCACGATCTCGCGCGGCGATAGTTCGGTGTTCTGGGCGAGCGCGATGGCCGCAGCCTGAGCGTAAGAGCCGCCCGAACCGATCGCGCAGATGCCGCCTTCCGGGTCCAGCACGTCGCCGTTGCCGGTGATCACGAGGGTGGTGGTGGCGTCGGCCGTGATGAGCATGGCCTCGAGGCGGCGCAGCATGCGGTCGGTGCGCCAGTCTTTGGCGAGTTCGACGGCGGCGCGCGTCAGATTGCCTTGATGTTTTTCCAGCTTCGCCTCGAAACGGTCGAGCAGCGAAAAGGCGTCGGCCGTGCCGCCGGCGAAGCCGACCAGCACCTTGCCGTTGTAGATGCGCCGGACTTTCTTCGCACCGCCTTTCATGACGATGTTGCCCAGTGTCACCTGGCCGTCGCCGCCGAGCGCGACTTTATCGCCGCGGCGCACGGAAACGATCGTCGTGCCGTGAAATTGCTCCATATGCGTTCCTCTTTGCAAAACGGGTAAGACGCGGTGGCACGATGCACCACCGCATGAATCCTGAAAGCGGACGGCGCGTGACGACAAAACCGCCAGTCGGCGCGCGCTCGTTCAGCGCATGTCCGATTTATTTTAGGGCGTGCGCGGTCATATCAAGAGCCGGCGAATGGCATAAGACAAAAAACCCGCGAAAGACCGGTCGACAGATCGGCGAGACCCGGCATGGCTGGCCTTGAAGGCAAACTGAAAAACGCCTTGCGAAAGGGCGAATGCGCGAGCCAGGCGAATCAGTGGGAATAAGCGGGGGAATAAGTGCGGAACGAACGCCGTCAGGCGTCGCGCAAAAGAAAAAAGGCGCACGGAGCACCGTGCGCCTCTCGACGAAGCAGCGTAAAGGGGCGCGGAGCCGAAGCCGCGCCGCGGCGTTCAGTCGCCGAACAGCTTCTGGCGCAGTTCGCGGCGTTCCTGCGCTTCGAGCGACAGGGTGGCCGTGGGCCGTGCGAGCAGACGCGGAATACCGATCGGCTCGCCCGTTTCTTCGCACCAGCCGTAATCGCCAGAATCGATGCGCGCAATCGACTGCTGCACTTTCTTCAGCAGCTTGCGTTCGCGGTCGCGCGTGCGCAGTTCCAGCGCATGCTCTTCCTCGATCGTTGCACGATCGGCCGGGTCCGGCACGATTACCGTTTCGCGCAGGTTTTCGGTCGTCTGGCCGGCATTGCGGAGAATGTCCGCCTGCAGCTGTTCGAGCTTATTCTTGAAGAAAGCGAGCTGATCCTCATTCATGTAATCCTTGTCGCTCATCTTCAGGATTTCGGCTTCAGTCAAGAGTCGTTTCGTCGTCATCTGGCTTGCTTCTTCAATGTGAGGCAGAACTCATACATAGTGCCCGCACTTTCGTGTTGCCCGCAAAGGCGCCACGAGGACGCTAAACGCCAAGGCAGGCACGGACGATGGACCGTCGTGACGCCGAAGCGCCTGGCGCCCACGCGCCGGGCGTCGCTACGCCGTTGCGGGGCCGAACTCCTCTGGAAACCGGTTCTCAAATGCTCCTGAGGCATTGCTTGCCGGCAGCGTACCTGACACAGGCAAGTGCCAGCCGGCATTGTTGGCGTGTCTCCGGACAAGATTTTCCGGCGCCATTCAGGCCCGTCGCGCAATGCACGCTGATCGGGCAATTTGTTGTCATTCTCCAGTGGGGTCGTATTGTAACTGAATCACAATCCGCCACCGCAACTGGTGAAAATCCCGCCTCAACGCGTAGATATCCCGAAAATATAACGCGCGCACGACCAAAAAGCGATGGTCGTGCACGCTTTAATACAGCAGGGTTTTCACGCGCTTTTCACACGCACGACTTTTCAGTGAGCTTTCGTCGCCTGCAAATCATATTTCAGCAGACGATTCAAAGTGCGCAACTGACTACATCCGGTGATTTACGCGTATCAGCAGGACGCGTGCCGCGTCCTGCTGCGAGGCTCGAACGGCCGTTTAGACGAGGCAGGCGTCCAGACCGTCGGTGATCAGGTCTTGCGGCAGTTCGATGCCGATGAACACCATCTTGTTGGTCTTCTTTTCGGCCGGCATCCACTTGGCGGCCAGGTCGCTGCCCATCATCTGGTGCACGCCCTGGAACACCACTTTGCGGTCCACGCCCTTCATGTACAGCACGCCCTTGTAGCGCAGCAGACGCTCGCCGTAAATCTGCAGAATGCCGCCGAGGAAGTCTTCGAGCTTGTTCGGGTCGAACGGACGATCGTTGCGATAGACGAACGACTTGATCTTGTCGTCGTGGTGCGCGTGATGATGATGCGCGTGATCGTGGCCTTCATGGTCGCACTTGCCGTGATCGTGATCGCAATGGGCGTGGTCGTGATCGTCGTGCGTGTGGCCGTGCTCGTCGTGCGCGTGAGCGTGGCTGTGCGCGTGTTCGTCTTCGACCAGAAAGTCCGGATCGATCTCGAGCTTCGAATTCAGATTGAAGCCGCGCAGGTCGAAGATTTCCTTGATGTCCGCTTCGCCGAAATTGACGATCTTGATCGCCGCGCGCGGGTTCATGTGCAGCAAACGGTGACGCAGGTCGTCGAGATGCTTTTCGTCGACCGTGTCCGACTTGGTAATGAACAGGCGATCGGCGAAGCCGACCTGACGTTGCACCACTTCGTGTTCGTCGAGCTGGTGGTTCGCGTGCTTCGCGTCGACCAGCGTGATGATCGCGTCGAGCAGGAATTCGTTGGCGATCTGGTCGTCCATGAAGAACGTCTGCGCCACCGGACCCGGATTAGCCAGGCCGGTGGTTTCGATCACGACGCGATCGAAATCCAGTTCGCCGGACTGCTTCTTCGCGGCCAGATCGCCGAGCACGCGCGACAGGTCGCCGCGAATCGTGCAGCAGATGCAGCCGTTGCTCATCTGGATGATCTGCTCGGTGGTGTCCTGCACGAGAATTTCGTTGTCGATGTTCTCTTCGCCGAACTCGTTTTCGATCACGGCGATCTTCATGCCGTGCTTTTCGTTCAGGATGCGCTTGAGCAGGGTGGTTTTGCCGCTGCCGAGAAAGCCGGTCAGGATAGTGACTGGAATCATGGTGATCGCCTGTATGTACGTGAATCTATGCGTGATCGAAACAGCAGCGCCGACTTCGCGGCCCGCACCGCAACCCGAAGGTGCCGGGCGGGCGCCGCGAAAAGCGTCTGCGAATCCGGCTTGCCGGGCGTGACAGCCTGCTGGCGCACGGCCCGATCTAGCCGGATATTGAAACATATCTGCCGGACCGGTGCTCACGGCCGCCGCTGGGCCCGCTTCAGTGCCGGGCCGCCGGCACCGGAAATAGTCCTGCAAGTATGGGCGATCAGGCGATTTGCAACAGCAGGCCCTTCAGGTATTCGCCTTCCGGGAAAGCCGTGAGCAACGGATGGTCGACACCCGCGCCGAGGCGCTTGAGAATGCGTGCGTCGACGCGCGCGTCCGCCGCCGCGCCGGAGACGATCTTCTGGAACAACTCGGAGTCGATCGCGCCGGAGCACGAATAGGTGAACAACAGGCCGCCCGGACGCAGCAGCTTCAGGCCGGTCAGGTTGATGTCCTTGTAGGCGCGCGACGCGCGGTCCACGTGCTCGCGCGAAGGCGCGAACTTGGGCGGATCGAGCACGACCAGGTCGAAGCGCTCGCCTTCGTCGTGCAAACGGCGCAGCGTCTTGAAGGCGTCCGCGTCGAGCCAGGTGGCGCGCTCGGCGTCGAAGCCGTTGGCCGTCACGTTCTGCTGGGCGATCGCGAGGGCGTCGCCCGACGAATCGATCGACACCACGCGTTTGGCGCCGCCCTTGAGCGCAGCGAGCGAAAAGCCGCCGGTGTAGCAGAAGCAGTTCAGCACGTCGCGGTCTTTCGACAGTTCCTGCACCAGCAGACGGTTGTCACGCTGATCGACGTAGAAGCCCGTTTTGTGGCCGTTGCGCACGTCGACGTGATAACGCACGCCGTTTTCACTTGCAATCAGCGTGTCCGACGGCGCTTCGCCCGCCAGCACGCCGGTAATCTGCTCGAGGCCTTCTTTCTGGCGAATCGACACGTCCGAGCGTTCGTAGACGTTCGCGCAGCCGGTCGCGCCGGTCAGCGCGGCGACGATCGCCTCTTTCCACGCTTCCACGCCGGCCGCCATGAACTGACACACCAGCTGGCTGCGCTGGCCTTCGTCCTCGGCCGTGTAGTAATCGACGATCAGACCCGGCAGGCCGTCCGCTTCGCCGAAGATCAGACGCACAGCGCCGGTGTTGTGCACCATCGTCTGGCGATGGGCGAGCGCGCGTTGCACGCGGCGTTTGAAGAACGCGTGATCGATCGGCTCGCTTTCGTCGAAGCTCCACACGCGCGCGCGGATCTGCGATTGCGGGCTGTACGCGGCGCGCGCGAGAAAGCGGCCGTCGTGCGCGCGCACCAGCACGGTTGCGCCCGGCGCGGGATTGCCGTCGACGCGATCGATTGCGTTCGCATAGACCCACGGGTGGCGGCGCAGCAGCGACTTCTCTTTCGACGGTTTGAGCGTAACGATATTCATTGGGTAATCAACAGGTTCGGCCAGGCGACGAGGCGCCCTGGCGGGTGAAGCGAAAGCGGGAACTGTCGGGCCGCAAACGGCCGCGTCAGTCGCGTTTTTTGGCGCGTGGATGCGCCTGATCGTAGACGTGCGCGAGATGCTGGAAATCGAGCGCCGTGTACACCTGCGTCGCGGTAATGCTGGCGTGGCCGAGCAATTCCTGCACGGCGCGCAGATCGCCGCTCGACTGCAGCACGTGCGTGGCGAACGAGTGGCGCAAGACGTGCGGATGAACGTTGGCGGGAATACCGGCGACCAGCGCCGCGCGTTTCACGCGATCGCGCACGACGTTCGGTGAAAGCCGGTTGCCGCGCGCCGACAGAAACAGCGCATGCGGATCGTGCCGGACCATCTGGTCGCGCACGCCGAGCCACGCGTGCAAGGCTTCCAGCGCCTTGCTGCCGACCGGCACGACGCGGCGCCGGTTGCCCTTGCCGAGCACTTCCACTTCGGCGGAATCGAGTTTGAGCCAGCCGGCGGAGCGGTAGCCGTCGGCGTCCGCGAACCGGACGTCGAGGCCGACCAGCTCGGACAACCGCAAGCCCGACGAGTAGAACAGTTCGAGCATGGCGTGATCGCGCAGACCTTCGGCCGAGGCGTCCGCCGGACTTTCCATCAGGCGCGCGGCGTCGTCGACGGATAGTGCTTTGGGCAGCGCCTTGGGCTGCTTCGGCGCGCGCACCGTGGCGACCGGATTGGCCGGCAGATCGACGCGGCCGGCCAGCCAGCGGTAGAACGCACGCCACGCGGAAAGCCGGTGGCTGATCGAGCGCGCCGTCAGGCCGCCCGCGTGAGCGCGCGACACGGCGCCGCGCATATCCACTGCCGTGAGGCTTTCGAGCGGCCGACCCTTGGCGAGCAGCCTGAGTTCTTCGAGTTCGTGGGTGTAACCGCGCAACGTGTGCGCCGACAGGCGCCGCTCGTGTTCGAGATTCGACAGATAAGCGGCGATCGGGTCGGCGTCGGTCACGATGGGCTGGGGTGGCGGTCGGCTACGCTGGAAATCAGCGTGGCAGCAAACGGCTCAGCGCGGCACTGGCCAGAGCGCCGATCTGCGTGAGGAAGTCGGTGGCCATGCCGTCGTGGAAACGGCGCGCGTCGGCCGAGCCCATGACCAGCAGGCCGAACGTGGCCGCGTCTTCCTTGCCCTCGGGATCGCGCAGCGCGAGCAGCGCGATCGATTCGGTGACATGCTCTCCGGCGCTGCCGGCCGGCGCTTCCTCGCTGACGGCGGAAACCGCCGGCACCAGCCATTGCGCGGCTTCGAAGCCGGTATTTGCGCCGCAGTACGGCGTGGTGAGGCTATTGGCGAAAATACGCACTTCTTCGCCGACATGCCGGGCGAATTCCGCTTGCGCGTACGGCTCGGCGACGTCCCACACACGCAGCGCCGCTTGCGGCACGTCGAACACTTCGCGCAGACCGGTGGCGATGGTGCGTGGCAAGGAGTACGGATCGCGCTCGGCCATCACGCGGATGGTCCAGCGGTTGAATTTCGACGCGATGCTGTCGTTCTCGTGACCGTAACGCAGCAGTTCGGCGAGACGGCGTTCGAGGTGCTTGTTCTTGTCGCGCAGCATTTCCATCTGCCGTTCCTGCAGCGACACCGCGGCTTTGCCGTGCGGGTTCGCAAGCCGGATCGTCGCGAGCATTTCCGCGTGTTCGGCGAAGAATTCGGGGTTGGCGAGCAGATATTCGGCGACTTCGCGATCGTTCATGGTTTCGGCTAAAGGACTACGGGACGACGCCTTGCGGCGGCGCATCGGTCAATGAGTTCAATGCGCCGACCAGCGCCGCGAAGTGCGGCCGCTCGTCGGCTCTGATTCGGACCACCTGTCTGCTACTCGGGGGCGCCGGATCGGTCGTGCGGGTATTGCTGTTCTGCGCTGCCCGTTCAGTCGGCCAGTTCGATCTCGCCCTGAAACACGGTTGCCGCCGGGCCGGCCATGAAGAGCGGCGTATCTTGCTGCGCGAGGTCCCACGTGATGGTCAGCTTGCCGCCGTGCGTGTGCACCAGCACCGGCGCATCCAGCAGCCCGCGGCGAATGCCTGCGGCCACCGCCGCGCAAGCGCCCGTGCCGCACGCAAGCGTCTCGCCCGCGCCGCGTTCGTAGACGCGCAATTTGATTTCGCTACGGCCGACGATCTGCATGAAACCCGCGTTCACACGTTGCGGAAAGCGCGCATGACGCTCGATGACCGGACCTTCGACCAGGACCGGGAATTTCTCGACGTCGTCCACCACCTGAACTGCGTGCGGATTGCCCATCGAGACTACCGACACCCAGCGTGTCGTGCCGTTGACGTCGAGTGGCCAGAGCGTGTCCGCGCCTTCGCGGCGACCTTCGATACCCTTGGTGGCGAACGGCACGCGTTCCGGATCGAACACCGGCGCGCCCATGTCGACCAGCACTTCGCCGTTTTCCTGCATGGTGAGCGTGATGGTGCCGTTCTGCACCTGCACGCGCACGGTGCGTTTGTCGGTCAGACCCGTGTCGCGCACGAATTTGACGAAGCAGCGCGCGCCGTTGCCGCAATGCTCGACCTCACCGCCGTCGCAATTGAAGATGCGGTATCTGAAATCGACGCCTTCGATGCTCGGTCGTTCGACCAGCAGCAATTGATCGGCGCCGACGCCGAAATGCCGGTCCGCGAGCGAGCGCACCTGCGCCGGCGTCAGGTTGACCGGTTGGGTGTAGCCGTCGAGCACGACGAAGTCGTTGCCCGCGCCGTGCATTTTGGTGAATTTCAGTTTCATCACGCTATTGTAAGTGACGCACCCGCAGGTGCGCCTAACGTCGATTGAATTTGCACTTCTGCTGCCGCCAGCCGCGCGAGAGTCAATAAAAGCTCGGGTCGCCCGGCGGACGCGTCTTGAAACGCTTGTGAACCCAGTAATACTGCTCGGGCATCAGCGGGATCTGCTCTTCGAGGAACGCGTTCATGCGGCGGGCGTCGGCGTCGTCGTCGCCGGTCGGATAGTTGTCCCACGGCTTGAAGACTTTCAGGCGATAGCCCTTGTAGTTCGGCAGCACCTCGCCGATGAACGGCACGACCTGCGCGTGTCCGACTTTCGCCAGCCGGCCGACGGCGGTCAGCGTGCAGGTCGGCACGCCAAAGAACGGCACGAACGTCGAGTTGCGCGCACCGTAATCCATGTCGGCGCCGAGCATCACCGGTTTGCGGTCGCGCAGCCAGCGCAGCACGATGCGCGCGCTGTCGGCGCGGCTCGCCATGTCCGCGCCGAAACGCGCGCGTGCCGCCTTGGCCACTTCCTCGAGTTCGGGGTTCGACATGGGCTGATACAGCGAGCCGCATTGGCGCTTGAGCGAGTAGTTCAGAAAGATCGACCCTGCTTCGATGCCGACGAAGTGCAGGCCCAGGAACAGCGTGGGCGGCAGATTCGGATCGGTGAGGTCGATCGCGCTGTCGAGCTGGATCAGCTTTTCGAGCTTCTTCGCCGAGCCGAACCATTGCACGCTGCGCTCCAGATAGCTGCGGATGGCGTGCCGGAAATGCTTCTGCGCGACTTCTTCACGCCGCTCTTCGCTCCATTCCGGAAAACACAGCTTCAGATTGATGTGAACAATGCGCTTGCGGCGGCTCGGAATCTGGTAAAGCAGCCAGCCGAGGCCGTCGCCGAGACGAGCCACCAAGCCATAGGGAAGAAGCGCAAACAGTTTCAGCAAGCCGATTGCGAGCTTCGCGCCGTAACGGCTCAGCATGCGGCCTCCCGCATGGAAACAGGGCGGGCGCATGAGCCGCCGCGCGTGACTGATTCAAGAAAAGCGTATGAGTTGACGTAATACCGCACTCGTGGACACTCTGTGACAAACAAAGGAAGTCGCTATAATAAGGGCTTCGCCGAGTTAATAGACAACTTGCGGGGCGAAGCCAGCGGGTGTGAAGCGCGTTATCAAACGCGAATTACGCCCAACGGTAAGGTAATCCGCTAAAGCGTCGCCGCTTCAAGGCTCCCGAAGCTGGCTACGTGAAACTCAACCGTAACCACACAAAAGGAGTCTGCAACGTGGCAAACGACTATCTCTTCACTTCCGAATCCGTCTCCGAAGGCCATCCCGACAAAGTCGCGGATCAGATCTCGGACGCCATTCTCGACGCCATCCTGGCGCAAGACAAATACTCGCGCGTAGCGGCGGAAACGCTGTGCAACACGGGTCTGGTCGTGCTGGCCGGTGAAATCACCACCACGGCGAACGTCGACTACATCCAGGTCGCGCGCAATACGATCAAGCGCATCGGCTACGACAACACCGACTACGGCATCGACTACCGCGGCTGCGCCGTGCTGGTCGCGTACGACAAGCAGTCGCCGGACATCGCCCAAGGCGTGGACCGCGCGCACGACAACAACCTCGATCAAGGCGCTGGCGACCAGGGCCTGATGTTCGGTTACGCGTGCGAAGAAACGCCGGAACTGATGCCGCTGCCGATCCACCTGTCGCACCGTCTGGTCGAGCGTCAGGCTAATCTGCGCCGCGACGGCCGTCTGCCGTGGCTGCGTCCGGATGCGAAGTCGCAGGTCACCGTGCGTTACGTCGACGGCAAGCCGCACGCCATCGACACCGTGGTGCTGTCCACGCAGCATTCGCCGGACATCGATCTGGACACGCTGCGCGAAGCCGTGATCGAAGAAGTGATCAAGCCGACGCTGCCGGCCGACCTCATCAAGGGCGACATCAAGTTCCTCGTGAACCCGACTGGCCGTTTCGTGATTGGTGGTCCGCAAGGCGATTGCGGCCTGACCGGCCGCAAGATCATCGTCGACACGTACGGCGGCGCTGCGCCGCACGGCGGCGGCGCGTTTTCGGGCAAGGATCCTTCGAAGGTCGACCGTTCGGCTGCCTACGCCGGCCGTTATGTCGCGAAGAACATCGTGGCTGCTGGTCTGGCGTCGCGCTGCCTGATCCAGGTGTCGTACGCAATCGGCGTTGCTCAACCGACTTCGGTAATGGTCAACACGTTCGGCACGGGCCGCGTGTCGGATGCAACCATCACGCGTCTGGTGCAGGAACATTTCGACCTGCGTCCGAAGGGCATCATCCAGATGCTCGACCTGCTGCGCCCGATCTATGAAAAGAGCGCGGCCTACGGTCACTTCGGCCGCGAAGAGCCGGAATTCACGTGGGAAGCCACCGACAAGGCTCTGGCACTCGCCGAAGCCGCCGGCACGGAACCGGTTGTCGCGCTCGCAGAATAAGCGCGCGCTTCACTAGACAAAAACCCCGCCGGCGCAAGCCGTGCGGGGTTTTTTATCGCCGTCGCTCACTGACGACGCGTTGACGTTTTGCGCGGACAACGCTGCCGGGCCGCGCCCTGCGATCGCCGCCAGCATCTGCTTCGACCGCGAAAGTCTTGTCTAACGGCTCGCGAACGTGAAGGCGAACCAGCCGGTGCTGCCATTCGTCGACGCACGTCGCGGACGGCGCGTCGAACTACGCGGCGCCACGACGGCGTCGCGGCGCGGAGCGCTCAGACGAAGCGGCGTCGGTTTGCGCAGCAGCGTGCGCAGCGAAAAACGACGCGTGCTGCCTTGCAGACGCAGCGCCGAGAAGAACGTGTGGAACCAGGTGCGGACGCTGTCCACGGCCTTTGCATCGCGCCATTGCGCGCCGAGGGCGCGTGTGCGGGTGGCATGGTGGCGCAAGGCGCGGACGACATGGCGGCGGGCAGGACGCGCCGCTTTAAGTGCTGCGCGGGTGAGACGGGTATTCAAAAGAGTATGCATGGCTTCACAGGTTGGCAATGTGTCGCGCGACGGAGGGTGCGCCATCTGGAGCACCAAATGTGCCAATGGCGGCAGCGTCGCGGACGGCGCGAAAGCCCTGAAAACGTCGAAAGAGAGCACGAAATGCGGCGGGCGCGGGCTTGGTGGCCATTGCGTGCCGGAAAAATGCGGTTGTAGCGGTCAACATGCGAGCAGGCTACACGCGAATCGTGACGTCAGAAAGTCCGTTTTTACCCTGCGATTAAGGGTTTTTACGGGGTAATTCGCGGTAATACAGTGTCAGAACATGCCGAGCGCGACCGTTCTTCGTGCGTGCTTGCCCCGTCGAAGTGCCGCGTAGCGCGCTCGGGCGCCTGAAAGTAGTGCGTAAGGTGGCAGTTTGCAGAAAGCGAATCCCCGCGCAGTCCGATCGCGCCCGTTTTACAATCGAGCATCAGCCAGTCGAAAGTAACGGAACACCATGTCACTTCACTCGAAGAAAGAGCAGATTCAAACACTGCGGGAGCAAGGATTCGTCGTCGTGCCAGGATTGGTGCCGGCCGAACGTTGCAGTGAGTTGAAGCAGATTGCCGAGCGCCAGTTGCTGGAAGCGGCGGAGCCGATCGAGTTCGAAGCCGACTTGCGTTATCCGGGCGCACCGGAATCCAAGTACGCGCCGGGCGGCCATACGGTGCGCCGATTGCTGGACGCATACGGACGCCATCCCGCATTCGCTCAATGGGCGACCGCGCCCGAAATTCGCGGCTGGATGGAGCTTTACTTCGGTGAAGAACCGCGCCTGTCGCGCGCGCATCACAACTGCATGATGACCAAGCATCCAGCGTACGGCAGCCTGACGGGCTGGCATCGGGATGTGCGGTACTGGTCGTTCGAGCGCGACGATCTGGTGTCGGTCTGGCTGGCCGTCGGGGCCGAAAAGGTGGACAACGGCGCGTTGTGGCTGGTGCCGAAGTCGCACAACGCGACTTTCACGTCCGATCGTTTCGACGAAGCCAAATTCTTCCGTTCCGATCTGGAAGAAAATCAGGCGTTGATTCGTACGGCGGTTTCGCCGGAACTGCAACCGGGCGACGTGGTGTTCTTCCACTGCAACACGCTGCATTCGGCCGGCAAGAACCTCAGCGACCAGGTGAAGTTCTCGCTCGTGTACACCTATCACGGCGCGAGCAATGTGCCGTTGCCGGGAACGCGCTCGGCCGCGAAGCCGGAAATCGCCTTCTAGTTTTTACGCAAGCGCCGTTAGCGCTTGCGGCCCGACAGCGCGAGGCCGGTGAGGCCTGCAATCGTCGCAATCACACCGCCCACGATCAGCATGATCGCCTTGTTGGTCGGCGATCCGGTGAAGACGCGCGACACTTCGCTGCTCACCGAGTTGAACGCCTGTCCGCCGAAATACAGCAACACGATACCGCCGACAATCAGCGCGATGGAAATCGCTTTCGTCATGAACTTCTCTCTCTAGGGGCTTCGACCGGCCAGAGTGTAGGGGAGCGTTCCGAGGTCGTCCATCCCGCATACTGGGCGTCTGCAGGCATCGCCTCGATTGGCTAACATAGCGGTCTCGCTTCACCTCCATAAAAACAAGATTCTGCAAGCCTCCCGCAGCATGTGAACTCCTCACGCCCGCACTCGCGTCGGGCCACTTCACCATCAAGGACTCTAGCAATGGCTTACGAAGCAGCTTCAGAACGCTATTCGGACATGCAGTACCGCGTTAGCGGCAAGTCGGGCCTCAAGCTGCCGGCACTGTCGCTCGGTCTGTGGCACAACTTCGGCGACACCACGCCGATTTCCACGCAACGCGACATTCTGCGCACGGCATTCGACCTGGGTATCACGCACTTCGACCTGGCCAACAACTACGGCCCTCCGTACGGCAGCGCGGAAACCAACTTCGGCCGTCTTTTCAAGGACGACTTCAAGCCGTATCGCGACGAACTGCTCATTTCGTCGAAGGCGGGCTGGGATATGTGGCCGGGTCCGTATGGCCAGGGCGGCGGTTCGCGTAAATACGTGCTGGCGAGTCTCGATCAGAGCCTGCAGCGCATGGGCCTCGATTACGTCGACATTTTCTATTCGCATCGCTTCGATGCCGATACGCCGCTCGAAGAAACCGCGGGCGCGCTGGCGAGCGCCGTGCAGCAGGGCAAGGCGCTGTACATCGGTATTTCGTCGTACTCCGCCACCAAAACGCTGGAAATGGCGAAGCTGCTTGCCGAGTACAAGGTGCCGCTGCTGATCCATCAACCGGCGTACAACATGCTCAACCGCTGGATCGAGCATGAACTGCTCGATACGCTGGAGAAGGTCGGCGCGGGCACGATTGCGTTCACGCCGCTCGCGCAAGGTCTGTTGACCGGCAAGTATCTGAATGGCGTGCCGGACGACGCGCGCGTCAACAAACCCGGTGGCGGTTCGCTCAAGCAGGAACACCTGAGCGAGCAGAACATTGAACACGTGCGCAAGCTCAACGACATCGCGCAGCGTCGCGGACAAAGCCTCGCGCAAATGGCGCTCGCGTGGGCACTGCGCGATCCGCGCGTGACGTCCGTGCTGATCGGCGCGAGTCGTGCGGAGCAGGTGCGCGAGAATGTCGGCGCGCTGAAGAACCTCGCGTTCTCGAAAGAGGAACTCGCGGAGATCGACCGTTACGCGACGGAAGGCGGCATCAACCTGTGGGAAAAGCCGTCGACGGATCAGGCCATCTAAAGCCTGCGTCGGAATGAAAAAAGCCGCCTCAGGGCGGCTTTTTTTGTGCGTGTGATTCACTTAGCGTCGAACAATCGCGCGAGGTCCGAATACGACCGCAAGCGCGATCACAAACGCGCAGACCACACTCGCCCCACGCTGCGAATCACGTCGCAGCGCTTCGGCTGGCCCGACGTTCTGCTACACCAGCGCCGGCAGTCCTTCGACCAGCACGACCGCGAACACGACGCCGATGAGCGCGCCAAGCACACGCAGCGCGTTGTGCCGCAACTCGGTTTTGCACGGTAGCGCCCCGACAAACAATGCGCCAGCCAGCGCCATCGGAATCACCAGGATGAAGTCGCCAATCGTGAAATAGGTCGTCATACTCGTCTCCTTTTTATTGCCTCCCGGGCAGCGGCTCGGTTTTGTGGAGTCATGCACTGCCAAGGCTCGATTCGAGTATAGGTGACGCGTGATGCGACGTAACGCTGCTTTGCCGCGTTGCAGCGCGTATTCGCAAGGCGCTGAACCCGATGGCGCAAGGCCGTTCGGTTTGGCGCAGCGCAGCAAATACGCCACCGGCTTGTGAAGCGTTTGCTTACACAGGCCTTACTTTTCGTGACGATTCCATGCGCGCTGGGTCGCGCGCGCGATTACGCGGCGACCCGTTCGCGCTCGCGCAGACGCAGCGTTGCGATGAGTCCGAGCACGAGCAGGCCACCGACGAGTCCCGTCACGCCGTTCCAGCCGTAATTCGCCCACACGTGGCCGCCGTACGATCCAATCACGCTGGAGCCCAGGTAGTAGGCGAGCAGATACAGCGCTGCGGCCTGTCCTTTTGCCTCTTTCGCCAGACGTCCCACCCAGCCGCTCGCGACGGAATGCCCGGCAAAAAAGCCGAACGTCACGCACGCGATGCCTGCGGCAATCGCTGCCAGCGGATGCAGCATGGTGAGGCCGAGACCGACGAGCATCAGCAGAAGACTCGCCGTCAACACGCGCGCGCGGCCAAAGGTATCGGCCATGCGTCCCGACCATGGCGAGGCCACCACGCCCGTCAGATAAACCACGAAAATCGCGCCGATCTCGGTCTGGCTGAGCTGATACGGCGGCGCGAGCAAACGGAAGCCGATGTAGTTGTACAGGGTCACGAAGCTGCCCATCAGCACGAAGCCGAGCAGAAAAAGCCACGGCAGGCCGGGTCGCGTGAACTGCTTGAGCAGCGCGCTGCGGTGATGCGTGAAGCCGAGACCACGGCGCGGCACGAAATGGCGTGACGGCGGCAGTAGCGCGCGAAACGCGAGCATCGACAGAACGCCGAGTACGCCGATCGTGCCGATCGCCACGCGCCACGAAAACAGATCCGCG
The DNA here is from genome assembly GCF_050436585.1 of Paraburkholderia sp. GAS199. NCBI lineage: Bacteria > Pseudomonadati > Pseudomonadota > Betaproteobacteria > Burkholderiales > Burkholderiaceae > Paraburkholderia > Paraburkholderia sp. GAS199. Next base: position 871,348 of record NZ_JBNDMM010000002.1, on the reverse strand, counting down.
ACGATACCGGTGATGACGCGTCCCGCCATCCCGCCGATCGCCGTTCCGCCCACGTACAGACCCATGGCGAGACCGAGGCCGTCCGGATGGACTTCCTCGGCGAGATAAGCCATCGCGACGGCCGGCACGCCGCCGAGCGCGAGCCCTTCGAGCATGCGCAACACGAGCAGTTGATGCCAATGCGGCGCGAACGAGACGCCGACGGTCAGCAGCGCCGAGACTGTCAGCGACAGCGTCATCAGCTTGTGACGGCTCCAGCCTTCCGAGACGAAGCCCGCGACGAAGATCGCCAGTGCGAGCGCCGCAGTGGTGAACGACAGCGAAAGACTGCTTTGCGCCGGCGTGACATCGAACGCCGCCGAAAATGCGGGGAGCAGCGGCTGCACGCAATACAGCAGCGAGAAGGTCGCGTAACCGGCGAATAGAAGCGCGATGCTGGCGCGCCAGTAGGCGCGCGTGCCACGTTCGAGATAGGGAATGTCGGACACGGCGGACGGTGTGGAAGCGTGTGAAGTGGAAGGAACAGCCGAAGCAGCAGTCCGGTGGGATTCCGGCGATGCGGTCACAAAAAATCTCCCTTGGGGAATGCGAGCGTAGTCAAATTGTTTAAGGATACGCTGAAAACATTTCCGGGGACGGCGACCCGTGCAAAGCCGCCGCGCAAAGCCTTGGCGAAGCGGCCTGCTAACCGTGCGCCGCCGTCCCGCTCGCCGATGCGTCCGGATGCACGATCTGCTCGTCCGTCGGCAGCGTGGAGCTGTCCCAGCCGCCGCCTAGCGCCTTGATCAGCGCGACGCTTGCAGCCATTCGCCGGCGCGCGATCGACACGGCATTGCGTTCGTTCGTGAGCGCCGTGGTTTGCGCAACCACGACGTCGAGATACGTGATCGCGCCGTTTTTGTACCGATTGGATACCACGGCGAGCGAGCGCTGAGCGGCTGTCACGGCGTCGTCCTGGGCGGCGGCTTCTTCTTCGAGCACGCGCAGCGCCGCGAGATTGTCTTCGACCTGACCGAAGGCGTTCAGCACCGTTTGCCGGTACTGCGCGACGCTTTCGTCGTAATGCGCGCGTGCCTGCTCTTTCACCGACGCCCGGCCGCCGAAGTCCAGCAGCGTTCCCGCGAGACTCGGACCGAGCGACCACAGACGGCTCGGCGCCAGCAGCCACTGGCTGAAGTTGGTCGCTTCGAGACCGCCGGTGACCGACAGAACGAGGTTCGGGAAGAACGCCGCCGTCGCCACGCCGATCTGCGCGTTCATGTCGGCGACGCGCCGCTCGGCGGCGGCAATATCGGGCCGACGTTCGAGCAGCGCGGACGGCACACCGGTTGCCGCCACCACCGGCACGGCCGCGAGCGGCGCAACCGGCAGCGAAAACGTCGAAGGAGATTGGCCAGTCAGGATCGCAATGGCGTGTTCGAGTTGCGCGCGTTGCACGCCGAGGTCGAGCGCCTGCGCCTGGGTCGTCTTGAGTTGGGTCTGTGCCTGCGCGACATCGGCGTCCGTGGCGATGCCGCCGGCGTAGCGGTGCTGCGTCAGATCGAGCGCTTCCTTGTAGGCCGTGATCGTGGCGTCGAGTAGTTGGCGCTCCTGATCGAGACCGCGCAGCTCGAAGTAATCCGTGGCCAGTTCGGCCTGCATCGAGAGCAAGGCGGCCTGTGCGTCGGCGGCGCTGGCTTGCGCTTCGGCTTTCGCGCCTTCGACGCTGCGCGATACCCGGCCCCACAGATCCGGCTCCCATGACGCGTCGGCTTGCACGAGATAGTCGTTCAGCGTGAGACCGGCAGTCGATTTATGCAGCACGTTCGCCGACGACCGCGCGCGCGAATAATCGCCGCCCGCGGTGACGAGCGGGAAGAAGCTCGACCGGTATTGCGCGACGGTCGCACGGGCGGCGCGAAAGCGCGCCTCGGCGGCCTGCACGTTCTGGTTGGCCGTCGCGACCTGCTGTTCGAGCGCATCGAGCGACGGGTCCGCGTAGACGCTCCACCATGCGCCGCGCGCGATCGTGTCGGCGGGTTGGGCGGGTTTCCAGCCGCTGCCGTCGAGTTCCTTGTACGTGGCGGCGCTCGTGGTGGGCGGCTTCACGTAGTCCGGGCCCATGGTGCAGGCCGCGAGCGAAACGGTCAGCGAAGCGGCCAGCGCCACGGCCGCCACGGCCCGTGCGTCGGCACGACGAACCAGGCGCGCGTTCACTTCGCCTCCGTCGCTTTGGCGGCGACGACCCTGACCGGCGCACCGTCGACGATCGAGTCCTGCGGATTCAGAATCACGCGCTCGTCGCCGTGGAGGCCGGACGCAACCGCGACGCGCGTGCCGAAGTCCGTGCCGAGCGCGACCGGCATCAGTTTCACCTTGCTCTGTGCGTCGACCACGGCGACCTTCACGCCGTCCGGTCGGAACAGGAACGCATTGCCGGGCAGCGTGAAGGGCGCGGCGCCAGTGCCGAGCGCGAAATGCACTTGCGCATAGGCGCCCGGCAGCAGGTCGCCGTTGCGATTGTCGACATCCACTTCCACGAGCATCGTGCGCTGCTGCGCATCGACGGCGCCGGCCGTGCGCGCTACCGTGCCAGGATAGTGTTTCGTCGGCGTTTCGGTCAGCGTCAGAAAGGCGCTCTGCTGCGCGCGGACCTGCTGCGCATAGGCCTGCGGCACGTTCACGTACACACGCAGACGGTCGGCCTGCGCGACATGGAACAGTTCCTTGGCCGGGCCGCCCGCGCTGCCCGCGTCGATCAACGCGCCGACGTCCACGTTGCGCGCCGTCACCGTGCCGTCGAACGGGGCGTAGACCTTCTGGAACGACTGCGTCTTTTCGAGCCGCGCGACGTTGAAGCGCGCGGCGTCGAGCGTGGCTTTTTTCGCGAGCATGTCGCCCACTTTTTCGTCGGTTTCCTGCTTCGACACCGACTTGCTTTGCAGCATGTCGGTCCAGCGGTCGGCGGTGCTTTTCGCCAGCGCGTAGTTGGCATTTGCATTCGCGAGGTCGGCGCGCGCGGCGCGAAGCTGGTCGTCCACTTCAGGCGTGTCGATCTCCGCGAGCAGCTGACCGTTCTTCACCTTCGCGCCGATGTCCGCGTACCACTTCTTCAGATAACCGTTGGTGCGCGCGTAGATCGGCGTGTCGAGAAAAGCCTGCACGTTGCCGGGCAAAACCAGATCGAGCCCGGCAGTCGATTTCTGCGGATGCACGATTTCGACGCTCATCTGACTCACATGCTCGGCGTCGCGCTCGAGTGCCGCGTGCGCGTCGTGACGCGACCAGATACCTTGTGCGGCGAGCGCGATCACGACCACGGTCACCGCGGCGAAGATCCAGCGCGAGCGCTTTCCCGTTGCCGTGTCACGTATTGCGTTGGACTCATCGTCCGGACGTTTTCCTTCCATCAAACTTCCCCTGTCGGGCCGGGCAGACGCTTCGGCGTCATGCTCGCGGCCCATTGCAAAATGATTGCTGTGCGAATGCGCGGACGGTCGCTGCCGCCTTCGACGTGTTCAGGATTTCTGCACCACATGCTCGGCGGCGCGTTGACGTCGCGCGGCAAGCCGGCGATAAATCATCGAAAACACGACGGGCACGAAGATAAGCGTGGCCAACGTGCCGATCGTCAAACCGCCGATCACCGCGCGGCCGAGCGGCGCATTCTGTTCGCCGCCTTCGCCGAGTCCGATTGCCATCGGCACCATGCCGATGATCATCGCGAGCGCTGTCATCAGCACGGGCCGAAAACGCGTGAAGCCTGCTTCGATGGCTGCGCGCGTCGCGTCGCCGTGTTCGAGCAACTGTTCGCGTGCAAAGCTGATCACGAGAATCGAGTTGGCCGTGGCAATGCCGATACACATGATCGCGCCGGTGAGGGCAGGAATCGACAGCGTGGTGTGCGTGAGGAACAGCATCCACACGATGCCCGCCAGCGCCCCCGGCAATGCGGTGATGATGATGAACGGATCGAGCCACGACTGGAAGTTCACCACGATCAGCAGATAGACCAGCAGGATCGCGAACACCAGACCGGCGAACAGACCCGAGAAGGAGTCGTTCATCGTTTGCACCTGACCGCGAAGTTCGATGGTCGAGGTCTTCGGCAAGTCGACGCGCGCGTCGTCGATGATCTTGCGGATGTCGTCGGAAACGCCGCCGAGATCGCGGCCGTCGGCGGTGCCGAAAATGTCGATGGTGGTCTGCGCGTTGTAGTGGGTGAGCACGGCGTTGCCGGCCTCGCGTTTCATCGTGGCGAACGAGCCGAGAATGTTGCTGCGCCCGTTGGCGTTCAACGGAATGTTCGCGAGCGATTGCAACGAATCGATCGTGTATTGCGGTGCTTCCGTGATGACGTTGTAACTCACGCCATTGCGCGGATTGAGCCAGAACGTAGGCGTGGTCTGTTGACTGCCGGACAGCGTAATAAGCAGATTGCTCGCGATATCGCGCTGCGAAAAACCGGCCTGTTGCGCGCGGGTGCGATCCACGTCGATGAAAATACGCGGCAAATCGGCAGGTTGCTGGATGCGCGCGTCGGCGAGTCCGGGCACCGCGCGCAGCCGGTTCAGCAGCTTCGCCGCGAACACCCGGTTGCCGGCCACGTCGCGGCCCACGATCTGAATGTCGATCGGCGAAGGCATGCCGAAATTCAAGGTCTGGCTGACGATGTCGGCAGGCAGAAAAGCGAACTGCACGCCGGGGAATTCGTCGGTCAGCGTTCGCCGCAACAGACGCACGTAATCGGCGCTCGCGCGATGCTCGGCGTTGAGCGTGATCAGCACGTCGGCGTCGGACGTGCCGATCGTGCCCGTGTTGCTATACGAGAGGTTGATGCCCGAGACCGGCAGGCCGATGTTGTCGATGATCGAATGCAGTTCGGCGGGCGGTATCAACTGACGAATCCGCGTGTCCACACGATCCGTTACGACAGCGGTTTCTTCGACCCGCATGCCGGTTTTCGCGCGCAGATGCAGCGCGATCGTGCCGGCGTCCACGGCTGGAAAAAAGTCGCGGCCGAGAAACGGCATCAACAGCATCGAAGCGCCGCAGCACACCAGAAACAGCGTCACGAACAGACCCGGCCGCGCAACGCGCGCTTCGAGAAAGCTGCGATAGCGATCGCGAAACCGCGCGAAGCCGCCCTCGAACGCGTAGTGCACCCTCATGAAGGGATTGCGCGTCTGTTCGGGCGCGGGGTGCAGGTCGGCCGGCTTATGGTGATAACGCAGCAGGTATTTCGCGAGCGTCGGCACCAGCGTACGCGAGAAGAAATACGACGCGAGCATCGCAAACACCACCGCTTCCGCGAGCGGAATGAACAGATAATGCGCGACGCCCGTGAGCAGAAACATCGGCACGAACACGATGCAGATGGACAGCGTCGAGACCAGTGTCGGAATCGCGATCTGATGCGCGCCGTCGAGAATCGCCTGCTCCAGCGTCTTGCCCTGTTCCAGTTGATGGCTGATGTTTTCGATCGCCACCGTGGCATCGTCCACCAGAATGCCGACGGCGAGCGCGAGGCCGCCGAGCGTCATGATATTGATGGTTTCGCCGAGCATCGAAAGCGCGATGATCGACGTGATCATCGAGAGCGGAATCGACACGGCGATGATGAGCGTGGCGCGCCAGTTGCCGAGGAACAGCAGAATCATCAGACCCGTAAGGCAGGCGGCGATCAGCGCTTCACGTAGCACGCCCTGCACGGAAGCACGCACGAACAGCGACTGGTCCGCCACCGGATCGATGTTCAGCGAAGCGGGCACGAGATTGCGCAGCGTCGGCATCATCTTCTTGATGCGGTCGACGATTTCCAGCGTTGACGTATTACCGCTTTTGTTGATGGTGAGCAGCGCGGCGCGCTGGCCGTTCACGCGCACGATGTTGGTTTGCGGCTGGAAACCGTCGCGCACGTGAGCCACGTCGCGAATATAGACCGTGCCGTTGGCGGTGGACCGAATCGGGATGTTGTTGAGTCCGGCGAGTGAATCCGGGCTGCCGTTCAGTTCCACCGAATATTCCGTTGAACCGATCTTCGCGGTGCCCGAGGGCAGGATCAGATTCTGCGCGGTGACGGCGTTCACGACGTCCATCGGCGAAAGGTTGCGCTCCTGCAGTTTGCGCGAATCGATGTCCACCATGATCTGACGCTGCTTGCCGCCGTACGGCAGCGGCGCCGATGCGCCGGGCACCGTGGCGAGTTGCGTCTTCAGAAAGTTGTTGCCGAAATCGAACAGTTCCTGCTCGGTGAGCGACGCGGACGACAACGCGAGCCGCAGGATCGGCACGGTCGAGGCGTTGTAGCGCAGGATATTCGGCGGCGTGATGCCGGGCGGCAACGAGCGCAACTGCGTTTGCGAGAGCGCGGTGACTTCGGCGAGCGCTTCGTCGATGTTCGCGTGCGGCTGGAAAAAGATCTTCACCACCGCAATACCGTTCAGCGAGGTCGACTCCGTGTGCTCGATATCGTTGACCGCCGTCGACAGGCCGCGCTCGTAGTTCAGCACGATGCGCCGCTCCATTTCGTCGGCGGGCAGGCCGTTATACGACCAGATCACCGAGAGCACCGGAATGTCGATATTAGGGAAGATGTCGGTGGGAGTGCGCAGGATCGTCAATGGTCCGACGATCAGCAGAAGCAGGGCCAGCACCACGAAGGTATAAGGGCGCCGTAGCGCCAGACGAACGATCCACATATCGTGTGCGGTCGGTAATGCCGGATGATTTTGATATATCGGCCCGGCTGGGTTTATGATGGTCTCGTTGCGACGCGTCAGCCCAGATCATCGGTCCGTGGCGGCGTAATGGGAATAGGGCGAAACGACGGGTTAAACCCCTTCTGTTCGCACTTTCCACGGCCCCGCAATCCGGGAACAATCACTTGAAGCTTTCACGCGGTCTACGCGCAGCAGATTGGGTGCGTACGCAACGTTCACGGCGAAGCGGCGCTTTTATCATCACCTTGACCGGCACGGAATCCATAAAGCCGGCTATGGGAGAAACGGGGAAACATCATGCAAATCGGTTCCATTGTCCGATCGGTGCATATCGCCGTGCCACAAGGCGCGCGCGGAATCGTCATGCGTATTCTTGGCGACATGGCCATGGTGGCGTGGTATGCCGGCGAACCCGGCACTTCGGAGCATCTGAACACAGAACCCTTTTTCCTTGAAGATCTGATCGATACTGGCGAGATGGTGCGTCCGTCGAGCGCGCAGGTGCATTGACGGCGTTCCGGCCGGATTCTTGAGAGCCGCGCTCGCGCTGTCAACGCCGGCAAAGTTGCCCGCATGAGCCGTTGCCCTCGTCTTTGACGGCGGCGCGGCGCACAATGCGGGCATGAACGACGACATCATCGAACCTCAGGACGGCGCCGACAGCGCCGTTCCTTTCGCCCGGCTCAAGCCGGAAATCGTGCTCGACGCGCTCGACAGCGTGCTCGACACCGTCGGTGTGCGCACCGACGGCCGCATGCTGCCGCTCAACAGCTACGAAAACCGCGTGTACCAAGTGGGCGTCGAAGACGGGCCGCCGGTGGTGGCGAAGTTCTATCGGCCGGAACGCTGGAGCGACGCCGCGATTCTCGAAGAGCACGCTTTCGTCGCCGATCTGGCCGCGCGCGAGATTCCCGCCGTGCCGGCGCGTGTCTACGAAGGCCGCACGCTGCATACGTTCGACGGTTTCCGTTTTTCGATCTTCGAGCGGCGCGGCGGCCGCGCGCCCGATCTGGACCGGCGCGACACGCTCGAATGGCTGGGGCGTTTCATCGGCCGCATTCACGCAGTCGGGCAGACGCAGAACTACACCGAACGTCCCACGCTCGACATTCACACGTTCGGTTACGAGCCGCGCGACTTCCTGCTGGCGCAGCGCTTCGTGCCCGACGACGTGCGCACCGCGTGGGAAACCGTGGTCAATCTCGCGCTGGAAGGTGTCGAACGCGCGTTCGAGCGTGCCGGCGATATTCGCATGCTGCGAATGCACGGCGACTGTCATCCGAGTAACGTGCTGTGGACCGATGCAGGTCCGCATTTCGTCGACTTCGACGATAGCCGCATGGGTCCGGCGGTGCAGGATTTGTGGCTGCTGCTGCCGGGCGAGCGTGCCGAGGCGTCGCGCGCGCTAGCCGACCTGCTCGCCGGTTACGAAGATTTCTGCGACTTCGAGCCGCGCGAACTGTATCTGGTCGAAGCCTTGCGTACGCTGCGTCTGATTCACTATCAGGCGTGGCTCGCGCGCCGCTGGGACGACCCGGCATTTCCGGCGGCCTTCCCGTGGTTCAACACGCAGCGTTACTGGGAAGACCGCATTCTGGAATTGCGCGAGCAACTCGGCGCGATGCAGGAAGGACCGCTCTGGCCGGTTTGAGCCACGAACGGCGCCGCCCGTCGTCTGCGTTTTACGGCGCGCCCGACGCCACGCTCGACGGTTCTTCGACCAGCGTCGACTTTACGATCACTTCGGCACGCACGTCCCGTCCGATCGCTTCGATCGCGGGACGCATCTGCGCGAAGTCGTCGGGCGAGCAGACTTCGCTGTCGAAATGCGTCGTACCGTCGCGCGTCATCGTCACCACGTTGGTCAACGGATCGAACGCGTACTGCGACTGGAATTCGACGAAATGGTCCTGCGTGCGCTTCGCCTCCGGCATGTCGAGCACGCGGAAATTCGCCGGCAGTTCGATGCGCGCGCGTTCATGCAGCGCCAGGTTATGGCACACGAACGGCTGCGTGCGCCGACGTTCGCCGAGCCAGTAGCGCGTGTCGGAGTCGAAGCCGCCCGCGAGACTCGTCAGCGCCGGAATGGCCGCGGCCGCGCCGGGCACCACGAGACTTTCGATGGTGCCCTTCATGGTGATCGTCAACGGACCGTCGGCGACGGTCAGATCGCTGGTGGTGAGCGTGGCCGTGCCGCGCAGATTGACGCTGCGCAACTCCGCCTGAATCGATTCCTCACGCTGCGCCGGCGTCTGCATGCGCAACATCGCGCGGGTCTGCTCGGCCGACGGTCCCGACGCATCCAGCCGGTACGTGAAGCTCGCCGAGCCGTCGGCTTCCACCTTGATCGACAGATCGGTGCTGCGGCTCATCAGCGCCGTGGCCGGCGTGCGCGCCACCACGCCCTGATCGACCAGCACGGTCGGCCGGTTCATGTCCGACGCGGGCAAGAAACCGAATTCGACATTCGAGGCCGTCGAATCCGCGTATTGCTGCAGATCCGGCAGCCACGTGATGATGTGATTGATGACGCCGTAGCCCGGCACGTCGGGCAGCGTGTAGATGGTGCCGCTGCTGATCAACGCGGGCTCGTTGCGCACGCCGACCGCGTCCAGCAGTGCGCCGTAAAGCGCGACGTGGTCCTTGCAGTCGCCGTAGCGGTTGGCGAGCACCGCGCTCGCGTTGTGCGGCACCACGGCGCCGCGTCCGACGTTGATCGCCACGTAGCGAACGTTGCGGCGAACCCAGTCGTAGAGCGTTTTGGCTTTGTCGCGCGGCGTGCGATCGCGCGCCGTCAGGTTTTGCGCGAGACGCACCAGGGTGGCGTCGTGCGCGCTCGGGTCGGTCGCTGAACTGCGGTAGGTCGCGGCGAACGCGGCGTAATCCGGGAAAGTCGAGACCATCAGACGGTCGCCATACGAAACGTAAGCCACCGAGCCGCGTTCGAGGCGGCTGTAATGCGCCTTGTCGTAGCGATATTCGTAACGCGTGCGGCCGTCCTGTGTGACCGGCGGCACGACGGTGAAACCGCGCGCGTCGGCATAGAGCGGCTTGCCCGCGGGCAGATCGTAGATCAGGCGGAAGTTGTGGGTCGGCGCGAGATCGGGCGGCGTGAAGTCGCTGAACTCGCCCGGCACGATCGGCTGCTTCTGCGTCTTGCGATAGGTGAGATGCACGCGCGCGCCCGGTTCGACCGCCGGGAACACGATCACCTTCTCCTGAATGTCTTGGAACATCGGCGCGTCGAACGAACGCGCTTCCTGCACGTCGCGGATCTGGTCGGGCTGCACGTCGTGGCGCACACCGTCGGCGCTCGTCGTGTAAGCCTCCAGAATCTGCACGTCGGCCATATTGCGGTTGAACCACACGTATTGCTGCGCCACGCGGGCGACGCCGGCCTCGTTGTTCACGAGCAGCGTCATCGAGTCGAGTTTGGAAAACGAACCGTCTGCGTTGACGGTGAAGGTCTGCGTTTCGCCTTCGTTGGTATAGGGATCGTCCAGTCTGGCTGGAAAGCTCGCACCCGCGACGGGGATACCGGCGAACCAGCCGGCGGTTGCAACACAAACGAGCGGGAAGAGGCGCATGGCGAGCAGATTTCCGGGCAAACAAAAATTGAGATGGGAACGGTGCCTAGAGTCCGTTTGCGGCGACGCGATGTCAAGAGGAGTCGGTGCCGGGATTGAGCAAAATGCTCAAATATGTAATGATAGTCATTCTTATTTGAAAGGTATCGCCAGCTTCCTGCCACATTTCTCCTCCTCTGTGGCTGCCAGCCAACCTTTCAGCCGGACGCCCGGACCGCAAGCCGGGCTGTCTGGCCCTTCCTTTCGCTAACTTTCCCGATTGCCTCATCGCCGGCAGAACGCCTTGGCGCCCGAACGCGCCGCGCCTGCGATGCTCGACTTTCAGTACCCGGAGCCCCGACGTGAACGCGCCTGACCTGATCGATATGAAAGCTGCTGTCGACGGCGGCACGCAATACGAGGCGCATGCCGATGAGCGCGGTCATCGTCTGATGGACGACGCCGGGCAGGCCGCGCGCCGCCGCCGCTCGCGACGCTCGACTTTCATCAAATGGTTGCGCAAGGTGCACGGCTGGGTCGGCTTGTGGGGCGCGGTGCTGGGTCTTCTGTTCGGCGTGACGGGCTTTCTGCTGAATCACCGGGCGGGTCCGCTGAAGGTGTCGTCGGGCGAGCCGCAGGTCGACGAGTTGCAGATTCCCATGCCGCAGCAAAAGCTCGGCTCGCCCGCCGAGCTGACGAAATGGCTGAAGGCCGAACTGAAGATCGACGGCAAACCGGGCAGGGTGAAGCGCGAGCCGGCTCATGCCGTCGCCTGGGGCGACCGTAGCGCGATGCAGCCGGAGCAGTGGCAAGTCGGCATTTTTTCGCCGACGCAGAACGTGCAGGCCGAATACTGGGTCGGCAATGGTTTCGTGAGCGTGAAGCGCACTCACCACTCGTTTCTCACGACCATGAACAACCTGCACCGCGGCGTGGGTCTGAGCATCGGCTGGGTGTTGCTGATCGACACGATCGCCGGTTCGATGATTCTGCTTTCGCTGACCGGCGTGTTGCTATGGACCGAACTCAACAAGCGCCGCACCGTGGGCGTGGTACTGGTGGGCGCGTCGCTCGTGGCCGCCGTGACGTGCGGCTTGATGTAAGCCGCGCGAAGCCGGCACCGTCAAACGCGACAGGCAGCGCCACCCGTGGCGGCAATCTCACGTGCCGCTTTCGCCCCTTCGACCTGAAGCAGCGTCGGCAAAGAAACGCCGTTTTTCGCCGCCGTGACTTCGGCGAGAATCGATACCGCGATCTCCGGCGGCGTGCGGCTGCCGATATAGATGCCGACCGGCCCGTGCAGGCGCGCCAGTTCGGTGTCGTTCAGATCGAATTCCTTCAGACGCTCGCGGCGCGCCTGATTGTTCCGCCTGGAACCCAGCGCACCGACGTAAAACGCCGGCGTTTTGAGTGCTTCCATCAGCGCCAGATCGTCGAGCTTCGGGTCGTGCGTCAGCGCGATGACGGCGCAACGTTCGTCGAGTTTCATGTCGATCACGGTATCGTCGGGCATCGTGCGAACGATCTTCGTGCCGGGAATGCTCCATTCCTCGGTGTATTCCTCACGCGGATCGCACACCGTGACCTGATAATCGAGCCCGACCGCGATCTGGCACAGATAGCGCGACAGTTGTCCCGCGCCGATCACCAGCATCCGGTAACGCGGACCGTGAATGGTCAGCAGGCGTGCGCCGTCGAAGTCGACGCCGTCCGTCGCCTGTGCGGGTTCGAGCCGAGCGGCGCCCGACACCATGTCCACTTCGCGCGCCACGAGGCGCCCGTCTTCGACGGCCGCGCAGAGTTCGGCGATACCGCTTTGCAGCGTGAGCGGTTCGAGCACCAGCTGGATCGTGCCACCGCACGGCAAGCCGAAACGATGCGCTTCTTCCGCGCTGATGCCGTATTTGACCGCTTCCGGATGCGACTGCTCGATGCCGCGCTGCCGGACACGTTCGATCAGATCGTCTTCGATGCAACCGCCCGACACCGAGCCGACCACCAGCCCGTCGTCGCGCACCGCAAGCATCGCGCCTTCGGGACGCGGCGACGAGCCCCACGTCTTCACCACCGTTACCAGTAGCGCGCGATGTCCTTCCTCGAGCCAGCGTGCGCTGCTCTTCAGGACTTCGAGATCCACGCTGTCCATGATTTCTTCCTCTTCGTTCCTTCGTCGCCGGACTCGGAGTCCGGCGTTTGATCCAATTCCGTATTTTGCGCCGACATCGCGGAGCCTGCCGACGACGCGCCATTGGCGTCGTCGGCCTGCTGGCCGCTCAACTGTTCGCCGAAGCGTTTGAAAAATTCGCCGGCGATTTTACGGGCCGCGCCGTCGACGAGACGCGAACCTATCTGCGCCAGCTTGCCGCCCACCTGAGCGGTGGCGACGTAGGTCAGCCGGGTTGCATCGTCGTTTTCCGGTTCGAGCGTGACGCGCGCATTGCCTTTGCCGAAGCCGGCGGCGCCGCCCTGACCTTCGAAAACGATGGTGTAGGTGCGCGGCGCGTCGATGTCGGTGAGCAGCATACGCCCTTTGAAGCGCGCCTTCACCGGACCGACCGCCGCGCTCATCGCCACCGCGTAGGCGTTCTCGCCGTCCGGTTCGATGCTTTCGCAGCCGGGAATGCAGGCGCGCAGGATGGACGTGTCGTTCAATGCTTCCCACGCGCGTTGCTGGGAAACCGGCAGCGTGTGCGTTTCGCTCAATTCCATGGCATTGCTCCTGCGGGTGGCCTGGCGCGAAGCTCGGCTCGCGGCGCTCGCGTGAGATGCGCGAGGTCGCGGCCGAACGCGGCCAGACTGTCCAGATTGTGAGCCGGGCGATGCGCGTCGACGTACGGCAGAATCGCCTGCACGCCGCGCGCTTTCGGTGAGAAACCGCTGAAGCGCAACAACGGATTGAGCCACACGATGCGATGCGCGAAACGATGCAGGCGCGCCATCTCCGCGTCGAGCACGTCGATCGCCGCATGGTCGAGGCCGTCGGTGACGAGCAGTACGGTGGCGCGTCCGGTGAGTACGCGCCGCGCCCAGCGACGGTTGAACTCGGCAAGCGCCGCGCCGATCCGCGTGCCGCCCGACCAGTCCACCACCTGATCGGTGAGCGTGGCGATCGCCACGTCGGGATCGCGTTCGCGCAGCGCGCGCGTCGCATTGGTGAGGCGCGTGCCGAACAGAAACACCTGCAGACGCTCACGCGATTGCAGCAGTGCATGACAGTAGTAGAGCACCGCGCGCGAGTAGTGGCTCATGGAACCCGAGATATCGAGCAGCAACACCAGCGGCGGCTTGCGCTGGACCACCGCGCGATATTTCCACACGGTCCAGTCGCCGCCCGCGCGTACCGCATGCCGGGCGCTCGCTCGCAGGTCGGCATGCGTGCCGTGCGATGCCGCTTTCAGGCGGCGCGTCGGCTCCGTGGCGAGAGGCACGCGTTGACCGCGAATCAGATGACGCAGCGCGCGCCATTCGTCGGCCGACAGCGTGTCGAAATCGCGATGACGCAGTTTTTCCTCGGCGCTGAAGGTAAGGTGGGCGCGCAGTTCGTGCTGTTCGGTTTCCGGCGGCGGCTGGTGGTGCGGCGAACGCTGCGCGCGCACGGCGAGAGCGTCGGCGAGACGATTGTTGCGTTTGGGCGGCGGCAACCCGTCGCGCACTTTCGGCAAAAGCAACGCGCGCAACTTGCCTTCCCAATCGGGATCGCGCCAGAAGAGGTCGAAGGCCGCATTGAACAGGTCGCGTTGATCGGGGGCGCAGACCAGCGTCGCGGCGAGCGCGGCGCGCACGTCGTCGCGGCGGGCGAGGTCGATCCAGTGCAAGGCAGCGAGCGCGTCGACGGACTGGGCAGGCGACATCGGCAGACCGGCCGCGCGCAGCACGCGCACGAAATGCACGACATTGCGCGCCAGGATGGGCGCGTCGGCAAGCGCACTGGAAGATGCATCGGAGAGCGCACCGCTCATGCGGAACCCTGCGGACGCATCGCCGTGCGTCTTGCCGTCGTCGTCTTCGCGCGCGGGCTGTGTCATCGAGATTACTCCGGCACCGCGAGACATTGAGCAATCTGCGCAGCATCCACGCGCGCCAGATCATCCTGATACTTGAGCAGCACGCCTAACGTGTTCTGCACCGATTGCGGATCGAGTTCCGTTACCGAAAGCGCTTCGAGCGCGCGACACCAGTCGATCGTCTCGGCAATGCCGGGCGCCTTGAACAGATCCATGCCACGCAGCCGGTGCACGAAATCGACCGCACGCCGCTGCAATTCCGCCGACGCGTGCGGCGCGCGCGCGGCGACGATCTCCAGTTCGCGGTCGCGTTCGGGATAGCCAATCCACTGGTAAAGACAGCGGCGTTTCAACGCATCGTGCACTTCGCGCGTACGGTTCGACGTCATCACGACGAGCGGCGGTTGGGCCGCGCGCACGGTGCCGTATTCGGGAATCGACACCTGGAAGTCCGACAGCAGTTCCAGCAGGAACGCTTCGAATGGTTCGTCGGCGCGGTCGATCTCGTCGATCAGCAGGACGCGGCGCGCATCCGGATGATTTTCGTCGGGCATCAGCGCCTGCAACAGCGGACGCTTGAGCAGGAATTCGCTGCGATAGAGCGTGTCGTTGCCGGGCCGCTCGCCGGCGGCTTCGGCGAGGCGCAGCGCCATGATCTGACGCGGATAGTCCCACTCGTAGAGCGCGCTCGCGGTATCGAGTCCTTCGTAACATTGCAGCCGCAGCATCGAGGTGCCGAGCATCCCGGCCGCCGCTTTGGCGAGTTCGGTCTTGCCGACGCCCGGCTCGCCTTCGACGAACAGCGGCCGCTCCATGCGCAACGCGAGATAGAGCGCGGTCGCAAGCTCGCGGCTGGCGAAGTAGCGTTGCGCCGCGAGTTGCGCGAGCGTGTCGTCGATGGAAGCGGGCTGCATGATCGTCCTGAAGGGCGCGGAGAAGCTGAACGCTGGGTCGGCGCGCGGCGCATGCCGCCCATCGCATCGGCCCCGCGTGTCGCGGCGGCATGCCGCTGCGACACGCATTCGCGTTTAGCCGCTCGCCTTCGTCACCGCCCGCGCGGCCAGCACGGGAATCAGATGCGCGCGATATTCCGCGCTCGCGTGCATGTCGGTGTTCAGCGTGGAATCGGAGACCGTCACGGCGCGCGCTGCGTCCGGCGTGAAATTCGCGGACAGCGCGCTTTCCAGTTCAGGCACGCGAAATACCGAAGGCGCCGCGCCCGTCACCGCCACACGCGCGCCGCTCGCGAACTTCGCAACGAATACGCCGACCAGCGCGAAGTGCGACGCCGGATTGCGGAATTTCTCGTAGGCCGCTTTCTCCGGCACAGGAAATTCGACCGCCACGATCAGCTCGTCGGGCGCGAGCGCGGTTTCGTACATGCCGACGAAAAAATCGTTCGCGGTGATACGCCGCCGGTCGGTGACGATGGTCGCGTCCAGCGCCATCGCCGCGGCCGGATAGCAGGCGGCCGGATCGTTGTTGGCGAGCGAACCGCCGATCGTGCCGAGCGCACGCACCTGCCGGTCGCCGATATGCGCGGCGAGATCGGCGAGGCCCGGCAGCACGCGCCGCAGGTCGGCGTGATCCGCGACGTCGGCGTGGCAAACGGCGGCGCCGATGGTCACTTTGTTCGCGTCCACGGCAATCGACTTTAGCGCCGGGATGCGCGTGATGTCGATCAGTTGCGAGGGCTGCGCGAGACGCAGACGCATGGTCGGCAGCAGACTCTGGCCGCCGGCAATGAACTTCGCGTCGCTGTCGGCGATGAGAGCGGCGGCTGCTGCTTGCGGGTCCGTCGCGCGTTGATACTCGAATGAATACATGTCGAATGCTCCGCTCAGAATCTCAATGGGCTCGTTGCGCTGCGTGAATCGCGGACCACACGCGATGTGGCGTGGCCGGCATTTGCAGATCGGTCACGCCGAGCGGCGCGAGTGCATCGAGAATCGCGTTGATGACGGCGGGCGGCGAGCCGATCGCGCCCGCCTCGCCGCAGCCTTTTACGCCAAGCGGATTGTGCGTGCACGGTGTGCCCTTCGCGGTTTCGACGGTGAAGTCGGGCAGATCGGACGCGTGCGGCATCGCGTAGTCCATGTAAGAACCGGACAGCAACTGGCCGCTCTCGTTGTCGTACACGCAGCGCTCCAGCATTGCCTGACCGATGCCTTGCGCAAGTCCGCCGTGCACCTGTCCTTCCACGATCATCGGATTGATCACGTTGCCGAAATCGTCGACGGCGGTGAACTGCTGGATGCGGCACACGCCCGTCTCCGGATCGACTTCGATTTCGCAGATGTACGCGCCCGACGGATAAGTGAAGTTGGTCGGATCGTAGAACGCGCTTTCTTCGAGTCCGGGTTCGAGCACGTCGAGCGGATAGTTGTGCGGCACGTACGCGGCGAGCGAAATTTCGGCGAACGCCTTGGTACGATCGGTGCCCGCGACGCGGAATACGCCGTCCTTGAACTCGATGTCTTCGGCCGCGGCTTCGAGCAGGTGCGCGGCGATCTTCTTCGCCTTGGCTTCGATCTTGTCGAGCGCCTTCATGATGGCCGAGCCGCCCACCGCAATCGAGCGTGAGCCGTAGGTGCCCATGCCGAACGGAATGCGTCCCGTGTCGCCGTGAACGATCTCGACGCTTTCCAGCGGAATGCCGAGCCGCTCCGCGACCACTTGCGCGAAGGTCGTTTCGTGACCTTGTCCGTGACTGTGCGAGCCGGTGAACACCGTGACGGAGCCGGTCGGATGAACGCGAATCTGACCGACTTCGAAGAGACCGGCCCGCGCGCCGAGTGCGCCCGCGATATTCGATGGCGCAAGACCGCACGCTTCGATGTAGCACGAGTAGCCGAGTCCGCGACGCTTGCCGTTTTTCTCGGATTGCTCGCGGCGCGCGGCGAAGCCTTTGACGTCCGCGAGTTCGAGCGAACGCGCGAGTATCGTCTCGTAATCGCCGGTGTCGTAGGTGAGGCCAACGGGCGTCGCGTAAGGAAATTCGCGGATGAAATTGCGGCGGCGAATTTCCGCCGGATCGAGCTTCATCTCGCGCGCAGCCGTTTCCACCAGCCGCTCGACGACGTACGTCGCCTCGGGACGGCCCGCGCCGCGATACGCATCGACGGGAACCGTATTGGTGAAGACGGCCTTTACTTCGGCATAGATCGCGGGCGTCGCGTACTGACCGGCGAGCAATGTGGCGTACAGAATGGTCGGCACGCTCGACGCGAACGTGGACAGATACGCGCCCATGTTGGCGGTCGTATGAATACGCATGCCGAGGAATTTGCCGTCGGCGTCCATGGCCAGTTCGGCTTTGGTCACGTGATCGCGGCCGTGTGCGTCCGAGATGAAAGCTTCCGAGCGCTCGGCGGTCCATTTGATCGGACGACGAATCTTTTTAGACGCCCACGTCAGCGCGACGTCTTCGGCGTACAGAAAGATTTTCGAGCCGAAGCCGCCGCCCACGTCCGGCGCGATCACGCGTAGTTTCGACTCCGGTAGCGACAGCACGAACGCCGCCATCAGCAGACGCTCCACGTGCGGATTCTGATTCGCGACGTACAGCGTGTAGCTGTCGTCCTGCACGGAATAGCTCGCGTTGACCGCGCGCGGTTCGATTGCGTTGGGAATCAGCCGGTTGTTGACGATCTCGAGCGTGGTGACGTGCGCGGCTTTGGCGAACGCGGCGTCGGTGGCGGCTTTGTCGCCGTGGCCCCAGTTGTAGCAGATGTTATCGGGCACTTCGTCGTGCACGGCGGCCTGGCCGGCGTCGGCTGCGTGCGCGGTGTCGACCACCGCCGGCAGCACGTCGTAGTCCACCTCGATCAGTTCGGCCGCGTCTTTCGCCGCCTTGATCGAATCCGCGATGACGAGCGCCACCTGATCGCCGACGTGACGCACCTTGGTGTGCGCGATGATCGGATGCGGCGGCTCGTTCATCGGCTTGCCGTCCGTGCTGTGGATCAGCCAGCCGCACGGCAGACCGCCCACGTTGTCGGCGGCCATGTCCGCGCCGGTGAAGATCGCGACTACGCCGGGCGACTGTTTTGCCGCCGACGTATCCACGCTGTTGATTTTCGCGTGCGCGTGCGGCGAGCGCAGGAATACCGCGAAGGTTTGCTGGGGCAGCACGATGTCGTCGGTGTACTGGCCGTTCCCGGTCAGGAAACGGTAGTCTTCCTTACGTTCGACGGAAGCGCCGATCATGCTGTGGCTTTCGGGAGCGTTCATGGTCGGCTCCTCAGGCGGTGACCGGCGCGGCGGCGGTCGCGTCGGTCGATACAGCTGCGCCAGCCGGCGCGGAACACTTCATGCCTTCGGCGCCTTCGAGCACCGCCTTGACGATGTTGTGATAGCCCGTGCAGCGGCACAGATTGCCGTCGAGCTGCGCGCGAACGTCGTCGCCGGTGAGATCGGGCTGACGCTGGACGAGCGACACCGCGCTCATCACCATGCCGGGCGTACAGAAGCCGCACTGCAAACCGTGACAATGTTTGAAGGCGGCTTGCATCGGATGCAGCGTGCCGTTCGTGGCCAGACCTTCGATGGTGGTGATCTGCGCGCCTTCTGCCTGCACGGCGAGCATGTTGCACGATTTGATCGCGCGGCCGTTCAGGTGAACGGTGCAGGCGCCGCACTGGGCGGTGTCGCAGCCGACGTGCGTGCCGGTCAGGCGGAGCTGGTCGCGCAGAAACTGGACAAGCAGGGTGGAGGGGTCGATTGAGGCGCTGATGGGCGCGCCGTTCACCGTCAGACTGATGCTGATCGCCATGAAGCTGTCTCCTGATAGGTGAGACCGGACCTTTCCGTTCTTCTGCCTTCAGCTACCTGTTTCGTGGGGTCCGATACGGGGACTGCGGTTTTTTATATGAGCGTGCGGAAAAGTAAAGCACAAATCCGACGGCCGCGCTATGAGGGGAAGTGTGTTGGCATGGGCGTGGGCGCCAATGCGAAAGGCGGCGAAGAGGGGCAGAGAGGGTGCGGTGGCCGAGGTAACGTGGCGCATTCGCGGCGCGGCCGGCGGGGAGCCGGCCAGCGTCGCGAACCGTACTACCTGGATGACGAAAACCTTAGCGTCGATGCGCCAGCTTCGAATGGCGGCGCGAATAGCCGAAGTAAATGACCATGCCGATCAGCAGCCAGACCACGAATGCGATCCACGTCACGGCTTGCAGGTTGATCATCAGGAACAGGCACGAGGCCACGGCGAGCACCGGCACGACCGGCACGCCGGGGCAGCGGAACGCGCGCGGCAGTTCCGGATGCGTACGGCGCAAGACGAGCACGGCGATCGACACCATCGAGAATGCGGCGAGCGTGCCGATATTGATTAGTTCGGCCAGTACGTTCAGGGGCACCAGCGCGCCGATCAGTCCGAAGAAGATGCCGACGAGCCAGGTGGTAAAGAACGGCGTGGCGAATTTCGGGTGCACTTTCGAGAGTTTGGCAGGCAACAGACCGTCGCGCGACATCGCGAAGATCACGCGCGTCTGGCCGTAAGCCATGACGAGAATCACGGTGAGCATGCCCAGCACGGCGCCGAGGTCGATGAAGCCCGCGACCCATTTCTGACCCGCCACCTGCAGTGCGTATGAAACCGGGTGTGAAATATTCGCAAATTGCGCAGACGGCACGATGCCCGTCACGACCGCGGCCACCGCCACGTAGAGCACCGCGCACACGCCCAGCGAGGCGATGATGCCGATCGGCAGGTCGCGCTTCGGGTTCTTCACTTCTTCCGCCGCGGACGACACCGAATCGAAGCCGATAAAGGCGAAGAACATGACCGCCGCCGCGCCGAACACGCCGTTCCAGCCGTTTGGCATGAACGGATGCCAGTTCGCGGGCGTGACGTGAAACACGCCGACGCCGATCACCAGCAGCACCACCGTCACCTTGATCGCCACCATGATGTTGTTGATGCGCGCGGATTCGCGAATGCCGACCGACAACAGCGCCGTGATCGCCATCATGACGAGAAACGCCGGCAGATTGAATAGCGTCTCGTGGCCGGGCAGCGCGCCGGGCGCCGCGCTCAGCGCGACCGGCAGCGCAACGCCGAAGCCGGACAGCAGCGATTGCAGATATCCGGACCAGCCCACCGAAACGGCCGACGTAGCGAGGCCGTATTCGAGCATCAGATCCCAGCCGATGATCCACGCCGCCAGTTCGCCGAGCGTCGCGTAGGAATACGTATAGATGGAGCCGGCGACCGGGATGGTCGAGGCAAATTCAGCGTAAGCGAGCGCAGCGAAACCGCACGCGACCGCGGCGATCAGGAACGAGATCATCAGGGCCGGGCCGGCCTGGACCGCGCCCGTGCCGGTCAGCACGAAAATACCGGTGCCGATGATGGCGCCAACCCCGAGGAAGGTCAGGTCGAGTGCGCCGAGCGCTTTTTTGAGGCCGGCGTTCTGAGCGCTTGCAGCGATCATCTGCTCGACGTTTTTCTTGCGAAACAGGGACATTGGCGGGTGGTCTCCGGTAGTGCACGCGTCTTGCGCGCCGAATGTCGGGAAACCTTAGATTTTAACGGATGCGCGCATTTGGGCCGTTCTGGACGGCACACCTGCGGCGGGGAAGCGAGGAAAAAGCGTGACGCGGCACGCGGCGTTCAGCCCGCCATAGCCGGATTCAGATCGACCAGACGGTTGCTCATCACGTAAAAAGTGAGCTCGGCGTTGTTTTGCAGCTTCATTTTTTCGAGCAGACGCGTGCGATACACGCTGACCGTCTTGACCGAGAGCGACAGCGTATTGGCGATGTCGGTCAGCCGTTTGCCGGACGCCAGCATGCAGAGCGTCTGATATTCGCGGTCGGACAGTTTTTCGTGCGGGAGTTGTTCGCCGTCGAACGAGACGTAATCGGCGAGCGCTTCGGCCATCGCCGGGCTCACGTATTTGCGGCCCGCCGCGACCTGCTGGATCGCGCCGATCATCTGCGCGGCATCGACCGTCTTGGAGAGATAACCGGCGGCGCCGGCTTTCAGCGCGCGGACGGCGTACTGGTCTTCGCGATACATGGAAAACATCAGCACGGCCACGCGCGGCGCCTTGCGCTTCAGGCGTTTGAGCACTTCCACGCCGTTCATGTCGGGCAGCGAAATATCGAGCAGCACGACGTCGTAGCTGCGCTTGGTCACTTCGTCGAGCGTTTCGGCGCCCGTCTGCGCCTCGACGACTTCACGCGCCACGCAACGGTCGAGCAGCAACTGGCGGACGCCCTGGCGGACCACGGCGTGGTCGTCGGCGAGCAGGATGCGCAGGCTCATGACTGGACGCTCACGATTGCAGGACGCGACGTTCGGGCGCGGGCGCGGCGGCAAGCATCGCGTCCCATGCGAACCGCGCGATCACCACGGTGCCGCGCGATTCCTTGCCGGTCGCGACGCGGCGCGAGCCGAGCCGCAGCGTGCCGTCGAAGGCGGCGCAGCGTGCCCGCATGCCGCTCAGGCCGAAATGACCGCGGCGCGTGCGTGCGTTGCGGGTCAGGCCGATGCCGTCGTCGCTGACGATCAGCGTCAGGTGGCGGCGGCCGGCTTCGATCCGCACGTCGGCGGCTTCGGCGCGGGCGTGCTTCGCGATGTTGTTCAGGGCTTCCTGGGCGACGCGGAACACGGCCAGCACGGCGTCGGCGGGCAGTCGGGTGAGTCGCACGTCGGCGGCGCAGACAAAGCTGGTGCGCAGTTGCGTGCGCGTGGCGAAGTCGCCGGTCCATTGCGCCAATGCACCGACGATACCGGCTTCCAGCGACGGCGCGTGCAGATCCGCAACCGCCTGGCGGCTTGCGTCGTACACGGCGTCGAGCGAGCGGTTGGCGACCGCCAGCGCCGCGGCGCACTGCGGCGGCGCGTCCGCGGGCAGCCAGGTTTCGACGTTGGCCAGCGCAAAGCGCGTTGCCGTCACCTCGGCGCCCACGCCGTCGTGCAATTCACGCGCGACGTGGCGGCAGGCGGCCTCTTGCGCCTGCACCAGTTCAGCCGACAGTTCACGCACGCGCGCCCGCAGCCGCGCGAGTTCGCGCTCGGTGTCGATGCTGGGAGCAGGGCGGCGGTTGAACGGGACGACAGTCGACGTATCCATGAACTTTCCTTATCAGGAAGCGGTGTGGATGGCGAAGCGGCTGCGCATCGGTTGCGCGAAGACGAAAGAACGCATGCGAATCTCTGGCCTCCAGGTGCATCCGTCACGCGATCGGCGCGACAGATAAATCGCTACGGTTAGACGTAACGAAATTTACATTCAGTAACAAGGCGGGCGGATGACGACAGGTAGGTCGAAACGACCGACGATGCGCCGCGATGATATCTTAAAAAAAGAAAAAATGCAGTCGTAGCAAGGGTTAGCGAGGATATCTCACGCAATGGTTGATGTTTTGTCACAACGTATTTGTAGGAAGAATGCCTACACCGAATGTCGGATGACGACTGGATATTTGTAACTGCGCAAAATTGTCGCGGGCAACAAAAAAGGAGCCCGAAGGCTCCTTTTTGCTGAAAACGCGACAGACTTCGCGAATTCGGACTTTCGCTCAACCCACGAAAGCCTTTTCGACGACGTAATGACCCGGCGAGTTGTTGCTGCCTTCCTGGAAGCCCAGGTCGTCGAGCAGCTTGCGGGTGTCGCGCAGCATGTGCGGGCTGCCGCAGAGCATCACGCGGTCGTTTTCGAGCGAGAAGCCCGGCACGCCGAGGTCGGCGAACAGCTTTTCGGTTTCGATCAGTTCCGTGATGCGGCCGCGGTTCTGGAACGCTTCGCGCGTGACCGTGGGGTAGTACAGCAGCTTTTCCTGCACCAGCTCGCCCAGATGCTCGTGTGCCGGCAGGTGGTCGGTGATGTATTCCTTGTAGGCCAGTTCGTCGACGAAACGGCAGGTGTGCGTCAGCACCACGCGCTCGTAACGGTCGTAGATGTCCGGATCTTTGATGATCGACATGAACGGCGCGAGGCCCGTGCCGGTGGACAGCAGCCACAGCGTCTTGCCGGGCAGCAGGTTGTCGGCCATCAGCGTGCCGACCGGCTTCTTGCCGATCAGGACTTCGTCGCCGACCTTCAAATGTTGCAGGCGCGACGTGAGCGGGCCGTCCTGCACCTTGATGCTCAGGAATTCGAGATGCTCTTCGTAGTTCGCGCTCGCGAGGCTATAGGCGCGGATCAGCGGCTTGCCGTCGACTTCGAGGCCCACCATCGTGAATTGACCGTTTTCGAAACGGAATCCCGGGTCGCGCGTGCAGGTGAAGCTGAAAAGCGTATCGGTCCAGTGATGGACGCTCAGGACGGTTTGTGAATTCAGGTTGCTCATGGCTTCTTGGATAGTGCGAAAACAAAGGCGGCCAGTCGTTTCAGCCGGCCGGCACGGCAAGGGCAATGCTGCGCTGACCCGTGATCGGAAATCACGCGCAATCCGCTATTTTACCGCGCCCGCAGCCTGAGGGCGGCGGCGCGACGGTTGAGCGAGGTCAAGCGGGGTACCGGACCCGGAAGCGTCGGCGCCGGCGGTCGATCGATACGACTGGCGGCGCGAAGGACGTCGGCGTGGATGCAGCCGCGCTTCAACAGGGGTTCGGCGATGGGCGAAAGCCGCGCTGGGCGGCTACCATCGGATGTCCGGCATGCGCCGGATAGGCGCGCCGCGCGGGCAACATTTTCAGGATGATACCGAAAGCCGCCGTGCGCTGCAGCATTGACCCTGCTGATAAAGCTGGCAAAAGCGGCTCAAACTGCCTGAAAAGGCGAGCAAAGCGCACTTATCGTGGGTGCGGGACGCGCGGCATCGGCGAGAGACGTCAGATTCGCGAACGCGGCGCGAAGTTGGTACACAGGACGTATCCGGCAGCACATGGTTCTGCCGGATCGCCAGTTGGAATAAAGGTTGAGCGCTTTGGCGAATCGTTCACGCCGGCGCAGTGACGCGCTTCTTGCCGCGTTGCTTCAGCACGCGCGCCTGGAGCACGATCACGAGCAGCAGAAACACGCCGCGAATCACCGACTGCCAGTACGCCGACAAACTGATGAAGCCGAGCCCGTTTTCGAAGTTCAGCAGATTGAAGACGAGGCCGAGCAGCAGCACGCCCGCAATCGTCATCGCGATCGAACCTTCGCCGCCTGTCAGCAAGGTTCCGCCGAGAACCACCGCCGAAATCGCGAATAGCTCCCAGCCGACGCCTTCGTTCGGTTGACCCGCGCCGAACTGCGCCGCGAGGATCACGCCCGCCATGCCGGCCAGCAGGCCGCTCACCGCATAAGCCATGATCAGCGTGCGATCGACGTTCAGGCCCATCAGCCGCGCGGCTTCTTCGCTGCCGCCGATCGCCAGCGAATGCCGGCCAAACCGCGTGCTGCGCAGCGCGAGCCAGCCCGCCAGCGCCGCCACCACCGCGACGATGCCGGGAATCGGCAGGCCGAACAGATCGCCCTGGCCGAAGTTGCCGAAATTGGAAGCGGAATCGATCGACACCGCGTCGTTCTTGCCGAGCAGCAGCGCGACACCGTGCGCGCCGAGGCTGGTTGCCAGCGTCACGATGAAGGGCAGGATTTTCAGGCGCGTGATGATGACGCCGTTCAGCACGCCCACCGCGAGTCCCGCTGCGCAGCCCGCCACCACAGCCACCCAGCCGCCGTGCGCGCTGGCCAGTGCGGCAACGACGCTCGCGAGTGCCGCCACCGTGCCGACCGACAGGTCGATGCCGCCCGTGATGATGACGAAGGCCATGCCGATCGAGATCAGCGCGAACATCGAGTTGTAGCGCCAGAACGAGGTGATGTTGTACGCCGAGGCGAAATGCTCGTAGCGCACGAGCCCGAGCACCACCAGGGCGGCGAGCGCGAGCAGGATAGGAAGGTTTTTTTTCATCGCAGCGAATCCGGGAGCGGTCCTGAAACGAATCGTTGGAACAGACGTCGGTGCATCAGCGTGAGCGCCGCTGCACGTACACGGCCGCGACGATGATGCCGGCCTTCACCACCAGCGCCGCCGCGTCGGGAATGCCGTGCGCGAGCAGCGTGTAGCGCAGCAACTGGATGATCAGCGCGCCGATCAGCGTCCCGCCGATAAACGCCTTGCCGCCCGTCAGCGCCGTGCCGCCCACCGCCACGGCGGCGATCGCGTCGAGTTCCACGCCGAGCCCGACCACGTTCGCGTCGGAAGACGAATTCACCGAGATCGAAATCAGGCCGGCCAGTCCGGCGAGCGCGGCGCACAACGTATAGGCGATCAGCTTGACGGTGGCCGTCGGTACGCCGCACAGATACGCAGCTTTCTCGTTGCCTCCGGTGATCAGCAGGTATTGGCCAAACAGCGTCTTGCGCACGATCCACGCGAACAGCGCGACCAGCGCGAGCATGAGCAGCACCTGGAAGGGCACGCCGGCTACCTTGCCGAGCGCAATCCACTGGAACGCGGGATTGTTGAACGCCTGCAGGCTGCCGTCGGTGACGACCTGGGCGATGCCGCGTCCCGCGATGAACAGGACCAGCGTCGCGACAATCGGCTGGACGGATAACCTCGTCACCAGCAAACCGTTGAACGCGCCGCAGACGGCGGCGGCCAGCACCGGCAGCACGAACGCGAGCGCGATGCCGCCGGGTCCGGCGATATTGAGGAAGAGCATCGGCGCTAGCGCGCCGGAAATCGCCATCGAGGCGCCCACCGACAGATCGATGCCGCCGGTCGCCACGACCAGCGTCATGCCGATGCCGACGATCACGATCGTCACCACCTGCGTCATGTTGACGTTGAAGGTTTGCAGCGACCAGAAGTGCGGCGTGAAGATCAGATTGAAAAGCACCATGGCGAGCAACACGATGACTTCACGCTGCATCGCGAGATGGCGCCATTTCTTCACCGTGGTGGCCGGCTTCGTGCGCACGGTGGCGGCGGGCATTTGCGCCGCGGTTTCGGAATCCAGCTTAAGCGCCATGACGGTCGCCCTCCAACGCGTCTTCGATATGCGCGGTCTGCGCGGCTTCGGCCAGTTGCGACGGACCTTCGCTGCCGTAGGCAATCGCGTCCATGATGGCGGTTTCGCTCATGTCCGCGCCGTTCAGTTCGGCGACGGTGCGGCCGTCGCGAATCACCACGGCGCGGTCGGCCACGGCGGTCAGTTCTTCCAGTTCCGACGCGGACAGCAGCACGGCCATGCCGGTGTCGCGCAGTTCACGCACGATCTTCGCCACGTCCGCCTTGGCGCCGACGTCGATGCCGCGCGTGGGTTCGTCGAGTAGCAGCAGGGACGGCTGCGCGGCCAGCCAGCGGGCGAGCAGCACCTTTTGCTGATTGCCGCCCGACAGTTCGCGGATCGGCTGATCGGCCGAGCGCAGCTTGATGCCCAGCGAGGCGATGAATCGATCGACGATTACCTGCTGCTTCTTCACATCCACCACACCGTTTTTCGCCAGCGTTCGCAGGCACACCAGAGTGAGGTTGTCGCGCACCGACAGTTCGGGGACGATGCCTTCGGCCTTGCGGTCTTCGGTGAGATACGCGAGACCGCGCGCGATCGCGTCCTGCGGCGACTTCAAGCTCACCGCATCGCCGCCGATCGACAGCGCGCCGTGTTCGAGTTCGTCCGCGCCGAACATCAGGCGCATGGTCTCGGTGCGGCCCGAGCCGAGCAAACCGGCGAGGCCGACCGCTTCGCCCGCGTGGACCTGCAGTGACACATTGCTCACTTTCGGATGCGCGCCGATCCCGGCCGCGCCGATCACTTCCTTGCCGCGCCGCGCCAGATTGGCTTCGCGCGCGGCCGCGTCTTCCTGCACGACGGCCGCGAGCGTGCGGCCGAGCATGGTGGTGACGAGTTGCAGCTTGTCCATCTCGGCCATCGTGCTTTGCGCAACGGTCTGGCCGTCGCGCATCACGGTAACGCGGTCGCACAGCGCATAGAGTTCGTCGAGCCGGTGCGAGACGAAGATCACCGCGCGGCCGTCGTCGCGCAGCTTGCGCACCACGTTGAACAGCAGTTCCACTTCGCGTTCGTCGAGCGACGACGTGGACTCGTCCATGATGACCATCTTCGCGTCGGACGACACCGCGCGCGCCAGCGCCACCATCTGCTGGATCGCGGTCGAATAGCGGCTGACGGGCTTCTTCACGTCGATCTGCAAGCCGAACGATTCGAGCAGCGCGGCGGCGCGCGTTTGCACCGCGCGCCAGTCGATCAGACCGAAACGGCGCGGCTCGCGGCCAAGAAAAATGTTCTCCGCCACCGAGCGGAACGGCACCAGATTGATCTCCTGATAGATCGTGCTGATGCCCGCTTCACGCGCCTGCTTCGGCGTGCGAAAGTCGACCTCGCGGCCTTCGAAGCGCACGCTGCCCGAGCCGCGCCGATACGCGCCGGTCAGGATCTTGATCATGGTCGATTTGCCTGCGCCGTTCTGGCCGATCAGCGCGTGCACTTCGCCCGCGGCGACGCTCAGATTGGCGCTGCGCAGCGCGGCGACGCCGCCGAAGCTGATGCCGATGTCCTGCATCTCGAGCAGCGGCGAACGGGTAGGGGATGAGTGTGGCGTCTGCGTGCCGGATTCCGTCACGGGTGTCCTCCTGATGCGAGTGCTGCTGGGTGTGCTGCCGGGCGCATCGCGCCGTGCTGGCCGTTCGTTCGAGTTTTGTGCCGGCGCGGGTCGAACCTCTGTGGTCGATCCATATTACGCCGCATAAAAGCGAAGCGACGGCCCGTGCTGCCACGAACGCGTCGCTCCGAACCCTTCCCCGTCACCCGCCCCCCGAGGAGACAGATTCGGGGCGGGGACGTCCTGCGAGCCATGTCGCCGGAGAAGCGCTCTCCAGAATGCGGCGCGCGTGGACACGCCGCGGCGACACCACCCTCAAGCTATAAAACAGCGTGTACGACAGTGGCGACGATCAATAGCCGTACTGCATGTTTTGCTGCACGTTGCTCTTGTCGTAGAAGCGGTCCGAGACCTTGACCCACGTCGGGATTTTTTCGCCCTTCGCGTAGCGTTGTGCGACGTCGCAGGCGAGCGGGCCGAAGAACGGGCTCGATTGCACGCTTGCGCCCAGTTCGCCGGCCGCAATGGCGTCCATGCCGCCCTTGGTGCCGTCGATCGTGACGATCTGGATGTCCTTGCCCGGTTGCTTGCCGGCCGCCTTGATCGCGGCAATCGCGCCGAGCGCCATTTCGTCGTTGTGCGCGTAGACGGCGGTGACGTCCGGATGCGCCTGCAACAGCGTTTCCATTACCTGACGGCCCTTGTCGCGCGCGAAGTCACCGCTTTGCGAAGCGATGATCGACATGCCCGGGTTCTTCGCGATGACTTCGTCGAAGCCCTTCTTGCGATCGTTCGCCGCGGAGGCGCCGGTGGTGCCTTCCAGTTCAATGATCTTCGCCTTGCCGCCGGTTGCCTTCACGAGCCAGTCGGCCGCGCGATGGCCCTGGTCGATGAAGTCCGAGCCGATGAAGGTGATGTAGTCGCGGCCCGCCTTGGCAACCGACTGATCGACGTCGCGGTCGACCAGAATCACCGGAATGCCGGCCTTCTTGGCTTGCAGCACGATCGGTGCGAGCGGTTTTTCTTCACGCGGCGGGAACACCAGCAGATCGACGTGCTGCGCGATCATGCTCTGGATGTCCGAGACCTGTTTGGAGTTGGAACCGTTGGCGTCGGTCATCACGACCTGCCAGCCGCATTTCGCGGCGATGTCCTTGAAGCTTTTGGTTTCCGCGAGACGCCACGGGTTGTTGCTTTCGGTCTGCGCGAAGCCGACCTTCAGCGGAGTCTTGTTGGGCAGTTTGGGCAGGGCGTCGTCGGCATGGGCCGTTGCGACGCCGAATCCGATTGCCAGAGCCAGCAGCGAACCCGCCAGCGGACGAATCTGCTGCTTGCGCACGTGTTTGCGCGAATGCGTGTTGAGCGACGCCATGTCTTCCTCCAGTACCTGGTGAGGTGTATTTGCTTTTTGTGTTTCTCTCACCGGCCGGGTTTTTCACCCTGACCGGTCGTGCCGATTATTCCATCCAGAATTATTATCGGTCAATCACTAATAATATTAATTATTGGCTTTTTTGCCTCGGTAATTACCCTGACCGAGCCGCGTTCGACGAGCGGTCCGTCGAGCTTGACCATGCGATGCCGTACCGGCGCGCCGGCCGCGCGGTTGTGTTCCTCCTGCAGCAAGGTTTCGACGGCCCAGCGTCCCAGTTCGTAGTTCGGCAACACCACGGTCGAGAGCGGCGGGTGAGTGTGACGCGCGATTTCCTGATCGTCGTAGCCGAGCACGGAGACGTCTTCCGGCACGCGCAGGCCAAGCTGTTTCAGCGCTTCAATTGCGCCGATGGCGGTCAGGTCGTTGGCGCAGAAAATGGCGGTGGGCGGATTAGTTTCGCGCATCAGCGAGAGCGTCAGTTCGAAGCCCAGGCCCGAACTCCAGTCGCCGTCGCGGACGAGTTCCGGCGCATACGGCAGATCGGCGGTGGCGAGCGCGGTGCGATAGCCCTTGAGGCGATCTTTCGACGCGTCCTGCCACGGTTCGCCGTTGATATACGCAATCCGGCGATGGCCGGCTTGCAGCAGATAGTCGGTGGCGAGATGGCCGCCCGCGACTTCGGCGGGCACCACGGACGACAGCCCGCCTTCGCTCGTGTAGCAGTTCAGCAGGACGGTCGGCACCTGCGAGAGCGCGGCCGGCAAGGTCACTTTGCGGGTGTAGACGGTGGCGTAGATCACGCCGAAAACATGCGGATTCGACAGCGTGGTGTCGAGTACCTGTTTCTCTATGTCGGCATTGCCGTGCGTCGAGTAGACGGCGAGCATCTTGCCGCTCGCGTAGGCGGCGTCGCGCGCGCCGTCCACGTTCACGACCGGATGCGGACTGGTCGAGATTTCGTCGGCGAGATAGACGATCAGATTGCGTTCGTCGGTGGACGCGGGCAGCGGTTCGCGCAGCGAGAGGCGATAGCCGAGATCGTGCGCGGCCTTCAGAACCTTGTTGCGGGTGGCCTCGGAAAACTTCGCGCCGGTGGCGTTGTTGAGCACCAGCGAGACAGTCGATTGCGACACGCCAGTCTGCTTGGCGATGTCGGTCATGGTGGGACGGCGTTGAGTCGATTTTTTCATTGTGCGGGCCGCGTTGCAGCGGCGCGGAAGCGGGAGCATGCCGGTGGCATCGTGGCTCTGACGGTACCACTAATAATATGCGCGCGGCAACGCGCGCTAACCCGCCATTTGGGAGTGGCGACCTGCCGCTTTGTCGGCGTCTTTCGATAAATTTATTACTAATAATATTGACCGATGCGCTTTGTCGTGCGATTCTCGGTCGCGCGGACCCCGATAGTCCGCCGGCCGCGCGCTGTGCGCGGCACGTCACAGGAGACAACGATGCGCGTCCATTCCGCCGCCCGCCTGAGGCCCCGCTTTTTCTGACCATGCGCGACGTTTCCCTGACCACGCCCCCTTCGCTCGCCGCCGACCTTGCCTGGCTCGACGACCCCGCGATTGCACCGACGCTCGTCACCTTGAGCGCCGGCGCAATGCGCGTCGTACTCGCGCCCGACGTGGGCGGCGCGCTGGCCGCATACTACGAATGCACGGCCGATGGCCCTTTGCACTGGCTGCGTCCCGCGACGCGCGCCGCCTTCGAACAGCGCGATCCGCTGCGCATGGCGAGCTTTCCGCTGTTCCCGTATTGCAACCGGATTCGCGATGCGCGTTTCGAATTCGAGGGCGAGACGATCGATCTGGGCGGCAACGATCCGCGCTTCGCGCATGCGTTGCATGGCAATGCCTGGCGGCAGCCGTGGCGAGTCGGCGCACGCACCGCGAGTTCGGTGGAACTGCATTTCGAACATGAACCCGACGCAAGCATCGTCGGCGACTGGCCGTTTCGCTATCGCGCGACACAACGCTTCGAACTGATCGGTGACGCGCTGCGGGTGACGTTGTCGGCGCAAAACCTGGCGGATCGGCCGATGCCGTTCGGCATGGGACATCATCCGTACTATCCGCGCACCGCCAACACGCTCATCTACGCCGACGTGCAAGCCATGTGGCATGCAGACGCGAACGTGCTGCCGACGCATCTCGGGCCGCACGCGGCGGTGGACGCGTTGCGTCACGGCATGTCCGCGGACGCGTTCGATCTGGACAACAACTTCGCGAACTGGTCACACGAAGCGACGATCGCGTGGCCCGACGAACACCGCCGCCTGACGATGATCGCCGACGCGCCGTTCGATCATATGGTGGTGTTCGCGCCCGCGAACGACCCGCAGCTATGCGTCGAACCGGTGACCAACACCACCGACTGCTTCAACGCAACCGGGCCGCGCGATCACGTGGGCGGTTGCGTACTAAAGCCCGGTGAAGTACTGGCCGCGGCGCTCATGTGGACGCCGCATCGGGGCTAGGGCATCCGGTCATGGGCAATGAAAAAGGGCGCTCCTCAGGAGCGCCCTTTTTTCGAATTGCTTTGCGCTTACTCCACCCGCAGCCGCGCCATATACGGCAAGTGATCCGACAGCCACGCGGTTTCCTGCGTGGGTTGAATCCACTCGATCGGTTTCATGCCGCGCACGAACATTTTGTCGAGCGCCAGGGCCGGCGAAAAAGCCGGGAAAGTGCGGCCCGATTCGCCGAGCAGTGTGGCCACTTCCTGCAGGCCATGCTCGCCGAACAGCGGCACCGAATCGTTGCGCCAGTCGTTGAAGTCGCCGGCCAGCACGAGCGGGCCTTCGGGCGCTTCTTTCGCGATCCAGTGCGCGATCCAGTTCATCTGACGCAGACGCGCAGAACGCGTGAGCGCCAGATGCGCGCACAGCAGCGTGACCGAGTGGCCGCCGAACGTGGCCCGCGCGACCAGCAGACCACGCTTCTCGAATCGATGCGCCGAGATGTCCCACCGGCCGCCGAGGTCGAGCGGATGCGGCGAGAGAATCGCGTTGCCGTGTCGCCATGACGGTTTGAAAACATTCGGCCCAAGCGCGATTTCGAGTTCGAGCGCGCGCGCGATCTCGGTTGCCTGGCAATGCCATACGTCGCTCAACGGATCGCTGAGCGGCTCGCCGAAACTGCTCGCCAATACCGGCGACGGCATGCGCCGCGCCATCGCTTCCTGCAGGAAATACGCGTCGGCATGGGTGGATTGCACCCAGCGCTGCATCGCCTGCCACGCCTGAAATCCGAGCGGCGTGCGGCCTTTGTGCAGGTTCCAGCTCACCGCAATGAAGTCTTTGGGTGCTGCACTTTCGCGGATCAATTCTTCGGGGTTTCGCATGCCGCGTGTGTCCACGTGTTCTGTTTTAGGGTTCAGCGGTTCGCCTGGTGGTAACTGGGTTCGTTCAGTTCGCTGGGTTGTCCGAGAGGCCCGCGCGAACGCGATAAACCAGGTTCGGGTTCTTGTCGACGATGGTCCAGGTGGCCCACTGGCCGACCGGCACCGACAGCCCCGGATGGCTCGCGCTCACCTGACGCGGCTGCGGCGGCAGCTTGCAGCCCGTGTCGGTCTGGCGTGCCGCGTCTTCCTCGAAAGTTTCCTGAGCCTCGATCGACAGTGTGACCGTGTTTGCGTCGGCGCGCAGCGGCGACACAGTCAGCGTGCGCGCGAGATCGATGCTGCCGCCGGGCTGGTCTTTACAGCCGACGTTATGCTGCACCATCTTGTGATGCGTATCCGTGCGTGCCTGGCCCACCGTGGTGGTGCCGTCGAAGGCGTCGATCTGCTGGCCGTCGCGCATCACCTGCAACTGCCACTGCACGACCTGCTGCGCTGGCCGTTGTTGTGCGTTCGCAAGCAACGAAGTGCCGAGCAGCACGGCCACGATACTGTTTTTCCACATAGAAAGTTTCTCCGGGCGACCAGGCCCTTTCCGCCAGTCAAAAAGCCATCTTACGCCTGATGGATACCACGCCTTTCTGACACGCCAAAGAGGGCCGGGTTCAGCAACAATGCATTTCAGGTGAGGCCGGTCAAGGCCGAAAGCAAGCCTCCTGTTAGCAGCAATGCCACGAGACTGCTGGCTTGCACACGAATATGTCGTCGTTACACTGGACTTGAAACGGCGTCCAACAGGGTGCCGCAGTAGCCAGGCCAGCTCGACGGGGTGAAACATGACAACAGTCATGGTCAGACAGGAAATCGCCGTAGCCTCTTTCAGTCAGGTGTACGACCTCGATCAGGTCGAAACCGCGCTGAACGACCTCGGCGAGGGCGCGAACGACGCACTGCGCGCCACGTACGAAAAGATGCTGAAAACCGGTAACTTGCGCTTCTGCGTCAAGCCGAACCGGATGCCGTCGATCGACGATCTGATCGATGCACTGCCCAATTTCGCCGAACCGCTCGACGACATCCGCAAGCAGGTCGCCCTATGTCTGGAGACGGAAGACCGTCTCGAACTGATGCCGATGCTGCTGCTCGGCGATCCTGGAATCGGCAAGACACACTTTGCCAAGCAGTTGGCGCGCCTGCTCGGCACGGCTTACCAATATGTGGCGATGAGTTCGCTGACGGCGGGGTGGATCCTGTCCGGCGCGTCGTCGCAATGGAAGAACGCCAAGCCCGGCAAGGTGTTCGATGCACTCGTGAACGGCAGTTATGCCAATCCGGTGATTACCGTCGACGAAATCGACAAGGCCACCGGCGATTCGCAATACGATCCGCTCGGCGCGCTTTACGCGCTGCTGGAGCACGACACGGCGCACAGTTTCATCGACGAATTCGCCGAAATTCCGATCAATGCGGGTCACGTGATCTGGCTCGCCACGGCCAACGACGAACGCTCGATTCCCGAGCCGATACTCAACCGGATGAACGTGTACGAAATTCCGCCGCCGGATCGCGACGGCGCGCGTCGCATTGCCCAATCGATCTACGACGAGATTCGCACCGCGCACAACTGGGGTCTGCGTTTTCCGGACATGCTGGGCGAACCGGCGCTGGATACGCTGAAGTCCGCGTCGCCGCGTGAAATGCGGCGCGCGATCCTGAATGGCTTCGGCGCGGCGCGAATTAATGGCCGCGATCACATCGAGCCGGCCGATATCCGGCTGGATTACGGAAATCGGCGGAAAACGATCGGTTTTTGAGCGTTTTTGGCCGTTTTTTGGCAAAAATTCGCCCTCGAGCGGCTTTTTTTATGCCCCGAAAAGCCAATTAACTACTGCGAACATGGTTAATGCCGTGGCAATTGTTTCCCTTTTTGAGACTTTCAATTGTTCCAATCGGTCTAGCTTGCCGATAGTGAATGCGTAGACTGTGCTTCAACGAGTTGCGCCTGAACGACTCATCGCTCGGCGCACTTCCACTCGATTCGATACGCACGATCAACGACTATTGGACACCATCATGAGAACTGCTTCCCTCGCTTTGCTTTTCTCCTCGACACTCGCCGCGCCGGCTTTCGCCGGCCGTGACGGCGCAGCGGTTTCGTTTCGCGAAAGCGATGCGAGCCGCGCGCAGCCGGACGACGCCTTGCTCGCACAGACGGTGACGGGCGCGGCCGAGGGTCTGTCCCGCCACGTCGGCACGCAAGGCTAAATGCGCAAGGCTAGACCCGCAGCGCATGCAGCACGCTGAGCGTCTTCACCTCGAGACCCGAGCGCGATGAGCCTTCACGGCGTACACTGAATCAGTCCGGCCCATACGTTCAGCCACCGCTAGTGACCGAATGCCCGCAGTCGTTTGCGACTGCGGGCATTTGTGTCTGTGCGGCGTCGTACAATTTCACGCATGGGTTGCGTTTGTGCAGGTGCGTTCGACAGCGAGCAGTGTGCGGCACTCGATAGCCGCATGCTGCCCTCATCTACATCGGGTGAACGAGGCAGCGCGCGGCGACAAGAGCCGCGTCAACAGACATGGATCAAATCGAATGTGTAGTGATCGGCGCGGGCGTGGTCGGTCTTGCCGTGGCACGTGCTCTCGCGGCGCGTGGACGCGAAGTGATTGTCCTGGAGGCGGCCGAGGCGATCGGCGTGGGCACCAGCTCTCGCAATAGCGAAGTCATTCATGCGGGCATCTACTATCCGCGCGGTTCGCTCAAGGCGGCGCTCTGCGTGCGCGGCCGCGAAATGCTGTACGACTATTGCGCCGAGCGTAACGTGCCGCATTCGCGCTGCGGCAAACTGCTGGTCGCGACATCGCGCAATCAGATTCCTCAGCTCGAAAGCATCATGGCGAAAGGCCGCGACAACGGCGTGCTCGATCTGATGCGAATCAGCGGCGAGCAGGCGCAGGAACTCGAACCCGCGCTCGAGTGCGTCGAAGCCGTGTTTTCTCCGCAGACGGGTATCGTCGATAGTCATCAGTTCATGCTGGCGCTTCAGGGCGACGCCGAGCGCGACGGCGCCGTGTGTGCGTTTCATGCACCCGTCGAAGCGGTCGAAGCGAGCAACGGCCGTTTCATCATCAAGGTGGGCGGCGATGCGCCAACCACCATCAGCGCCGCGTGTGTCATCAACAGCGCCGGGCTGCAGGCCAACGCGCTGGCCCGCAGGATTCGCGGACTCGACGCGCGCCACGTACCGCCGCTCTATCTCGCGCGCGGCAACTACTTCAGCATCTCCGGCCGTGCACCGTTCAGCCGTCTGATTTATCCGATGCCGAACGAAGCCGGTCTCGGCGTCCACCTGACCATCGACCTCGGCGGCCAGGCGCGCTTCGGTCCAGACGTCGAATGGGTCGACGCAATCAATTACGACGTCGATCCGCGTCGCGCCGATTCCTTCTACGCCGCCATTCGCGCCTATTGGCCGGCGCTACCGGACCACGCGCTGCAACCGGCGTATGCGGGGATTCGTCCGAAGCTCTCGGGTCCGGGCGAACCGGCCGCCGATTTCGTGATTCAGGGACCGGCCGCGCATGGTGTGCGTGGTCTGGTGAATCTGTTCGGCATCGAGTCGCCGGGATTGACGGCGTCGCTGGCAATCGCCGCGCGCGTGTGCGAATTGAGCGGACGCGCCTAAGCGCATTTTTTCGCGCTTCGATCCCTGCACCGTCGTCGGGCGTCGCTCGATGCGTGCGGGCGAAGCGGCGCGCCGGCTTCGTACCAATTCGGTTATCTCTATCATTTGGAGCGTCACACGCCGGGGCTTCGTTGCTATCCTTGGGGACCGCTGTCACAGAACGGCGATCAGTTCTATATAAATGGAGTGAGTCCCCCATGAAAACTTCCCGTCGTACGTTTCTGATTACGAGCATTGGTGTCGCGTCTTCGCTCGCGTTGTCGCGCCAGGCATTCGCCGACGCACCCAAGGTGGCCGAAACCGATCCGACCGCGCAAGCACTCGGCTATAAAGCGGATGCGACCAAAGTCGATAAGGCCAAGTTCGCAAAATACGCAGCAGGCCAGGATTGCAGCAACTGCAGTTTCTATCAGGCCAAACCCACCGACGCCTTCGGCGGTTGCCCGATGTTCGCCGGCAAGCAGGTGGCAGGCAAGGGCTGGTGCAGCGCCTATAACAAGAAGGCTTGATGACCGTCTGCCGCGCGCCGTGAGCGTGGCGGCAAATGCGTTGCAGCGTGACGGTGCCTGAATGTTCCCCGTCCATCGAGGCGTCTGCCGCAGTGCGGGGCGGACGTCTTTTGTCGTTTGAAAACGGCTTGCCGCAAGTCGCTCTGCGAACCTCGTCGCGCAAAGCTGCGCGGACCTCGACCCTCACCGCTAGCGCAAGCCAACATAAAGCCCGACGCTAACTGCGCGCCTGAATCAACGGCGGCCGCCGATCGAACCACGGACGAGCCGCTTCGAGTTGCGCGGCGAGGCGCAATAGCGTCGCTTCACCACCGTCGCGCGCGGCGAACTGTACGCCGATCGGCAAGCCCCGTGCATTCCAGTAGAGCGGCACCGACATCGCCGGCTGGCCGCTCAGATTGAACAGTTCCGTGCAACCTGCCCAGGCGAACGCCTTGTTCGATGCTTCGGTGAGCAGCTTCTTCATCAGCGATTCGAGCGGCATGGCGGTGACGGCGCGCATCTGCATACGCTCCGCCGACGTGGGCTGCATTTCGCCGATCTTGATCGGCGCGCTGGCGAGCGTCGCGCACAAAATCACGTCGAAGCGGTTCAACAGATCGGTGAGCCGCTCGGTGATGCGACGTTGTTCTTCGAGCGCGGCAGGCAATCCGCGTTCGCCGAGTTTGCGACCCACGTGCGCCATCGCCCAAGTCGAAATTTCGAATTCGGCGCGCAACGGTTTGCGTCCGCTGATGCGCTCGGCGTTCAGCACGAGTTCCTCGGCCGTCACGGACCACAACGACAGAAACGCGTGCCTCACCGCGGCGAAATCGATGCCGAGCGAGACCGGCTCGATGTTGTGTCCGAGTGAGATCGCGAGTTGCGCGGCGTCGTCGAGTGCCGCGCGTGCATCCGCGGACAAAGACGGCGCGAGCATCGGCTCGGTGACGTACGCGATATTCAGCGGCTTGCAGGGCTCGCGGCTGGCGCCGAGGAATGTACCCGGTGCACCGAGCGGGCGCTCCGCGTTGCCGGCAAGCAGATCGAGCAGCAAGGCGCTGTCGCGAACGCTGCGCGATACCGCGTGATCGACGCCGAGTTCGCCCGCTGACGGCACCGGCGTCGCGCGCGGTACGCGTCCGCGCGACGGCTTGAGGCCGAAGAGTCCGCAACACGACGCAGGAATGCGGATCGAGCCGCCGCCGTCGGACGCATGCGCGAGCGGCACGATGCCCGCCGCGACGGCCGCCGCGGCGCCACCGCTCGACCCGCCCGGCGTATGGTCGAGACTCCATGGATTGCGGCACGCGCCGAATAGTTCGGGTTCCGTATAAGGCATCTGCCCGAGTTCGGACGTGCTGGTCTTGGCGAAGATGTTGAGGCCGGCCGCCTTGGCGAGCGCGACCACCGGCGCATCCACCGTCGGAATGAAATGGCGGTAGTGACGGCTGCCCATTGCCATGCGCAATCCGGCGACCGGCGCGCCCAGATCCTTGATGAGATAGGGCACGTCCTTGAGCGCGTCCTGCGCGCTGGTCTGACTCGCGCCGTTCGTTGCATTCGTGCCGCTCGTGCCGTTGGTGCCTCTGGCGGCGTCGCTTTGCGAAGCGCGTCGCCGGGCCGCGTCGTAGTCCTTCAGAACGATCGCGTTGATTGCCGGATTGACGGCCTCGGTACGTGAGATGGCGATATCCAGCAATTCGCGCGCACTCGTTTCGCCGGTGCGAACCAGTTCAGCGAGGCCGATGGCGTCGTGGGCGAGATAGTCTGATTGCACGATGGGTGAGCCCTCGTGTTTCGTTTGTGGAAGCGGCGGAATGAATCCGCGCGCGGTGACTTTGTTGCGGCGTCACCGGCACGCGTGGCAGACGGCACGTTCGACGCGCCGTCTTCGAGAGATTAACTGACTTGACGCGAACTGGCGGCGCGACTTCGAGACGCAAGCCAGTTGCGGGAGCGAACGCTCTGATCGACCGCGGCCGATCAGAGCGCGTGAATCACAGACGTTCGCCGAGGAACGTCAGCGTGCGGCCGTGTGCCAGCGCTGCGGCGTGCTGGTTGTACGATGCGCGGTCCGAACAGTTGAAGCCGTGATCGGCGTTGGCGTAGATATGGAAGTCCGCGTCCGTGCGACCGGCGAAACGTTCCTGAACCTGGCCGACTGCCGACAGCGGAATGTGCGCGTCGAGTTCGCCGTAGTGGAATTGCATCGGCACCTTGATCTTCGCTGCTTCGTCGAGCGAGTTCTGGATGCCGCCGCCGTAGTACGCAATCGCGCCGTCGAGCGAGCCTTGGGCCGCTGCGAGATACGCCAGCCGGCCGCCGAAGCAGTAGCCGATTGCCGCGACCTTGCCGGTCACTTCCGGCAATGCGCGCAGCGCCGCTGCTGCGTAGCCGACGTCGGTCACGGCGTCTTCGATCTTGAGCTTCTGCATCAGTTCGATGCCCTTGTCGCGGTCCGCGCCGTCATACGTGAGTTCGACACGCGGCTGCACGCGCCAGAACACGTCCGGTGCCAGTGCCACGTAGCCGTCTTGCGCGTACTGATCCGCAACCGAGCGGATATGGCTGTTCACGCCGAAGATTTCCTGAAGAATGATGACGGCCGGGCCCTTGCCGCCCTTGGGCAACGCAAGGTAGCCGCCGAAACTTTCGTTGCCGGCGGGGATGTCGATCCATCGGGAAGTCGTGCTCATGTTGCTCTCCATTTGCCGTGCTGTGAGGCACGAGGTCGGTCTGAATGAATGCCAGAGGTCTGAGTGCCTGAAGCGGGCGGTCAGTTTGCCATCAAAAGAAACGCCTTGCAGCGAGTCCCGCGCCGGCCGCCAGGGCTTGCGTCGCAACGTCGTTCTCGTAAGGCGATTGAAACGTTCTCGATAATTCATTTCACTGCACGAGTGCGGCTGAGTACAGTCGTATGAGTTGACGCACGCACGCTGCGCGCGCCGTGTCGGTAGAGGAATAGATCATGAATGAAGACAGTTTCGTGACGCCGTTCGCGGCGCGTTTCGAATTGCGTGTGCCGGTGGTGCAAGCGCCGATGGCCGGCGGCGCGACGACACCCGCGCTGGTCGCGGCGGTGTCGAATGCGGGCGGGCTGGGTTTTCTGGCGGGCGCCGCGCTTTCGCCGGAGAAGATCGCGAGTGAAGTCGCGGCGATTCGCGCGCTGACGGATCGTCCGTTCGGCGTCAATCTGTTCGTGCTCGACCCGGCCGCGCCGGACGAGGCCACGGTGCGCCGCGCGCTCGACGCCATCGATCCGCTGCGCGCGGAATTCGATTTGCCGCCGGGGCAGGCCCTCGAACGCTATGCGCCGGACTTTCGCGCGCAACTCGAGACCCTGATCGAATTGCGCGTGCCGATCGCGAGCTTCACTTTCGGGCTGCTCAGCGCGCAGGACGTCGCGCGTCTGCATGCAAACGGCACCTATGTAATAGGCACCGCGACGCATGTTGCCGAAGGCGAGGCCTGGCGCGAAGTGGGCGCGGACGCGATTGCCGCACAGGGTTCGGAAGCGGGCGCGCATCGCGGCACGTTTATCGGCGCGTTCGAAGACGCGCTGGTCGGCACGATGGCGCTCGTGCCGCAACTCGTCGACGCAACCGGACTGCCGGTGCTGGCCGCGGGCGGCATCATGGACGGCCGCGGCATCGTGGCGTCGCTGGCGCTGGGTGCGCAAGCCGCTGTGATGGGGACGGCGTTTCTCACGTCGAAAGAGAGTGGCATCCCGCAAGTCTGGAAGGCGCGGGTGCGCGCGGCGTCCGATACGTCGACCTCGGTCACGCGCGTGATTACCGGGCGCCATGCGCGTGGCATACGTAATCCGCTGATGCAGCGTCTGACGGAGACGGCCGGCCAGACCGCGCCTTATCCCGTGCAGAACGCGCTCACGCAGGAGCTGCGTCAGACCGCGAGCCGCGCGGGAAATAGCGATTACCTGTCGTTGTGGGCGGGGCAGGGTGCGTCGCTCGGCCGCCGGCGCGCGGAAGATGTCGGCGCGGCGGAACTGGTCGCGCAACTGGAAGAAGAGT
Organism: Paraburkholderia sp. GAS199; assembly: GCF_050436585.1. Taxonomy (NCBI): domain Bacteria; kingdom Pseudomonadati; phylum Pseudomonadota; class Betaproteobacteria; order Burkholderiales; family Burkholderiaceae; genus Paraburkholderia; species Paraburkholderia sp. GAS199. The sequence goes on along the minus strand of NZ_JBNDMM010000002.1, from coordinate 830,635 downwards.
GGCATGCGGCGGCGTCACGGATCGGCGCGCTGCAACGCTGATTCGGCAAGCCTCGGGCGCGTCGCGGCACTGTGCGCGCGCGCCTTCTTTCGACCCAAAAAGGCCCTTCGAAGCATTAACGGTTTTACCCGATAAAACCTTTAGGCCGCGCAGTTAGACGAAACCCTCACGTAGCGGAAACCCGCATGGGCTGGCGCTTTCCGGCCTGCTTGTCCAGCCGGAACCGGTGCCTGTTGGATAAACGCTATTAGTGTTCATCCCACTTCCTCAAAAAAGTCCCACAATTTAATTTGATGGCCTACACTTGCGCGCAAGTACGGTTTGCCGCCTGCCACAAACAGACAGGTAAACGTGCTGGCCAAGTGCATGAACGATGCAACCGGCGTGATCGTCCACGGGACTGAGCGACACGTGTTGGGGAAGCGGGGGCACAGGGCGATTACGTTGTTTTTGGGACCGAAACTGGAGACTTACATGAACATCAAGATTCAAAAGCTGTTGCCGATCAGCGCTGCGGCGATGCTGTTCGCGACGTTGGCAACTTCGGCGGCAGCCGACACGGTCGTCAAGATCGGTCACGTTGCACCGTTGACTGGCGGTATCGCTCACCTGGGTAAAGACAACGAAAACGGCGCGCGCCTGGCAGTTGAAGAAATCAACGCCAAGGGCCTGACGATCGGTGGTCAGAAGATCACGCTGCAACTGGATCCGCAAGACGACGCAGCCGACCCGCGTACGGCTACTCAAGTCGCGCAGAAACTGGTCGACGACAAGGTCGTCGCAGTGGTTGGCCACTTGAATTCGGGCACGTCGATCCCGGCTTCGAAGATCTATAGCGATGCTGGCATCGTGCAGATCTCGCCGTCGGCAACGAACCCGGCTTACACGCAACAAGGTTTCAAGACGACGTACCGCGTCGTTGCGACCGATGCGCAACAAGGTCCGGCGCTGGCTAACTACGCAGCCAAGGGTCTGAAAGTGAAGAGCGTCGCGATCGTCGACGACTCGACCGCTTACGGCCAGGGTCTGGCTAACGAATTCGAAAAGACCGCCAAGTCGCTGGGCCTGAACGTGATGTCGCACGACGCGACGAACGACAAGGCTGTCGACTTCCGCGCGATTCTGACGAAGATCAAGGGCGAAAACCCGGACGCGATCATGTACGGCGGTATGGACGCAACCGGCGGCCCGTTCGCCAAGCAAGCCAAGCAACTCGGCCTGCGCGCGAAGGTTCTGGCAGGCGACGGCGTGTGTACCGACAAGCTGTCGGACCTGGCTGGCGACGCAACCGACAACATCGTCTGCTCGGAAGCCGGTATGGCGCTCGAGAAGATGGCTGGCGGCTCGGCGTTCCTCGCCAAGTACCAAAAGCGTTTCGGTCAACCGATCCAGATCTACGCACCGTTCACGTATGACGCTGTGTACATCATCGTTGACGCTATGAAGCGTGCTAACTCCACCGATCCGGCGAAGATTCTGGCAGCAATGCCGTCGACGGACTACAAGGGTGTGATCGGCGAAACCACGTTCGACTCGAAGGGCGACCTTCAACACGGCGTGATCTCGCTGTACAACTACAAGTCGGGCAAGAAGACGCTGCTCGACGTGGTGAAGATGTAAATCCGCTCGATCGAAGCGAGCCTCGTCTGGCTTCGATCCTGTCGTAAAAAGGCACGCGCGCCGCAAGGTTCGCGTGCCTTTTCTTTTGGGCCTCGGCATGAGAGGCTGGCAGTTCGAAAAATAAATATCTGGGAGAAAGTCGTGAGCACTGTGACCCGTTCGTTCGACGACGGCTGGCGGCGCTGGATCGCCGAAAATCTGATGCTCGATGCACCGCCGCCTTCCTTGCACGGTGCGCTGGTCGGACATGGTTTCGACGCGACACAGGCCGCGCGCGAAATCGAGATCGCGCTGGCCAGTCCTTATCTGCAGGGCGCCACGCGTATGCGCAATCGTTTGCGTAAGCGCGAGTGGATATTGTCGGTGTATGGCACGTTGAACCGCATGCGCGCAGGTAGTGGCGTCGTCGAAAGACGCGAGCGTTTATCGCGCGACGAATTCTTCGAGCAGTACTACTTTCAGAACCGGCCGGTCATCATCACGGGTGCATTTGATTTCTGGCCGGCGCGGCAAAAATGGAGCTTCGATTATTTCCGCGAGCTTTGCGGCGATTGTCAGGTCGAAGTGCAGTTCGGCCGAGACTCCGACGCGAACTACGAAATCAACCAGCCGAAACTCAAGCGCATGATGCGCTTTGCCGATTATGTCGATCTGGTCGAGCGCAGCGGTTCGACCAACGACTTCTACATGACGGCCAATAACACCTCGCACAATCGCGCGGCGCTGTCGGCGTTATGGCCGGACGTGCCGCCTATTGCCGAATATCTCGACGCCGGTTCGCCCGATACCGGCTTTTTCTGGATGGGACCGGCCGGCACCCGAACGCCGTTTCATCACGATCTCACCAACAACTTCATGGCGCAGGTAATCGGGCGCAAGAAGATCAGACTCGTGCCGTTGTCCGACACGCCGCACATGGCGAACGATCTGCATTGTTATTCGCAGGTGGACGGCAGCGCGATCGATTACGACCGTTTTCCTTCGATGCATCACGCGCAACTGATCGAATGCACGCTGTCGCCCGGCGAGTTGCTGTTTCTGCCGATCGGCTGGTGGCATTACGTCGAAGGACTCGATGCGTCCGTCACGATGACCTTCACTAACTTTTTGCAGCGAAACGATTTCTCCGCCAATTACGACACGTATCACGAGCTGTAAAACTTCATGGACGCAGTGGCCGAAGATGATCACGGTCGCTGCCGGTCCGCTTCTTCCCGCGAATAAAAAAAACGGCGAACCGGTTGCCCGGCTCGCCGCCTCCCTTCTAGCGCGTTTTTTTATTGCGCCGTTATTTGCTGTCGTTATTCGTTGCGTTACTTCTTGCTGGTCAATGCACCGAGGCCGCTCAGCAGACCGCCGCCCGAGGTTCCGCCAGTCGAGCTGACCGCACCTGTCAGCGTTCCGGTGACGGTGGTCAGCAGGCCCGTGACCGGCGCGAGCGGATTGCTGGTTCCGCTTGATCCGGTCGCCCCGCCGAGCGCGTTGGTCAACGAGGTTACGGCCGACGTGACCGGCGCAAGCGGGTTGCTGCCGCCGCTGGTCGCGCCGCTGAGCGCGCCGGTGACGGTGGTGACCACGCCGGTCAACGGTGCGAGCGGACTGCCCGAGCCGCCGGTGGCGCCGCTGAGCGAGCCGGTCAACGTGGTGAGGACGTTGGTCAGCGGTGCAAGCGGGCCGGTGCCGCTGCCGCCCGTCAGACCGCCGCTCAAGGTGCCGGGAAGCGCCGTGAGAATGCTGGTCAGCGGAGCGAGCGGATTGCCCGAGGTGCCGCCGCTGCCGCCCGGATTGAGAATGCCCGTGAGGCCGCCCAACGGATTGCCGCTGCCGGAACCGCCCGCGGTCAGCAGACCGCCGGCCGACGTGACGGTGTCACCGAGCTTCGTGACGACGTTGCCGAGATTCTGACCGATCGGATTGTCGGTGGCGCCGCTCAGTTTGCCGCCTGCGCTGTCGAGTCCGTGACCGATCGTCGACAACAGACCGTTCAGCGGTTTGCCGAGTCCCGTCGTATCGCCGACGGTTTGGGTCGTCTGCGCGAGCGTGCTGGTGATCGGCGTGATCGCGGTGCTGACCGTCTGCGTGACTTGCTGGATCGGACCGTTGGTCAACTGATCGCCGAGCTTCGTGCCGATGCCACTGACCACGTTGCCGAGCGTCGAGACCGTGGCGCCGAGCGGTGTCGTCAACGGGCTGAGCGGCGCGGTGGGGCCACTGCCGAGACTCGTCACGAGTTTGCCCGCGCTGTTGACGGCTTGACCTGCGTCATACACAAGGTTGCCGCTGCTCGCGAGCGTGGTGCCGAGCGGATCTTTCGAGTTGCCCAGTTGACCAAGGCCGCTCGACAGACCGGTGCCGAGCGCCGTCACGCCATCGCCGAGATTCGACACGACGCCGCCGAGCGCGGTCGTCGTTGCCGGATTGCCGCCGGGGATCGGCGTGAGGCCAATCTGACTGCCGATCGCGGACACGGTTTGACCCGTCGCGGTAACGACGTTGCCGCCGTTCTGGACAACGATGCCGATCGGGTTGGCGCTGGTGGGCGTCGGCGTCGGCGTCGGTGTTGGCGTCGGTGTCGGTGTCGGTGTTGGTGTCGGTGTCGGCGTCGGTGTCGGCGTCGGAGTCGGCGTCGGCGTCGGTGTTGGCGTCGGTGTTGGTGTTGGCGTCGGTGTCGGTGTCGGCGTCGGCGTTGGCGTTGGCGTTGGCGTCGGTGTGGGAGTCGGAGTCGGCGTCGGTGTGGGAGTCGGCGTCGGCGTGGGAGTCGGCGTCGGAGTCGGCGTCGGCGTGGGAGTCGGCGTCGGAGTCGGCGTCGGTGTGGGAGTTGGAGTCGGAGTCGGAGTCGGAGTCGGAGTCGGAGTCGGAGTCGGAGTCGGAGTCGGCGTCGGTGTAGGAGTCGGAGTCGGAGTCGGCGTCGGTGTAGGAGTCGGCGTCGGCGTCGGCGTCGGCGTCGGCGTAGGAGTCGGTGTAGGAGTCGGCGTAGGCGTAGTCCCGCCGCCACCGCCGCTACCCGAACCCGAGCCGCCACCCAGAGCGCCGCCTGCGCCACCGCCCGCTGCGCTTCCTGCACCCGTCGAAACAGTCGGTCGTGTCAGCGTGCTGCCACAGCCCGTTAATGCGATCATCGACGACACGCACATGGCGATTGTCGTGAGTTTGAAATTGCGATTCATGGCCCCTCTCCCCCGTTTGTTTGGAAAAACGTTGGAGAGCTAACTGCAAGGCCTATGCCATTTCTTCAGCGATCGATTTCAGGCTAAAAAATCCTTATAAAACAGGGATTTGTATTTCGTGAAAAGTGCCGGGCAAGGCATCCGTCAAACGGATGTGGCGCGGAACACAGCGGCGCGCGCTCGACGCGTAACGTAACGTAAGACCACGATCACGCGGGCGTGACGAGGCCTCGAAGCGCATGGCCGAATGCCGGACGTCAGATTTTCAGTCGCCGTAAAACCTTCGGACCGACCACCGCGATCAGCGCCGAACACGCAGCCACGACGGAGAGCCCGATCGGCAAGTTCGTCACCTGCGTCACCGCGCCGATAATCACCGGGCCGAGCAGCAGTCCGAAGTAAGCGAGCCCCGCGACGTGCGCGAGTCCTTCGGCCGCATGAATCCCCTTGACGTTCGCCGCGGCGGCAAACAGCACCGGCATCATGTTGGCGAGCCCCAAACCCATCAGCGCGAAGCCGATCAACGCGGCGACCGGATTCGGCAGCAACAGTGCACCGACCATCCCGGCACAGGCAAGCGACGCGCTCGCCATCACCAGTTGCGGCGCGCCGAAGCGGGCGCGCACGGCATCGCCGGCAAAACGGGCGGCGGCCATGCCACCGGAAAACGCAGCGTAGGCGGCGCTCGCGAATGCTGGCGTGGCGAGCACCACGTCGCGCATGTACACCGTGGCCCAGTCGTACATCGCGCCCTCGGCGATCAAGGCAACCAGCGCAACCGCGCCGAGCGCCCACAAGGCCGGCGAGCGCCAGCGATTGGCGCGCGGCGTGGCGCCGTCCGGATGATCGGCGTGCGGCACATGCGGCAGCACGGACGGCGCCGCGGCGATCAGCACGAGCGCGCTCACCGCCGCGGCCAATACCAGGTGCACGGCGGGCGCCATGCCGCGCGACAGCAACGCGCCACCCACCGCCGCGCCGATCATGCCGCCGACGCTGAACATGCCGTGCAGCGACGACATGATCGGCTTGCCGAGCGCTTTTTCCACTGCACTGGCTTCTGCGTTCATGGCGACATCGAGCGTGGCCATGCCTGCGCCGAAAACGGCAAGCACAACCAGCAGCATCCAGTACGCCGGCACGATCAGAATCAACGTGGCGCAGACCGACATCGTGAGACCGCCGGCGAGACACGCGCGGCGCGTGCCGACCCGCGCTATCCACGACGCATTTGCCGCCATCGCACCAATCGAGCCGCCGGCCACGGCGAGTAGCGCGAACGAAAGCATGGCCGCGTTCAGATGGAAACGGTCGCGCACGGTCGGGACGTGCACCCCCCATGACGCGTACATCATGCCGGCGATGAAGAACACCGCCATCGTGGCGAACCTCGCGCGCTGGCGCGCCGTGTCGGTGAGATCGCGGTGGGCGGCGGGGATGAGGTCGAATTCGGAAGAGCGGTCGGACACGGAGATCTCGGAGAGGCGCGCGAACGCGAAGAAAGCGCGTTGAAAGCGAAAGTTCCGATTCTAACGAAGCGGACTGTCTTATGCTTGGCGCGCAGTCGCCGAGCACATACGATTGTTTGAATCGGCCGCCGACACGATCGCGATATCGAATCGCCCATCGACGGCTCAGTTTGTCGATGCCGCTCCTGTCATGCCACGGATCACGGTCGTGGCGATTATCTGCAGTGGTTCGATCATCGAGGAACGCACTTGAATATTCCCGCTCACGCTCCCTTGCATCTGCTGCACAGCGCGGCCACCGGAACGCTCGCGACTCACGCGCGCCAGCCCGAAGGTTTTCCGTATCCGACCTTGCTGCCGTTTGCGCTGGATGCAAGGCATCGTCCAACTATTCTCGTCAGTCGGCTCGCCGAGCATACGCATAATCTGCACGCCGACTCGCGCGCCGGTTTTCTGGTGGTCGACACGCCGGACGATGACGTCCTGAGTGGCCAGCGTCTGACCTTGCTCGGCCGCTTCGAGCAGGTCGAGCCGGCGCAGGAGCTGGTGCGCCGCTACTTGCGCTATCACCCGGACGCGGAACGCTATCTTGTGCTGGGCGACTTTTCGTTCTGGACCATGCGGCTCGAACGGATGCGCTACATCGGCGGCTTCGGTGCAATGGGCTGGCTCGACGGCGTCGATCTCGATCCACTGCCGCCGCTCGACTTCGAAGAAGAAAGCGCGATGCTCGATCTGATCTCGAGTCATTCGGCGCTTACCGCCAAACTCCAGGTTATGGGCGTCGACCGTTACGGCGTCGATCTGAAAATCGACGCGGTTCGCACGCGGTTTCACTTCGAAGACGCCAAACTCAATACCGAAAGCTTGCGTGCCGCGCTTCAAGATTGCATCGAGCGCTATGCCGAATAGGCTTTGAGCGATTCGGGGAAACGCCTATGCGCCAATAACCACGGGCGCGCATAGGCAGCAATATCTTCCGACTCTGCCCATTAAGCTTTCATGGCATGAAATGTTGGCGAGAAATAATCTTTTTAAATAGCATGCTTTGATAATTAATCCCGTGCTAACAAGTCCCTGTCGGAACTTTTCAGCAAAATGCGAAATCAGCTTATTCAAAGAACGCATGTAACTCCGTGTCACGCGGGAAATTTTTTGAAACGAAATTGGATTAATTTAACGAATGCGCTTCTGTCGTCTTTCTATTTTGTGTTAATCTCGCCATCAAATTCCGATGGCATGTACACCTTCTAAGGGCAAGCTGGCTTAAGACTGGCAGTCATTTATCCAAACCACAAGGGAATCTATGTCTTCCTACAAGGAACTACTCGCGCAGCGCGAGAAGCTCGAAAAGCAGATCGAAGAAGCCAAGTCGCGCGAATACGCGGAAGTCTTGAATGAGATCAAGCAAAAAATGGCTGACTACGGCATTACGCTGGCTGAACTCGGTGGCGGCCGTGCGGCTAAAAATGTTAAAGCCGGTCGCCCGCGCGCTGGTGTCGCGCCCAAGTATCGCGATCCGGATAGCGGTAGCACGTGGTCGGGCCGTGGCAAGCCGCCGCGCTGGATCGCCGGTCTCGATCGCGAGAAGTTTCTGATCGAGAAGTAATACCCGCATCAAGCGCGCTTATCCGGCGCGTCGCTGTTGAAGAAAACCGCGTACCGAACCGGACGCGGTTTTTTTATTGCCGCGTCAAATTGTCTGCGGGTTTTTGCGGGCGCGACCGCTTTGAAGTCGAATGCGAATCTTTTTCATTTGTATAAGCGCATGATTTGAAAGAGGAATCCAAAAAAGCCCGGACGCCGTGTGAGAACTGCCGGTTAGAATGCAGGCATTGAACCTCTTATGCCGCTTCTCAGATGCCTTCCGCTGCCGCCGTCCAGTCCTCCGAGAAATACCACGTCGCGCGCAAAACGACCTTTGTGAGTATCGCGCTCAATACGGTGCTGATGACATTACAGGTTGTCATCGGCGTGTTTGCGCATTCTCAGGCGCTGGTTGCCGACGGCGTTCATTCGCTGGCCGATCTGATTTCCGATTTTGTCGTTCTGATCGCCAATCGTCACAGCGGCGCCGAACCCGACGAAGATCACAATTACGGCCATAGCCGTTACGAGACCGTCGCGTCGCTGTTTCTCGGTGCGTTATTGATTGCGGTGGGCGTCGGCATGTTGTGGCGCGCCGGCGTCCGGCTCACCGATCTTCAAAGCATTCCTGCCGTCCATACGAGTGCGCTGTTCGTCGCGGTGCTCGTGCTGGTTTCAAAAGAATGTCTGTTCCGCTATATGTTGCGCGACGCGCAGCGCGTGCGCTCCGCCATGCTGATCGCGAACGCATGGCATGCGCGTTCGGATGCGGCGTCTTCGCTGGTGGTGGCGATCGGCATTGTCGGCAGTCTCGCGGGCGTGCGTCTGCTCGATCCGATCGCGGCTGCCATCGTCGGCTTCATGGTGGCGCGCATGGGTTGGACTTTCGGTTGGGACGCGCTTCAGGATCTCTCCGACCGCGCGCTCGACGATACCGCCGCCGCCGATATTCGCGCATTGCTGCTCTCGACGCCCGGCGTGCTGGACGTGCACGAAATGCGCACTCGCAAGATGGGCGATTTCGCGCTCGTCGACGCACACATCCTGGTCGATCCGCTGATCTCGGTGTCGGAAGGTCACTACATCGCGGAGTCGGCGCGTATGCGTCTTTTGACCGACAGCCGCGTGCTCGATGCGCTGATCCACGTCGATCCGGAGAGCGACACGCAATCGAAGCCGCTCGTCAGTCTGCCCGCGCGAAAGCGCGTGCTGTCGGAAGTGAAGGCGGCGTTCGGCTCGGGCGGCATGAGCGTGGCGGCGGTGAATCTGCATTACCTGGACGCGGGGCTCGACGTCGAGGTGATACTCCCGGCGGTGGCGGAGTCGTCGATTCTGGAAACGGACGGACGCAAGCTCGAACGCGTCGACCTGGACGCGCTGAGACGCCGCCTCGGCGCGCGCAAACTCGACGTGCTGCGCGCACTGAGTGCGCAATCCGCCGAGGCCGGCTCCAGTGCCGCGGCGCAGGAAAGCACCGACGAGGCACGCGCCGCTGCCGTCAAAATCTCGCGCTACAAAACGCTTTGACCTGCGGCTCGGCGAGCGCGTCGGACGCGTCGATCCCGGCGCTTTACAGCGGCAACTGCGTATCGAATTTGATTTCGCGCAATACGACGCTCGTGCGCACTTGCGCGACGGCTGGAATCTTGAAGATGCGTTCGTGCAGGAAGCTGTCGTACGCCTTGATATCCGGCGCGACGATTTTGAGGATGTAGTCGGACTCGCCGGTCGTGCTGTAGCACTCGGTGACTTCCGGACAGGTGGCGATTTCGCGCTCGAACTGCTCGACCCCGCCTTCGGTGTGGCGGGTCAGGTGAATATGCGCGAGCGCGCAGACGTGCAGACCCAACTTTTCGCGGTCGAGCAACGCCGTGTAGCGCTGGATGACCCCCGACTGCTCCATGTCCTTGATGCGCCGCCAGCATGGCGTGCTCGACAGACCGACCTGGTCGGAAATTTCTTGCACGGAGCGGCGTGCGTCGAGCTGCAGTAGGCGCAGGATTTTTTGAGAGAAAGTGTCGAGTGTCAACTGCGCCTCCGTTGGCGTCGCCGTATCAACGCATGGTAGAGGGCGCGAAAACGAAACGCAATGTAAAACGCGTCTCGCGAGGGAGATTACCTAATTTGCCGGTTCCTCGGCGGCGTTTTGTCCTAAGCCGTCCCCATCTTGTCGGGCTGCCAGCGTGATGGCCTGGGCGGCGCGCAGGTCTTTCAGCATGTTGCAGAAGAGCGCGCCCTGTTCGATGGCGTCGTCGAGCGCGACGTGCGTGTGCGGATGTTCGTCGAACCAGTGTTTGGGAAAGCGCGGCTTGATGTTCTTGCGATAGGGCAGGCCGGTCATCGCGAAGGCGAGCGTTTTGATGTCGAGCGCTGACCACGAAAACGGACAGCGTCCGACGAAGCGCATCATGTACCAGAACATGTAGGTGAAGTCGAAACCGGCGGGCATTGCCACGAAAACGGGCTTGCCCGGCAAGGCTTCGACCCAGTCCACGTAAGCGGTCAACGCTGCTTGGGGCTGTTGCAGATCTTTGCGGCAGGCTTCCCATGCTTCCGGCTGCGTTTTCCACCAGGCTTCCTGAACCGGATGCGGCGCAGCGCCGTCGAGCAGTTCGAGATTCGCCGAAAAAGTGGCGATCAACTGTTTGTCTTCCGTATAGGCGGCGGAGGCGAAACTGAGCATCGAATGCGGACCGGGAATCGGGCCGTCCGCTTCGACATCTGTACTCACGTAAATTTCGCTGCTCATGCTGCTACTCCGTCGGCGACATAGGGGTTCGTGCGACGCTCAGCGCCGAACGTCGAGGTGGGGCCGTGGCCGGGCACGAAGGTGACGTCGTCGCCGAGCGGCCAGAGTTTTTCGCGGATCGACCGCACCAGATCTTCGTGATTGCCGCGCGGAAAATCCGTGCGTCCGATCGAACCGGCGAACAGCACGTCGCCGACGAGCGCGAGCCGGTGCGCGCGGCTGAAAAACACCACATGTCCGGGCGTGTGGCCGGGACAGTGATAGACCTCCAGCGTTTCGGCGCCGAACTGCACGGTCTCGCCGGTGTCGAGCCAGCGGTCCGGCTCGAACGCTTCAGCAGCGGGAAATCCGAAGCGCGTGCTCTGGTCGGGTAGTTTGTCGAGCCAGAAGCGCTCGTCCGGATGCGGTCCTTCGATCGGCACGCCATAGTGCGCCGCGAGAGTCTTGGCGCCGGCGCAGTGGTCGATATGACCGTGCGTCAAAAAAATCTTTTCGACGCTCACGTTCTGACGCGTCACTTCGCCTTGAATGACATCGAGATCGCCGCCCGGATCGACGACGGCCGCGCGTCCCGTTGCCTCGCAAACGAGCAGCGAACTGTTCTGCTGGAACGGCGTGACGGGGATCAATGTGACTTTCATGGAGGTCGGCGCCGCTGGTAAAAGATCGATTGTACCGGCCTCTTCGCGCGCCTCGTCGATGGCCTGTATGGCGCGCTGCAACAGGCTTTCGTCTGCTCATTTTTGCAACAGGCGTGAAAATTCATCAAGGTTTTCAGTCGCTTGCCGTCCCAAAATTTTGTTTTGGGTATAATGCGGTCATACACAGGTTCACTGTGTTGCCACACGGCGATGCGTCCCCATCAAAAATGGGAGCGCGGATCGCCACTCAAGTAAGGGCTGTCGCTGTTGTCGGCAGCCATCAAGTATCGATGCGTTCGATGCACACGTCTTGCCCAGCCAGGCGCCGCGCGCCTGCTACGGACCTAACTTCCGTGACGCTGGGTGGGGCCTACGCCGCCGTTCCTGTGCGCTGAGTTCCGCGCGCAAGAACGTGTTTGCCACGTTCGATGGCGGCATGTGGGGTCTGGTCAGGCTGCCGGGGACAGGTTGCGCCAGACGTGAAAATTAACCGTGCGGTAGCGGCTGAGGGAGTCGCATCCGGGCTACTACGTTCTGCGCAATCTGCGCGGCGCGCTGTCGTCCTTTGCCGCCGGAGTCGCAGGCAACACGCTCAACTTTGGCGTGATGCGGCTCGACATTGTGATTTTACGTCTTATGAAAACTCGGTTATCCCGTGGTCTGGGGACTCTTTTTGCCTTTTTTGTGCTGGCCGGCTGTGCCACGCCTCCGGGCGCGACCAGTACGTCCGACAGCGGCGCTCCGCTGAGCACGAAAAACGTGCAGGCTAGCTCCTTCGGACCGCAATCCTATGGCAACGCGCCGGCTTCTGGCGCAGCTGCCAAAGGTACGCCGCTGGCCGACGCGCAGCCTCTCACGGACGACAGTTCCGGCGTGTCTGACTTCCATCAGACCGGCCGCGCCTCGTGGTACGGCCGCGGCTTCCACGGCCGCCGCACGGCCAACGGCGAGCGCTACGACATGCACGCGCTCACCGCCGCGCATCGCACGTTGCCGCTGGGTTCGTACGTTCGCGTGACCAATCCGGCCACGTCGCGCTCGGTCGTCGTGCGTATCAACGACCGTGGTCCGTACGCTCGCGGTCGGGTCATCGATCTGTCGATGGCCGCCGCCAACGCGCTCGAAATGCGTCACGCCGGCACGGCACGCGTGCAGATCGAAGGTCTGACCGCGCAGGAAGCACGCGCCGCGCGCAACGAAATGCTGGCGTCGAACTCGGGTTCGACCGCAGAGAAGTAATCTGACCGAACCGCGGGCGCTGGCTTCAGCGTCGCGAGATCAAGTCGATGTTCACATGACAAAGGGCCGCTTCGAGCGGCCCTTTGTTTTTGCTGGTCAGCTTTTTACTCTTCGTCTTTCTTCAGGGCGAGCGCGCGCGTGTACAACGCGTTGCGCGACGCGCCCGTGATGGCCGCCGCGACCTTCGCCGCGCTGCTCACCGTCAACTCTTCCAGCAGAATGCCCAGCAACGTGTCGTGATCGTGCTCGCCGGCGGTTTCCGGCTGCGCGCCTTCCACCACCAGCACGAACTCGCCACGTTGACGGTTCGGGTCTGCGGCAAGCCACGTTGGCCCTTCGGCCAGGGTGCCGCGATGCAGCGCTTCATGTAACTTCGTCAGTTCTCGCGCGATCAGCAGCTTGCGCTCGCCGCCGAACGCGTCGGCCAACGCCTGCACTGTTTCGACGATGCGGTGGGGTGCTTCGTAAAAAACCATGGCGTGTGGATGTTGCGCCAGGGTTTGCAGCGTCGCCGCGCGTGCTTTCGTTTTGGGCGGCAGGAAACCGAGAAACGAGAATGTCGCGACCCAATCGCCGGCCGCGCTCAGCGCGGTCGCGAGCGCGCTTGCGCCGGGTAGCGGAATGACCGGAAAGCCGGCTTCGCGCACCGCGTCGACGAGTTTGGCGCCAGGGTCGGAAATGCCCGGTGTGCCCGCGTCCGAAACGTAAGCCACGCGCTCGCCCGCTTGCAGATGTTCGACGAGGCGCACCGCCGCGTCGCGTTCGTTGTGCTGGTGAACCGCCATGAGCGGTTTCGAGATGCCGTATCGCGCGAGCAACTGACCGGTGTTGCGGGTGTCTTCGGCGGCGATGCGATCCACCAGTCCGAGCACGTGCAACGCGCGCAGCGTCACGTCCGCGATATTGCCGATCGGCGTGGCCACCACATATAGCGCGGCAGCGGGGTACTGCTGCCCTTGCGCGAGTTCGGAGAGAGGAGTCATGAGACAGAAGACGCAGACAGACAGAACGAGGCCGTCATTGTGCCACGCAGCGGCTGGCGTACCGGATGCCACGCGGACGGCGCAGCCTGGCGTCGGGGCAGTTGCGCCGCGTGTTAGCCGACAAAAACTGTCCGCGATGCCGACCGCCAACGGGCCGCACAACTTTTCAGGACAGAGCGGGTCCAAGTTCGTCGGCGATGCATTCGAAACGCGAGCGCTGGAGTTTTTGCAGCGCCAGCGTCTGCGGGTCGTCGCGCGCAACGTGTCGTGCCGTGGCGGCGAGATCGATCTGGTCATGCGCGAACGCGACGGCTCGCTCGTGTTCGTCGAAGTGCGGGCGCGGGCGCAGCGGAGTTACGGCGGCGCGGCGGCGAGCGTCGGGTGGCAGAAGAGGCAGCGCATCGTACGCGCCGCGCGACATTATCTGGCGAGCCGTTGCGCACTTTCTCGCGACGAACCCGCCTGCCGTTTCGATGTGATCGCGTTCGAAGCGGGCCACCTCGTCTGGCTGCGCGATGCGTTTCGCGTCGACGAAGTCTGACGCGGCGTGGGGACAAGGCGCGTGAGTGCGATAAACTTGCGCTCGCGTGCAGGCCCCGGCGTTAGCGTCGACAACTCGGGAAGCAGCGCAATTCGCGACGTTTCGCGCGCGGATGCACTGCGTTGGCGACGTAGTTCATCGGGCAGCGCGACTTCGCAACATGACTTCACAACACGGCCGCGCAGTGCGGTCCATTCGCGGTAGAAGATAGAGACTCGATGTCAGTCGAACGCATTCAACAACACTTCCGCGACAGCGCGGCAGTCAAACTCGAAGCCCTTGAAACACTGTCGATGCCGATCGCCGCAGCGATCGACACGATGTTCGCCGCGCTCGCCAACGGCAATCGCATTCTCTCGTGCGGCAACGGCGGCTCCGCTGCCGACGCGCAGCATTTCGCCGCGGAACTGATCGGCCGCTTCGAACGGGAGCGGCCCGGTTTGCCTGCGATCGCTCTGAGCACCGACACCTCCGTGTTGACCGCGATCGCGAACGACTACTCGTTCGAACAGATCTACTCCAAACAGGTTTGGGCGCTCGGTCAACCGGGCGACGTGCTGCTTGCCATCAGCACGTCCGGCAATTCGGCCAACGTGCTCGCCGCGATCGAGGCCGCGCACGAACGCGAAATGATCGTGATCGCGCTGACCGGCAAGGGCGGCGGACGCGCGCACGAAGTTTTGAGCGACACCGACATTCACGTCTGCGTGCCGTCCGACCGGACAGCGCGCATTCAGGAAGTACATTTGCTGACCATCCACTGTCTGTGCGACGGCATCGATGCCATGTTGCTGGGCGAAGACTGAGACTGATTCCGAAGGAGAGCTAGTTGATGAGCGTATTCCGCGTCAAGAAGACACTGGTGAGAACCGTGCTGGTGGTTGGGTTCGCGGCGGGGCTGTCCGCGACGTTGCAGGGTTGCTTTCTCGCCGTTGCCGGCGCGGCGGGCGGCGGCGCGCTGGTCGCGACCGACCGGCGCACGCTCGGCGCGCAGACCGAGGACCGCGAAATGCAGGTGAAGGCGCTCTCGCAGATCAGCCAGAATCTGCCTGACTCCGCGCACGTGAACGTGACCGTATTCAACCGTCGCGTGCTGCTGACCGGTGAAGTGGCGGGCGACGCGTCCAAGCAGCGTGCCGAGAGCATCGTGCGCGGACTGAACAACGTCAACACGATCGTCAATGAACTCGCGATCATGCCGGCCAGTTCCTTCTCTTCGCGGACCAACGACACTTATCTCGAGACGCGCGTGAAGACCGCGCTGATCGCCGAGAAGGACATTTCGGCGAACAACTTCAAGGTCGTGGCCGAGCGCGGTTCCGTGTACCTGATGGGCCTCGTCACGATGGACGAGGGTAATCGCGGCGCGGACGTCGCGAGCCGCGTGCCCGGCGTGACGCAGGTCGTGAAGGTGTTCCAGTACATCCAGCCGCAAGAAGCCGCCGCGGCGGCCGCTGCGGCTGCAACGGCGCCGGTGCCGGCGTCGCAGCCGGACGCCAGTGCGCCGACCGTCGGTGCGATCCCGGACTCGTCGGTGAGCGCACGTCCGCTCGATCAGCAATCGCCGGCGCCCGTCACCAATTCGAACTCGGTGCATCCGGGTAACCCGAAGGCCGCGCAATGAGGGTTCACGATGCGCTGCGTCGGCTGATGTTTACCGCGGCTTTGGCGACCGGTGTGATGACGATGGGTTTTGCGCCTGTCGCGCATGCTGCCGACGCGCAGCGTGGTCAGGCGATTGCCAACGCCAATGCCTGCATGGGTTGTCACGCCGTGGACCGAAAGCTGGTTGGGCCGTCTTTCCAGCAGATTGCCGCGAAGTACAAAGGCGACCCGCAGGCGCCGGCAAAACTGGCGCGGAAGGTAAAGGACGGCGGCTCCGGCGTATGGGGCATGATTCCGATGCCGGCGCATCAGTCGATGAGTGACGCGGACATCCGGACGGTGGTGGATTGGGTGCTGGCGGGGGCTCCGTCGCCTTCTGCTGCTAAGTGATTGGGGTTTGTTGGGTGGGTTTTGGGCTTGAGGAAAGCCGAAAACCTTGTGCTAGAATAATTTGCACGTTGGGGGGGTAGCTCAGCTGGGAGAGCGTCGCGTTCGCAATGCGAAGGTCGGGAGTTCGATCCTCCTCCTCTCCACCAAGAAAACTCTTTAAAACCGGCCACTTAGGCCGGTTTTTCTTTTTGCGCCACCGTTCATCGTTGTCTGGTTCGACACCCCGCAGGGTGACATTAGGGTGACAAGACAGTTGCCTGTCTGTCCGGGCGGAGGATCGCATATGCTGTCAGGTGAGGTCAACTCATCCAGCGGAACGTAGTCTTTGTTATGCCGTACCCCTCATCCTTCGGCCCCCCGTCGCTCACGGACATTTTGATGCGGGTTGAGCGGTCTTTCTGGTGACCGCCGTCCGTCTACCGCATATCTCCGCATTTACATTGACTTGACCCCGTCCGTCAGCACTTTAGCGGAGAGAGTCATGCCTAATTCGAATTTGGCGCGTGCCCGAAAAAGCGGGATGTCCGAGACGAAGCTACTGGGACTTCTGTCGCCAGCAGCGTTGACGTGTTGGCCTGCGGTAGCGAAGCAACTGACCAATTCAGGTGTGCTGGGTTCCGTAGACGGGCGGCTGGTGGCTGCCTATTGCGAGGCTTTTGCGCGATGGTCCGCGATGGGGGACGACCTCGCGAAGATGCTAATCGATTTAGGGGTGACATCCCGCAATGAGATCAAATACCAAAGCGCAACCGATCTGGGCCCGCCACCAGAAGCGGCGACCAGCCCGGACGTGACTCCAACGTACAGGCGGCGCGGTCCACATGCTCTCATGCGCCGAATGGAAGTCCAGCGCGAAACTGGACTATCTCGATCAACAATATATAAGCGGGTGAAAGACGGGACGTTTCCTGCCCCCGTGAAGTTGGGCGAACGCTCGGTGGCATGGCGCGTTGCCGATATAGAGGCCTTTTTGGAAAGCCCGGCAAGCTATATCCATGCGACAAAACAAACATGAGGGTTGTTGCAGCCGCCCGGAAGGCCGGGTCGAGACCGTGCCAGTGCTCGACATCGCTTTTACCCGTGGTTTACGGCACGTTCGGCGGGCATAATACGCCGGTTCTTGTCGCTAACAGCCAGCCATAACCGAAATGACCGATCTCCAAACGCTTCTCGAAACCTTCCGCCACGCCGCCGTTACAGAGCGGGAGAAGGGGACCTACTTTGAAGAGTTGATCGTCTGCTACCTACGGAACGAAGCCACTTACCGCGACCTGTACAGCGACGTGTGGACTTATGCGGAATGGGCGAACTTGCAAGGGTTGGACAAGCGAGATGCGGGTATTGATCTGGTGGCGAGGACTGCTGGAACAGGCGAGTACCATGCGATCCAGTGCAAGATGTATGCGTCGGATTACCGCGTGCAGAAAGGCGACATCGACAGCTTCTTCACTGCATCGGGCAAGAAGCCATTTACACAGCGGGTTATCGTTGCGACGACCAACGCCCCTTGGAGCGAACACGCCGAACACGCACTGTTTGACCAACAGCCGCCCGTATCGAAGATCGACTTGTTTGCTCTGGAAAGCAGTCAAATTGATTGGAGTAAATACCAGCCGAAGACTGCGCCGGTTATTAAGGCGAAGAAGTCACTGCGTGACCACCAAACCAACGCTCTGAACGGCGTCATTGCTGGATTGGCTGATGCCGACCGGGGCAAGCTGATAATGGCCTGTGGAACCGGGAAGACATTCACCAGCCTGAAAATCGCCGAGCAGGTAGCTGGTGCTGGCAAGCGGGTCCTGTTTCTCGTTCCGAGCTTGTCCCTGCTTTCGCAGACGCTGACTGAGTGGACACAGGAATCCGAGACGCCGCTGCATAGCTTCGCGGTGTGTTCCGACAGCGATGTGGGTAAGAAACGCAAAAAGGAAGAGGATTCCGTCCAAACCTTCGTCCATGAACTGCGCTATCCGGCCACAACGAACCCCGCCAGACTTGCTTCGGAAATGCTGAGGCGGCACGACAACGACCATATGAGCGTCGTGTTCAGCACCTATCACTCAATTGATGTCATCAGTCGGGCGCAGAAGGAACATGGGCTGGCCGACTTCGATCTGATCGTATGCGACGAAGCCCACCGCACAACCGGCGCGACGTTCGACAGCGACGATGAAAGCACGTTTGTCCGGGTGCATGACGCCGGATACATCAGTGCCGCCAAACGCCTGTACATGACCGCGACCCCGCGCATCTACGCGGACACAGCTAAGGCAACCGCCGAGCGAGACAACGTCGCGCTCTGTTCGATGGACGACAAGGCCTTATACGGTGACGAACTGTTCGTCATTACCTTCTCCGAAGCGGTCAAGCGCGAGTTGTTGGTCGATTACAAGGTGATTGTGCTGGCGGTCGAGGAAGCGCACGTGAGCCGTCGTTTGCAAGACTTGTTAAAGGATGAGAACAACCAGTTGAAGGTTGACGATGCTGCGAGAATTGTCGGCTGCTGGAAGGCAATGTCGAAGCAAGGCTTGGCGGAAGAGTTGGTCGGAGACGACGACCCAATGAAACGGGCCGTGGCGTTCTGCCAAGTTATCGAAATCTCGAAGGGTGCCAAGTCCCACAAGGTCAGTTCAAAGCAGATTTCCGGGATGTTCCAAGAGGTCGTTGAGGCCTATCAGAACGCCGAAGCGACCGAAGAATTTGAACAGGCGGTTCGCCTGACTTGCGAAGCTGAACACGTTGACGGTGGTATGAATGCCAGTCAGAAGGAAGCAAAGCTGGCTTGGCTGAAGGCCGATGCACCTGAAAATACGTGTCGGATTCTCAGCAATGTGCGCTGCCTGTCTGAAGGAGTCGATGTTCCTTCGCTCGATGCCGTGTTGTTCCTCACGCCGCGTAACTCACAGGTGGATGTGGTTCAGTCGGTCGGACGCGTGATGCGCAATGCGCCCGGCAAGAAACGCGGCTACGTAATCTTGCCGGTGGTCATCCCTGCTGGCGTGGAGCCGCACGAAGCGCTGAACGACAACCAGACGTACAAGGTCGTGTGGCAGGTGCTTCAAGCTTTGCGTTCGCACGATGACAAGTTCGATGCAATGGTGAACAAGCTTGATCTCGTCGGTCGCGATACCAGCAAGATGGAAGTTATCGCTATCACCGACAAGGTCCAGAAGAAGCAAAAAAGCCCCAAGGATGCGAAGAAAAAGAACGCCGGAAAAGGCAGCTTCGACATTGGTGACGTTGCCAAGAAGAAGACCGAGCCTAGTCAGCAGGGCGAACTTGAATTCGAGATTGGCGAAATCGAGAAGGCTATCTATGCCAAGCTTGTGCAGAAGGTCGGCAACCGACACCATTGGGAAGATTGGGCCAACGACATAGCCAAGATCGCCCGTACCCACATCGACCGCATCGCAGGCATCGTCGAGAACCCTCAAAACGTGAAGGAACGCGAGGCATTTAACGCATTTGCTCACGAACTGCGCGATGACCTGAACGGCAGTATCACAGACGGTGAAATCATCGAGATGCTTGCGCAGCATCTGATTACGAAGCCGGTCTTCGACGCCCTGTTCGAAGACTACAGCTTCGCCAAGCACAACCCAATGTCGCTTGCTATGCAAGGTGTGCTCGATGTGTTGCAGGAACACCGGCTGGATAAAGAAGCCGACACGCTGGAACGTTTCTACGAGAGCGTGAAGATGCGGGCTGAAGGCATCGACAATGCATCCGGGAAGCAGAAAATCGTTGTCGAGCTGTACGACAAATTTTTCCGCAATGCCTTCCCAAAGATGACGGAGCGACTAGGCATTGTTTACACGCCGGTCGAAGTCGTGGATTTCGTCATCCACAGCGTTGCGCACGTGCTGCAGACCGAGTTCGGGCTAAGCTTGGGTAGCACGGGCGTCCATATCATTGATCCCTTCGTCGGTACCGGGACGTTCGTGACTCGCCTGCTGCAAAGCGGCCTCATCAAAGCCGAAGAACTACCGAACAAGTACAAGCACGAAATTCATGCCAACGAGATCGTGCTGCTGGCGTACTACATTGCATGCATCAACATCGAAGCCGTGTACCACGGGATAGTCGGCGGCACGTACCAGCCTTTCGAGGGAATTTGTCTAACAGACACCTTTCAGATGTATGAAAAGGAAGATATGGTGGACGCTCTGCTTGTAGAGAACAGCGCCCGTCGTAAGCGCCAGAAGAAGCTGGACATCCGCGTTGTCATTGGCAACCCGCCGTACTCGGTAGGAGCAAAGACAGATGGCGATGGAACCGAAAACATCGAATACCCCGACTTGGACAACCGCATACGCGTTACATACGGTGATCGCTCGAAGGCCGCACTCACGAAAGGTCTATATGACAGCTATATCCGAGCTATCAGATGGGCCAGTGACCGCCTTGGCACTAACGGTGTGATTGGCTTTGTCACCAATGCAAGCTTCCTAGATACAGGTACCTTCTCCGGCCTACGTGAATGTTTATGCGAGGAGTTTTCGAGCATCTACGTGTTCCATTTACGTGGAAATCAACGTACTTCCGGGGAAATGTCGCGAAAAGAAGGTGGCAAGATCTTTGGAAGCGGGAGTCGCGCCCCAATTGCGATATCCATTCTAGTAAAGAATCCAAGCGCTGGAGTTCATGGTCAACTTTACTTTCATGATATTGGTGACTACCTCAGTCGTGAGGAGAAACTGAGTAAGCTCAGCATGTTTGCCAGTATCAAAGGCGTTTCTGAATCAGGTGGCTGGAACACAATTACTCCCGATCACCATGGCGATTGGCTGGGTCAACGTGATGATGGTTTCAACGATTACATCGTATTGGGTGACAAGAAAGGAGAGACATTAAAGCTCTTCGACAACTTCTCATTGGGAGTGGCAACAAATCGAGACGCATGGTGTTATAACGCATCCAAGGCCGGAGTAACGGCTAATATGTCTCGGATGCTCGACTTTTACAACCGCGAGGTTGAACGTTTCGACCGCATCTATCTTTCCTTGGACAAGCGAACGAGGGAAGCGGCGGTTGACCGTTTTGTTGACACCGATCCTGCAAAAATCAGTTGGTCGGTTAATCTTAAGCAGGAGCTTGTCAGAGGGCAGCGATTGTCGTTTGCTAATGCCGACCTTGTCCAGAGCATGTACCGACCCTTTTGCAAGCAGTGGATGTATTTCAACCGGCGCTTAAACGAGCGGGTTCTTCAGATACCGAGAATTTTTCCAGATGAGAAGGCGGAGAATCTTGCTATCTGCATAAACGCAGTTGGTTCGCAGAAGGATTTTTCTGCGCTTATGACCCGGTATTTGCCAGACCTGCATTTATTGCAAACCGGCCAGTGCTTTCCCCTCTATTTGTATGAAGTCGCGGGAAAGGAAGACGCTGCAGTCGAGTCGCAGGTGGCACTGTTTGGTGAGGGTTCTGCAGGAGGAACCCAAGCCAGACGGCGAGAGGCATTGACCGATGCAGGTCTTGCACATTTTTTGAAAGCGTATCCCGGGGATCGGTTTGAGAAAGAAGATGTCTTCTATTACGTATACGGGATACTGCATTCGGTGGATTACCGTGAACGATATTCTGACAATCTTAAAAAACAATTGCCACGTATTCCATGCGCGAAGACCGCCCCTGACTTCTGGGCGTTTTCCAAGGCTGGCCGCGACTTGGCCCACCTGCACGTCAACTATGAGACGGTCGAGAAGTACCCATTGCAGATCGAAGGCGGTGGGCTACTTCTGACGGACGCCGACTACCGGGTCGAGAAGATGCGCTACGGGAAGGGCAAGGACCGTACCGCCTTAATCTACAACGATAAGATCACGGCGAAAGGTATCCCGCTAGAAGCCTACGAATATGTAGTCAACGGTAAACCAGCACTGGATTGGGTCGTCGAGCGTCAATGTGTGAAAACGGACAAAGATAGCGGCATCGTCAACGACGCCAACGATTGGGCCGTCGAGACGATGAACAATCCTCGCTATCCTTTGGAACTGTTCCAGCGGGTCGTGACGGTCAGTCTCGAAACCATGAAGATCGTGAAGTCGCTGCCGCGTCTCGATGTTCAATTACCGGGACCGACTGTAGGCGAGTTGATGGCAAAGGACGCGCCGGACGCGCTGACTGCGTGATTGGTCTCGGGGATAGCCGGATGGGATTGGGAGAGGACGCGGCAGTTCGTGCGACGGTGACCATCTAATTTCTCAGGCGGAAGATCGCAAACGGCATCCGAAATAAACAGTAGTTACCTCGTTAAAGTCACATCAAGTCTATGAAGATAGAGCCGCGGTTTCGTATTGAGTTCAATGCGAAAGCAACCGGAATGCGACCGGTTGACAATGAATATATTTCACTCGCGATTAATCGGTTGCTATCGTCACGGGGAGATGGCGAAGCTACATCGTTTAAAATTGTCTTTTCAAAGGATTGTGGTCAAGACTTGATGCGCCATGCGAGTGGCCCGCTCAAGGGATTGAAGACAACATCAATCGTGCGCGATGGGAAGATAGTAGGAACGGCGGGGCTTGAAAAAAATGACCAAATAGAGGAAAACGCTTATTTATTCTTGAGTATTGCACTATTCTTGAGCGTTTCTAAGAGTATAGGCGATGTGGCTAGATCGATAGCGGTGTTGCACAAAGTTAAGCTGCGAGAGAAGCAGGCCAAATTCGAAAGGATAGGTTATATAATAAAAAATACTTTCGACATAATGCCCGAATTGCTTGTTGATGGCGAACTGAGGGCGGCCTACTTAAATCAAATGATTGCATGCAACAATGATTGCTACGAATTATTTGTTTTCTTTCGAGAGGAATTTGAAGAGCGATGCCGAGAGGTTCGGGGTGAGTTAATGAGCGGAAGACTTTTATATTGGCAGAGAGGCCAAATAATCAGGGGATTGCTCACTGACAACGTGTTTGGTGCGTTCGAGCGCTTTGCCGTCGGCAAGCTATGCGAAGTCTTTATTACAAGAAATTTTACATCGACCTATTTGAACTCGGCGAGGAATGAAATCGATGATATGCGCAACTCCCTGATGTCGATTTTCGATGACACGATAGGCCGTGCGGAGGAGATTTTTAGGGAACGCTGGAAATATGAGTGCGGTGCCGAAGACAGATTGCTTGAAGAGTACGTGCTAAAAATTGATGACATAGTGAAAGAAACGAAGGACAGTCTGTCTTCAAAGGTCGATACATTTGATCTCCTCAAGAAAAAATTAACACATGACGAGATTGAGGTTACCGTAAAGGATGGGAGCCTTTTGCAAGAATAATTGTTTCGGCGGCTGCTTATCGAACCGTTCCGGTCGTCAGTCATTCCAGTGCGCCGACCGCTGACGACTATGCGGCACCATTGCAGACATCGGTTCCAACGGTGGCAAAGCATGAATTGTGCCGCTGTCGGGGTTTCTAATACTGCTGTAAGCGGGTGCCAAGACCGGCGGCGATCAGGTCATGCTTCGCATCTATTGAGGATACCCACCAAAGCGATCTAGACGTAGAGACGTTTGTCGATCATTGGAATAGTGTGCGAGAAACAAAAGGATTTATTTACGCTATCGACAAGAGAAATTACCTGATCTTCTATTTCGTAAAAATCGTTCCTTGGTTGATGTTCCAAGGCGATGCCGAATTTCTTCAATTGTTCAATTATCTTCGATTGATGCGGCTTAAAACGGAACGATCCTTCGGCGGCGTATTGCGCTTGTGCATTCGATTCGCATATGCATGCGCCCAAAGCAAGCACAAGGTTTCGATATTCCAGTGATATTTTTATGCTTCCATCGCGTGACTGTGGAAAAATCAGGTTGTACCACAAAAATGTGTCCACAGCACTTGGGTCAATTCGGCGACGTTTGTGTATCTCATTTGAAACATAGCTTTGAAAGACGGAATAATGTGAGATGTGGTTTGTAATCGCAGAATTGCTAACACTACTGACGTAACTCATTAATGCGACTATTATGCCGCCAGTCGTGGCAACCGCTACCAAGAAATCGGAGGTCGCCTTTGCCACAGCTAGTGCGTTTGGCACAGACTCTAGCCAATATTTCAAGCAGCCATCTGTCAAGCAAAAATGCAAAGAGAAAAGTTGAAGTTTATAGGACGTCCAAAGCAACGAAGCGAGGGAGAAACCATATCCGATCAACGCCGTGGCGACAAGACCAGACAGGAGCCACCAAATCCATCTCCACCCAGATTTATTCATAAGTCGATCTTAGGTATTTCAATTTTTTTCGAAGAATTCCTGCAATAGAGGGGAAGGACCGTTGTAAAACGTTAAGTCGCTCATGAGCGAGATAGAATCGCTTCCAGTACCAATACGTATCTTTCTTTGCTGCAAAGTCTCCAGCGAGTCTCTCGACGATTTTTGTGGTCCGTTCAATGTCCTTTTTCGATGGCAATGGCAAAATCTTCTTCATACGACCTACTAAATTCGCATGTTGTTTATGCCCCACCCGGCTAAGTTTATTGACTCGTCCCATGCAGCGATTAAAGTCGTGTCTGTATGGATGCGACGTCCGATAGCTGCATTCTTGCGCCAAGGTTTCGATATTTTTAACGGCAGACCGTATGCGCCGAACCTCGTCGCTTGGGAGTCTGGGTTCTGAAAAGGCGACGCGTAGCCCGTGAACCATCAAAGGCGCCGTTGAAATGTATTGAACCCGCGTTTTTGATGAGTTAATGGGAAGCTCCTTTTTCAGCAGCATTCCCTCAATGATCTGACTGGCATAGTCAAAGTTATAGTCCGAAATTTTTGAGGAAATTGTTATGTCATCCACCAATCTTGTGTAGATAAGATTTTTTCGAGTAAGGCGCTCAGCGACATCTCCCTCAATATCGTATAGGCAAAGACTTGCGATGTAACTTGAAGTTAACGCTCCCTGGACAACATGAGATCGATAACAGCAAAGTTCTGCCAGAATTTTTGATATGTCGGATGGATATTTGAAGAAATTTTCGAAAATGTCTTCCACATAGCGCTGATGGATATTTTCGAAGAAGTTTTTTATGTCAATGTTAAGAATGCTCTTCGACCCGCAATGTTTCCGGGCGCAAGCGACATAGTCTTTTTCTACGATTTCGTTATCCGGACCGATGCTGTTAGGAATTGAGCCAAAGACATAACTCGGCCATCGAACTGCATTGCCGTTACTAAAAATTCTCTTGTTGATTCGGCGTTGGATTCGGCGCAGTCTAAAGTCCGGATTGAATATCACGCGCTTCGTGCCGTCTTTTTTGGGCGTGTCCTTCTGTTCGTACTTCTCGCTGTCTGGAAGATTCAGTGCGACATCGAGTTCTGATCTTGTGATGTCAAGCGCGTCGCATAGGTTGTCTATGCTAGAAATCGATCCCGTTGCTACTTTGACAGGTGAGTCAAGCGACCAAGTTGCCATTTGTAAGTATAGGTCCGACCAGCCCATACAATAGGGCGCAGTGAAGAATGTTGCTTTCATCGAGTTATCGCTGGTAACAGCCATTCTTCACATGACCGGACCTACCATCCAACTCTCCTCGGGGTCGCCGGGGAGACGGAGAGTGTGAGCCTCCGCACTAGCTTGACGCGAAGCATCAAACGCCCGTTTCCGGGCAACAGTCCAGCGATTGCTATTCTCGATTGCAGCAAATAAGCGAGACGCTTACGTTTGCTTAGATTATCGGAAGTTCCTTCCAGTCGCAATAGGTCAGACGTTAACCGGTAAAACTGTCGAGTAAGGGGTGAAATCCCAACTTTCAGAATTCGGCGTTGACTGTCGATGGGTTCGCAGTGGGTAGCTACAGCACCCACTCAACCATTGCACTTGACATCGGTGGATGATGCTGCGACGGTCAGCAGACGACCCAATTCATTTAATTGTTCGCCTGTTGGGGACCGTTGCCATTGGTACTGTAGGTGACTGTTTCAAGCGGCAGCGACACACTGTTGCAGCGGTAGGACCACCAATAACGCCACTGTGGCAACTAACGGTCACACTACCATTGACCAGCGGTACGCGGTTCCGATGGTAATCGCCCGTACCGGTCCGGGCGACCAACAGTACCGCACCAATGTTGCAATGGTAGGCAAGCCGCCCGCATCACTGTTGCACCGTCCGGTTCCACTGCTGGCGGCGGGCTTAATGGTGCCGCAGACCAGTAAGTGCGGGTTTCCCGGCCACACGGACCATTGGCACACTGTCGATGATGGTAGCGACGGTGCGTCCAATAGACTGTGGACCACCGTGTAGCACTGTAAAGATGGTGCGTCCACGGACTGTCGCGCACGTGGCACTGTACCAATGGTAATAACACTGTACGGCGGTACAGTTGCACAGTCCGGCTGCACTGGTATTATTCGGCCCGAATGGTGCGACAGACGGTGACTATTGGTTAACGCACTGGCGCACACCGGTGACTGTTGCACTGTGAACCACTGTGCGGCACTGTATCAATGGCAGTGATAATACCGCTGGACCGGACTGTTACCTGTTGCCGCCGAACCATTGGATGATGGAATGGTGGTAGCACTGGTAACCCTGCTGCTGACCGTCGCATCCGCGACTGTTGGCAATGGACATTTCCGCACCACCAGTGGCAGCGACACCATTAGTGACGGCGACACCAGTAAATTCACATGTTGGCGCGACACCACATTATCAAGCGTTCGTCAACCAGAATGATCGACAAAACCAGTGCATTAATGTATAATGTTATTTCTTATTTGGTAGTGATAGCATTCGCAATCCGAGTGCTTTTCTGAGCGGTATCTCCGCACCGCTTGACCGTTCTGGTCAAGCGTCTATATGAACTCCCTTTGCTGTACAGAAGTTTCTCTTGGGGCGATGCGCTATGGGCGCATGGTTTGCATCTTCGCATCATTATGCGGAAGGATCGATCAGTGCGCACCGCATGCGCGTGCTGTATTGGTAAGCCTAATCTTGCCCGTATCGGAAATCTCAAAATCTTCGTTTGTATAAATATTAGGTAGAACAGTAAAACCGGGCGGGAAACAGACCGAACCGATGAAGCGGAAGAACAGTCCAGCGTTAGTCCAGTCAGGACGCGCAAACCAATCAAATCCGGGAAACCTATCTCTCCCGGTGACACTCGAAGAACGAACGGTGGCCCTTACATGACGAAGTTTCAGAAATTGAGCAGCATTCTGAGACGGGGGCATGGGATTTCCACCAACATGCAGTCGAGTCTAAAGCGAAAGATCGAATGATCGATTAGCCACCCGCTTAGGCGGTGAGCAGAAAAACATGGAGACAGTGAAAACCTGTCGGCTGGCAGACACCAGTTTCAACCCCATCCCCTAGGAAGGAACTGGCATGTCTATAGAATACAGGTTATATGCCGGGCGGTCCCCCTCGTCACGCATTCGCTACCTTCAAAGCGTAAAGTGGGGAAGACACGATTGTTAATAATCTGTTTCTAAATCAGTCACCACAAACCACTGATACGAGCGCAGCGAGTGCGCGAAGCGCCAGACTAGTTACCAATGAGGTCCAATCGGGACCAATGAAGTCCCTACGGGACCGCTTCGCGAACACCAGTTCTTCGGCGATGAAATCCAACCAGTTCGGTTAGACGGCGCGAAGCGACGGATACCTGCGAAGCCGCTACATGAAGTCCGACTAAACCAATTGATAATGATGTAGCGCGTACCGCGCCGCTTCGCGAACACAAGTCCTTAAATTCACTGGTTTAGGTGAGGAAGTAGATCAGCACCAGACATCGACTGATCTTCGCTGGTTGGACATCATGTAGCACCTGCGGTGCCGCTTCGCGACGACGAGTCCTTGAACTAACTGGTTCAGATGAGAAGTCAATCAGCACCGGACATCGACTGGCCTTCGCCGATTGGACTTCATGTAGCACCTGCGGTGCCGCTTCGCGACCACAGGTTGCTGAACTCACTGATTCCAGCCAGACAAACAAAAAGCCCCACTAGTCATTTCGGCTAGTGGGGCTTTTTGTCTTTCAGCCTTCACTTGCTCCGTCGTTCCGCTTCGCGTCACTTCATCGCAAGACTGTCGGCGTCCGCTTCGCGAACACCGCCGCCCGCACAGGTCCGTTTCGCGTCAGTTTATGCATCACTGATGCTCGATGTCACACCAGTCTTGGGCTGGTTCTCCGGTAGATGACGGGCATCTTCACCACCAGTAATCTACCGATTCATCTCAGACCGAGAAATCAAGGCGTCCACAGCACCGGCCAATCCTTTGATTTCTCTTTCAGTTGTGCTGAGTCGCTTGAGAAGCTGTAGATTTTCGCCGCCAAAGAATTTGCTCCCAGCCAAGATTACGCGTTCTGCATCCAAGAGTTTCCCCGGAATCTCATCCACCCACCGCGCATGGTTGCGCAATGTATATTCCGACCGAATTGATGCGACATCGAGCGCTTGTAAGGTGCGTATGCCTTGTTGCAGATCGTCAATTAGTAGCGCCCGCAGATCGGTTTGCCAGATTTCCAGCCCAACAATTTCACCAACTTTTTCCTGCCGATAATACGGACCGGGTTGTCCTTTCGGTAATGCGCCCGTCTCACGCGCAATCGCCACTTCCTTATCAGTCATTGGTACGGATTCGAAGACATTCGGTTCTTGCCTTCTCGCCATCCTGCCGATTACGGAATTCGCTTCTGATGGCAAGGTGGAACTGCAATCCACCATGCGCTTTCCAAGCCACTTGGCACCGCACTGTCGGTCCAACAGATCAGTGAGTTGTTCGTTGAAAGTGTCCGCATTCGCAAGCGCCGCAACAATCGCATCTCTGTGTCCCTGAATGCGATCAGCTAACTGCGCTCGATTGATGATTTCTTGAAAGGCCAGTCCCATCTTCTTCGCACCGCAGTCGCAGCCGATAAGTGTTTCTTCGCCCGACTCCATCGCGACCACAAAGCCGTTCATGTGCGATGTTCGACAATTTGACAGGCCGCATTGCTCCTGTGCGTCTTTGGGAAACCGGTAGACCCCGATGGCTTCCTTGGGAATCGCTGACGTTGCGGCGATCTCGTCCCGAAAGGCAGGACGCGTTCTAATTTCTTCGATGTTTTCGAATCTGATTAACCGCTTGTCAACCGTGTATTGCATACTTACCCCTGTATGGATAGACAGCCTGTGTAAGCATACACCTTTTCTGATGGTTCCCGGACGGTGTACTTCAAGCGAACTGGTGCCTGAGTGGTTGAATCTGGTTCGTTATATTTCTTTACATAACCCTAATCGAACTGGTATATTGCGAACTATCCAAACCAGACCGGCAGGTGATCGATGTACATCCGCGCATACCTTCGTGCATCAACCAAAGAACAAGACGCCAGTCGGGCAAAGACTGACTTGGTTGGTTTTGCGAAGGAGCGGGGTCTTCGAATCGCGTCGTTCTACATCGAACATGAATCGGGCGCATCGCTTCAACGACCTGAACTTTTTCGGCTGCTGTCGGATTGCCATGAAGGCGACGTGCTGCTGGTCGAACAGGTTGACCGATTGTCGCGATTGAATGCCGAAGACTGGAACCGACTGAAGCACGAACTGCAATCACGCCGTGTCCGGGTGGTCGCACTGGACCTTCCCACTTCATGGATGATGACCAGCCAGACCGACGACATCACAGGGCGCATGCTGGATGCGCTCAACAGCATGATGCTCGATATGCTGGCCGCTATCGCACGTAAGGACTACGACGACCGTCGTCGCCGACAAGCCCAAGGGATCGCGAAGTTGAAAGAGGCCGGTGGCTACAGAGGCAGAAAGCCCGATGACCAACGCAACGCGGCAATTATGAATTTGCTTCGACGGGGCGATTCGTGGAATTCCATCATCGCAGCAACCGGTTGTTCGCGTTCTACGCTGTCACGACTCAGTCAGCAGATCAAACAGGAACAGGCGGAAACGTCATTGAGTGCAATCGGCCCGGATGGTGTGCCGTGCGCGTTGATTGATTGGGCAGACCCTCGCAAGTCACATTAGTCTTCACAGACCAGCTTCGGCCATCAGTGCCGACATCGAAATGCCGAGCGCATCGGCGATCCGTTTCAATGTAAGCAGGGCTGCGGCGTTGTCGCCTCGCTCGACCCGACCGACGTAGGCCCTGTCAACCTCAGCGCGAAGCGCAAGGCTTTCTTGCGAAAGCCCTTTCGTTTCACGAAGACGGCGAACAGCCTGTCCAAGCGCGACAAGGGTGGGATTTTGACGTTGAGATGATAGATTCGGCACCCCCGAATCATTGCGGTATCATCACGACGAATCGACGGTCCATGTACCGCAATAACGTGTATTACAAAATAGACAAATGCGTTCAAGTTCGGGGCGCTGTCTGCCGTTAACGCAGTGCTGATGTGTCGATGATAGGCGCTGACGAGGTTGCATTGCCTATGCGGCGCTATGAAGAGCGTAACGACGAAGAATCGGCAGTCGCTTATACATCCGTTGGGTGACGATACGACCGCTAAAGAGAGATGGCTGATGGCTCAGCCAGATAATCCAGCTAATAGGAAAAAGACCATATGCAATGTACGCAATGCGGGACCGAAAACAGTTCCGCCAGCAGCTTCTGCGCGAAATGCGGCACTCAACTCGCCACAACACGAATTCAAAGTCCGATTTGGAACCCATCAAGGGTTGCCGGACTGAGCTTCGTTTTCACACCGGCATTCGGTTCGTATTTACAGTCATCGAACTGGAAATCGCTCGGGCAGCCTGAGCGGGCAGCATCTTCTAAGATTTGGTTCTTTATCAGTCTCATCGTGTTGGCTGCGATGGCCGGAGTCACCGCACTCTTCGCAGGTAAAACCGCCGACGGCAACGACGCGGTTCGCGGCGTCGTCAATCTTGGCGGCTTCATCTACTTCGCGGTGTGGTATTACGCTTCAGGTCGCCGACAGATCAATTATGTAAAAAACACGTTCGGGAAGCAGTACGCCAAGAAGTCGATGGCAAAACCGGTACTGGCGGCACTCGTATGTATCGTGGCGTATGCCGCAGTCGTGTTTGGTCTGCTGGTCGCCGCTCACGGGACGAACAGCGAGGAAGCTCAGTCGAGTGAGCCAGTGTCGTCGGCCAGTCCGTTGTCTGCCTTGACCGGTCTGTTCAGCACCGGTCCGAAACTGGATTGCGCCGCTGACAGCGTTAAGCAAAACATTGCCGAGACGTACACCGATCAGCTTGTGAAGACCGGCATCCCTGATCTGGTCTCGGCAGTGGCCGACAACCGGGTCAAGGTTCGCGTAGACACGATTCGCGAGACGGCGCGGAACACCGATTCGAAGAACGCCGACTGTGCTGCAAATCTGGTGATTGATTTTCCGAACGACGATTTGGTCCGCGCAACGCAGCAGAATGAACTCTTCACTCTGGTGATGCAGTCGCATGGCTATGCTCCGCTGTCCAGCCCAACTTTCGCTGCCGCCGTGACTTATCAGGTCGCCGTCCCAGCGGACGCAACGGAGAAGAAACAAGGGTTGATCGTCGCAATGACGACAAACAAAGACCACGCCGTTGACCAGCAACTGCAAACCTATGCGGCTGCGTATGAGGTGCTGTCGCTGGCGTCGCCGGACATCACTGCGACATCGACCAACGCAACACCTTGGTCCAAGGAATTTAAGGACAGCACCATCCAGTCATGCGGTACGTCATTGGGCGTCGAAAAATGCACCTGCCGGGTAGATGCCTTGGAGAAGGTTGTCAGCGAGAAGGAGATGGGGCGGATCGCCTTTGCGATGCAGGACAGCCCGGCTATCGCCACTCGATACGTCAATTTTAAGAAGCTGGTTGGAGCACTCGGTCAGCAGTGTCCGATGACACGAAACCTTGCGTCGATTCTTGGTGACGATAGCGCGACACCGGCCAACGCTGAAACTGATACGCGGGATTTGAACGCTGCGCCTTTGAATCAGACAACGGAGCAGTCGGCAGCCCAAGCGACTGAAACCGTCGCGGCGCAAGCGCAATCAACTCAGCAGGATCAGGTGGCGACAGCAGCGAAGTCGGAAACCACGCAATCGTCGCAGCCTTCAATTGCTGCGTCGTTTGACTGTTCAAAGGCATCGTCGAAGATCGAAAAATTGATCTGTTCAAGCCCGCAAACGGCGGATGCAGATCGCAGACTCGCATCTGTGTACCGCACCGCAGCTTCGAAGTCGGCAGACCAGTCGGCTCTGAAGCAACAGCAGCGGGACTGGCTTACCAAGGAGCGTAACGCTTGTGGCGATACCACCTGTTTGGTCACGGTCACAGAAGCCCGCATTCAGGTGCTCTCTGCCATGTGATCCGCCCGTCCAAAACAATATGGCAACCGCCCTTCATTGGCGGTTCATCACGATTTGACCATTAATAAACCGGGGAAATCTATGAAATTTCGTCACCTACTTGTGGCCTTGCTGGTCGTGTCGCCACTGGTGCACGCTACGTCCTTCGATTGCAAGAAGGCATCGACCTTCGTGGAGAAGACGATTTGTGCCAGCCCGTTGCTTGGGAAGCTGGATGATGCCCTGACGGAAAACTACAACGCGATGTTGGCGACTGACTTGGGGGATGGCGGCGCTTCCTTGAAGAAGGAGGAGCGGTCATGGATCGCGCAACGCAACAAATGCACGAACGACCAATGCCTGATCGATATGTACCGCAAGCGTGTGGACGATGTCTGTGACGCGCCTGTCGTGTCCGGCGTTCATGCGGATTGCGTGCAAGGCAGCGACATCAGTGCCGGTTCGGTGACGCCTGCAACACAGGTCGATTCCCCATTGGCAAACGCACCGGCAAAGGAAAATCCGGTCATGCAGGCTTGGGTCAAAACCTGCACGCCACTGACCGCACCGACCGCCCTTGATAGTCAGGTTCGTGCGGGGAACGTGGCGTTTCGAGGCGTCAGGGTCGCGGCTATTGATTCTGCTGACGCCGGTGGGTCTAGTCTTGTGTCCGTGCGTTTGACTATGTCAGCGACGGACTTCAAGGCCAAGTTCCCCGAATTCGCGAAGACGAGCAAGTTTCCCAAGAGCAAGGCATGTCCCGGTGGTATTCAGCGGTCGATTGCCGATCAGTCGATGTCCGGTGCTGCTGGCGCGACTATCGAGTGCAATTGCGATACTGGCGGGGACTGAAAAACGTGAGTCGGGACGGCCCTAATCTGCAAGTCGTCTCGGCTGTGCGCTCAAGATACACTTGCGCACCCGTTCGAAGTCAATGCGTGCGGGGTGCGGAACTAAAAGCTAGACCATCGGGAATATGAATGAGCGAACAACAGACCAACCCGCGTGAAGCGGGACTCGAAAAAGCGTATGCGCCGCTGGACTCAATGCTTGTGACCGGCGAGAAAATTCAATCTACGGCTGTGCAACGCAGGCTTTTCGCGTTGCTGCACCGTCGTTCACTTGTCGCAGCCACAACGGGCCGCTTGATCGGTGTTAGCCGTGGCTTGATCGGTGGATTTACACCAGTTGACATCCGCTGGCAGGACATCAAGTCCGCGCACGTGAAGGCGGGCATCTTTGGCAGCACCTTGCGAGTGACTGCCTTGACTATGCCGGACCTCGCGATCAACGGCGCGATCCGCCCGTTCGAATTCTCCGGTCTTCGGAAGGCAGAAGCTCAGGCCGTCTACCGCATCTGCCAAGCACAGGAACAGGCTTGGCGCGAAAAACGACGCCTTCGTGAACTGGAAGAGCTACGGGCTAAATCTGGCGGCTTCCAAGGTTCGCTTGGGGCGGATGGTGCATCCTCAACAGCCAACGAGGACCCGACCGAACGATTGAAAAAAGCGAAGGGCATGCTTGACGCTGGGTTGATAAGTGACTCGGAATTCGAGACCATCAAAGCTCGGGTAATCAGCCAATTTTGATGGGTTCCATGCGGTGCGGTGTGATCTGCCGCGCTGCGTGTCCATGCAATATCCAGCCTCTGGAACTGCCGTTAAGACGTTGTGCGGCGTGTGTTTTGGCCGTCGCATGTCTGGACGGCCTTTTTGTTTGCGCTACCAATTTGCAGCATCGTCACGGCGTGAAGCCGCTTCGATCAACATCTCAACCGCGACTTGAGGGCCAAGACATGGAACAAGTAACAGGCTTTTCGAGGTTGCGTGGATGCACTGACGCACGGATTGCAGGGCTAGTCGGCCTACTGGTCGGCGATGCACTCGGCGTCCCGTTTGAGTTCACACCGCCTGAACGAATTCCGGCGCGACATCTGATCGAGATGATCCCACCCGTTGGTTTCCATCGTGCACATGCTGGCGTGCCGCCCGGAACGTGGTCCGACGATGGGGCACAAGCATTGTGTTTGCTTGCCAGTCTCCAAGACAATGGGC
Source organism: Paraburkholderia sp. GAS199 (assembly GCF_050436585.1). Lineage (NCBI taxonomy): Bacteria > Pseudomonadati > Pseudomonadota > Betaproteobacteria > Burkholderiales > Burkholderiaceae > Paraburkholderia > Paraburkholderia sp. GAS199. Next base: position 796,358 of record NZ_JBNDMM010000002.1, on the reverse strand, counting down.
GTCTAATCCTCGCCGACTTCGCCAGTCGGCTGCTGCGATGGTTGGATGACGGTTACATGGCCGTAGACGGCCACGTATTTGATGTCGGAATCCAGACGGGTAAAGCCTTGTCGAGACTACGTGACGGTGTGTCACCGTGTGAGTCCGGTGGTCGCGACGAGTGGAGCAACGGGAACGGAAGCTTGATGAGAGTGCTGCCGCTTGCCCTGTGGCATGTTGGGACCGACGAGACACTTGTTCATGACGCTCATATGCAATCGTTGCCGACCCACGCCCATCCGCGTTCGCTCGTTGCGTGTGCGTTCTGTGTGTTGGTCGCGAGGGCATATCTGCGCAAGGTTGCGGACCCTTGGTCATGGGCGGACCAACGCCTCGAAGAGATATACAACGGTTGGCCGGATCGGCAGGAGCAGATTGCGCTTCAGGCCGAACTTGACATGCTGCGAAGCTTTCCGAAGACCGACCAGCCACGTGGCACTGGATACGTGCTGGACACAATATGGTCCGCGAGAGAAGCGATGAAGGAAACCTCTTTTGAGGACGTTGCGACGGCGGCGATTTGTTTCGGCAACGATACCGATACCACGGCAGCCGTCGCATGCGGTCTTGCCGGGATCATGTACGGTCTTGATGGCATTCCGGTTCGATGGTTATCGGCGCTTCAGGGATATGATCTCGTCGAGCCCCTGATCTCACGCCTTCGCGCCCGCTGGGAGTAACGAGGAAAATGGCTTCGACTTGGAGAAAGAGAATGACGGTGAACAGCATTCCGCACGTCGCAAAGAATCTCGACGAGACGTTGGTGATGTGGCGTTATCTTGACATGGCGAAGTTTCTCGATCTGCTCGAAAATCGTGCATTGTTCTTCTGCCGGGCGGACAAATTCGAGGATAAGTTCGAGGGAGCGTTCACGGCTTCAGCCAAGCATGCCATTGAGGAAGCTTTTCAAAAGGAAAGCACGGGACTGACGTTCGATGAATTCAAGGAACGGCTGAGGAAACGTGTCTTTGTGAACTGTTGGCGTGGAAGCGGTGACGACAGCATGGCAATGTGGAGCCTGTATGGCCGCTCCACTGCCGCAGTTGCGGTCACCACTACGGTAAGTCAACTACGCACTTCTTTGAAGATACCGTTCCCCTACCAGAGTGAGATCAAGCAGGTTCGATACGTCAAACATTGGCGTGATCCGGCGTTGCAGTATGAACCTTACGCGAATGTCTTTACCTATAAGGTCAAAGCCTACGAGTACGAAGAAGAAGTCCGGGTCTTGATCGACCGGTACGAGGAAAACATCGAAGATTCGGACTTGCCGCCCGGCATGTCGATACCCGTCGTCCTTGCAGATTTGATTCGTAGCATAGTCATTCACCCAGAGGCACAGGGGTGGTTCGAATCGTTGATTCGAAACATTGTTCAAAGGTACGGGCTACCTGTAGAAGTGCGGCGCTCGAAACTAGCATACGATCCGATCTGATGTAGGCGCAATGACGAGATGGTCAGAAGCTACCCATAAAGCCATGTGAGGATGGGCCTCCTTTGACTCGACTACAACCACTCGCTGAACGAAGCGTTACGTCGGTGTCCACGGGCTGTCGCGTCATGATTCAGCGATCTTGTTGGACGGCGCGATGTCTTGGCTATTGAGATATGCCTAACGCGAAGCACCCACGCTATCGACGCGAACTGCTGAGTCGCTATGGGCGTATTACCGCTTGGCACGCAAGTCTCACGGAGCGTGTGGACCGCCCTCGCGGTTTCCCCCCTGAGCGCGAAAATCGTACCTCGATTGTGTTGGAAGGGGAGTTCATCGAACCGGTGCGCGATGTGATCCGGTTTTTGATTCAAGTCAGCCCGACTAGCAAGCCGAGCGTCGGTAACGCCGATATGCCTAATGTTGGCGCTTTCATATCGATCAAACCTGAGTTACAGGGCGTGGTTGATATGTCGGAAGGGCATTTCCGAGACCTGCTAACGCTTGCCGCTTCTGGCCGACTGTCGTGGTGTCACGTCGCGTTCACGGTGCCGTTCCATCGATCCGCATTAATCGTCAGCGTCAATTTCACCACGCGACCGCCCGACGACGAAAGTTGAAGTCATGCATGTGACACCGCTTTAGTCCGCCGCCCCGTCAAGCGGCGGCCTGTTCAATGAAGATTAGCCGAGCTTTGCTGCCAAATCACCGGCATCAATCGACACGTATCGCTGAAGCATATTTGCCGTTGTGTGGCCGGAGATTGCTCGGAGTTCCAAAACCGACAGACCATTTTTCGCCAGCCGTGTCAGCGCATCATGCCTTAGATCGTGAAAAGTAAAGTTGCGGATACCAGCCCTTACAACCGCTCTTTCGTATGCTTGTTTCACGGCTTCCATGGAGACCGGGAAGACCCGACCGTCTACGCTGCGCGGTAGTGATTCCAGCATGGCGACACAATTCTTCGATAGGGGAATTCTTCGAGGCTGCCCGCTCTTCGTCACCTGAAGGGTCGCGGTTCGGTGGGCCAAATCAACATCGTTCCATGACAGCGAAAGTATTTCGCCGCGCCGCGCTGCGGTCTCCAACGCGAAAATCACCACTGGTCTGATCCATGAGTTATGGCACTGCCCGCACGCCGAGACTAATGCGGTCCTTTCCGGGACGGTGAGCACGCGGTCTCGCGCTTTGCCAGACCGCGGCTTTCTGATGAGGCTCACGGGATTGCTCGGCAAACGAATGCCCCATTCGCGGATGGCGATGGAGAAAACGTGGCTAAGAAGTTGCAGTTCTCGTAGTGCTGTGCCGGATGAGACTTCGCTGAGGCGGGCGTCCCGCCAAGACGCAACCATCTGTGGCGTTATGACGGATAGAGCGTGCTTTGCGAGACTGAGTTTCTTGAAACTTTCAATTCGGTAGCACTCAGCGCGGCTTCCTCGCTTGCTTTTGCTGACCTCCGTTGCATAGCGATCTAACAGTGCCGCCAAGGTGGTTTGGCGATCTTCGGGACTGTCGATCCACTGCCCGGCGTCGATTAGCCGCTCTTGCTGTCTCGCCCACTTCTCCGCGTCTTTCTTCAGGGCGAATGTCTTCGATTGAACTGGATAACCTTGACGCTTCACAATCGCCTGCCAGCGGTCGCTGCGTTGTCGTATGGTTGCCATCACTTCTCCAAGGGTGACAGCGGGGTGACAAACCGGTCTGACGATGAGGGTGCGCAATGCTAACCCTTTGATATTGCATAGTTTAAGCTGGGAGAGCGTCGCGTTCGCAATGCGAAGGTCGGGAGTTCGATCCTCCTCCTCCCAACCAGATCCAATCAGTTCCGCAAACCCCGCGTCCCGCAAGGTCGCGGGGTTTTCTTTTAAAGCCCACCAAGCCCCACAGCATTCACGAGAGCCCCTCATCTCAACAAATAAGCACCATAAACAACCTCATCGCACCGCCCACCGCCATCGCACGATTCAACCACGCGTAATTCTTCGAACTAGTCTCGAACATCATACAAAGCCGAAAGTAATACTTACTCGGATCCACCGGTTTCCTTTCACCAAATCCGCCAACACATCGGCTGGCCCATACCGCAGTCCTTTGGTTTGCAAATAGACCAGTTCGCCACCGTCCATCTTCAGCAGATACCGCGTGTCGATCATCGCGAGTCCATCGGAATTAACCGCCTGCCAGTCGGCCCCTTTATTCAGAATCTCACCGTTCACTATTGGCTCTTTAAAATTGCCGTCCGTGATCGAAATGATGCGGCGCTTTCCGGCATCGGTGGTTTCGCCCAATTCGCAGATCGGCGAAATCAGATCAACCAACGGCCCATATAAGCCTGGTCGGGTTTGGACGGCTCGAATTCGGTATGTGCCGCGTCCGATTCCGCGGCCAGTGAACACATGATCGAGCGCGCGGCAAACATCGTCGCCAGCAGAAGTCTGAAGAACTTCTGCATTGAGGTACTCGGCCAAGTGGCCGTCAGGGAAAATTCAAAAGCGTCGAATGAATCGCTAACGCGCCTATCCGCGCACCGCAGTCGTCGTGAGAACTCACTCAGCAAACCAAAATAAGCAACGGCGAGCGATCCAACACAACGACGCCATCACAAGACCATCCAGACCCGACCGTGTCAGGAAGCCTGACAAAAAAATCCATCACCAAAGAACCTGACACGCAACCAATCCAGGTTCGGTGAAAGCCCCCTCCGCATACAACCTGTCGCGAGCAAATAAAAAAGCCGACGCCCCCGACCAACCCCAGAAAACGCCAGCCCCCTCAACGCGTCACCGTCATGCGACGGCGACATCAGACCTCACTCAAAACTTGTCCCACCCATCGTCGCCACCTACAGCGGCGATCGCCAGTGCCGGCATCGCCGGCCGTGCAACACGCTTTGCCGCAGCAACCGGCGCACGTGTCACGGTTTCGCGTTCGACAGGCTCGCTTCTCGTCAACGTCACGCCGTTATCTTCGACAATCTGGAAGAACGCCACGGCCTGATTCAGCTGCGCGCCCTGATCTTCCATCGACCTCGAAGCCGCCGCTGCTTCCTCGACGAGCGCCGCGTTCTGCTGCGTGACGTTGTCCATTTGCGTGATGGCCTGATTGACCTGTTCGATCCCGCGGCTCTGTTCGCTCGACGCCGCCGCGATCTCGGCCATGATGTCGGTCACGCGCGCGACGGCTTGCGTCACTTCGTTCATCGTTTTGCCTGCTTCGCCCGCGAGTGCGGAGCCGTCGCGAATCTTGTCGACGGAGGTCGCGATCAGGTCCTTGATCTCCTTCGCCGCGCTCGACGAGCGTTGCGCCAGGCTTCTGACTTCGCTCGCCACCACGGCAAAGCCGCGGCCCTGCTCGCCGGCGCGTGCGGCTTCGACGGCGGCATTCAGCGCGAGGATGTTGGTCTGGAAAGCAATCCCTTCGATGATGCCGGTGATGTCGGCGATCTTGGTCGAGCTGTCGCTGATGTCCTGCATGGTGTTGACCACCTGGCCCACCACTTCGCTGCCTTTCTTCGCGACGGACGACGCATTCGCTGCCAGCGTGCTGCCTTGCTGCGCGTTGTCGGCGTTCTGCTTCACGGTCGAGGTGAGTTCTTCCATGCTGGCGGCGGTTTCCTGCAACGACGCTGCCTGCTGTTCCGTACGCTGGCTCAGATCCATGTTGCCGGCGGCGATCTGACGCGCGGCGCCGGCGATGCTGGAACTGCTGTCGCGCACGCGCGCCACGATGGCCGTCAGCCGATCGTTCATCTCGCGCAAGGCGCTGAGCAGCTTGCTGGTTTCGTCCTTGCCTTCTACGGTAATGCGTGTGCGCAAATCGCCTTGCGATACGGTGCGCGCCACGTCGATCGCTACACCGAGCGGTCCGGTCACGGCGCGCGTGATCAGCAGGCATGCGCCGAACGCAATGCCGAGCGCGATCAGGCAGATGGCGATCAGCACGTTGCGCTGGCTTTGATAGTGTTCCGCGTACTCGCCGATGATCTGTTCCTGGCGCGTATGCGTGTAGTCGGCATAGGCGTTGGTCGCGCGAATCAGCGCGGCGAGAAGCGGACGGCATTGCTCGTCCATTTTGACGATCGCGTCGTCGCGCTTATTGGTCAGCGCGAGGTTGACGATATCGAGCGCCACCGGACCGTACGCTGCCTCCACACGATTGATTTCCGCGACGAGACTGCGCGCCTTCTCCGACGAATCGGTCGCGGTCGCGATCATGTCGTTGAGCTTTTTGAGGTCCGACTGCACGTCTTCGTGCGCGCGCGTGACGTCGGCTTTTTCCAGGTCGAGATCCTGCGGCTTGGTCACGAGCACGAGATTGCGCGCCGCGATGGCGCGACGGTCGACGGCGGTCCGCACCTGCACGGCCATATCGGCGCGTGCGTTGATGCCATGCACGAAGCTCGAAAATCCGTCGGTTGAATCGCTAAGTGCTTTCAGCGAGAGGCCGGAAACCGCGACGACGATGAGCGACAGCATGCCGAAGCCGGCAATGAGCTTGGTTTTGATGGTGAGATGCTTCAGTGTCACGATTAATTCTCCAATAACGAAACGTGATTGCGTTCGCAATGGACTCTCAGGTCCGGGCATGGGGACGTCTATCTGACCGCACCACAACGTGCGGCCCCGCGTTGTTGACCCTTCGATGTTTCGCGGGCGCGTCGGTCGGTAAAACTGACGTGCGTCACGCATCAAATGGGTATCCCATTTACCGGATATCGGAACCGAGTCACCGTGACTTAAGCAAACTCGGGTATGTCACTACAAAGCTTGCACGAGATGAACGTGGAAAATGCGTTATCACGCATAGATCGACGTATTTAAGCGCCAGATGGAAGCGTGTTTGTCTTACGTGAACCCTTCATTCCGGTCGGCTGTGAAAGGCGAGGGCTATGCATCGACCGTTTCAAACGCATGGACCATGCTTCGGCAAAATTCGCGCGGATAGTCTATGATTGAGCAATCACTCATTTATTGCCGGTTCAACAGCTGGAATTCAGATGGCCCGTCCGAAGAGCGAAGACAAGCGCAACGCCATTCTTGCCGCCGCCGCTGAAGTCGTCGCGGAGCAGGGGATGAGTGCGCCAACGTCACGCATCGCGAAAGTGGCCGGCGTCGCGGAAGGCACGCTGTTCACGTATTTCGATAACAAGGACGCGTTGCTCAACGAGTTGTACCTCGTCATCAAAGGCGAATTGCGCGAAGTGATGATGGCGACGTATCCGCAGGACGCGAGCGTGCGGGAGCGGGCGCAGTACGTGTGGGACAAGTTCGTCGACTGGGGCGTCGCGCAGCCGCAAAAGCGTCGCGCGATGGCGCAATTGTCGGTATCCGATCGCCTGACCGACTGCGTGCGCGAGACGGGCATGCAATCGTTCGCGGACATCAACGCGATGATCCAGGCGAGCGTCGCGAGCGGTGCATTGCGCGATCAGCCGCCTGCGTTCGTGTCGGCGATCATGGCGGCGCTTGCGGAGACCACCATGGATTTCATCGCCCGCGAACCGGCCGAGGCGGAGCGTTATCGCCGCGCCGGTTTCGAAGCGTTCTGGCATGCGATTGCACAGCCTTAGCGTGACCGCCGGACTCGGTCCCGACATTGCGTTCGCGTTGGCAGCCGCGCCCGAAGCAAATGTGAGTGCCGATGATGAACCCACGCCAATGATCGAGCGCAACGGTCCGCGGGACGAAGCGCAGATTGTCCGGCTTGCGCGAGGCGAGGCCGTCGCGGCTCGACGGTGATCCATTCAGAAACGTTGAACAACACGCGCTGGCCTGGCGCGACCACGGAGTACACGACATGAAGGTGATGATATTCGGCGCGACAGGAATGGTCGGCCAGGGCGTATTGCGCGAAAGTCTGCGCGCGCCTGACGTGGACGCTGTCCTGACCGTCGGCCGCACGCGCACGGGACAACTGGACCCGCGTCTCACCGAACTGATTCAGCCCGACCTGATGGACTATCGGCAAACGGAAGCCGCGTTCAAAGGTTTCGACGCCTGCTTCTTCTGTCTGGGCGTTTCGTCGGCGGGCATGAACGAAGCCGATTACGCACGTCTCACCTATGACGTGACTCTGGCCGCCGCGCAGACGCTCGCTCGCATTAATCCTCACATGACCTTCGTCTACGTCTCGGGAGCCGGCACGGACAGTACCGAGCGCGGTCGCAGCATGTGGGCGCGCGTCAAGGGCCGAACTGAAAACGCGCTGCTGCGTCTGCCGTTCAAGGGCGTGTATCTGTTCCGGCCCGGCGTCATTCAGCCGCTGAACGGCGCGCGCTCGAAAACGCGCTCCTACCGCCTGTTCTACGCAGCGGCCAAACCTTTTCTGTCGACGCTGCGCGCACTGTTGCCCAACCAGATTCTCAGCACAGAAGACGTCGGTCAGGCGATGCTGGCCGTCGCGCGACACGGTGCGCCGAAAGCCGTGCTTGAATCGGCCGATATCCGGGCGCTCAGTCGCGCGGCCGCGCAGCCTTTATTCGATCTGCATACTGGTTAGGCGCGCCAACGGCGGACTTCCACTCACGGTCTGCCCAAGGTCCGCCTAAGGCACGAAAAACCTGTCTGTTCGAGCATTTGCGGCGTCGCGAGGTCTGGTACGCTGACGATTCGCGGGTCGCGCTTGCACATGCCGGCCTCTTCTTCACGCGCGCCGTTAGCGCATGCTCGAACGACAAGCCCATGGTGACGCGCCGACCGAACATCGTGATTGCGATCAGTATCGTGCTGGCCAGCGCGATCCTTGCAATTGCAGTTTGGGTGCTGGCGCAGATGCGCGACGACGCATTGAGGCGCGCGCAGGATTCCGTCTTCAACGTCTCCTTGCTGGTCGAGCGCGACGTCTCGCGCAATCTGGAAATCTACGACCTGTCCTTGCGCGCGGCAATCGACGGTCTCAAGCAGCCCGGCTTCCGCGACCTGCCGCCTACGATTCGCCAGATGGTGCTATTCGACGGATCCGCCAGCGCGAAAGACATGGGCTCGATTCTCGTGCTCGACGCCAACGGCGATATCGAATACGACTCGCAGGCTTATCCGCCGCGTCACTTCAATCTCGCCGACCGCGATTACTTCAAGGTGCAGCGCGACTCGCCGAACGTGGGTCTGTACGTCAGCCGTCCGTTCGTGCCGAAGATCAGCGGCACGGATACCAGCATTGCGTTGAGCCGGCGCATTTCGCGGCCGGACGGCAGCTTCGGCGGTGTGGTGATCGGCACCTTGCGCCTGACGTACTTCCGGCGTCTGTTCGCGGGCATGAATCTCGGCGCGGGCGGTTCGATGGCGCTGATGCTCAGCGACGGCACGATGCTGATGCGGCGTCCTTACGACCCGAAGATCATCGGCCGCAATCTCACCGGCACGTCCAATTACTCGCGTTTCGTCGAGCGTCCGAGCGGCGATTTCTTCGGCACGGCGGCGATCGATAACGTCGAGCGCTGGTACGCCTTCCGTCATATCGACATGTACCCGCTGATCCTCGACGTCGCGCTTTCCACGCGCGACATCTACGTGGAGTGGCGGCATCGCGCGTGGATCATCGGCTCGCTGATCGCCGCGCTGGACATCGCGATTCTCGCGCTCGCCGTGCTGTTCTCGCAGCAGCTTCGTCAACGTCGCGCGGCCGAGGAAGAACTGCGCATACTCGCGCGCACCGACGGCCTGACCGCGCTGAACAACCGGCGCACGTTCGAAGAACATGCGGAAGACGAATGGCGTCGTGCGCAACGCAACGACTGGCCGCTGTCGATGCTGCTGATCGACGTCGACAGTTTCAAAGGCTTCAACGACCTCTACGGCCATTCCGCCGGCGACGACGCGTTGATCGCCGTAGCCCGCTGCATCGCGCAGAACGTGCGCCGTCCAGGCGACACGGCGGCGCGTTACGGCGGCGAAGAGTTTGCCGTGCTGTTGCCCGACACCGACGCAGCGGGCGCGGCGTTCATCGGCGAAAAGATTCGCACCGCGGTTCAGGCGCTCGAACTGCGCCATGTCGCGAGTTCGCATCACGTGCTGACGGTGAGTATCGGACTCGCCTGCACCACGGGTCAGACTTTCACGACGAGCCGTGAGCTGGTCAACGCCGCCGACGAAGCGCTTTACGAAGCCAAAGACGCCGGTCGCAATCAGGTGCTGTCCTATCCGGTCGCCGCGCGGGCGGAAGCGGGCTTTCAATCGGCGGTGCCGCAGCACTGAGCGTTCGGACCGTGTCGTTGCCCCGCAACGCAGACCAATTTAACCCGGGTAATAAGTTGCACCTTATTTATACCCGGATATAATTCGACAAATTCTTCTTCTGGAGTTTGTCGTGACGAACCACGCCACCACTTGCATTGCCTTCGAGGGACACCGCCGGATTGCCTCGGGCGCCGCGGCCGACGTCGCGCTCGCCGTCCATGACGTGCTGACGCGCGGCGAACAGGCGCCCGTGCTGATCTTCGACGACACGACCAGTCAGCCGATCGAATTCGACTTGCGCGGCACACCGGAACAGATCCTCGCGCGTCTTTCAGCCAACGAGACCGCCGCGCCAACCACGCCGGCCGATGCACCCACCGAAGACGACGCGCCGCGAGGACGCGGGCGGCCCAGGCTTGGCGTGGTCGCGAGAGAAGTGACTTTGTTGCCGCGTCATTGGGACTGGCTGAATGCGCAGACGGGCGGTGCGTCGGTGGCGTTGCGCAAGCTGGTGGACGCTGCGCGGGCCGGCAGCGAGGACAAAGATCGCCAGCGCGCGGCGCAGGAATCGGTGTATCGGTTCATGACCGCGCTGGCGGGCAACCTGCCGGAGTATGAAGAGGCGACGCGAGCTTTGTATGCCCACGACGCGTCGCGCTTCGACGCAATCGTCAAGCGCTGGCCCGACGATGTGCGCGATCACACGCTGAAGCTGGCCGCCGATGTTTTCGGCGCACGTTCGTAAGCAAATGCGACGGGCAAAAAAAAACCGCTCACGCCAGGGAGCGTGAGCGGAAAGTCGGAGAGTTACAACAACATCACACGTCAACAACTTCGCTACGTTTCGGGGAAAAACGTAGCAAAAGAAAGCTTAGGTGCGAGGCCGCCGATCTTCCATCAGACGAATCCCAATCGTGACGATCGAGCAGCCGCTAAGCATTGCTTACATCATCCTGTCCCGGTTATGCCCGGCATTGGGCGCATCAAGTCCACCTGACGGCAGCCGTAAAAGAAGGGGGAGCGTCGCTGCGAATTCGAAGGATCGCGAAATGTTTCGCGACAGCGCAGTGGCGAGAGCGTCTCTCGTGGACTTGTGAAGGATGGTGAAATGAAGTGGTTCGATCGCATGACCGTATTCAGGAAGTTGCTGTTGGCATTTGCCGTCGTGATCGGGTTTTGCGTGGTGATCGGTGGGACTTCGCTCACGACGCTGTCGTCCATGCATGACATCACCGACGAAATCGCGGTGCGTCACATGAACGGTCTCTACTGGATGGAAGAAGCGAATCGTCACAAGATCGATTCCGACCTCGCCGCCGCGAATCTCGGCTACGCAGCCGACGACGCGGGCCGTCAGAAACTGAAAGAGAGCATCGTCGACTCGCTGAAAGACATGCACGGTGCGTACGACCAGTATCGCGCCACCATCGCCACCAGCAAGGGTCAGGAATTGTTCGACGACGTGCTGCGCAAGTCGGCGGTGTGGGAAGGCATCGTGCATCAGCAGATCGGACTCGAACCGATTCCAGCGGGCGTCGACAACAACGAACTCGTGCACCGCGCGATTGCTTCGAGCGAGGCATTGCGCGATCGCATCACGGCGCTGATCGATTATCGGCGTCAGCAAGCCAACGACGCGCAGCACCGCGCCACCGTCAATTACGAACACATGCGCGTCAGCATGCTGGTTCTGGTGCTCGGCGCCATCGCGGCGGGCATGTTGCTCGCCACCGTGATCGCGCGGCGTCTTTCGCGTCAACTGGGCGGCGAGCCGGACTACGCCATGCAGATCGCCAATCGCATCGCGGGTGGCGACCTGGGCGTGCGTGTCGAGATTCGCGCCGGCGACACCGGCAGCCTGCTGTTCGCCTTGCGCAATATGCGCGAGCGGCTTGCGGGCATCGTCTCGGGCATCAGCGAATCGAGCGAATCGATTCTGATGGCGTCGGGCGAGATCGCACAGGGCAATACGGATCTGTCGCAGCGTACCGAGGAGCAGGCCGCCGCATTGCAGCAGACTGCGTCGAGCATGCAGGAGCTGACATCCACGGTGAAGATGAACGCCGAGAATGCGCAGCAGGCGGGCGGCGTGGCGCATGGCGCATCGGAGATCGCCGAGCGCGGCAGCACGTTGGTAAGCGATGTCGTGGAAACGATGCGCGAGCTGGCCGCGGGGTCGAAGCGCATGACCGACATCATCGCGGTGATCGAGGGCATCGCGTTCCAGACCAACATTCTCGCGTTGAATGCCGCCGTGGAAGCGGCGCGCGCCGGCGAGCAGGGGCGCGGCTTCGCGGTGGTGGCGGGCGAAGTGCGTTCGCTTGCGCAGCGCAGCGCGATATCCGCGAAAGAGATCAAGGAACTGATCGAGAACTCGACCGCGCGCGTGGGCAGCGGCGCCGAACTCGCCGAGCGTGCCGGCCAGACCATGGCGGAAGTCACGCACGCGGTCAAACGCGTGACGGACATCATGGGCGAGATTTCGTCGGCGTCGCAGGAACAGAGCACCGGTATCGAAGAAGTGAATCGCGCCGTCGCGCAAATGGACGACGTCACCCAGCAGAATGCGGCGCTGGTCGAGCAGGCCGCGGCCGCGGCGGCCTCGATGGCCGACCAGGCGAGGCAGTTGCAGTCGGCGGTGACGGTGTTTTCGCTCGAAGCGCGCTGAAGCAGGCAGCATCCGCCGATAATGCCGGTGTGCATGCTGCGCCGCGTGCTTGCCAGGGCTAATGGCACTCCGTACACTCGCGCGTAATTCGCAGACGGCGCCGTTCACGCGCCGTCCATTAAAACGCCGATAGAGGAGAACCCCCGCCATGGCCGATTCCCACTTCCCCCGCTGGCGCGTCCAGCCAGCCGCTGCCGAGGGGCGCATCGTCGGCACCGACGAGCGCCTCGCCTGGCCACAGATGATCGCGATGGGCGTTCAGCACGTCGTCGCCATGTTCGGTTCGACCGTGCTCGCGCCGCTTCTGATGGGCTTCGATCCGAACCTGTGCATCTTCATGTCGGGCATCGGCACGTTGTTGTTCTTCGTGCTGGTGGGCGGCCGCGTGCCGAGTTATCTCGGCTCCAGCTTCGCGTTCATCGGCCTCGTGATCGCGGTGACGGGTTACGGCGGTCACGGTCCGAACATGAACATTCCGGTCGCGCTGGGCGGAATCATCGCGTGCGGGGTGGTGTACGCGATCATTGGCCTGATCGTGTCGGCGGTCGGCACGCGCTGGATCGAAACCTTGATGCCGCCGGTGGTGACGGGCGCGATCGTCTGCGTGATCGGGCTGAACCTCGCGCCGATCGCCGTGCACGGCGTGAGCGGCAGCAATTTCGATTCGTGGATGGCGCTGGTCACGGTGCTGTGCGTCGGTGCAGTGGCGGTGTTTGCCCGCGGCATGCTGCAGCGCCTGCTGATTCTCGTGGGTCTGCTGATGGCGTACGTGATCTACGCAATCGTGACGAACGGTCTGGGCATGGGCAAGCCGATCGATTTTTCGATCGTCGCCAACGCCGCATGGTTCGGTCTGCCGCACTTCACGGCGCCGGTTTTCAACGTGCAAGCCATGACGCTGCTCGCACCGATCGCCGTGATTCTGGTGGCGGAAAACCTCGGACACATCAAGGCCGTCAGTGCGATGACCGGCCAGAATCTGGACCGTTACGTCGGCCGCGCTTTCCTCGGCGACGGACTCGCAACGATCGTCTCCGGTTTCGCCGGCGGCACGGGCGTCACCACCTACGCCGAGAACATCGGCGTGATGGCCGTCACCAAGATCTATTCGACGCTGGTCTTCGTGATTGCCGCGGTGATCGCGCTGGTGCTGGGTTTTTCGCCGAAGTTCGGCGCGGTGATCCAGACCATTCCGGGCCCGGTGCTGGGTGGCGTGTCGATCGTCGTGTTCGGTCTGATTGCCGTGACCGGCGCACGCATCTGGGTGGTGAACAAGGTCGATTTCTCCGACAACCGCAATCTGATCGTCGCGGCCGTCACGCTCGTGCTGGGTGCCGGCGACTTCTCATTGAAACTGGGCGGCTTCGGTCTCGGCGGCATCGGCACCGCGACGTTCGGCGCAATCATTCTCTACGCGCTTCTGCGACGCAAGCCGGCACAAGGTCCGGTGGCCTGATTCGTCGCTTGCTGATCTGAGCGCTTGCCGGGCGGTGGCGGGGTCGACCGTCCGGCGTCAAAGCATTTATTTGCGGTGCGCAGTCAGCGCCGTTTCCAGTAGATCCACTTCGCGCATCAGCTTGTTCAGCGTTTCGTCGTTGATCGCGTGACTGTTGCGCAGTGCGAGCAGGGTGGTGCGCTCGGCGCGCATCGCCGCCAGCTTCATCTGGAATTCGAGTGCGTCGGCGCGACGTGCCAACTCGCGCGGCTCCTGCTCTTCGTCGAGCGTAGCGAGCCGCCGCCGATACAGGTCCATCACTCGCGCTGTCACGTCGGCCGCATACGCGGACTCCGACTCATCCAGATCCGAGCATTTCTCATCGTGTACTTCGTCGATGGCGCGAATCGCGGCTTGCGCGGCCATCGTGCGCGCCATGGTTTCTTCAGCGGCGTGCGGGTCTTTGCTGCGTCGCCAGCCGCGCAGCAATAACGGCAACGCAACCACCGCGACCAGCAGCGAAAGCAGAATCACGCCAGACGCGATGAAGATCGCGAGATCGCGGCCGGGCAACGGCGCGCCGCCCGGCAGCAGTTCGGGCAGGGACAGCACACCGGCCAGCGTCACCGCGCCGCGCACGCCGGCCACTGTGGTGACCGTCACGGTGCGCAAGCCGGGTACGGCATTCGCCACGCCATGCCGGGCCGCCGAGCGGCTGGCGAACCAGCGCAACAGCCAGACCCACACGAAACGCATGGCATACAGCGCCGCCGCCACCGCGACGATATAGCCGATCAGCCGCCACACCAGCGCGTCGCTGGTTTCGTGCGCGTCGAGCAGCGCGCGTCCGATGGTATGGGGAAACTGCAGGCCCAGCAGAATGAACACCATGCCGTTGAAGACGAACTCGATCATCGTCCACGTGCTGCCGGCCCGTACTCGCGACGCGACCGAACCCGAATGCGCGACGCTGGCGTAATTCATCATCATGCCCGCGGCGACGGCCGACAGAATGCCCGACACTTCGAAGCGCTCCGCGATCAGATACGCGGCGAACGGAATCAGCAACGTCATCACGACGCCGGGCGCGGGATCGCCTTCTTCCGTGAGGCTGAAAAAGTGCGCGGAAACGAAGCTGAACAGCCAGCTCACCGCCGCGCCGGTCGCCAGACCGCCGGCCGCGATAATCACGAAGCTGATCGACGCCTCGCGGATGGAGAACACGCCGGTAAGCGCGGCGGCAATGGCGAACTTGAGCGCGACCAGACCGGAGGCGTCGTTCATCAACGCTTCGCCTTCCAGAATATGCATCAGACGCGAGGGAATCTTGCCTTTGCCGACAATGCCGCTCAACGCCACCGCGTCGGTCGGCGAGAGAACCGCGGCGAGTGCGAACGCCACTGGCAGCGAAATCGACGGCACCAACGCGTGCACGAAATAGCCGACCACCAGCACCGTCATGAAGACTAGCCCGAGTGCAAGCATCAGCACTGCGCGGCGCGCCATGAACAGTTCACGCTTCGGGATGCGCCAGCCGTCCGCGAACAGCAGCGGCGGAATGAACAGCATCATGAAGATTTCCGGATCGAAGCTGACGTGCATGCCGAGCGCCGGCCATGCGAGCAGCGCGCCGATCGCGATCTGCACGAGCGGCAAGGGTAAAGCGAAGCGCAGCGAGCGGGTGAGGATGCCGGACGCGGCAACGGCAAGCAGCAGAATCAGTACGGTAAAGACAATTTCCATCGATCTATTTGTGCGGATATAGCGGCGCGATTTGTGGTCGCAGTCGGGTTCATCGTGTCCGATGACGCAGGGTTCTGGTCGGGCGCCGGGACAGGCACGAGGGCAAAGTTTAGCCCAGCACCGGCAAGCGGCTTCACCAAACGGGCAGTGTCCGCGTCGTGAAGAGAATCGGGCGGCCGCGCGTCCATGCACCGCGACGGTGCGTGATGCGCCCACGCGCGGCGCATTGACCCTTTCGTCGGTGCAATAGGACATGCAAAGTTCATTCGAATGTGCGCCAGCGTGCGCATGGAGCTTGCTTAAGGGAAGGGGATGACGCACATTTTGAGAGACGGCGCCGAGGTTGTTCGCTTCCGCGTTCGGACCGGCCCGACTCTCGCGTGAGAGGATTGCATGACGATTGCGCAACAGGAAAGGGCGGCCGCGCCGCCGCATGGTTTCGATGTCGAGGTGACGTCGGGGCTCGAACGTTTTTCGGTGCAACACGGCGAGTTGACGCTGACCAGCGTGTTCCAACCGATCTTCAGCTTGTCGCACATGCGTGCGGTCGGCTACGAAGGGCTGCTGCGCGCGCATGACGCGCTCGATCGCCCCGTGTCTCCACTCGACGTGTTCGGCGAAGCCGCCCGCATCGGCGACGTGCTGCAACTCGACCGGCTCGCGCAGACGCTGCATCTGGAAAACTTCAAGGTGCTCGGAGCCGAGCGCGAGTGGCTGTTCCTGAACATTCATCCCGGCGCGCTCACCGATCCGTATCTGTCCGCCGCCCTGCTGGCGACGCTGCGGCGTCTCGATCTGCCGCCGCGGCGCATCGTGCTGGAAGTGCTCGAACATCGTGCCGAAGATCTCGAACGTCTGGCCGAAGCCGTGAAGCAGTTCCGCGAGCGCGGCTTCCTGATCGCGCTCGACGATTTCGGCGCCGGCCATTCGAACGTCGAGCGTATCTGGCAGCTGAACCCCGACATCGTGAAGCTCGACCGCATCATGCTTTCGCATGCCGCGCATCGCGCCGACATGGCGACGATTCTGCCGGGCCTCGTGTCGTTGTTGCACGAAGCCGGCAAGCTGGTGCTGATCGAAGGCGTCGAAACCGAACACGAGGCGCAAATGGCGCTCGCTTGCGACGCCGACTTCGTGCAGGGTTTTTTCTTCGGCCGACCGAACCCCGGCGCGGCCGACGCCGCACACGCGAGCGCATGCATCGGCGAACTCACCGACCGTTACCGTGACCAGGCCGAAGCGCGCGAACGCCGCAACACGGCCCGGCTCGCGCCTTATCTGCGCGCCTTCGAGCGCGCGGCCGAGCGTCTCACCGCCGGCGAACCGCTTGAGGAAGTGTGCTGGAATTTTCTCGCGCTCGATCATGCCGCGCGTTGCTTTCTGCTCGACGCAAAGGGTAAGCAGGCCGGCCGCAACGTCGTGCTGCGCGCCGACCGCGCGGCGCACGAAACGCGCTTTCTGCCGCTGGCGGATGCACAGGGCGCCAACTGGCTGCGTCGTCCGTATTTCCGTGCGGCGATCAGTGCGCCGGAACGCGTGCACGTGACGCGGCCGTATCTGTCGATCAACGAGGCGTTGCCGTGCGTGACGCTTTCGGTGGCGACGCGCGTCGGCGAGCAGACCTGTGTGCTGTGCGGCGATATCGACTGGTTCGAGGAACGTGAGGACGCGTGACGGTTCTGCGATGATGTCGTTTTAGACGACACTCAGCACCGCCATGCCCGTACTGCTCGAAGTCATTGCCACCACCGTCGCCGACGCGCGCGTTGCCGCGCAAGCCGGCGCGGACCGTCTCGAACTCGTCACCGCGATGGGCGAGGGCGGCCTCACGCCCAGCCTCGGTCTGATCGAAGCAGTGGTGGCCGCCGTGCCGATTCCCGTCAACGTGATCGTGCGGCCGCACAGCCGCTCGTTTGTCTACGACGCCGACGACTACGCCGTGATGCTGCGCGACGTGCGCGCCGTCAAGGCGGCGGGTGCGAACGGCATCGTGATCGGCATGCTGGACGACCACGGTGAGATCGACCGTGAAGGTCTCTCGCATGCCATCGACGCCGCCGACGGACTCGCCATCACCTTCCATCGCGCCTTCGACGAAGTGCGCGATCAGCGCAAGGCGCTCGACGTTCTGCTGGCTTTCCCCGCAATAACCAGCGTGCTGACTTCCGGCGGCAAACCGTCGGTATTGCAGGCGCAAGCGGAGATTGGAGAATGGGTGCGGCACGTGTCCGGATCGCATTGCACCGTGCTCGCGGGCGCGGGGCTGACGGTCGATGCGCTGGCCGGCTTCGTGAATGCGACGCAGGTTCGCGCGGTCCACTTCGGTTCGGGCGTGCGTGTGGACGGCAACGGCCTCGCACCGGTCGACGCGAACAAGGTAGCCAAAGTGAGAGCGTTGCTGGGCCAGAGCGAGCACTGAGCGTTCGCGGCATGGCGCATTAAAAAGCCGCTTCGGGCAACACACCCGAAGCGGCTTTTTTCATCGACGTGGTGAAAACAGCTTCACCCGGCAATCGGCTTCACTTCAACGTCACTTCGCGACCACCACCGGAATGCCGCGCAACTGTCCTGCGCCCTTCATCTCTTCCAGCGACTTCTTCACCGCTTCGCTCGTCGCGGCTTCGATCTGCAGGCGTGCTGCGAGATCGCGTTCGCCGCGCTTCACGCCGGCCAGATTCGCCAGTTTCACGTGACCGTAGCCGCGCACACGCGCATGCAGATCGGCGAGCTTAGCGACGTCTTCGAGCGTGCCCGGATCGAGCTTGCCAAACGCGCGTTGCAGCGTGAGTTCGTAGTCGTCCGCGAGACTGCGCTCCATTTTTCGTTCGAGCGTCCGGCCGAACGGATCGAGCATCGTGCCGCGCAGGCTGCTGAATTTCGCCATCACGCCCAGCACCGGCCACATCCACTGGCCGAAGGTCTTCTTGGTCGGGTTCACGCCCGCTTGAGCGCGCGTGAGCGTCGGCGGCGCGAGGTTGAACTTGATGCCGAAGTCCTTGCCGGCCACGCCTTCGAACTGCGCTTCGAGTGCGTCGCGGAAAGCCTTGTCCGTATGCAGACGTGCCACTTCATACTCGTCCTTGACGGCGAGCAGGCGATAGAACGTCGTCGCCACGGCGCGCGTCAGGCGTTCGCTGTTCGCGTCGACGGCGCTCTCCGCGCGGCGAGCCGCGTCCACCAGCGCGCGATACCGCTTCACGTAGCTTGCGCCACCGTAGGTTTGCAGACGAGCTTCGCGATGCGCGATCAGTTCGTCAAGCGTATCGACGCGCACGGCCTGCTTCGCCAGATGACGCGTTTGCCACAGCGATTCGAGCGCGGCCGGATCTTCGGCGGCCAGACGGCCGATCGAGAACGCCAGCTGATTCATCTGCACGGCGACGTTGTTCAGTTCGATGGCGCGCATCATTGCACCGAACGACACCGGCACGAGGCCGAGTTGCCACGCGTAGCCGAGCATCAGAATGTTCGCGCCGATGGTGTCGCCGAGAAAGCGCGTGGCGAGCGCCTGCGCGTCGCAGGTCGACATGCGCTCTTCGCCTGCTGCGTGACGCATCTTGTCGATCAGCGCGTCGGCGTGCAGCGTGGCATCCGGATTCGTCACGAAGCTGGCGTTCGGAATAGCGTGCGTATTGACGACGATGCGCGTGCGGCCATGACGCACCGTTTGCAACGCATCGGCACTGGCGCCCACCACCATGTCGCAGGCGAGCAGCACGTCGGCCTGTTGCGTGTCGATACGCACCTGATTGAGCCACTCGTCGCTCGCGGCGAAACGCACGAACGACAGCACCGAGCCGCCCTTCTGCGCGAAGCCCATGAAGTCGAGCACCGACGCGCTCTTGCCTTCCAGGTGCGCCGCCATGCTGATCAGCGCGCCCACCGTGACGACACCCGTGCCGCCTACGCCGGTCACCAGAATGTCGAACGGCGCGGCGTCGAGATGCGTGGCGGGAACCGGCAGGGCTTGCACGCGAGCGGCCAGCGCGGCCGGATCGAAGGCGGCGCCGGCCGCTTTCTTCAGCTTGCCGCCTTCCACCGTCACGAAGCTCGGGCAGAAGCCGTTCACGCATGAGTAGTCTTTATTGCACGATGACTGATCGATGCGGCGCTTGCGCCCCAGCGCGGTTTCCACTGGTTCGACCGAGAGGCAGTTCGATTGCACGCCGCAATCGCCGCAGCCTTCGCACACTTCTTCGTTGATGAACAGACGCTTGTCCGGATCGGGAAACTCGCCTTTTTTCCGGCGACGGCGCTTCTCGGCTGCACAGGTCTGGTCGTAGATCAGCACGGTCACGCCGTCGGTGTCGCGCAATTCGCGCTGCACCGTGTCCATTTCGCTGCGATGGTGGAACGTCGTGCCTTTCGGGAACAGGTCGTGATGGCCGTCGTATTTCTCGGGTTCGTCGCTCACTACGACGAAGCGCGATACGCCTTCGGCTTCCACCTGACGCGCGATCTGCGGCACGGAAATGCTGCCGTCCACCGGCTGACCGCCCGTCATGGCGACGGCGTCGTTGTAGAGAATCTTGTAAGTGATCGTCGCTTTTGCCGCGACGGCCTGACGGATGGCGAGGATGCCGGAGTGGAAATAGGTGCCGTCGCCGAGATTCTGGAAGACGTGACGCGTTTTCGTGAACATCGAATGCGACGCCCAGTCCACGCCTTCGCCGCCCATCTGGATCAGACCGGTGGTGTCGCGCTCCATCCACGAGGCCATGAAGTGACAGCCGATGCCTGCATGCGCGATCGAACCGTCCGGCACTTTGGTGGACGTATTGTGCGGACAGCCCGAGCAGAAATAAGGCGTGCGCTTCACGCTGTCCGCGGCGTTCGAGAGAATTTGCGGCGCGACCAGATCGACCACGCGTTCGCGGCGGTCGAGCGCGGGCTTGTGCCTGGCGAGCCAGTTTGCAAACACCGGCAGGATGCGCGAAGGCCGCAATTCGCCGAGCGACGACAGCAGCAGCGTGCCGTCTTCGGCATGCTTGCCGATCACGATGGGACGCGTGCCCTGCGTGCGGTTGTAGAGGTAGTCCTTGATCTGTTGCTCGATCACCGGGCCTTTTTCTTCGATCACCAGCACTTCGGACAGACCGGAGACGAAAGCGTCGATGCGTGTCATTTCGAGCGGGAACGACAAGCCGACCTTGTAGATCCGCACGCCGGCCGCTTCGAGATCGGCCACGGTCAGATCGAGCCGGCGCAAGGTTTCCATCAGATCCAGATGCGCCTTGCCGCAGGTCACGATGCCCACGTTGGCATGCGGACTCGGCGCAATCCATTTGTCGATGCTGTTGGTGCGTGCAAAGTGACGGACCGCGTCGAGCTTGGCATGCATGCGCGACTCGATCGTCAGGCTCGGCAGATCCGGCCAGCGATTGTGCAGGCCGCCCGCGGGCGACTCGAAATCTTGCGGTACGGCCCATTCGGTTTGCAGCGCGTCGAGATCGACCGTGGTGCCCGACTCGACCGTTTCCGAAATCGCCTTGTAGCCGACCCACGCGCCGGAGAACCGCGACAGCGCCCAGCCGTACAGCCCGAATTCGAGCATGTCCGCGATATTCGACGGATTCACCACGGGCATGTGCCACGCCATCATCGCGAAGTCGCTTTGATGCGGCATCGACGACGACACGCAGCCGTGATCGTCGCCCGCCACCACGAGCACACCGCCGTGCGGCGAGGAACCGTAGGCGTTGCCGTGCTTGAGCGCGTCGCCGGCGCGATCCACGCCCGGACCCTTGCCGTACCACATCGCGAAGACGCCTTCGACGGTGCGTTCCGGGTCCGATTCCACCCGTTGCGTGCCGAGGACCGCCGTGCCGCCCAACTCTTCGTTGATGGCGGGCAAGAAGCGGATTTCACTCGCGCTGAGCAGTTTTTTCGCTTTCCACAACTGCTGGTCGACCATGCCCAGCGGCGAGCCGCGATAGCCGCTGATGAAGCCGGCGGTATTCAGGCCGTGCGCCCGATCCAGCGCGCGTTGCATCAGCGCGAGTCGCACCAGGGCCTGCGTGCCGGTCAGGAAGATGCGGCCGCGCGTGGCGGTGAGGTTATCGGACAGCTTGTAGTCGGCGAGAGCGGGCGTGCCGTCGATGGGCAGGCGAGCGGTCATGGGTGAGTCTCCGTTGTTTTGCATTCGCGCGCCGTGGGTGGGGACCACAGAGGTGACGCAGCGAAAGAGACTCTATTTTTTAGCGCCGATTAGAGTGAATTTTTTCTACTTGATCCGAGGGAAGACGAAATGGCGCGACGGCCCGCACGTTTTAATGAAGTTTTGAGATGGATCTACCACGCGCGCGGCGCATTCGGGTAAGCCCTGGTGCGAAACCGCCCGCGCGCAACGCCTCTGAAATGTCAGGCGCCGCTGGCTTTGTGGACCGGTGTGAGCGGCACGACGGGCGCGGAGTCGAGCGGCACGATTTCGTCGAAGTGCGAGTAGTCGATGTGGCTCACGCCGTCGACGTCCGTCATGATGTCGGCGAAACGATGCTGCCAGCGGATCATGTCGCAACTCCACATGTAGCGCGCCTGCATGTTCTGCGAAGTCGACTCGTCGACGCCTTCGAGCGTGAGCAGCAGCATGGTGTCGACCGCCTTGAGCGTTTCGGCCGTCTCGCCGAACAGCGGGCTGCTTTCGTCGATCACGTGCATCAGAATCCAGCCGAGCTTGAAGACGGGATGTTGTTCGCGCACGAGCGTCAGGTCGTAGAGCTTGCGCAGCGTGAAGCCTTCCACTGTCGTTTCCTGACGCATGATGCGCAGACGCGCGCGCGCTTCGGCGATCACGTTCTGGCGCGCGTTGGCGGCGCGCACCATCAGCGTCATGCGGCCTTCGAGCGGCCGCACTACGGCGTAGCGCGCGAACATGATCTTGGCGTGCGGCCGCGAAAAGCGCGCGAAGATGAGTCCGGTGGCCAAGGCGATGCTCGACATGCCGACAAAAATCTCCAGCGTGGCGATCCAGTGCGCGTAGACCGTTTGCGGATGCATGTCGCCGTAGCCGACGGTGGCGAGCGTCTCCACGCTGAAGAAGAATGCGCCGCCGAAACCCTTCGGAAACTGGTTGGCGATCGATGCGCCGCCGAGCATGTAAAGCGAGGCGAACGCGGTGTTGAGCAGCAGGAACAGCACCGCGAGCGACACGAAGAACGTCGGCCAGCGCACCACCAGTGCGCGATGGTAGAAGTCTTGCCAGAGCGGCGTCGGCATGCCGTGCGTGATGACTACGCGATCGTCCAGACGCAGTTCGCGGCTGCCGCGCGCGCGACGTGTCTGCGCGCCGGTGTCGGCGTCGCCGATGCCGGGAATGCGATCTGACGGTTCGGATGCCATCGTGTGCTCGGGGAAGTGAAAACGCGCAAAGATTAGCACGCAGCTCTGGCGTTTCGTCCGTCACGCGACGGTGTATCTGATACGCCGCGCAAGCACCGTGTCGGGCTTACGGAAATGCGCGTGGCTTAGGAATGCCGGCGCCGTGTTCGATGTCGTCGACGGCCTGCTGATGGGCTGCCGCGACGGCTTCGGCTTCGTCTGCGTAACCGCTGTCGCCGCCGATCGTCGTCCACGATTTCACGGCTTTTTCCCGATGACGGATTTCGTATTCCGCGTCCCAGCGCGCGCCGTTGAGTTCGATGGGGCGCACGTGAATCGAGTAGACGCCGTAGAGGAAAAGTTGTTCGACCATGATCGCCTCCAGCCGGTTGGATCAAGGATGCAGGGTTGGCGTAGCGCGACCGGCGCGGCGCCTGTGACGCTAGAGTTCGATTGCCCCGAGGATGCGATGGGCGAGAGCTTTGGCTTCCTCCAGCGCTTCTTCGGGCGTCGACGATGTAGCGTCGACTTCATACGCTTTGGCTTCCTGATCGGAAGCGTCGCCGTCGTCGCGGGAGAGTTTCACCGTGCCTTGCCACGAGTCTGCCTGCACCTGTTTTATCGACGCTACCGCGGTGTAGACACCTTTGGTGTAGGTGATGTCTTCCATGGTGAGGCTCCTCTTGGGTTTTTTTCCCGGACGGGGGGCGGGGGTGGTTTTTATCGTAGCACGATGGGGTGGAATGAGGTTTTTGCCTGCCGGGGGCTGGTTTTGTTGGTTGCCTGTGGCGGCTGTGTTTCTTATGTTTGTGGTTTATTAGTGTTGCCCCTGTGCGGGGCGGCACTTACTTTCTTTGCCGCGGCAAAGAAAGGTAAGCAAAGAAAGCCGCTCACACCGCCAATGCTATTCGTTATCGGTGGCGGCTCTTGGCGGCGGTGGCCCCGGAGCGTCCGGCGTGTCGCGCACTCCGCGTGAGTGACAAGGCCGTCATCAGTTCCGGCGGCGCTTCGCGCGCCGAGGGGCACATAAAGGGAAACCGAAGGTTTCCATTAAGCGTTTCGCCGAGGCAAAGCCGACGGCTCCGCTAACGGAAAACGAAGTGAGTGGTTGGGTGAAGTACCGCTCCGGCGCGCGTAGCGTCGCCGGAACGGATGACTGCTGTACCACTAGAAATGACGATCCACGGTCGGCCCTATCGGCTGCCACTCCGTGTGGTTATGAGAGATGCCCGCTTAGGGTTAGCGGTGTGAGCG
Organism: Paraburkholderia sp. GAS199; assembly: GCF_050436585.1. Lineage (NCBI taxonomy): Bacteria > Pseudomonadati > Pseudomonadota > Betaproteobacteria > Burkholderiales > Burkholderiaceae > Paraburkholderia > Paraburkholderia sp. GAS199. The sequence continues at coordinate 772,296 of NZ_JBNDMM010000002.1, read as the reverse complement.
GCTTTCTTTGCTTACTTTCTTTGCCGCGGCGCCCCGAAGGAAGTCCGCTTGGTGGACAAAGAAAGTAAGTGCCGCCCCGCACAGGGGCAACACTAATAAACCAATAACGCAAAGAAACCCCACCGCCGCAGGCAAACAAAAAGAAGCACCCTGCCGCACGGCAAAAAAACCAAATCTATATTAAAGCCACCACCTCATCCAAAGAAGGCGCATGTCCCCCCGAATGTCGACAGGCCGCCGCGCCAGCGGCCAACGCAAACTGCAGATGCTCCCCCCATCCCCGCTGCGGTGCCGTCATCAAACTGAACAGCAGGCCGCCAATCGACGCATCGCCCGCACCAACCGTGTCGACCACTTCCACGCGCGGTGGGCGTGCTTCGACCACCATCGCGCCGTCCATCAACATGGCGGTGTCGGGGCCGCGTGTCACCAGCACGGTTGCCGCCGGGTTCATGGCGCGCAGTTCGGCGAGGGCGGCGGCTTCGTCGTCGGTCTTGAACAGCAGGCGCAAATCTTCGTCCGATACCTTGATGAGGTCCGCGAGCGCGGCCATCTTGCGCAGGATGGGTTCGTAACCCTGCGCCATCAGATTCCGGTAGTTCGGATCGAAACTGATCTTCACGCCGCGCGAACGCAGATCGGCGGCGAGCGCCGCGAGCGTGTCGCCGAGCGGTTGACGCACGAGGCTGATGCAGCCGAAGTGCGCCCACTTCACCTGTCCGGCCCAGCCGGCCGGCAGGCGTGACGGATCGAATGCGAGGTCGGCGCTGTTTTCGCCCATGAAAAAGTACGCAGGCGGATGCGTCTGGTGAACGATCGCCAGCAACGGCGGACGCTCCACACGCTGCATGAAGCGCATGTCGAGACCGGCGGCAACGCTCGCGTTCCACAAGTCGTCGGAGAAATTGTCGACGCCCAGCGAGCCTGCGCAGGCGGTCGGCAAACCGAGGCGCGCTACGCAGCGCGCCACGTTCCAGCCGGCGCCGCCCGGCACCGAGAGCCACTGCGCGGGGCCGGTCCGTACGAGATCGGTGAGGATGTCGCCGGCGGAAATGAAAACGGGAAATTCGTGGTTCGCGCTTGCCTGGGTCATGTCGTTCACTCCGCGGATTCGGACGTCGCCGCTGCGCCGTCGGGCAACGCATGCGCCAGCACTTCGTAACACGCGCCCATCGTGTGATAGTCGGTCTTGCCGGCCGGACTTTTCTCGTCGCTGTATTTGCGGTTGTCGCAGGTGAGGATGCGATACCACGCGCCGTATTTGTGATCGACGAAATGCGTCCAGCTATAACGCCAGATTTCGTCGTACCAGTCCCAGAAGCGCTCGTTGCCGGTGCGCTTGCCGAGCAACGCAGCCGTCGCGAATGTCTCGGCCTGCACCCAGAAATACTTGTCGTGATCGCACACGGTGCCGTCGGGGCCGAAGCCGTAATAGAGACCACCGTGATCTTCGTCCCACGCATGCGTCATCGCGGCGTCGAAGAGTTCGATGGCGCGCGGCAGCAACCAGGGCAGCGGACGGAACCGTTCGAGGATCAGCAGCAGCTTCGCCCACTCGGTTTGATGGCCGGGCTGGAAACCCCACGGGCGGAAAATGTTCGAGCTGTCTTCCTCGTTGTAGTGCCAGTCCACGGACCAGTCCGCGTGAAAGTGCTCCCACACGAGTCCTTGCGAAAGCTTCGCCTGACGCAGCGTGATGTTCGACGCCACCCGTTCCGCGCGATCCAGATAAACGAGATGCCCGGTCGCCTCGTGCGCGGCCAGCAGTGCTTCGGTGGTGTGCATGTTCGCGTTCTGCCCGCGATACGAACTCACGGTCCATTCGGGCGTGGCTTCGTCGGCGTAAAGACCGGCGGCCGGGTCCCAGAAACGGCGCTCCATCAACTCGAAGGTCGCGCCGATCATCGGTTTGGCTTCTTCGATACCCGCCATCGCGGCATGCGAATACGCGAGCAGCACGAACGCGAGGCCGTAGCAGTGACGCGTGGCGTCGAGCGTGCGCTTATGGCCGTCGCGCCATTCGAGTTCCCAGTCGTAGCCTTCGTGCTGCGCGTCCCAATGCGCTTCACGCAGAAAACGCAGGCCGTGGCGCGCGTATTCCAGGTGTTGCGGATCGCCGAACTGGCGATAGGCCATCGCGTAGTTGAACACGTAGCGGCAACTGCTCACCAGATGGCGCGTGGTGCGGTCGTAGATCGAGCCGTCGTCGCGGAAGAAATGGAAGAAGCCGCCGCTCGGGTCGAACACGTGGGGCGCGTAGAAGCGCAGCGTGTCCTGCACGTGAGCGAGCAGGAAGTCGCGATTGCGATAACTCTCGACGGGCGGCACGGGGGCGCTGGTCGAGTGAGTGGCGGTGTGCAGCGTATCGGTTTGCGTCATGGCGTTGTCACCAGAGTACTGGCTCGGGCAATGAGGTTGACGGGCAAGCGGACTTCGAGTTCGTCGGGAGCGTCTTCGAGCAGCAACTCGACGCCGCGGCGTCCGAGCGCCTCCTTGTCGACCGAGATGGTCGACAGCGGCGGCGTGGCGTGAGCGGCAGCGGGAATGTCGTCGAAGCCGATGATGGCGATGTCTTGCGGCACGCGCAGGCCGCGCGCGAGGCACGCGCGCAGCGCGGCGAGCGCGGCGGCGTCGTTGTAGGCAAATACGGCGTCGGGGCGCGGACCGGGTGCGTCGAGCAGACGGTGCATCGCGAGCGCGGCGCCGCTGTCGGGGTCGAGCCCGGCGTCGATGGTCGCTTCGAGCGACGGGTCGAACAGTAGACCCGCTTCGAAGAATGCGCGCCGGTAGCCGAGCGCGCGCTGCGCGATGCTGAAGTGCGCGAGCGATCCGCCGATGAAGGCGACGCGTTTGCGTCCCTGGTCGAACAGATGACGCATGGCGAGCGTCGCGCCCATGGCGTTGTCGAGATTCACCGAGCGCAAGCCGGGCGCCCACAGGTCGATCAGCACGAGCGGGCGTTGCATCGCGACCAGCGTGGCGAGCGTTTCCGGTTCGACGAAACCGGCGATCGCCATGGCGTCGGGCGCGTGCACGCGCATCTGCTGGATCACGTCTTCGGTGGGACCGGCGGTCAGCACGGAAGGCACGATGCCGCGTTCGCGGCAGGCGTCTTCCACACCGTGCAGCACGTGCGAGAAGAACGGGCTGACCGCGAAGTTGTTGTGCTGACGATGCAGCAGGAACGTCAGCCGGCGGATGCGCGGGCGCAATTGCGCCGAGTCGTAGCCGAGCTGCCGCGCCGCCTCGACGACGCGCTCACGGGTGGCCTCGGAAAGGCCCGGCTGATTTTTCAGGGCGCGTGAAACGGTGCCGATCGACACGCTGGCGGCGCGGGCAACGTCGCGGATGGTTGTGGCCATCGAATCAGGCGGTCGCGAAAGCGCGGCCGCGCGTTATTTGAGTTCGGGCGATTGTATAGTAAAACGCGCCGAAAACCGCGCAACGCACCGACGGGTTGTCTTCGTAAATACCCGTATAGATTACGTAAAGCGTGAATTATGTTGTTTAGTAAAAATGCTAAACAAATCGCCGTTAGGGCCGGTTCAGGGCATGATGTCGGCCAACGGCAGATCGGCGGCTTCCGTCTGGCCGCGCAGCAACGCCACGCTTTCGTCCGCGTCGATCAGCACGAAGCCGCTCGTTTCGTGCTTTGCGCGCCGCTTGGCGAGCGCCGCCACCGAGGCGATCTCTTCGCTGCTGTAAAGCGACGGGCCGCCGTCCGGTTCGACTCGCACGCAGCCGATTGCCATCGTCACGAAACCGAAGAAGGTCGGATTGCCGCGGCGGTCCTCGCCATGAATGCCGCCTGCCAGACGGTCGGCCGGCGCGTAGAAACGCTGCGCGCCTTCGTTGAACACGTGGATGGCGCGCAGCACACGTTCGCGCCAGTCGTCGCTCTGGAACAGGATCATGAAATCGTCGCCGCCGACATGCCCGAGGAAGTCGCGGGTCGGGTCGCACACGTCGGCCAGCACGACCGCGGCGAACTTCAGCACTTCGTCGCCTTGCCAGTAACCGTACTCGTCGTTGAAGGGCTTGAAGTGATTCAGATCGACGTAGCACGCGTAGAAGCCGGCGTCGTTGCCGAGCAGGCGCGCAATGTGTGAACTGATGGGAATGTTGCCCGGCAGGAAGGTCAGCGGATTGGCGTAGCGCGCGGCTTCGATGCGTACTTCCGTCACCGCGCGCACCAGGTTCTCGCCGGTGCCGAGGCCGGCGTACTTGCCGTTGTCGGTGATGACGAAGCCGTCGGCGAGGTAGCGCTGGTCGTCGCTGGCGAGCAGTTTCGCCATCTGCTCGACCGTCATCGATTTCTCGATGATCACCGGCGACGCGTTCGCAAACTGCAGACACGGCCGCTTGCCGAACAGCTCGCGGTGATACGGCAGCGCGTAGCGGTCCATGAAACTGCGCCGGTTGATCAGCGCGACCGGCACGTCGTCTTCGACTACGGCAACGGCGTGCAATTCGGGCAGGCGGTTGAACAGGTCGAGCACGTCGTTGTTGGTGGCGCGGCGCGGCAAGGCGGGCGCGTGTACCAGCATTTTCTCCGACGCCATGCCGCCCGACGGCGACGCGCTGTTCACGGTGCGCGTGCTTTCCGGGAACACGGCGATGTGGCCGGCGCGCAAGGCGTCGCGAGCGTCGTCGGTGACTTGCCGCGGTGGATGCGCGTCCGGTCGGCCGAAGAAATAGCCCTGGCCGCAACCGATGCCCATATCGCGCACCACGATCAGATCGGCTTCGTTCTCGATGCCCTCGGCAACCAGCCGCGCGCCGCTTGCGCTCGCGAAGTGCTGCATCGCGCGCACGGCTTCGAACTTGAGCGGATCGCTGGCAATGTCGTGGATGAAATAACGGTCGATCTTCACCACGTCCGGTTGCAAACGCACCCACAGATTCATGCTGGCGTTCGCGGTGCCGTAGTCGTCGAGCGCGAATTGCGCGCCGGTCGTGCGCAGCATCGAAATGACCGGCAGGAAGCTGGCGACGTCGGGAATCGCGCTTTGCTCGGTCAACTCGATCACGATCCGTTGCGGGTCGACATTGCAGTGGCGCAGCAGCGAGAGGATGTCGTCACGCGCATCGGCCAACTGGCGGATCGCGCCCGCGCTGAAGTTGAGGAACAGCTTGCCTTCGCAACCCAGCTTCGCGAATGCCTCGATGCAGGTGCGCGCGGCGGCGCGTTCGAGCGCGATGCCGCAGCCCTCGGCGAGCGCCTGCGAAAACAGGGCGTACGGCGATTCCAGCGACGTCCCTGCGGGGCCGCGAATCAGTCCTTCGTAGCCGAGGATGGCGCCGTCGTCGAAATCGATGATCGGCTGGAACACGGCGGAAAGATCGCGCCGGGCGATCAACTCCTCGATGCGCGGCGCGGCGGGTCGGGAGGGCGAGCTAGGTTGCATGGCAGGTAGGCGTAGCGATCGACCTTCGACATATCGGCCGGCCTACCTTGAAATTAAGTGAATTTTTAATGACGCCTTGCACCGTCATGGTGCTCACGGCTTGAGAGTCGTCCTATGACATCCGGCCGAGGCGACAGCACGGGCCTTTGCGCGTGAAATAACAAAAAAGCCGCACGAGGCGGCTTTCTTCGAATCACGCTCTGGAGGGCGCTTATGAATGTCCTGTTTGCATTGCGCGCGTATTCAACGGCGGGCAACGGCGGCGGCGGCCCGCTCGCGCGAAGCCGCGCGGGTTTCGCCGCTCATGTCGCGAGCGCCCCAGCGCTGCGCGAGCGCGGCACACACCATCAGCTGGATCTGGTGAAACAGCATGAGCGGCAAGACCACGGCGCCCACCGCGTGCGAGGCAAAGATCACCTTGGCCATCGGCACGCCGGCGGCGAGGCTCTTCTTGGAGCCGCAGAAGATGATCGTGATCTGGTCCGCGCGATTGAAGCCGAGCCGCTTGCTCACGAAAATCGTGATGCCCAGCGCGAGCGCCAGCAGCACCGCGCTGATCAGCACCAGGCCGCCGAGTGCCGACAAGGGAATCTGATGCCACAAACCTTCGTTGACGGCCTCGCTGAACGCGCCGTACACCACGAGCAGGATCGAGCCCTGGTCGACGAACTTCAGCACGCCGCGATTGCGCTCGATCCACTTCCCGATCACGGGGCGCAGCAACTGGCCGGCCACGAACGGCACCAGCAGTTGCAGAACGATGTTGCCGACCGTATGCCACGGCGAGGCGCCGCCGCTCGCCGCCTGATTGGTGACGACGAGACTGACGAGCGCGGGCGTGATGAAGATGCCGAGCAGGCTCGAAGCCGACGCACTGCATACGGCAGCCGGCACATTGCCTTTGGCGATGGAAGTAAACGCGATCGACGACTGGACCGTCGAGGGCAGCGTGCAGAGGAAGAGGACCCCCGCGTAGAGCGCCGGCGTGACAAGTGGCGAAAGGAGCGGCTTAAGCGCGAGTCCGAGCAGTGGAAACAGCGCGAACGTGCTGAGCAGCACTACAAGATGCAGACGCCAGTGCGTCGCCCCCGCAACAATCGCTTCGCGTGACAGCTTGGCGCCGTGCAGGAAGAACAGCAGGCCCACGGCAATGTTCGTCACCCAGTTGAACCCGACGGCCGCCTGTCCGTGTACCGGCAGCAGGCTGGCAAGGATCACGGTGCCGACGAGGCACAAGGTGAAATTGTCGGGAAGCAGTTTCGGGCGAGCCATGTCAGAAATCTCGTTTCGGTGATGCGGGCGGAGCAAACAACGCGCGCGCCACGGCGCGTGCGCAAGTCTATGCAAGACGGCTATTGTTGTTGAAAAGCGATTGAAAAAGCAAATTCATTTGCCGAATTGATTAATGAACATCGTGCATCAAAACAGGCGCAATGCGCTAGGGGCATCGTTCGAGCAAGCATGCGGCATGTCACCTTCAAGTATTGGTGACACCCCTGTTTTGGTCCACTAACGATTTAACAATCGAGGCGAAAAAGTTAGAGGCTTTCGTCATACTTCAACGGCTTCCAAAATGCCCTTGAGAAGCCCGTCAGCCAAGCGTTTTCGAGACTTCCGCGCAAGGTCTCTGTCGCGGAAAAACGTCGCAGTAACAAGGTGTTACAACAGCGCTTGAGGCCTAACACTTTTTGGCTCGACACCTTTTGCGCACACCCATAAATTACTGTCCACAAGCCATCGGGACGGCCCGCTTCGCGAATCGATCGCGGTGTGTGCGCCGCTTCCAGAACAAATCCATCGCAGCTCGAACGGTGGGTTTCAGGCAGGTCTTCGGGCATGTGAGTCACGGGTGGACGTGTTGTCGAGAACGAAGCATTGGGCGTTGGGCGCGGTTATCGCCGCGCTGTGCTCGTTCGCCCATGCCAAAGCGCCTGGCATGCCGCACGGCGGTGGCGGTCATGGCGGCGGCTTCACTCGTGGCGCACCCGGCGGTTATCAAGGCTCGGGCTACGCGTTTCGCGGTGCTGCTCGCAATGGCGCTCCGTCTTACGGCGTCGCGGCACGTCCCGCACGCAACAACAGCTATCCCGAGTCCGCTCGCGCTATGTCCCGACCGCAGCAGAACGCCGGGGCCGGCTTTGCCGCCGGCAACTACGGCAACGGCTTTGGGGCCTACAACGGCGGTGCGCGTCGCATCGCGCCGACACCTGGCTATGCCAACGAGACTCGCGGCGGCATGCAATACGCGGGTGCCATCCAGCCCGTGAGCGCCGAATCGCGTTCCGTGCCGCGGCCGCCGCCCAACGCGCCGGTTCGCACCGGCTCGATTCGCGCCGACGTCGCCCGCTACAACGAAGAGCGCGGCGCGTCGCGCGCCATGCAGCGTCAGGTCGACGATCCGCGTCAGCCCGACGGCTCGCCTTATCGTAACTAGGCAGCCAGCCACATCCGCATTCCACACGATCAACCGGCGACCATTCCTCGCCGGTTCGACTGAAGCCTCTAACAGCATCATTCCCTCACACCGGCAGCCCGTTTCCGGCTTTCAATCGGCTTAGCCGGGGCTGCGCGCGTCTTCGGCCTCTCCATGTCTTCGTCAATGTGACGTTTCGACACCACACTTTTTTGAAAAACACTCGGCACGAGACCGCCTCCCGTCGTCAAATTTGGTCGTTTATGCGGCGGTGCGTCATCCGCATGTCATCTGAACCGTTATCAGCCGGGCAGGCGTGGATCAGCACCGCTTTGCGCCCAACCGTGCGAGTCGCGGCGGCGCAATGATTCGTCACCTGGACCGTGCTTTATCAGGCCGATAAGCGACAAAACTAATCAGACCGATATACCCGCAATAACCAGCGATATTTTTGTTCATAAAAATGGTCCGCAAAGATGGTCCCGCCCAGATTGGCTCGATCACCGAACGGACAACAACTAATGGTTCGCGCGAGCTCCCCCTTTCGCACAGCCACACCCTTTTTGACAAAGACAGGAGAACCCATGAAAACAAGCATCAGCGGTGCGCTGAAGACCACCCTTAAGGCAACCGCGTGCGCCGCTTTGCTGGCCAGTGCATCGTCCGCTTTTGCGCAGTCGAGCGTGCAACTGTACGGTCAGGTCGACGAATGGGTCGGCGCGCAGAAATTCCCGGGCGGCAAGACCGCGGTTCAGGTGTCCGGCGGCGGCATGTCGACGTCTTACTGGGGTTTGAAGGGGGCCGAAGATCTGGGTAACGGCTACAAGGCGATCTTCGCGTTAGAAGGCTTCTTCCTGGCGCAAAACGGTCAGTACGGCCGCTTCACGGGCGACACGATGTTTTCGCGTAACGCGTACGTCGGTGTCGAATCGCCGTACGGTACGGTCACGGCCGGCCGTCTGACGACGCCGCTGTTCGTGTCGACGATTCTGTTCAACCCGTTCATCGACTCGTACGAATTCTCGCCGATGGTGTGGCACACGTACCTCGGCCTCGGCACGTTCCCGACCTACTCGACCGATCAGGGCGTGACCGGCGACTCCGGCTGGAGCAACGCGGTGCAGTACTCGTCGCCGAACTTCAACGGCCTGTCGGCTAACGTGATGTACGCACTCGGCAACACGACGCAGAACGGCGCGAAGAAGTGGAGCGGCCAGGTGCTGTACTTCCACGGCCCGTTCGCGGCAACGGCCGTGTATCAGTACGTGAACTTCAACAACACGCCGGGCGACCTCGGCAGCTTCGGCACGTCGGGCGTGCCGGGTCTGAAGAGCCAGAGCGTCGCGCAAGTCGGTCTGTCGTACGACCTGAAGTTCGTGAAGTTCTTCGGCCAGTACATGTACACGTACAATGACCAGCAGATCACGAGCTGGCACGTCAACACGGCGCAGGGCGGCGCGTCGATTCCGTTCGGCCCGGGCACGGTGATGGCCTCGTACGCGTACTCGCGTGACGGCGGCGGCTTCGACCAGACCCGTCAGACGGCAGCACTCGGCTACGACTATCCGCTCTCGAAGCGCACGGACGTCTACGCTGCGTACATGTACGACAAGATTTCGAGCCAGTCGAGCGGCAACACGTATGGCGCAGGTCTGCGCGTGAAGTTCTAAGCGGCTTCTATCGCGACGCGCCGCCGGCTTTCGAGCAGGCGGCGCGCCCGAACAGGTCTGACCGGCAAAGCCCGCCTTCTGCGAAGAAGGCGGGCTTTGTCGTTTTGAGCGTCAGCGCCGGGGCGCCAGCCACCGCGCAACTCGCTCACACAACTCGCAAATAGGGGATTTGCGCACCAGTTTTTGATAAACCCGGCAAAATGACGCGGATTAATTCCTGAAGCGAGTGATTGAGATGGACACCCTCGTCAGCATGAAAGTGTTCCGCCACGTGGTCGAAGTCGGCAGCTTCGTCGGCGCGGCCGAACGCATGGAGATGTCGGCGGCGATGGCGAGCAAGCACGTCATGCATCTGGAGCAGCAACTCGGTGCGCGGCTGTTGAATCGGACCACACGGCGAGTCGCGCCCACCGAGGCGGGCCGCGAATACTACGAGCGTCTCTCGCAGGTGTTGACCGAGCTGGAAGAGGCCGAGCAGGTGGTCGGCGCGGCGAGCGTGGTGCCACAAGGGCGCTTGCGGGTGTCGTCGTTGTCGGCGTTTGGGTTGAGTCACGTGATGGCGGCGGTGGCCGACTACGCCGCGCAGTATCCGCAGGTCACCGTCGATATGACGCTGTCCGATCGCGTCGTGGAGTTGATCGACGAAGGCTTCGACGTCGCGATCCGCGCCTCGCCGGGCGGCCTGAAGTCGTCTTCGCTGATTGCCCGCCAGATCGCGACCGCGCATCTGGTGCTATGCGCCTCGCCCGAGTACCTGCGCCGCCACGGCACGCCGAAGACGGTCGCCGACCTCGCGCGTCACAACTATCTGCAATACGCAGGCGTCTCGACGCTCGACATCGCCGCCGCGGGCGACGCCACGCCGCGCGTGCGTCTGTCCGGCAATCTGATCGTCAACCATCTGGAAGCGCAGCGGGTCATCGTGCTGCAGGGCGCGGGCATTGCCATGCTCGGCACCGAAGTGATCGGCGACGACCTCGCCACCGGCCGTCTGGTGCCGCTGCTGGTCGACGAAGTGCCGCCGCGCGAGTTGCCGATCCACGTGGTCTATGCGAGCCGCCGCCATCTGTCGGCCAAGGTGCGCTCGTTCGTCGACTTCTTTGCCGACCGCTTCGCCAACGAATCGCTGTGGCCGTCGCTCGAACAGATCAAGGCGCTGGCTAAGGCGCTCCCCGCGCGTTAGGCACCGCAAGTTCGTCGCACCCCGTTTCGCTATACTGGTTGCCAGCACCCATACGCGTAACGATCTGGGGGAGACATGACCGATCTGTCCACGCCGCAGCGCGCCGGCAGCCACGAGCTGCCGGCGGGCCGGCGCCTGCGTTTCGTCACAGCGGCCGCGCTGTTCGACGGCCACGATGCGTCGATCAACATCATGCGGCGCATTCTCCAGGCGAGCGGGGTCGAGGTGATCCACCTGGGCCACAACCGCTCGGTCGCCGAGGTCGCCACCGCCGCACTGCAGGAAGACGCCGACGGCGTCGCCGTGTCGAGCTATCAGGGCGGCCACAACGAATACTTCCGCTATCTCGTCGATCTTCTGCGCGAACGCGGCGGCGAGCGCATCAAGGTATTCGGCGGCGGCGGCGGGGTGATCGTCCCCGAGGAAATTGCCGAACTCGAACGCTACGGCGTCGAAAAAATCTACTCGCCGCAAGACGGCCAGCGCCTCGGTCTGCAAGGCATGATCGACGACATGATTGCGCGCTGCGCCGAAGAGGCTCGTCTTGCGGCGGCGGCGCACGAAGCGTCGGAGAGCGCGTGGGTGGCCGAGCTGCTGAAGCCGGGGCTCACGCAGTCCGATCCGCCGCTGGCATTTCGCCGTCTCGCGCAACTCGTCAGCGCAATCGAGGCGAAGCGCGTCGATCCGCGCGAGCAGGAGAGGCTCGTCGCGCAGGCGCGCACCGTGCGGGTTCCCGTTCTCGGTATCACCGGCACGGGCGGCGCGGGCAAGTCCTCGCTGACCGACGAACTGATCCGGCGTTTCCGGCTCGATTACGGCGACGCGCTTTCGATTGCCGTGCTGGCGATCGATCCGTCGCGCCGCAAATCGGGCGGCGCGTTGCTCGGCGACCGCATCCGCATGAATGCGATCGGAGACTGGGGTAACGGGGAGCGCGTCTACATGCGCTCGATGGCGACGCGCGACGCGTCGAGCGAAATCACGGAATCTCTCGCCGACGTGCTGACCGCGTGCAAAGCGGCGGCGTTCGACCTGATCGTGGTCGAGACGTCGGGCATCGGGCAGGGCGATGCGGCCATCGTGCCGTTCGTCGACGAAACGCTTTACGTGATGACGCCGGAGTTCGGCGCGGCGAGCCAGTTGGAGAAGATCGACATGCTCGATTTCGCCAGCTTCGTCGCGATCAACAAGTTCGACCGCAAAGGCGCGCCAGATGCGTTGCGCGACGTGGCGAAGCAGGTGCAGCGCAATCGCGGCGACTTCGGCCAGGCGCCCGAGACGATGCCCGTGTTCGGCACGATTGCTTCACGTTTTAACGACGACGGCGTGAGCGCCCTATATCAGCCCATCGCGGCGGCTTTGCGCGCGCGTGGTTTGCGTGACGGCGGCGGCCGTTTGCCGGTATTTCACCAGCTGCGTTTTTCGAGCGGCCGGAACGCGATCGTGCCGCCTTCGCGCGTGCGCTATCTGGCGGATGTCGCGCTGACCATCCACGATTATCGCGAGCGCGCCGACGCTCAGGCGCGGATCGCGCGCGAGCGCTGGCAACTCGTGGAAGCGCGCCGCCTGCTGGCCGAGGCGAACGGCGGCGCGAATCACGCACAGCCCGATCTCGATTCGCTCATCACCCAACGCGACGTTGCTCTCGGCGAGCGTGAACGCGGGCTGCTCGACGCATGGCCGCAGACCGTCGCAGCCTACGCCGGCGACGAGCACGTCACCCGCGTGCGTGACCGTGAGATCCGCACGACGCTCACCGTCACCACGCTGTCCGGCTTGCCGATTCGCAAAGTGTCGCTACCTCGCTTCGTGGACCACGGTGAAATCCTGCGCTGGTTGATGCTCGACAATCTGCCCGGCTATTTTCCGTTCACCGCGGGCGTGTTTCCGTTTCGTCGCGAAAACGAAGACCCGACGCGCATGTTCGCGGGCGAGGGCGACCCGTTTCGCACCAATCGCCGTTTCAAGCTGCTCTCCGAAGGCATGCCGGCCAAACGTCTTTCAACGGCGTTCGACTCCGTTACGCTCTACGGTGAAGAACCTCACGAGCGTCCCGACATCTACGGCAAAGTCGGTAACTCCGGCGTCTCGGTGGCAACGCTCGACGATATGAGAGCGCTCTACGATGGCTTCGATTTGTGCGCGCCGGAAACCTCGGTCTCGATGACCATCAACGGACCCGCGCCGACCATCCTCGCCATGTTCTTCAACGTCGCCATCGATCAGCAGATCGAACGGTCGCGTGAACGGTATGGCCGCGAGTTGACCGGCGAAGAACTCGACGCAGCCCGCCGTACCGCGCTGGAAAACGTGCGCGGCACGGTGCAGGCCGATATCCTGAAAGAGGATCAAGGCCAGAACACGTGCATTTTCTCCACCGAGTTCAGTCTGAAAGTCATGGGCGATATTCAGGCGTACTTCGTGGAGCACGGTGTCCGCAATTTCTATTCGGTGTCGATTTCCGGCTATCACATTGCCGAGGCCGGCGCGAATCCGATTTCGCAACTGGCCTACACGCTCGCCAACGGTTTCACGTATGTCGAGGCCTATCTCGCGCGCGGCATGTCGATCGACGACTTCGCGCCCAACCTGTCGTTTTTCTTTTCGAACGGCATGGACCCCGAATACACGGTGCTAGGCCGGGTTGCGCGCCGCATCTGGGCTATTGCGATGCGCGAACGCTACGGCGCGAACGAGCGCAGCCAGAAGCTGAAGTATCACGTGCAGACATCGGGCCGCAGTCTGCATGCGCAGGAAATCGACTTCAACGATATTCGCACCACCTTGCAGGCGCTGATCGCCATCTACGACAACTGCAATTCGCTGCACACCAACGCATTCGACGAAGCAATCACGACGCCCACGGAAGACTCGGTTCGCCGCGCCGTGGCCATCCAGTTGATCATCAACCGTGAGTGGGGTCTCGCGAAGAATCAGAATCCGAACCAGGGCAGCTTCGTGATCGAGGAACTCACCGATCTGGTGGAGGAAGCCGTGCTCGCCGAGTTCGAGCGACTCACCGAACGAGGCGGCGTGCTGGGCGCAATGGAAACCGGCTATCAGCGTGGGCGCATTCAGGACGAGTCGATGCTGTACGAACATCGCAAGCACGATGGTTCGTATCCGATTGTCGGCGTGAATACGTTTTTGAGCGCGCATCCTCACGACGCGCCGCAGCCGATCGCGCTGGCGCGTTCCACGGAAGCGGAAAAGCAGAGTCAGTTGCAGCGACTGCGCGAATTCCAGGCGCAACACGGCGACGCCGCGCCGGCCGCGCTCGACCGCCTGAAGCGCGCCGTGATCGACGACGAGAACGTTTTTGCCGTGCTGATGGATGCGGTGCGCGTCTGCTCGATCGGGCAGATCACGCACGCGTTGTTCGAAGTGGGCGGACAGTACCGCCGCAATATGTGAGCGCGGCTTCTGAAGGTCGCTTCTGAAGCCGGCTTGTGACGTCAATACGCGCCGCGCTTCCGTAACAGGCCACGCGGCGCGTTCAGCACGCCAGCGCGGTTAGCGCGCGATCCCGAGCCGCTGCTTCGCGTCGTCGTATTCCTTCGACAGACGCTGCACCAGTTCACCGACGCTCGGCACGTCGTCCATCAGACCCACGCCCTGGCCTGCGCCCCAGATGTCTTTCCACGCCTTGGCCTTGTCGTTGCCGAAGTTCATCGCGGTCTTGTCCGATTGCGGCAAGGCGTCCGGATCGAGTCCGGCATTCACGATGCTCTCGCGGATATAGTTGCCGTGCACACCGGTGAACAGGTTCGTGTAGATGATGTCCGACGCCGTGGAATTGACGATGGCCTGCTTGTAGCTGTCCACGGCATGCGCTTCTTTGGTCGCGATGAAACGCGTGCCCATGTAGGCGAGGTCGGCGCCCATGGCCTGCGCGGCGAGGATCGAGCCGCCGTTGGCGATCGAGCCCGACAGCACGATCGGGCCGTCGAACATGCGGCGCACTTCGCCGACCAGCGCGAACGGCGAGGTCGTACCGGCGTGGCCGCCGGCACCGGACGCCACCAGGATCAGGCCATCCACGCCCGCTTCAAGCGCCTTCTGCGCATGACGCAGATTGATGACGTCGTGCAGCACGATGCCGCCGTAGCTGTGCACCGCGTCCACGATCTCGCGAGCCGGCGCGCGCAGGCTCGTGATGAAGATCGGTACCTTGTGCTCGACGCACACGCGCACGTCGTGTTCGAGCCGCGTATTCGACTGATGGACGATCTGGTTGACGGCGATCGGCCCGATCACGGCGTCGGGATTGGCGGCTTTGTGTTCGGCGAGTTGCGCCTGAAGCTGCGTGAGCCATTCGTCGAGCAACTCGGCCGGGCGCGCATTGAGCGCCGGGAACGAGCCGACGATACCGGCCTTACATTGAGCCAACACGAGTTCGGGATAGCTGACGATGAACATCGGCGAAGCGACGACGGGCAGCGCAAGGTTCTGCAGGACGGCGGGCAATGCCATGGTGCAAGTCTCCTGATTGATCGGGCCGATAGCGCCTTGGGCGTCCGGCTGATTCGTGAGTTTAGCGGCACGCGGCTCGCGCTGCGTGGGATCGGACAGACCTCAAGCATGCGCCAACCGTTGCACCGCAGCAAATTTAAGAACGATCGTTCGATTATAGGCGATGCCCACGAACCGCGCCGTCGAGTTCGTTTAGAACAGTTGGAAGGAGTGTTCAGGTTCTATGCTTGCGTGGGCTAACCCACCCCGCGTCGACACATTGGGCTCCTACAATGCGTTGTCTTCCAAACGACAAGAGACGCGCCATGGCCTTCGAGGATTTCACGCCCTTTCGCGTCGCCGCGGGCGACGTCGACATTTTCGGAGTAAAGGGCGGATCAGGACCGCCGCTTCTGCTGCTGCACGGTCATCCGCAGAGCCACTTGATCTGGGAACGGTGCGCGGCGCAACTCGCCGAACATTTCACCGTCATCGCCACCGACCTGCGCGGCTATGGCGCATCGGGCAAGCCGCCCAGCGACGCCGCCCACACGCCGTATTCGAAGCGCACCATGGCCGCCGATCAGGTCGCGGTCATGCGTCACTTCGGCTTCGAACGGTTTCTGGTTTGCGCGCACGATCGCGGCGCACGTGTCGCGCACCGCATGGCGCTCGACCACGCCGACGCGGTCGAGCGTCTCATGCTGCTGGACATCGCGCCGACGCTGGCGATGTACGAAGCCACCGACCGCACCTTCGCCACGCACTATTTCCACTGGTTCTTCCTGATCCAGCCCGAGCCGCTGCCCGAAACGCTGATCGGCGCCAATCCGTCAGCCTACGTGGATGCGGTGATGGGCAGCCGTCATGCGGGTCTTGCGCCGTTCGCACCGAAGTCGCTCGACGCCTATCGCAGCGCGCTCGCGCAACCCGGCGCCGTGCATGCGATGTGCGAGGACTATCGTGCGTCGGCGAGCATCGATCTGGAGCACGACCGTGCGGACATCGAGCGCGGTCACAAGATCGGCTGTCCGCTGCGCGTGCTGTGGGGCGACAAAGGGGTGATCGAAAAATGCTTCGACGCGCTGGCGGAATGGCGTCATGTCGCGCGTGACGTGAGCGGGCGCGCGCTGTCGTGCGGCCATTACATTCCAGAAGAAGCCCCCGACGAACTGGTTGCCGAGATGCTGTCTTTCTTCGAAGCGGTCGAGCAATAATTGCGACTCGCGAATGCTACGGATTCCGGAGCAACCGAACCGGTCGATTAGTCATATGGACGGATCAAAGCGTGCGTGTATGCGGCTTTAAAAGGCGGCGTCATGCTTCTGTAGGGAAATCACCGATGCGATCAAAAAACAGGCACGCGTATCATCCACTCTGACGCTGATCACGTCCGACAGAATTTCCGCCGCTCGCCTCGATGGTCGAGCGGCTTTCTTTTTGTGGCGACGGTTTTTGCGCGGCGGCTCAACCAGGCAGCGCGCGCGTCTTACCCTTGACGCGCCACGACACGCGCTCCGTCGATCGCGAGCGGACCGTTCTTCGCCGCTAGTTCTTCCACGATTCCTTGCAGCAGCGCACGCCATTCGTCGCGCGGCTTGAGCATCGCCGCCGCTGCGCCCATCACGGCAGCGTCGTCGAGCATCTTCAGCAGCGTGTCGAAGCTCATCGAGCGCACTTCCAGCAGCTTGAACACGATCAACACTTTCAACGCATTCTTCGCATTGCGCGCCGGGTCGGCGCGCAGCCAGGCAAGGCGTGAAAACGCGCGTTCGAGTGCCTCGTCGATCTTCGTGAAGGGCGCACCATGACCGGGAATCACGACGCGTACGTCGAGCTTCGCAATGGCTTCGAGCACGGCCTGCTCTTCGGCGAAGCCGCTTTCCCCTTCCAGCTCGGGAAAAATGACGCCAAAGCCGTTTTCCCATAGCGCGTCGGCGCTGATCAGGATGCGTTCGTGCGCGCAATAGAGCATCAGCGAATGCGGATCGTGACCGGGCGCGCCGAGCACTTCCCAGTCGAGCGCGCCGAGCCGCAAACTCGCGCCGGGCGCGATGGTTTCGCTGAAGCCGAAGCGCTCGCAAGTCTGGCCGGTGACGCGAAACGTCAGACGTGCTTCGTCCCAGTTGCGGACCGCGTCGGCTTCGGAGGCGGGAATGGCGGTGCGGCACGGCCATGTGGCTTGCAGCAGCGCGTTGCCGCCGCAATGGTCCGAGTGCAGATGCGTGTTGACGATCAGATCGAGCGGCCGCGCGCCCAGCGACTGCTGCACCAGCGCGCGGGTTTGCGGCGCGTGGGTTGCATAGCCGGTATCGACGAGCGCGGCGCAATGCTCGTCGATCAGCAGCACGTTGTTCGACGAGAGCCAGCCGCGTTCGAAGACGCGCATCGACGCGGGCAGCGCGATCATGACGTACCCGCCGACGATGCCGCTGCTTCGGCCTTCGGCATGACGAGAATGGTCGAGGCGCCGGTGAGCATGATCTCGCCGCGCTGGTTCACCGCATGGCCGTCGAGATGCGTCAGGTCGCCGTTCAGACTCGACTTCCAGTACGCGTCGCGCACACGCCAGGTGAAGGTGAGCGTGTCGTCTGCGCGAACCGCCTTCTTCAGCTTGATATCGAACTCGAGCCCGAGCGGCTGCGCGTAGGTCGAAAAATGCGTCGCCAGCAGCGCCATGAAATGCGCCGTGGGCTGCGTGCCGGACGCGATCAGACCGCCGAAACGGCTCTGCGCGGCGTAGGCGTCGTCGTGATGGAGCGGGTTGAAATCGTTGACGAGCGTGGCGAACGTCTTGACCGAATCCGCCGATAGCGCCAGCGTGGAGCTGAACGTTTCGCCCAGGGTTACGATGCGCGGCGCGCTCGTCATGGCCGCTCCTTTGTCACGTGCATCTGTTCAGCCAGTCTCGCCTGATTCGCCATGAATTCCGCGTGACGGCTTTCGATCGCGTCCCAGACGGCGCGCTTCGCTTCGTCGTCGAATGACGACCAGCCGGCGATTTCGTCGATGGTGCGCAGACATCCCTCGCACCAGCCGGTCGCCGCATCCATCCTGCAGACGCTGATGCACGGCGACGGCACGGCAGCCTCGTCTTCGTCGTTGGCGAGCCCGGCTGTCATGGTGTCAGGCCGGCTCGCGCAATGCCACGTCCACCACCGGCGCGTTCGTCAGCGTCACCAGTTCCTGCGCGGTCAGGTTGAACACCGCATGCGGATGACCGGCGGCGGCCCACAGGCTGTCGAGTTCCAGCAGATCGGCGTCGATCAGCGTGACAGGCTCGACCGCGTGACCGATCGGACACACACCGCCGATCGCATAGCCCGTTTTCTCGCGGACGAACTTCGCGTCCGCGCGGCCGATCTCGCCGACCTGCGCGGCCACTTTCTTTTCGTCGACGCGATTCGCGCCGCTCGCGACCACCAGCACCGGCGCATCGTCTTCACGACGGCGGAACAGGATCGACTTGGCGATCTGCGCGACCGAGCAGCCGAGTCCGGCGGCCGCTTCGGCGGAAGTCTTGCCGGTTTCCGGCAACATGACGATCCGGCCGGCGTGACCGCGTTCGCGCAGCAGCAGCGCAACGCGGCGCGCCGAGTCGGGCAGCGCGGCGAGATCGTCGGAATCGAGAGAAGCGTGGTCCGTCATCGTTCGGGTCCTGAGTAATGGCAAAGTGATGCGGGGTTCGACATGACGCGTCAGACGCAGTTGGCCGCTTCGCTGCGCGCCTTGGCGAGCAGCGCCTTGCCGGCGCGCGACACGTTCGGGCGGCCGATCGCGGTCGAGATGAAATCGCCGATCTCGACGACTTGCGCGAGGTCGATGCCGGTGTCGATGCCGAGGCCGTTCATCAGATACAGCACGTCTTCGGTCGCGACATTGCCGGTCGCGCCTTTCGCATAAGGACAGCCGCCGAGGCCCGCCACCGACGCATGATAGATCTCGATGCCTTCCTGCAAGGCGGCGTAAATGTTTGCCAGCGCCTGACCGTAGGTATCGTGGAAGTGGCCCGACAGACGCTCGCGCGGGAACACGCGGGTCACGGCTTCGAACACTTCGCGCGTGCGCTTCGGTGTGCCGACGCCGATCGTATCGGCGATATCGATCTCGTCGCAGCCGAGCGCCGCGAAGCGTTGCACCACGTCCACCACCGACGCCACCGGCACTTCGCCCTGATATGGGCAGCCGAGCGCGCACGAGACGCTGCCGCGAATGCGCACGCCGTTGTCCTTGGCTGCCTGCGCAACCGGCGCGAAGCGGTCGATGCTCTCCGCAATGCTGCAGTTGATGTTTTTCTGCGAAAACGCTTCGCTCGCTGCGCCGAAAATCACGATCTCGTCCGCGCGTGCGGCGAGCGCGCCTTCAAAACCGCGCAGGTTCGGCGTGAGCACCGAGTAGATCGTGCCCGGACGGCGCGCGATGCCGTTCATCACGTCGGCGCCGTCGGCCATCTGCGGCACCCACTTCGGCGAGACGAACGACGCCGATTCGACGTTGCGGAAGCCCGCTGCGGACAACCGGTCGATCAGTTCGATCTTGATCGCGGTGGCGACGAATTCCTTCTCGTTCTGCAGTCCGTCACGCGGACCGACTTCGACGATCTTCACTTGTTGGGGCAAGGCCATGATCATGTCTCCTGCCGCGCGAGGCGGCGCTTTTCAGTTCGATTCTTCGGTTCGATGCTTCAGCATGGTTCAATGGTATTCGACAACGGCGTTCGACAACGGTGTTCGACATTCTCGCGCGGCTTTCACCGTCGCGTAGTGCGTTCACGCCGCTTTCAGTAACCACGCTCGACGTCCACCACGCCGCTCACTGCTTCGCCACGCATCAGCGCCACCATTTTCCGCACCACCTGGGCGACGCTCTCTTCGCGCAAAGTCAGCGCCGACACATGCGGCGTGATGGCGATGCGCGGTTCGCGCCAGAACGGATGATCGGGCGGCAAAGGTTCTTCGCGGAACACGTCGAGCGTGGCGGCCGCGACCTGACCGCTTGCAAGCGCGTCGAGCAGGTCCTGCTCGACCAGATGACCGCCGCGCGCCACGTTCACCAGATACGCGCCGCGCGCGAGCTTCGAGAAGGTGCGGGCGTTCAGCACGCCTTCGGTGTCCGGCGTATGCGGCAGCAGGTTCACCAGCACTTTCACGCCGTCGAGAAAAGCGTCGAACTGCGCGTCGCCCGCGAAGGTCGCGATGCCGTCGATCTGCCGCGCGCTGCGGCTATAACCGCGTACCGGCAGGCCGAACGACGCGAGCGTCTGCGCGACGTGCGCGCCCAGCACGCCGAGTCCGAGTACACCGACCGTGAACGTGCTGCGCGGATGCGGTTCGAGCACGTGCCAGCGGCGCTCGGCCTGCAGCGTCTGATATTCGTCGAAGCGGCGCAGATAGCGCAGTACCGCGTGCGACACATATTCGGCCATTTGCGACGCCATGCCGCCGTCTTCGAGACGGATCAGAGCCGCGCTGCGTGGCAAGGTGCCGGGAACATCGCGCTCCAGCCCGAGGATCGCGTCCACGCCCGCGCCGAGATTGAAGATTGCGCGCAGGCCGTCACGGCCCGCCAGCATCTCGCGCGGCGGCCGCCAGACGACCGCGAAGTCGGCCGGTGCGGTATCGCCCGCTTGCCACTCGCGGATGTCGGCTTCAGGCAACGCGCGCGCGAAATCATGCAGCCAGGCGGCGGCGTCGGCGTGAGGCATGTAGAAGAGGATTTTCATACGGTCCGGAAGCTGCGCACGTGATTGGGTCGGATAACGAGGAAGGCGGTCCCGCCGGGCCGCGAAGCCCGCGACAGCCCGCCATGGCCCGCTCACCCGGACGCGCGACATGCGCCGCGTTCGGGGTCCCCGTTTTATGGATAGGCTTCATTCTACGTTTTCGAGGCCGACCGCGCGCGTTTCCGCACGGACGTGCGCTTCGATGCGGAAGTCCGCGCAATTGCGCCATAACCAAAGCACAAAAACTTGGTTCGCCCGCGTCGCGCGCGGCAGGACAATCGTCTCCCGAACTCCTGCTGCGAGGGACAGACATGCTCGACTGCACCAAATCCACATGGCCGCCGCGCCTCGTCACGGTTCCGGGCCTGCACGGCAGTGAAGGCGCGCACTGGCAAAGCTGGCTCGAGCGGCAATTCGCGCGCTCCTTGCGCGTCGAACAGGCGGACTGGGATGCGCCGGATCTCGCCGGCTGGGCGCACTCGCTGCGCGATCTGCTCGCGCGCGAGCGCGGTCCGTTCGTGCTGGCGGCGCACAGCTTCGGTTGCCTCGCGGCCGCGCATGCATTGCAGCAGGCGTCCTACGCCAATGACGTCGTGGGCGTGCTGTTCGTCGCGCCCGCGAGTCCGCAGAAATTCGCCTTCGCCGGCGCGTTCGAGGCGCGCCGTCTCGGCGTGCCGTCGATCCTGATCGGCAGCGAAACCGATCCGTGGATGCCGCTTGCCGGCGCGCGCGATCTTGCGCAGCGCTTCGGCAGCGCGTTCGTGAATCTCGGCGACGCCGGGCATATCAACACCGCGGCGGGATTCGGGCCATGGCCGCGCGCCAAGTATTTCATCGATACGCTGGTGCATTGCGCGGCGCCGCTGCGCTTTCGCGAGGAGCGCATCGACGTCGCACAGCATGCGTTCGTGTGAACGGCCGCGAGCCGGATGTCGGCCGTGAACGCGCGAACACGCGCAGGTCAACACGTAAACGATCCGTTAGAATCCCGTTTCCACGCCGCATCTTCTTGCGGCCTCAGGTTTTCTTCATCGACAGGCGGGGACAGGATGGCAGGCAAGACGGGGACATCGCGCTGGCTGGCAGCCGGCATGACGGCAATCACGCTCGCGTTGGGCGGCGTCTCGACGGCGCACGCGGACACATCGCTGCTGAACGTGTCGTACGACGTGACGCGCGAACTGTACAAGGACATCGACGCCGGCTTCATCGCGGCCTACAAGCAGAAGAGCGGCGAGACCGTGTCGGTGCGCCAGTCGCACGGCGCGTCGAGCGCACAGGCGCTCTCCGTGCTGCAAGGCTTGCAGGCGGACGTCGTGACGATGAATCAGCCGAACGACATCGATCTGCTCGCGGAGAAAGGCCAACTGGTGCCGGCCAACTGGCGCACCCGTCTGCCTGACGACAGCGCGCCGTACACCACGACCATGGTGTTCCTCGTGCACAAGGGCAACCCGAAGCACATCAAGGACTGGGACGATCTCGCCAAACCCGGCGTGCAGGTGGTGATCGCCAACCCGAAGACCTCAGGCAACGGCCGCTACGCTTATCTGGCCGCGTGGGGTTATCGCAAGCAGCACGGCGGCACCGACGCGCAGGCCATCGACTTCGAAAAGGCGATCTTCAGGAATGTGCCCGTGCTGGATACGGGCGGCCGCGGCGCAACCACGACCTTCACGCAACGCGGCATCGGCGACGTGCTGGTGACGTTCGAAAACGAAGTGTCGCTGATCGACAGCGGCGTGGGCGCGGGCAATTTCGAAGCGGTGTATCCGTCGGTGAGCCTGCTGGCCGCGCCGCCGGTTTCGATCGTCGACAAGGTGGTCGACAAGCGCGGCACGCGCAAGCAGGCGCAGGCCTATGTGGACTATCTGTGGTCGCCGGCGGCGCAGGAAATCATCGCCCAGCACCATCTGCGTCCGCGCGACAAGAACGTGCTGGCGAAGCACGCCGCCGAGTTCAAGCCGATCAAGACCTTCACGGTCGAAGACATGTTCGGCGGCTGGCAGAAAGCGCAGCAAACGCATTTCTCCGACGGTGGCACCTTCGATCAGATCATCGTCGACCGGAAGTAAGCGTTCGATTCAGCGGATGTGAACGCCGAAATGAAAAAAGGCCGCCCCGGCAACGAGGCGGCCTTCTGTTTTTTGCCGTGGACTATCGCTTAGTTCGGCGCGCCTTGCGCCTCATGGGCCGAGTGATCGTGCTCGCAGCCATGCTCGCAACCCTTCTGGTCCAGCGGCATCTGCTGCGCGGCTTCGGCGCGAATGCCGAGGCGTTCCAGCAGTTTGCGGTCGGCTTCCGCCTGCGGATTGCTAGTGGTCAGCAATTGATCGCCGTAGAAAATCGAGTTCGCGCCGGCGAGGAAGCACAGCGCCTGCAACGCTTCGTCCATCTGCTCACGGCCGGCGGACAGACGCACCATGGCGCGCGGCATGGTGATGCGCGCCACCGCGATCGTGCGAACGAATTCGAACGGATCGATTGCTTCGGTGCCGGTCAGCGGCGTGCCTTCCACCTGCACGAGATTGTTGATGGGCACCGACTCCGGATACGGGTCCATGTTCGCGAGTTGCGTGATGAGACCCGCGCGTTCGCGGCGCGATTCACCCAGCCCGACGATGCCGCCGCAGCACACGTTGATGCCCGCGTCGCGCACGCGTTCGAGCGTGTCGAGGCGGTCCTGATACGTGCGCGTCGAGATGATCTGGCCGTAGAACTCCGGCGACGTGTCGAGATTGTGGTTGTAGTAGTCGAGGCCCGCATCGCGCAGCGCTTGCGCCTGGTGCGTTTCGAGCATGCCGAGCGTCACGCAGGTTTCGAGACCCATCGCCTTCACGCCGCGGATCATGTCCTTGATCGGCTCCAGGTGACGATCTTTCGGATTGCGCCACGCCGCGCCCATGCAGAAGCGCGTCGCGCCGTTTTCTTTCGCGACCTTCGCGGCGGCGAGCACTTCGTCGACGGGCATGAGCTTGTCGGCTTGCAGGCCCGTGTCGTGATGCACCGACTGCGGGCAGTACGCGCAATCTTCCTCGCAGCCACCGGTCTTGATCGACAGCAGCGTGGAGAGTTGCACGGTGTTGGCGTCGAAGTGTTCGCGATGCGTTTGCTGCGCGCGGAACATCAGATCGTTGAACGGCAATTCGTACAGCGCGACGATGTCGGCGACGCGCCAGCGCGCGACTTGTTGCGTGCCTTCGGTGCCCTGTGCGGCTTGTGCGGGCCTGGCGGTTTGCGGCGTGAGGTTCAGTTGCGTCATGGGGTCAATCCTCGTGGATGGATAGTCGGGTCGATCAGCGCTGCGCGTGGCGCAGCGTCTGCAGAAGTCGGTCGATGTCGAGTTGATCGGCGGCGAGTTCGGGCGCGGCCGGACTCAGATGCGGCACGATGCCGAGCAGCGGTGCGTCGTGTTCGCGTGCGAGATGCTCGCGAATCGACGCAATGTTTTCGTCGGGGAAGGTCATGTCGGGATCGACGCGGTTCGCCACCCAGCCTGCGAGCGTCAGACCGCGAGCCGCGATCGCTTCGGCGGTGAGCAGCGCGTGGCTGATGCAGCCGAGCCGCATGCCGACCACCAGCACCACCGGCAATTTCAAGGCGACGGCGAGATCGGCGGTGTCCTGCGTCGGTGTCAACGGCACGCGAAAACCGCCCACGCCTTCCACCACCACGATATCCGCTTCGCGCAGCGCCTTCGCGTGGCAGTCGACGATGTGATCGATATCGAGCGTGACGTTTTCCAGCGCGGCGACGATGTGCGGCGCGGCCGGCTCTTTCAGCAGATACGGCGTGCGGATCGCGGGCGGCAGCAGAACGCTCGACGCGGCGTCGAGCTGGTCGGCGTCTTCGTTGTGCAGCACGCCGTCTACTTCGAACGCGCCGGCCGCGATCGGCTTCATCGCCGCGGCTTGCAGGCCCGCGCGCACGAATCCGCGCAACAGCGCCGCCGAGACGAAAGTCTTGCCGATTTCCGTATCCGTGCCGGTGACGAAGAGCGAAAGTGCGGAGTGGTTCATCGTGCTCATGCGTTAGTGGCTCCGACCTGATGCAGACCGGCTTCGAGGCGGTCCAGATCCGCTTGCGAATGCGCCGCCGACAGCGAAATGCGCAGACGCGAGGTGCCTACGGGCACGGTCGGCGGACGGATGGCCGGCACCCACAGACCGTTGCGCTCCAGCGTGGCCGCGATGTCGAGCGTGGCTTCGTTTGCGCCGATGATGAGCGGTTGCACGGCAGTGTGCGAATCGACCGGCAGCCACGGCGTCGCCTTCAGCATGGCGCGCGTGCGCTCGATCAACTGACGCAGATGCGCGCGCCGTGCGTCGCCTTCCTCGCCGCCGATAATGCGCAAGCTCGCCGACACGGCATGCGCCGCCGCCGGCACCGAGGCCGTCGTGAAAATGTACGGACGCGCGCGCTGCACGAGCCATTCGATCACGGTCTCGTGCGCGGCGACGAACGCGCCGGACACGCCCGCGGCTTTGCCCAGCGTGCCGATCGAAATCACGTTCGGCGAGCGCAATCCCGCTTCGGCGACCGCGCCGCGTCCTTGCGGACCCAGCACGCCGAAGCCGTGCGCGTCGTCGACGATCAGCCATGCGCCGTGCCGCTCCGCGAGTTCGAGCAGACGCGTCAGCGGCGCAACGTTGCCGTCCATGCTGAACACGGTGTCGGAGACGATCACCTTCACGTCGGAGTCCGACGCTTCGAGCATCGCGCTCAAAGCGTCTACGTCGCAGTGCGGATAGATCTGCACGTCCGCGCGCGACAAACGCGCACCGTCGATCAGCGAAGCGTGATTGAGCGCGTCGCAGAACAACGTCGTGCCGCGTCCGGCGAGCGCGGTGAGCGTGGCGAGATTCGCCATGTAGCCGGTGCTGAAGTAGAGCGCGCGCGCGTTATCGACGAAGCCGCCGACGAACGCGGCGAGATCGTCTTCGAGTTGCGCGTGGGCGCGCGAATGGCCGCCGAGCAGATGCGAGCCGCCGCTGCCCGCACCGTAGCGCTGCGCGCCTTCGGCGATTGCCGCGATCAGTTGCGGATGCGCGGCGAGGCCGAGATAGTCGTTACTGGCGAAGCCGATGATCTCGCGGCCGTCCACGGTCATGTGCGCGGCGCAAGGTGTGTCGGCCGTGCGGCGGCGGCGGCGCAAGCCGCGTTCGTCGATGTCCTTCAGTCCTTCGGCCAGCGTATCGAGCAGATGCATCAGCGCGCCTCCGAAAGCGTGGCGTCGAAGGTTTCGCGCGTGCGCGTGGCGAGCAGCGCGAGTTCTTCGTCGTCGAGAATGTACGGCGGCATCAGATATACCGTGGTCGAGATCGGGCGCAGCAGCAGTTCGCGTTGCAACGCGTTCTCGAAGAAACGCCGCGAGAAGGTGCGGGCGTGTTCGGTGTCGTCGATGACAGCGTCGAACGCGAAGATCGTGCCGCACTGGCGCAGGTTGCGTACGCGCGCGTGATCGGCCAGCGGCGCGAGCGCCGCCTTCAGTTTCGCGGACTTCCGCGCGTTGGCGGCCAGCACATCGTCGCTCGCGAAGAGGTCGAGCGTGGCCAGCGCCGCGCGGCAGGCGAGCGGATTGCCGGTGTACGAGTGCGAGTGCAGGAAGCCGCGCGCGGTGTCGTCGTGATAGAAGGCGTCGAAAATTTCGTCGCGCGACAGCACGATGGAAAGCGGCAG
Organism: Paraburkholderia sp. GAS199; assembly: GCF_050436585.1. NCBI lineage: Bacteria > Pseudomonadati > Pseudomonadota > Betaproteobacteria > Burkholderiales > Burkholderiaceae > Paraburkholderia > Paraburkholderia sp. GAS199. Next base: position 745,769 of record NZ_JBNDMM010000002.1, on the reverse strand, counting down.
ATAGCCACCGCTGATGCCCTTCGATAGACACAGAAAGTCCGGCCAGACGCCGGCCTGTTCGCACGCGAAGAAGGTGCCCGAGCGGCCGCAGCCGACAGCGATTTCGTCGGCGATCAGATGGATGCCGTACTGGTCGCACAATGGGCGCAATCCGGCGATATACGACGGATCGTGCATGGCCATGCCGGCCGCGCATTGCACCAGCGGCTCGACGATCAGCGCGGCGATCTTGTTCGCGCGCGCTTCGAACAGCGCGCGAACGTTTTCCAGTGCGCGACGCGCGACGTCCGCGGCGGTTTCGCCGGGCTGGGCAAGCCGTGCGTCCGGCGAGGCCACCACATGCGCGTGCCGGATCAGCGGATCGTAAGCGTCCTTGAACAAGGCGACGTCCGTCACGCCGAGCGCACCGATCGTCTCGCCGTGATAGCTGTTGGCGATGCAGACGAATTCCTGCTTGTCCGCGAAGCCGCGATTACGCCACGAGTGGAAGCTCATTTTCAGCGCGATTTCGACCGCCGACGCGCCGTCGGATGCGAAGAAGGCGTGACCGAGTGTGTTGCCGGTGAGCGCCCCGAGACGCTCGGCCAACTCGACAGCGGGCTCGTGCGTGCAGCCGGCGAGCATGGCGTGTTCGAGCGTGTCGAGCTGATCTTTCAGGGCCGCGTTGATGCGCGGGTTGGCGTGGCCGAACAGATTGACCCACCACGAACTGATCGCATCCAGATAGCGATGACCGGCGCGGTCGTACAGCCATGCGCCCTGACCACGCGAAACCGGCACGAGCGGCAGCCGCTCGTGGTGCTTCATCTGCGTGCAGGGATGCCAGACGGCGCGCAGGCTGCGGGCGATCCAGTCTTCAGGTGATGCTGACTTTTCCAAAAGGTACTCCAGAGTGCTTTTCCTGGCCGCCGAGCATGTTTTTCGGCGACGCGGCCCGAGGCTTCGATGGGCGTGCGGGGTCGAGATTAGCGGTTTATGCGGCGCGATGCACTAGGGCAGAAAAGCGCGCAATCGCCCAGCCGGCCGGGGTTTGACGCGGTTCGCGACAGCTCATTTCAGTTCGGTCCAGAAGCTCGCCAATCGGCGGAGTTAGCGACGTCAAAGTAGTGGGACCCTACCGGCGGGAATGTGGGCTTTCACACCGGTTTTGAGCACGATGACGTTCGCTCCTACGCAGAAGCGGACTTGCCTGACGCATTTTTGGAGCGCTGCGGATACCGGATTTCGACGGAGAAATGCAATCTGTCGGGATCGATCGGGAAACGGAAATGGAGGCTGACCGGCATGCTGCGTGTGGCGATCTGCGTGGGCGATCAGCCCGAGACCGGCGGTTTTGTCGAAGAAGAACGTATGCCGGCGTGTACGTTACGCGGGCATCAGGCCGCGCTCGTGGGCGGCACGGCTTTTTGCCGCGCGTGCGGGAGCCGTGGCGTGATCGCCAAGGCCGGCGGCGCGCGCCGGTCGAGCCTGCACGGGCGCGAGATCGCGCTCGAAGGGGATGTGCTCGATTGCCGGTGCGTCACGCCGCCACGAATGGTCGCGAGCGTACAGCGCACGGTCTGGTTCGACGATAGGGGTGAGTCAGGCGGGGAAGGGAACTGAAGACTCGTCCCCTAGGAGAAGGCCGGCGAGCTTGGGAAGCCTCTCGCCGGTATCGTGACTATGCTCAGTTCCGGCTGGCAATCGCCCGCTTGTCGGCGGCGCGGCTTGAAGAATCGTCCGCCGTTTGCGAATTCTGATTGCCCCAGACCACCGAATTGTCCACGGCGTACAGGCGGCAAGGCGCCGAACTCTGCTTCTGGCAGTTGGCCACGGCAACCGACATCGGATCGTCGCCACCTTCGGCCCACGACCACGCGCCGGAATCGGACACCGCGAAGGCGCGGCTCGGATACTGATGCAGGAAATTGCGGTAGCCGTTGCGGCCCGCTTCGTCGACGAACGGCACGGCGTCGATCGCGTCGACAGCGGCAAAACCGCTCGCCTTGGGCGCCGACGGGTCCGCCACGCGGTACTGAACGCCAGTCGGCATACCGACACGGGCAAGGAAGGCTTCGACAGCCGGCCACCAGACGTGCACGCCGTCCCGGTCGCCCACCAGTCGATGCGCGTCGTTCTTGTAGTTGCCGAAGTCCACCATCTTGGCGCTGGCGCCGTGCTCGGTGAACGCGGCGTACATACCGGCCACGAGCGGTGCGTTCCACACCGAGTCGTTATCGCCGTACATCCACAGCGACGGCACTTTGGTCTTCTCGCCGTAAGCGCCGAACGCGTGCGTCAGGTTGCCCTGCCAGTTCTCGCAGGCGTCCTGGCGCAAACCGCCGGAAAAGTTGATCAGGGCGCGCACGCCTGGCGCGGCTTCGGTGCCGTAGGCCATCGTGGCGAGACCGCCGTGCGACGTGCCGGCAACCACGATGTGCGAGGCGTCCACGTAAGGCTGCTTCGACATGTAGTCGATGGTGGCGGCGACGTCGCCGGCCTGGCTGATGCCGTTGCGTTCCACGTCGCAGCCTTCCTGCTGATACGAGCCGCCGGAGTGGCCGAAGCCCTGACGGTTCGGCGCGACGACCACGTAGCCGCGGCGCACGAATTCGCGTGCGAACGGCAGCGGGTTGCTGCGTTCCTGCGTGCGCGGGTCGCCGGGAATCTTGCCGTGGTTGAAAACGATCATCGGGAACGGGCCTGGGCCGTCCGGTTTGTAGATCGTCGTTTCGAGCGTGACGGTGCCGGCGGGATCGACCGGCACACGGATGATTTCTTCGTTGAGGCCGGCGGTCGGCAGGTAGACGTCGTCGTCGAGGGCAATGCGCGGCACGTGAGCGCGCGACAGCGGCCCGACCTGGGTGTCGGCGAGCGGGTCGGCATGCGCGACTGCAACTGCGCACGTTGCCGCTGCACAGATCACCGCACACTTCGTCAGAACCTTGCTGAACACCATTGCCGCACCTGCCTCAAAAGCCTGCCCTGAACACCGCGCTGTTTTGTCCGCCGAATCCGTTTTCTGACATAAAGCTTTCGTCAACGCATTCGACACACAAAAACACACTCACGTACGCAGTGCGCGAAGCGCATGTACGTTTGATCGAGATCGCACGGGATGAACCCAATTGGCCGACGCGACCCCACGCGCCGATGATGAGCGCCACACGATGCAGCCGGGAACCGTCGCTAGCCTGTAACCACCGGGACCGGCGAGGCGCCTTCGCAATCTGCGAGACCGATATCGAACGATCTTCGCAACGTGGCGTCATGACCTACAGCCTCATCCTGGCACGACAATTTTGTTTTGTGCAATCAAGGAGAACCCGCGACGAAAAAATTGCCGCGTTTAAATCGGCAGCGAGGGCGCGCAAAAACACGGTGGCGCCGTGCTATTTGGCTGCACGAAACAATCGCCGTGCGATTGCCCGTACAAAGGGCTGTGGTGCAGAGCCAACAAGAAAAAAGGCCCTCACTTTGAGGGCCATATGTGACAACGCAATTAAATCCGTTGCTACGGCAACGAGTGGCGCATGTAAGGCGCCGAAAGGTTTTTTCTCATTCGCGGATGTCGCCATCTACGTAACGCCACGCGCCGTCGTCGCCGCGTACGAAACGGCTGAGTTCGTGCAAACGGTGCGCGCGGCCGCCTACCTTGTATCGTGCGACGAATTCAACCGTGGCATGGGTGGCGTCGGTTTCGGCGAAGGCTTTGATCTGGAGTCCGAGCCAACGCGGCGCGTCGGGTGCGGCGGGATCGGCGTCGAGATCGGCGGGACAGGTGTGCGTTGCCCATGTGGCGCGCAGATAATCCGTTGCGCCCACAACGTACGCGCTATAGCGCGAGCGCATGAGTTCGAGCGCGCGCGGCGCGATTTCGCCGCCGTCGATATAACGGCCGCAGCACTGCATGAAGCGCGGCGCTTTCGCTGCGCTGCGCGCATTCGGCGCGGCGCCGCCGCAGGGGCAATCGGTGGGTCGTTGCGTGGTCAACAATGGCTCGTTCATGGAATGTTCAGGCAATCCCGCGCGCGATCAGGATCTTCTGGATGTCGCTGGTGCCTTCGTAAATCTGGCATACGCGCACGTCGCGGTAAATCCGTTCGACGGGGAAGTCGCTCAGATAGCCGTAGCCGCCATGAATCTGCAAGGCGGCTGAGCAGATGCGCTCGGCAGCTTCCGAGGCGAACAGCTTGGCCATCGCGGCTTCGGTGAGGCACGGCTGGCCCGCGTCTTTGAGCGACGCTGCATGCCAGATCAACTGACGCGCGGCTTCGAGTTGGGTTGCCATGTCGGCGAGGCGAAATTGCACGGCCTGGTGGGCGAATAGCGGCTGGCCGAAGCTTTCGCGCTCTTTCGCGTAGCTCAACGCGGCGTCGAACGCGGCGCGCGCCATGCCGACGCTTTGCGCAGCGATGCCGATGCGTCCGCCTTCCAGGCCCGACAGCGCGATCCGATATCCCTCGCCCTCGGCGCCGATCAGATTCGCCGCCGGCACCCGGCAGTCTTCGAACACGATCTGCGCGGTATCGGAGGAATGCTGCCCGAGCTTTTCTTCGATGCGCGCGACCACGTAGCCTTTCGTATCGGTCGGCACGATGAAGGCGCTGATGCCGCGTTTGCCCGCGGCTTTGTCGGTGACGGCCATCACGATCGCGACGTCGCCGTTCTTGCCGCTCGTGATGAACTGTTTGACGCCGTTCAGCACGTAAGCGTCGCCGTCGCGCGTGGCGGTGGTGCGCAGCGCGGAGGCGTCCGAGCCCGCTTGTGGTTCCGTCAGGCAAAACGCGCCGAGCATCTCGCCGCGAGCGAGCGGCGTGAGCCAGTCGCGTTTCTGCGCATCGTTGCCGTACGTCAGCAAGATGCTGCAAACCGGGCAGTTGTTCACCGAAATCGCGGTGGACGTGCCGCCATCGCCGGCGGCGATTTCTTCGAGAATCAACGCCAGTGCGAGCGCATCCATGCCGGCGCCGCCGTATTCCTCGGGCACCAGTACGCCGTAGGCGCCCAATTCCGCCAGCTGGCGATGCACGTCTGCTGGAAAGACGCGCTCGCGGTCCCACTGCGCGGCGTGCGGTGCGACGGCCTCGCGCACGAAGGTGCGTACCGCGTCGCGAATCATCACGTGGTCCTGATCGAGCACCATGGCTCTGTCTCCTCGGTCCGGTGTTTAGTGCTGTGTTGCCGGTATGGTCCCGGTTACCAGTCGAGGGCGGTGCCGTCGTACTGATAAAAGCGGCCGTTGAACGACTCGCGCGACGCCGCGGCATGCGCGAGTACGTCGCGCATGCCGGTGACGCTGCGTGCCGGATCGATCGCCGCGCCCGCGCCGCCCATGTCGGTGCGCACCCAGCCGGGATGCAGCGAGACGCAGGTGGCGCGGACGGCGTCGAGCGATGCCAGCTTGAGCGCGTCGTTCAACGCGGCCTTGCTCGCGCGATACAGCCAGCCGGTGGTGCCGCTGGTGTCGCTGATGCTGCCCATCTTGCTCGAGATCACGGCGAACACGCCGCCGGCTTCCTCGACGAGCGGCAGCAGAATCGGCATCAACTGCATCGGACCGCGTACGTTGGTCTGCATGACGTGATCGAAGTCTTCGGCGGTGATGGTCTCGATGCCTTCGGTGCGCGGGCCGTACACGCCCGACACGAGCACGGCGGCGTCGAGGCGTTCGCCGTCGAGCTTCCAGCCGAGCGCCGCGATTTCCTCGGGCGCGGTGACGTCGAGCGAAAAGGTTTCCGCGCCGAGTGCGTTCAACGCGTCGAGCGACGCGCCGTCGCGCGCGGTGGCCAGCACGCGCCAGCCGCTCTTCTTGTACTGCCGGACAAACTCCTGGCCGATGCCACGCGACGCACCGACGATCAACACTGTTTTCATCACATCACCTCGAACCTGCAAGCCCTGGACAATCTATGTTTAAACCAGCTCGATACCCATTGCGGTGGCTTCGCCGCCGCCGATACACAGCGTGGCCACGCCGCGCTTCAGACCACGCTTCTTCAGCGCGCCGATCAGCGTGACGAGAATCCGCGCACCCGACGCGCCGATCGGATGACCTAGCGCGCACGCGCCGCCGTTCACGTTGACCTTGTCGTGCGGCAGTTTGTGTTCCTTCATCGCGGCCATCGTGACTACCGCGAATGCTTCGTTGACCTCGTAAAGATCGACTTCGTCGGCGCGCCAGCCGTTCTTCTCGAACAGCTTGCGGATTGCGCCGACAGGCGCCGTGGTGAACTTCGCCGGTTCCTGCGCGAAAGTGGAATGACCGACCACGCGCGCAATCGGCTCGACACCGAGACGCTTCGCCGTCGATTCGCGCATCATGACCAGCGCCGCGGCGCCGTCGGAAATCGACGACGAGTTCGCCGCCGTCACCGTGCCGGTCTTGCTGAAGGCAGGCTTGAGCGTCGGGATCTTTTCCAGATTCGCCTTGAAGGGCTGCTCGTCGCGCTCGATGGTGAGTTCACCCTTGCGGCTTTCGACCTTCACCGGCGCGATTTCCCACGCGAACGAACCGTCTTCGTTGGCGCGCTTCGCACGGTTGAGCGACTCGACGGCGAACGCGTCTTGCGCCTCGCGCGTGAAGTCGAACGACGCCGCGCATTCTTCCGCGAACGTGCCCATCAGACGGCCCTTTTCGTAGGCGTCTTCGAGGCCGTCGTAGAACATGTGGTCGATCACCTGACCGTGGCCCATCCGCATGCCGCCGCGTGCTTTCGGTAGCAGATAGGGCGCGTTGGTCATGCTTTCCATGCCGCCCGCGACGATCACGTCGACCGAACCTGCGGCGAGCATGTCGTGCGCGAACATGGCGGCGCGCATACCCGAGCCGCACATCTTGTTGACGGTGGTGCTGCCCGTGCTCAACGGCAAGCCGGCGCCCAGCGCCGCTTGCCTCGCCGGCGCCTGACCGAGTCCGGCGGGCAGCACGCAACCCATCACCACTTCGTCGATCTGCTCGGGCTTTAGACCCGCGCGCTGCACGGCCGCTTCGATGGCCGCCGAGCCGAGTTGCGGCGCGGTCAGCGACGCGAAGTCGCCCTGAAACGCCGCCATCGGCGTACGCGCCACACCTACGATCACGATCGGGTCAGTCTTTGTCTCGCTCATGTTTGCCTCGCTTATCTGGATTGACTCGTGCTTATTGACTCGCGCTTATTTACTCGTGTTTGAGCTCTTTGATCACACCGGCGACGACAGCCGGCACATCGCCGAGTTTTGCGGCGTCTTCCGCGATGACGTCGTTGTCCGCCTTGTGGTTGCCGCGGGCGGTGATGGCTTCGACGCAGTTCTGATAGGTCGCTTCGAGTGCGGCGGGGTCGCTCACCATCATGCCGAGATTGCGCATCTTGCCGTCGTGCACGCCGTAAGCCCACGCGTGCACCGTCAATTCCTGGCCGCGCGCCCATGCGTCGTTGATGATGGTGGTGCGGCAGACGTTCATGACCTGCTCGATCGAATTCAGCTCGACCAGACGCCGATGGCGCGCTTCGCCAATCGGCCATTCCTCGAGCAGCGCGGCATGCTTGGCGCGCACGTCCTGAACGTGTTGCAGCCAGTTGTCCGCGAGACCGACGCGCCGGCCGTGCAGCGCAGCGGCCACGCCCGAACAGCCGTAATGGCCGACCACCATGATGTGTTTGACCTTCAGCAGATCGACGGCGAACTGGATCACGGAGAGACAGTTCAGATCCGTATGCACGACCACGTTGGCGATGTTCCGATGCACGAACACTTCGCCAGGCGGCAAGCCGATGATCTGGTTAGCCGGCACGCGCGAATCGGAGCAGCCGATCCACAGATATTCGGGCGTCTGCTGATGCGCGAGACGCGAGAAGTATTCGGGATCTTCGGACAGCTTGCGGGCGACCCATGCGTCGTTGTTGTCGAACAGGTGCGAGAGCGGATTGGAAGAGCGGTCGTTTGTGTTCATGATGCGTCTTGATGTTTGCTAAACCGCGTGAGCGGTCGGTGTAAATACGGGAGAGTCGTGCGATGCGTGCCGGAAGGCGCGCGGCACACGGGGTTCATGCCATGCGCGCGCTGTGTTCTCCGGCGGATAGGTCGATCGGTTTGGCCGCGACGCCGAAGCGTTCCGGATAACGGACGCTGAAGCGCACGCTGCTGTCGTACGGAAAAAAGTCGGGCAGTTCGCCTTTCAGAAGATGATCCTTGTGCCGTTGCCACAGCGCCGGATCGAAAAAGTCCGCGTGATGCTGCATGAAGGAGCGGCGCACGCGTGGGTCGCCGAGCAGGAACGTGCCATACGTTTCCGGAAAAATGTCGTGCGCGCCGATGGAGTACCACGGTTCGCCCGACATTTCGTCTTCCTCATTGCGCGGCGCCGGTACGGCGCGCACGTTGCAGTCGGTCAGATATTCGATTTCATCGTAGTCGTAAAACACGACGCGGCCGTGCCGCGTCACGCCGAAGTTCTTGTACAGCATGTCGCCCGGAAAGATGTTTGCCTGCATAAGTTCCTTGATGGCGTTGCCGTATTCGCGAATGCCGTGATCGACGTCTTCGTCCGTGCCGCTCTGCAGGAAAAGATTGAGCGGCACCATGCGCCGTTCGATGTACATGTGACGGATCACGAGGTTGTCGCCGTCGTATTCGATCAGCGAGGGCACTTCCTTTTCGAGTTCGCGCACGAGTGCGTCGTCGAGCCGCGAGCGGGGCAACGCGACGCTCGAGTATTCGAGCGTGTCGGCCATGCGCCCCAGCCGGTCGTGACGTTTGACGAGCTGATACTTCTCCTTGATCTGCGCGCGCGTGGTTTCCTTCGGCGGCGGGAAATAGTCTTTGATCAGCTTGAACACGTACGGAAACGACGGCAACGTGAACACCAGCATCACCAGACCCTTGATGCCGGGCGCGACGATGAACTGGTCGCTCGAATGTTTCAGATGATGCAGCAGGTCGCGATAGAACAGGTTCTTGCCCTGCTTCTGCAAACCCACCGACGTATAGATTTCCGCCTTCGGTTTGCCCGGCATGATGGTGCCGAGAAATTCCACGTAAGCCGACGGCACTTCCATGTCCACGAGAAAGTACGAGTGCGAGAAGCCGAAGATGATCAGCAACTGGTCGCGTTTGAGCAGGACGGTGTCGAGCGCGAGCACGCCGGGCGCGACGTGACGCAGCGGCACGGCGAACGGCAGCAGCACGTCGCCGTTGATGATCCGCCCGACGATATACGCCGACTTGTTGCGAAAGAACAGCGACGAGAGCACGTGAATCTGGAAGTTCGGCGCTTCGTCGAACACGCCGAATGCTTCGTGGATGGTCTGCATGACGCAACCTACGTCGCGTTGCAGATTCTCGAACGGCGACTCCAGCTGAAAATTCGTGACGATGCGCTCCAGCGTGGCGGCGAGGCCGTCCTTGCCCGGATAGTACGCACGATACGTCGGCTTCGCGGCCGGTTCGTCGTTCTCGATGTATTCGGTCGAGATTGCCGGGCGCACGAAGATGAAATCGTTGTTGAAATACGAGCGATGCAAAATCTTGCAGCAGACCGAATTGAAAAACGTCTCCGCGCATTCCGGCTGACGATGCGTGGTCAGCAGGCCGATGTAGTGCAGCTTGATCTGCTGCCACACTTCGCTGTCGATGTTTTCCGCGTCGTACTCGTCTTCGAGCAACTCGACGCATTCCTCGACGCGTTCGTCGTACGAGGTAATGCGCTCACGCGCCAGCTTTTGCAGCGCGTGCCAGTCCGATGCCTCGAAGAGCGACTTGGCGTGGATCGCCGCGTCGCGAAAGATGCGGTAATGCCGATCGAAACCTTCGAGCATCGTCTGCGCGACGTCGAAACCGATCTGCGACGACAGTAGTTTGGGAAAGTGATTCATGTCGACCGTGCATTCGTCCCATGTCGTGAAGACAGCCGTGATTGTATCGTCCGGGTTCTGGCGGCCGCGCGCGGCTCAGGCCGGGCGCGTCTCGCGCGTGCCGCCGTCGAGCAATGCACGCGCCTGCGTTTCGTACTGCGCGAGGTCTTCGAGCGTGGCGTTCAGGTCTTCCAGCTGACGCTCCAGCACCTCGCGATGACGCGCCACGGTGGCCAGAAACGCGTGTAGTTGCGGCACGGTGTCGGTGGGCGACTCGTAGACGTCCAGCAGATCGCGAATCTCCGACAACGTGAAGCCGAGCCGCTTGCCGCGCAAGGTGAGCTTGAGGCGCGTGCGGTCGCGGCCCGAGTAGACGCGTCGCAAGCCGCTCGATCCTTCACGGCTCGGTGCGAGTAAACCCTGGTCTTCGTAGAAGCGGATCGCGCGCGGCGTGACGTCGAATTCCCGTGCGAGCTCGGTGATCGTGTATTGCGTGTTCATCGGGGCATCCCGTCGCCGGGCAGAAAATCGGATTGAACGATAGAATCGACGTTTACGTTATCGTCAACTTAACGGAAACGCAACCGCGCGCAACCACGTCATCCGGCATCGCACACCTCGCCAACCCGGACGGCCGACGGAGGAAGACACCCACAATGAATGCACTCGAACACCAACTCGACTACCCGTTCAACGACACCTTGCCCGAAGCCGGCCGCGCGCTGGAAGTCGCGCCCGGCGTGTTCTGGCTGCGTATGCCGTTGCCGTTCGCGCTCGATCACATCAACCTGTGGCTGTTGCGCGATGAGATCGACGGTCAGCAGGGCTGGACCGTGGTCGATTGCGGCATTACGTCCGACACGATCAAGCAGAACTGGGAGACGATTTTCGACACGGTGCTCGACGGCTTGCCCGTGCTGCGCGTGATCGTGACGCATTGCCATCCCGATCACATCGGGCTTGCGCACTGGATTTGCTCCGGCGGCGACAAGCAGCGCTGGGACGTGCGCCTGTGGACGACGCTCGGCGAATACATGCAAGCGCGCGTGATGGCGGCGGGCGACGGTTCGAATGCCGGCGGCGAAGGCGCGGCGCGGCACTTCGCGCGTCATGGTGTCACCGACGAGGAATCGCTCGAGAAGCTGCGCAATCGCAAGAGCTATTACGCCACCCTGGTGCCGGCAATTCCGGGTCAATACCGGCGTCTGCGGGAAGCGGACGGCGTCTCGATCGGCGGCAAGACGTGGCGCGTGGTGACGGGCTTCGGTCATTCGCCCGAACACTGCGCGCTGCATTGCGAAGAAACCGGCGTGCTGATTTCCGGCGACATGGTGCTGCCGCGCATTTCGACCAACGTCTCGGTGTTCGACATGGAGCCGGAAGGCACGCCGCTCGCGCTGTATCTGGAGTCGCTCGGCCGCTACGAGACGATGCCGGAAGACACACTCGTGCTGCCGTCGCACGGCAAGCCGTTTCGCGGCGTGCGTACGCGCATCCGTCAATTGCGCGAGCACCACGACGCGCGTCTCGCCGAAGTGCGCGAGGCATGCGCGGAAAAGCCGCAAAGCGCCGCGGATATCGTGCCGCTCATGTTCAAGCGTCAGCTCGACATGCATCAATTGACGTTCGCGCTCGGCGAAGCGCTCGCGCATTTGCATCTGCTGTGGCTCGCGGGCGAGCTGACGCGCAAGCAGGACGCGGACGGCGTGTTCCGCTTTTCGGCATCGACGCCTCGGTGAAACCTTCGTTGAAAACAGAAAAGCCCGGCTGCTTGCGCAACCGGGCTTTTTTTCTGGCACTCGTGACGACGCTTGCCGCTTACTGAACCGTCACGGCACCGAAGTTCTGCCGGCCGAACGGACTGACGTGATAGCCGCTCACGTTCGTGCGCGCGATTGCCGCTGCGGTGGGATAGCCGAGCGGAATCCACAACGCCTGATCGTGGATGATCTGCTGCGCCTGCTCGTATGCTTTGGCGCGCTTGGCCTGGTCCGGCGTGGCCTTGCCTTCGGCGATCAGCTTGTCGAGATCCTGGTCGCAGAAGCGCGCAAAGTTGATCCCCGACTTGACCGCATTGCAGCTGAACAGCGGCGACAGATAGTTGTCCGGATCGCCGTTGTCACCCGCCCAGCCCATGAACAGCGAGTCGTGCTGACCCTGCTTGGCTTCCTTGATCAGCTCGCCCCATTCGATCACCTTCACCTCGGCCTTCACGCCGATCTTCGCGAAGTCGGCTTGCAGCAGTTCGGCGCCGGCCTTCGGATTCGGATTCAGCACACTGCCGTTCGGACGCACCCAGATGGTGGTCTCGAAGCCGTTCGGATAGCCCGCGTCCGCGAGCAGTTTCTTCGCCTTGGCGGGATCGTACGGCCATGCCTTGACGGCCTTGTCATAGCTCCAGGTGTTGGGCGGATACGGGTTGACGGCCGGCGTGGCGGTGTTGTCGAACACGGTTTTCAGATACGTGGTGCGGTCGAACGCCATGTTCAGCGCGGCGCGCACCTTCTGGTTGTCGAGCGGCTTCTTCTGCGTGTTCAGCGCGACGAACGCGGTCATGAATGCGGGCGTCTGCACGATGGTGACGGATTTATCGCTCTTCGCGTCAGCCAGATCCTGCGGTTTCGGCGACAGCGCGATCTGGCATTCGCCCGTCTTGACCTTCTGCGCGCGCACCGTGGCGTCCGGCGTGATCGCGTAGATCAGGCGGTCGATCTTCGGCTTGGGACCCCAGTAGGTCGGATTGACGTCGTAACGGATCACGGCGTCTTTCGTATAGCTCTTCAATTCGAACGGACCCGTGCCGATCGGCTTCGAGTTAAGGTCGACCTGCTTGCCGGCCTTGAGCAACTGGTCGGCGTACTCGGCCGAATAGATCGACGCGAAACCCATGGTCAGGATCGACACGAAAGTCGCGTCCGGCGCGTTCAGTTCGAATTTGACGGTGTTGTCGTCGACCTTGGCGATCGACTTGATGAGCTTGGGCAAGCCCATCGACTGCGCGTGCGGGAAGCCGCTCGCACCCGCCACCTTGTGCCACGGATTGCTGTCGTTGAGCATGCGGTCGAACGTGAAGACGACGTCGTCGGCGTTCAGCGCGCGCGTGGGCTTGAAGTAGTCGGTGGTCTGGAACTGCACGTTGGGGCGCAGATGGAACGTGTACGTGAGGCCGTCGGCGCTCACTTCCCACTTGTCGGCCAGCGCGGGCACGACCTTCTTCGCGGCTTCGTCGTACGAGACCAGCGAATTGAAGATCACGTCGGCCGACGCATTGGTCGTCACCAGCGAATTGAACTGCACGACATCGAAGCCGTCGGGACTCGACTCGGTACAGACAGTCAGCGGTTTGGCGAGCACGAGCGCGGGCACCGTGAACAGTACGGCGGCTGCGAGCAGTTTGAAGCGCATAGGTTCTCCCATAACGAGCGCAGTCAGGCAGTGCGTCTGGTTGTGTGGTTATGTTCCGTTGACGGACGGCCAGCCGGCGCGATCGTCGTGTTTATTGTGATACGTTTCCGGCGCCCATGGCTATCCGAAAGAATTGGCGCACATACACTCCCGGTCTGGCGAAAGCTTATCGAAGGGTGGTTGTGACGACAACAACTTAATCCGTATATCAATATGTTCGACCGCCGCGCCCTGCGCTCCAGCCGCTCGTGGTTCGGTCAACGGCCTGCCGCGCGGCGCTGCAGATAGGCGATGCCTTCGATTGCGCGCACGCCGTACCACGACACCAGTTCGCCGTCGATCGACTCGATGCGCTTTCCCGCCAGGCGCGGGTCCCGCTTCAGCGCGTCGCAGTGCGCTTGCGTGAAGCGATAAGGCTCACTCGACAGCAGCACGCGATCCACGCTGTCCAGCCAAGGCGCACGGTCGAAGTCGAGCGTCGGATATCGCGCCGCGCCGCGCTCGCCGCCGCGCACGTCGGGCAGCGTGTGCCAGTTCACGAGCCGCAGCATTGCGGCGATGTACGTGTCGCGCGCGACGGTCATCCACGGCTCGCGCCAGATCAGGTACAGCACGTTTTGCGCGGGAAAGGCGTGGCTGGCGACTTCGCGCAGGCGCGCTTCGAGCGCGTCGCTCAATTGCTGCGCCGGCTGCTCGCGGTCGAAGATCGCGCCTAACAGCGCGTACAGCGAAAGATTGTCGCGTGGCGTTTGCGGGTGAGTCACGACGATGTTCGGCACGAATTCGCGCAATTGCTCGACGGTTTCGCGCTCGTTTTCGTCGATATTGACGATCAGATGGGTGGGGCGCAGCGCGCGGATCGCGTCGACTTTGAGCGACTTGGTGCCGCCCACTTTGCGAACCTGCTGGACTTTGTTGTGCGGATGCACGCAGAAACCGGTGCGTCCGACGATCTGCCTGTCGAGACCGAGCGCGAACAGCAATTCGGTGATGCTCGGCACCAGCGACACGATGCGCGGATGCCTGACGCCGGTTTCGTGCGCGACGCCGGCTGCATCGACCGCACGCGACGACATGACTTACTCGGTGACGGCGCGCGGTTTGCGCGGCGCGCGCTCGAACGCGCGGTCGTAAAGCCAGCGCGGCAGCGCGTGCAGCAGCATGGCGACGATACGCATCTGCCACGGGAACACCGCGAAGGCCGTGCGCCGTTCGATCGCGCCGGCCACCTTGACGGCGAAACGGTCGGCGTCCATCAGGAACGGCATGGTGTACGGATTGTGCGCGGTCATGGGCGTGCGGATATAGCCCGGCGCGATACTGACCACGCCGACGTTGAGCGGACGCATTTCCACGCGCAACGCTTCGAGATACTTGAGCGCCGCCGATTTCGACGCGCTATACGCGCCCGAACCCGGCAAGCCGCGCACGCCCGCCACGCTGCCGATGCCCACCAGCGTGCCGCGCTTCGCCGCGATCATGGCGGCGGCAAACGGCTCGAAGGTGGCGACCATGCCGAAGTAATTGATGTCCATCACCTCGCGGAACACGCGCAGGTCGTCCTGACCCGTGACCGCGCCGCGGCTGACGCCGGCATTGGCGATCACGACGTCGGGCAGGCCGTGCTGCGCGATGAATTGCGCAGCCGCCTCGGCGAGCGCTTCCGCGTCGCGCACGTCGACGGAAAAGATGGAGACGGTGTTCTGGGGATGCGACTGCTGGAAGGCGGCGAGGGCGCTGCCGCGACGGGCAACGAGGCCGAGAATCGCGCCGCGCCGCGCATATTCGGCGGCGAGCGCGAGGCCGATGCCGCTCGAAGCGCCGGTAATGAAAACTTTCAGGGGAGAACTCATTCCGGCGCCTTGGGCGTTACATCTTCTTGGCGCGAATCTGCTGAACCAGGTAGTCGAGCACCTGGGTCGTGCCCGGCAAGCTGTTCGTCGCAGCCGGACCGGTTTCGTACTTGCCCTGCACGGCCAGCGTCGGCACGCCGTCGATCTTGTAGTCGTCGAGCAGCTTCTTGTCGCGTTGCAGCGCGCTTTGCGTCGAGAACGAGTTGTACGCGTCCATGTACTTCTTCGGATCGACGCCGTTCTTGGCGAGGAATTTGGCCTGATCTTCCGGCGTCAGCAGATAGTCTTTGTTGACGTGGATTTCGTTGAAGACCTTCGGCGTGAGTTGCTGCGCGAGTCCCAGTGCGTCGAGCGCGTGGAACATTTTCGAATGCGGGATGAAGTCGTCGCGGAAGGCGACCGGCACGCGCTTGAACACGACGTCCGGGCCCTGCTTCTTGATCCACGCTTCGAGGTACGGGTCGAACTCATTGCAGTGCGGGCAGCCGTACCAGAAGAATTCGGTGACTTCGATCTTGCCGGCCGGCACGTCGGTCGGCTGCGGCGTGGCGAGGACGGTGTAGTCCTTGCCGGCGACCGGCGCGGTGGGCGAAGCATGCGCCGTGGCGGCGACAAGGCCCAGCGAGAGGAAAAGAATGCTCAGCAGCTTTTTCATGTTGTGTTGACCCAAGTAGGCGGTAAAGCGGTGGCGCCACGCAAATGCCCGTCACCGTTCTGATCATCGGCTTTAGACGTTTCAATCGTCTCTGGTGCTTGTGACACGCGCCGCTCGCCGATAGTTCGGCGGCGGCGCGTGTCGGGAAGTCACCGTTTATTTATTGTTGGTTGCTTACTGCTTCGTGAAGCGGATCACGGCCGTATCGACGCCCGCGTCCGACAGACGCTGACGGTTCGAATTCATGTCCTCGAACTTCGAGAACGGACCGATACGCACGCGATAGTAGGTGACACCGCCCGCATCGCGCTGCGTGACCTTCGATTCGAAACCCTGGAAGGCGAGCCGTGCGCGCTGCTGTTCGGCATCGGCGGCAGTCTTGTAGGCGCCGACCTGCAGGAAGTAGCCGGTGTTCGCGTCGCCTGGCGCCGGTGCCGCGCCGGAACCCGGCTTGGCGTTGGCGGCCGTGGCGGACGAGGTGCTCTTCGGCGCCGAACCCGCTGCGGTGGCGGCCGGTACGCTGGACGCCTGCGGCTTCTTCGCCGGCGTGGTCGTGCCCGTGCCGTTATCCTGAGCAGGCTTGGGCGCAACCGCTACGCCGTTGGCGCTGCCGTTTTGCGGCGGCACTTCGACGATTTGCGGTTCTTCCAGCATGCCCGACTGGGTTTGCGAATTGGTCTGGCCCGGCGCGGTATTGGGCGGCGAGGGCTGTGCGGCTTGCGGCACCGGCTGACCCGGCGTCTTGCCTTGCAGCGGACGGTTCGGGTCGTATTGAGGCTGGCTCGCGCCGGAGTCCGACGCCACGGGCGGCGCCACCTTCGAGACGAACGGTGTAGGCGCACGGGTGATATACAGCGCCACCACTACCGCGATCGCGAGGCCGACGATCAGGCCCAGCACGATACCGAGAAACGTACCCCCGGTTTGTTTCGATTGCTTCGTTGTGCGGCGTGGTTTTGCCATCGTATGAATCACCTGCAAAAAGAATCCTGGAACGGCCGTCGATTATAACGACGGCCGCGTGCATAGTGCGCCGGAGGACTTACATCTTGACGGGAGCGGAGACGCCGATCGTCGCGAGACCGTTGGCCAGCACCTGACGCGTGGCGGCGAGCAGCGCGACGCGCGCATTGCGCTCGGCTGCATCGTCCACCAGCACGCGTTCGGCACGGTCATTGTAGAACGAGTGGAATTCCCCGGCGAGGTCGCGCAGATAGAACGCGACCGCGTGCGGCGCGAGTTCGTCGGCGGCATGCTGGAGCATGTCCGGGAACTCGGCGAGCTTGTTCAGCAACGCCATGGCGCGTTCGCTCGTCAGCGGCGACACGTCCACTTGCGCGAGCGTGCTTTCGTCGGTGTTGTAGCGTGCCTTGCATTCGGCGATCACCGAGCAGATCCGGGCGTGCGCGTACTGCACGTAATGCACCGGATTTTCGTCGTTCTGCTTGAGCGCCAGGTCGATGTCGAACACGAATTCCGTGTCCGCCTTGCGCGAGATCAGGAAGAAGCGCACGGCGTCGCGGCCTCGGCGGATGGTTTCCTCGTCGATCAGATCGACGGCCGCTTCCGAACCCGGCGTTGCGCCGCCCGACCATTCGATCAGGTCGCGCACGGTGACGTAGCTGCCCGCGCGCTTCGAGATTTTCACCTCTTCGCCGTTGCGCATGACCGTGACCATCTTGTGAAGGATGTAGTCGGGGTAGCCCTTCGGAATGCCGATGCCGAGCCCTTGCAGGCCGGCGCGCACGCGCGCGATCGTGCCGTGGTGGTCCGAGCCCTGAATGTTGATGACCTTGGTGAAGCCGCGTTCCCACTTGGCGACGTGATAGGCCACGTCCGGCACGAAGTAGGTGTAGGTGCCGTCGCTCTTGCGCATTACGCGGTCTTTGTCGTCGCCGTCGTCCGTGGTGCGCAGCCACAGCGCGCCTTCCTGCTCGTAGGTCTTGCCGGCGGCGATCAGTGCCTCGACGGTTTTCTCGACGCGGCCTTCCTTGTACAGCGACGACTCCAGATAGTACTGGTCGAACTTCACGCCGAACGCCTGCAAGTCCATGTCCTGCTCGCGACGCAGATAGGCCACCGCGAAGCGGCGGATCGCGTCGAGATTTTCGATGTCGCCCGCGCCGGTGACCGGCTCGCCGTCGCTCGCAGCCACGGTGACGCCGTTCATATAGTCTTTCGCGATGTCGGCGATGTACTCGCCGTTGTACGCCGACGCCGGCCAGCCTTCGTCGCCGGGCGCGAGGCCGCGCGCGCGTGCCTGGGTCGAGACTGCGAGCGTGTGGATCTGCACGCCGGCGTCGTTGTAGTAGAACTCGCGATGCACGTCCCAGCCTTGCGAGGCGAGCACGTTCGAGAGCGCGTCGCCGAGGGCGGCCTGACGGCCGTGCCCGACGTGCAGCGGACCGGTCGGGTTGGCCGAGACGAACTCGATCAGCACGTGCTTGCCGGCGTCGCGTTGCGAGCGGCCGAATGCATCCTGCTCCGCGAACACGGCGGCGATCACGGCCTGCTTGGCGGCAGCGGCGAGGCGCAGGTTGATGAAGCCGGGGCCGGCCACTTCGGCGGCGTCGACAAGGCCTTTCGCCTGCGGCTGCGCGAGCAGCGCGTCGACGATCTGCTGGGCCAGCTGACGCGGATTGGCGCGCAGCGGCTTGGCGAGTTGCATCGCCACGTTGCACGCCACGTCGCCGTGAGCGGCAACCTTGGGACGTTCCAGCGTGATGACGGGCGAGACGAAAGCGGCTTCGCTCTCGCCCTGGGATGCTTGAGCAACCTGCTTGACCGTGTCGGCGAGCAGGGTTTCGAGGGTTTGTTTGTGTGCAGGCAGCATGCTTGTTGCGAGTCCAGTGAGGCAATCCGGTGATGCGGAAGAGGCGCCGGCCGCGCGGCAGGCGCGCCCGGTCAGTCAGAAGCGTGGAAAGCGGCGAAACGCCCGCGCGGACCAAAGCGTCCAGCCGGCCGCGTTATCAGGCACGTTGCGTGCAACGCATTGGATGCGATGCGCGCTAACGCGCCGGTGCGCCCGGCGCTCAGGCCAATCATGCGGTCGATGCTGCGGCATTTCTCAGGCGGCTTGCGGGTTTAAAACCAGGCGACCCGGCCAAAGCTTTCCAGGCCGCGCCGTACGCGTTGCAGGCAGCACGCTTTTCCGTCCAGACGGATTTTAGCAGGTGCTAATATGTTCAATGAGATGCTCAGCCAGGGCCGTGACCGCCGCGCTTGATCGGCGCGTCAACGTGATGCGTGGCGGTAGCCGGCTTCGAGGCGCGCGCGCATTGATCCAACATAACGAAAAAGGGAACAGTCATGCTGATTACTTTCAAATGTCGCGCTTGCCCAGACGTCATGATGCTGGAGAACCTCGCCCAGTATCTCGTCGGCATCGTCGGTAAGCGACTCGGCGAACGTGGCGTCATTACCCACGACGAACTCGGCCCGGCCATCACCAAGCTCGAAGCGGCAATCTCGGTCGACAAGCAGGAGCGCGCCGAGCACGACGGCCATTTCCACGAAGGCGAAGACGGTCACGAGCATCACGAGATTCCGCCGGGCCTCGCCCAGCGCGCGTATCCGTTCCTCGACATGCTGCGCGCAGCGCAGAAGGAAAACGCGGAT
Organism: Paraburkholderia sp. GAS199; assembly: GCF_050436585.1. Lineage (NCBI taxonomy): Bacteria > Pseudomonadati > Pseudomonadota > Betaproteobacteria > Burkholderiales > Burkholderiaceae > Paraburkholderia > Paraburkholderia sp. GAS199. The sequence goes on along the minus strand of NZ_JBNDMM010000002.1, from coordinate 726,426 downwards.
ATCGTCTGGGGGCTGTAGTCCGGCCACGGGCGCTTAGTCCCGGCTGGCGTTCTGGAGGCGCCCGTGAGGGGCATGAGCGGCGGCGGCGTGAGCAAACGCGCCGTGAGCCAGCCAGCGCCCGGAGTACCGCGCAGCAATGCGCACCAATGAAAAGAGCCCGCTTCGAGCGGGCTCTTTCGTTTCGGACGGCCTCGTTGAGGCCGTCCATTCCGATGCTTACTGGCTGGCCGCGTCCGCCGGGGCCGCTGCCGGCGCCGACGCACCCTTCTTCATTTTCTTCTTCTTAGGCTTCTTGACGTGCTTCTCCGTGGGCGGCGAATACGAACTGACCGCGCTGGAGCCGGCGGGTGCGGCAGGCTGAGCCAGCGCGACCGAAGCCCCGGCGACGAGCGAAACAGCAGTCAATAACAGCGTCAGCTTCTTCATACGATTCTCTCCGTTGACGATTGCAAATAGATAAGCCGACGCGTTTTTGCCGCGTCTGGCGGGTTGAAACCCAGGTCAGTCTACAAAGCCGAAAATTACGCTGCCGCAAATATTCAGCCTATGTGGCCCGATATAGTGGGTTCCCCGCCACACAAGGCTTAAAGCAACGGCGCCAACGCCCGTTCCGCGTCCGTTTTAGAGAGCGACATGCGCTGCGCATAGTCTTCCAGCTGATCCTGACCGATCTTGCCGACGGAGAAGTAGGTGCTGTCCGGATGCGCCAGATAGAAGCCCGAGACGCTTGCCGCCGGCAGCATCGCCAGCGATTCCGTCACGCTCATGCCGATCTCGTTGGCCTGCAGAACCTCGAACATATCGCGCTTGACGAGGTGATCCGGGCAAGCCGGATAACCGGGCGCCGGACGGATGCCGTGGTATTTCTCGGCGATGAGGTCGTCGTTGGACAGGGTCTCGGCGTTCGCGTAGCCCCACAGGTCGCGCCGAACGCGAGCGTGCATGGCTTCGGCGAACGCCTCGGCGAAGCGATCCGCGAGCGCCTTGAGCATGATCGCGCTGTAGTCGTCGTGGTCTTTCTCGAACTGCTTTTCCTTCACGTCGACGCCGAGACCCGCCGTGACCGCGAACATGCCGATGTAGTCGGCGACGCCCGAGTCTTTCGGCGCGATGAAGTCGGCGAGCGACCGGTTCGGCCGCATCACGCCGTCCACCACCGGACGCACGCTTTGCTGACGCAGGTTGCGCCACGTGAGCGCAACTTCGGAGCGCGATTCGTCCGTGTAGATTTCGATGTCGTCGTCGTTCACCGTGTTGGCCGGCAACAGCGCGATCACGCCGTTGGCCTGCAGCCAGCGGCCCTGAATGAGACGCGCGAGCATCGACTTGCCGTCCGAGAACACGCGCCGCGCCGACTCGCCGACGATCTCGTCATTCAGAATGGCCGGATACGGACCGGCCAGATCCCAGGTCTGGAAGAACGGACCCCAGTCGATGTAGTTCGCCAGATCGCTCAGGTCGAAGTTCTTGAACACGCGCCGGCCGATGAACTTGGGCTTGACCGGCTGATAGCCCTCCCAGTCGATTTTCGTCTTGTTCGCGCGGGCCTCGGCGAGCGTGACCATCGGCTGGGCTTTCTTGTTGGCGTGCTGATCGCGGATACGGTCGTAGTCGGACTTCAGTTCGTCCAGATACTTTGCCGCGCCTTCGTCCGAGAGCAGGCTCGACGCCACCGACACCGAACGCGACGCGTCTGGCACGTACACCACCGGCCCTTCGTAATGCGGCGCGATCTTCACGGCCGTATGCACGCGCGAGGTGGTCGCGCCGCCGATCAGCAGCGGAATCTTCTTCACGCGGAAATAGTCGTCGCGCTGCATTTCGGAGGCGACGTAAGCCATCTCTTCGAGACTCGGCGTAATCAGCCCGGAAAGACCAATGATGTCCGCGCCTTCGACCTTCGCTTTCGCGAGAATGTCGTTGCACGAGACCATCACGCCCATGTTGACCACTTCGAAGTTATTGCACTGAAGTACCACCGAAACGATGTTCTTGCCGATGTCGTGCACGTCGCCCTTGACCGTGGCGATCACGATCTTGCCCTTCGCGCGCACGTCGGCGCCGGCCTCGGCCATCTGCTTCTTTTCTTCTTCAATGAACGGAATCAGATGCGCGACGGCCTGCTTCATCACGCGCGCCGACTTCACCACCTGCGGCAGGAACATCTTGCCCTGACCGAACAGGTCGCCGACGATATTCATGCCGTCCATCAGCGGGCCTTCGATCACGTTGATCGGACGGCCGCCATCAGCTGCGATTTTGGCGCGCACTTCTTCGGTGTCTTCGGTGATGAAGTTCGTGATGCCGTGCACGAGCGCATGCGCGAGACGCTTTTCAACCGGCTGATTGCGCCACTCGAGGTTCTCTTCTTTCTTCGCCGCGCCGGTCTTGAACTTGTCGGCGATTTCGAGCAAACGGTCGGTGCCGTCTTCGCGACGGTTGAGCACCACGTCTTCGACGCGTTCGCGCAGCTCCGGGTCGAGATCGGCGTACACGCCGAGCTGACCCGCGTTGACGATGCCCATGTCCATGCCGGCCTGGATTGCGTGGTACAGGAAGACGGTGTGGATCGCCTCGCGCACCGGATCGTTGCCGCGGAACGAGAACGACACGTTCGACACGCCGCCGCTCACTTTCGCATACGGCAGGTTTTCCTTGATCCAGCGCGTCGCGTTGATGAAGTCGACGGCGTAGTTGTTGTGTTCTTCGATACCCGTGGCGATTGCGAAGATGTTCGGGTCGAACACGATGTCTTCCGGCGGGAAGCCGACTTCGTTCACCAGAAAGTCATACGAGCGTTTGCAGATCTGGGTCTTGCGCTCGAACGTGTCGGCCTGGCCTTGTTCGTCGAAAGCCATCACGACGGCCGCCGCACCGTAGCGGCGAATCAGGTTCGCGTGATGGCGAAACGCTTCCTCGCCTTCCTTCAGCGAAATGGAGTTGACGATCGCCTTGCCCTGCACACATTTCAGGCCGGCTTCAATCACTTCCCATTTCGACGAGTCGATCATGATCGGCACGCGCGCAATGTCCGGCTCCGAGGCGATCAGATTCATGAAGCGCACCATCGCCGCTTTCGAATCGAGCATCGCTTCGTCCATGTTGACGTCGATGACCTGCGCGCCGTTTTCGACCTGCTGACGCGCGACTGCGATGGCGTCGTCGAACTGGTCGTTCAGGATCATTCGCGCGAACGCCTTCGAGCCGGTCACGTTGGTGCGTTCACCGACGTTGATGAAGAGCGTCCCGGACGTGACGTTGAACGGCTCGAGGCCGGCAAGGCGCATGGTGTGATCGGTCATGGCGTGAGTGCGATTCGGTTACGTGCGATGGATACGGGATGCGAGCGGATTGCGTGCTGTTCAAGCGCGGCCGGCGGGGCGCGGCCCGCCAGACACGTTACCTGGAAGGGCTGCGTTAGCGCCTCGGCTCAGGCCGCGTCGCGGTATTGCGTCGGCCACTGACGCGGCTTCACTTCGGCCAGCGCCTGGGCAATCGCGGCGATGTGCTCCGGCGTCGTGCCGCAGCAGCCGCCCGCGATGTTTACGAGCCCGGCCTGCGCGAACTCCTTGAGCAGACCCGAGGTGTCGGCGGGCAATTCGTCGAAGCCGGTGTCGCTCATCGGATTCGGCAAGCCGGCGTTCGGATAGCACGAGACATAAGTGTCGCAGAGCTTGGCCAGTTCGGCGATATACGGGCGCATGAGCGCCGCGCCCAACGCGCAATTCAAACCGAAGGTGAGCGGCTTGGCGTGACGCAACGAATTCCAGAACGCTTCGACGGTCTGGCCCGAGAGAATGCGGCCCGATGCGTCGGTGACGGTGCCGGAAATCATGATCGGCAAACGCTCGCCGGTGTCTTCGAACAGTTCGTCCAGCGCGAACAGCGCCGCCTTGGCGTTGAGCGTGTCGAAGATCGTCTCGACGAGGAACAGATCGGCGCCGCCGTCGAGCAGCGCCTTGGCCTGCTCGTAGTAAGCCGTGCGCAGTTCGTCGAACGTGACGTTGCGCGCGCCCGGATCGTTCACGTCAGGGGAAATGCTGGCGGTCTTCGGCGTCGGCCCGATGGCGCCCGCGACGAAGCGCGGCTTGTCCGGCGTGGAATATTTGTCGCAGGCGGCTCGCGCCAGTTTCGCCGATTCGAGATTCATCTCGACCGCGAGGTCTTCCATGCCGTAATCGGCCTGAGCGACCGTGGTCGCGCCAAACGTGTTGGTTTCGATGATATCCGCGCCCGCCGCGAGGTATTGCTCGTGGATCTCGGCGATGATCTGCGGCTGCGTGATCGACAGCAACTCGTTGTTGCCCTTGATGTCGCGGCCGTAGTCTTTGAAGCGTTCACCGCGATAACGGGCTTCGTCGAGCTTGTAGCGCTGGATCATCGTACCCATGGCGCCGTCCAGAATCAGGATGCGCGACTTGAGCAGCGCGGGCAGCGCCGTGCCTCGCGTGTAAGTGGCGTCGGAACGGGCTGGCGTGGCGATTTGAGCAGGCTGGTTCATGGCGGACGAGGGCTTGCGCCGGCTTTTTCGGGTTTGCGGGAAACCTGTCATTGTAGCCGTGTTGACGGGGATGCGCCTCGGACGGCCGGGGCGCGGGGCGGGGTGGCGCGCATGGCGAAAACCACTCGAAACTGGATAAGAAAACGGCCCAGCGAGCGCGAAGCCTGCTGGACCGTCTTATCGATGTGGACCGCTTTGTCATGACCGCCGGCCAAGCCGGGCGGCGCGGTCTACAAATGTCGCCAAACGTGCTGCCTACGTGCTGCGAGAAGAAAACTCAGTGAAGAATGACCGGCTGATGCATCAGACTGTCGAACTGCCCGAGGAACTCGTCGACTTCGTCCAAAGACGGTTCTTCTTCGATCAGCTTCTGCACGTGCTCGCGAAAGCGCGCCGCCATTGCACCGTCGATGTAAATTTCGCGCTGCATGTTTTTGTCGACGATCTCGTAGCCACCAGACTTCATGGCCAGCGGACCTTCCTGCGGCGGAAACTCGACGACACAGTAGTTGGGGCTGTTGTAGATCATTTGCATGGCGACACTCCTTATTTCCGTTGGCTCCTTGGCCGTTCCTGCGCCATAGGTGGAGCTTATGGTTTGGAATTCAAGGGGTGGGTCCGGATTGACGCTTGTAAAAGTTCCGAACCTACCGGTTAGACCGGCCTTCCAAGAAACATTTCAAGCAGTGCAGCAAAACGGTGAGATTGCTCGACGGGCGCAAGATGAGCGGCGTCGAGGAGTTCGAACTGGGCGCCTTCGATGGCGTCTGCTATTGCCTGCGTATAAGCAGGTGGCGTGCCCGTATCGTGGCGGCCAGCCACAGTGAGCGTCGGGCGACGTATTGTTCCCAGCTTACTGCTTACGTCGAAATCGCGCAGCGCTGTGCACGCCATTGCGTATCCTTCTGGCAACGTATGGCTCAGGACCTCGCGAATCTGCTCGACGGCTTCGGGATGGGCGGTCTGAAAATCGGGCGTCAGCCAGCGGTTCAGGGTGGCGGGAACCAGCGCCGCCATGCCGTCGGAGCGTGCCGCAGCGGCCCGTTGGTCCCACGCGGCGCGTGCTTCGGACGGTGTGCCGGCGGAAGTGTCGGCAAGTGTCAGCGAATCGACGCGGTCGGGATGATCCAGCGTGAACTGTTGCGCAATCATGCCGCCCATCGACATGCCGACCAGATGCGTGCTCGGCGCCCCCAGTTTGTCGAGCAGCGTGGCGAGATCGCGGGACAGATCGCTCACGCCGAACGGCTCCGGCGACACCGCTGTGTCGCCATGCCCGCGCACGTCGTAACGCAAAACGGTGTAATTCTCGCGGAAATAGCCGGCCATCTGGTCCCACACCGACAGATCGCCGCCAAGCTGATGCACGAAGGTCAGCCATGGGCCGCCGCCCTCGTTGCTCAGTACGTAGCGCGTCTCGATACCGTTGATGTTCACTTGCATGCGGGCTCCTTGAAGAGGATCGCAGTGGAAAGAGCCGTTCGCCGCGAACGCCGCGGCGCTTTGCCACGAGGACATATACGCGCTGAACGTGCGAACGGTTGCAACTCTTCGTGCGAGTGAGCCAACGCGTGGAAGTTTCTGCGATCTGCTCGAGTCCCTACTCGAAGTCAGGGCTTTTCGGGCGCATTGCCGGGGACGGTCGAATCGACCGGCGCGGCGGGTGGGGTGTCGGGTGAAGTTTCTGGCGGCGCGGCAGGTGTGGCAGCGCCATCGGGATTTTGCCCGGCGTCGAGCTTGCCGCGCCAGACCAGTTCGATCTGTGTACCGTTTGGTTCAGTTTGCATGATGCGCGCGGGCAGCCAGCCGAGCGAAGGTGCGAGCCACACGTCGATGCGTCGCTGGTCGCCGTCGTGTCGCGGCAGGCGTTTGAAATGGCGCGTATCGAGGTAACCCTGCGCGGTCCGGATGGTTTCGTTGCCGATCGTCTCGACGGGCCAGTTTTCGCCGCTGTCGCTGTCGATCACGAAGAATTGCCGCGTCACGCCGGGTTGATAGGCAGCCGGATCGCCACGCACGAGACTTGCCAGTTGCATGACCACGCTGAAACGGTCTTGCGCGCCGTCGGGCAGCGGCAAGGCTGCCGGCGTGCGCGTGAAGGCGATCTTCTTTTCCGTGCGATTGAAGATGGCGATGTCTTCCGCGCGACGTCCGCGTTTTTCGACGTATTGATCCGGCGCGAGGCCGAATGCGTCGATACGGCCATGACTCGAATAGACGAAGGTGCCGACGAACGGCAGCGGCACCGACACCACCATCTCGTAGCCTTGCGCGCTGCTGGTCCAGTGGATCGTGCCGGGCTGGTTGCGCACGCCGTTGTAGAACGTGTCGTATTGCAGTTCGCCGGAAGGCGGCACGGAGAATTTCACGCCCGCTGCGGCTGGCGGCGCGCTGGCGGCGGCAGTGGCGCTGGCCGCGCCGGTGTTCGCCGCACTGCTGGCCGCGCCCGAGGCAGCCGCGCTTGCCGCACTCGCCGCCGTGTCCGAGGCGGTGGACGGCGGGGCGATCGCGGGCGTCTGCTTCGTGGGTTGTAACGCTGTCAGTACGTGCTCGCGGGGTTTGGGCGCGGCAGCCGGCTTCGGCGCAGGCGTGGGCGCGGCGGGCCGCTGCTTTGTCGCGGGTTTGTGCTCGACGCGTTCGGGCGTCAGCAGCGCCACCTGTACCGGCACGCGTTCGGAGTCGCGGGCATTCAGATTGGCGCGATTGCGCTCGACCCATTGCGCCGCGATCCAGTGCAACACGGCCACCACCAGTAACACGGCGATCCAGCGCGCCATCCGTGCCGCAACGCGCAGTGCGCCGGACGGCGCAGAAGGGCGTAGGTTAGCGTGGGAGGAAGACGGCATGGGCAAGTGCGGATCGTGATATAAGCGGTAGATGGGTGCGGGTAAAGCGCCAGGGTCTGGTTCGATGCACGGATGTCAACGGTTCACGACCTGCTAAGGCGGACGTGGCGCATCAAACGCCGCGCTAACCTCGCGCGCCCCAGGCAGCGAAGGTTTTCGACTCACGGTCGAACGGCGATGTTCCCCACTTCACGGCAAACGGTTGAACGGTTGACCGGTTCGATGCCCGGCGTCGACCACGCTCAGCGTGGCGTCGCACTATAGCCCAGCTCGTACGACAGCCTCTGCGCGCACTCACGCATCGCCGTATCGATCTCGCCGCCCCAACTGATGTCGAACACGCCTTCGTGACCCAGCGCGATGAGGCCGAGCGCGAGATCGCCGGTCGAATCGAACACCGGCATGCAGAACGCGTGGATGGTCGGCAGCAACATGCCTTCCACGCGAGCAGCCTCGTGCTTGCGCACATCGGCCAGCACCCGTTCCACTTCCTCGCGGGTACGCGGGCCGCCGACATGCGAAGCGCGGCGCGAATCGGCGAGTTCACGGTCGAGCATGGCCGCCGTTTTGCTCGACGGCAGATAAGCGGCAAACAGCAGGCCGGTGGCGGAACTAAGCAAAGGCATCACGTCGCCGAGTTTCAGCGAAGCCTTGGCGGGATGGCTCGATTCCATCCAGTGGACCATCGTCGGCCCCTGATTGCCCCACACCGCGATGCCGACCGTCAGATCGAGACGATCGCGCAGCTCGGCCAGCGCGATGCGAGCGAGCTTCACGCCGTCCACGCGAGCGAGGCGCGCGAGCCCCAGCTGCAACGCAAAGCCGCCGAGTTCGTAACGTCCCGACAGCGGGTCCTGCGCCACCACGCCGAGCCGCAGGAAACTCACCAGATAGCGATGCGCTTTCGCCGGACTCATGCCGGCCCGTTGCGCCAGATCGCGCAGCATCATGGCGCGTGGTTCGTGGGTCAACACGTCGAGCAGGCGAAAGCCGACCTCGATCGACTGGATGCCCGAGCGCAGCTTTTCTTCGCCGGCTTCGCTGGCGTCGTCATCGGTGTCGGGTGTGTCGACGGTGTCGAGCGGCTCGACAGGCGCGGTGGATGCGGCGTCGGCACGAATGCCGGAACGGGCAGTTGGAGGCATGAGCAAGGCGCACGAAGCGCGTTAAAAAACGGTAGATGGTGACGCGCGGGTGACGCGCGCGGTGTCGCCCGATGCCGCGCGTAAGCGGGCCGAGGATGCCGGCCCGACTGCGGCACTTGGGCCGCGCCGATTCACCATCGTAGAATAGATTCCTTCTATCGTCACCAACACGGTTCCACTCTGCTATGAAACTTGCCACGCTGAAGGACGGCACGCGCGACGGTCAATTGATCGTCGTGTCCCGCGACCTGCAAACCGCGGCCATCGCCGACGCGATCGCGCCCACCATGCAGCGCGTGCTCGACGACTGGGCCTTCTACGCGCCGCAATTGCAGGATCTGTACGACTCGCTGAACCACGGGCGCGCCCGCAACACCTTTGCCTTCGACGCGAAGGAGTGCATGGCGCCGCTGCCGCGCGCTTTCCAATGGGCCGACGGCTCGTCCTACGTGAACCACGTCGAACTGGTGCGGCGCGCGCGCGGCGCGGAAATGCCGCCGGAATTCTGGACCGATCCGCTGATGTATCAGGGCGGCAGCGACGACTTCATCGGCCCGAAAGACGACGTGCTGTGCGCGTCCGAAGCGTTCGGTATCGACTTCGAGGCCGAGGTGGCGGTCATCACGACCGACGTGCCGATGGGCGCCACGCCCGACCAGGCGCTGCGCGGCGTGAGGCTCATCACGCTCGTGAATGACGTTTCGCTGCGTAATCTGATCCCGGCTGAACTCGCCAAAGGCTTCGGCTTTTTCCAGAGCAAGCCTGCCACGTCGTTTGCGCCGGTCGCCGTCACGCCGGACGAACTCGGCGAGCACTGGCGCGAAGGCCGCGTGCACCGTCCGATGATCGTCCACTGGAACAACAAGAAAGTGGGCCAGCCCGACGCCGGCACCGACATGGTGTTTCACTTCGGCCAGCTGATTTCGCATGCGGCGAAAACGCGCAATCTGCGGGCGGGCGCGATTGTCGGATCGGGCACGGTCTCGAACAAGGACGCGAAGCGCGGCTATTGCTGTATCGCCGAGAAGCGCTGCCTGGAAACCATCGAACACGGCGCGCCGCAAACCGAGTTCATGAAGTACGGCGACACGGTTCGCATCGAGATGTTCGACGAAGCCGGCAAATCCATCTTCGGTTCGATCGACCAGGGCATCGCGCCGCTGGATTGACGACGGCGAGTCGTGCGCGCGGCACGCGGTCTGTGTCCTGACGAAAGGGTTTCGCCCGATGCCGCCGTTACGACGCGCCGCTACACTGACTGGCGCGGCGGCGCGCCCGGGGTGGTCGGCCGCCGTTTCACTGCGGGGGCGGCACATAGCGAAATGCGCAGGCGTGCCCCGCAGTTCACCAAAACGAAAAACCGACGCGAGGAGACACGATGTCGCGATTTGAGTGGTCCAAACCTGGAAAAAATGCAGCGGCGCGTGAATTCACCCGCGTGAACCGGCCGAAACAGCAACTCGCCCGCGTGGCTGCCGCGCTGATCGGCGCTTTGCCTGCCATCGCGCTCGCGCAGGTCAAGATCGGCCTCGTGCTTTCCCTGACGGGACCGGCCGCTTCGCTCGGCATTCCCGCTCGCGACACCGCCACGCTTTTGCCGAAGCAGATCGGCGGGCAGAGCGTCGAATACATCGTGCTCGACGACGCCTCCGACACCACGCAAGCCGTGCAGGACACCAAGAAGCTGATCTCCGAGACTCACGTCGATGCGATCATCGGTTCGTCGATCACGCCGAACTCGCTGTCCATGATCGACGTGGTGGCAGACGGCGAAACGCCGATGATCTCGCTCGCCTCGTCGGCGAAAATCATCGAGCCGGTGGATGCGAAGCGCCACTGGGTCTTCAAGACGCCGCAGACCGACGCGATGATGGCGTCGGCAATCGCCGAACATGCCAGCTCGCACAACGTGAAGACCATCGCGTTCATCGGTCAGGCCGACGCACTCGGCGAAACGTTCTACACCGAGGTGGCGAAGTTCGCGCAGATCCACCACATCAACATGGTGGCGAGCGAGCGTTTCAACCGCACCGACCCGAGCGTGACCGGCCAGATCCTGAAGATTCTCGCCACCCATCCGGATGCGGTCGTAGTAGGCGCGGCCGGCACGCCCGCCGCGTTGCCGCCCAAGACGCTGCGCGAGCGCGGCTACAAAGGGCTGATCTATCACAATCATGGCGTCGGCAATAACGACTTCCTGCGAGTGTGCGGCGCCGATTGCAACGGCACGTTCCTGCCCGCGAGCCCGGTGCTGGTCGCCGCGCAACTGCCCGCCGATCACCCCGCCAAACGTCTCGCGCTCGACTACATCGGCCGCTTCGAAGCGCTGCGCGGACCGGGCAGCGTGTCCGCGTTCGGTTCGTACACCTGGGACGCCGGTTTGCTGCTCGGCCATGCCGTGCCGATCGCGTTGAAGTCGGCCGCGCCCGGCACGCCGGAATTCCGCCGTGCGCTGCGCGACGCGCTCGAAGCGACGCGCGGTCTCGCGGACACCAATGGCGTGGTCAACATGAGCGCCAACGATCACCTCGGCCTCGACCAGCGCGCCCGCGTGATGGTCGAGATCCAGAACGGAAAGTGGGTTTATCAGCCGCGCTGACACGCGTAGTTTGCCGCGCGGTTTTAACGGATGTACGACACTCGGATTGCTCATCATGTCTCACGCACCACACAGTAACGACGCGTTCTACGCGCACTACCAGTCGCTGCAGATGCATCGTCATCCGCATGGCGTGCTCGAAGTCGTGATGAGCGGCGAGGGTGCCAACAAAAGCAGCCTCGCCACCGCAAACGCGCGCATGCATTTCGAGCTGGCCGAAATCTGGCGCGATATCGATCGGGACCCCGAAACACGTGTCGCGATCATTCGCGGCGAAGGCAAGGGCTTTTCGGCGGGCGGCGATCTGCAACTGGTCGAAGACATGGCAACCGATTTCGACGTGCGCGCCAGAGTCTGGCGCGAAGCGCGCGATCTCGTCTACAACGTCATCAACTGCAGCAAGCCGATTGTCTCCGCCATGCATGGGCCGGCCGTGGGGGCGGGGCTCGTCGCGGGTCTGCTCGCGGATATTTCGATCGCCACGAAGACCGCGCGCATCATCGACGGACACACGCGGCTCGGCGTGGCCGCCGGCGATCATGCCGCGATCGTCTGGCCGCTGTTGTGCGGCATGGCGAAGGCCAAGTATTACCTGCTGCTGTGCGAGCCGGTGAGCGGCGAAGAGGCGGAGCGGATCGGCCTCGTGTCGCTCGCCGTCGACGAAGGCGATCTGCAGGCCAAGGCATTCGAAGTCGCGCAGAAACTGGCGCACGGCTCACAGACCGCCATTCGCTGGACCAAGTACGCGCTGAACAACTGGTTGCGCTCGGCAGGACCGGCGTTCGATACCTCGCTGGCGCTCGAATTCATGGGTTTCGCGGGACCCGACGTGCGCGAAGGCGTGAACTCGCTGCGCGAGCGCCGCGCGCCGGATTTCGGCGGCACCGATCCGTGGCAGGGCAAGCCGCCCCGCGCGGTATGATCGACGCGAGGGCGCGCGGCACGGCGCGATTTTCTTCTTCTGACGCAGCGAGGCGACCAGCATGACCGACACATCCGGCACTACGCCGCCGTTCCCAGGCTTTCCCGGTTTTCCGCCCACCGACATGCTCGAACGCATGTGGGGCATGATGCGCATGTCGCCGTTCGGTTCGGGCTTGTCGGGTGCGCAACCGGGCGGCGGTCTCGGACCGTCGCTGTCGATGATGTCCGACATGATGGCGCCGCTCACCAATGTTGAAGAACTCGACAAACGCATCACCGATATGCGCGCGGTCGAGCAGTGGCTGAAGCTGAATCTGAGCATGCTGCAGTCGGCCATTCAGGCGCTCGAAGTGCAGCGCGCGACGCTCGCGACCTTGCGCGCATTCGGCGCGTTCGCGCAGTCGTCGATGGCGCAACCGGCTGCGAGCGCCGCGCCGAGTCCTGCTCCCGCTACGGGCTGGCCGCATCCGGAAGCGAAGAGCGCGTCCGCGCCGGCCGAGCCGGAAAGCGAAGAAAGCGACGGTAAGGAAGCGGGGGAAACCACGCCGCCGTTCGACGCCTCGGCATGGTGGAATCTGTTGCAATCGCAATTCAACCAGATCGCCCAGTTTGCGATGACCCAACCCGCGGTGGCTGCCGCCGCAACGGGAATGGGCACCAGCGGCGCGGCCGGCGACGCGTCGGCGCAAGCGGGCGGCTCTGCGTCGTCGGCGGAATCGGCCGCTGCGCAGGACGCGCCGGACGCCGGCGTGAGCACCGCGGCCAAACGTCCCGCGGCGAAGCGAGCCGCGACGGGCGCAGCAAAACGGGCGAGCGGCACGAGCGCGTCGGGCACGCGTGCCACGAAAAAGTCTATTTAACGGCAGGAATCAAACGGGGCCGCATGGCCGGTTAGAGAGGCATGCTGAATGGTTGGGTGACGGCGGCATCTGTCATGGTTTTGACAGGGATCGTCGTCCATACTCCCAAGTTGTATTTTTGTTGAGTGACGTCAACCAGGCACCGCAATTGCGTCTGTCATAGCGCGGGATCGGTAAAGTCAGCGTGCTATCATTGTGTAAGCTTTATTTGTTTTGGGCGTGCGCTGAAAACAACCAATCCAGCCGCCCTTGCTACAAAGCCGCCGGCACGACCGGCGCAGGGCTGGACGGTGCGGTTTTTATCGCAGACTGGCTCGACCTCAGGCACAGGGTATCCCTCACCCACGGTTGGCCGCGCAGGCGCGTAACTTCTGGTTGGCGCGCCGCGCAAATACGCCAGAACTTCTTTCTGCCCGGTGCATCCGGGCAGTCGGTTACCGCGTAAAATTGAATGCTTGGTCCACGAAAGACGCAAAAAGCGGCGTGCTTCGTTCGTGGCGGGCTAGGTTGCTACACGTAGTAGTTACAGACACAGACAGTATGCGCAGAACAGGGGTGGGACTATGAACACCATGCTTTATCCGGAACTTTATAAATCGCTCGAATCCGTTCGATGGGACATGGAGAAAGACATTCCCTGGGACAAGTTCGATGCATCGCTATTGACCGACGAGCAGGCCGCGACGATCAAGATGAACGCGATCACCGAATGGTCGGCGCTGCCCGCCACGGAAATGTTTCTGCGTGACAACCATCACGACAGCGATTTCTCCGCGTTCATGAGCGTGTGGTTCTTCGAAGAACAGAAACACTCGCTGGTGCTGATGGAATATCTGCGCCGGTTCAAACCGGAAATGTGCCCGACGGAAGAAGAACTGCACGCCGTGCGCTTCGAATTCGATCCGGCGCCGCCGCTCGAAACGCTCATGCTGCACTTCTGCGGCGAGATCCGTCTGAATCACTGGTATCGCCGTGCAGCCGAATGGCACACCGAGCCGGTCATCAAGGCCATTTACGAAACCATCTCGCGCGACGAAGCGCGGCATGGCGGCGCGTATCTGCGCTACATGAAGAAAGCCATGTCGCAAACCGGCGACATCGCACGTGCCGCGTTTGCGAAGATCGGCGTGCTGATGGCCTCGGCGCGTCGCACCGAAAAGCCGTTGCACCCCACGAATCTGCACGTCAATCAGGCACTGTTCCCGCGCGACACCATTCAGTCGCGTCTGCCGGACCCGGAGTGGCTGGAACGCTGGCTCGACGAACAGATCCGTTTCGACGACGGCTGGGAAAAGAAAGTGGTCGAACGCATTCTGCACAACCTGTCCATTCTGTTCGAGCGCACGTTCACTACCGCGCAAGAGCTGAACCGTTACCGCAAAGAAGTGGTGGGGCGTTTGCAGGCAGATCAGAAGTCGGCGGAACAGCCGGCCTGATTGATCACCACGATTGATCCTCGCGATCGGTCCGGATTCGAACGGCACGCAAACAGAAGTCAGCGTGCCTCGATGTTTCGATTCGACGAACGGCCCGGCAGGCGTGAGCTTGCCGGGCCGTTCTGTTTCATGGCTCGGCTTCCATAGCGTTTCGTTTCACGCCGTACGGCGTGTATCGTGATTCAACTTCTCTAATCTGATTTCGTCATGGCTGCTACTTTCGAACGCAAGATTTTCACGCGCGAGGCGCTGGTCGAACTGCGTCGCTCCATGCCGTCGCCGGTCGTATTCACCAATGGCGTGTTCGATATCCTGCATCGCGGGCACGTCACCTATCTCGCGGATGCCAAGGCGTTGGGCGCCTGTCTCATCGTGGGCGTGAACAGCGACGCGTCGGTGCGTATGCTCGGCAAGGGCGACGACCGTCCCATCAACAACGAAGCGGACCGGATGGCTTTGCTCGCGGCGCTGGAGAGCGTGGATTACGTGGTGTGTTTCGGTGAACAGACGCCGGTGGATCTGATTTCGGCGCTGCGGCCGGACGTGCTAGTCAAAGGTGGCGACTACGATATGGACGCGTTGCCGGAGTCGGCAATCGTGCGTGGCTGGGGTGGTCGCGCGTTGGCCATTCCCTTCGAGCACGACCGCTCGACCACCAAGCTGTTGAAGAAGGTACGGGCGCAGACGTAAATCGCGTCTGCGACTACCGTTATTGCGGCAGCGCCGATGCCGCGATTGGCGCGGCCGGCGCGGGACCGCCCACCACGGGTTGGTCCGCGGCTTGTGCCGGACTCACCGGTTGCACTTTCAACCAGTCAGCATGAATCTGCCGATTCAGATGGTTGGGCTCGCGTCCGCCCGCGGTAGGCGTCGGGCCGAATACGCCGCGCATTGCGACGAATGCCAGCATGTTGGCGAGAAACAGTATGGCGATCAGCCAGCGCAGCATCGTTAGAATTCTCCATCCACAAGTTCAATCGCCATCGGCGATCCCCGTCGTCCGGCTCGGCTTTTCTCTTTAGCCTCGCTCAGGCGTCGCGCCCCGTCGCACTCGTCGTGTCACTCACCTTCGCTGCGTTGCCCGCGCTTTCGGCTGCGATCAGCGCGAGTCCGGAAAGCACCAGCGAATCGTGGCGAGTATGCGGCACTTTGAGCGCGCTTGTCACTTCGTCCACTGCGCCGCCGCTCACTACGAGGCGCACCGGCACTTGCCATTCGTCCTGCAAGTCCCGCCACATCCGCTCGATCAATCCCGCTTGCGCCAGCGTGCAACCGGCCGACAGCGAGCGCGGCGTGTCGGTGGCGAAGAATGGCCCGCGACGCGCGCCTTCGTGGACGGCACCCGTTTCCAGCAACCCGCGCGCCGCGCCGGCGTCGAGCGTCGGCAATTGCGCGGTGTGTTCGCCGAGCGAGCGCATCATCAGCGTCCAGCCGGGCGCGATCAGGCCGCCGACGAACCGTCCATCCGCGCGCAAAGCTTCCAGCGTGGTGGCCGTGCCGAAGGTCGCGATCAGCAGATGTTCGCCCGGAAAAGCCGCGCGCGCGCCGATCATGCCGGCCCAGCGATCGCTGCCGAGTGCCTGCGGCGTCGAGTAGCTATTGGTGACGCCGCACTGCTGCGCGCTTGCGCGAATCGTCGTGCGCGGAAGCTGCGGCCAGTGTGCGTCGAGCAGGGCGTCGATGCGCGCAGCGGCCGCCGCGCCTGCCACGTTTGAAATCCACGCGCCGCGCGGTGCCGGCAAACCGTACCAGTCGGGGCGGCCAGCCGCGTCGTGAGACAGCGCGCCCGTTGCGCTCTGTGTACCATCCGCGAGGACCAGCGCCCACTTGATGCGGCTATTGCCCGCGTCGATCAGCAGAGAAGGCGCGCTGCTCGTCATGCAGCACCGTCGGCGAGACGCAGCGAGACGTCGCCGGTCGCGACCGTCAATTGCCCGGCGGCCGTGGCAAGCAACAATTGGCCACGCTCGTCGACGCCTTTCGCCACGCCGCGCGCCAACTCCTTGCCTTGCTCCAGCAGCACGACTTCGCGCCCCGCGTAGGCGTGCACGGCATTCCAGCGCGACTGGAACGGCGCGAAGCCTTCCGCGCCGAAGCGCTGCAGGGCGGGTTCGAGCGCGTTGAGTTCGGCGGCCAGCGTGTCGGTGAGGTTGGCGTTGGGCAACGCGCGTTGCAGCGCGGTCGGCACCGTGCCGCGCGCTTGCGGCGGCACGTCGGCGTTCAGCGCGCCCACTTTGGCGGCGAGTTCGTCCGCGCCCTTCACGTTGGTGCCGATGCCGATGACCACCGCGCTCGCTTCGTCGGTGCTCCAGGCGGTTTCGATCAGGATGCCGGCCAGCTTGTCGCCTTCGAGCAGCACGTCGTTCGGCCACTTCAGCGCGATCTGGCCGGGCCCGGCGACCGGCAGCGAGCGCAGCCCGTCGACCAGCGCCACGCCGATCGCCAGACTCAGGCCCGCGAGCCCTTCGAGCGGACGCGGCAGGACGCACGCCACCGAAAACAGCAGCGCGTTGCCCGGCTCCGCGTACCACGGACGGCCGCGCCGCCCGCGCCCGGCGGTCTGCAGATACGCGACGCGGACGATCGGGCGCGGCAGCGCGCCCGCTTCACGCGGCAGCGCTTTGACGCGCGTCATCAGGTCGGCGTTGGTCGAGCCGGTTTCTTCGACGATTTCGATCGGCCAGTCGTGCGCGTGAGGACCGAACAGGGCGACCGCGCGCTCGCGGTCGATGCGCCAGTCGGAGGCCGCGGCGGGCGGGTTGGCGGTCTTGCGTGGGGTCTTGGAAGCGTTCATGTCTCATATTGTAGCGACACGCTACCGGGCGGGGCCGCCTGCAAGGCCCTTGTGCCGCGCCTTCGTTACAATGGCCCCTAATCCGATAACCAGTTTCTCGCGATCCTTGAACTACGACACTCCGCCCGGCCTCGAAGTCGCGGCAGGCAGCCAAGGCAAGATCGTCCGGCTTTCGGGCCAGTGGACGGCGCTTGCGCTCGCACGCGACCGCGCCACCGGACACGTGATTCCGCAGTTGCGCTCGCTGATCGGCGCAACGGGCATCGCGCAGTGGGACCTGTCGCGCATCAACCGGATGGACCACGTCGGCGGTCAGGCGCTGTGGCGCGTCTGGGGCCACAAGATGCCGCCCGACACCACCCTGACCGACACGCAGCGCGACATTTTCGAGCGCATTGCGCTGCTCGACACGGCGCGCGACGCCGCCGAGCCGGTCGTCAGGTTCGATCCGTTCACGCGCCTCGGTCTGTCGATATTTTCGTTCTTCGAGCATCTGTACGGCGGCATCTCGATGCTCGGGCGTGTCGTGCTCGATCTGCTGGCCATCGTGCGCAAGCCGAAAATCACGCCGTGGACCGAGATTTCCGCCAACGTCTACAACGCGGGAACCCGGGCGCTGCCGATCACCGCGCTGGTCGCGTTCCTGATCGGCATCGTGCTGAGCTATCTCTCGGCGCAGCAGTTACGGCTGTTCGGCGCGAACCAGTTCATCGTCAACATTCTCGGCCTCTCGGTGATCCGCGAACTGGGGCCCGTGTTGTCGGCTATTCTGGTTGCCGGCCGTTCGGGTTCGGCCATCACCGCGCAAATCGGCGTCATGCGCGTGACCGAAGAACTCGACGCCATGCGCGTGATGGGCATTCCGCACGGTCTGCGGCTGATTTTGCCGCGTGTGATTGCGCTCGGCCTGGCCATGCCGCTGCTGGTCATGTGGACCAATATCATTGCGCTGACCGGCGGCGCGCTGGCCGCTAAAGTCGTGCTCGGCATCGACATGAGTTACTTCGCGCGCGCGTTGCCGAGCGTGGTGCCGGTGGCGAATCTGTGGATCGGTCTGGGCAAGGGCGTCGCGTTCGGCATGCTGATCGCGATCGTCGGCTGTCATTTCGGTTTCCGTATCAAGGCCAATTCGCAGAGTCTGGGCGAAGGCACGACGACCTCGGTGGTGACGTCGATCACCATCGTGATTCTCGCGGACGCCGTGTTCGCGATCCTGTTCCAGAACGTGGGGTTAGGATGATCGCGCCACTTTCCCAGGCCGTACGCGGCCAGCCGGCGCCCGAGATCGCCGAACCGGTGATCGAAGTGATCGACGTGACCAAGCGCTACGGTCGCAATATCGTGCATCAGCATCTGAATCTGGACGTGCGGCGCGGCGAGATCATGTCGATCGTGGGCGGTTCGGGCTCGGGCAAGACCACGCTGGTACGGCAGATTCTCGGACTCGAAAGTCCCACGTCGGGCACGATCAAGCTGTTCGGCCAGGACCTCGCGACCATCGAGCCCGACGCCGCGCTCCTGATGCGCAGCCGCTCCGGCATGCTGTTTCAGCGTGGCGCGCTGTTTTCGTCGCTCTCGGTGTTCGACAATATCGCGCAGCCGGTGCGCGAACTCGGCAAGGTGCCGGAAGACCTGCTGCGCGACATCGTGATGCTCAAGCTCGAAATGGTCGGCCTGCCGTGCAAGCACGCGTCGAAAATGCCGTCGGCGCTGTCGGGCGGCATGGTCAAGCGTGTCGGTATTGCGCGTGCCATCGCGCTCGAACCCGAACTGCTGTTTCTCGACGAACCGACCGCCGGTCTCGACCCACAGGCATCGGACGAATTCGTCGAACTGATTTCGGCGCTGCATCGTGCGCTCGGGCTGACCGTTGTCATGATCACGCACGATCTCGACACGATGATCGCGCTGTCCACGCGGGTGGCCGTGCTCGCCGACCGCCGCGTGCTGGTTGCCGCGCCGGTCGAAGAGGCGGCGGGCTACGACCATCCGTTCATTCGCGAATATTTCCTCGGCCTGCGCGGACGCCGCGCGCTTCAGGCGTTGCCGCCGGAGCGCCGCGCCAGACTGCCGCGCGCCGCGCTCGAGCCGGCCTCGTCCGCATTGCCGCTGTGAACTAGGGAACCTGAGAATGGAAAACAAATCACATGCCTTCTGGGCGGGGCTGTTCACGGTGGCGCTGCTGGTTGCCATCGCGCTCGCGGCGTTTCTGTTCAACGTCGACCGGTCGGTGCGCGTGCCGTACGACCTGATCGCGCGCACCAGCGTGACCGGGCTGTCCACGGACGCCGCCGTGCGCTATCGCGGGCTCGACGTCGGCAAGGTGCAGTCGATCAAATTCGATCGGACGCATCCCGGACAAATCCTGATCCGCATCCTCGTCGACACCAATGCGCCGATCACGCATTCGACGTACGGCAGTCTGGGTTTTCAGGGCGTCACGGGCCTCGCCTTCATCCAGCTCGACGACAGCGGCCGCGATACCTCGGCGTTGCCGTCGTCGGCGAAAGACGTCGCGCAGATTCCGATGCGGCCGGGTCTGCTCGACCAGCTCCAGCAGCGCGGCGACGTGTTGCTGCGTAAGCTCGATCGGGTCGCCGACGACGTGGACCGGCTGCTGTCGCCGGAAATGATCGATCAGTTTCACGGCACGGCGGCCAGCATCCAGAAGGCCGCCGACGGTGTCGCCGCGATCAGTCAGCAGATGGCGCCGGTGGCGGGCAAGCTGCCCGCGACGATCAATCAGCTCGATCGCACGCTGGCGTCGACCAACACGTTGATCACCAGTCTGAACCGTCCGGACGGCCCGTTCGAGACGAACCTGAACAAGGTCGGTACGGCCGCCCAGCAGGCGGGCGACGCGCTGATGTCGATGGACAGCACGATCCAGGAATTGTCGGCGCGCGTGGGTTATGACACGCTGCCGCGCGTCAATTCGCTCGCCGACGATGTGCGTTCCGCCGCGCGTTCCGTGGACCGCGCGGCCGACACGTTCAGCAACAACCCGAGCAGTCTGCTGTTCGGCGCGCCGCCCGCCGCGGCGCCCGGACCGGGCGAAGCCGGTTTTAGATGGCCCGCTGCGCGCGCTGCCGCGCCCGCCGCCAGGTAATTCGAAAGTTTTGAAGAAGGAAGAAGCTCATGTCACGTTCCATCCACCGACTGTTGTCCTCAGGCGGCGCGCTCGCCGCGCTGCTCGCGTTCGGCGTGCTGGCTGCCGGCTGCGCAGGCACGCCGGCGGCGATTGCGGACATCCGCTATGACCTCGGACCTCCGGCGCCGGCAGCATCGGCGGGCGCCATGCCGCCGGTCAAGGTGCTCGACGTGACGGCGCCCGAAATGCTCGCCACCGACAAGCTCATTTACCGCCTCAGCTATTCGGACGCGCAGCAGACGGCGGCGTACGCGAATAGTCACTGGACCATGGCGCCGTCGCTGCTGCTCACGCAGCGTCTGCGCAACGCGCTCAGTTCGCACGGCACCGTGTTGACCGGCGCCGACGGCGTGCGTGCGCCGGTGCTCAAGGTCGAACTGAACGAGTTCGAGCAGGTGTTCGACAGCCAGTCGGAAAGTCACGCGGCCGTCACCGCGCGCGCCACGCTGACGCAAAACGGCAAGGTGATCGGTCAGCGCACCTTCCTGTCGCGCGCGCCGGCCAGTTCGGCGGACGCCGCCGGCGGCGCGCAGGCGCTCGCCGCCGCGAGCGACGACCTCGTCTCGCAGATCAGCGCGTGGCTCGGCGTGCAGGCGCTGGTCGCCGCGCAATGACCGGCGTGCAGCGCGCGGCACGGAGCGCTGCATGAGCGTCAAACCGTGGGCGCGCCGGCCGTCGGCGCTGGCCCGCCAGACGCTGCTGCTGTACACGGCGCTGATCGTCTACGGCTCGTGGTATCCGTTTTCCGGCTGGCGTTCGCTGGGCCTCGGTCCGTTCGCCTATCTCGCCGATCCCATGCCGCAATATCTGACGGCGTTCGACGTCGTCAGCAACGTGCTCGGCTATATGCCGTTCGGGGCGCTGGTGGTACTCGCGGTCTATCCGCGCTGGCGCGGCACGCTGGCCGTCGCGCAGGCGTTCCTGCTGGGCGCGCTGCTCTCCGGCGTCATGGAGGCCGTGCAGACCTACCTGCCGACGCGCGTCGCTTCCAATCTCGACCTCGCCGCCAATGCGCTCGGCGCGCTGCTTGGCGCGGCCATCGTGTCGCCGGCTACCGGCGCGCTGCTGGACCGCGGCTTGCTGCGGCGTCTGCGGATGCTGTGGTTCGAGCGCGATCGTGCCGCGCTGGCGTGTCTCGTCGCCTCGTGGCCTTTTGCGACCATGTATCCGGCGCCGCGTCTGTTCGGCCTCGGCAACTGGCCGCGCGCGCTGTGGCTGCGCTTCGATCAGGCGACGCAGGACGTACTGCTCGCCTGGACGCCGCCGGGCTGGCACGTCGGCGCATGGCCCGCGTCCGTTGCCGCATGGTTCCCCGACTACGTCTGGGAGGCCCTGATCACCACGCTGAATCTGTTTGCGGCGCTCGCGCTCGCGTCGCTGTCCATCCGTCGGCATGCGCCGCGCCTGAGATTGCTGTTCGCGTTCATTGCCGTCACCTTGTGCGTCAAGGTTGGCGCGACGTTCCTGCAGTCGCAGTCCGGACTCGCCTTCGACTGGGCGACGCCCGGCGCGCTCGCCGGGCTCGTGTGCGGCACGGTCGCGGCGTTGCTGGCCCTGCGTTTGCCGCGCAGACCGCGCGCGGTGCTTGCCGCCGCCGCGCTAAGCGTCTCTCTCGTGTTCGTCAATCTGCTGCCGGTGAATCCGTACTTCGACGCCGTGCTCGCCGACTGGCGACAAGGCCGTTATCTGCACTTCAACGGCCTCGCGCACTGGATCGCGTGGGTCTGGCCATACGCGGCGCTGGTGTGGATGGCCTATGTGGTCGAGCAGACGTGGATCCGGCGGCGTGCGCCGCGCGCTTGAACGGCGCGCAAGCCGGCCGCGAGGCTCGCTCGCTATAATCGACCGCATAAGCTTGCGGCACGCCGACGTTGCCCGCGCCGTTCCCACTCATACAGCAACGATCCCCGGACACCATGGACTCTTTCTACAAGTACCACGTCTTCTTTTGCCTGAATCAGCGAGACCCGGGCGCCGAGCGGCCCAGTTGCGCGAATTGCAACGCGCAGGAGATGCAGGAACATGCCAAGAAGCGCGTGAAGAAACTCGGTCTGGCGGGACCCGGCCAGGTGCGGATCAACAAGGCGGGTTGCCTCGATCGGTGCGAACTCGGCCCGGCGCTCGTGGTGTATCCGGAAGGCGTCTGGTACACGTACGTGGATGAAGCGGATATCGACGAGATCGTCGATTCCCATCTCGCCAACGGCAAGATCGTCGAACGTCTGAAAATCGATCAATAAGCTCTGCCATGAATGTACACACGAAGAAGTATCTGATCGACGGCCCGGTCGGCAAAATCGAGGTCGCGCTGGATCTGCCCGACGAAGTGCGCGAGAACGGCGCCGCGCCGCGCGGCATTGCGCTCGTCGCGCACCCGCATCCGCTGTTCGGCGGCACGATGGACAACAAGGTCGCGCAGACGCTTGCGCGCACCCTGGTGCAGTTGAATTACATCACCTACCGTTCGAATTTTCGTGGTGTCGGCGAAACGCAGGGCGAGCACGACGCGGGCATCGGCGAGCGCGACGATCTGCGCGCCGTACTCGATCACATGCGCGAGCAAAGCGGGCAAGCTGATCTGCCCCTCGTGCTCGCCGGCTTTTCGTTCGGTACGTTCGTGCTGTCGCATGCTGCCGCGCGGCTGCGCGAAGAAGGTCAAGAGATCGAGCGGATGGTGTTCGTCGGTACGGCGGCGAGCCGCTGGGAAGTGGCGCCGGTGCCGGAAAACACGCTGGTGATTCACGGCGAGACCGACGAGACCGTTCCCATTCAATCCGTTTACGACTGGGCGCGTCCGCAAGAATTGCCTGTCGTCGTGATTCCGGGCGCGGAGCATTTTCTGCATCGCAAGTTGCACATCCTGAAACGGATCATCGTCGAAGCCTGGCGCTGACACTCGTCCACCGCGCGTTTTCCGGGGTACAGGTACGCGCAAACGAAAATTAATCACCGGCCATTGCGCAAAGTTACCAGGATAGCGCGCGTATAATGAGCGCTCTTTTTTGGGCGCAGCACCGCCCACCCGGCAGTTCGCGCGACGCGTAGCCTGTTTGCGCGCGCAGCGGTGCCGGATGCGAGGCGTGCTGCGCGAACCGATCGCGTGGCCGGAAGTCCAATGGGCGCCGCGCCGTTTTTTACGGCCTGACGCTCGCCGACCGGCTCTTCCAAACAATGCGCCTTGCGCGCGATGTATTTATCTGCACGAATCGACCCTATGCGTTTCTCCATCTCCGGCCGCACGTCATTCCCTTCTGTTGCTTCCTTCGTTCCTTCATCGTTGAGCCGCGCCGTCACTCTCGGCGCGATCCTGCCGGCCACGCTGGTCGCCAGCACGGCGTTCGCGCAAGTGCCGCCGCCCGCGGTGAACGCGCGTTCGTGGGTGCTCGTCGACGCGACCAGCAATCAAGTGCTCGCGTCCGGCAATGCGGATGAACGTGTCGAACCGGCTTCGCTCACCAAGCTGATGACCGCGTATCTCGTCTTCGAAGCGCTGCAAACGAAGAAGATCACGATGGACCAGACGGTGATGCCGAGCGAAGCGGTGCGCCGCGTGCGCACGGACGAATCGCGCATGTTCATCGAGGCGAACAAGCCGGTCACCGTGCACGATCTCGTGTACGGCATGATCATCCAGTCGGGTAACGACGCGGCGATCGCACTGGCCGAACTCGTGGGCGGCAGCGAAGCGCAGTTCGTCAACATGATGAACACCGAAGCCGCTCGCCTCGGCATGAAGCACACGCATTTCGCCGACGTGAACGGCATGCCCGATCCGCAGCACTTCACGACCGCGGGCGACCTCGCGATCCTGTCGGCGCGCCTGATTCGTGACTTCCCCGACTACTACAACATCTTCTCGGTCAAGGAATTCACGTACAACAAGATCAAGCAGCCGAACCGCAACCGTCTGTTGTGGATCGACCCGACGGTCGACGGTCTGAAGACCGGTCACACCCAGGCGGCGGGCTACTGCCTGATCGCCAGCGCGAAGCGTTCGCTGCCGGGCACGAACGACGGCTCGCGCCGTCTCGTCTCCGTCATGATGGGCGAGACCAAGGAACACGACCGCGTGCAGGACAGCCTGAAGATGCTGAACTACGGCTACACCGCGTACGACACGGTGCGTCTGTACAAGGCCAATCAGGTCGTCGGTACGCCGCGCGTTTATAAGGGCGCACAAGACGTCGTGCAGATCGGCGTGAAGGGCGACCAGTACATCACCGTGCCGAAGGGCATGGGCGACAAGGTCAAGCCGCAGATCGAACAGATGGATCCGCTGATCGCTCCGATCGCGAACGGTCAGCAGGTCGGCACGGCGAAGCTGGTGGCCGACGGCAAGGTGCTCGCGCAATTCCCGATCGTCGCATTGCAGGCGGTGCCGCAAGCGGGCGTGGTGGGTCGCGTGTGGGATTCGCTGATGCTCATGTTCAACAAGAAGAAGTAAGAGCGCCATCGCGATGACTGTTTCCGACGTTTCGTCCGACCCGATTGTCTTTCTGAATGGCGAGCTGGTGCCTCTGTCCGAGGCACGCATTCCCGTGCTGGACCGCGGCTTTATTTTCGGCGACGGCATTTACGAAGTCGCGCCGCTCTATGCGCACGCAGGTGGCCGCACGGCATTTCGCTTCGCGCATCACCTCGCGCGTCTGTCGCGCTCGCTGGAAAAGATCGGCATTGCCAATCCGTTCGACAACGCCGGGTGGCGCGAGTTGATCGAGCGCGTGGTGTCCGCCAATGAAGCGGACGCCGGCCTCGCCGCCGATCAGGACGCCATCGCCTATATTCAGATTACGCGCGGCGTGGCGAAACGCGGTCACGCATTTCCGGCCGGCATTCAGCCCACGGTCTTCGTGATGGTCACGCCGCTGAATCTGCCGGGCGACGCGCAGCGTGCGCAAGGCGTGCGTTGCGTCACGGCGGAAGATCGCCGCTGGCTCAATTGCGACATCAAATCGGTGTCGCTGCTCGGCAACGTGTTGATGGCGCAGTACGCCGCGGAAAACGACGCCTTCGAAACCATTCAGTTTCGTGACGGCATGCTGACGGAAGGGTCGTCGTCGAATGTGTGGGTGGTGAAGGACGGCGCGTTGTTTGCGCCGCCGCGCAGCCACAAGATTCTCGAAGGCATTCGCTACAGCCTGATCGAAGAGCTGGCGAGCGAGTGCGGCATCGGGTTCGAGGCGCGCGAGGTTACCGAAGCCGAACTGCGCGCCGCGGACGAAATCGTGGTCAGTTCCGCCACCAAGGAAGTCCTGCCGGTCACGCAGCTGGACGGCAAGCCGGTTGGCGACGGCAAGCCGGGTGCGGTGTTTGCTGCGCTGTATGCAGCCTATCAGCGCGCCAAGGCGAAAGAAGCGCAAGAGGCGCAGCAAGGAGTAAAGAATGAATCCCGAGAACGAGTCACTGCTTGAATTCCCGTGCGATTTTCCCATCAAGGTGATGGGCAAGTCGCATCCTGAGTTTGCCGAAACGATCGTGAGCGTGGTCCGGCACTTCGACAGCGAAGTGGACCCCGAGCGCATCGAAACGCGCCCGTCGAGCGGCGGCACATACACCGGTCTCACAGTCACCGTGCGTGCAACCAGCCGCGCGCAACTCGACGATATTTATCGCGCGCTGACCGGTCACCCGATGGTGAAAGTGGTGCTGTAAGCACCGCTGCGTTCTACGGCGTGACGCGCAATGCGTTCGCCGCCAGATCGGCGCCTGCGGTGAGTCCCACCTCGCAGGCGCGGTCGAAAAGCTGCTTGAACCGTCCCACTTCTTCGAACACCCAATCCCGGAATGCCTTGACCCGCGGCGCCTCCAGCATATGCGGCGGGCAGATGAAGTAGTACTGCCACGGACTCGGGCCGTCCACGTCGAACAGACGCACAAGGCGCCCTGCCGCGACTTCATGCATGGCGAGCGAGCGGCGCGTGAGGGCGACGCCCTGGCCGTCGATGGCCGCCTGCAACAGATTCGACGAGTCCTGATACAGCACGCCGCGTTTCGGCTCCGGCCAGTCCGTCAGGCCGGCGGCGTCGAACCACGGACGCCAGAGTTCGTCGTCCGAGCGCAGCAGCGGCACTTTGGCGAGATCGGCCGGTGTTTGCGGCAGCTTGCCGCCGTTGAAATTCGGCGAGCAAGCCGGGAAGAAAATTTCCTCCAGCAGCAGCTCCGAATGCATCCCCGAATATTTGCCGAAGCCAAAGCGGATCGCCACGTCGACGTCGTCGCGCGCGAAATCCGTCAGCGCATTCGTGGACAGAAGCTCGAGGTCCCACTGCGGATGCGCCTCGATGAAGCTGCCGATGCGTGGCGTGACCCAGCGCGCCGCGAACGACGACAGCATCGACACCACGAGGCGCCGCTCGCGGTCGCCGGCGCGGATTTCGCGGGTGGCGTCGGCGAGGGCCATGAGGGCGGTGCGCACGTGCGTGGCGTAGCGGCGGCCGGTGTCGGTCAGCCGCACCCGCTTGCCGTCGCGCGCGAACAGGGCGATGCCGAGTTCGGCTTCGAGCGCGCGAATCTGATGGCTGACCGCGCCGTGCGTGACGAAGAGTTCGTCTGCGGCACGGGAAAAGCTCTCGTGGCGGGCTGCGGCTTCAAAAGCCTTGATAGCATTCAAGGCCGGTAGCTGACGGAGGTCCATCGCAATAAATCTCACATAGAGGTGAAAATAGATCGTTTTGCTTAAACCCTTGATGCACCTACGATTGTAGCCATGAAACGAACTTTGGCGAGGGCATCATGCGAGAAATTTCCTCTAGCATATCGTTTGAAATCCGGAACGGCGAAACGATTCCCATGAAGGTGGCGCGCAGTACCCGGATGGTCGTGCACGGCGGCGCGGTCTGGGTAACCCGTAGCGACGACGTCGAAGATTACTGGCTGCAACCCGGTCACACGCTGAGATTGCGGCGCGGCGAACGCCTGTGGCTGAGCGCGGAGAACGACACGTTGGCGAAAGTCGCTTTCTCGGTGCCGACGCGCTGCGACGAGCGCGCACTCAACTGGTTTGCCCGTCTGGGCGAGCGGCTGGCGATGCGTCTGCGTGGAGGCTGGCGCACCGTTTGACGGAACGCGGCGACGCCCGGCGGGGTTTCCCATATTTCGGTAAACTGTCGGGATTATGTCCGCTACCCCGGTTTCTCCGTCTCTTGCGCCCGCCTCAACGCCGCTCACGCTGCGCTGGCGGGGCAGCGAACCCTACGAAGCCAGTTTCGACGCCATGCGCGCGTTCACGGATGCGCGCACCGCCGACACCCCCGACGAAATCTGGCTCGTCGAACATCCTCCCGTTTTCACGCTCGGCCAGGCCGGCGACCCAGCGCACCTGCTGGCCGCCGACAGTGGCATTCCTCTGGTGAAAGTCGACCGGGGCGGGCAGATCACGTATCACGGGCCCGGTCAGGTGGTGGCATATCTGCTGCTCGACCTGCGCCGCCGCAAGCTGATGGTGCGCGAGATGGTCACGCGGATCGAACAGGCCGTGATCGACACCCTCGCGGCGTATAATCTCGCCGGAGAACGCAAGGCGGGCGCCCCGGGAATCTATGTGGCGCCTGGGCCGCAAGCCGGGCAGCATGACGGCGCCAAGATTGCGGCGCTGGGGCTGAAAATCCGCAACGGCTGTAGCTATCATGGCGTGAGCCTCAATGTGAGCATGGACTTGCGGCCGTTTCTGGCCATCAACCCATGCGGTTATGCCGGGCTCGAAACAGTCGATATGGCAACGCTGGGCGTCACCGCCGGCTGGAACGACGTAGCCCACACCTTCGCAGCTTGTCTCACCGCAAACCTCGACGGCAGTCCCGCGGCCGTCGCCCAACCGCAGGCCGGTGCTCTCACCGCCTGACTGGACCGAAGAATGACTGACGTTACCGCGAACCTCGCAGGCTCCCCCGCTACCGACGCAACGCCGGCTACCGCCGCCGCTTACGACGCTACCGCGAAGCAGAAGGCGCAAGCCAAAACCGCTCGCATCCCGATCAAGATCGTCCCGATCGAAAAACTCAAGAAGCCGGACTGGATTCGCGTGAAAGCGGCCACCGGCAATTCGCGTTTCTACGAGATCAAGCAGATTCTGCGCGAGCACAACCTGCATACGGTGTGCGAGGAAGCGAGCTGCCCGAACATCGGCGAATGTTTCGGCAAGGGCACGGCCACGTTCATGATCATGGGCGACAAGTGCACGCGCCGTTGCCCGTTCTGCGACGTCGGTCACGGCCGCCCCGATCCGCTCGACGTGGACGAACCGGGCAATCTGGCTCGCACCATCGCCGCGCTGAAGCTGAAGTACGTGGTGATTACCAGCGTCGACCGCGATGACTTGCGCGACGGTGGCGCAGCGCACTTCGTGGAGTGCATCCGTCAGACGCGCGAGTTGTCGCCGGAAACGCGCATCGAAATCCTGACGCCGGACTTCCGCGGCCGTCTGGATCGCGCGATCGGCATCCTGAATGCCGCGCCGCCCGACGTGATGAATCACAACCTCGAAACGGTGCCGCGTCTGTACAAGGAAGCGCGCCCAGGTTCGGATTACGCGCATTCGCTGAAGCTGCTGAAAGACTTCAAGGCGCTGCATCCGGATGTCGCTACGAAGTCCGGCCTGATGGTCGGCCTTGGCGAAACCGAAGAAGAAATTCTGCAGGTGATGCGCGACTTGCGCGATCACGACGTGGACATGCTGACGATTGGCCAGTATCTCCAGCCGTCGGAACACCATCTGCCGGTGCGCTCGTACGTGCACCCGGACACGTTCAAGATGTACGAAGAAGAGGCGTACAAGATGGGCTTCACGCACGCGGCGGTTGGTGCCATGGTTCGCTCGAGCTATCACGCCGATTTGCAGGCGCACGGAGCAGGCGTGGTCTGAACGCTTCGATTACCTGAAGTTTGAATGCAAAGCCCGCACATGTTGCGGGCTTTGTTTTTTGCGCAGACGGGTGGGGTCGATGCGAACGCGCATGAGCAATTCCAGCACGCCGCGCTGCGCCCGTTCAGAACATTAAGACTACCGGTAGTGACGCGCGAGCAGCATGCAGACCGACGAAGCGATCGAGCCGATAATGGTGAATGGGTAGAGAAAGTCGATGAAGCGATTGCGGAATGCGCGGTCGCCGATGAGACGGTCGATCAGGTTCGACATGCTGGATCTCCTTGTTGAATTTGGCCGAAAAAATTATATCTCAGCGTTCCCTAATTAGTTAGGTTAACGAATAATGAGACAGAGAAAAGCTGATCGATATCACGGCGGTGATGATCAACGAAAACCATACGAGCCGATCATCGCACTCGTCGTTCGCCGGTAACGATATCGGGTCTGCCGCATCGGCCGCGCCGAGACAAACCAGCACTGACGCCAGAACAATGAAGAGCACATGCCACAGAAGCCCCGCCAGCATCAGCGCGAGCGTGCCGCGCGTCGACGCGTCGCCCACCGCGCAGCCGATCTCGTAGCAGGCGCTCGCGCACATCGAAATGACGACCCAGAAAAGTTGCCCGTTCTGGATGGAACGACGCGCAATGTCGTGAACGACGCCGCGATAGTGGCGTGAAAAACCCAGCAGCGGAAGCAACGTTACCGGCGCAAACGCGGGCACGCCGACATTGAAAAACAACCAGCTTAAACAACTGAACATATCGACCATAGGAGAGCGAAGTAAAGGTAACGTCATGAATCATGCTGCCGCTACCTGAACGCAACAATCCGCCGGATGGCCAGCTTGCGCCAATCCGTCTCGATATAGTCGTAACGGCGGTGCGCCACCGTCCGCTCGAACCGGCGCACTTCACGCCGGAGCCATCAGCCCCATCCATCCACGCGTGAAAAGCAATGCTTGAACAGCGTGATTAGCAATTGCGGATTAATTAGAACCGGCCGTCACCAAACTCCCTATAGTCGGAAGCCTCCCGTACAACATCCACTAAAGGGGCTTCCCGATGAACCGTTTCCTCCGCCCGCTGGCCTCGCTCGCAACGGCGCTCGCGCTCGGCGCGCCGCTCGCCACCGTCGCGCACGCCGACACCAAAGAAGTCGTCATTGCCTATCAGGACATGGTCGTGCCCTGGCGCTATGCGCAGGCCACCGGTGAAGTCGAGAAGGCGACGGGTTACAAGGTCACGTATCGCAAGCTCGGCAGCGGTGCCGACGTGATTCGCGCGCTTGCATCGGGCTCCGTGCAACTCGGTGAAGCCGGTTCGAGCCCGATCGCGGCCGGTCTCTCGCAAGGTGTGGACATTTCGCTGTTCTGGATTCTCGACAATATCAACGACGCCGAAGCGCTGGTTGCGCGCGACGGTTCCAACGTCACCAGCATTGCCGGTTTGAAGGGCAAGAAAATCGGGGTGCCGTTCGTCTCCACGTCGCACTTTCACACGCTGGTCGCGCTGCAGAACGCGGGCGTGAATCCGGCCGACGTGAAGATCGTCAATCTGCGTCCGCCTGAAGTCGCGGCGGCCTGGGCGCGTGGCGATATCGACGCCACGTACATCTGGGACCCGGTTCTGGCGAAGGTCAAGAAGAACGGCAAGGTGTTGATCACCTCGGGCCAGGTTGCCGGGCAGACGGGTAAGGCGACATTCGACGGCTTCGTGGTGGATCGCAAGTTCGCCTCGCAGAATGCCGAATTCGTGACGCGCTTCGTGAAGGTGCTCGCCGCGACGGACGCCAGCTATCGCGACCACACTGCCGCATGGACGGCGACGTCTCCGCAGGTCGAGGCCGTAGCGAAGGAATCGGGCGCGACCGCGCAGGACGTGCCGGCGAGTCTCGCGTTGTACGCATTTCCGACGCCGGCGCAGCAGGCGTCGAACGTGTGGCTCGGCGGCGGCGCGCAATCGGGCGCGGCGAAGTCGCTGGCTGCGACCGCCGCCTTCCTGAAGACGCAGGGCACGATTCAAAACGTGCTGTCGGACTACTCGGGCGGCGTCGATCCTCGCTTCGTCCAGCAAGCGGCGCAGTAAGACGTGCGTTCACGGAACATCGTCACGATGAGGTTCGGCAATGAGCGGTCTTGATATCCGGCGGCTGGAAGTCGCTTACGAAGGCGCTCGCGGCGCGGCACCTCACGTGGCGCTCGCGGACGTCGATCTGCGGATCGAACCCGGTGAGTTCGTCGTCGCGCTCGGCGCGTCGGGGTGCGGCAAGACCACGCTGCTCAATTGCATTGCGGGCTTCATCCAGCCGACAGCGGGCGAGGTGCGTCTGAACGGCGAGCCGGTACTCGGTCCGGGTGCGGATCGTGGTGTCGTGTTCCAGAAATACGCGCTGATGCCCTGGCTCGACGTGCTCGGCAACGTCGTACTCGGGCTGCGTTTTCAGCGCATGCCGAAGGCGCAACGCGAACAGATCGCGATGGAGAAACTGGCGCTCGTCGGCCTGGCGAAGCATGCGCGCGCGCCGGTTTATGCGCTGTCGGGCGGCATGCAGCAGCGCGTCGGTATTGCCCGCGCGTTGGCCAGCGATCCGCACGTGCTGCTGATGGATGAACCCATGGGCGCACTCGACGCGATGACGCGCGAGTCGATGCAGGAACTGGTGCTCGATGTCTGGGGCCGTACGCGCAAGACAGTGTTCTTCATCACGCATAGCGTCGAAGAAGCGCTCTTTCTGGCGACGCGGCTCGTCGTCATGACGCCAGGGCCGGGCCGCATTGCCGACAGCTACGATCTGCCGTTCGCCCAGCGCTTTCTCGATACGCGCGACGCGCGCGCGGTCAAATCCGCGCCGGACTTCATCGAGTGGCGCGAACGGCTGGTGCAGCGTTTGCACCAGCGCAACGGGGAAGAGGTGCTGTCATGACGGCGTCGCGTGAATCGCTGCGCAGCGGCATAGCGCTCGCGCCATCCGGCGAGCCGCCGCAACGCAAAGCGCGCCCCGTGCGAGGCTGGCATCTGCCGGGCGAGGGTCCGACTGCGGCACTCAGCGTCGTCTCCGTGACGACGCTCGCAGCGCTCTGGTGGCTCGCCACGCACCTGCACTGGCTGCCGCCGCTTTTTTTGCCGACCCCGGAAGCCGTGTGGCGCGCATTCATCGACGCTTGGCACGGACGCATTCAGGGCGGCCTGCCGCTTTCCGAACATCTGGCATGGAGTGCCTTGCGCGTATTCGGCGCGTTCGCGCTGGCGGCTGTCACGGCGGTGCCGGTCGGCATTCTGATGGGGGTGAGCCGCGTGGCGCGCGGCCTGCTCGATCCGCCGCTCGAGTTCTATCGGCCGCTGCCGCCGCTGGCGTATTTGCCGCTCGTGGTAATCTGGTTCGGCATCGACGAGACGGCGAAGATCGTCGTGATCTATCTCGCCTGTTTTGCGCCGATCGCGATGGCCGCGCGAGCCGGTGTGCGCAGCGCGACCATCGAGCAGATTCATGCCGCGTACTCGCTCGGCGGCCGCTTTTCGCAGATCGTGCGCTTCGTGGTGTTGCCCGCCGCGTTGCCGGAGATTCTGACCGGCTTGCGGATTGCCATCGGCTTCGGCTGGACCACGCTGGTCGCGGCGGAAATGGTCGCCGCCACGGCCGGCCTGGGTCAGATGGTGCTCAACGCGTCGAGCTTTTTACGCACCGATGTCGTGGTGATGGGCATCTTGCTGATCGGCCTGATCGCATGGCTTTTCGATCTCGGCATGCGCGCGCTCGAACGGCGTCTGGTGCCGTGGAAGGGCCGTCACTAATTCCGATGCACGCGGACCCGCACAGCAAAGCCGCGCTTACTCGAACAGTTCGATCACGGGCCAGCCACGGTCCGTGGCAATCGCGCGCAGCCTTGCATCCGGATTGGTTGCGACCGGATGCGTGACGCGCTCCATCAACGGTACATCGTTGATGGAGTCGCTATAGAAATAGCTTTGCGGGAAGTCGTGCAATGCATGACCGAGCGACGCCAGCCAACTCTCGGTGCGTGTGACCTTGCCTTCACGGAACGTGGGCACGCCGAGCGCCGCGCCGGTGAAGCGCCCGAGCGGATCGCCGCCTTCCGTGCCGAGCTGGATGCCGAGCAGATGTTCGAAACCGAGCGCCTTGCCGATGGGCTGCGTGATGAACTCGTTGGTCGCGGTGACGATGCAGCACAGGTCGCCCGCTTCGTGATGACGCCGCACGAGGTCGAGTGCGGCAGGCAGGGTGGCCGGCGCAATGATGTCCCGCATGAACTGCGAGTGCCACGCATCCAGCTGTTCGCGCGAATGACGCGCGAGCGGCGCCAGGGTGTAGTTCAGATAGGCGCTCATATCGAGCGTGCCCGCCACGTACTGCCGATAGTACCCGTCGATTTCCTCTGCGTGCCGCGCCGCGCCCTCGATCCCCAGGTCAGCAATGAAGTGGGCCCACGCCTGGTCGCTATCGAGCGGCAGCAGCGTATGGTCCAGGTCGAATAGCGCAAGATTGCGGCTCATCCAGAGTCCTCGTCGGTTGAGTGGGGGAGCGAACACGCGACGACGTCCGGCCGGTGCACAGTAATCCACAGTTTTGCACGAGCGTATATTTAAAAGCACAAAATTACAATAAGGCAAAAATGTGCAACACTACTGTCATATACGCTCCACTGCCGACGCGCTCGGCATTCGGTTCGGTCATGGCAGCAGGAATGGAAGAGTAGTGCGTTATGTTGATTCTCCTTAACCTTCTGGCCGGTGTTGCGCTGCTCGTCTGGGGTTCGCACATCGTTCGCACGGGCATCCTGCGAGTGCTCGGCGCCGACCTGCGTGGCGTGCTCGGACGTAGTACGAGCAGCCGCTGGCGCTCGTTTCTCGCGGGCGTCGGTGTCACGAGCCTCGTGCAAAGCAGCAACGCCACGGCGGTGATCGTCACGTCGTTCGCCGCACAAGGACTGTTGCCGCTCACGAGCGGACTCGCCATCATGCTGGGCGCCGATGTCGGCACTGCGCTCATGGCGCGCGTGCTCACACTCGATCTGTCCTGGCTCTCGCCCATCCTGATCCTCCTCGGCGTACCGCTGTTTCTGTCGCGCAAGCAGACGCGTATCGGTCAGGCGGGGCGCACGCTGATCGGCCTCGGTCTGATACTGCTGGCGCTGCATCTGATCGTCGAAGCGGCGCAACCCATGATGCAGGGCGCCGGCGTGCGCGTGATGTTCGGCGCGCTGACCGGCGACACCATGCTCGACGCGCTGGTCGGCGCCGCTTTCGCCATGCTGTCCTATTCGAGCCTCGCGGCCGTGCTGCTGACGGCGACGCTCGCGTCGTCGGGCGTGATCTCGTTGAAGGTGGCGCTGTGCCTCGTGATCGGCGCCAACCTCGGCAGCGGCCTGCTGGCGTTGCTCGGCACGGTGGCGCAAAACGCGGCGGCGCGGCGGCTCGCGCTGGGCAGCTTCGCGTTCAAGCTGGCCGGCGCGCTGCTGATCCTGCCGTTCGCGCCATTGCTCGCGCGCGGTCTGCCGGTGCTGATCGCCAATCCGCGGGAGGCCACGGTCGGCTTTCATCTCATCTACAACACGCTGCGCTGCTGCGCTTGCCTCTCGCTGATCGATCCCGTTGCGCGCGTCTGCACGCGCGTCTTGCCGAATCGTCCCATGCCGAACGGCGAATTGCGGCCGCTGCATCTGGACCCCGCCGCGTTGTCCACGCCGACACTCGCGCTGGCGCACGCCGCCCGCGAGGTACTGCGGATCGGCGACATCGTGCGTGAGATGCTCGACAACGTGACGGACCTGATCCATCACAACGATCTCGACAAGGCGCGCGAGACCGTGCGGAAGGACGACGACGTCGACGAACTCTACGCCGCGGTCAAAACTTATCTGACGCTGATCTCACGCGAGCAACTCGACGAAGCTGACAGCCGCCGCTGGACCGACATCATTTCGCTGACCATCAATCTGGAGCATGCGGGCGACATCATCGAGCGGATCGTGCGCGACATCGAAGAAAAGAAAATCGCGCACCGTCTGTCGTTTTCCGAAGAAGGTCTGGGCGAACTGGACGACCTGCAGACGCGCCTCGTCTCCAATCTGCAACTCGGACTCTCGGTATTCCTGAACAACGATCTGCGTTGCGCGGAACGTCTGCTGGCCGAGAAAGAACGCTTCCGCGATCTGGAGCGCGCGTATTCGTACAAGCATCTGGACCGCCTGTCCGGACAGACCCTGCGCAGCATCGAGACGAGCGCGCTGCATCTGGATCTGATCAGCGACATGAAGCGGCTCAATTCGCTGTTCTGTTCGACGGCGTACCCGGTTCTCGACGCGGCCGGTGCGCTGCACGACACACGCCTGCGCAAGCGCTCGCTCGATACGATGTATGTGAAGGAGTAGGCCGCTCGCGAGCGGGCGCGGCCTTTTACGCCAGAACGATTTCTTCGAGCTTCTTTTTCAGCGACGCGAACTCGGCGATATCTGCGGCTTTCTTGTTGGTGACGAGCACATCGATGCGGTCTACCGGGCAGTACGAAATACGGCTGCGCTGGCCGATCTTGCTGTAGTCCGCGAGTATCACCACGCGGTCCGCGTTCGCCACCATGGCGCGAGCCACTTCGGTCTCGGCGTGATCGTAATTCGTTGCGCCGTGGCGATGATCGACACCGACCGGCGAGAGCAAGGCGATGTCGGCGCGATAACGCTGGATGTCCAGCACCGTGGTTGCGCCAGTGGTGGCCATGGCGCGATCGCTGATCGAGCCGCCGAGCAGGATGACTTCGTTGGCCGCGTCCGATTGTTCGACCGCGCCGCGCATTTTCATGGCGACGTCGATCGAATTCGTGACGACCGTCAGGTTCGCGAGCTTCGCCAGTTCTTCGGCCAGCGCCGCCGTGGTCGTGCCCGCGTCGATGAACAAAGTCTGGCCGCTCGCAATCAATCCCGTGGCCGCCTTCGCAATCGACGTTTTGGATTTGACGCGCATGTGCGCGCGTTCGGCAATCGGCGCTTCGTCGGCGGGTTTGATCGCGCCGCCATGCACGCGCCGCAGTTCACCGAGCGCTTCGAGATCGAGAAGATCGCGGCGCACGGTTTCGCGCGACACGCCCAGGTCCGCCATGATCCGTTCGGTCGACACGCGTTGCAGCGTGGACAACAAAGCGCGAATTCTCTGATGACGGTCTTCCTGCCACATGCAATTTTCCCTGGCTGCGAATGTGCGTTCGCGTAGCGTGTTTTAAGTACGGTATCGTGGACACGGATGTGTGTCCGGAGCATGTCAAGCCTACTACTTTAGCTGCATTGTGTTGTATTTTTTTGGCAGCTTGCAAGTTTGTGTATTTGAATTTAGCCTTCGCAGATTCATCGCAACAGCGGTAGTCGACTACGTGTCGAGCGCTTACTGATCCGCTCATTCTGAAAGGTATCGGAACGTGGCAAACGGAAACGATCGCGCTTCATCCGCGGACTGGCCGTATCCCCGGCTGGTCGCGCACCGTTGCGGCGGCACGCTGGCGCCGGAAAATACGCTGGCCGGCTTCGATGCCTGCGTGCGTTACGGTTACCGCATGGTCGAATTCGACGCCAAGCTGTCAGCCGACAACCAACTCTTTCTCCTGCACGACGACACGCTCGAGCGCACCACCAACGGTCATGGCGCTGCCGCCGATCACACCTGGCAGCAGTTGAGCGAGTTCGACGCCGGCGCATGGCGCGGCGCGGAATTTGCCGGCACCCGTTTGCCGACGCTTGCACAAGCGGCCGGGCGTTGCGCGCGCGACGGCATTGCCGCCAACATCGAAATCAAGCCGTGTCCGGGCCGTGACGAGATCACCGGCCGGCTGGTCGCGAGCGGCGCGCTGCAATTGTGGCAGGGGCAGACGCCGCCTCTGCTGTCGTCGTTTTCGTTCGAGGCGCTGGCCGCCGCGCGCGACGCCGCGCCTTCGCTGCAACGCGGCATGCTGTTCGAAGAGGTCCCGATGGACTGGCTGCGCATCGTGCGCGAACTCGACTGCGTGTCGTTACATGCAAGCCATCGTTATCTGACCGAGACGCTGGTCGCCAAGATTCGCGCGGCCGGACTGCGCGTGCTGGCCTACACCGTGAACGATCCGGAACGCGCGCGCCTGATCGCCCAGTGGGGCGTCGACATGATTTGTACAGATCGCATCGATACACTCGAATCCGACATGTTGTCGGACACGGCGAATCCGGGCCGAGCGTGACGTGGGCGCGCGTTCGCGCGCTCGAAGAAGGTCAATCAGAAATTTTCCAAACGTAGCAATTTCGGCAGAGGATGGGGAACACTATGAACCGCACCGCGTTAGCCCGCTTACTTTCGATGTCGGCCGTGGCCGGTGTCGCCGCAGCCGGCGTGAACAGCGCAACGGCCGCGCCGCTCGACGCACTGGTTGCCGCCGCCAAGCAGGAAGGCCAGCTC
Organism: Paraburkholderia sp. GAS199; assembly: GCF_050436585.1. Taxonomy (NCBI): domain Bacteria; kingdom Pseudomonadati; phylum Pseudomonadota; class Betaproteobacteria; order Burkholderiales; family Burkholderiaceae; genus Paraburkholderia; species Paraburkholderia sp. GAS199. Next base: position 688,875 of record NZ_JBNDMM010000002.1, on the reverse strand, counting down.
ACCGTGATTGCCTTGCCGCACGACTGGTGCAACTACGGTCAACTGGTGGCCGGCTTCCAGAAGAAGTACGGCATCAAGATCAACGAACTGAATCCCGATGCCGGTTCGGGCGATGAAATCGAAGCCATCAAAGCGAACAAGGGCAACAAGGGTCCGCAAGCGCCGGACGTGATCGACGTGGGTCTGTCGTTCGGTCCGAGCGCGAAGGCCGAAGGTCTGTTGCAGCCGTACAAGGTCGCGTCGTGGAACTCGATTCCGAAGGAATCGAAAGACGCCGACGGTTACTGGTACGGCGACTACTACGGCGTGCTGTCGTTCGAAGTGAACGCCGACATGATCGACAAGGCGCCGGCCGACTGGAGCGATCTGCTCAAGCCGGATTACAAGAATGCCGTCTCGCTCGCCGGCGATCCGCGCTCGGCGAATCAGGCCATCCAGGGCGTGTTCGCAGCGGGTCTGTCGCAAAGCAAGGGCGATGTGAGCAAGGCCGACAAGGCCGGTCTGCAATACTTCGCCAACCTGAACAAGAGCGGCAACTTCGTGCCGGTGATCGGCAAGGCCGCGTCGCTCGCACAGGGCACGACGCCGATCGTCGTGCGTTGGGATTACAACGCGCTGGCCGATCGTGACACGCTCAAGGGCAATCCGAAGGTGCAGGTCGTGATTCCGAAGACGGGCGTTGTTGCTGGCGTGTACGTGCAGGCAATCAGCGCCTTCGCACCGCATCCGAACGCGGCCAAGCTGTGGATGGAATACCTGTATTCGGACGAAGGCCAGATCGGCTGGTTGACGGGTTATTGCCACCCGATGCGCTACAACGAAATGGTTGCAGCGAAGAAGGTTCCGCAAGCGCTGCTTGACAAGCTGCCGCCGCCGTCGGCCTACAAGAACGTGGTGTTCCCGACGCTGTCCCAGCAGGACGCGTATAAGGACACCATCACGAAGCATTGGGACGAAGCCGTCGGCGCGAACGTCAAGTAAGCGTATCGACTCGCGCATTGACGGCGGCGTTACGACGCCGCCGTCAATGGCTATGTATCGAATCAAAGACGACGCGCCGCTCGAATCGAGCGGCGCGTCTGGCTTTTGCGATTGCCTCCAGGGTGAGCTATGAGCGCTTCATCGGAAACAGGATCGGCGCGGCCGGATTTGCAGGTCCCACCTGTGCCCACGCCGACGCCGCGCGTGAACGGTCCTGACCGCACGGCGCAGGTTCTCAGCTGGATCGGCGTGGTGCCGTTTTTCACCTTTGCGCTGCTTTTCCTGATCCTGCCGACCGGCTTTCTGATGGTGGGCGCGTTCCAGGATCCGCAAGGACACTTCACGCTCGCCAACTTTCGCGAACTGCTCCAGCCCACCGTGCTGGACGCCTACTGGATCAGCTTCAAGGTGAGCGCGGCCTCGGCGCTGGGCGGTGCGTTGATCGGCTCGCTGCTTGCATGGGCGGCGGTGCAAGGCAAGCTGCCCGGCTGGATTCGTCCCACGCTCATGACCTTCTCCGGCGTGGCGTCGAACTTTGCCGGTGTGCCGCTGGCGTTCGCCTTCATCTGCACGCTGGGACGCGTCGGTCTCGTGACCGTGCTGCTGAAGAAATACCTCGGCTTCAACCTCTATTCCACCGGCTTCAGCGTGCTCAGTTTTTCCGGGCTGACGCTGACGTACCTGTATTTCCAGATTCCTCTGATGGTGCTGATCGTGACGCCGGCGCTCGACGGTCTGAAGCGCGAGTGGCGCGAGGCCTGCGACTGCCTCGGCGGCACGGCGTTCCAGTACTGGCGGCACGTGGCCTTGCCGGTGCTGTGGCCGAGCGTGCTCGGCGCCACCTTGCTGCTGTTCGCCAACTCGTTCGGCGCGGTGGCCACCGCCTACGCATTGACGGGCAGTTCGCTGAACATCGTCACGATCCTGCTGTACGCGCAGATTCGCGGTGATGTGATGCACAACCAGAATCTCGGCTACGCACTCGCGCTCGGCATGGTGCTGGTGACGGGCCTGTCGAATGGCGGTTATATCTGGCTGCGTTCGCGGGCCGAAAGGGGACGTCGATGAAAAGCCAATCCCGCGTGGGCGCATGGACGGCGATGATCGTCGGCGCGCTGTATTTTCTGATTCCGCTGATCGCCACGTTCGAGTTCAGTCTGCGCATGAAGCGCGGCGTCTACAGCTTCGAGGCGTATAGCGTGGTGCTGGCCGACCCGCGCTTCCAGGCGTCGTTCGGTTATTCGATCCTGATGGCAGTGCTGACGATCGTCGTCGGCGTGCTGCTGGTGGTGCCGACGGCTTACTGGGTGCAGTTGCGCTTGCCGCGGCTGCGGCCGATCGTCGAGTTCATCACGCTGCTGCCGCTGGTGGTGCCGGCCATCGTGATCGTGTTCGGCTATCTGCGCATCTACAACAGCAGTTCGATCCTGCCGCTCACCGGCAACGAACGCGCCACCGACGTCTTGCTGGTGTTCGGCTACGTCACGCTGTCGCTGCCCTACATGTATCGCGCCGTGGATGCGGGCCTGCGTGCCGTCGACGTGCGCTCGCTCACCGAAGCGGCGGAATGTCTCGGCGCCGGCTGGCCGACCATTCTCTTTAAGGTGATCTTTCCGAACATCCGCTCGGGCATCCTGTCCGGCGCGTTTCTCACTTTTGCCGTGGTGATCGGTGAGTTCACGCTGGCGAGTCTGCTCGACCGTCCGGCGTTCGGCCCGTATCTGCAGCTGATCGGCGCGAACCGCGCCTACGAGCCCTCGGCGCTCGCGATCATCGCGTTCGTGATCACGTGGGCGTCGATGGGACTGATTCAGGTATTCGGCTCGGCCCGCGCGCTCAGCGGCCAGAAAATTTGACGGACTAAGGCAGCGAACATGGCATTCCTCGAAATCGAAAATCTGCACAAGGCCTTCGGAACGAACACGGCCTTGCATCACTTCGACATGAAGATCGAGCGCGGCGAGTTCATCACGTTTCTCGGACCGTCGGGCTGCGGCAAGACCACGGTGCTGCGCATGATCGCGGGCTTCGAATCGCCGACGCGCGGCGTGATCCGGCTCGACAACAAGGACGTCACCCATCTGCGCACGCGTCAGCGCAAAGTCGGCATGGTGTTCCAGTCGTACGCGCTGTTTCCGAACATGACGGTGGCGGACAACATCGGCTTCGGTCTGAAGATCGCGCACCGTCCGCAGGCGGAAATTCGCAAGCGCGTCGACGAGATGCTGCAACTGATCAAGCTGCCGCATCTGGGCGAGCGGTATCCATGGCAGCTGTCGGGCGGCCAGCAGCAGCGCGTGGCATTGGCGCGCGCGCTGGCCGGCAAGCCGCAGGTACTGCTGCTCGACGAACCGCTTTCCGCGCTCGACGCCAAGATCCGCATCTCGTTGCGGCAGGACATCCGCGCGTTGCAACGCGAACTCGGCATCACCTCGATTTTCGTCACGCACGATCAGGAAGAGGCGCTGTCGATCTCCGACCGTATCGTCGTGATGAACGAGGGACGTGTGGAGCAGGTCGGCTCGCCGTCGGAAATCTACAACTATCCGCGCACGCGCTTCGTGGCGTCGTTCGTCGGCACGCTGAACATTCTGTCAGGACACGTGGTCGATCCGAAAACCGGCCGCATGGCCGTGGACGGGCAGGAACTCACCACCGCGCAAGCGCTTTCCGCGGACGACGCCGGCAAGCAGCGCCTGCTCGCGCTGCGTCCCGAAGCCATCGTGCTGGAACCGGCCGCGCCGGGCCGCAACACGCTCAACGCCACCGTCGAAGAAGTGAATTTCCTCGGCGCGGTGGTGCGCATCCGGACCCGCGTGAAAGACGCCGTGATTTCGCTCGACGTCTTCAACGATCCGAACCGCGGTTTGCCCGAGCGTGGGCAGCCGGTGTCGCTCGGTTTTTCGCACGAGAATCTGCTGGTGCTGGAAGAGGGCGGGGCGTAAAGCCACGGCCTGCAAGGCTCTCCGGGTTTTCCCGAAGTTTGGGTGTGGGCCGATTCCGGAAATCCCGACACGCTTTGTCCGGATTTCCGGAATCCCGGACGCCTCGTTGTCTAGCACGTCAAAAAACCCAAATAAATCAATGCGCCAGGCTTGGTATCAAGCTGGCATCGACCTTGCAAATTAAAAGACGCGGCCGCAACGGCCCGACAACTAAAGCAAGGAGACAACGATGTCCGATTTCCCTTCCCGGTATCTCTGAATTCGTCGTCTTGTCGCGGCCTAATGCCGTGCACAGGCGTGACGATCATTCGTTCGCATGATGCGCAGCGTGGCAGGCCCTGAGCTCATCCACATCGCAGGAAACATCGTGAAGAAACCTATCCACAAAGTGCTGTACGTCCAGGTGATCGTGGCGATCATCATCGGTATCGCGCTCGGCCACTTTTATCCGAACCTCGCCGTCGACATGAAGCCGCTCGGCGACGGCTTCATCAAGCTCATCAAGATGGTGATCGGGCCGATCATCTTCTGTACGGTGGTGACGGGTATTGCCGGCATGGAAGACATGAAGAAAGTGGGCCGCGTCGGCGGCAAGGCGCTTCTGTACTTCGAAATCGTGTCGACGTTCGCACTGGTGCTCGGCCTGATCGCGACGCACGTGCTGAAGCCGGGTGTCGGCTTCAACATCGACCCGGCCACGCTCGACGGCAAGGCGGTCGCGTCGTACGCCGCGAAGGCGCACGGCCAGACCACGGTCGACTTCCTGATGCACATCATTCCGGATACGTTGTCGTCGGCTTTCGCGCAGGGCGAAATCCTGCAGATTCTGCTCGTCGCGCTGCTGTTCGGCGCGGTGCTGGCCACGGCGGGTGAGCGCGGCAAGGTCGTGACGAACTTCATCGACGGTCTGTCGCACGTGCTGTTCGGCATCGTGCGCATCATCACGAAGCTGGCGCCGATCGGCGCGTTCGGCGCGATGGCGTTCACCATCGGCAAGTACGGCATCGGCTCGCTGCTGCCGATGCTCAAGCTGATCGGCACGTTCTATCTGACGTCGATCGTGTTCGTGGTCGTGGTGCTCGGCATCATCGCGCGCGCGGTGGGCTTCAACATCCTGCGCTTCGTGGCCTACATCAAGGAAGAAATGCTGATCGTGCTGGGCACGAGCTCGTCCGAAGCCGCGCTGCCGCAACTGATGCTCAAGCTCGAACGCCTCGGCTGCTCGCGCTCGGTGGTGGGCCTCGTGGTGCCGACCGGTTACTCCTTCAACCTCGACGGCACCAACATCTACATGACGATGGCCGTGCTGTTCATCGCGCAAGCCACCAACACCGATCTGACGTGGACGCAGCAACTCACGCTGCTCGCGGTGACCATGCTCACCTCGAAGGGCGCAAGCGGTGTGACGGGCGCGGGCTTCATCACGCTGGCGGCAACGCTGGCCGTGGTGCCGACCATTCCGCTGTCGGGCATGGTGCTGATTCTCGGTATCGACCGCTTCATGAGCGAGTGCCGCGCGTTGACCAACATCGTCGGCAACGGCGTGGCGACGGTCGTGGTGTCGGCATGGGAAAAGGAACTGGACCGCAACAAGCTGAAGGCCGCCTTGCGCGGTGACGTGACGGTCAAAGAGCCGGCCGGCGTTTAAGCCGGAACACGGTCCAGGGGCGGCGCACATGAAGCCGGCGGCAACACGCCGATCCGCTGCGCCGCTCGCGGGCTTGCACGACGGCACGCCGGACGACGACGCGGCCTCGTATGCCACAATATCCGATCCTCACCGATCGGATATTGCCAACGTGACGCGTCGCCTGCTGATCCTCTTCGTGCTCCTTGCCGGGCTCGTGGCGGCGTGCGGTCTCACTTACACGTTTGCCTGGCAGCGCGGCATCGACAACCTCAGGCGCAACGCCTCGGTGCGCGTCGATCGCACCACCAACGCACTGAAGAGCACGCTCGAGCGCTACGAGTCGCTGCCTTATCTGCTCGCCGAACATCCGATCGTTCAGGACGTGCTGGTCGATCCGAGTCCGGCCAATGTGCAGCGGGCCAATCTCTACCTCGAAGACCTGAATCGCCACGCGCGCGCCACGGTCACGTACATCATTCCACTCGACGGCTATTGCGTGGCCGCCAGCAACTGGCGCGGACCGGGCAGTTTCATCGGCGCGGGCTATCAGTTCCGGCCGTATTTTCTCGACGCGGTGAAGGGCGGCGTGGGCCGCTTCTTCGGCATCGGCACGATCTCGCAGGCGCCGGGCTATTACATCTCGCAGCCCGTGCGACGCGACGGCAAGATCGTCGGCGTGGCCGTGGTCAAACTCGATCTCGAATGGTTTCAGGGCGCGGATGCGTCCGAGCCGCTCGTCGTCACCGACGATCATGGCGTGATCTTTCTTTCTTCGGTGCCGGCGTGGAAATACCACACGATCCGGCCGCTGTCCGGCCAGGTCGCGGACTCGATCTATCAGGCGCGCCAATATGCACAGCAGCCGATTCCGCCGCTGCCCGTGAGCATCGAGCGAACGCTCGAAGGCAATGCGCAGATCGTGCGCATCGGCGGCGGCCGCTATGCGCCGCGCTTTCTGGCGTCGCGGCGCGGCATGGGCGAGCCCGACTGGCATCTGCTCACGATGTCGCCCGTCGACCCGGTCGACTCCGACGCGCGCTATGCGACGATCGTCACCGCTTTCGGCTACGTCTCGCTGGCCTTGTTCGCGTTCTACTGGCGCATGCGTCGCGCGCGGGTTCGGGAAGTGATGCGCAGCCGTACGCTGCTGCAGAAGGCCTACGCCGAACTCAACCGACGCGTGGCCGAACGTACTGCGGATCTCTCGCAGGCGAACGAGCAATTGCAAAAGGAAGTGGCCGAACGCACGCGTGCCGAGCAGGAGTTGCGCGCCGCGCACGACGAACTGATCCAGGCCAGCAAGCTCGCCGCGCTCGGTCAGATGGCGGCCGGCATCACGCATGAACTGAATCAGCCGCTGGCGGCGCTGCGCGGCTTCTCGGACAACACACGCGTGTTTCTCGAACGCGGCGACCATGCCTCCGCGCGCGACAACCTCGAAGCGATCGCGGCGCTCACCGAGCGCATGGGCAAGATCACCAATCAGCTCAAGCTGTTCGTCGGCCGAGCGCGTCCGCGCAGCGCGCGCGCACCGATCGTGCGTGCGCTGCGCAACGCGATAGCGTTGCTGCAGAAGCGCCTGCAAGGCGTGGCGGTCGAACTCACCACGCTAGACACCGACACCGGCGCGCGCGCGCCGTTGAACCTCGCCGACGATCATCCCGGCCTGATCGGCAACTGCGACGATCTGCGGCTCGAGCAGGTGTTGATCAACCTCATCGGCAACGCGCTCGACGCCACCGCCGGCATGACCGTACCGCGCATTTCGATCGAAGTGGAAGTGACGGACGCGAGCCTGTCGGTCAACGTGCGCGACAATGGTCCCGGCATTCCCGACGACGTTTTGCCGCGCCTTTTCGAACCCTTCTTCACGACGAAGGAAATGGGCCAGGGATTGGGCCTCGGCCTGGCGATTTCCTCGTCGATTGCACGCGACTGTGGCGGCACGCTGGTAGCGCGCAACACAGCGGAGGGTGGCGCATTATTCGTACTGACGCTACGCCGCGCGCGCGTCCCGACCAGCCACACAACGGACCCGCTCACGACGGGCTCCTGAATCGAACGAGAAAGACATGCTGAACCACGGCCCGCAAGTGCTGTATATCGAAGACGACGAACTCGTGCGGCGCGCCGGCGTGCAGAGCCTGCAACTGGCGGGCTTCGAGGTGATGGGCCATGCGACGGCGGAAGCGGCCGCGAAAATGATCAGCGCGGACTTCTCGGGCGTGATCGTCAGCGACATCCGTTTGCCGGGTGCGAGCGGCCTCGAACTGCTGGCGCAATGTCACGAACGCGCGCCGGATGTGCCGGTGATTCTCGTTACCGGTCACGGCGATATTTCGATGGCCGTGCAGGCCATGCGCGACGGCGCCTACGACTTCATCGAAAAGCCTTTTGCGTCCGAGCGTCTGATCGAAACCGTGCGGCGTGCGCTGGAGCGCCGCAAGCTGGTGCTGGAGAACCTCGCGCTGCGGCGCGAACTCGCGGAACAGAATTCGGTGGCGCCGCGCATCATCGGCCGCAGTCCGGCGATCGAACAGGTGCGGCGTCTGATCGCCAATGTCGCGCCGACGGACGCGTCGGTGCTCGTCAACGGCGACACGGGTGCGGGCAAGGAACTGATTGCGCGCAGTCTGCACGAAATGTCGCCGCGTCGCGACAAGCCGTTTATCGCGGTGAACTGCGGCGCCTTGCCCGAGCCGATGTTCGAGTCGGAGATGTTCGGCTATGAACCCGGTGCGTTCACCGGCGCGGCAAAACGCCGGATCGGTAAGCTCGAACACGCGTCGGGCGGCACCTTGTTCCTCGACGAAATCGAAAGTATGCCGCTCGCGCTGCAGGTGAAACTGCTGCGCGTGTTGCAGGACGGCGTACTGGAGCGGCTAGGCTCGAATCAGCCGATCCGTGTGAATTGCCGCGTGGTGGCCGCGGCGAAAGGCGACATGGCCGAACATGTCGCGGACGGCTCGTTCCGTCGCGATCTGTTGTACCGCCTCAACGTGGTGACGATCGCGCTGCCGCCGTTGGGCGAACGGCGCGAAGACATCGTGCCGTTGTTCGAGCATTTTCTGCTGGACGCCGCCGTGCGTTATCAGCGTCCCGCGCCGATACTCACCGATCGTCAGCGCGCCGGTCTGATGCAGCGCGACTGGCCGGGCAATGTGCGTGAATTGCGCAATGCCGCAGACCGTTTCGTGCTCGGTGTCGCGGACGATCCCGTTATGTCGCTCGCCACCGACGACGGCGCGGCGACGCAGCCGCTGAAGGAGCGTGTCGAGCAATTCGAGCGGGCGGTGATCGCGGAGGCGTTGGAGCAGGCGGGCGGCGTCGTGGTGGTTGCGGCAGACCGGCTGCAACTCGGCAAAGCGACGCTCTACGAAAAGATCAAACGATATGGCCTTGCAGCCAAAGGGGAAGGGGAGCGGTGAGGAGCCGGCAGCGCGTTGCCGCCGGCCTGTTCAATGCAATACAGCTTTGGCTCCGATCGAGCCGCTTTCAGACTCAGGCGGCGTTCAGCGCCTTTTCCAGCAGCTGGTCGAGTTCAGCGAACTGCGGCTCGCCCACATAGCGCTTGAGAATCTTGCCGTCCTTGTCGACCAGGAAGGTGGTCGGCGTCAGCTGGACATTGCCGAACTGCTTGGCGGCCGAGCCGTCGTCCATGGCGACCTTGAAGGGCAACTGGCGCGTTTGCGTGTAGTTGGCCACGTACATCGGCGCGTCGTAGTTCATCGCGACCGCGACGAATTCCAGACCCTTGCCCTTATAGCGGTTATACGTCTGAACCATCTGCGGCATTTCCTTCATGCAGGTGTCGCAGCTCGTCGCCCAGAAGTTGACGAGATAGACCTTGCCTTTCAGGTCGGCAGTGGAGACTTTCTGGCCGGACAACAAGGTGAAGGTGGCGTCCGGTACGCGTTGCTGGCCGGCGAAGGCAAAGTAGCCCGCAACGGCGAGCGCCACGGCAACCACGGCCATGACGATGTAGCGGATCGGACTCGCGCGGCGCGCGGCGGTAGACGGATTGGAGCTCATGAACGGAACCTCGGGAGTCGCGCGGAACGCGCGGGACAGTGCGACGGTTTGGGCATTGCGCCCGGTGCTGCACAGCGTTGCTATTGTAGCGCCGATTGTAGCCCCGATCCCGGCCTCATGCCGGCGCTACGGCAGGGCGCTGGCCGGCAGCGGATAATAGGGCATTACATTTTCGTTAGTCCGGTCTTCTGTCCCCATGCTCCGAAACGTTTTCCGTACCGTAGTTCGTGATTTTTCTGTCCGTGGTCTGCTTGCCGCGCCTGGCTCGCCGGTCGTTCCGAGGTTCGACGCTGCGTCGGCTGGCGTGCCGCCAGTCGGAGTCAGAGTGGGCAAGGCGGCTGCCGTCCTGATGCTGAGCGGTGCGTTGCTGGCGTGTTCGCCCACCTACGACTGGCGCACCATCATGAATAACGACAATGGCTACACCGTCGATCTGCCGGCCAAGCCCGGCAACGATCAGCGCGCCGTGCGGATAGCCGGTACGCCGATGCAGATGGCCATGCAGACGGCCGAAGCCGGCGACGCCGTGTTCGCCGTGGGCACCGTCATGCTGCCGTCCGACGACCCACAGACCCAGCGTGCCGCGCTCGACTTCCTGCGCACCGGACTCGCTCGCAACGTCGGTGCCGCGCCCGACGCCCGTGCCGTGCAGATTCCATTGGCCGCCGGCGGTCAGGTGCTGGGCCTCGAAATGCACGTGAGCGGCGCGGCCGGTTCCCAGCACGAAACGCGCACGGTCTACGCGCGCATCGTGGCGCGCGGACGGCACGTCTATCAGGCCGCGATCATCGCTTCCAAACCGCTGCCGCAGGAACAGATCGACCAGTTTTTCTCTTCGTTCCAACTTTATTGAGCGCACGAAAAACGGTAGTTTTGTCCGATGCGGCTCGACGTGAATTGCGGCGCGCAGTGAAAGTTCCTTCGCAGCAACGCGCGCTAATTCCCGGTTTACGTTGAAGTTTTTGAGTTAGCCACATCGCCTGTGGATAACTCTGTTGAGAACTCGCCGTTTTTTGCCGCGGATGCCCAAGCCACGGGCATCCTGTCAGATTCGAGATAAACGGGGACACCGAAAAAAGTCAATCGAATCAATGCCTTTTGAGTTATGCCCAAGATGGACCTTTCAGATGTATCAAAATCTATCTGGATCGCGCACTTGTGCATAAGTCAAGTCTTGACAGCCGTTTTTTCTACTTATACCGACTGGAACGCGCGCCGATACTGGATCGCTTCGCCGATCTGCGCGGCGCTTGGCGTCGCCACGCCGGCGAGGTCGGCGATGGTGCGCGCCACCTTCAAAACCCGATAGTAAGCACGCGCTGACCAGCCAAAGCGCTCGCCGGCTTCGCGCAATAAGGATTCGCCCGCCTGGTCCGGCCGGCACACCTCGTCGACTTCGCGGCCGCCCAGTTCCCGATTCGGTTTGCCCTGACGCGCGAGTTGACGCTCGCGCGCTTCGCCGACCCGACGCGCGATGGCCGCGCTCGCCTCGCCGGACACGGTTTTTCGCGCGGACAACTCCGCAGGCGTCAACGCGGGAATTTCGATCTGGATGTCGATCCGGTCGAGCAGTGGCCCCGACAGTTTGCGCAGATAGCGCGCCGCGATCTCGGGCGTGCAGCGGCAGCGGCCGTTCGGATCTCCACGCCATCCGCACGGGCAGGGATTCATTGCGGCGATCAGCTGGCACGCTGCGGGGAAGTCGGCCTGCAGGGCGGCGCGTGAAATGGTGATGCGGCCGGCTTCGAGCGGCTCGCGCAAGGTTTCGAGCACATGCCGCTCGAACTCCGGCAATTCGTCGAGAAATAGCACGCCCAGATGCGCCAGGGTGATTTCGCCCGGCTGCGGCGGATTGCGTCCGCCGACCAGAGCCGCCGCGCTCGACGAATGATGCGGCGAGCGAAATGGCCGTTGCCGCCACTGCGCCGGGCTGAATCCGGCGCGACTCGCGGAAAGCAGCGCCGCCGAGGTGAGCGCTTCGTCGTCGGTCATGGGCGGCAGCAGGCCGGGCAGCCGCGCCGCCAGCATCGACTTCCCGGCGCCGGGCGGTCCGACCATCAGCACGTGATGCCCGCCCGCCGCCGCGACTTCCAGCGCACGCCGGGCGGCGCGTTGGCCGATGACGTCGGACATGTCGGGTAGCGTGTCGCTCGCAAGCTCGATGGGTTCTGGCGCGGCGACCGGCCGCAATTGGGCGTCGGCTTCGCCGGCCAGATGCGCGCAGAGCGACGGCAAGTCCGCGGCGCCGTACACATCCACGCCGGGTACCAGCGCCGCTTCGGCGGCGCTGGCCGCCGGAAGATAGAGTTGTGGAACGCGCCGGGTGGAACGCTCCGTATTGCCGGTGAATGCGTCGCCGCCGCCCGCTTCGCGGGAAGCCGCGCTACGCGCCGTGCCGCACGCCATCGCGAACGCGCCGCGCATGGGCCGCAGCGCGCCGGTCAGCGAAAGTTCGCCGGCGAACTCGCGATCGAGCAGGGTTTCGGTTGGAATCTGTCCGCTGGCCGCGAGGATTCCCAGCGCGATAGGCAGGTCGAAGCGTCCCGACTCCTTCGGAAGGTCGGCAGGAGCCAGATTGACGGTGATGCGTCTGACGGGAAAATCGAAGTTGCAGTTCTGCAGCGCCGCGCGGACCCGTTCACGGCTCTCGCGCACTTCGAGATCGGGAAGCCCGACGATGGAAAACGAAGGTAATCCGTTGGCGAGATGGACCTCGACGGTTACTTCGGGCGCGCGGCCAGAGGCCGGCGCGCGACTGCGCACCACGGCAAGCGACATGTTTTCTCCCGTCGGACAGCGCGCCTTGCGCGCACGCCCCCTAAAACGCTGATGACGTCACGGCTCGCTTGCCAGTGATGTGCAGCTCGACGCAGCTAGTTGGCTGCGAGCACGGCTTTACGGCGTTTGTGTCGTAACCGGCAGCTTCTGTTCGAGTTCGGCGACCCGGCGTTCGAGTTCTTCGAGACGCGCGCGCGTACGCACCAGCACCTGGGTCTGCGTATCGAATTCTTCGCGCGTGACCAGATCGAGTTTGGAGAAGCCTTGCGACAGCATGGCTTTCACGTTGCGCTCCACATCTTTGGCCGGCGAGTTCTTGAACAGCTCGCTCATGCGAGCCTGAAAATCGTTGAAGACATCGTTCGGTTGTTTCATGGTGTTCCCCTTGGTGCACAAAAAATGTGCATGTTTCGTTACGCCTGTGCTTTGTTACGGCGAATGGGCCGCCTTGGTGCATGCCTCTCGACCCGCCGCCGCCGCGTGAGCCCCTTTGGTGCGCGTGCGCGGCTTCAGACCCTGCAAACACTCTAGCAACGATCCAGATGGCGCGCCAGCGCGCCCCGTCAACGTTGGCCATCCGGCCAGGGCGGCTTGCGCCCGTTACGCAGCAGGCCGTGGACGAAGTCTGACACAACATGGCATGCGAGTTGCTGTTACTGCCCCGCGCGCTCTGCCGGCACGTTTTTACCGGCAGCGAAACGAGACCACGCGAACGGGTTACGGGTACGCAACGAGAGTTACGCAACGGGTTACGGGTTACGCAAACGGGTTACGCAACGGGTTACGCAACTAAGCGAGGGATTTCATGAAACTCATTACCGCAATCATCAAGCCGTTCAAGCTCGATGAGGCGCGCGAAGCCTTGTCGGCCATCGGCGTCTCCGGGATCACGGTGACGGAAGTCAAGGGGTTCGGCCGTCAGAAGGGCCATACCGAGCTGTATCGCGGCGCCGAGTACGTCGTCGACTTTCTGCCGAAGGTGAAGATCGAGGCAGCTGTCTCGGACGACATCGTCGACCAGGCGATCGAGGCACTGGAACGCGCGGCACGCACCGGCAAGATCGGCGACGGCAAGATTTTCGTCACGCCGATCGAACAAGTGATTCGGATTCGCACCGGGGAGACCGGGGCGGACGCTCTGTAATACAAAAGATAGCGACACAGATAGCGATAAGAGGAAACGAAGATGCGCAAATTATTGATGTCCTTGCTGATGGCCGGTTCGCTGCTTGCGGGCGGTATCGGCGCCGCCCTCGCGGACGACGCTTCCGCCCCCGCAGCCGCTTCGGCCGCTGCTTCCGATACGACGGCCAGCGCGCCGGCGCCTGACGCTGCGGCAGCACCTGCTGCCGCAGCGGCTTCGGCACCGGCCGCAGATGCGTCCGCCGCACCGGCTGCCAGCGCCGCCGCAGCCGCGCCGGCAGCATCGGACGCCGCGCCTGCCGCACCGACCGCGCCGTTCTCGGTCGATTCGTCAAAGATCAATTCGGGCGACACCGCCTGGATGCTGACCTCCACCGCACTCGTGCTGTTCATGACGATTCCGGGTCTGGCGCTGTTCTACGGCGGCATGGTCCGCAAGAAGAACGTGCTCGCGACGCTGATGCAAAGCTTCGCGATCACCTGCCTCGTGACGATCATCTGGGCGGTCGTGGGCTACAGCCTCGCGTTCACGCCGGGCGGCTCGTTCATCGGCGGGTTCTCGCGCGTCTTCATGACGGGCATGAACTACATCAAGGGCGACAAGGCCACGACGCTGACCGTCAGCCACCTGGCTCCGACGATCCCGGAAACGGTCTACTTCGTCTATCAGATGACGTTCGCGATCATCACGCCGGCGCTCATCACCGGTGCATTTGCTGACCGCATGAAGTTCTCGGCAATGCTCGTGTTCATGACGCTGTGGTCGATCATCGTCTACTCGCCGATCGCGCACATGGTCTGGGAACCGACCGGCTGGCTGGCTACGGCAGGCATCCTCGACTTCGCGGGCGGCACGGTGGTGCACATCAACGCCGGTATCGCCGGTCTGGTCTGCTGCCTGGTGCTCGGCAAGCGTGTCGGCTACGGCAAGGAAGTGATGGCTCCGCACAACCTGACGCTCACGCTGATCGGTGGCGCCATGCTGTGGGTGGGCTGGTTCGGCTTCAACGCGGGTTCGGCAGTGGCGGCAGACGGCCGTGCCGGCTTCGCGATGTTCGCAACGCAAATCGCAACGGCAGCAGCAGCACTCGCATGGATGTTCGCCGAATGGGCGGCCAAGGGTAAGCCGTCGGTGCTCGGTATCGTGTCGGGTGCCGTGGCAGGTCTGGTGGCGATCACGCCGGCTTCGGGCTTCGTCGGCATGACAGGTTCGCTCGTGATCGGCATCGTGGCAGGCGTGGTCTGCTTCTGGTCGGCAACGTGGCTCAAGCACAAGCTCGGTTACGACGACTCGCTCGACGCGTTCGGCGTGCACTGCGTCGGCGGTATCGTGGGTGCGCTCCTGACCGGCGTGTTCGCGGTCAAGGACATCGGCGGCGCGGACGGCAGCGTCATCCTGCAAGCCAAGGGCGTGCTGACGACGCTGGTCTACAGCGGTGTGGTGAGCTACATCCTTCTGAAGATCATCGACATGGTGATGGGCCTGCGTGTCACGGAAGAACAGGAACGCGAAGGTCTGGACGTGACGCTGCACGGCGAACACGTGGAATAAGCGATTCGGAGATTCCCCTGCAAGTTCCAAGGCTTGCGGATCAAGAATCAAGCGCAGCGACTTTGGCCCGCCTTCATGGCGGGCTTTTTTCTTTGCGCTCATCCTGGAAACGGTAGTTTCACCCGCCTATCATGGCGATAGCGAGAATGCATTCGCGTCCGCTTGCGAATGGAGAAACCGTCCCCAAATGGACAAAGCATTTGCTCTACAATCTTTTTTCTCCAGTCTGCGAGTGATCAATGGTTCCGCACCTAGTTACGGCGTTAAACGGCCCGCTGCTCGACCTCGAGCGGAAGATCCTCGACGCCACGCCCGCCATCGAACGCTGGTTCCGGCTCGAATGGCAGGAGCACACGCCGCCTTTCTATTGTTCGGTCGACCTGCGTAACGCGGGTTTCAAGCTCGCCCCGGTCGATACCAATCTGTTTCCCGGCGCGTTCAACAACCTGCCTCAGGAAGTGCTGCCGCTGGCCGTGCAAGCCGCCATGGCGTCGATCGAAAAAATCTGCCCCGACGCCAAGAATCTGCTGGTGATTCCCGAGCGCCATACGCGCAACGCCTTCTACCTCGAAAACGTCGCCCGCCTCGCCGCGATCATGCGCCAGGCCGGCCTGAACGTGAGATTCGGCACGCTCGACGAAAGCATCGTCGGGCCGGTGACCATTGCGCTGTCGGACGGTCAGAAGCTCGTGCTCGAACCGCTCGAACGCTCGCAGCGCCGCCTTGGCCTGAAGAATTTCGACCCGTGCTCGATCCTGCTGAACAACGATCTGTCGGGCGGCATTCCGCCGGTGCTCGAAAATCTGCACGAGCAATACTTGCTGCCGCCGCTGCATGCAGGCTGGGCGGTTCGCCGCAAATCCACGCATTTCTCCTGCTATGACGACGTCGCGAAGAAGTTCGCAAAGATGGTCGAGATCGATCCGTGGATGATCAACCCGTATTTCGCGCACGTCGAAGGCGTCGATTTCCAGGAACGCACGGGCGAGGAAGCGCTCGCGGACGCGATCGACGGCGTGCTCAAGAAAATTGCCAAGAAGTATCGCGAGTACGGCATCTCCGAGAAACCGTATGTGGTCATCAAATCGGATGCGGGCACTTACGGCATGGGTGTCATGACCGTGCACGACGCGTCCGAGGTGGCCGCGCTCACCAAGCGCGAGCGCGCCAAGATGGCGGCCACCAAAGACGGTCTCGAAGTGCATGACGTGATCGTGCAGGAAGGCGTCTACACCTTCGAGCGCATCGGCGAAGAAGTGGCCGAGCCGGTCGTCTACATGATCGACCGCTACGTGGTGGGCGGCTTCTATCGCGTGCACGGCAGCCGTGAGCGCGACCAGAATCTGAACGCGCCCGGCATGCACTTCGTGCCGCTCGGCTTCGAGCATACGGCTTTGCCCGACGCGCACGCGAAGCCCGGCGCGGCGCCGCCGAACCGCTTCTATATGTACGGCGTGGTGGCGCGCCTCGGCCTGCTGGCCGCGTCGGTCGAACTGGAAAAAACCGATCCGGAAGCAATCCAGGTCTAAGCCATTCAGGGTGGGCAATGGCGGCATGCGTGCCGCCATTTCTGTCTTCACCGACTATATTTACGATCAACGCCAGGCCCTCAAGGGCGCACGGAATCTCCATGGACATTCTTTTCATCGCCGATCCGCTCACGCAGTTCAAGATCTACAAAGACTCGACGTACTCGATGATGGCCGAGGCCGCACGCCGCGGCCACACGGTCCATACCTGCGAGCCGAAGCATCTGGCGTGGACGGGCGGCGACGTCGAGGCAAACGTGCAGCGCATCGAGATCGTCGGCGACGTGACGGACCTGCATCGCGAGACCTGGTACGCGGCCGACGCCGCCGCGCCGCGCTCGCTCAAGAGCTTCACCGCGGTGTTGATGCGCAAGGATCCGCCGTTCGACATGGAATACGTGACGTCCACCTGGCTGCTGGAACTGGCCGAACGTGGCGGCGCGCGCATCTTCAACAAGCCGCAGGCGATTCGCGATCACTCGGAAAAGCTGGCTATCGGCGAGTTCGCGCAATTCGTCACGCCTACCCTGGTCACGCGCGACGCCACTCGTCTGCGCGCTTTTCATGAGCAGCATGGCGACGTGATTCTCAAGCCGCTCGACGGCATGGGCGGCATGGGCGTGTTCCGCGTCAAGGCCGACGGCATGAATCTCGGTTCGATCATCGAAATGCTGAGCCACGACGGCGCGCGCTCGGTGATGGCGCAAAAGTTCATCCCCGACATCAAAGACGGCGACAAGCGCATTCTGCTGATCGGCGGCGAAGCGGTGCCGTATTCGCTCGCGCGTATTCCTCAGGGTAATGAGGTGCGCGGCAATCTCGCGGCCGGCGGCCTGGGCGTGGCGCGTCCGCTCACCGAACACGACCGCAAGATTGCCGACACGCTGGCGCCGGTGCTCGCCGCGCGCGGCTTGCTGCTGGTCGGCCTCGACGCGATCGGCGACTGGCTCACTGAAGTCAACGTGACCAGCCCGACGTGCTTCCGCGAAATCATGGATCAGACCGGCTTCGACGTGGCCGCAATGTTCATCGACGCGCTGGAGCGCGCGGCGGCCTGAGTCCGGGCCCTTGATTGCCGGCTGCGGCCCCCAAGATATGAGTGGGATCCGCAGCGAGCGGCAACGTGGCTTTGGCGCGAAAATGGGCCTGCTACAATGCCCGCTCGTCCGCGCCGGGCTGGGTTACTGGCGTCTTACACGCGCCATCGGCAAGAATCGCGGATTGTGAACGAGTGGCCTCACGACCGACGCCGTTTCGACTGGCGCGGCGCGTAGCCTCCCGCATGGTACGTTCCGGCCCTTGCGACCCACGGCCGGTCCAGGGCTCTTGTGAAACGGGATGGGTTCTGTTCTCCCGCATCAAGGCCGATTTTTGCAGTAAGGCTGACATGGCAGGCATTCTGATCATCGCGCACGCTCCGTTCGCCACGGCGTTGCGCGATTGCATTTCGCACATTTACGGCGGCTTACCGGCTCGCATCGGCGTGATCGACGTCTCGCCGGATTGCGATCCCGCGCAGCAGGTGGCGTTTGCGAACGCCGAGATCGAGCGTCTCAAGGAAGAAAACGGCGCACTCGTGCTCACCGACATGTTTGGCGCCACGCCGGCGAATATCGCCGGGCGGCTGGCTTCGCTGCCGGACGTGCGCGTGCTGTGCGGCGTCAATCTGCCGATGCTGGTGCGCGCCGTTTGTTATCGCGCCACGCCGCTCGATACGCTGGTCGACAAGGCGCTGGCCGGCGCGACCAAGGGCGTGCACGCCATCGGTCCCGCCACGCCGGCGCCGGTTGCGCCACCCGCGTGTTCCAGCGATTGTCTGCCGGCGTTGCCGCCTGACGCCGCGCCCGGCGATTGTCTGCCGGCACTGCCGCCCGACGCCGACCTGACGCAGAAAGTCGGCTCGACCGGTTTGTAGTTTTACTTTCACCACCACACTTACCCGCGCTTCGGACCATCACATGCTGCAACAGGAAACGACTATTGTGAACAAGCTGGGGCTGCACGCGCGCGCGTCGGCCAAGTTGACGCAACTCGCGGGCAACTACCAGGCAGAAATCTGGATGAGCCGCAATGGCCGTCGCATCAATGCCAAGAGCATCATGGGCGTGATGATGCTGGCTGCGGGCATCGGCAGCACGGTGCTGATCGAAACCGAAGGCGCCGACGAAAAAGAAGCGATGGACGCATTGCTGAAACTGATTGCCGATAAATTCGGCGAGGGTCAGTAAGTTGCGCGTTCGCGTTGCCTGAAAAGCAAAACGCCGCGGCTGTCCGCGGCGTTTTTTTTAGCGCATGACAATCGACGCATGCGACGCGCGTCCGTACGACGAATGGCGTCGCGCTTACGGTTTTTCGTGCTGCGCTGCACACAGCCCCGGCGTACCGGCGAAGAGCGCGGAATTTATAATGACAACACGAGTCTGAGAGCACTGCAGCGGTTTGCCGCGGCATCACACAACTAGAGGAGGTGCGCGTGTCCTTCACGCTGCATGGAATTCCCGTGTCACGCGGTATCGCCATCGGGCGGGCTTACCTGATCGCCCCGGCTGCACTTGACGTAGACCACTATCTGATCGAACCCGCGCAAATCGAGAGCGAGGTCGAGCGCTTTCGCGCGGCACAACAACACGTGCATCAGGAACTCGACGCATTGCGCGCCGATCTCGCCGCCGACGCGCCGAGCGAGATGGGTGCGTTCATCAACGTTCACTCCATGATCCTGAACGACGCGATGCTCGTCCAGGAAACCATCGATCTGATCCGCACGCGCCGCTATAACGTGGAATGGGCGCTGACCGAGCAGCTCGAACGCCTGTCGCGCCATTTCGACGACATCGAAGACGAATACCTGCGCGAACGCAAAGCCGACATCGAACAGGTGGTGGAGCGCGTGCTGAAGGCGCTCGCCGGCGCGTCCGTGGGGCTGGGCGACGGCGTGCATGGCACGTGCGACGAGATGATCGTGGTCGCGCACGACATCGCGCCCGCCGACATGATGCAGTTCAAGACGCAGACGTTCCAAGGCTTCGTGACCGATCTCGGCGGCCGCACGTCGCATACGGCGATCGTCGCGCGTAGTCTCGGCATTCCGGCCGCGGTCGGCGTGCAGCATGCCAGCGCGCTGATCCGTCAGGACGACCTGATCATCGTCGACGGCGATCACGGCATCGTGATCGTGGACCCCGCGCCGATCGTGCTCGAAGAGTATTCGTATCGTCAGAGCGAGAAGGCGCTCGAGCAGCGCAAATTGCAGCGCCTGAAGTTTTCGCCCACTCAGACGCTGTGCGGCACGCGCATCGAGTTGTGCGCGAACATCGAATTGCCGGACGACGCGCGCGCCGCGCTCGACTCGGGCGCGACCGGCGTCGGTCTCTTTCGCACCGAGTTTCTGTTCATGAATCACAAGGACAGGCTGCCGGAAGAGGATGAGCAGTTCGGTGCGTATCGCCGCGCGGTGGAGCTGATGAACGGCCTGCCGGTGACGATCCGCACGATCGACGTGGGTGCCGACAAGCCGCTCGATTCGATGGGCGGCGGCGACGGCTACGAGACCGCTGCGAACCCGGCGCTTGGGCTGCGGGCGATCCGCTGGAGCCTGTCCGAGCCGCAGATGTTCCTCACGCAGCTGCGGGCGATCCTGCGCGCGTCCGCGTTCGGCACCGTGAAGATTCTGATTCCGATGCTCGCGCACGCGCAGGAAATCGACCAGACACTCGATCTGATCCGCGAAGCCAAACGGCAACTCGACGACGCCGGCATGGCCTACGATCCGAACGTGCAGGTCGGCGCGATGATCGAAATTCCGGCTGCCGCGATCGCCTTGCCGCTGTTCCTGAAGCGGCTCGATTTTCTGTCCATCGGCACCAACGACCTGATCCAGTACACGCTGGCGATCGACCGCGCCGATAACGCCGTCGCGCATCTCTACGATCCGCTGCATCCGGCCGTGCTGCACCTGATCGCCTTCACCTTGCGCGAAGCGAAACGCGCGGGGGTGCCGGTGTCGGTGTGCGGAGAAATGGCCGGCGATCCGGCGCTGACGCGTCTGTTGCTCGGCATGGGTCTTACCGAGTTTTCGATGCATCCGAGTCAACTGCTGGTGGTCAAGCAGGAAGTCTTGCGCTCGCATCTGAAGACGCTGGAGAAGCCCGTGGCGGATGTGCTGGCGTCGTTCGAACCCGAAGAGGTGCAGGCGGCGCTCAAGCGGGTGTCGTTGATTTGAGGCGCGCCGTCGTGCCGCTTGTCGAGCACTTCTCCAAATAAAAAACGCCGCCGGGTGGTTCACCCGTGCGGCGTTTTTTTATTTCTGTCGTTCGGATGGGATTGCGGTTCAGGTCTGATGACGTTGTCCGCACACCGGGCAATCCGTCTGCCGCGCGATGCGCATGGTGTTCCATTCCATGCGCAGCGAGTCGAGCATGGTCAGGCGGCCCACCAGCGGCGTACCGATCGCGCCGATTACCTTCAACGCCTCGGCCGCCTGCATGGACCCGATGATGCCGACTGTCGGCGCGAACACGCCCATGGTCGAGCAGGCCACTTCCTCGAACGGCTGATCTTCCGGAAAGATGCAGGCGTAGCAGGGCGACGCCGCATCGCGGAAATCGAAGGTGCTGATCTGGCCGTCGAAGCGCAGTGCCGCGCCGGACACCAGCGGCACGCCGTGTTTCACGCAGGCGCGGTTGATTGCATGGCGCGTGGCGAAGTTGTCCGTACAGTCCAGCACCACGTCGGCGTGCGGCACTTCGCGATCGAGCCACGCGTCGTCCACTCTTTCAGCGACGGCGTTCACCGTGACTTCGGGATTGATTTGCGCGATGGCGTCGCGACCCGACTCGACCTTCTTGCGTCCGACAGACGCCGTGACGTGAAGGATCTGACGCTGCAAATTGGTGAGGTCGACCGTATCCGCATCGACCAGCGTGATCTTGCCGACACCTGCCGCCGCCAGGTACATCGCAGCCGGCGAACCCAAACCGCCCGCGCCCACGACAATCGCATGAGCGTCGATAAAGCGCTGCTGCGCCTCGATACCGATTTCGTCGACGAGGATATGGCGGGAATAGCGAAGGAGTTGGTCGTCGTTCATAACGTTGCGCGAGGAATTCAGTCGCGCAGTGTGAAGCAGACCGGGAGTCTGCCGTGCGCATGCTGGTCAGGCTTATTTTAATCGCGCACGAAAAGCGCCGCAGAGACGGGATTGCAGATGACGAAGATAAGATCCGGCGCGCCTTCGCAGCCGGATGGGCTGCGAAGGCGCGCTACGGCTTGATGCTTACTTGGCCGGCGCTGCTGCCGAAGCCGGAGCCGGCGACGACGCGCCCGGCACCGGCTGCGTCGGCTTGACTGCCACCGGCGCGGAGGCCGACGTGGCCGGCTTGTTCTGCGCGAGACGGCGCTCGCTCAGCGACTTCGATTCCTGCACAGGCTTGCCTTCCAGCTTGTTCAACGCCTGTTGCAGCATGAAGTCGTCGGCAGAGCCGAACTCGACCGGCTTGCGCTCACGATCCTTCTGACGCTGTTCCGGCGTCTTCTTGTCGTTCTGCTCTTCGAGCACGCGCAATTGTTCCATGCGGTCCGCTTCGCGCTGTTCCGCTTCCTTCTTCTCGTTCGGGTCTTGCGTGTTCGCAAGGTGATTCGAGTAGTCGACTTCGCGGGTGACGAGTGCATCGTCCGGATCGCCTTCGGCGTATTGATCGACCGCGACGTCAGGACGGATACCCTTGTTCTGGATCGAACGGCCGCTCGGCGTGTAGTAGTACGCCGTGGTCAGACGCAGCGCGGTGTCGGCCGTCATCGGACGAACGGTTTGCACCGAGCCCTTGCCGAACGTGGTCTTCCCGACGATCAACGCACGGTGTTGATCCTGCAGCGCGCCCGCGACGATTTCCGACGCCGACGCCGAATAGGCGTTGGTCAGCACGACCATCGGCACGGTCTTGAAGATCGGCGCTTCGTCTTTCAGCGGATCGCTGTCGAAAGATTGCAGACGGTAGTTGTCGTAGGTGTCGCGGTAGACCTGCTTCGAATCTGGAATCTGGCCGTTCGTGGAGACCACCACCGAGTTCGGCGGCAGGAACGCGCCGGCCACACCGACCGCGCTTTGCAGCAGACCGCCGCCGTTGTTACGCAGGTCGAGCACGAGACCCTTCAGGTTCGGCTGCTGACGTGCGATGTCCTGCAGCCTGGCCGCGAGGTCCGGCGTGGTGCGTTCCTGGAAGCTGGTGATGCGCACATACGCATAGCCCGGCGCCAGAATCTTCATCTTCACCGACTGCACCTTGATGATGGCGCGCGTCACCGTGAGCGGGAACGTGCGGTCGTCGGTCTTGCGGAAAATGGTGAGCGTGACCTTGGTGCCCGGATCGCCGCGCATCTGCTTGACGGCCTGATCTAGCGTCATGCCGCGCACCGGCTTGTCGTTGATGCGGGTAATGAGGTCGCCCGGACGGATGCCCGCGCGGAACGCCGGCGTGTCTTCGATCGGGGAGATGACCTTGATCAGCCCGTCTTCCGACGAGATTTCGATGCCGAGACCCGCGAAGCGACCCTTGGTCTGCTCCTGCAGTTCTTCGTAATCGGTTTTGTCGAGATACGACGAGTGCGGGTCGAGGCTCGACACCATGCCCTTGATGGCGGCGGTGAGCAGCTTTTTATCGTCGACCGGTTCGACGTACTCGTGTTTGATCTGCCCGAACACTTCGGCAAAGAGCCTGAGCTGGTCTAGCGGCAGCGGGGTTGCTGTGCTGGAGTTGGCGGGTTGCTGGGCCGAGGCGGAAAGTTGCAGGGTGGCAAATACGCCGGTTGCAAGGCCCGCGGCAATCAGGCCGATATTTTTCAGGTTCTTTCGCATAGAGTCTGTTGCGGTCGGAAGCGCGTGGCAGCGTCAAAGAGATGGGGACGGACAAGTATAACTGCACACTTGGCAAGTCAGGGGAGAGGGCTGGCAATCGTGATTCGACAGCACATGCCGGGCCTGGTTCGTGAGATCGAAGTGCGGCACGCAAAGTAATCTGCGGTAACGGCAGAATGGCGGCCAGATGACAAAAGGGCCACGCGCGCCGGTATCTCTTGCCGGTGCGCGCGGCCCTTTGCCGTTGCAGGTGCTGCTTTTGCCGCTTTGCAAAGCCGCGCCGCGCATCTTTGCGGCGCGTCGGCAAAACGGCGCGAACGGAAAATCCGGATCGCTTAGCCCGCCTTGCCTTGCTTGGCGACTGCGGCTTGCGCCTTGGCGATCGCCTCCTGGTCGCCCAGGTAGTAGTGCTTGATGGGCTTCAGTTCTGCGTCGAGCTCATAGACGAGCGGCACGCCGTTCGGGATATTCAGACCGACGATGTCGTCGTCCGAGATGTTGTCGAGATATTTGACGAGGGCACGGATCGAATTGCCGTGCGCGGCGATCACCACCTTGCGGCCCGACTTGATGGCCGGCGCGATCGACTCGTTCCACAAGGGCAGAACGCGTGCCACGGTATCCTTCAGGCACTCGGTCAGCGGCAACTGTTCGCGCGGCACCTTGGCATAGCGCGGGTCGTCGTAGGGCGCGCGTTCGTCGGTCGCTTCCAGCGCCGGCGGCGGTGTGTCGTAGCTGCGGCGCCAGATCAGCACCTGTTCGTCGCCGAACTTCGCGGCCGTTTCCGCCTTGTTCAGTCCCGACAGCGCGCCGTAGTGGCGTTCGTTCAGGCGCCACGAATGGACCACCGGCAGGTACATCAGGTCCATCTTGTCCTGCACGTGCCAGAGCGTGCGGATCGCGCGCTTGAGCACCGAGGTGTAGGCGATGTCGAACGTGTAGCCCGAGTCCTTGAGCAGCACGCCCGCCTGCTGCGCTTCACGATTGCCCTGCTCGGTCAGGTCGACGTCGACCCAGCCCGTGAAGCGGTTTTCCTTGTTCCACGTCGATTCGCCGTGGCGGATGAGTACGAGTTTGTACATAAGATTGCCGGTCGGTAGTAAGGAAGCGGTAAAGCGCTGCGGGGGTCCTTCTGAGGAGCGCCGCCATCGCGTCAGACGGTTATTTTATAATGGGTGGATTGCCCTTTTCGATTTCTCTCTTTTTCGGCGGATTTTCCGTGAAGTTTTTCACTGATTACACAAACCTTGTACTGATCGCAATCGTCCTCATCTCCGGTGGGTTGCTGCTGTGGCCGACGATCAGCCGGCGCGGCCGCGGTGGCCTGTCGGCCGCTGAAGCCACGCAACTGATCAACCGGCGCAATGCGGCGGTCATCGATCTCCGTCCGTCCGCCGATTTCGCCAAAGGGCATCTGCCCGCGGCACGGCACCTTGAATTCGCGGAACTGCAGGCGAAAGTCGCGCAACTCGTGAAGAACAAGAGCAACCCGGTGCTGCTGGTTTGCCAGACCGGCCAGCAGTCGAACAAGGCAGCGCGTATCGTGCAGGATGCAGGATATGCGGAAGTCCACGTTCTCGAAGGCGGTGTCGACGCCTGGCAGAAAGCCGGTATGCCGGTTGTGAAACAAGGAGTAGCCAAGTGAACAAAGTGATCATGTACAGCACGCAGGTGTGCCCGTATTGCCAGATGGCCGAACGTCTTTTAAAGTCGCGCGGCGTCGAGCACGTTGAAAAAGTACTGATCGACAAAGACCCGGCCCGTCGTGAAGAAATGATGACCCGGACCGGTCGTCGCACGGTGCCGCAGGTGTTCATCGGCGAGACGCACGTCGGCGGGTACGACGACCTCTCCGCGCTCGATCGCGCGGGCGGTCTGATGCCTCTGCTCGAACAGGCTGCCTGAAGCCGCGCGCCAGCCGGCGCGCGAATCAGGCGGATGAAACGCAAAGCCGGCGCGCGCTTGCCCCATCTGGGCGAGCGGCACGCCGCAACGATCTGGCGACCCACGAATTCATGGGCCGCCGCTACGCACATCTATCAGGGAATCACTCAATCATGTCCGACGAGAATAACCAGCCGTTCTTCAACATCCAGCGCATCTACCTGAAGGACATGTCGCTCGAGCAGCCGAATTCGCCGGGCATTTTCCTCGAGCAGGAAATGCCGTCGGTCGAAGTGGAAGTCGACGTGAAGGCCGAGCGCCTCGCCGACACCGTGTTCGAAATCCTCGTCACGGGTACGGTCACGGCCAAGGTGTCGGACAAGGTCGCGTTCCTGATCGAAGCCAAGCAAGCCGGCATTTTTGACATTCGCAACATTCCGGCCGAGCAGATCGACCCGCTGGTCGGCATTGCCTGCCCGACCATTCTGTTCCCGTACCTGCGCTCGAACATCGCCGACGCGATCACCCGCGCAGGCTTCCCGCCGATCCACCTCGCCGAAATCAACTTCCAGGCGCTGTACGAGCAACGTCTCGCGCAGATGGGCGGCCAGGAAGGCGCGGCGCAAAACGGCGTCACGCACTAAGGCGTCGCCAGCGGTGCCGGACATGAAAGTTGCCGTCCTCGGCGCCGGTGCCTGGGGCACAGCCCTCGCCGGCCATCTGGCCGCGCGGCACGATACGGTGCTGTGGGCGCGCGAAGCCGCGCTCGTCGCCGACCTCTCCGCGTCCCGCGAAAACGCCCGCTATCTGGCGGGCGTTGCTTTGCCCGAGGCGCTTCGCTACGAAGCCGACCTGAACGCGGCACTCGACCACGCTTTGGCCGACGATGCTTTATGCGTCGTCGCGACGCCGGTGGCGGGTCTGCGCGGTCTGTTCCAGGCCATGCGCGACGCCGGCAAGGTGCCGGCGCATGTCGTGTGGTTGTGCAAGGGCTTTGAAGCCGATTCGCAGTTGTTGCCGCATCAGGTGGTCGCGGCCGAATTGCCCGGCCATACCAGCAACGGTGTGCTGTCGGGACCGAGTTTCGCGCGTGAAGTCGGGCAGGGTTTGCCGGTCGCGCTGACCATCGCGAGCGAATCGGCGGCATGCCGTGAGCGGACGGTGGCGGCGTTTCACCACGGTGCAATGCGCATCTATACCGGCGACGACATCGTCGGTGTGGAAGTGGGCGGCGCGGTGAAGAACGTGCTGGCGATCGCCACGGGCATTGCCGACGGCCTCGGCCTCGGTCTCAATGCCCGCGCGGCGCTCATCACGCGTGGCCTCGCCGAAATGTCGCGTCTGGGCGTTACGCTCGGCGGCCGGGCGGAAACGTTCACCGGTCTGACCGGGCTAGGCGATCTGATTCTGACTGCCACGGGTGATCTGTCGCGCAACCGGACGGTCGGCGTGCAACTCGCCTCGGGCCGCACGCTCGACGACATCCTCGGCGCGCTGGGTCATGTGGCCGAAGGCGTGCGGTGCGCCCGCGCAGTGTTGTCGATCGCGCAGGCTCATTCAATCGACATGCCCATCACACAGGCTGTCTGCGCCGTGCTGTTCGACGGCGTGGCGCCGCGCGACGCCGTCAGCGCGTTGTTGCGGCGCGATTCCAAGGCTGAATAAGGTCGCTCGAGACCCTGTTTGCGTCTGTCTCCGGCCGTTTGGCGCGTCGTGCGCTGAACGGCTGCTCACCATCGCTGTCCACGTTTTTATCGACGCTTCGGATCAGCGAGGTTCCCATGCTCACTTTCAATCGTTGCACGCTAGAAGCCCGCGTGGTCGACATCACCACGCTCGCGCTGGACGCGATCGTCAACGCCGCGAACACGTCGCTACTGGGCGGCGGCGGGGTGGACGGCGCGATTCATCGCGCGGCGGGTCCTGCATTGCTGCGCGAATGCGAAGCGCTCGGCGGCTGTGCGACCGGCGATGCCAAAATAACCGCCGGCTATCAGTTGCCGGCGAAACACGTGATTCACGCGGTCGGGCCGGTCTGGCAGGGCGGTACACGCGGCGAGGCCGATCTGCTCGCGTCCTGCTACCAACGCTCGCTCGAAGTGGCGCGCGCCGCGCAGTGCCGCAGCATCGCGTTTCCCGCGATCAGTTGTGGGATCTACCGTTTCCCCGCCGACGAAGCCGTGAAGATTGCGATCGGCACGGTACTCGCGACGTTGCCGCGCGCGCCGGACATCGAGAAGGTGGTGTTTGCCTGCTTCGACGAAGCGATGTTCGCGCGCTACGAGGCCGAACTGAAACGCCGTCAGGCGCCGCCCTCGAAGCCGGTCTGACGCCACGCTTCGAATACCACGATCGCAACCGTATTCGACAGATTCAGGCTGCGGTTGCCGGGGCGCATCGGCAGACGCACGCGCTGTTCGCCGTCGAAACGGTCGAGCACGCTGTCGGGCAGGCCGCGCGTTTCCGCGCCGAACACGAACCAGTCACCCGACTGGAACGCGTGCTCGTGGAAACGGCCCGAGCCGCGCGTGGTGAAGGCGAACATGCGCGCCGGATCGGGCGACTCTTTAGCGAGGAACGCGTCCCAGTCGGCGTGCACGTTCATCTGCGCGTACTCGTGATAGTCGAGGCCGGCGCGGCGCAGTTTGGCGTCGTCGAGCGGGAAACCGAGCGGCTCGATCAGGTGCAGACGCGCGCCGGTATTCGCGCACAGACGGATGACGTTGCCGGTGTTCGGCGGGATTTCGGGTTCGACGAGAACGACATTGAACATGATGGGATCAGGTAAGGACTAGTTTTTCGGCGTGCGCAGCGCGACGAAGTTGGTGACGCGCCGCGCGCCGGCTGTCTTGAGCGTGCGGGCCAGCGCTTCGAGCGTTGCGCCGGTGGTCATGACGTCGTCGACGATGCCGACGTGCAGACCGTCCACCGGCTTCGACACGCGAAAGGCGTGACTCACGTTCTGCCGGCGCGCGTCGAGGTCGAGCCGCGACTGCGGCGCCGTGTGGATGATCCGTTGCAGCAACGTGGCGTCGCTACGCACGCGCAGCGCGCGGGCGAGCGGCTTCGCAATCTGCCACGCCTGGTTATAGCCGCGTTCGACCAGGCGTTTGCCGGCAAGCGGCACCGGCGCGATGACATCCGGCCGATCCGATGCATCATGCATCGAGTCTTCGGCGAGACGGCCAAGGCGCCATGCGAATTCATGCGCCAGCGCGAGGCGAGCGCGAAATTTCAGGCCTAGCGCCAATGCATCCAGCGGTCGGCGATAGTCGGCGAGGGCGAAGGTGGCGTCGAAAGGCGGCGGCTCGTCGACGCAGTCCGCGCAACGATACTGCGCGCGAGCCGACCATCGCGAGGTGGACAGCGGCACGGCGCAGACGGTGCAACGCACGCTGCCTTCGTTCCAGTACGCCTCGTCGCAGCCGGCGCAGAGCGTGTTCTGCGACAAATTGCCACATAACGCGCAGAGATTGGGCAATGCGACTTGCATCACGCGAGGCCACGCCGAATGCACGCTGCGCGCAAACCGAGCGAGCGACGAACCGGAAAACGACGAAAATGTTCGGATTGGCATGATTCGACCGCCCGCCAAGGCCGTTTGCGCTGAATGAGAAGAGGCGAGCGAGTATACTTCGAGCTCTTCGCCAGTACGACACTCATGTCCCCAACTCCCGCTCAATCTGGCCGTCCGGCCTATGATTCCCGGCGCCTCAGGCGGATTTTCGACCGCCGTGCAGCGACCTTCGACGACGTGGCCTTCCTGCCACGCGAAATCGCGCAGCGCATGCGCGAGCGTCTCGACTACATCAAGGTAACGCCGGCAAGCGTGCTCGACGCGGGCTGTGGCGCGGGCGAAGACCTGCCGGCGCTGCGCGAGCGCTTTCCCGAGGCGCCGGTGTTCGGCACCGACCTGTCGCACGGCATGCTGACCCGCGCCTTGCGCCACGACGCCGGCGACACGAGCTGGCGGCGCTTTCTGCCCGCCACGCTCGGCAAGGCGCTCGGCTCGCGCGGTCCGCGTTTCGCGCAGGCCGACTACGCTTCGCTGCCGTTCACGGCGGGCGCTTTCGAATTCATCTGGTCCAACCTCGCGCTTCACTGGCACTCCCGGCCGGATCAGGTTTTCCCTGAGTGGCAGCGCGTGCTGAAGGTGGGCGGCCTGCTGATGTTCAGCACGCTCGGCCCGGATTCGCTCAAGGAATTGCGCGGTGCCTACGCCGAGGTCGAGGCCGCACACGGCGTGGCGTCACGCAAGCACGTAATCGATTTCGTCGACATGCATGATCTTGGAGATATGCTGGTCGAGAGTGGATTCGAGATTCCGGTCATGGACCAGGAAACGCTCACCATCACCTACAAGTCACCTGAATCGTTGCTCGCGGACGTGCGCCGCTGGGGCGCGTATCCGTTCGAGCGGGAGGCGGCGCCCAATGCGGCTGCGCGCCGTCTGCACAAGGCTTTGCTGGCGGCGCTCGAAGCTCGCCGGCGGGCCGACGGAACGATCGCGCTGACCTTCGAGGTGATCTACGGGCACGCCTGGAAGGCCGTACCGCGCACGACCGCCGACGGTCATGGAATCGTGCGGATCGAGGACATCGGACGAGGTTCGAAGCGGAATCGTTGAGGTGGTAAAGAGGGCATCTGTTATGTCTGAAATTACCGCTTCAAAACAGCTTCAAAAGCTGCGGCAAAACGGCGCGGAGGCTTGTCCGGCCGGGGTTTGGGCCCGATGGAGCCTTGCTTGTGGATGCCATGGATCGCGCCTATAATGCGTCAGTTTGTCGCCCGGAGTTCCCACATTCGAGGCGGCGGGCCCGAGGCACGAGGGCTGCATCATGAGTGACGCGGAAGCCTTCGGGCAACCGCAGGCGCGAGGCCGGAAACAGCGGTCGCACGCAATGGTCGCAGGCGGCGAAGGGCGGGAGGCAGCGATGGAAGCTTCAGATCTGCTGGCGGATTCAGAACCGGTTCTGAAAGACTGGACGATGAAACGCAACTGTTCCATATCGCCGCGGCAGTTCGTATGTTTCTATGTATCGCTTGCGTTGTTCTCGCTGGCAATTGCATTCATGCTGGTTCTGGTCGGCGCCTGGCTGGTGTTGCCGTTCACCGGTATCGAATTGCTGGCGGTGGGCATCGCGTTTGCCATATATGCGCGTCATGCTGTGGATTACGAGCGGATCCGGCTTTTCCCTAACAGGCTCGTGATCGAGCAGGTCAGCGCCGAGCGGCTCACGCAGTTCGAATTCAATCCGCGCTGGGTGCGGATCGAGCCAGGTGCAACGCCTCGCGACCAGATCAAACTGGTTTCACGCGGCGAGACGATCATGATTGGGCAACATCTCGCGCAGTATCGGCGCGCGCAGTTCGCAGGCGAATTGCGCATGTGGCTCACACGCTGTTAGATGTGTCGAGACGCACGGCGTTCACGGGGAGCGGGAGACAGCCTTCCGGCGGGGTCGAGGGTTTGAATGGAAATTTTGGGTAAGGAAGCTATGAAAACAATCAAGCGAGCCCTCATGGGTCTGCTGGCGACGAGCGGACTGCTTTTCGCCGGTGCGGCCCTGGCAGTGGGCGATGTTCCGGGCGGCCCTGCCGTCAACGAGATCAATCTCCAGCCGCCTGCGACGAAAATCGCTGAGGAGCTCTACAGCCTCCACACGTTCATGCTGATCCTGTGCACGGTGATCTTCATCGGCGTGTTCGCAGTGATGTTCTATTCGATCTTCGCGCACCGCAAATCGAAAGGACACAAGGCTTCCAATTTCCACGAAAGCACCACCGTCGAAATCATCTGGACGATCGTGCCGTTCGTCATCGTCGTGCTGATGGCGCTGCCGGCCACCAAGACCGTCGTCGCGATGAAAGACACCACCAACGCCGACGTCACCATCAAGGTCACCGGCTACCAGTGGAAGTGGGGCTACGACTACGTCAAGGGTCCCGGCGAAGGCATCAACTTCCTCTCCACGCTGGCTACGCCGCGTGCGGAAACCGATGGCCGCCAGCCGATTTCCACCACGTATCTGCAGGAAGTCGACAATCCGCTGGTCGTCCCGGTCGACAAGAAAATCCGCATCATCACCACCGCGAACGACGTGGTCCACTCCTGGTACGTGCCGGCTTTCGGCGTGAAGCAGGACGCGATTCCGGGCTTCGTGCGCGACACGTGGTTCAAGGCTGACAAGGTCGGCACGTTCCGCGGCTTCTGTACCGAACTCTGCGGCAAGGAACACGCGTTCATGCCGGTCGTGGTCGAAGTGCTGTCGGCGGACGACTATGCGAAGTGGGTCGACACGCAGAAGAAGAAAATGGCCGCCGGCCAGGACGACCCGAACAAGACCTACACCATGGCCGAACTCATGGAGCGCGGCGGCAAGGTCTACACGGCGAACTGCGCGGTCTGCCACCAGCCGACCGGCAAGGGCGCGGGCGCATTCCCGGCGCTCGACGGCAGCAAGATCGCCAACGGCCCGATCGCGGAGCACGTCAGCATCGTGCTGAAGGGCAAGAACGCGATGCCGTCCTGGGCGCCCACGCTGAACGACGTGGAAATCGCCTCGGTCATCACGTACGAACGCAACTCGTGGGGCAACCACACGGGCGACATTCTCCAGCCGAAGCAGGTGCTGGATGCGCGTAACGGCAAGCTGCCGGAAGGCGGCAACCATCTGGCCGACGCGGGCGCAGCGGCGAGCGGCGCGGAAGCCGCGGCATCGGGCGCGGCGGCGGCTTCGGGCGCTGCCGGTGCTTCGAGTGCCGAAGCGGCGGCCTCCGACAGCGCGGCGGCCAACGCGGCTGCACTCCCGGCCAGCATCTATTTCGACACGGGCAAGAGCACGCTGCCGGCCGACGCGAAAGCGGCGGTAGACGCAGCGGCCGCCTACGCGAAGGCTCACCCCGACGCAAAATTCACGCTGTCGGGCTTCACCGACGCCACCGGTTCTGCCGATCTCAACGCGAAGCTCGCGAAGAGCCGCGCCGAAG
Organism: Paraburkholderia sp. GAS199; assembly: GCF_050436585.1. Taxonomy (NCBI): domain Bacteria; kingdom Pseudomonadati; phylum Pseudomonadota; class Betaproteobacteria; order Burkholderiales; family Burkholderiaceae; genus Paraburkholderia; species Paraburkholderia sp. GAS199. The sequence continues at coordinate 656,558 of NZ_JBNDMM010000002.1, read as the reverse complement.
CCGTGCGCGACGCGCTGAAAGCAGCCGGCATTGCCGAAGACCATATTATTTTAAAGAAGCCGGAAACGATCACGGGCGGCAGCGACGCGAAAGAAGCCCGGCGTGTTCAGATCAGCCCGGCCGCCTGACGTGTTCATGGTCAGCAGCGCAGTATTCGCATTAGGAGATTGTCATGTCTAGCATCGGACACGATGTAACCGCAGGCCACGAGCACGTGCACGGCGACCATGCCCACGAGACGCCGCACGGCTGGCGTCGGTGGCTGTTCGCAACCAATCACAAGGACATCGGTACGCTGTACCTGATCTTCTCGTTCACCATGTTCCTCTCCGGGGGCGTGATGGCGCTGATGATCCGTGCCGAACTGTTCGAGCCGGGTCTGCAGATCATGCGCCCCGAGTTCTTCAACCAGTTGACCACCATGCACGGCCTCATCATGGTGTTCGGCGCGATCATGCCGGCCTTCGTCGGCTTCGCGAACTGGATGATTCCGTTGCAGATCGGCGCGTCGGACATGGCGTTCGCGCGAATGAACAACTTCAGCTTCTGGCTGCTGCCGGTGGCCGCCGTGCTGCTCGTCGGTTCGTTCTTCTCGCCGGGCGGTGCCACCGCCGCGGGCTGGACGCTGTACGCGCCGCTGTCCACGCAAATGGGCCCGGGCATGGACTTCGCGATCTTCGCAGTCCACTTGATGGGTGCTTCGTCGATCATGGGCGGTATCAATATCGTCGTGACGATCCTGAACATGCGCGCACCCGGCCTCACGCTGATGAAGATGCCGATGTTCGTGTGGACGTGGCTCATCACCGCGTACCTGCTGATTGCCGTGATGCCGGTGCTGGCAGGTGCGATCACCATGGTGCTGTTCGATCGCCACTTCGGCACGTCGTTCTTCAACGCGGCCGGCGGCGGCGACCCGGTGATGTACCAGCATATTTTCTGGTTCTTCGGGCACCCCGAGGTGTACATCATGATCTTGCCGGCGTTCGGGATCGTGTCGCAGGTGATCCCGGCGTTCTCGCGCAAGCCGCTGTTCGGTTATAGCTCGATGGTGTACGCAACGTCGTCGATCGCGATCCTGTCGTTCATGGTGTGGGCGCACCACATGTTCGCTACCGGCATGCCGGTGACGGGTCAGCTGTTCTTCATGTACGCCACGATGCTGATTGCCGTGCCGACCGGTGTGAAGGTGTTCAACTGGGTCGCGACGATGTGGCGCGGTTCGCTCTCCTTCGAAACGCCGATGCTGTTTGCGGTGGGCTTCCTGATCGTGTTCACGTTCGGCGGCCTGTCGGGTCTCATGCTGGCAATGGCTCCGCTCGACATCCAGTATCACGGCACCTATTTCGTGGTCGCGCACTTCCACTACGTGCTGGTGGCGGGCTCGCTCTTCGCGCTGTTCTCGGGCTGGTACTACTGGGCGCCGAAGTGGACGGGCTGGATGTACAACGAGACGCGCGGCAAGATCCACTTCTGGGCCTCACTGTTCTTCTTCAACCTCGCGTTCCTGCCGATGCACTTCGTTGGCCTCGCCGGCATGCCGCGTCGTTACGCCGATTACCCGGCGCAGTTCACGGACTGGAACCAGGTCATCTCGATCGGCGCGTTCGGCTTCGGTCTTGCGCAGGTCTACTTCCTGTTCGCGGTTGCGCTGCCGGCCTACCGTGGCGGCGGCGAACTCGAAAAGGCCGACGACAAGCCGTGGGACGGCGCAACGGGCCTCGAATGGACCGTGCCGAGCCCGGCTCCGTTCCACACGTTCGAACATCCGCCGACCGTCGAGTAAAAGGCGTTCGGTGCGCAAGCAGGATCCGGCGGCGCGGTTGGGCGTCATCGGGTCCGGCGGGCGCGGAAGTCGTGGCGGCATCCGTGGTCACGAAAGGCATTCAGACAGTCGAGCATGACGCGCAATCCTCAAGAAAGACGTACGCCCGAGCAGATCCGCGCGGGCAACCGGCGGATCGGTATCGTGATGTTTGTCATCGCCGCGGCCTTTTTTGCGAGCGTCATCATTCATCAGAAGTGGTTTTCCTGACGCGGAGGTTTTCGGCCCCGTGAAGGTTTGTTGAGGATCGAGATGTCGACGCAACCGCCGGCTCAGGCCGACCGCGCTTTTAACCGTTCGATGCTGATCAAGCTGTTCGTCGTCGCGTTGATGATGTTCGGCTTCGGTTTCGCACTGGTGCCGATGTACCGCGCAATCTGCCAGATCACCGGCATCAACAACCTCGTGCAGCGTGATGCAACGGTGCGCGAGGCGAAGAATACGCAGGTCGACATGAGCCGCACGATTTCCATCGAACTCGATGCGAACGCGCGCGGCCCGCTGGGTTTCAAGCCGGAGCAACGTAGTCTTGACGTGCATCCGGGTGAAGTGACGACGGTGATGTACGAGGTCAGCAACGAACAGGCGCGCACAATTCAGGCGCAAGCCATTCCGAGCTACGCGCCGAAGCAGGCCACCGAGTACTTCAAGAAGATCGAGTGTTTTTGCTTTACGCAGCAAACTTTGACGGCGAATCAGGTCAAGCGCTTGCCGGTCGTGTTCGTGGTCGATCCCAAGCTGCCGAAGGACGTGAAGACGATTACCTTGTCCTACACATTCTTCGAATTGAATACGCCCGCCGCGGCAACGGCGGGCAGCGCAGCGCCCACGGCCGGTACGGCGGCGACCGCCGCGAACCCCGCCTGACGGCCAGCGCCGCGGGTGAAGAGCGAGAAGACGAGATGAGCGATAACGGCGGCAGCCCGCGCAAAAGCAGTTTTGGTCAGTCGATGCGGGCTGTGTTCTGGTCGTTTTTCGGGGTGCGCAAACGCCGCGATCTGGAAGCCGACGCGGCGCAGTTGAACCCGCTGCATGTGATCGCAGCGGCGCTGATCGGTGCGGCGATTTTCATCGTCGTGCTGATTCTGATCGTACGCATGGTCGTAGGCTGAGCAGGCAGGCGCGAAACAGCGCCCATGAATTAGAGTGAAGCGGTGCGGTATCGACGCGCCGCCGAGGATACAGCCGGAGATTCCGGGACAACTGGACTGAAGTGGAGAATCAAGAATGAGCGGTCAAAACGAGAGCCCGTACTATTTCGTACCGCATCCGTCGCGGCATCCGATCAGCGCCGCGGTCGGATTGCTGGTCATGCTCGGATCGCTTGCAGCCTGGATCAACGACCACGAACTGGCGCCGATCGGCGTCGTCGTCGGTCTGCTGTGGCTGCTCTTTACGCTTTGGCACTGGTTCGGCGACGCGATCGCGGAATCCGAGGGCGGCATGTACGGCAAGAATGTCGACAAGTCGTACCGCTGGAGCATGAGCTGGTTCATCTTCTCCGAAGTCATGTTCTTCGGCGCATTCTTCGGCGCGCTGTTCTACGCTCGCGAGATCGCGCTGCATCAACTCGGCAGCCTCGATTACAAGCTGATCTGGCCGGATTTCTCGGCGGTGTGGCCGAACAACGGTCCGGCGGCGCTGGTGTCCACGTTCAAGTCGATGCAGCCGTGGCCGGTGCCGACCATCAACACGGCGCTGCTGTTGTCTTCGGGCGCCACGCTCACGGTTTCGCACCACGCGCTGCGCGAAGATCATCGCAAGAAAGCGATCATCTGGCTGGCTGCCACGCTGGTGCTCGGCGTCTGCTTCCTGTTCCTGCAGGGCTTCGAATACTTCCACGCGTACAACGAACTGAATCTGACGCTGTCGTCGGGCGTGTACGGTTCGACGTTCTTCCTGCTGACAGGCTTCCACGGTTTCCACGTGTTCCTGGGCGGCACGATGCTGGCCGTGGTGCTGGTCCGCATGATCCGCGGTCACTTCACGGCGGACCACCACTTCGCGTTCGAAGGCGCCGCATGGTACTGGCACTTTGTGGACGTCGTGTGGCTGGGTCTGTACGTCGTCGTCTACTGGCTGTAATGCGTGTCGGTCCGCGCCTTTCGAAGGCGCGCAGTACCTGCAGCAATGGAGTAGTTTGAAAGAGATTCGAAGCAGCGCCGCCCTCGACCCTGTCAGGGCGGCGTTTTGCTTGATGCGCCGATCAACAGCCGGCGGTGCGGAAAGCGGAAGGTTCTCTGTCGCGACGAGCTACCGTATCAGCGACCATAAGGAATGCCGGTCGACTGGATCCAGCCCATCCAGTGTGCAAACAGGATGAACAGGAACAGCGAGATCGACAGACCCACCCGTGTGGCGAGCGACCAGACCATCCGTTTGGTTTTGCCCTTGTCATGCATCATGAAGTACAACGCCGACACCATGCTGGCGATGATCAGGGCAAAGGCGATGGGAACGAGAATGTGCATGGATCCGACCGAAACCAGAAAGCGCAGAGGCAAGGCAGTTATTATCGCACCGTGCGTAGGCGTCTGCCGCTCCGTCCGGACAGGGCGTAACACCCGCGTGGAGTGGTTTCGATGAAGTTTCGCCTGATTCCCGCCTTGTTGATCCTGGTGGTGATGGCCGTCACGGTGCGGCTCGGGTTCTGGCAACTCGACCGCGCCCATCAGAAAGAAGCGCTCGAAGTGAACATCATGCAGTTCGAAAATGCGCCCGCGCAGGCAGTGAGCGCGGCGCCGGTCGAGCTGAAAGACATCGAGTTTCATCGCGTGAAGGCGCGCGGCAGTTTCGTCGCGGACAAAGTCGTCTATCTGGATAATCGTCCGTATAACGACCAGCCCGGCTTTTACGTCGTGATGCCTTTTAAACTGAGCGACGGCGGTTACGTGCTGGTCAATCGTGGCTGGCTGCCGCGCAACATGAACAATCGCGAGACCATCGCGCCTTACACCACGCCGCAAGGCGAGATCGAGATCGAAGGCATCGCGCGCGCCGATGCGTCGCGCGCCTACGAGTTGGGGCAGGGCGGCTCGGCGGCGCACCAGTCGATTCGTCAGAATCTCGATGTCACGGCCTATGCCGCGGAAACCGGCTTGCCGCTGCAGCCGTTCGTGATCCAGCAATCGAGCGACGACGGCGACAAACTGGTACGCGACTGGCCGGCGCCGACCAGCGGTGTCGAGCGTAATTACGGCTACATGTTCCAATGGTGGGGCATGGCCGCCGCTGCGCTGGTGTTCGGTCTGTACGCCGCGCGCCGCGCGGGCAAGAAAGCGCCCGCGCCCGGCGCCTGAATCATCGCTAGCGGCTTGCCGGCCCTCTGGGCTCGAGGCAGGCTGCGCAAACATCGAAAGAGGTCCTGTAGTGTCGACGCAATCTCCCCGCTCGCCGCAAGCCGGCAAAACCGCAGCGCCGCGAGCAGTGCCCGGTCAACCCAACGGCAAAGGCTCGTGGCAGCGCGGGCGCTGGATGCTTCTGCTGATGGCGATCATCTGCGCGGCGCCCATCGCGATCTCGTACTTCACCTATTACGTCATTCGTCCCACAGGCGGCACGACGAGCTACGGCACGCTGATCGAACCGCAGCGCCCGATTCCGGATTCGCTGGTCGTGACGGGCGAAGACGGCAAGCCGGTCAAGCTCGCCACCTTGCGCGGCCACTGGCTGCTGATTTCCGTCGACCCCAGCGCGTGCGATAAAGCCTGCGCCACGAAGCTCTACTTCATGCGACAAATCCGCGCAGCTCAGGGCCCGGAACGCGAGCGCGTCGTGGAAGTCTGGTTGCGCACCGATGCAGGCAACGTGGCAGACGTGATACAAAAGGCGTACCCCGATACCGACATGATGATCGCCGATCCGGCGCAGGTGTCCGCATGGCTGCCGACCGATTCCGGCACCCGGATCACCGACCATATTTTTCTGGTCGATCCGAACGGCAATCTGATGATGCGTTTCCCGAAAGACCCGAACCCGAGCAAGATCAAGAACGACCTGACGAAGCTGCTTAAATGGTCGCGCATCGGCTGATGCCGCAACAAAGGTAAGAACGATGTTTGTACTGCAACTGGCCCTGATCGGCTTGTGTATTGCGTTGCTGCCGCTGTCCTACGTGTGGGTCAAGGCCGACGACAACAAATTCCGCAAGCTGGTCTGGCTCACCACCTTTCTGACACTGGACCTGGTGATGTTCGGCGGCTTCACGCGCCTCACCGATTCCGGGCTGGGCTGCCCGGACTGGCCGGGCTGCTATGGCACCTCGTCGCCGTTCATCGCGCACGCGGCCATCTCAGCCGCGCATCAGGCCATGCCCACCGGACCCGTCAGCATGACGAAGGCATGGATCGAGATGATTCACCGCTACTTCGCGATGGCGATCGGCGTGCTGATCATCGCCCAGACCATCATTGCGTGGACCGCGCGCATCAAGCGGCGGCCCTTGCATGTGTCGCCGTGGTGGCCCACATCATTGCTGCTGCTGATCCTCGTGCAAGGCGCGTTCGGCGCGTGGACCGTCACCATGAAGCTGCAGCCGATCATCGTGACGACGCACTTGCTGCTCGGTCTCGCGCTGCTTGGCACACTGGGCTGGCTGGCCGCGCGGCAGACACCGCTGCCGGCGTATGAGCCCGAAGCCGCGCGCTGGCGCACTGCGGCGCTGGCCGGACTGATCCTGCTGATCGCGCAGATTGCGCTGGGCGGTTGGGTCAGCACGAACTACGCGGTGCTCGCCTGCACGGATTTCCCCACGTGTAACGGCCAATGGATTCCGCCGATGGACTTCGCCCACGGTTTTCATTTGTGGCGCGCGCTGGGCATGACCGGCGACGGCGACATGATCACGCAGGACGCGCTGGTGGCGATTCACTGGACGCACCGCACGTTTGCGATCGTGGTCGTCGCCTATCTCGCCTGGTTCGCGCTCAAAATGCGCCGCTTCGAATCGTTGCGGCGACCGGCCAATGGCGTGCTGCTCGTCGTGGCGATCCAGTTCATTACCGGGCTGTCGAACATCGTTTTGCAATGGCCGTTGCCCATTGCCGTCGCCCATAACGGCGGAGCCGCGATCCTGCTGCTTCTGCTCGTTATGTTAAACTTTCGGATCGCTTATAGCCGTCCCGGCCGCGCCGCGTTGCCTGCGCGCGATGCCGCGCCAGCGTGACCCCACATGGACAGCACAACACTCTCCCAAACGCCCGGTAGCCGGGTCTCCCAGTATCTCGCCCTGACCAAGCCGCGCGTCACGCAGCTGGCGGTTTTCTGCGCCGTGATCGGCATGTTCCTCTCCACGCCCGGCATGGTGCCGTGGACTGCCCTGATCGGCGGCACGGTCGGCATCTGGTTGCTGGCCGGTGCGGCCTTTGCCATCAATTGTCTGGTCGAACAGAAAATCGACGCCAAGATGCGTCGTACTTCGTGGCGTCCGTCGGCACGCGGTGAAATCACCACGACGCAAATCCTGCTGTTCTCGGCGGTGCTCGGCGGCCTCGGCATGTGGACGCTCTACACGTACGCCAATCCGCTCACCATGTGGCTGACGCTTGCCACATTCGTGGGCTACGCCGTGATCTACACGCTGTTGCTCAAGCCGGCCACGCCGCAGAACATCGTGATCGGCGGCGCATCCGGCGCCATGCCGCCGGCGCTCGGCTGGGCGGCCGTCACGGGTCATGTGCCCGGCGACGCATGGATTCTCGTGCTGATCATTTTCGTCTGGACGCCGCCGCATTTCTGGGCGCTCGCACTGTATCGCCGTAAAGACTACGAAAACGCCGGCTTGCCGATGCTGCCGAACACGCACGGCGAGAAATACACGCGTCTGCACATCCTGCTCTACACCGTCATTCTCTTCGCCGTCACGATGATGCCGTTCATTTCCGGCATGAGCGGCGTGGTGTATCTGGCGTCGGCTGTTCTGCTGGGTGCCGTGTTCCTCGCGTATGCGTGGAAGATTTATCGCGAGTACTCCGACGACCTGGCGCGCAAGACCTTCCGTTACTCGATCGTGTACCTGTCGCTGCTGTTCGCCGCGCTGCTGATCGACCACTATGCGCGCGTCCTGATCGGCGTTTAAAAGCTTATGTTCAAAGACCGCTTTGCACGCATGGCGCGCTTCGGTGCGCGCGTTGTCCTGCGCACTGCCTTGATAACCGGCGCTCTCGGTGCCGTGGCGATGGTGGCAGGCTGCGGCAAGCAGCCGCCGGCATTCCAGAACCTCGACATCACCGGCAACACCCAGTTCGCGAATAACTTCTCCTTGCCGGATACGACCGGGAAGGTCCGCACCATGGCGGACTACAAGGGCAAGGTGGTGGTGCTGTTCTTCGGCTATACGCATTGCCCGGATGTCTGTCCGACAACCATGGCCGAGCTTTCGCAGGCACTCCAGCAACTCGGTCCCGAAGACGCAAAGCGCGTACAGGTGCTGTTCGTTACCGTCGATCCGGAACGCGACACGGCGCCCTTGCTCGGACAATACGTGTCGGCGTTCAACCCGACCTTTGTCGGCTTGCGCCCCGCCGACCAGGCGCAACTCACCAAGGTGACCAAAGACTTCCGCGTCTATTACGCGAAAGTGCCGGGCAAGACGCCGGACAGCTACACCATGGACCACACCGCGGCAAGCTACGTCCTCGACACGGACGGCAAGCTGCGTCTGTTCGCGCGCGACGGTCAGGGCGCAACGCCCTGGGTGCACGATCTCAAGTTGCTGCTCGACTGACGCATCGACGCATTCGGGCGCGCATCTCGCGCGCCCGCTTCGACTTTCTCCGCTTTCCCGTTACACCGGCATCGGCAGATTGAGGCCCGGTGCGAGTCGTGTCGCTTTGAATTCCGTCACTTCGTAGCGCGCGAGTTTTTGCTCGGCGAATGGATCGCTGGCGAGAATGGCGTCCAGTTTGTCGCGCTCGATCCGCACGGCCAGGATGATGCCGCCGTCGCGCGGCACTTTCGGTCCCGCGGCCACGAATATGCCGGCGTCGAACTGCTGCGTCAGGAAAGCGCGATGCGCGTCGAGCGCGTCGTCGATACGTTCGAGCGACGCGGTGTAGATGAGGTTGATGACGTACATGTCGGCGTTTCCGTAAGCGGTTGATGGGGCCGTCCGATGGCGCGGTTCCCGATCTGCGATTATCGGAAAACCTTCGTCGTTCCGCCACGGCCGCGCGTTGCATACCCATATGCGATCGCGGTATTTCACATTGCGCGAAGCCTATGAGACCATTTGCGGTCTGGTTGGCGACGCGAGTCGTCGCCGGCTTCCACCCGAATCTGACATCGATCAGAAGATAGCGAGAATCACATGCAGCGCAGAAACATCCTGAAAGCCCTCTCAGCCGTGGTCGCGAGTGCCGCGATCGTCACCAGCTTCGGCGCGCACGCCGACGACAAGGTCATCAAGGTCGGCACCATCGGCGGCCCGGATGCGCAGATCTGGGAAGTCGTCACCAAAGTGGCGAAGCGTGAAGGCCTGAACGTGAAGGTCGTCGAATTCAACGACTACGTTCAGCCGAACGCCGCGCTCGACGCAGGCGACCTCGACGCGAACAGCTTCCAGCATCAACCGTATCTCGACAGCCAGATCCAGCAACGCGGCTACAAGCTCGTCGCTGCCGGCCTCACGTACATTTCGCCGCTGGGCATTTACTCGAAGAAGCTGAAGTCGCTGAAGGATCTGCCGCAAGGCGCGAAGGTCGCGGTGCCGAACGATCCGTCCAACGAGAATCGCGCGCTGCTGCTGTTGCAGGCGCAAGGCGTGATCAAGCTGAAGGCGGGTGCGGGCACGAAGGGCAATAACGCCACGCCGCTGGATGTTGCCGACAACCCGAAGAAGATCAAGCTGGTCGAACTCGACGCCGCGCAACTGCCGCGCTCGCTGTCGGACGTGGACGCCGCCGCGATCAATACGAACTTCGCGCTCGCCGCCGGTCTGCAGCCGACGAAAGACGCGATCGCGCTCGAAGACATTCACAGCCCGTACGCGAACCTGATCGCCGTGCGCACGCAGGACAAGGACAAGCCGTGGGTCAAGAAACTGGTGGCGGCGTATCAGTCGGAAGACGTGCGCCAGTTCATCAAGACGCAATTCAAGGGTTCGGTGGTGCCGTCGTTCTAAGCGGCAACGTCTGATCGCAAGACGTCAAAGGAAAACGCCACGGCAACTCGCCGTGGCGTTTTTTTTCGCGCGTGCTTCCGATGCGCGCCGTTACAACTCCAGTTCCCATCGCTCGACCGTCAGGTCATTGCCGAAGCGGCGCTCGGCGACCGTGCCCGCGAGTGTGAAGCCCGCCCGCTCGCACAGGCGGCGCGGTTCGTGAAGCGTCGACGCGGTGGTCAGCGTGAGCTTGGTGTAGCCCGAGCGCCGGGCAAAGCGAATGCATTCGCTCATCAACTGTGTGCCGATGCCAAGCCGCTGCACGTCGGGTTCGACCCATAGCAGCCGGACGCCCGCCACCGTGGTCGACACGGCGACGATGCAGGCCGAGCCGACCACGCTGCCTTCCTGATCGGCGATCCAGCACATCTCCCGCACCGGGTCGCGGCGTTGCGAATAGTCGGCGACGACGCGCGCCAGCAAACCCTCGAACGTGTGATCCCAGCCGTAATGCGACGCGAACCATTGCGCCTGCCTATGCACGAGCCACGCACACTCGCCGGCGCGCGGCTGCCGCAACACCACGAGTTCGTGCCGCGGTTTGTCGGAGAGCAGCCGCTCGATCAGCCGCATGGCGGTGATCAACTGATCCTGGTCCGGCGGCGTGAGGCCTTCGAGCAGCGCTGAGACTTCTTCGAGCGCGGCCGCGTCGAGCGGCGCATAGGCCGCGTGTCCCGCATCGGTGAGCGCGATCAGCGATTGACGCGCGTCGTGCTCCGACGGACGCCGCGTAATGAGCCCGCGCCGTTCGAAGTTGGTGAGAAGGCGGCTGAGATAGCCGCTGTCGAGTCCGAGATTGCGTCCGAGTACGGAAGCCGTTTGCGCGCGTCCGCGAAACAGCTCGTGCAGCACGCGCACCTCGGTCAGCGAAAAAGCGGTTTTCGCCAAATGTTCGTGCAGTGCGCCGATGTGCTGCGTATAGAAGCGGTTGAAATGGCGCACGGCCAGAGCGCGCTGTCGCGCCTCGGAATCTGTCAAATGCGGCACCTGGGAATTTTTACTGACTCGTTATCCAGCACTATATTTGAATGCACTTGAATTCAAAAGGCGTGACGCCGCGATCATGTGTCGAAGTGGTATTTGAAAGGTATGGCCGCTTCGATGCGTGACGAATGTCCTTGAGAACCAATTCAAGCAGTTTGCCAGCGTTTTTGGGCGTCTCTACGGGTAAATCCCGATCCGAAGCAGCGACAATCCCGCCGCCCGACAGGCGGTTGTAACGCCCGTCCGGCAAGGCTTTGCGCCTTCCCGTACCACCATGAGACCAGTTCGTTGACTGGTATTATGTTGGTTATATAATGGGCTCTCGTTTTTCGTAGGCCGTATTGTCCACGACGACCGCCGGAGCCCCATGGAAACTCGCTGGTCCGCATTGATGCCTGACGCCCGCAACGTCACGCCGCTCTATCTGCAGCTCGCGCGCAATCTGGCGACGGCGATTCATTGCGGCGTGTGGTCGGCGGGCGAGGCGCTGCCGTCCGAACGCACGCTTTCCGACGCCATCGGCGTGTCGCGCATCACGGCGCGCAAGGCAATCGAGTTGCTGGTCGAGCAGGGTTTGATCCGGCGAGCGCGCGGTGCGGGCAGCTTCATCACGCCGCGCGTGGAAGATCCGCTCTCGCGTCTCACCGGCTTCACGAAAAAGATGCAGCAACGTGGTTTCCAGCCGGATTCGGTGTGGCTCGAGCGCGATATCCGCGCCGCCAACCGCGACGAGCTGGTGCACCTGGGTTTGTCGCCGGGCGCCGCGGTGGCGAGCTTGCGTCGGTTGCGTCGAGCGGACGGCATCGTCATGGCGGTCGAACATTCGGCGCTGCCGGCGGCCATCGTGCCCGACCCGCAAGCCATTGGCGTTTCGCTCTACAGCTATCTCGAACAACGCGGCGCCGCGGTCGTGCGCGCGCTGCAGCACTTTCGCGCGGTCAACGCTTCCAGTGAAATCGCCGCGCTGATGGATGTCGAACCTCGCACGGCATTGCTGGTCATTACACGCATCGGCTATAGCGCCGATCAGCGCGCGATCGAACTGACGGACACCTACTGCCGCAACGACTACTACGACTTCGTCGCGGAATTGCGCACCTGAGTTGCGCACACGGGTCGCGCATCGCACTCGATCGCGCACACGCACACACCGTATTACGCCTCACCAGAGAGACTCATGCTGACCGGAAACATACTCACCACCGATGGGTGGATTCACGGCACGCTCGAATACGAAAACGGCCGCATCACGGCGCTGACCGGTGAACGCGTCGATCCGTCGACCAACGACGCGCCGTACATCCTGCCGGGCTTCATCGATCTGCACGTGCACGGCGGCGGCGGCTCCGATGTCATGGAAGGCGACAACGCGATCGAAACCATCACCCGCACTCATGCGCGTTATGGCACGACCAGTCTGCTCGCCACCACGATGACCGCGCCGCGCGACGAACTGATGAGCGTCGTCGCCGGTCTGGGCAACAACGCGCGAATCCGCACGCCGGGCGGCGCGCGCGTGCTCGGCGTGCACCTCGAAGGGCCGTACATCAACCCCGGCAAGCTCGGCGCGCAGCCGGACGCTGCGGTGTCGGCCGTGATGGACGAAGTGCTGAAGTATCTGTCGATCGCGCCGATTCGCGTGGTCACGCTCGCACCGGAGATCGCCGGCCACATGGAGATCATCTCCGAGATGGCGGCGCGCGGCGTGCGGGTGCAACTCGGTCACTCGCTCGGCACCTACGACGATGCCGTCGCCGCGCTCAAGCATGGCGCCTGTGGCTTCACGCATCTGTTCAACGCGATGTCGCCGCTGCATCACCGCAATCCCGGCCTCGTCGGCGCGGCGCTCGCGCATGCCGAATTCGCCGAAATCATTCCCGATCTGCTGCACGTTCATCCGGGTGCGATCCGCGCTGCGCTGCGCGCGATTCCGCGCCTGTACGTGGTCACGGACAGCACGTCGGCCACCGGCATGCCCGACGGCGAATATCGCCTCGGCAGCCAGCATGTCACGAAGTGTCTCGGCGGCGTGCGTCTTGCCGACGGCACGCTCGCCGGCAGCACCCTGACGATGGATCAGGCGCTGCGCAATCTCGTGTCGATCGGACTGCCGATCGCCGATGTTTCAAACCGTCTGTCGCGCTACGCCGCCGACTACCTCGGCATCGAAGACCGCGGCCGCATCGCGCGCGGCGCGTGGGCCGACGTCGTCGTGTTCGATCGTGAACTGACGTTGACCGCGACATACGTCGAAGGAGAATCAATTGTCGAATATGCTTAAAGAGGCGCTGGCGTCCGCTGAAACGGTCGCCGCGCAACTCGCGGACCCCTCGCGCGTCGTGGCACTCGCCGCGAAGCTCGCCGGGCAGCCGCGTCACGTTGCCCTGACCGTCGCGCGCGGCAGCTCGGATCACGCAGCGAGTTACTTCGCCAGCCTGACGATGAGCCGCGTCGGCGTGCCGGTCGCGTCGCTGCCGATGTCCGTCGCGACGTTGCAGCAAGCGCCGCTGCAAGTGCGCGATCAACTGGCACTGGCGTTCTCGCAATCGGGCAAGAGCCCGGATCTGGTGGGCACCATGGAAGCGTTGCGCAATGCCGGCGCGCTGACCGTCGCCGCCGTGAACGCGCCGGATTCGCCGCTCGCCGACGCCTGCGAATTCGCGTTGCCGCTCGCGGCCGGTCCCGAGTTGAGCGTGGCCGCCACCAAGAGCTATATCGCGATGCTGTCGATCTCCGCGCAACTGGTTGCGCATTGGCAGAACGACGCAGCCTTGCTCGGTGCACTGAACGCGCTGCCGGACGCGCTGCAACGCGCGGGCAAGCTCGACTGGTCGACAGCCGTCGACGAATTGCGCGGTGTCGAGCGCATGATCGTGATCGGCCGCGGCCTGGGTCTTGCCATCGCGCAGGAAGCCGCGCTCAAGCTGAAGGAAACCTCCGGCATTCAGGCCGAAGCGTTTTCGAGCGCGGAAGTGCGCCACGGTCCGATGGAACTGATCGATCGCGACTATCCGCTGCTGGTGTTCGCACCGCGCGGCCCCGAGCAGGCCGGTTTGCTCCAGCTTGCCCGCGACATGCAGGCACGCGGCGCGCGCGTGCTGCTCGCCGCGCCTGCCGACGTGCCGGAAGCCACGCTGCCGCTCGCCGATACCGCTCACGCGGCGCTCGATCCGATCGCTGCAATCCTGTCCTTTTACGTGATGGCCGCCGGCCTTGCCGCCGCGCGCGGGCGCAATCCCGATACGCCGCGCCATCTCGCCAAAGTCACCGAAACTCACTGATCGAGAATTCAGATGCGACGTGTCGAGGAGTCCCGTTTGATGAGCCATTCCGAAGGCCATATTGTTTTGCTCGCGCCCATGACCGGCCCGGTCGTGCCGCTCGCGAACGTACCCGACCCGGTGTTTTCGGGCGGTATGTTCGGTGACGGCATCGGCATCGACCCGCTCGAAGGCCGGCTCGTCGCACCGTGCGACGGCACCGTCACGCATCTCGCGCGCACCGGTCATGCCGTCACGCTGGCGACAGCGGAAGGCGCGGAAATTCTGCTGCACATCGGCATCGACACCGTCGAGCTGAACGGCAAGGGTTTTGCGCCGATGATCGAGCAGGGCGCGCAAGTGCGTGCCGGCGACATCCTCATCGAGTTCGATCAGGATCAGATCGCGCTGAATGCGCCGAGCCTGGTGTCGGTGCTCGCCATCGCCAATTCGGATGCGTTCGAAATCGTCGAACGCGTGCAGGGCGGCATGCTGAAGGTCGGTGTCACGCCGCTGCTCGTGCTGCGTGCACGCGAAGGCGCTGCCGCGCATGCGTCGCGCCAGGCGAGCGCCACCAACGTAACCGAAGAAGCGCGCCGGCAAGTCACGCTGGTGCACGCAGGCGGTCTGCATGCACGTCCGGCGGCGCGTGCGCGTGAAGCCGCGCGCGGTTTCGATGCGCGCGTCGAAGTGCGTTACGAAGGCCGCAAGGCGGCGATCGAAAGCGTGGTCGGTCTGCTGGGTCTCGGGGCCGGCGAAGGCGCGACCATCGAGTTGCTCGGCATCGGCGCGCAAGCCAGCCAGGCAGTCGACGCGATCGCGCACGAACTGACGCGCGAGGCGCATGGCGAAGCCGAGGAAAAACCGGCGCGTCAAAGCTCGCCGGCGCCGCAGCCGGCACTGCGCGCAGCGAGCGAAACGCTCGCGCCGAACACGCTCGCGGGCGTGTGCGCGGCGCCGGGTGTCGCGGTCGGCAAGCTGGTGCGCTGGGACGACGCGGATATCGATCCGCCGGAAACGGCGAGCGGCACGTCGGCGGCGGAAAGCCGTCTGCTCGACAAAGCCATCGCGACCGTCGACGCCGATCTCGGCACGACGGTGCGCGATGCGTCGCAACGCGGCGCGGTCGGCGAAGCGGGTATTTTCGCGGTGCATCGTGTGCTGCTCGAAGATCCGACGCTGCTCGACGCGGCCCGCGATCTGATCAGCCTCGGTAAAAGCGCGGGCTTCGCCTGGCGCGAAGCAATCCGCGCGCAGATTGCGATTCTCGCCAATATCGAAGACGCCTTGCTCGCCGAACGTGCCGCCGATCTGCGCGACATCGAAAAGCGCGTGCTGCGCGCATTGGGTTACACGAACGCAGCGGCGCGCACGCTGCCCGAAGAAGCCGTGCTGGCCGCGGAAGAATTCACGCCGTCCGATCTGTCCTCGCTCGACCGTTCACGCGTGACCGCGCTCGTGATGGCCCGTGGCGGCGCGACGTCGCACGCGGCGATTCTCGCGCGGCAGGCGGGCATTCCGTCGCTCGTCGCGATCGGCGATGCGCTGCACGCCATTCCCGAAGGCACACAGGTCGTGGTGAACGCGACCACGGGCCGCCTCGAATTCGCGCCGACCGCACTCGACGTCGAGCAGGCGCGTCTGGAGCGCAACCGTCTGGCAGGCGTACGCGAAGCGAACCGCCGCACGTCGCAGCAAGCCGCGGTGACCGCCGACGGCCGCGCAATCGAAGTCGCGGCGAACATCGCGACGCTGGACGACGCAAAGACAGCGGTCGAAAACGGCGCCGATGCCGTCGGCCTGCTGCGCACCGAATTGCTGTTCATTCACCGTGCGGCCGCACCCACCACGGACGAGCATCGTCAAAGCTACCAGGCCATCGTCGACGCGCTCAGCGGCCGTACCGCGATCATCCGCACGCTGGACGTCGGCGCGGACAAAGAGGTCGATTACCTGACGCTGCCGCCGGAACCGAATCCCGCGCTCGGCCTGCGCGGCATCCGCCTCGCGCAGGTGCGTCCGGATCTGCTCGACGACCAGTTGCGCGGCCTGCTGGCGGTCAAGCCGCTCGGCGCCGTTCGCATCCTGTTGCCGATGGTTACGGACGTGGGCGAACTGATCCGTATCCGCAAGCGTATCGACGAATTCGCGCGTGAAGCGGGCCGCACCGAGCCGATCGAAGTCGGCGTGATGATCGAAGTGCCGTCGGCGGCGTTGCTGGCCGATCAACTGGCGCAGCACGCGGACTTCCTGTCGATCGGCACCAACGACCTCACGCAATACACCCTGGCCATGGACCGCTGCCAGGCCGACCTCGCTGCGCAAGCCGACGGTCTGCATCCGGCTGTGCTGCGACTGATCGCGGCCACCGTGCAGGGCGCCGGCAAGCATGGCAAATGGGTCGGCGTGTGCGGCGCGCTGGCGGGCGATCCGCTCGCCATGCCGTTGCTGGTCGGGCTGGGCGTGACCGAGTTGTCGGTGGACCCGGTGTCGGTGCCGGGCATCAAGGCGCGAGTGCGCAACCTCGATTATCAGCTGTGCCGCCAGCGCGCCCAGGATGCCCTGGCGCTCGAGTCGGCGCAGGCGGTAAGAGCAGCAAGCCGCGAAACCTGGCCTTTGGACTGAACCCCACACAGTCGGCAGCCAGCTTCGCTTCATCACTACATAGCGACAAAACACTCAACTACGAGACAAGGATTGGAGGGTTAGATGGATGGGAATCCGTTTCTGAAAATTCAGCGCCTGGGACGCGCGCTGATGCTGCCGATCGCAGTGCTGCCGGTTGCCGGTCTGCTGCTGCGCCTCGGTCAGCCCGATGTGTTCAACATCAAGATGATCGCCGACGCTGGCGGCGCGATCTTCGACAACCTGCCGCTGCTGTTCGCGATCGGCGTGGCGGTCGGCTTCGCGAAAGACAACAACGGCGTGGCGGGTCTCGCCGGCGCGATCGGCTATCTGGTCGAAATCGCGGTCATGAAGGACATTAACGACAAGCTCAACATGGGCGTGTTGTCCGGGATCGTGGCGGGTATCGTCGCGGGCTTGCTGTACAACCGGTACAAGGACATCAAGCTGCCCGATTACCTCGCGTTCTTCGGAGGGAAACGCTTCGTGCCGATTGTCACGGGCGTGGTCTGTCTGGTGCTCGGCATCGTGTTCGGCTACGTGTGGCAACCGGTGCAGGCTGTGATCGATTCGGCCGGCCACTGGCTCACCACCGCGGGCGCGCTCGGCGCATTCGTGTTCGGCGTGCTGAACCGTCTGCTGCTCGTCACGGGTCTGCATCACATCCTCAACTCGCTGACGTGGTTCGTGTTCGGCACGTTCACGCCGGCAGGCGGCGCGCCGGTGACAGGCGACCTGCATCGCTTCTTCGCGGGCGACCCGACCGCCGGAACCTTCATGACGGGCTTCTTCCCGGTCATGATGTTCGGTCTGCCGGCCGCGTGTCTGGCCATGTTCCACGAAGCGCCGAAAGAGCGCCGCGCGGTGGTCGGCGGTCTGCTGTTCTCGATGGCGCTCACTTCGTTCCTGACGGGTGTGACCGAGCCGATCGAATTCAGCTTCATGTTCCTCGCCCCGGTGCTGTACGTGATTCACGCTTTGTTGACCGGCCTTTCGCTGGCGATCTGCTCGGCGCTCGGCATTCATCTCGGCTTCACGTTCTCCGCTGGCGCGATCGACTACGTGCTGAACTACGGTCTGTCGACCAGGGGCTGGTGGGCGATTCCGATCGGCCTCGTGTACATGGTCGTGTACTACGGTCTGTTCCGCTTCTTCATCCGCAAGTTCAACATGGCGACGCCGGGCCGCGAGCCCGCAGCCGCCGACGAACAGGTGGACTCGTTCGCGGCAGGCGGCTTCGTTTCGCCGGTGGCAGGCGCGGCCGTGCCGCGCGCACAGCGCTACATCGCGGCGCTGGGTGGCGCTGCGAACCTGTCGGTGGTGGATGCCTGCACGACGCGTCTGCGTCTGTCGGTGGTCGACACGGACAAGGTGTCGGAGAACGAACTGAAGACGATCGGCGCGCGCGGTGTGCTCAAGCGTGGCGGCGGCAACGTGCAGGTCATCATCGGACCGGAAGCGGACATCATCGCCGACGAAATCCGCACGGTGATCGCGCAAGGTGGTGGCGAAGCGGTGAAGCCGGTTGCGGCGGCTGCCCCGGCATCTGTCGCGCCTAACCAGGCAAGCCATGCGAATGTCGCTAGCGCCGCGAATGGCGGCCCGCTCGATCCGGATCCGTTGCGCTGGCTCGCAGTGTTCGGCGGCGCGGGCAATGTAGTGTCGCTGGATGCCGTCGCGGCAACGCGTTTGCGCATCGTCGTGCGCGATCCGTCGGCGGTGGATCGTCAGCGTCTCGCTTCGCTGGATACGGCGTGGGTGTCGGCGGACACGTTCCATATCGTGGTCGGCGATTCGGCCCAACGCTATGCCGCGCAACTGGCGACGCGTTTGTCGCCGCCTGCGAGCAGTGGCGCGACGCCGTTGCCGGCCTGAGGCGAAGCTAGCGGAGCAGGCGTCACCGCTTCGCAAAAGCTAAGGCCGTCATGACAAAGCGGCACCTTGAAATTCAAGGTGCCGCTTTTGCGTTTACCGACGGCGATCGCGTTCGGCCCGTTTTCCCGGACATGACCGCTGCCCGGTGCGCCGGATCAATGCGCTTTCTGCTTGCCCGTCTCCGTCACGCGGCGTGATTCGAGCCACATCACGTTGATGATGCCGAAGGCGAGCGCTACGCCGATGCCGAGAATCCAGCTGAAATACCACATCGCAAACTCCTGTTAGTCATGCGTACGGTCAATACATCGTATGGTGATGTTCTTCGAGCGCGGCGGCCGTCACTTTGCCGCGCATCACGCGATAAACCCAGCTCGTATAGATCAGGATGATCGGCAAAAAAATAGCCACGGCGATCAGCATGATCTGCAAGGTCATGCGGCTCGAAGTCGAATCCCATACGGTCAGACTGCTGCGTCCGTCGAGCGAGGACGGCATGATGAACGGGAACATCGAAAAGCCCGCGGTAAGAATCACGCCGATCACCATGAGCGAGGTCGAGAGGAACGCGCTCTTTTCAAAACGCGAGCGCGCGAGCAGCAAAGCCAGCACGCCGCCGACGAGACCCGCCACCGGCGCCGCGACCATCCACGGATAAGTGGCGTAGTTGGTGAGCCACAAACCCGGCGCGCCGATCACGGTTTTCATAAGCGGATTGGCGACGGTGTCGAAGGGCGCGGCGTCCACGATCTGATAGCCGCCGATCATCGTCGCGATCAAAGCGCCGGCAATGAGAAACAGCACGACGGCGAGCAGCGAGGCGATCCGCAGCGCGAGCGATGCACGCTCGGCCACGATGCCGTCGGTCTTCATCTTCACGAAGGCCGCGCCGTGCGCCGCCAGCATCGACACGCTCACCAGACCGCATAACACCGCGAACGGATTGAGCAGGCCGAAGAAGCCGCCGTGATAGGTGACGCGCAGATCGGTGTCGAACGAAAACGGCACGCCTTGCAGCAGATTGCCGAAGGCGACGCCGAAGACCAGCGCCGGCACGAAGCCGCCGACGAACAATGCCCAGTCCCACGCGCTGCGCCAGCGTGGATCGTCGCGCTTGCCGCGGTAATCGAAACCGACCGGACGGAAGAACAGCGCGAATAGCACCAGCAGCATCGCGAAGTAGAAGCCGGAGAACGACGCGGCGTACACCAGCGGCCACGCGGCGAACATGGCGCCACCGGCAGTGACGAACCACACCTGATTGCCTTCCCAGGTGGCGCCGACGGTGTTCACGACGATGCGGCGTTCTCCATCGGTCTTGCCGATGAACGGCAGCAGAATCGCGGCGCCCATGTCGAAGCCGTCGGTGAGCGCGAAGCCGATCAGCAGCACGCCGATCAGTACCCACCAGATCACCTTGAGGGTTGCGTAATCCATGATGATGTTTCCCTTGAGTCGCGGTGGCGGCTGGTCATGCTGCCGTGTTGGTCGGCAGCGGCTGATTCAGCGGCTGTTGTTGTTCGTGGTGATAGCGTCCCGTGTGCAGCGACGAAGGACCGAGTCGCGCGTACTTGAACATCAGCGTGATTTCGATGATGAACAACACGGTGTAGAACACCACGAAGCCGGCGATGCTCAGATAAAGATCGGACGGCGCCAGACTCGACGCGGACAGCGCGGTCGGCAGAATGCCGGCGATGGTCCACGGCTGGCGACCCACTTCAGCGACAATCCAGCCGAACTCGGCCGCGAGCCACGGCAGGGGAATCGCCCAGACGGCCCAGCGCAGGAACCAGCGGCGTTTGTGCAAAAGCAGCGTGCGTTGCGCGCAGAACCAGAACGCCAGCGCGAAGGTCGCGAGAAACAGGATGCCGAGGCCGACCATCAGACGGAACGAGAAGAACACGGGCGCCACCGGTGGAATGGTTTTTTTGGCTGCCTGAGCAATCTGATCGGGCGTGGCGTCGGTCACGTTGGCGGTGAACTGCTTGAGCATCAGGCCGTAGCCGAGGTCTTTCTTGTGGGCTTCGAAATCGGCTTTGGCTTCGTCCGTCGGGTCGCCTTGCTTGAGCTTTTGCAACGCGGCGTAGGCCAGCATGCCGTTTCTGATGCGAACTTCGTTGCGCGCCATCAGATCTTTCAGACCCACCACCGGCTCGTCGAGCGAACGCGTCGCGATGATGCCGAGCGCGTAGGGCACGCGTATCGCGTAGTCCGTGCGTTCTTCCTGCTGGTTCGGAATCCCGAAGATCGTGAAGGGTGCGGGCGCCGGTGCGGTTTCCCACTCGGATTCGATGGCGGCCAGCTTGACCTGTTGCACTTCGCCCGTGCGGTAGCCGGATTCGTCGCCGAGCACGATGACGCACAACGTGGAGGCAAGCCCGAAACCGGCGGCAATGGCGAACGAACGCAGCGCGAATTCGGTATCGCGGCGCTTGAGCAGATACCACGAAGAGATGCCCAGCACGAACATCGAAGCCGTAACGTAGCCGGCCGATACCGTGTGCACGAATTTCACCTGCGCAACCGGGTTGAACAGCACCGAGAAGATGCTGTCGAGTTCCATGCGCATGGTCTGATAGTTGAACGTTGCGCCGACCGGATTGTTCATCCAGCCGTTGGCCACCAGAATCCACAGCGCCGACAGGTTCGAGCCCAGCGCGACCAGAAACGTCACGCCGACGTGCTGCACTTTCGAGAGCCGGTTCCAGCCGAAGAAAAACAGACCGACGAAGGTCGATTCGAGGAAAAACGCCATCAGGCCTTCGACGGCCAGCGGCACGCCGAAAATGTCGCCCACGTAATGCGAGTAGTACGACCAGTTGGTGCCGAACTGAAACTCCAGCGTGAGACCGGTGGTGACGCCCATCGCGAAGTTGATGCCGAACAGCTTGCCCCAGAACTGGGTCATGTCCTTGTAGACCTGCTTGCCAGTCATCACATAAACGGATTCCATGATGACCAGCAGCCACGACAGACCGAGCGTGAGCGGCACGAACAGAAAGTGATAGAGCGCCGTGACGGCGAACTGGAGGCGCGAGAGTTCTACGACTTCGCTAACGGGCATGTTGATCACCTTGGGACGGATGCGAAGCCGACGCGGATAGCAATGCCTGCGCGACCTGCTCAGGCGGGAGCGACATATGTTCCGCCTGCGGATGATTGAAAAATGCGTACTTGAGTGCCATCAGCAGTACGAACTTGATGGCGAGGACGATGGCGATATCCCGCGCCAAAGTCGGACCGCGCGCCCAGCGGGCGAGGCGCTTGCGCAGGCCTGGCCGGGGCGGGTTGTTGCGATTGAGGGCTAGGGTCATGATCGGTCGAAGGCAACTTCACGCCGGTAATTTCCGGCTGGCTCCGGGCCGCGTGAGCGGTCCGGCGAGTGCATCCCGATTTTAGGAGCGCAGCCCTGGCGCGCGTGATCCGGCCCTGCGGCATTGGGTCGCGAAGCTCGCTCCGTTTGGACAGTATTGCTACCGGCTTTGTGTTACGTCAAGAAAGGTGTTCCCGAGCGCGCGTGGTGAAGCGAGTTTCGGAGTCGGTATGTGGAGAGGCGCAAGTGCGCGGTTGCGGATGGGAGCGGGCAGAAAAAAGCCCCGCCTTCTTGCGAGGGCGGGGCTTGGCGAACTGTGCCTTGCACGACGATTGAATCGCCGCGCGGAGGCGAATTACGGCTTACGCATATTCGGCGAGTGCGCCGCGCATTTTCTTCATGGCGCTCGCTTCGATCTGGCGGATACGCTCGGCCGACACGCCGAATTCGTCGGCGAGTTCGTGCAGCGTGGAGCCACCCGAACCGTCGTCTTCCACCTTCAGCCAGCGAGCCTCGATGATGCGACGGCTGCGTGCGTCGAGTGCGTCCAGCGCGCTGGCGATGCCGTCGCTTTGCAGCTTGTCGCGCTGACGCGAAGCCAGCACGGCGGTCGGCTCGCTGTGCGAGTCGGCCAGATAGGCGATCGGCGCGTACGACTCCTCGCCGTCTTCGACCTGACCTTCGAGCGCGATATCGCCGCCCGACAGACGCGTTTCCATCTCAGCCACTTCTTCGCGCTTCACGTTCAGTTCCTGGGCGAGACCTTCGATCTCGTCAGGCGTGAACGCGCCCAGACCCTGCTTGTGGCTGCGCAGGTTGAAGAACAGCTTGCGCTGCGCCTTGGTGGTGGCGACCTTCACCATGCGCCAGTTGCGCAGGATGTATTCGTGGATCTCTGCCTTGATCCAGTGCATGGCGTACGAAACGAGACGTACGTTCTGCTCCGGGTCGAAGCGCTTCACGGCCTTCATGAGGCCGATATTGCCTTCCTGAATCAGGTCGGCGTGCGGCAGTCCATAGCCCAGATAGTTGCGCGCGATCGACACGACCAGCCGCAAGTGCGACAGGACGAGACGGCGCGCAGAGACGAGGTTGTCCTGCTCGCGAAATTCGGTGGCGAACTGGCGTTCTTCCGCCGGCGTCAGCATCGGAATCCGATTTACGGCCTGGATGTAGGCGTCGATATTGCCCAGTTGACCGGGCAGCAGCGAGGAATGCGAGAGCGCCAGTGCACCTGCCGAAGCGGCCTTAGCCGACGACGGGCTCAGAGTATTCGGAAGGGTCATTGCATGGCTCACGTGTAAAACTCCTTTGGAATCAAACAAAAGCTTGTTCAGAGAACGACTCCAGCGTTGGATGTTAGCACTCTGAATTACCGAGTGCTAATACTTAGAGGGCGTAGGGTCATCCAAGTTCCGCAAATTCCTATTGAAATTCAAATTCTGATAGCCATCTTACGCCTCTTGCGGCGTGCATGTTTGGACCGTAGAAATTACCTAACAACGGCCTTTCGATCTAACATGTGTTCGATTTTTTCTGAATCTGAAGTGACTAATTGCGAAAAAATAGATTTCTTCAGACGATCCAACATTTTGAGATTGTCTTTAGAATAGGGGCAACATTCAGAAGGTAATCAACGTTCGGCTAGCTCGGGTGTTCGATGAACAACAAAAAAAGCGTGTTGCGTGGTCTGGCTCTAAATGGGGTTTGCGCGGCTGTGCTGGCCTGCGCGTCCGGGTTGGCGGCGGCCGACCAGTTCGGCGTGCAATTTGCCGTCGGCACGGGCGATCACCACTTCAAGAAGTACGATCTCGGCTTTGTGTGGGATCCGAATCTGACGTGGTGGCAAATCGGCGACTGGCACTTCGCGCTGATCGGCGAAGCGCATGCGGCCTTATGGCACACCGATGAGGCCAACATTCACAAAAATATTGGCGAATTTGGCGTGACGCCGATCATCCGCTTCATCAAGGGCTCGGGCTCGATCCGGCCGTTCGTGGAAGCGGGGGCGGGCGTACGTCTGCTGACGAGTCCCACCGTCTCTTCTGACTACAATTATTCGACAGCGTTCCAGTTCACGCCGATGGCCGGCGTGGGCGTGCAGATCGGCAACCACCAGCAGTACCAGGTGGGCTACCGGTTCCAGCATATTTCCAACGGCGGTATCAAAGAGCCGAATCCTGGTATAAATTTCCACCAGCTATATTTGCAATATAACTTCTGACGACCGTGGCCACGTTCGGCTTACCGGTGCAAGGGGCTGAGCAATGGCGGCAAAGATAATCGAAGCGATTCGCGGACTCGAGCGAGAGCGCTTTCGGGCCATGGTCGACGGCGACGGACAGTCGCTCGACTCGTTGCTGGCCGAGAACGTGAGCTACGTGCACACGAACGGCAAGCGCGAGACGAAGCGGCAGTTCATCGATGGCATAACGGGCGGCCGCCGCCGCTATCGGCAGATCGAAGTGCAGTCGCAGGACGTGCTGCCGGTGGGAAGCGAAACGTGCGTCGTGACCGGCCGCGCGTTGATCGAGATGGAAGCAAACAACGGCGCGCTGCTGTTTCCTATCGCCTACACCGCCATTCACACTCAGGAAGACGGCCAGTGGCGGCTGATCGCGTGGCAGGCCACGCGCTGCGCGATCGAGTGAATCGGGCTGTGCCGCGCGTCGGTGCTCGAGACGCGCTCCGGTTAGACGGCCGTTTTCGCGACGTCCACGATCAATTCCACCTGCCGTTCGATCGCGCTCGGCACGGGCGCCTCGCCGCGCAAGACGGCGGCGATCCAGGCGGCGGTGGTGGGCGCGTCGCGCGCTTCCGGCAATTCGACCTCGGGCGCGTCCGGCGACGAGCGCTCGTGCGGCACGCGCGTCTCGCAGACGCCGTCGTGCAACCAGTCCACCTGTACCTGACGACGCGTGTCCGCCACGGCCTCGCCTTCGGTGCCGCGCGCCAGCAAGGCGCCGCCGGCGGCTGCGTCGGGATGCGTGTTGAATAGCTGGGTCAGGCTGTCGCGATACGGCGGGTGCGTGTAGTTCACGAGGCGCAGCCCGGCGGGCGCGAACGGTTGCAGGATCTTCACCAGCGTGTGCGTCGAGTTTCGTACGCCCATACGCCGACGCAGCGCCAGCAGACGCGCGAGCTTCGGCGCGAGCACTTCGATCGGTGCGAAGGCGAGGCGGCGCTCGGCGAGGCCGTCTTCGATGTCGGCGTGCGACTGCGCGTGCGGAATGTGCAGATGCTGGAAGATTTCCGCGCTCGTCACGCGGCCGGGGTCTTCCGTGACGCCGTGCACCAGCACCGGCACGCCTTCGCGCGCCAGCAGCAGGGCGAGCAGCGGCACCAGATTCGGCTGCTTGCGCGCGCCGTTGTAGGTCGGGATCGAGACGGGACGAAACTCGGCGTGCGGCAGGTGCAGCGGGTCGAACGACGCGTGCGCGCCGGCCAGCATGGCCGCGAGTTCGTCCGCGGTTTCGCCTTTCACGCGATAGGCAAGCAGCACCGCGCCGAGTTCGAGATCGTCCACACGGCCGTCGAGCATGGCCGTGTAGAGTTCGCGCGTGTCGTCGGCGGTCAGGGCGCGCGCGCCGTTCGGTCCACGACCGATTTCCTTGATGAATCGGGCGCAGGGAAAGGGAATGGTGTCGGCGGAGTCGGTCATCGGGCGCAGTGGGACGGGGTGGCGTGCTGTCTTTCGACAACCGCCACGGTATTCAAGGGACGCTGATCTGGTGTGAGTATCGCATCTATGGCCAATCGGCGAGACATCGCGTCCGTGCGTCGGGTAAGGCAATGGCTTGCCGGCCGCCCGCGCGCGGCGCTTTGCCGCGCGTTACACTCGAACTTTTCGTGCCGCGCAGGCGGTGCCTTCTAAAGACGGAGAACGGGATGAGTTACGTGTTTGCACCCGCACCGCAGGTCGCGGTGCCGGTCGTGGGGTCGAGCGAGCTATTCGCGGTGCGTCGCATCTATTGTGTGGGCCGTAACTACGAGGCGCACGCGCGCGAGATGGGACACGATCCCGACCGCGAGCCGCCGTTCTTCTTCGCCAAACCCGCCGACGCCGTGTTGTACGTGGCGCCTGGCGCGACTGGCGAATTCCCCTATCCGACGCTGTCGAAAAACGTGCACTTCGAGATGGAAATGGTCGCGGCGATCGGCAAGGGCGGCAAAGACATTGCGGCCGACAGCGCGCTCGATCACGTGTACGGCTACGCGCTCGGTCTCGACATGACGCGCCGCGATTTGCAGGCGGAAGCGAAAAAGCTCGGCCGTCCGTGGGATACCGCGAAGGGCTTCGACCATTCCGCGCCGCTCGGACCGATTCATCCGGTCACTACCGTCGGCCATATTGCGAAAGGCGCGATCTGGTTGTCGGTCAACGGCGAGGAAAAGCAGAATTCGGACGTGTCGCAACTGATCTGGTCCGTGGGCGAAACGATCGCCTATCTGTCGACGCTGTTCGAACTGCAGCCGGGCGACCTGATTTTTACCGGCACACCGGAAGGCGTCGGCGCAGTCGTGAAGGGCGACCTGATGAAGGGCGGCGTGGATGGCCTCGGCGAGTTGAGCGTTCGCGTTGTCTGAAATCGGCTCGGGGGAGACAACAATGAAGCTATACAGCTATTTCCGCAGTTCGGCGTCGTATCGCGTGCGCATTGCGTTGAACGTCAAGAACCTGCCGTACGACTACCTGCCGGTGCACCTCGTGCGTGACGGCGGCGAGCAGCTGAAGCCCGAGTATCGCAAGGTCAATCTCGACGGCATCGTGCCCACCTTCGTGGACGGCAACGAAACGATGCCGCAGTCGCTGGCGATCATCGAGTATCTGGAGGAAACGCATCCGGAGCCGTCGCTGCTGCCCGGCACGCCCGCGGATCGCGCGTACGTGCGATCGGTCGCGCTGGCGGTGGCCTGCGAGATTCATCCGCTGAACAACCTGCGCGTGCTGAAGTACCTGAAACACACGTTGCAGGTCGACGATGTCGCCAAGGACGCCTGGTACAAGCATTGGATCGAGTCCGGCTTCGCCACGCTCGAAGCGAATCTGGCGGGCAATGCGCGCACCGGTAAGCTCTGTCTCGGCGACACGCCGACGCTGGCCGACGCGTGTCTGATTCCGCAGGTGTTCAACGCGCAGCGCTTCAAGGTGGAGACCGCAAAGTTTCCGACCATTCAGCGCATTTACGACCACGCGATGCAAATCGACGCCTTCGCCAAAGCGGCGCCCGGCGCGCAGCCCGACGCGGAGTGATGTCGGCGTGGCGATGAAAAAAGGGCGCTCCTTGGAGCGCCCTTTTTGCGTATGCGGTGCGGATCAGCTTTGGTGCTTGGCTGCCAGCCTGTTTGCTGGAATCAGCCGCCGAGCAACGCGTCGGAGAATTCTTCCGCGCTGAACGGCTGCAGGTCTTCCACCTTTTCGCCGACTCCGATGAAATACACGGGAATCGGCCGCTGCCGGGCAATGGCAGCCAGAATGCCGCCCTTCGCCGTACCGTCGAGCTTGGTGACGATCAGGCCGGTGAGGCCGAGTGCGTCGTCGAAAGCCTTGACCTGGGCCAGCGCGTTCTGACCGGTATTCGCGTCGATCACGAGCAGCACTTCATGCGGTGCGCCATCTTGCGCCTTGCCGATCACGCGCTTCACCTTCCGCAACTCTTCCATCAGGTGCAACTGTGTCGGCAGACGGCCGGCGGTGTCGGCCATCATCACGTCGATCTTGCGAGCCCGGGCGGCGCCGACCGCGTCGAAAATGACCGCTGCCGGATCGCCGCTTTCCTGCGCCACCACCGTCACGTTATTGCGTTGACCCCAGATAGCCAGCTGCTCGCGAGCCGCGGCGCGGAAGGTATCGCCCGCGGCCAGCAGCACGGATTGATCGAAGCTTTGCAGATGCTTGGCAAGCTTGCCGATGCTGGTCGTCTTGCCCGCCCCGTTGACCCCGGCGATCATCATGACGAGCGGTTGTGCGCGGCCGAGCATCAGCGATTTCTCGAGCGGCTTGAGCAGGTCGATCAGCAACGTGCGCAGCGCCGTCTTGACCTGTTGCGGATCGCTCAGGCGCTCCGAGCGCACTTTTTCGCGCAGGGATTCGAGCAGGAACTCGGTCGCGTCGACGCCGGCGTCGGACATCAGCAGCGCCGTTTCGAGTTCTTCGTACAGGTCTTCGTCGATCTTCGTGCCGACGAAGATGCCGGTCAGGCTCGAACTGGTTTTCGACAGGCCCGTTTTCAGGCGGGTGAGCCAGGAACGTCTCGCGCCGGCATCCTGCGCGGGCGGCGGTACGATCTCGACGGCCTCGAACGTGGACTCTTCCAGTTCTTCCGGCTCTTCCGGCTCGGGCAGAAGCGGCTCGATGTACGGTTCTACCGGCGTGACGGCGGGCGCGACCGAGGGCAGCTCGACCGCGGCCTCGGACGACGCCTGCGATTCTTCTGGCGCGTTATCGGACTCTTTCGAACCCTTGAATCGTTTGAAAAAGCTGAACATGATCTGGCGTGGTGAGAGCGCGCGCCGATGCGCGCAGCCGGTACAGCACCGGCGGGAGCGGCAGGCAGCGTTGCGATGCGGGATGCAAGGCGCTGGAAGCCGCACATTTTATCAGGCGCGCCGCCGGGCGTCGTATCGGCCGGATGGCCAGGGTGGACGTGGCGCGCCCCTGTGGTAACGTTGGCTCTCCGACCCGCACGCATTGGCGTGGCGGGCGCCTTCTCAACGTAACTGAAACTGCATGCCCCGTTCCGCACCATCACGCGCCCACGGCGCTTCCTCCAAAGGCGGCAAAGCGCACGCCATTCGCATCATCGGCGGCGACTGGAAGCGTACGCCTTTGCCCGTGCTCGACCTCGACGGCCTGCGCCCCACGCCCGACCGCGTGCGCGAAACGCTGTTCAACTGGCTCGGCCAGCGGCTCGACGGCCAGCGTTGCCTCGATCTGTTTGCGGGCAGCGGAGCGCTCGGCTTCGAGGCCGCGTCGCGCGGCGCGGCGCGCGTACTGATGGTAGAGCGCAATGCGCGGGCCGCGAGCCAGTTGCGCGCCAATCAGGAACGCCTGGCTGCACGCACGATCGAAATTGCAGAGGCGGACGGCCTGCGCCTTGCTGCAAGTCTGCCGCCCGGATCATTCGACGTGGTGTTTCTCGATCCGCCGTTTGGCGCCGATCTGCTGGCGAAGGCGCTTGGTCTTGCCGTGCCGCTCGTGAGCGCGGCGGGTTTTCTTTATGTCGAAGCCGGTGAGGCGCTCGTGCTGGATGGCAATGAGACCCTGGCAGGCTGGGAAATCGTGCGGCAGGGCAAAGCGGGCGCTGTCCACTTTCATTTGCTGCAGCGCGAAAATGAGGAATAATGCGCGTTCCAAAACAAGCGCCGGGCGGAACATCGTCACGCGCGCGGTCGGTGCCAAATGCGTCGCGTGGACGCTTTGACGTGCCCATTTGTCTGAAGAGAGGAGAGTTCTCATGGTAGTCGCCGTGTACCCGGGCACGTTCGACCCGCTGACGCGCGGTCACGAAGACCTCGTTCGACGCGCGTCGAGCATTTTCGACACGCTGGTGGTGGGTGTTGCCGACAGCCGCAACAAGAAGCCATTCTTCACCCTGGAAGAGCGCCTCGATATTGCGCACGAGGTGCTTGGCCACTATCCGAACGTGCAGGTGATGAGCTTCAAAGGGCTGCTGAAAGATTTCGTGCGTACGAATAACGCGCGCGTGATCGTGCGCGGCCTGCGCGCTGTTTCCGACTTCGAATACGAGTTTCAGATGGCCGGCATGAATCGCTATCTGTTGCCGGACGTCGAAACCATGTTCATGACGCCATCCGATCAATATCAGTTCATCTCAGGTACGATCGTGCGCGAAATCGCACAATTGGGCGGAGATGTCAGCAAGTTCGTGTTTCCGTCGGTCGAAAAATGGCTGAAGGAAAAAGTCGCCGCGCTCGACCCGAACGGCAACGCTTCGGCGGGACAACCGTAACCGGCGTAAACTAGCGGTTTGACGGATCAAAGCCGGCTTCGGCCGGCGTGAAGTGAGAGATGTATGGCCTTGATGATTACCGACGAGTGCATCAATTGCGACGTGTGCGAGCCCGAGTGCCCGAACGACGCAATTTCGATGGGCCCGGAAATCTATGTGATCGACCCGAAGAAGTGCACCGAGTGTGTCGGTCACTTCGACGAGCCGCAGTGTATTCAGGTGTGTCCGGTGGAATGTATTCCGCGCGATCCGGAGCATCTGGAAACACCGGACGGGTTGATGGCGAAATACCACGCGCTACAAGCGGAAAAGAGCGCGTGAACGGAAAACGGCGAGATGAATACCTCGCCGTTTTTATTTGGGCCGCTATCTTATCGTGCTGCCGACAATGTCAGCTGGTACGGTCGCTGAGAATGTTTTGCAGTGCCTCAAGCAGAATTTCGCACTCGGCGTCGGTGCCCACCGAGATTCGCAAATGCTGGGCGATTCTCGGCGCGTTGAAGTGACGCACGAAAATCTGCTTCTCCCTTAACCTCGCTGTGAGCATGGCTGCGTCGTGGCTTTTATGGCTTGCGAACAGCAGATTCGCCGCCGACGGCACGACATTGAAACCGAGGGCTGCCAGTCCTGCGGCAAGCCGCTCGCGGCTAGCGATCACTTTGGCGCAACTGTCGCGGAACCACGCTTCGTCTTCATACGCCGCGACCGCAGCCACTTGCGCCAGACGATCGAGCGGATAGGAGTTGAAGCTGTCTTTCACGCGATTCAGCGCGTCGATCAGATCGGCGTTGCCGAACGCGAAGCCCACCCGCATGCCGGCCAACGAACGCGATTTGGACACCGTCTGGATCACCAGAAGGTTGGGATAGCGATCGATCAACGCAATCGCCGATTCTGCGCCGAAATCGACATACGCTTCGTCGATCACCACGACGTCGTCGGTGTTGCGCGCCACTAGGCGCTCGATGTCGGCGAGCGGCAAAGGGCGTCCCGTGGGCGCGTTCGGATTCGGGAATAATATCCCGCCGTTGGGCGTCGTGTAGTCGTCCACGTCGATCGCGAAGTTGTCGTCGAGCGGAATGGTCCGATAGTCGACTTCGAAAAGCCGCGCGTAGGTTGGATAGAAGCTGTACGTGACGTCAGGAAACAGCAGCGGCTTGTCGTGTTTGAGCAGTGCCTGGAACGTAAGAGCTAGCACTTCGTCGGAGCCATTGCCTGCAAACACCTGCTCAACGCGCAGGCCGTGATAGTTGGCGACCGTCTCGCGAAGCTGGCGCGCAGTCGGATCGGGATAGCGGCGCAGCGAGTCGGCGGTTTCGCCGAGTTCGCGGCGGATCGCGTCGAGCACGCGGGGCGAGGGCGGATACGGATTCTCGTTGGTGTTCAGCTTCACCGGATGCGTGAGCGTCGGCTGCTCGCCGGGCACGTAAGGCGTCAGACGGTGAACGATGTCGCTCCAGAAGCGGCTCAAGCGATTCTCCTGTAGATGGCGAAACGGCTACGCGTTGCGGTGCAGTTGCATCATGGCGCGTTCAAGTTCGCCTTTGATAACTTGCGGCATGACAGCAAGGGCGCGCTCGATGGAGGCGTCGATGACGTCCTGTTCTTCGCGCCGCGGCGGCTTCAGCACGTAATTGGCGACGTCCGGCTTGGCGCCGGCACGCGCGCTCTCAGGAATCAGATCGCGCGGATGCCCGATCCCGATCCGCAAGCGCCAGTACTGCTGCGACGAGAGATGCGCGGTGATGTCCTTCAGACCATTATGACCGCCGCTGCCGCCACCGAGCTTGAGCTTGACGCTGCCGGGCGGCATGTCGAGTTCGTCATGCGCGACGAGAATTTCATCCGGAAGAATCTTGAAGAACTGCGCCACGGCCACAACCGATTGACCCGAGCGATTCATGTAGGTCTGCGGCTCCAGCAGGTGGACTTCCTCGCCATGAAGACGCGCTTTTGCATAAAAACCGTGGAAGCGCCGTTCGTCGCGCAGCGTCGTGCCGGCTTCGCGCGCGAGTTGATCGACCAGCCAGAAGCCGGCATTGTGGCGCGTCGCGGTGTATTCGGCGCCCGGATTGCCGAGGCCGACGATCAGCTTGATCATGATTGCGTGGGTCCATCTGGCTCGCATGCCACTGGCGGCCGAGCCAAAAAAAGCGAAAAAAAACCCGCCGAAGAGAACCTCGGCGGGTCACGTCGACCGTTTCATTGAAACGGCTCGAGAGGATTGCTCGCTCAGTGCAGCTTAAGCAGCCGGCGTTTCGCCTTCGCTTGCAGCAGCGGCGTCGCCTTCAGCGATTGCGCCAGCCGGGATCGTTGCAGCTGCGACGACCGGGTTTTCTGCTTCAACGTGAGCAACCAGGGTGACGCCTGCCGGCAGGACGATATCCTTGGCATGCAGCGACTGACCAGCTTCGATCTTCGCCAGGTCGACTTCGAGGAATTCCGGCAGTGCCGACGGCAGGCACTCGACTTCGATTTCGTTGAGGACGTGCGAGATCACCGCGCTCGACAGCTTCACTGCCGGGTTGGTTTCCTGGTTCATGAAGTGCAGCGGCACCTTGGTGTGCAGCTTCTTCTTCGCGTCGACACGTTGGAAGTCCACGTGCAGCACGAGCTGACGGAACGGGTGGTATTGCACGTCGCGCAGCAGAACCTGTTGCGACTTGCCACCAACTTCCAGATCGAGAATCGACGAGTGGAAAACTTCTTTCTTCAGCGCGTGCCAAAGTGCGTTGTGGTCCAGTTCGACCAATTGCGTTTCAGCACCAGCGCCATATACGATGCCCGGGGTCTTGCCCGAGATACGCAGGCGGCGGCTCGCACCCGTACCTTGCAAAGAACGCTCGAAAGCGACTACTTTCATGTTGAATCTCCAATGCACTGCCCGCGACCAGGCAGTAAAAACAGGGCCTCGAAACCATAACGGCTGAGGCCCAGAGCGATGGCACGAACCTTCGTTCGTTCATGCCAATTGTGCAAAAGCGCAACGTGCTAAACACGTTGCGCTCTCGCAAATACTTAACTTTCGGCGAACAGCGACATGACCGAATCGCCGCGACGAATGCGCGAGAACGTTTCGGCAAGCAGGCCGGCGCTAGTCAACGAACGAATCTTGGCGCACGAACGAGCTTCCTCGCCCAGCGGAATCGTGTCGGTGACAACGAGTTCGTCGAGTGCCGAAGCTGCGATCCGCTCGCCCGCGCCGCCCGACAGAACCGGGTGGGTGGCGTAGGCGAATACCTGCTTCGCACCACGTTCCTTCAAAACCTGCGCAGCCTTGCAAAGCGTACCTGCGGTGTCGACCATGTCGTCCATGATCACGCACGTACGGCCTTCGACTTCACCGATGATGTTCATCACTTCGGCAACGTTCGCCTTCGGGCGGCGTTTGTCGATGATAGCGAGGTCGCAATTCAGTTGTTTTGCCAACGCTCGTGCACGCACCACGCCGCCGACGTCAGGCGAAACGACCAGCAGGTTCTCGTAATTCTGCTTGCGCAGATCGCCGAGCAGCACGGGCGTAGCGTAGATATTGTCGACCGGAATATCGAAGAAGCCTTGAATCTGGTCGGCGTGCAGATCCATCGTAATGATCCGCTCGACACCCGCGATTTCCAGCATGTTCGCCACGATCTTCGCCGAAATGGCGACGCGCGCGGAACGCGGGCGACGATCTTGACGGGCATAACCAAAGTAGGGGATGGCAGCGGTGATCCGGCCGGCGGATGCGCGCTTGAGCGCATCGACCATGATCATCAGTTCCATCAGGTTGTCATTCGCCGGTGCGCACGTGGATTGCAGGACGAAAACATCCTTGCCACGTACGTTTTCCTGAATCTCGACCTGGATTTCACCGTCCGAGAAACGGCTAACCATTGCTTTGCCGAGGGGAATACCGAGGATTTTGACGACTTCCTGTGCAAGCGCGGGATTTGCGTTGCCAGTAAAAACCATCAGGCCGTCATGGCTGCTCATCGTGCACCTACTTCAGGCTGGGGGCGAGGGGAAATGCGAGAATTTTTGGCAGGGGAGGAAGGAGTCGAACCTTCGAATGCCGGAATCAAAATCCGGTGCCTTAACCAACTTGGCGACTCCCCTACACTAACTTTGAGCTTCACCGAACGTGGAGTTTCGTTCGACGACGCAAAACTTATGACGCGAAAGTAAAGAGTGGATGCTGATCGAGACCTGCAGTCACTGCGCTGTTCCATTCGCTTGGCAGTTTGGCTTGCACCGCTTCTGCTTCAGCTTTACTACGGAACGCTGCAAAAACACTTGCACCTGATCCAGACATCCGCGCTGGCGCGACGTTTTCAAACCATCGCAGCACTTGCGCTACTTCCGCGTATTTTCCTACGACAACCCGCTGCATGTCATTACGGCCAAAACTTTCCGGCCATTCAGTGTTGCAGCTAAGTTCTGCAGGAAAGTCCGTAATTATGAGGGGCTTTGAATCTCTTGTCAACGCTTTTTCGGAAAAAATCGCTGCAGTCGGTACATGAACCCTCGGCGTTACAACCAGGAAATGCCGCGGCGGCAATTGTACAACGTCTAACGCCTCTCCGACACCCTGCGCGAACGCATTTTTTCCGAAAACAAAGAACGGGACGTCTGCGCCAAGTTTCAATGCCAGCGCCTGCAATTCGAGGCGCGGCAGATCGAGCTTCCACAAGCGGTTCAACGCAAGCAATGTCGTCGCGGCGTCCGAACTGCCGCCGCCGAGGCCGGCGCCCATCGGCAAACGCTTCTCGATCTCGATGTCGACACCTTCCGGAGAGCCGGTGTGCGCTTTCAGCAACGTTGCTGCGCGCACGGTCAGGTCGTGTTCGGGTGGGACGTCGGCGATTTCGGTGCTGCGTGTGATGAGGCCGTCGTTGCGTCGCGTGAAGTGCAAGGTGTCGCCCCAGTCGAGCAACTGGAAGACCGTTTGCAGCGTGTGATAGCCGTCCGACCGACGTCCGGTGATGTGCAGGAAGAGGTTGAGTTTCGCTGGCGCGAGACAGTCGCGCAGCGAATCGGTGGTTTCAATCATGATTCGGGCTACGTGCGCCGCAGGGCGCGGAAGAAGCGAAGGAAAACCGAAGAAAGAAGCAGCCGTGCCGTTTCAGGCGGCACGGTACGGGCTACTGATTCAGTACGAGCTTGATGTCGAGCGGAGGTTCCGAGCGGCTCAGATTCAGGCGCTTGACGCCGGTAGCCGGCGCGTCGGCGTAAGCCAGATAGTCGATCGTCCAGCCGTCCTGCGTGATCTGCTTCAGGCGCGACGGCTGTTCCGGATCTTTCTCTGTCTTTGCGCGCGAGGTGGGCGCGGGCGACGGTTGCAGCCAGTAGCGCAAACCCTCAACCGGCAACGCGAAGCCGAGTGCGTTCTGCATCAGCGTGGAGACGTTGTCGGCGGTGAGCGGTTGGCGGTTGGGCAATTCGAGCGTGGCCGACGCAGGTGACGAAGTCACGACGGCCAAAGTTTGTCCGAGCGGATTGCGAAGCTGCAGCGTCACGGTGTCGCCGGTTTCCTGCCACGTGAAGTTGCCGTAGGCATTGCGCTGCTGACCGTTCTGGTCGTTGTACTGGATCGCGAAGCGGCCTTCATACGAACGGCTGGTCTGCGCCGTGACCGACGTGGCTGCATTCGACGTAGACGGACCTTGCGGCTTGACCGACGCACAGCCGGCGAGCGCGATGGCGGCCGCCGCGGCGAAACCGAGCACCGCGCCACGCGGCGCCCGGGGATAAGAGAGCAAACGGGAAAGACGCATCAAAGATCGTTTACCTGAAGACGTTGCAGCGTTTTGACGAGCGTGTCGTTGTCCGGCTCGAGCTTGCGCGCGTCGCGGAAGGCCGCGCGAGCCTGATCCTGGTCGCCGGTTTTCCACAGCACTTCGCCCAGATGCGCACCGATTTCTGCGTTGGGCTGCATGTCGTAAGCCTTGCGCAGCAGTTTGATCGCGTCGGACGTGTCGCCCATGCGGTATTTGACCCAACCCACGCTGTCCATGATGAAAGCGTCGTTCGGCGCCAGCGACGAAGCCTTCTCCACCAGCTTGTCCGCTTCCGCGAGCCGCTGGTTGCGATCGGCGAGCGAATAGCCGAGGGCGTTATAAGCCTGCGGATTGTCCGGCTGCGTCTGGATCAGCTTGCGCAATTGCGCTTCCATGACATCGTAGTGGCCGGTTTTTTCGGCGGCCATTGCGTAGTCGTAGGTCAGATCGGGGTCGTCCGGGAAAGCTGCGGTGGCTTGTTGCAGAGCTTTCTCGGCGTCGGTGTAGCGCTTCGCGTCGAACAGGATGGCCGCGTCGGTACGGACGATCAATGCCTGGTCGCGCGGGTCCGGTGCCTGCAAGCTGGCAAGCAGCTTACGGGCGTCGTCGGGCTTGCCCTGCTTGGCGAGCAGTTGCGCCCGCGTGATCTGCGCCGGCACGAATTGCTGGCTCGACGGCGACACCTTGTTGAGCCAATCGGTCGCAGCCGCTTCGTTCTTCTGTTCGAGCGACAACTGCGCAAGATAGATGTAGGCCTGGCCCGGATCGGCGCCCGGCGTTTTCTCCGCCTGCTGAGCGTACTGCGTGAGATACGTCTGCGCGTCGGTGAAATTCTTCTGCTGAATCTTGATCAGCGCGAGCGCCATGAGCGGCGTGAGGTCGGCCGCGTTGTTCTTGTGCATGATCTCGAATTGCTTCTGCGCGTCGTCCAGACGGTCGCTGGCGAGATACATCTGCGCCAGCGCGAGCCGCGCGTCATGCGATTTCGGATTCTGCTGCACGTACTTTTCGAGCGACGCGATACCTTCCTTGCGTTCCTCGGGGCCCATTTGCGACAGCATCAACGCCGCCGGCAAATAGTCGGGCTTGAGTGTGAGCGCCTGCTCGAGCGACTTGCGCGCGCCCGGTGCGTCGTCGGACACGAGTTGCTGACGGGCGATGGCGAGTTGCGCCTCCGGCCGGTTCATGTCGTTCTTCAGCAGATCTTGCAATACATGCAGGCCGCCGATGCGGTTCGGGCCACGCGAAAGCAGCAACTGCAACGCAAGGATGGCACTGCCGCGATTCTCCGCCGGCACTCGGGCGAGTTCGCGCGAAAGAATCGGCGCGGCGTCGTCCGGTTTGCCCGACAACACGAGTAACGACGCATCGAGTTGCGCGGCGCGCTCGGAGTTCGGCGCATACTGCTGCCACAGTTGAGCTGCCGCCAGCGCATCTGACGGGCTCTGCGCAGCCAGCGCGATCTCGGTGGCACGTTGCGCCATGCGGGGATCGTGCGTGTCGCGGGCAAGCGCGAGGTAGGTCTGATAAGCGGGCGCCGGCTGGTCGCGTTGCAGCGCGACCTCTGCAGCCAGCACCTGGAATACGATCTGGCTCGACAGCTGGACGTTGGGCAGCGCCTTCTGGTCTTCCGCTGAAGCGGGGCCGAGCGGATCCGGCAAGGTGACGGATGTGTCATCCGAGTCCGGCGACGGGTCCTGCGCGTGCGCAGGCGCGGCGGCCAGCGCCCAGACTGCGAGCGCAGCGGCACCTAGCATCCGGCGAGCGGACACTGCGTGCGGCACGCCGGACGCGCGACGGGATGCGCTAGCCGGGCGCTTCAAAAACAGCTTCACGAAGGACAAGTTCATGGAAATCCGTTCAATGTTTCGGACGATTGTAACGCGCTCGCTACAATACGCGCACAACCACTCACGCAAGTTGCAGACCAGTTAGACATGCCAGAGTTGCCAGAAGTTGAGGTTACCCGACGGGGAATCGAACCGTATGTGTCCGGGCGCAAGGTTGAGCGCGTGGATGTACGTACGCCCGCACTACGTTGGCCGATTCCTGCCGACCTTGCTAAAACCTTGCGCGGCCATGTGGTGCGTAAAGTCGAGCGCCGCGGCAAGTATCTTTTATTCGAAATCGACGACGGCTGGTTCATTGTGCATCTTGGCATGACTGGGACGCTGCGCGTGCTGCGTCACGTGCCGAAACCGCCGGCCGCCGCGAAGCACGATCACATCGACTGGATCTTCGACGACTTCATTTTGCGCTATCGCGACCCGCGCCGCTTTGGCGCGGTGCTCTGGCATCCGCGCGATGCCGGCGACGTGCTTGAACATCCGCTGTTGGCCGGCCTCGGCGTCGAGCCGTTCTCGCCCGCGTTCACCGGCGCGCTGATGCATCGGCTGACACGCGGACGCAAGGTGTCCGTCAAGCAGGCGCTGCTCGCGGGTGAAATCGTGGTGGGCGTGGGCAATATCTACGCGTCCGAAAGCCTCTTCCGCGCGGGCATCCGGCCGACCACCGCGGCGGGCCGCGTGTCGCTCGTGCGGTACGGGCTTCTCGCCGACGCCGTTCGCGTGACGCTTGCCGCTGCGATCGAGAAAGGCGGCAGCACGCTGCGTGACTTCGTCGGCAGTAACGGCGAAAGTGGCTACTTTCAGCTCGATTATTTCGTCTATGATCGCGCCGGGCTGCCGTGCCGCGTGTGCGCAACGCCGATCAGGCAGATCGTGCAAGGGCAGCGTTCAACTTATTTCTGTCCTACCTGCCAGCGCTAAATTTCCGATGCCTTCTCGTTTGACACCTTCCGCCACGTCCGGGACATCCGCCTTGCCGGCCATGCCGGATTTCGCAACGCGGCTGATCGCGTGGCAGCGCCAGCACGGCCGCCACGATCTGCCGTGGCAGAACACGCGCGATCCATATCGCATCTGGCTGTCGGAAATCATGTTGCAGCAGACCCAGGTGTCGACCGTCATTCCGTACTACGCAAGGTTTCTCGCGCGTTTCCCGGATGTCGCCGCGCTGGCCACGGCGCCGGTCGACGACGTGATGGCGCTGTGGGCCGGCCTCGGCTACTACACGCGAGCACGCAATCTGCATCGCTGCGCGCAGGCGGTGGTCGAACAGCATGGCGGCGCGTTTCCGTCCACGGTCGAGGAACTCGCGGAACTGCCGGGCATCGGCCGCTCGACGGCGGCGGCGATCGCTTCGTTCGCGTTCGGTGCGCGCGCCACGATTCTCGACGGCAATGTGAAACGGGTGCTGGCGCGCGTATTCGGCGTCGAAGGTTTTCCGGGCGAGAAAAAAGTGGAAAACGCCATGTGGACGCTGGCGGAATCGTTGCTGCCGTCCAATGCGTCGGATAGCGATGTCAGCGCTTACACGCAGGGATTGATGGACCTCGGCGCAACGCTGTGCGTGCGCGGCAAGCCGGATTGTCTGCGCTGCCCGTTCGCGGTCGATTGCGTGGCGAACGTCACCGGCCGTCAGCGTCAATTGCCCACTTCACGTCCCAAGAAAACCGTACCGACGCGACGCACATGGATGCTGGTGCTGCGTGACGGCAATGCCGTGATGCTGGAAAAGCGCCCGCCGTCGGGCATCTGGGGTGGCCTGTGGAGTCTTCCCGAAGCGGCCGACGAAGCCGCGCTCGCCGACCGTGCACGGGGCTTCGGCAGTAACGGAGCGGTCTCGCCGCTCGCGCCGCTCACGCACGTTTTCACGCATTTCAAACTGGATATCGAGCCGCGCATCGCCGAGCTGGATCGTGGCGTAGGCGCGCTGGCCGCTCTGGGCGACGCGGACACGGCATGGGTCGCGCTCAGCGATCTGGATTCGTTCGGCGTCCCGGCACCGGTGCGCAAACTGCTGGACAGTCTGCACGGCACGCTGCTCTGAATGCGCGCAATCTCAGAGCAGCTGATGTTGCTGCATGTAGTGGTGAACCACGTCGATGCGTGCGCCGGCGTCCTGCAATTCCATGAGCTTCTGCCGTGCGCGCAGCGCGATCGGCAGCACTTCGGCTAACCGGTTCGACACCCATGACGGGTCTTCGAGTCTGAACGGCTCGGCGAACGGCAGACTGTCCGGATCGCGCTCGCGGATCGTCGCGATGATGCGTTCGAGCACTTCCGCGCAGGCGCCGAATTTCGCCAGTTGATCGTTGCCTTCGAGCGGCAGGTCGTCGCCGAGCGGCTCCGCCATGCCGACCAGCAAACCGCTGCTTTCCACGCGATGCGACAGCAGACGAAACCGCCGCGTGCCGCGCGAGCGGATCAGCAGCATGCCGAACGCTTCGACATCGCACTCGTCGATTTCGGCAAGACAGCCGACCGACTCAGGCACCGAAGGTTCTTCCGCACGCGCCACCTCGGCGCCGCTCTTCAGCAGACACACGCCGAACGGCGTTTTCTCGCGCAGACATTCGCGCGCCATGTCGAGATAGCGCGCTTCGAAGATTTTCAGCGGCAGCAGGCCGTCGGGGAACAGCACGGTATGCAGCGGGAACAACGGCAAATCGGCGATCACAGCAGAAGTAGAAGACATGGCGCAACGCTTCGAGTTGAGGCCGCGCGATGCGGCCAGTTAAGCCACTAACTTCGATGACTGGCCGGCGTCTACCGGCGCATCGCGATGCCGCACAATCACATTCGCCTGACTTGCGAGACGCGCGGCGAGCGTCTCCGCAATGAACACCGAGCGGTGCTGGCCGCCCGTGCAACCGATCGCGACGGTGAGATAGCTGCGATTGTCGTCGCGGAAATGCGGCAGCCACTTGGCGAGAAACTTCTCGATGTCGTCGATCATTTCATGTACGACCGGCAGCGCGTCGAGAAAATCCACCACGGGTTTGTCGAGGCCGGTGAGCGGCCGCAATTCATGATCGTAGTACGGGTTCGGCAGCGTGCGTACGTCGAATACGAAATCGGCGTCGAGCGGCACGCCGCGTTTGAATCCGAACGACTCGAACATCAGCACGAGGCCAGTGTGTTCCTGCTCGATGAAGCGTTTGACCCACGCGCGCAAAACGTTCGCCCGCAGATTGCTGGTGTCGATCTGATGGCCGAATTCCGCGAGACCGGCGACGAGTTCGCGTTCGCGCTCGATTGCTTCGGCGAGCGAAGTCAGCAGGCCGACGTCGGCGTCGTGCGCGGTTGATCCGGAGAGCGGATGGCGGCGGCGAGTTTCGGAGAAACGCTGGATGAGCGACTGCGTGCTGGCGTTGAGGAACAGCACGCGCACGTCGTGGGCGCGCGAGAGGTCGCGGATCATCGCGGGCATTTCGTCGAGCGAAGCGCTCGAACGTGCGTCGATGGCGACCGCGAGCCGTTCTTGTCCGGCTTC
Organism: Paraburkholderia sp. GAS199; assembly: GCF_050436585.1. Taxonomy (NCBI): domain Bacteria; kingdom Pseudomonadati; phylum Pseudomonadota; class Betaproteobacteria; order Burkholderiales; family Burkholderiaceae; genus Paraburkholderia; species Paraburkholderia sp. GAS199. The sequence goes on along the minus strand of NZ_JBNDMM010000002.1, from coordinate 615,446 downwards.
GGCGAGGTAGTTGGCGAGTTGCGGCAGGAAGCGCGGCGGCAGATTGTCGACGCAGTAATAGCCTGCGTCTTCTAGCGCGTTCAGGGCAACAGACTTGCCGGAGCCGGAGATACCGGTGATCAGGATTATGCGCATGGAGTCGTGAAATCCGTACAGTTCATCATAGCATCTGGTCTCTCTGCGCGTACCCGCAGCCTGCCCTGGGCCGCGGGCGCATCCGGACCGCGCGAGACGCGCGAGAGCGCCGCCCGGCCGGATTGCCGACTCAGATCAGTTTGCCGGGGAACTGGCTGTCCGGGTCTTGCATGGCGAGGCGCTGGCGATCCATGAAGTCGCGCAGCGTATCGATGCCACGCAGTTGCAGGATCGTATTGCGCACGGCGGCTTCGACCAGCACGGCCAGGTTGCGGCCTGCCGCCACCTGGATGGTGACCTTGCTGATAGGCAGGCCGAGCACGTCGACGGTCTGGCTTTCCAGCGGCAGCCGCTGAAATTCGCCGTCCGGACGACGCACCAGTTGCACGATGAGTTTGAGCTTCATTTTGCGGCGCACCGCGGTTTCACCGAAGATCGTCTTGATGTCGAGCAGGCCGAGACCGCGCACTTCGAGCAGGTTTTGCAGCAGCGGCGGGCAGCGTCCTTCGACGAAATCCGGGCCGAGGCGCACGAAGTCGACGGCGTCGTCGGCCACGAGGCCGTGTCCGCGGCTGATCAGTTCCAGGCCGAGTTCGCTCTTGCCGAGGCCGGAGTCGCCGGTGAGCAGCACGCCCATGCCGAGGATGTCGAGAAACACGCCGTGCAGCGTGGCGCGCGGCGCCAGGATGCGCGACATGTAAAGGCGCAGGCTGTCGATCACCGCGGCGGCCGACATGGGCGTGGTGAACAGCGGCGTGGACGAGCGCGTGCAGCGCAGAACCAGTTCGGGCGGTGCGGCTACGCCGCCGGCCACCACCAGAAACGGCGGCTCCAGTGCGATCAGCTCGGCCATGTGGCGCGAGCGGTCTTCGTCGGTTTGGCGCTTGTAGTAGTCGATTTCGGCGTCGCCGAGCACCTGGATCCGGTTCGGGTGGATCAGGTTCAAGTGGCCGACGAGGTCGGCGCTCGACGTGGCATTGGCGACCGATTCCGAGGAAAAGCCGCGCTCCCAGCCTTCATGCCCCGTCAGCCAGCTGAGTTTCAGCGTGGCGGCGTTGTCGTCGAAAATGCTTTGGGCGTTGATGCTGGACGTATCCATGAGTCAGTGACTCCAGTGTGGACCGCTTGCCTGTTAAGAACGCGGCCACGCTAACGCGGGACGCGCACCTCGCCAGGCGGAACCCGCACAGGGCGGGTCACCGGCGTGCGGATAACCGCCGATGCATCAAGGTTGCCACTGAGTGAGCAGGCGATGCAACGATTCGCGGTCTTCTTCCGTGTGCAGGCGCTCGCGAGCTTCGCGATCGGACAGCAACTGGGCGATTTCCGAAAGAATTTCGAGGTGCTGCTGCGTGGCCTGTTCGGGCACGAGCAGGAAGATCAGCAGCGAGACCGGCTGGCCGTCGGGCGATTCGAAAGGAATGGGCTCGGCGAGGCGAACGAAAGCGGCGAGCGGTTGTTTCAAGCCTTTGATCCGGCCGTGCGGGATCGCGACACCTTCGCCGAGCCCCGTCGATCCGAGGCGCTCGCGCGCAAACAGATTGTCAGTGACCGTGCTACGGGCGATGCCGTTCTGGTTCTCGAAGATCAGGCCTGCTTGCTCGAACACCCGCTTCTTGCTGGTGACCGATAGTCCGACGACGACGTTCTCGAGGGGAAGAAATTTGGCTAAACGATTCATGTTGACAGGCGAAAACGTGGCCTGGGTTTTCCTCGTTGGGGCATTTAAGTGGCGTTCCATTCGTTTGACGCTCACGGCGGCGTACGTGGGAGTCTGAAAAACGCAGGCTCCGGCCGACCTTTTTCCGTTAAAGCTTGCTGTCCCCAATGGTAACCGGAACATTATAGAACAGGGTAGCCACCGATGGTGCGGCGCGCCATCTATGCGCTATGGATTGCAGCAAGTTTGTTGCCGGTGTGCGATCGGGCTTGCAACGTGCCGTGAAAAGGGCTCCCGGAAACGAAAAACCGCCCGATGCCGGGCGGTTTAGCTGGACAAGGGAAAACAAAGAAAACCTTCTAATTTCCCTTATTGCGGCGGCACGTCGAGTAGCGGCGCCGGTTGATACTTGATCGCGTCATGCTGATGGCCTTGCAGGCGATCCTTGTGACGTATGACTTGCCGGTCGAGCTTGTCGATCATCAGATCGATCGCAGCGTAAAGGTCGCTGTCACAGCTCTCGACAAAAATGTCTTTGCCCTTCAGATGGAGGTTGATTTCCACCTTTTGACGCTTTTCCTTTTCCTTATGGTTGTCGACCGAGAGGACCACACTGCCGTCGATTACCTGATCGAAATGTCTTAGCACCCTATCCAGTTTGGTGATCACGTATTCGCGCAACGCAGGCGTTACTTCGAGGTGGTGTCCACTGATCTGCAGATTCATAGTGCTTCTCCAAGCTAATGGCCGCTTGGTCCGCACGATGAGGTAGGTCCGGTCGATCTGTCGGCTTGCCTGAGTCGCCCCCCGGTGACTGACTTCTGGCAGGTCGCATCGGCCGGCCTATCCGCCAACTGCGGAGCGGCCGGTAAATGCCCGACGCGGGAGGCGACGGGCTACAGAGACTTGCGCAGGTTGACTGCCGGGATCTTGAGCGCTTCGCGATACTTCGCAACGGTACGTCGTGCGACCACGAAGCCCTGTTCAGCCAGCAGTTCGGCTATGCGACTGTCTGAGAGAGGCGATTTCGGGTTTTCCGCTCCTATCAGTTGCTTGATGAGCGCACGGATCGCCGTGGAAGACGCCGCACCGCCCGTGTCAGTCGAAACGTGTGATCCGAAGAAGTACTTAAATTCAAGCGTCCCGAATGGGGTCAGCATGTATTTACCGGTTGTCACACGCGAGACAGTTGACTCGTGTAGGCCCAGCGTATCAGCAATTTCCCGCAAAACCAAGGGGCGCATGGCAATTTCGCCATGGACAAAAAAGCTCTTCTGGCGCTCCACAATGGCTTGCGCAACCCTGAGGATTGTCTCGAAACGTTGCTGGATGTTTTTGATCAGCCAGCGTGCTTCCTGCAGTTGCTGGCGCAACGATCCGCTGCCCGGATCGCCCCGGTTGTTGCGCAGAATATTGGCGTACAGATGATTGATACGCAGCTTCGGCACGACCTCGGGATTGAGTTCCGCCTGCCATCCCTGAGCCGTCTTGCGCACCATGATGTCCGGCACGACGTAGTCGGCTTCGGCCTTGCCGTAGGCGGCGCCGGGGAACGGTTCGAGCGAGCGGATCAGCACGTGGGCGTCGCGCAGGTCGTCGTCGTTCGCCTTGAGATGTTTGCGCAGACGCGTGAAGTCGCGCGCCGCGAGCAATTCGAGGTGATGCGCGACGATCTCCAGCGCCAGGGTACGGGTAGCCGACGAAGGCAGCCGCACCAGCTGCAGTTTCAGACATTCCGACGCCGAGCGCGCGCCCACGCCGGCCGGGTCGAAGCTATGCAGCAGCGCGAGCGCCGCGTTCAGTTCGTCGACGTCGACTTCGAGCTCTTCCGGCAGATCGCCCAGCACTTCGTCGAGCGTGGCGGCGAGATAGCCGTCGTCGTCCAGAGATTCGATCAGGAAGGTGATCAGCGCGCGGTCGCGCTGGCTGGCCTGGGTGACGCGCAACTGCGCCATCAGGTGATCGCGCAGCGACGTGCTCGATTCGTGGATTTGCAGCGGCGGGAGGTCGTCGTCGTCCGAAGCGTTGCCCGAGCGGCCGTAGTCGTCGAGATTCCACTGCGACGCGTCGCCATTGCCGTCGCCCGACAGGCCGTTGTACTCGTCGACGCCCTGCGGCTCGCCGTTTTCGGAGCGTTCGCTGTTGCTCGACGACGAAGACGACGTGTTGCCGCCCATCTGGTCGGGCGGCGCGGAGGAGTTCGGCGCCTGGGCGATCAACGAGCCGTCGGCCGCCACGCGCAACGGGCTCGCGATCCAGTCGTCCTCGTTCTCGAGGAGCGGATTCTGCGAGATCGCCATTGCGACTTCCTGCTGCAATTCGAGCGTAGACAACTGAAGCAGCCGGATGGACTGCTGCAGTTGCGGGGTCAACGCAAGATGCTGCGATAGGCGGAGTTGGAGGCTGGCTTTCATGGCAAGTTGAGATTCATTGTAGAGAGTTTGCCACGACCGCGATACCTTGCGACACCCGCAATAACGCGTGCGCCCGTTTTCGGCCGCGCCGGGTTCGGATAGCCCGGCTCAAAAGTGGGGATTGCGCTTGTCGCAAGGGCGCCGGCCGATGCGCGGGGCATGGCCGGCAATCCCTGGGGCGCTTACATGCGGAAGTGCTCGCCCAGATAGACGCGCCGCACGCTCTCGTTTTCGATGATTTCGCTCGGTGCGCCGGCAGCCAGCACGCTGCCATCACTGATGATGTAGGCGTGGTCGCAGATGCCGAGCGTCTCGCGCACGTTGTGGTCGGTGATTAGCACGCCGATATTGCGCTGCTTCAGAAATTTGACGATCTTCTGGATTTCCAGCACCGCGATCGGATCGACACCCGCGAACGGTTCGTCGAGCAGAATGAAGCTCGGATTGGTGGCCAGTGCGCGTGCAATTTCGACCCGGCGACGCTCGCCGCCGGACAGCGACAGCGCCGGATTTTCACGCAGATGAGCGATCTGCAGTTCGTCCAGCAACGCCTCGGTGCGGCTCGTGATGGTGTCCTTGCTGAGCCGCTTGCCGTTGTCTTCGTATTGCAGTTCCAGCACGGCGCGAATGTTTTCTTCGACGCTCAGCTTGCGGAACACCGAAGCTTCCTGCGGCAGATACGACAGACCCAGCGACGCGCGCTTGTGGATCGGCAGCAGGCTGATCGACTTGCCGTCCAGATCGATCTCACCCGCGTCGAGCGGCACGAGGCCGACGATCATATAGAACGAGGTGGTCTTGCCGGCGCCGTTCGGACCGAGCAGACCGACCACTTCGCCGCTTTTCACGTCGAGCGACACGTCTTTCACGACCGTGCGCGAACCGTAGCGCTTCTTAAGATTGCGCACGACGAGCGAACTGCTCGTGCCCGCCGGCTTGCGATTGGGGAGGGAGGCGGAGGTGCTCACTGATTCGGCGCTCCCTGGATCGTGGTGGACGGCGCGAGCGTGGCCGAGGCGCCGGTCAGCGGCGCGGCGCCGCCGTTGCGCGGCGCCAGCATGGCGCGCACGCGGCCCGTCGGGTTGCCCGGACCGGCTACGTCTTTGCCCGCCTTCGCAGTGTAGAAATCGCTCTGACCGTCGTACGTGATGACGCTGCCATGCACCTGGTCCATGACCGTGGAAAGACCTTGCAGGCGCTTCACGGTGGCGTTGGTGGTGAGCGTGGTCAGGTCCTGCTTGCCGTCGTAGTCGATCCGGACTGCCGTGCCTTCGATGTATTCGTCGAGGCCTTCGCGTTTCTGGCGGAAGTACGACAGGTTGCCGCCGCTCGACGTGCCGGTGGCGTACTGATAGCCCTGCGGGTCTTGCGTCACTTCGACACGGTCGGCCTTGATCACGATCGTGCCTTTCGTGGCGACCACGTGGCCGGTGAAAATGTTGACCTGCTTGAGGTCGTCGTAAGTCATATTGTCCGCTTCGACGTTCAGCGGCTTGTCCTTGTCGGCGCGATCGGCGTGCGCGAGCGGCGCGAAGCCGGCGAGCGGCAACGCGACGAGCAGCGCAGCGAGTCCGGCGCGGCACGCGGACAGGGAGCGCGAGCGGCCGGTATCAAAACGGGGGAACGAATCGTTCATGCAGTCACGCCTGGAATGGATGACCCGGGTTACTTGGGCGAGCTGCCGGAGCCTTCGGAAGCGGCGATGGAGCCCTTCACGTTGCCGAACAGCTGCATCACCCGGGTGACGTTGTTGTAGTTCATGCCGCTGGCATTCATCACCGACATGCCGCGCTGAAGTTTAACCGGCTTTTCGGTCTCGATCACATCGTCGTTGACCAGCACCTTAAAATGCTCGGAATCTGCCTGCATCTGCGGATCGCCATTGCCGGCGGCGCGCAGAATCCGCGCATTGCCGTACAGATCGACCACCGAGGCATCGCCGTTCACCTTGCCGGTGTCGCCGGTGGCGGTGACGATCGGCTTGCCGGGCTGAAACGCGCGCATGGCCGGCTTGACGAGGTCGCTCAGTTCGTCGTCTTCGTAGTGAATCAGCGATTGAGCGGTCAGACGGTACTGTGTGGAACCCGATTGATCGAGTTCGGAAACCGAGAAGTTGTCCGCGAAATAGTCGGGCGTGTGCTCTTTCGGGCGCACCACGCCTTCGTTCTGTCGCGGCAGGGTGGCCTGCAGCAGCCACCAGGTAATGCCGGCCAGCGCCGCCATGGCGACGAGCGGAATCAGCGAGGTCAGGCGAAACTGATTCATCCGACCAGGCCTCGCTGCTCGCCGCTGCACGCGGCCGCGAGCAGTGCATCGTACTTGTTCTGCGCGCGCAGCAGCGTGTCCACGACTTCGCGTGCCGCGCCGTGACCGCCGCGGGCTTCGCTCACCCAATGGGCGCGCGCGATCACTTCAGGATGCGAATTGGCCGGCGCCGCCGCGAAGCCGACCTTCAGCATCACGCCGAGATCGACCCAGTCGTCGCCCATGTAGCCGCATTCGTCCGCGCTGAAGCCGGTTTGCTGCAGGAGATCGGCAAACGCCTTCGGTTTGTCCTGCACGCCCTGGTAGACGTGGCTGATGTTCAGTTCCTTCACGCGCGCCGCGACGATGCCCGACTTGCGCCCGGTGATGATGGCGGTCTCGATGCCGGCTTCGCGCAGCAGCTTCATGCCGTGGCCGTCCATGGAGTTGAACGCCTTCATCGTGTCGCCTTCCGCCGTGAACAGCAGGCCGCCGTCGGTCAGCACGCCGTCGACGTCGAAAATCATCAGCTTCACGCGGCTTGCGCGTTCGGTGGCGGTCAGGGAGACGGAAGACATCAGATCACCTTCTTCGAGAACAGGTCGTGCATGTTGAGTGCGCCGATCAGCTTGCCTGCTTCGTCGACGACCAGCATCTGATTGATGCGGTGGCGCTCCATGAGTTCCACGGCTTCGACCGCGAGTTGGTCCGGACCGATGGTGCGCGGACCGGCGGTCATGACCGAGGCGATCGGCAGATTGCGGAAATCGCCGTCGCGTTCTAGCACGCGACGCAGGTCGCCGTCGGTGAAAATGCCGGTGACGCGATCTTCGCGATCGACGATCGCCGTCATACCCATGCGCTTGGCGGTCAACTGGAACAGGGCATCGCGCACCGTGGCTTCGGGCGTGACCTTCGGGACTTCGTCGCCGGTACGCATGACGTCGCGCACATAAGTAAGCAGACGCCGGCCGAGTGCGCCGCCCGGATGCGAACGCGCGAAGTCGTCGCGGCCGAAACCGCGTGCGTCGAGCACCGCGACCGCGAGCGCGTCGCCGAGCGCGAGCGCGGCGGTGGTGCTGGCGGTGGGGGCGAGATTCATCGGGCAGGCTTCTTTCGATACGCCGGAATTCAGATGCACGTCGGCCAGTTGTGCGAGACTCGATGACGGACGTCCCGTCATGGCGATCAGCTTCGCGCCCAATCGTTTGATGAGCGGCAGGATCGCCACGAGTTCTTCGGTTTCACCGGAATTCGACAGTGCGAGGAACACGTCGTCGGACGTGACCATGCCGAGATCGCCATGACTGGCTTCCGCAGGGTGAACGAAGAACGCCGGGGTGCCGGTGCTGGCGAGCGTGGCCGCCAGCTTGCGAGCCACGTGGCCGGATTTGCCGATGCCGGAAACGACGACTCGCCCACGGCAACCCAGGATGAAATCGACCGCCCCGACGAATCCATCGTCGAGTTGATCGCGAAGCGCGCGCACGGCGTCCGCTTCGATGTCGAGCACGTCACGAGCGAGCGCGAGTGCCCGGTCGCCATTGATTTTCGCTATCATTCGCGGAGTATAGCAAAGGCGCCTGTTCGCCGCGCCGGGCCTGCTGTGCCGAGCCGCTGCGTTTGACGCTGCCCTTGACGGCCTTTCCACCCGGCCCCTCAACCTTGTCGCACGGCGCTTTGCGGTGCGCGGTTCCGCTGACGAACGAGGACGCTTGACCCATGCGCTTTTGCCGATGATTTCCCCGCTCGAAATGACGCTATTCCTGCTGCTGGCATCAGTGGCAGGCGTCGTGCTGTTTCGCTTTCTGAATCTTCCACCGATGCTCGGCTACCTCACGGTGGGCATCGTCGTCGGTCCGCATGCGTTCGGTCTGATTCCCGATTCGGCCGGCGCGCAGAACCTCGCCGAGTTCGGCGTGGTGTTCCTGATGTTCTCGATCGGGCTGGAGTTCTCGCTATCCAAGTTGCGCTCGATGCGCCGGCTCGTGTTCGGCCTCGGGCTTCTGCAGGTGATCGGCACGATCGCGGTCGCGGTCACGCTCGGCTTCGTGCTGGAGCACTGGGTTCACATCACGTGGCAGGCAAGTGTGGCGCTCGGCGGCGCGCTCGCCATGTCGTCGACGGCGATCGTCAGCAAGATGCTCGCGGAGCGCCTCGAAATCGAAACCGAGCACGGTCGCAATATCTTCGGCGTGCTGCTGTTCCAGGATCTGGCTGTGGTGCCGCTGCTGATCGTGATCGCGGCGCTGGGCGGCGATTCGAAAGACCTCGTGAGCGCGCTCGGCGTAGCCGCGATCAAGATCGTGGTGGCGTTGGCGCTGCTGCTGATCGTCGGGCAGCGCTTCATGACGCGCTGGTTCAACGTAGTCGCGCGGCGCCGTTCGCAGGAACTGTTCATCCTCAACCTGCTGCTGGTGACGCTCGGCGCCGCCTTCATCACGGACAAATTCGGCCTCTCGCTCGCGCTCGGCGCGTTCATCGCCGGTATGTTGATTGCCGAGACGCCGTACCGGCATCAGGTGGAAGAAGACATCAAGCCGTTCCGCGACGTGCTGCTGGGGCTGTTCTTCATCACCACCGGCATGCTGCTGAATCCGCGCGTGATCTGGGAGCATCCGTTTCTCGTGCTCGGTTTCCTGATCGGTCCGATCCTGCTGAAAGCGGTGATGGTTACGGGCCTGTCGCGCCTTTTCGGCGCATCGCCGGGCGTCGCGATGCGCACCGGCATCGGTCTCGCGCAGGCCGGCGAATTCGGTTTCGTGCTGCTGAACCTGATTCTGGACAAACATCTGGTCGACGCGACCTTGCTGCAGGCGATTCTCGCCGCCATGCTGCTGTCGATGCTGGCCGCGCCGTTCATGATTCAGAACGCGGATCGCATCGTGTTGCGCCTGTCGTCGACTGAATGGATGATGCAGTCCTTGCAGATGACGCGGATCGCCACGCAAAGCCTGAAGCAGAGCGGTCACGTGATCATCTGCGGCTACGGCCGGGCCGGGCAGAATCTGGCGCGGATGCTGGAGCACGAAGGCCTGTCGTACGTCGCGCTCGACCTCGATCCCGATCGCGTGCAGGCCGCCGCCGCGGCGGGCGAGTCGGTCGTATTCGGCGACGCCGGACGGCGCGAGTCGTTGCTGGCCGCCGGGATTCATCGCGCCGCGGCAATCGCCATCACCTATGCGAACACGCCCTCGGCATTGCGCGTGCTGCACAACATCCACGAACTCGAACCCACCTTGCCGGTGATCGTGCGGACGGTGGACGACGCCGATCTGGAGAAACTGCTGGCCGCCGGCGCGACCGAAGTGATTCCGGAGATCGTCGAGGGCAGCCTGATGCTGGCGTCGCACACGCTGGTGGTGATGGGCGTGCCGATGCGACGCGTGGTGCGGCGGGTCGAGGAAATGCGCGACGAGCGTTACGCGCTGCTGCGCGGTTATTTCCACGGCGCCGACGACAACGACGACGATGACGGTCACGAACAGGTGCGGCTACAATCGGTGCCGGTCGACGGAAATTCGGACGCCGTGGGCCGGACATTGGCGGAACTGGGTCTGTTCGAGATCGGCGTCGAAGTGACGGCCATTCGCCGGCACGGCATTCGCGGCGTCGAGCCGGACCCGTCCACGAAACTGCGGGCGAGCGACATCGTCGTGCTGCGCGGCCTGCCCGAGCAACTCGCCGAAGCCGAAGAGCGGCTTTCGAAACACCGCCGCGCGGGCGCAGCCGCGGCATAAGGGCAGCGCCGGGCGCGACCGGGCAACCGGCGGCTTGCCAAACCGGCGCGCGGCGCCACGCGTGAGCCGAAGCGCGGCAAGACTTGCCGCCCGGCTTCATTCAGAATTTCATCGGACCGTCGAGGTCCATCCGGAGTCACCATGTCTTTCGCGCTCTCGAGCGCGCCGCGCGATGCGGCCGACTACATCAAAAGCCACATCCGTACGGTGCCCGACTGGCCGCAACCCGGCGTGCAGTTTCGCGACATCACGCCGCTGCTGCAGGAGCCCAAATCGCTGCGCGTGCTGATCGATCTGTTCGTGCAGCGCTATATCGACGCGAAGCTCGACTACATTGCCGGGCTCGACGCGCGCGGCTTCATCATCGGGCCGATTCTCGCGTACGAGCTAAACCTCGGTTTCATTCCGATCCGCAAGCAGGGCAAGCTGCCCTATAAGCGGGTCGCACAGTCGTACGAGCTCGAGTACGGCACGGCAACGGTCGAGATTCACGAAGACGCCTGCAAGCCCGGCGACCGCATCCTGATCGTCGACGATCTGATCGCCACCGGCGGCACGATGATGGCGGGCAAGATGCTGATCGAGCGGCTCGGCGGCGTGGTGGTCGAGGGCGCGGCGATCGTCGATCTGCCTGAACTCGGCGGTTCGCAGTTGTTGCGCAACGCCGGCCTGCCGCTCTATACGGTCACGAGTTTCGAAGGACATTGAGCAACGCGGCTCACGCGCTCAAACCGCCCGCCGCCCGCTTCGCATTCACGTTGAGGTAAGCACGATGCCGAACTTCCTGCTGTTTCTCGCCACCTCGATCGCCATCACCATGGCGCCCGGCCCCGACAATCTGCAAGTCCTTGCGCGCGGCATTTCGCAAGGCCGCGCGGCGGGACTGGTCGCCGCACTCGGCTTCGCGGCGGGCATCACGTTTCACACGACGCTGGCCGCGCTCGGCGTAGCGGCGTTGCTGCGCTCGTCGCCGGTCGCGTTCGAGGCGATCAAACTCGCGGGCGCCGCGTACCTGGTGTGGATCGGCATCAAGTCGCTGCGCAGTCGGGGACTCGCCACCGCGCATGAGCGCGCGCCGCAACCGTTGATGGCCGTGTTCCGGCAAAGCGTGCTCGGCAATCTGCTGAATCCCAAGGTCACGCTGTTTTTCGTCGTGTTCCTGCCGCAGTTCGTGAAGCCGAACGGAACGCAGAGCGTCACGCTGCAGATGTTCGAACTCGGCGTGCTCTTCATGTTGCAAACGGTCGTGGTGTTCTCGCTGTTCGGCGTGTGTGCCGGGATGATCGGCGGCTGGCTCAAGCGCCGTCCGCGTGTCGGCGTGTGGCTCGATCGCGTGGCCGGTGCGACGTTCATCGCCATCGGCATACGTGTGGCGCTGCGCGATTGAAGATAAAGAAGAACAGTTGGAGTTTCAGATGACTTTGCCTTGCATCACCGCCGCGCGCCGTTTCGACGTTCACGCTCATCTGCCGCTCTGGATCGACGCCGAACAGGTCGGCTGGATTCGCTCGACCGACGTGGCCCTGCTCGCGCGCTGGCCCGATGTGTTCGAGATCGACAACGCTCGCGTCACGCTGGCTGCCTCATTCAACACGGTCGATCTGCGCAGCGCGGCGCTCGGTTCGGTGATCGGCGCGCTGGCCGCCGAAGGACGCATTCCGGGCTGGCGCAACGAAACCTACGCGATCCGCAATGCGTTCGATGCGCCGCCGCTTGCGTATATCGAACGGGCGGCCTCGCGCTTCTTCGGCACGATGACGTACGCGGTGCATTTGAACGGCGTCGTAGAATACGCAGACGGCGCGCCGCAACTCTGGATCGCGCGCCGCAGCGACACCAAGGCGACCGATCCCGGCATGCTCGACAATGTCGTGGCAGGCGGGATAGGCTGGGGCTTCGGCGTCGAGGCGACGATCGTCAAGGAATGTTGGGAAGAAGCCGGCATTCCTGAAGAGATTGCCTCTCGTGCCGTGGCGGGCCGCACCGCGCATGTGCTGCAGTCGTTGCCGGAAGGCACGCAGGCCGAGCAGATTTTTATCTACGATCTCGCGTTGCCGGCCGATTTCGCGCCACGCAATCAGGACGGCGAAGTGGGCGAACACCGCCTCGCGCGTATCGAAGAAGTGGCGCGCTGGATCGAAGAAGACGCAATGACGGTAGACGCGAGTCTCGCCACGCTGGATTGCCTGCTGCGCCGCCGCTGGATCGACGAAGAGTCGTGCGCGGGCATCGAGGCGCTGTTTGTGCCGCCCGTGCCACCCGTCCTGGCTTGATCGCGATGCAGCCGCGGGCTGAATCGAACTGAACCGAACACACCACGTATTGAAGAAGGGAGTCACCCAGGTCATGTCGACCGATCACAGCTTTATCCTCAAACTGTCGTGCGCCGACCGGCCCGGCATCGTCCATGCGGTTTCGGGCTTTCTGTTCGAACGTGGCAGCAATATTCTCGACTCCGCGCAATTCGGCGACAGCCGCACCGGCGAGTTCTTCATGCGCGTGCACTTTCAGCAAGTGGGCGGCGACCCCGGTCTGGATGCGTTGCGGACGTCTTTTGCCGCGCTGGCCGAGCAGTTCGGTATGAGCTGGGAGTTGCACGACGCGTCGGTGAAGCCGCGTGTGGTCATCATGGTGTCGAAGATCGGCCATTGCCTGAACGATCTGCTGTTCCGCTATCGCACCGGTCAGCTGAACATCGAGATCGCGGCGATCATCTCGAATCACAAGGAGTTCTATCAGCTCGCCGCGAGCTACGACATTCCGTTCCATCACTTCCCGCTGCTGGGCGGCACGCCCGAAGCGAAGGCTGCGCAGGAAGCGCGCGTGCTCGAAGTGATCGACGAACATCGGGCGGATCTCGTGGTGCTCGCGCGCTACATGCAGATTCTCTCGCCGAAGCTTTGCGAAGCGCTCGCCGGCCGCGCGATCAATATTCACCATTCGTTCCTGCCGAGCTTCAAGGGTGCGAAGCCTTACTATCAGGCCTTCGATCGTGGCGTGAAGCTGATCGGCGCAACGGCGCACTACGTGACGACGGACCTCGACGAAGGTCCGATCATCGAGCAGGAAGTGGAGCGCGTGGACCACAGCATGACGCCGGAACAACTCACGGCAATCGGCCGCGACGTCGAATGCGTGACGCTGGCGCGCGCGGTGAAGTGGCACGTCGAGCATCGCGTGGTGCTCAACGGCAGCAAGACAGTGGTGTTTCGCTAAAAGTCGTACCGGGCGTTGGGACGGCGCGGGCTTGTTGAGTCGCGCCGCTCGCAGCCCGGAAATGCGCGGCTCTGTTCAGGAACGTGCCGCCGAGCGGCCGGTGTCCCGCGCCAGATTCGCGTTGTGCGCCGAACGTCGGCGCGCATTCAGCTTCTTCAGCCAGATCAGCAGTCCCGTTGCGCTCAGCACGGCGACGGCGATCCCTACCGCGCTGATCAAGATCCGCCCGCCAAGACCGAGAATGCGTCCGGAGTGCAGCGGGAATTGCACCTGCATGAAGATGTCGGCGGCGCTGCCCCGGCCGGGTATCGATGCACCGAGCGGTTTGCCGGTCGCTGCGTCCCAATACATCCACGGATTGCCGAGTCCGATGTCGCCGTGATCGTTGCCCGTGGCGTAGAAACCGACGCCGTAGGCGTGCAGGAATTCCGCGTAGTAGATGCCGCCGGGCGGCACTTTCACGTTCTTCGCTTTGCCCGCGGCCTCCGCCAGTTCAACGATGCGCTCGCGACTCAGTACGGTGTCGCCCGGTTGCGGCGCGCGCAGAAGTTCGGGATTGTTGAACGGGTCCGGCGTGAATTTCGAAAACAGCGACACCACCGGACGCACGACGGGCCCCGACAGGTTCATCGAGATCGACGTCAGCGCCACGATCATCAGCAGACCCCAGATCCACACGCCGCCCGAGCGGTGCAGGTCGAAGGTGAGTGCGTAGCCGCCGCGCCGCACGCGAAACGCGAACGACTTGCGCCACGCCTTGAAGCTGGGAAACGACAGCCACAGCGCGATCATGCTGTCGAACAGCCAGATGATGCCGACGATACCCATCAGCCACGTGCCGGTGTCGAATCCGCCCATGAACGGCAGTTGCAGCGTGTAGTGCAGCTTGTAGATGAAGGGAATCAGGTTGAGCGGCGCGAGCGAGACGGCGCCCCATTCGCGGCGGCCTTGAATATCGCCCGTGGCCGGATCGACGGCGATCTGGGTGAAGTCGAGCGCATAGGGTTGCTTCGTGGCGGGGTTGGTGCGCGGAAGCACCATCATTTGCAGCGTGTGACCGGGCTCGGTGGCGAGCGGCAGATACGTCACCTGAAGCCGCGGATCGGCGGCTTCGACGCGGCGTGCCAGTTCCAGACCCGAGAGCGCCGGGGCGTCGGTGCGGGCCTTGAAGAAGCCGGGATTGAGCAGGGCGTCGAGTTCATGATCCCACGCGATCACCGCGCCCGTCAGACCGGCGACGAACAGAAACAAGGCGGTAGCAACCCCGAACCAGCGGTGCAGGCGGACGAACTGCTGTCTCATGCGCGAGCCGGCAGGGCAAAAAGGGCGGACGGATTGAGCATCGCAGAAAGAGAACTTGCAAATGGGAATTGTTCTCATCTTATGAGATTCGGCCCCTGTACTGCAAGTCTCTTGTAAATTTGGCGGTCGTCTGCCGCGTCGGGCGTGTGCAGCCAGAAATCGAAGCTCGAACAAAAAACGGCACCGAAGTGCCGTTTTTTTGTTCCGCGATGAACGCGCCGCCGTTACACCAGCCGCAAGTAGATCAGTTCGCGCTTGATGTACGCGTAAAAGATCGGCGCGGCGACTACGCCCGGAATGCCGAACGCGGCTTCCATGACGAGCATGGCGATCAGCAGTTCCCACGCGCGCGCCTCGATCTGACCGCCGACGATGCGCGCGTTCAGGAAGTATTCGAGCTTGTGGATCAGGATCAGGAAGATCAGCGACATGATCGCGGCCGGAAAGCTGACCGAGAGCGCCACCGCGACGATGATCGTGTTCGAAATCAGATTGCCGATCACCGGCAGCAAACCGACGATGAACGTGACCAGCACCAGCGTCTTGGAGAGCGGCAGCGTGTCGTGAAAGATCGGCAGCACCACCAGCAGGAAGATGCCGGTGAACACCGCGTTGATCGCCGAGATCTTGACCTGGGCGAACACGATGCGGCGGAAGGCGTCGGCGAAACGTGTCACGCGCGTGACAAACGCCGTGGATAGCGGCAGCCGTTGCATATGCTTCTGCGCGCCCACCGCGATGATCGCGCCGATGATCATGCCGATCAGGATATGCGTGAATGCGCGCGCCACCGTCTTGCCGCTTTGCTGAAGCATGTTGGCGTGCGTCTGCATCAGCTCGGCCGCTTTCGACTTCATCTGCTCGGTGTCGACCGGCAGATAGGCGGCGATGAACTGCGGAATGCGGCCGCGCGCCTGGTCGATGAGCTGCATGGCCTGGTCGAGCAGCTTCTGCACGCTCGGCACGTCGTTTTCGAAATGCTCGATGATGCCGAGCGTGAGCCCGGTGAGCGCGCCGACGATCACGACCGACAGGATCACCACGGCCAGCCAGCGCGCGCGCTTGCTCGACATGTGCTTCTCGATGCGCGGCGCGATGGTATGCACCAGCTGGTACACCAGCAGACCGGCGAGCAGCGCGCCGAGCAACTTCAGCTCGATCACCGCCCACATGCCCAGCAGCGTGACGATGTAGCTGCCGATCTCCACTGCCGACAGTTTCGGCAGACTCATGTCGCTAGTCAGCCTGACCGGGCGTGGGCGTAGGTCCTGCACTTGCCCGTCGTCGCGCGCCTGATTCCGCTTGGCCATGGCTTATCCCGTCTCCCACCCGTGTTGTGCAGCGTTACTTTTTACTGGCGGCGCGCTTCAATAAAGGCGCCAGGTACTTACCGGTAAAACTTGCCTTCGACTTCGCGACTTCTTCCGGCGTGCCTTGCGCGATGATCTGACCGCCGCCCGCACCGCCTTCCGGGCCGAGATCGATCACCCAATCCGCAGTCTTAATTACATCGAGATTATGCTCGATGATCACGACGGTATTACCCTGGTCGCGTAAACGGTGGATGACTTCCAGCAGCAGGGCGATATCGTGAAAGTGCAGCCCGGTCGTCGGTTCGTCGAGGATGTATAACGTGCGACCCGTATCGCGCTTGCTCAGTTCCAACGATAGTTTGACGCGCTGCGCCTCGCCGCCCGACAGCGTAGTGGCAGACTGACCCAGGCGGATATAGCCCAGACCCACGTCCAGCAAGGTTCTCAGCTTGCGCGCGACGACCGGCACCGGCTTGAAGAACTCGTGCGCCGCTTCCACCGTCATGTCGAGCACTTCGCTGATGTTTTTGCCTTTGTACTGCACGTCCAGCGTTTCGCGGTTGTAGCGCTTGCCGTGGCAAACGTCGCAAGGAACGTAGACGTCCGGCAAAAAGTGCATCTCCACTTTCAGCACGCCGTCGCCCTGGCAGGATTCGCAGCGTCCGCCCTTCACGTTGAAGGAGAAGCGGCCCGCTTCGTAGCCGCGTTCCTTGGCGGCCGGCACGCCGGCGAACAGTTCGCGGATCGGCGTGAAGAGACCGGTGTAGGTGGCCGGATTCGAACGCGGCGTGCGGCCGATCGGCGACTGGTCGACGTTGATGACCTTGTCGAAGTGCTCCAGGCCTTCGATCGATTCATACGGCGCCGGCTCGGTGGCCGAGCCGTACAGGTGATGCGCGACCGCGTGATACAGCGTGTCGTTGATCAGCGTGGACTTGCCCGAGCCGGACACGCCGGTCACGCAAGTCAGCAGACCGACCGGCAGATCGAGCGACACGTGCCGCAGATTGTTGCCGTACGCCTCCACGATGCGCAGGCGTTTTTCGTCCGGCGCCTTGCGCTCGTCCGGAAACTCGATGTTGCGCGCGCCGGACATGTACTGACCCGTCATGGACGCCGCGTTCGCCTGCACCTCGGTCGGCGTGCCTTCGGCGATCACCATGCCGCCGTGTTCGCCGGCGCCCGGTCCCATGTCGACCACGTAGTCGGCCATGCGGATCATGTCTTCGTCGTGTTCGACCACGATCACGGAATTGCCGAGGTCGCGCAAATGCTTGAGCGTGGCGATCAGCCGGTCGTTGTCGCGCTGATGCAGACCGATGGACGGCTCGTCGAGCACGTACATCACGCCGGTGAGGCCCGAGCCGATTTGCGACGCCAGACGGATACGCTGTGCTTCGCCGCCCGAAAGCGTTTCCGCGCTGCGCTCCAGCGACAGGTAATCCAGTCCGACGTTATTCAGGAACATCAGGCGCGCGACGATTTCCTTGACCACCTTGTCGGCGATCTCACGCTTGGAGCCTTCCAGACGCAGCGTCTGGAAATAGCCGAGCGCGTCGCGCAGCGGCCAGCCGCTGATTTCGTAGATGCCGCGAGCGTCGCTGTCCGCGCCGATGCGCACGAAGCGCGCTTCGCGGCGCAGACGCGTGCCGGCGCAATGCGGGCACGGCTGGTTGTTCTGATACTTGGCGAGTTCTTCGCGTACGGCGGTCGAATCCGTCTCGCGATAACGACGCTCCAGATTCGGGATGATCCCTTCGAAAACATGCTCGCGCACCGATGTGCGGCCGCGCTCGTTGATGTACGAAAAGGGGATTTCCTGCTTGCCCGAGCCGAACAGCAGGATTTTGCGGACCTTTTCCGGCAGGTCTTCGACGGCGGTGTCGATATCGAATTCGTAGAACGCCGCGAGGCTCTGCAGCATCTGGAAGTAGAACTGGTTCCGACGGTCCCAACCCTTTACCGCGCCGGCCGCCAGCGACAGCGACGGATGCGCGACCACCCGCTTCGGATCGAAGAACGTGATCTGGCCGAGGCCGTCGCACTCCGGACACGCGCCCATCGGGTTGTTGAACGAGAACAGACGCGGTTCCAGTTCCTGCAGCGAATACGAGCAGATCGGGCAGGCGAACTTCGAGCTGAACAGGTGTTCGCGGTCGGTGTCCATTTCCAGCGCGATCGCGCGGCCGTCGGCGAGACGCAAGGCCGTTTCGAACGATTCGGCCAGCCGCTGCTTCATATCGCCGCGGACCTTGAGCCGGTCGACCACGACGTCGATGGTGTGCTTGTCGTTCTTTTTGAGCTTCGGCAGCGAGTCGACTTCGTAGATTTTCGCCACGCCTTCATTCGCGGTGCCGCCGCCCGAGCGAACCCGGAAGCGGATAAAACCTTGCGCCTGCATTTCCTCGAACAGCTCGACGTGCTCGCCCTTACGGTTGGCGACCACGGGCGCGAGGATCATCAGCTTCGTTTCTTCCGGCAGCGCGAGCGCCGCGTCGACCATCTGCGAAACGCTTTGCGCTTCCAGCGGAATTTCGTGGTCCGGGCAGTACGGCGTGCCGACCCGCGCGAACAGCAGACGCAGATAGTCGTGGATTTCCGTGACGGTGCCGACCGTGGAGCGCGGATTGTGCGACGTTGCCTTCTGTTCGATCGAGATGGCCGGCGACAGGCCTTCGATCAGATCGACGTCCGGCTTCTCCATCAATTGCAGGAATTGACGGGCGTAAGCAGAGAGACTTTCGACGTAGCGGCGCTGTCCTTCCGCGTAGAGCGTGTCGAACGCGAGCGACGATTTACCCGAGCCGGAAAGGCCCGTAATCACGACGAGCTTGTGGCGGGGGAGGTCGAGATTGACGTTCTTCAGGTTGTGGGTGCGAGCCCCACGAATACGGATTTGTTCCACGCGTTATTCCATCACTTGACCATTGGCTGGCGGAAAGAGGAAGCGGCTAAACCTGCTACTATAACGACTTTTCGAGACCGCCGTTACGGCTTCCTGACGGCCCGAACAGGCGCGAGAGCAGGCTGTAAGGCAGCGGTCCAGCGCCGCGGGGGAAGAGGTCTAACTGGGGCCGTTCTCCGCAAGTACAAGGCGCCGCAACGCTCGTGGCGAGCGTGCAGTCAGGCCGTCGGCCGACACTGCGCCAGTAGCCCGGCGGCGCGTCGTCTTCCTGCTTTTTCCGTGGCGAGTCAGGCGCTTCGGCCGTTCCATCGGGTCGGCCTGTCGGGCCGGCCACCCACGGTGTGCCGCTCAGCTCATTCAAAGAACGCTTCCGATGTCCAATCCGTCCGCTACATCTTCACGCATGAGCGCGCCCGAGTTGCGCGCGACCGTGTCGCTCGCCGCCATCTTCGCGCTGCGCATGCTGGGTCTGTTCATGATCATGCCGGTGTTTTCGATCTACGCGAAAACCATTCCGGGCGGCGACAACGTGCTGCTGGTGGGCATCGCGCTCGGCGCGTACGGCGTGACGCAGTCGATGCTGTACATCTTCTACGGCTGGGTCTCCGACAAGATCGGCCGCAAACCGGTCATTGCGACCGGTCTGCTGATCTTCGCGCTCGGCAGCTTCGTCGCGGCGGGCGCGCACGACATGACGTGGATCATCGTCGGCCGGGTCATTCAGGGGATGGGCGCGGTGTCGTCCGCGGTGATCGCGTTCATCGCCGACCTCACCGCCGAAGAACATCGCACCAAGGCGATGGCGATGGTGGGCGGCAGCATCGGCGTGTCGTTCGCGGTGGCGATCGTCGGCGCGCCGATCGTGTTTCAGTGGGTCGGCATGAGCGGTCTGTTCACGCTGGTGGGTATCTTCTCGATTCTCGCGGTCGGCGTGGTGCTGTGGATCGTGCCCGACGCGCCCAAACCGGTGCACGTGCGCGCGCCTTTCGCCGAAGTGCTTCATAACGTCGAACTGCTGCGCCTGAATTTCGGCGTGCTCGTGCTGCATGCCACGCAAACGGCGCTGTTCCTCGTCGTGCCGCGCATTCTGGAAGGCGGCGGCCTGCCGGTCGCGTCGCACTGGAAAGTGTATCTGCCGGTCATGGGCCTTTCTTTCGTGATGATGGTCCCGGCAATCATCGCCGCCGAAAAGCGCGGCAAGATGAAAATCGTGCTGCTGTCCGCGATCGGTCTTATCCTCATTGGACAGTTGTTGTTAGGCGTCGCACCGCATACGATTCTGAGTGTGGCCGCGATCCTTTTCGTCTACTTTCTCGGCTTCAATATTCTCGAAGCTTCGCAGCCTTCGCTGGTGTCGAAACTGGCGCCTGGCACGCGCAAGGGAGCGGCGGCCGGCGTCTATAACACCACGCAGTCGATCGGTCTCGCGCTGGGCGGCGTGGTCGGCGGATGGCTGCTCAAGGTGGATGGACAAAGCGCGGTCTTCTTCACTTGTTCCGGCCTCGTTTTCTGCTGGCTTATAATCGCCGCAAAGATGAAGCCGCCGCCGCGCAAGGCTTGATCGGCATACCCAGCGGCGCGCCTCGCGGCGCACCTGGAACTCACCCGGCGGCGGGCTGAGGCGCAGTTCCGCTCCGGCCCGAGGCTGGAAACCCGAACCGCGCATCGCCGCGCCGCCCGCAACGGAATCAACAGGAGAAACTCATGGCATCCGTGAACAAGGTCATTCTCGTCGGCAATCTCGGAGCCGATCCGGAAGTCCGTTATCTTCCGAGCGGCGACGCAGTGGCGAACATCCGCCTTGCAACGACGGATCGGTACAAAGACAAAGCGTCCGGCGAATTCAAGGAAGCGACCGAATGGCATCGCGTCTCGTTCTTCGGCCGTCTGGCCGAGATCGTGTCGGAATATCTGAAGAAAGGTTCGTCGGTGTATCTGGAAGGGCGCATTCGCACCCGTAAGTACCAGGCGCAAGACGGCACGGACCGTTACTCCACCGAAATCGTGGCCGACCAGATGCAGATGCTCGGCGGCCGTAGCGGCGGCGGCATGGGCGGCGACGAAGGCGGCGGCGGTTACAGCCGTGGTGAGCCGTCGGAACGTAGCGGTGGCGGCGGTGGCCGCGCCGTGCAGGGCGGTGGCGCATCGCGCGGCGGCAATGCAGGCGGCGGTGGTTCGAGCCGTCCGAGCGCGCCGGCTGGCGGCGGCTTCGACGAAATGGACGACGATATCCCGTTCTAAGTTTCAAGCTCGCGTTCGGGTGTTCCCGATCGCATCACGGCTTCACGAAAACCCCGCCCCGGCGGGGTTTTTCTTTGGGCTCACGGATTTGTGCGGCCGAGATGATCGAGGGCGTCGCGCATCGGCATGCTGGAAATCACGATCGGTCCCGTGAAAGGCGTATCCAGATCCACGATCACATAGATTGCCGATGCGATCGACACCGCGCCCAAGGTGATCGTGACCAGCGCCAGCGCATTGCGCGGTGCAATCAGGCCGAAGCTCAGGAAAATCACGCACAGCCAGAACGTCAGCGTTTTGAAGAATGGCTGGGAGATCGAACTATGTGCTTCTTCGATGATCTTCCAGCGTGCGTCCACGGTCCGGCGGTATTGCGCCAGCGCGTCGTCGAGTGCGCGCTGCTGCAAGGCGTCGCGCGCGTGCAGTTGCCTGAGTTGCTGTCCCACGGCGGTCAGCATGTCACCGAGCCGCGCATTCTCCAGTTTCTGCGAGTTGTCCTGCGAGCCGATGTCTTTCGGATAATCGCCGTTGGGCGCGGGTTCGCTCGGCCACGTGGACGCAATCGCCGCCGCCGTGTATTCGCGCAACAGCCGGCGCGCGGTTTCGGTTTCGCTGCCGTACTCCTGCAAGGTCGTGTTGAATTCGATCGGATCGGACGCATAGGTGCGCAGATCGTTCGAAGCCGTATCGAAGCCGGATTTCGCCGACGCCGTCATCAGACCCAGCACCAGCGCGGCGAAGGTCACCAGCATGCCGATCACCAGCTGGATGAGTTGCACCGTCTCGTGCGCCTTGTGCTCCTCGGGCAACAACGGCCTGACCCAGACGCCGAGACCGGTTGCGATCAGCAGCAAGGCAAAAACCAGCAAAGCCGTACCGACTTCTGACATGAACCGTTGCTCCGGAAGCTTGCGTCCCGTCACTGTGAATCAAGCGGCCTTGCTGGAGAACCCGGGTAGTCCCGCAAAGACCGTTTTCGCTAAGCGCGTTTAGCCGATGTAGTTTGATGTAAGGCAAACGGTTGCGCTATCGACCATAAAGTTTTTTGCCCCGACGCCGTAGTCCTCTGTGTGGCACTCGCTTAAATTCAGATTAAAAAAAGTTGCGGACCTGACCCGACGGGCTTGGGCGCAGCACGCGTGGCCGGGTTATTTGCTGGACGTTCGGCCAGGCAGCCCAATGGAGACACCAGTCCGATGCTGAAAAATCTGTCGATTCGCACCTGCCTTACCTTGATGATCGTGTTTTTCGGCGTTGTGCTGCTGCTTGGCGCCGCGGCCGGATTGCTGTCGCTGCGTTCCAGCAACGCTTCGCTGCAGCAGATGTACACCGTGGACACGCCGGCCGTCGCGGATCTGGAAGGCAGTGCGGGACAACTGCTGCGCCTGCGACTCGCCTTGGCGACCTATGCGTCGCTGGTCGATCTGAACGATCAGGACGGCGCGAATGCCGTGCTCAAGCGTTTCGATCAGTACCAGAAAGCATCCAACGAGCGTCTTGCCCACTATGTGAGCCGTGCCAGCACGGACGCCGACGAGCAGCGTCTCATCAAGGACATGCAGGACAAGCGCGATACGTTCCTGCGTGAAGGCGTCGAGCCGGCGCTCGCCGCGCTCAAAGCCGGCGACAAGACCGCGTTCCAGCAAGTCCAGGCGCACAAGTTGCCGTCGCTATACAGCGCTTATGAAAAGTCCATGCTCGCGCTCGAACAGTTGCAACTCGACCACGGCGAACAGCGCTATCAGGACGCACAGAGCCTCTTTTACGCGATCTGTGTGGCGGTGGCGGTCGGCATGGTGGTGTCGCTGCTCGGATCGTTGATCGGCCGCACCGTGCTCGTGCGCGCAATCGTGAATCCCGTCGACGCCACCATCGCGCAGTTCCAGCGCATTGCCAACGGCGACCTGACCGGCCGCATCGACGTGACGAGCAACAACGAGATGGGACGCCTCGCCGCCGCGCTGCGAAAGATGCAGGAATCGCTGATCTCGACCGTGAGTTCGGTTCGTCAGGGCACCGAATCGATCGATACCGGCGTGAGCGAAATTGCCGCGGGCAACACCGATCTGTCGCAACGTACCGAGGAGCAGGCGGCATCGCTCGAGGAAACGGCGGCGAGCATCGAGCAGTTGACGTCGACCGTCAAGCAGACCGCCGACAACGCGAAGCAGGCGAGTTCGCTGGCGCAGGGCGCGTCGACGCTGGCTGCGCAGGGCGGCGATCTGACCGAACAGGTGGTGGGCACGATGCACGGCATCGTCGACGACTCGCGGCGCATCGCCGACATCGTCGGCGTGATCGAAGGGATCGCGTTTCAGACCAATATTCTGGCGTTGAACGCAGCCGTCGAAGCGGCGCGTGCCGGCGAGCAGGGCCGAGGATTTGCCGTGGTGGCAAGCGAAGTGCGGTCGTTGGCACAACGAAGCGCGGCGGCCGCGAAGGAGATCAAGGGTTTGATCGACGCGTCGACCGCGCGCGTGCAGGCCGGCTCGCAACTCGTGGAACGCTCGGGCTCGACCATGACCGAGATCGTCGACTCGATTTCGCGCGTGAGTTCGATCATGAGTGAGATCGCGGCCGCGGCAATCGAGCAGAGTACCGGGATCGATCAGGTGAATCTTGCCGTGGCGCAGATGGATGAGGTCACGCAGCAGAACGCGGCGCTGGTGGAGCAGGCTGCTGCGGCGGCGGGGTCGTTGGAGGAGCAGGCGAGGAGGTTGACGTCGGCGGTGGCGGTGTTTGTTGTTAAATGAGGGTTTGGGTTTTTTGCTTGCTGGGGCGGTGTTTCTTATGTTTGTGGTTTATTGGTGTTGCCCCTGTGCGGGGCGGCACTTACTTTCTTTGTCCACCAAGCGGACTTCCTTCGGGGCGCCGCGGCAAAGAAAGGTAAGCAAAGAAAGCCGCTCACACCGCTAATGCTATTCGTTATCGGTGGCGGCTCTTGGCGGCGGTGGCCCCGGAGCGTCCGGCGCGTCGCGCACTCCGCGTGAGTGACAAGGCCGTCATCAGTTCCGGCGGCGCTTCGCGCGCCGAACGGTTTGCAAGGGAAACCGAAGGTTTCCCGTCAGCTTTCTTGCTGTGGCGAAGCCGATGGATTTCGAACGGGCTTTTTGAAAGTTGATGCAGGAAAGGCCGGACGGATGGTTCGCCTCCGTTGCAGGTGAAAAAAAGCGCGAGCAATTCGCGCTTTTCTTGTCACACGGCGTAGCGGTGGAAATAACTCATTTCAAGCAATCAACGTACTCTGCGCGATCGATGACTTCGAAGCAGAAGTACGTGTCTTCGCCTTTTTGCTGGATTACGTCCCGCACAAAAGCGGAAGCGAGGCGGTGACATCGATCCTGATACGCCTCCCATTCGACGGCGGAGTTCGGGGAATAGTCGGCGATGGCATCTATATACGGCATCACTCGATTGTCATCAATGCGTGCAGCCTCAATCCCGAGAACCGCCATTCCAACGCCTTGGCAGGCCGCGACGAACTGCTGCGCGTCCTCACCCCGCAAAAAAATTTCACCACCGGGCCGC
Source organism: Paraburkholderia sp. GAS199 (assembly GCF_050436585.1). Taxonomy (NCBI): domain Bacteria; kingdom Pseudomonadati; phylum Pseudomonadota; class Betaproteobacteria; order Burkholderiales; family Burkholderiaceae; genus Paraburkholderia; species Paraburkholderia sp. GAS199. Next base: position 590,748 of record NZ_JBNDMM010000002.1, on the reverse strand, counting down.
ACCTCAGCGCGCTCGATAAATGGCGCGTAGATTTCGCTTTCCTTTGTCATTTCTGTTCACTCAAAATGGGTTTTGCCAGTTTGGATCATTTCGATTAGAGACCTGAACGATCGTGCCATCGACGTCGTTGCGCACGACATAAGAACCGTCTTCTCGGACATAGGCAGTAGCCGGATCATCGCGCCGCCCACTGCCGTCTTCGAGATTTCTCGTGTCACGCGTTTTTGTTGTTCGTGCGGGATTGTCAATTGTGTCCTCGACGTCCTTTTCCGTCCATCCTCGCTTTTTCATCTGCTTTGCAATCTTGGCTTCGATGACTGTCTGAACTAACGAGGGCTCAACATCACAGCTTTTCGTATCTTTTACGAAATACGGCTTGATAAGCAAGATGCCGGTGATTGTCGTCCGGACGGGGGGAATCCAACATTCGACGCAGACCGGTTCAAGGCCTGCTTCCTGAATAAATCTCGGTGCCTTTAAAGAGTTGGCTGAGTTGATGGGTGGTCCAGCCGGGAAAACTCTGTTTTCGTAGTTATCCAACCATTGATCAGTCTCGTCACTACTGATCGCTGTATCCGCTCCCATGTTTGTGGACACCGTGCCGTCTCGGGAGGCGATCCTGCCATCGGCAGAATAGGTGTACGTTACCTTCAGCAAGCGCGTCACGTTGCCGTTGGCCGCGCTGGCCGACTCGTTGTACCAGAAGGTACTTAGTCGTCCTCTCGCGTCGTAGGCGGGGTTAGCGAGAAACCCGGGTCCCTGGATTATGTTCGCCCTATGGGCCTTGTCGCGAGTGCTAACCAGATAGGTGTTGCCGCCCATTCGGTCGATAATCGACCGTAGATTGCCGGTGCCATCGTGCGTTATTCCCCATGCTCCAGTCGGAACATCGCCCTGTTTCTGCTGGATGAAATTGACCTGGTTCGACCCGTCGTACACCATTCCCCATGTACGCCACGAGCCCGTCAGATGTGCATCAAAACCGTTCGCGCCGGTCGCGTCATCAGTCGGCCCTTCACTCAAACCAGTCAGGTTGCCATTTTCGTCGTAGACGTATGCTCGAATCCATCCTGCCGAAGCGACCATCGACGGTCGCGCGCTTGAGCCGTTGGCGTATTGGATCGAAATCTTGGCAGTACCAGTTGAACCACGCTGGACGACGCTTGTAGGGCGCGCAAGATCGTCGTAGGTATATTCCATCGCAGTGCCGTTTGCCGCTCTGCTCGCGAGCAGGTTTCCGCCCGCATCCCACGTCTTCGCCGATCCTGCGCTGGTACCGACTGGTCGTTGCTGCCCGGCAATCGATAAGAAATTCAGCGTAGTGGTTCGCTGGCTATTGTTAATGGTCGTAGAAGAGGCGTCGTACGCCATCTGCACGTTGCGAGCGGTGTCGGGATGAGTGACTGCAATTGCGCGGCCGCTGGCGTCATACGTCCAGGTTGCAATCCGAGAACCCTTTTCATCGATTACACCTGTGAGCGCGCTGGTGAAATGGGAGTCGTCGTAGACGTATCGCCGCACATTTCCGTCCGGCCATGTCACGGAAATCAGATTATCGTAACCGTCGTAGCCGTAACGCGTGACTCCGCCAGTAGGATCTGTCATCTGAGTGATTCGCCATTGCGAATCGTAAGTCAACGTGATCGTGAGATCGAAGTACGGGTTCGTGTTGACGGCATGCCGATTTATTGAAGTCAGCAACCCAGGCGAGGGGGCAATATCCTGCGGGGTACTTGAATCGCTATAGCTGAGAGTGGTTGTTACGCCTTCCTGCGTGCTTACCGAAAGCAGCAATCCCGCGGTGGAATACGATTCGGTGGTGTTGCTGAGCAGATCGGTAACTAACCACGAAGATGACGTTTGCACCAGCGACAGAGGTTCACCATCTGCAGCGCGCCATGTGCTACCCGGTCGATTGAACGTGACAGGATCGCCGTTTTCACGGTAAGCGATAATCTGTGGCAAGCCGCTGTTTGCATTAGAGACATTCAACTGCCGTTGCCAGTTGTGAAACCACAGCGAGCCAAGACCGGCATCGGGTCTGGCAAGCGGCCTCGCTCGATAGGTGCGTCTGAAGAACATTGGCGTGTCATCGCCACTGGCGAAATCGGTTTCGCTAAGCGTGGTCGCCCCAGAGCTTGCATGAATTGGGTCCGCAATCGGACAGGTTTTCTCCGGCAAACTGTTTGGTGGCGTTCCGCACCAACGTTTAATTCTTACGGGTTCGTTGACGCAGTAGTGATTGCCCAAATTGATTGGAGTGTTGCCCCATGCGGTTGCGTAGCAGGAAGAGGTCCCCTGAACCGCTCCCGACCTCACATAAAGCGGAGCGCAAACGCCGTCCCCACTTTCGGCGTTCGCGCCAAACACGACAAGCAGCAACATGAATGCAGCAATCAAATGGGCCAACAATCTTGTCGGCCCGAACGATCGTTTTTGTAAATTCATACCTCTCCCACTTTGCAGTGTGTCGTTAGAAAATCGTAATCATTTCGACACTGCATGGCCCGATTGGGCGCTCCAATAGGAAAACTCGGAAAACGCCAGCCGAGTGACGCATCTTCACAAACCTGCTGAATTTGGAGCTTTGGAGATGCATCGATATGAATCGTTGCGCCGGAAAATTCCCGGGTGAGCATGGCTGAAGATGTGAACTTTGCAAGTGACCGTCTGCAATTGAAGCGAGCATCCGATCGCGATTTCGTCGTCCATAACACGGTCGACGACTCGCAGATTGGAGCTGCTATGGAAGACGAATTTGATGCGGCGCGAGATACTGTCCGGCAGGGTGTGAGTGTGTAACGAAAGGACGTGGAGCGTGAACGTTCCGATCCGTAGCCATAGAAAATGGCCCGCTGGTGGGCGAGCCATAAAATGTCATTCGCGAACTGAAGTACGCTGCAAAGTCAGCTGGAGGTTAGGTGGCCTCGCGTGTTAGCAACACGAGTCAACCATCACTTCATCCCAGCATAATATCTCCCCAAACTATCCATCTCCTCCGGCGTCATCTGCCTCGCCACATTCCGCATCTGTTCATTGATATCGTTGCGCCGCGCACCCGAAGCAAACGCCCGCAATTGCGCAGCGAGATAAATCGATGACTGGCCGCCCAGCCAGGGCGCAGCCCCCTTGCGATCGAGCTGCCCGTGGCACGCCGCGCATGGCGCGATATTCCGTTGCGGATCGCCCTGCATCGCGAGCTTCACCGCATTGGCATCCGGTGCGGTGCCCGTCGGCAGAACTTCAGCGGCCGGCGCGCGCGGCAACGATGCGTAGTACACGGCGAGATCATGCAAATCCTGGTCGCTGCGCGCTCCGATGATCGCCTGCATCACGGCGTTCTGCCGTACGCCGTTCTGATAATCGCGCAACTCCTTGTAGATCACATCGGCATACTGGCCGGCCAACGCGGGTGCCGTTACCTGAACCGTGCCGAGCACGCCATGGCACATCGAACAATTCTGAGTCGCGATCGTGGCGCCGCGGCCGATCGAATCGGCGTCGGCGTGCGTCCGGCGCAAGGGCGGCAAAACGACCACTTCGCTCGGTGCCGGGCCGGCAATATTGCCGCCGCCGTACCAGCTCGACGGTGCGCCTGCCGCGCTGCAGATCGTCGCCCACAAACCTCGCTCGCTGAAGCTGCTGTTCGCCGACGGCAGCCAGATGAAACCGATCAGTATCGAGACGACCGCGATGGCAATCGTGCCGCCCACGCTCAACACGAACCACGGATTACGCAAACTGAAAAGAGGTTCCTGGTTCATCGCTGCGCTCCAACGGCGACCGCCGGTACGGAGGTCTGCGGCAGTTTGAGCAACTGGACGATCGGCACGCTGTAGTTGACGACGGTCAACCCGATCATCAGCGCGACCCACAAGCCGAAGCTGTTGAGCGCGACCGGCACGTGCTCGACGGGATGCACCGCGCTCGCGAAACGGAAGCCCTGTTGCTGCACGATCGGTCCGAATTGCGACTTCGCGAGGATGTACACGAACAACACGCCGGACACGACGAGAATCAGTCCGCCGATTGCCGACATGCCCACCCAGAACGCCTGCGATTCCAAACCGAGTGCGTGGTAATCGTAGAAGGCCATGCGGCGCGGCGCACCGAGCAGGCCGACGTAGTGCCATGGCAAGGTCACCACCATCATGCCGATGAACCACAGCCAGAGTTGCGTGCGCACCAGTTTCACCGAAGCGATCGCGCGGCCGGTCAGTTGCGGCCACAGTTCGTAGGCAATCGCGAAATACATGATGACGATCGCGCCGCCGAAGATCAGGTGGAAGTGTCCGGTGACCCACTGCGTGTTGTGAACCGTCGAGTTCAACTGATAGCTCATGTTGATGAGACCGCCCGCGCCGCCGAACCCCAGCATCACGAACGAGAACGCGATGACCAGCATCATCGGGTTCTGCCACGGCAATGCGGTGAGCCAGCCGAAGGCGCCCTTGCCGCCGCGCAAACGTCCGGCGATCTCCACGGAGGCGCAGATGGTGAATACGGTCAGCAGCGTCGGCACGGACACCATGCCGGTGAACACGGCGTGCAGGAACTTGAAGCCGGAACCGACCTGCGGGTCGGCGAACAGATGGTGAATGCCGATCGGCATCGCGAAAACGAGGAACAGGATGAACGACACGCGCGCCATCGAATCGCTGTAGAGCCGTCCGCCGATTGCCCGCGGCACCAGCGTGTAATACGCGATGTAGGCCGGAATCAGCCAGAAGTAGACGATGGCGTGCAGCGTCCACGAAAACAGGATGCGCGACAGACCGGCGTCGATCGTGTTGGTGAGGCCGAACGCGACGGGCAGAATCTGGAAGAGGATTTCGAGCGCGGCGCCCACGGCCGTCCATGCCCACAGATACGCGCCGGCAACATTCGCGAACATCGCGAGCGGGATGGGCTTGCCGGGATTGGCGCGCTTCCAGATGCGCAGATTGACGTGCATCAGCGCGACCCAGATCCACGAGCCGACCACGACCAGCACCACGCCGAGGTAATAGAACGGACTGCCGATCATCGGCGGGTAGAAGGTGTAGAGCACGGAGGCTTTGCCGAGCGCGACGGGCACCATGGCCATTACAGCGCCGACCGCCAGCATGATGAACGCGGCCCACGCCCATTTGAGACCGGCGAGCCGCTGCCCGAGCGCCAGTTCGACGATCGCGTAGCCGAAGCCCATCGACACCAGCGTGGGCATGACGTACGCCATCACCGAGCCGTGCGCGGTCACGGACCGATAGTAGAGCTCGGGATCGCCGACCCACGGCAGCAGCGGGCTACGCACCAGCATCTGCCAGGCGCCGAGTAGCAATGCGATCAGAAAGGCAATGAAGGCGAGCCAGAAATGCGCGAGAACGAGTCGCTTAGCGTGAAACACAGCTGAGCCTCCGTGATTGTCGGGCCTGCTCGAAGAACGCGGTTTTGTCGATCACCTTGACGTGCGCCCACATGGCCTGGTGGCCGTAGCCGCAGAACTCGTGACACGGCATGGTGTGCTCGGCGGCCTTGTCGAAGCGTGTGTTGAGCGTGGAGACGTAGCCGGGCACGACCATCGTGTTGATGTTGGTGTCGGTCACGAGCAATCCGTGCACGACATCGGCGCTGGTGGTGCGAATCGTGATCGGCGTGTCGGCGGGCACCAGCAGACATTGCGGCGTGAACGAATACTGCTGCGCGATGAAGCGCACGACCACCGAGCCGTCCGCTTCCACCGCCGTGCCGAGATTGTCTTCGACGAATTCGCCCGACAGTTGCAGGCGCGAAGGATCGATCGTCTCGACACGCGAAGGCGGCATCATCGCCCAATGCAGTCCCGAGAAGACGATCACGACCAGCATCAGCACGATGAGGCCGGTCGCGAAAATCGCCCAGCGTTTTTCGGCGCGCAGCGCGACCTCGTGGCCGCTGCCGGGGGAGTGATTGGAGTCGGTCGACATGATTAGTGAATGACGCCGCGCGGCAGGAACACGACGAAGTAGAAGCCGAACCAGATCGCCATGACGATCAGCGTCGCGACGCCCGCCACGGCGATCGCGCCGTGCGGACCAGCCGCGACCACGCGCTCGACTTCCTCATCCGTCGGCGGCGGCGCGCCGTGGGTATCGTTCGCTTCCATCAAAAGACTCTCCCGTGCAGCGATTCAGGTTCAATGCAGCGGCGCTTTGCGCAACTCGTTGACTTCGCGCGACGTCACCGGCTGGCCGTGATTGCCCCACGCCGTGCGGATATACGTGACGACGGCGGCAGCGTCGGTATCGTTCAGTTCCTGACCGAACGGCGGCATGCCGTAGGGCTCCGGATTGCGCATCGTGCCGGGCGGAAAACCGCCGTTCAGCACGATACGGATGGGATTGACGGCCGAGTCCATTTCGATCGACTGGTTGCCGGCGAGCGGCGGGTAATGCTGCAACTGGCCTTCGCCTTTGGCGCCGTGGCAGAGCGCGCACTTGTCGGCGTAAATCTTTTCGCCGAGCGCGAACACGTTGTTATTTGTCGGCGCCGATGGCCCCGACTTGCGGCCGCGATTGTCGGGCAGCGTCTTCAGATAGGCGGCCATGGCCCGCACGTCGTCGTCGGTCATGTATTGCAGGCTGTGATACGTGACCTCGGCCATCGGTCCGTACACGGCGCCGCGATCGGAGATGCCGGCCTGCAGCAGGTCGACGATATCCTTGACGCTCCAGTCGCCGAGGCCGCCGTCTTTGTCCGAGGTGAGCGACGGCGCATACCAGTTCTGCACGGGAATCAGGCCGCCCGCAAACTGCTCGCTCTGCGACGAACCGCCGAGCATGTTGATCTTGGTGTGGCACATGGTGCAATGGCCGAGTCCTTCCACCAGATACGCCCCGCGGTTCCACTCGACCGATTTGGTCGGGTCGGGCTTGAATTCGCCTTCACGGAAATACAGCGTGCGCCAGCCATACAGCAACTTGCGCTGATTGAACGGGAAACGCAGCGTGTGTTTGTGGTTCGGCTCGCGCACCGGCGGCACGGTTTTCAGGTACGCGAAGATCGCGTTCGAGTCTTCGCGCGTGACTTTGGTGTATTGCGCAATAGGCATGGCCGGATAGAGCAGCTTGCCGTCGGGCGTGCGGCCCGTGCGCATCATCTGGAAGAAGGCTTCTTCGCTCCACGTGCCGATGCCGTATTGGGCGTCCGGCGTGATATTGGGCGAATACAGCGTGCCGAACGGCGTTTCCATGGCAAGGCCGCCGCCGAACAGCTTGCCGCGCGGTGCCGTATGACACGCCACGCAGTCGCCGGCGCGCGCCAGATATTCGCCGCGCTTGACGATGTCGGGACGGGTGTCGGCCGCGTCGGTCATATTGGCAGCGCTTGTTCCGGCGGCGCGCGCTTCGTTGACGCGCGGCAGCGCGTTCGGGCCGAGCGAAGCCGTGGTGAACAGAACGAGGGCGCATGCGCCGCTCGCCAGCGCGAGTGTGATGCCGCGAGCGACGCCGCGTCTGGCTGTCATGATGCGCGAAACGCCGCGGAGGGAACGCAGGATCGGCTTCATTGCGGTTGGCTCCCGCAGGCGAGAGGCAGCGGCCCGGCCAACGTGGGCGCCGGCCGTGGATCGGCCGGGCGCGGTTGCCGCGCGAGCCAGCTCGATACGGCCGTGATGTCCCGGTCAGTCAGCTTGACGGCGATCGAATGCATACAGTCCGGCGCCAGCGCGTGACGGGTGCCGGAGCGCCACGTGCCCATCTGTCCGGCGATGTAACTCGCGTGCAGACCCAGCAGCCCCGGAATACCGGGTTGCGTGCCGGTCATGCGCGCGCCGTGACAGGCGATGCACGCGGGAATCTTGCGAGCCGGGTCGCCTTGCGTGACGAGCCGTTCGCCGGCGGCGAGCACCGACGGCGCGACGTTGCTCTGGTCGGCGTTCGGATAGGGCGGTTGCAGGTCGGCGAAGTACTGGCTGATCTTGCGCAGGTAGTCGTCCGGCAGGAAGGCGAGCAGATAGCCCATCGGGGGATAGGTTCGGCCGCCGTCGCGGAATGCGGTCAACTGGTTGAAGAGATAGTCGGCCGGTTTGCCTGCGATGCGCGGAAAGTAATCGTTGTTCAGCCCCTGACCTTGCACGCCGTGGCACGACGTGCAGGCGCGCACGCGTTCGTCCATGGCCGACGGCATAGGCGCCGTTGCAGCGCCGGCCGCAAACGCCGCGCCATGGCACAGGACGTCAAGCACCAATAGGATCGAAAATCCGATAGTTCTACGATGCACGCGAAGCCTCGTTGGGGAACGTGATTTTTCTCTATTTATCTCTCATGCATTTCGGTGACCGATGCATGACAACCGTGCCAGTTTTTTCTCTTATAACAACTGCGAAAACAGCGAATCGAAAAGGACTTATCGGGTAACGCGTGAGGACAAATGGATACGGCGATGCGATTGCTTTAATAAACAACGATCGGCCTGAATGCACCGGTGGACGGCGGCTTTCGGGCTGCGGTGGCTGACGCTCGACGCGCCGCCTTATACGTGTGAGATACGTTTAGCAGTATTTAGAGGTTGCAGGAATTTGCCCGGTGCGTCAACCGGAACCGGAGCGACTGAACTGCAACTCACCTAGGCATCATAGACGGCGCAAAAGCCGCTTTCAATATTGCGGTTGCGAATTGTTGGGTTCGCTTGATTTCGCGCAAACTGAACACGTCGCGGCGTTTGTTTCGCGCCGCAACGAACCTGCTAGAACGCGCGCGCTACGCAGCGGCGTCTGCGGTCGGGTTCTAGCGGAAGAGTTGCATCAGCGCCGTGCGCGCGTTGCTGACGCGCTCGCTTTCGCCAAGCCGTCCCGGTAACAGATGAAACTCGACTGCGGGCAAGGTCGGCAGTCCGATACCCGGCGGGCAGGCCACCACGCCTCCGCCGATCGACGACTCGTTCAGGCAGGAAATGCCGAGACCGGCTTTCAAGGCCAGTTGCAGGCCGGCGACGCCGGACGCCGAATGCGACACCAGATACGGCACCTTGTTTTCGTCGAGCAGCTTGACGACGAAACGCTGCAGCTGACAGCTCGACGGCAGCAAGACAAGCGAATACGGCGAGGCAGGGCGCGGACTGGCATCCGCCGCGCTGACCCACAGCAGTTTCTCGCGACGCACGACCGTGCTCTGTGGACTGCCGCGGCGGGTGCCGGCGCGCACGTTCCCGGTCACGAGTCTGAGCGAGAGACCGATGTCGAAGGAGGCGTCGTCGCCCGCGTTGCTGTCGATCACGGCGCTCGGCAGTACGGTGACATGAAGCTTGAGCCGCGGATGCTGCTCCGAAAATGTCTTCAGGATGCGCGCGATGTCGTGCGGCCGATAGTAGTCGGTGATCGCGATGCGCAATTCGCCGTCAAGCGAACGGCCCTGCAGGTCTTCGAAGGCCGCTTCGCTCATCGCGATGATGCGCCGCGCATGATCCAGCAAACGGCTGCCGGCCGGTGTCGCCGTGACGCCTTGTTTGCTGCGCACGAAGAGCGGCTGCCCGGCGCGCTCTTCGAGTTTCTTCAGTTGCTCGCTCACCGACGACTGCGACAGGAAAACCCGCTCCGCCCCCGCCGACACACTGCCCGATTCGGCGACGGCGACGAAGGTTCTCAGTTGGGTGAGGTCGAATCCACGTTGGCTCATGATTCGTTTTATCCGATGGAAATGATCTAAATTTCCGGCTTTTCCGATGGTTGTCCCAGCCGTAGGATACCTCCACTTCGTTCATTGCAGGGGGTGTCATGGAAAGCGCGTCGATAGCGTCGAATCAGGCCGTACGCGTGCGTGCGGCGAGCCACAGGTGGAAAGTGCTGGGTGTCGGCTTCGCGGCCAACGCCAGTTTCTCGGCCGCGTTCTCCGGCATCCCGACGACCGCTGTCTTTCTGCGCTCGGGCTATCACCTCGGCAACGATGGCCTTGGTCTCGTGCTCGCCATGCTCGGCCTCGGGATTGCCGTCAGCGAGTTGCCGTGGGGTTTGCTGACCGACCGCTGGGGCGACCGCCGCGTTCTGCTGCTCGGGCTGCTGTCGACGGCCGCGGCGCTGGCGGGGCTCGCGCTGTTCGTGGCGCCGTCCGGCGGCCACGTTCCGGCCATGACCACGCTCGCGCTCGGCCTGTTGCTGGTCGGTTTGCTGGGCGGCAGCGTCAATGGATCGAGCGGCCGTGCCGTCATGTCCTGGTTTCGCGAGGGCGAACGCGGCCTCGCGATGAGCATCCGTCAGACGGCGGTGCCGGCGGGCGGCGGGCTCGGTGCGCTGGCGTTACCGGCGCTTGCTTCGCATTTCGGCTTTGCGAGCGCCTACGGCGCGTTGGCGCTAGCGTGTGCCGTCACGGCGGCGTTTGCGTGGCGGTGGTTGCACGAACCGACGCCGTCGGGCAGCGCGCAGGCGGGTGTTGCCGAAACCGGACCGGGGAGCAGGGCAGCCGCCGCCGCAGCCTTGCCGCGCAAGGTCTCGCCGCTGCGAGATGCAAGCATCTGGCGGGTGGCGCTTGGCGCCGGCGCGTTGTGCGTGCCGCAAGTGGCGGTGGTGACGTTCGGCACGGTCTTTTTGCACGACTTCGGCCATGCCGGTGTCTTCGCGATCAGCGCGACGATGGCGGCGGTGCAGACCGGCGCGGCCATCGCGCGGGTCTGGAGCGGCGGCTGGACCGACCGGCGCGGCAACCGCAGAACGTACATGCGCGTTTGCAGTTTGCTCACCTCCGTGCTGTTCGCCGTGCTCGCACTGATGACCGGCATCACGAGTCTGAATCACCATGCGACGATGGCCACGCTGTTCATGCCGCTGATCGTGCTCGGCGGGGTATGTGGGTCCGCGTGGCACGGCGTCGCGTTCACGGAACTGGCGACGCTTGCCGGGACGAGTCGCGCCGGCACAGCGCTCGCGATCGGCAACACCTGCGTCTTTCTCATGCTCTTTCTGACACCGTTGGCGATTCCGCTGCTCTTATCAATCGGCGCCTGGCCGACAGTCTGGGCGGTGACGAGTGTGTGTGCGCTGATCGCGCTGCCGGTGTTCCCTCGCGCGGTGCGGCCGGTTGGCACGATGGCGAGCCGTGCACGCCGCGCAACCTGAATATATATGTCCAGTGCGTGGCGCATGGACTGATTTTTGTTGCAACGTCGTCTGACAGGCGGAGATTTCCGATTGGAGGTCTCCGCCTTTTTTGCATTCAGCCAGCCAGATAGACGCGCGTAAATATTTGCGTTGCATATTAATTCGCCGATTTTTTGATCGAGGCGTATTGCGCTATCTGTTTCTAGTCTGCATTCGGAAGGTTCCGATACTCGCCTCTTTAAAGCGATGTTTTCATGGCCGCCCTTCGTGTTCATGTATCCGGCAATGAGGTCATTACCGCGGCGTCCGTCAGATGTTTTTTTAGCAGGAATTTTTCTGACGTCTGGAATGAACACATCAATAAAAATCGGGAGAAGTCGTCGTGAAACTTCGGGTCATTCTGGCGGACGATCATCCGTTCGTTTTGCTTGGCGTGCGTGCTGCGCTCGAAACACGTCCGGATATTCGGATTGTCGGCGAGGCGTCGACGCCTGCTGCTTTAATCCAAATGTTGCGATGTGTCTCGTGCGATGTACTCGTCACCGACCTTGCGATGCCCGAGGTTTCCAATAGCGCGGAAGACGGCCTGGACCTCGTCAGGCGAATCCAGAATGAGTGGCCACTCGTGCGCATCATCGTGATGACTGCGCTAACGAATGCAGCGATTCTCCGCACGCTCGTGTCGGATTGTGCGATCAGTGCATTGAGCAAAATGGAATCCATGAGTGAGCTCTGGCGTGCCATCGAGGCGAGCGGGCGTGGTGAGACTTATGTGGGACGTTCGCTCGTCGAATTGCTCGCGCGTCAACGCGACGAAACGAGCGCATCGGCCGACGCTGAGCCTTCGCCGCGACTGTCCAGACGACAGGCCGAAGTGATACGGCGTTTCGTCCACGGTGAATCGATCAGCGAGATCGCCGAGGCCATGGATTGCCATCGCCGTACCGTGAGCCGCAAGAAGCGCGAAGCGATGGCTGCGCTCGGCGTCGCCAACGATCCGGGACTGTTCACCTACGTCAGAGCAATGGGGATTTTATAAATTGTGTCGCATAACTAATGAATATTTATGCGGCGCGAATTTTTATTTCGGAGCCATCTGATTTTTATTCGCGGAGAAATGTTTAATTATTCCGGCAGGGCCAGTTGCTCCACGAAGAGCAACGGGAAGTCTAGGTAGGGTGGAGAAAAACGTTGAACGATACCGCTGAAACAGGTACACCCGTTCGAGCCATTATTGCGGACGATCATCCGCTTGTTTTGCTGGCCATCGAAAATCTCATGACGGGTTATCCGAACATGCAGGTTGTCGGACGCGCCACCAACTCCACGGAGTTGTTCAAGGAAGTCGACTGCACACCATGCGACCTCGTTCTCATGGATCTCTACATGCCGGGAGATTTTTGCAACGACGGGCTCGAAACCGTCAGGCAATTCAAGGCGCGCTACCCCGGTGTTCCACTCGTCATACTCACCATGGAAACCGAACCCACTGCGCTGCAAAGAGTCATTTCTCTTGGCGTGGACGGACTGGTCAGCAAGCGTGACCGCATCGATCTGATCCACGTCGCCATCATCACCGTGCTGGCTCGCGAGCGTTATCTCGGGCCGGCCGTGCGTTTGCTCATCGACAACGCGGCAGTGGCGCGGCGGCTGGAGTTCGTGCGTGAAATTCTGTCGCGCCGCGAACTCGAAGTGTTCACCCTGTATGCGTCTGGTTTCGGCGTTACGGAAATTGCCGTCAGATTGGGGCGCAGCGTCAAGACGATCAGCGCGCAGAAATGTACGGCCATGCGCAAGCTGGCCTTGCATAGCGACGCCGAGGTTTTCCGCTTCGCTGTCGAACATGGCGTGGTGGTCGAAGAACGCTTGCAAACCCGGCTCTGAGTCGGCAAGACGTCGCGTCCAGGCCACGACGCGACGAATAGAAAATGAACTGGCATTGCCCGGGGATGCACCTCGCGTGCAGGGAATGTCAGTCGATAAGACAACAAATACATGACACAAAAAATCCGCGTCATCGTGGCGGACGATCATGTCTGCGTTCGCGTGGGCGTTTCACGTCTGCTGCAAAGCGCACCGCATATCCAGATTGTCGGCGAGGCGTCCGACACACAAGCGCTGGCGGAATTGCTCGACAACTTCGCCTGCGACGTCGTCGTATCCGATATCGGCATGGCGGGCATCCATGGCGGCAGCAATGCCGTGTCTTTTCTGCGCCGCCTGCTGAGAGAGCGACCGCATCCCTGCGTTGTCGTCCTCACCATGATCTCCCACGCACACATGCTGTCGGGCCTGCTGCATATCGGCGTATCGGGCATCGTCGACAAGCGCGATACCACGAGCGCGCTGATCGAGGCCATCGAAGCCGCCATGGCCGGGTGCGTCTATCTGTCGGATCAGGCGCGCTATGCGATCGAAGACGCCGACACGCCGCCTCAACCTCGCGCCGGCGTATTGAGCGCGCGCGAATGGGAAGTCTTCCAGCTTTACGTGCAGGGTCTGGCCGTCCACGAAATCGCAGCGCGTTTGCAGCGCAGCGGCAAAACCATCAGCACCCAGAAGCGCAGCGCGATGCGCAAGCTCGGACTCGAAACTGAAAACGACCTCATCGGCTACGCCAGGCAAATCGGGCTGGCTTGACGATCTTTGACAAGCTTCGGCCGGAAGAGAATCCAATCCCATAAATTTAGGACTCTTCCGATGTGTCGCGTGACTTTGCCATTCCATACTCAGGAAATCACTCGGGCTCGCCTTCTTATCTTCGCATCACGACCGTAGTTATTTCGTCATGCAGATCAGGTCGATTCAGAAAAACACACGCGCAGGAATGGAGGAGTTGGCATGGTGTCATTGGGGAAGCGACTGTTGGCCGAAGGTGTGGGAACTGCGTGGCTGGTGTTCGTGGGGTGCGGAAGCATCGTGTTGAATACAAACATGGTCCAGCAGGGTTACGGCGTGCTGGAAGTGTCGCTGGCATTCGGGCTGGCGCTTGCCACGGGCGGCTTCGTGTTCGGCGGAATCTCCGGCGGCCACTTCAATCCGGCGGTGACGGTCGGATTCGCCGTCGCGCATCGGTTTCCGGTCAGAGACCTCGTGCCCTACATCGCCGCCCAGATTCTCGGCGCCATCGTCGCGGCGGCGCTGCTGGCCTACGTGGCCAGCGGTCGTCCAGGCTTCGAATTGGCCGCCAGCGAATTTGCCGCCAACGGCTTCGGCGAACATTCTCCCGCCGACTACCAGCTGCATGCGGCGCTGGCCGTCGAGGTGGTGCTGTCGTTCGTGTTCGTAATGGCGAGCCTGACGGCCGCCAGCCGGCGCCGTCTGCGGCCGATCGCTCCGCTGTTCATCGGCGCGTGCCTGATGCTCGTCTACATCGTGTCGATTCCAGTGACCAACGGTTCGATCAATCCCGCTCGCTCGACCGGCCAGGCGCTGTTCGTCGGCGATTGGGCACTCGACCAGTTGTGGTTGTTCTGGGCCGCGCCGATGCTCGGCGGCGTACTCGCCGGCGTGCTGTTCTCGGTACTGCGTCGCAAGTGTCGGCGCCGCCGTCCCGCGCCGGCCAACGGTCAATGCGAAGTCGCGTGATCGCTGCCCTTTGCGGATGTCCCTCATGAAGTTTCAATCCAGTCTCATCTCCAGGTTCGCCTTTCGGCGTCTGATTCAATGGCTGTTGCTGACGCTTGCGCTGTCTTTCGTTCAGAGCTTGCCGGCTATGGCGCAGCCTTTTTCGAATGCGTCGGCCCAGCAAATCACAAAGGCGTTTCCCGCTACGCTGACAGTCGGCGTGCTCGCCGATGGCTGGATGCCGTTCGAGTCGCTGCAGAATGGTCGGCTGACCGGGTTGAGTGCCGACTATCTCCGTGCGATGGTCGGCCCGAAGGTCACGATCGAAGCGAAACCGTATCCAGACGTGGCACAACTTTTTGCCGCTGCGTGCGCAGGCAAGGTCGATCTGGTGATGAGCGTGGCCCGCATGCCGGGGCGTGAGCGCTGCTTCAGTTTTAGCGCGCCGTATATGCGCGCCACGGCGTCCGTGGTCACGCGGCGTGACGGCAAGCCATACGAGTTCGCCTATCAGTTGGCCGGCGCTCGCATTGCGGTCGAGCAGGGCTTCGCGCAAGAACGTTCGCTGCGCGAGCGGTTTCCGCATGCGCAGATCAAGACGTTCGTGAATACGCGCGCGGCGCTTCAGGCCGTGGCTCAAGACGAGGCTGATGCGTATTTCGGATTCACTCCCGCGGTTCAGTACATTCTCGACGCCGAAAACCTCCGTGATCTGCACGTGGCCTTCGAGGAAAGCGGCCGCATTTCCGAACTGCGCTTCGCGGTTCCACGCGACGCAAGCGCATTGCGCGACCAACTCGACCGGGCGCTTGCCTCGATGAGTCCCGCCGAGATATCGGCGATTCGCGCGCGCTGGCTTTCAGGTGGATTCAATACGCAAGTGGCATCGTCCCGGCTCGTGCTGACGCCGCAGGAGCAGGCCTGGCTTGCAACGCTGCCGCCGCTGCAAGTCGGCTTCGACAATCATTGGGCACCGTTTAGCTACATCGACGACTCCGGCCATCCGGCGGGCATCGCCGCCGAATATCTGGAATACCTGAGCCACACGCTCGGCGTGACATTCACGCGCGCGCACACGACCGACTGGCCGGCCGCGATCGAATCCTTTCGGCGCGGCGAACTCGCGTTGCTCGCCACGTCGTCGAATAAAGATTCGCGCCTGAACAATGCGCGGTACACCCAGGCCTACGAAAGCTATCCGCTCGTGATCGTCGGTCGCGAGGATGAACCGGCCGCGCATGCCATTAGCGATTTCGCGTCGAGGCGCATCGTCATTTCATCGCATATCGCGGGTTCGATTCCGCACGTGCTTGAGAAGATTCCGCCCGATCATCTGATCGTCGCGGCGAGTCTGGACGACGGGCTCAAAATGGTCGTAGGCGGTCAGGCCGACGTGCTGGTGGGTAACGTCGCCGCCGTCGATATCCTGCTGCAGCAGCGCTATGCCGGTACGCTCAAGATCTTGAGCACGGTCGGCGGCGCGGACGCTTTGGGCTTTGCGGTTCGTGCCGATCTCGAGCCGCTTGCCGGTCTGATCGACCGGGCATTGATCGCCATGCCCGCAGCGGAAAAGCAGCGTATCCGTCAGAAATGGGTCGCCGCCAGCGCGGCCGACGCAGGCACGTGGAGCGTCACCGCTGTACGTCTATTGCCCGTGCTGATCGCGATCGGCATTGTCCTGCTGGTCACGTTGCGTGCTTATCTTCTTCTGCAGCGCGAGGTCAGACTGCGCAAGCAGACCGAGCGTGAACTCGCGCTTCAACTGAATTTCCAGGAAACCATGATGGAGATGGTGCCCTATCCGCTCGTCGCGCGCGATCTGGAAGGGCGTTATATCGCCGTCAATCGCGCTTATGAAGAGGCGTGCGGGCTGAGCCGGCAGACCATCATTGGGCGCTCGGCGTGGAAGGTGCGAGCGTGGGGCGACGCGAATAGTCTGGTGCTTCACGACTTGACGCAGGACATGCTGAACAGCGGCGGTCCGGCGGAGATCGAACTCGAATTCCAGGGAACCGCCGGCGACCTCCGGCATGGCCTGTTCTGGAATCGCGTGTGTCACGGCCCGGACGGCAAAGCGAGTTGTGTGCTTGCCACGGTGGTCGATATCACCGACATAAGGCGCGCCGAAATGCGCGCGCGAGAGACCGAACGGCGTCTCTTCGACGTCACGCGTTCGTTGCCGGCGGTGGTGTTTCAGTTGCGCCGAAGCGCCGACGGCATCTATTCGTTCCCCTATGTCGGCGGCGACACGCAGCCTTTGCTCGGCGACAGCGGCGCGTCGTTGACCGCGCGTGAGGAAGTCCACTTCGGGCGAGTGTGTGCGGAAGATCGCGCGTTCGTGCTGGCGGAGCTGGACCGGTCGGCTCGTTGCGCGTCGCCGGTGCACATGGAGTTCCGCTATCAGACCGTCGGCGACCGTCGGTGGACGCGCGCGGAGCTGGTTCCGCGTCGCGAGAACGACGGCGGCGTGGTGTGGAGCGGATATTGGGTCGACGCCAGCGTCGAGCATGCGCGCTCGGAAGAGCTGGCGCGAGCGCGCGACGAGGCGGAAGCGGCCTCGCGTGCCAAAGACGATTTCCTCGCCATGATGAGCCACGAAATCCGCACACCGATGAACGGAGTGCTCGGCCTCGTCGAGGTGCTCGAACGCACGCCGCTCAACGCGGATCAAGGCGAAATGCTGAGCATGATCCACGAATCCGCCGGAGCACTCCTGCAGATTCTGGACGACCTGCTCGATTTTTCGAAAATCGAAGCAGGGCGACTGACGATCGAAGCCGAGCCGATCGACATCCGGGAACTGGTCGACAACGCGGTGGGACTATTGGCCGGGCGCGCTCACGAGAAAGGGCTGAAGGTGCGCGTCGATATCGAGCCCAATGTCGCGGCCACGCTGCGTGGCGATAGCGTGCGCCTTCGCCAGATTCTTTTCAATCTGCTCGGCAACGCCATCAAATTTACGCCGCAGGGCGAGGTCGACGTGCGTGTCGCGCTAGTCGGGGAAAGTGCGGACGGGCAGGTGCTCGAAATGACGGTCGAAGACACCGGCATCGGCATCGCGCCCGAGGTGCAGGCAAGGTTGTTCGAGCCGTTCGTCCAGGCGGAGACATCGACTACCCGCCGTTTCGGCGGCACCGGTCTCGGCTTGACGATTTGCCGCAAGCTGATCGATCTGATGAACGGCACGCTTCAGTTGCACAGCGAGCCGCAGGTCGGCACACGCATGACCGTGCGACTCTCCATGCCGGTCGAATCGCAGCGCAATTCCGTGAGTGGCCTGCTTGGCAAGCGCGGCATCGTATCGACCGCGGACGTGCGGGTCGGTCGGGCGCTGATGCATTTCGGCCAGGCGCTCGGGCTCGACCTGCGCAGTGTGCCGCCCGGCTCGCCCGAATTCGCCGACCCCGCCACGTTCGCCGACGCCGACATGATCTTCGTCGCGGAAGACGCGACGTTGCCTTCCCGCGTCAAACCGGCGTCGCGCATCATCTGCCTGACCGAAAAGGCGAAGCCGACCGGTTATCGGATTCTGGATCACGTCGTGCGCGTCAGCGTCAATCCTATTTCATGGCGCGGCCTTGGAGCGGCGTGCGCGGCCGCCATGACGGGATTGCCGTCGGTCGTGCCGAGCGCGTCCCGCAAGCCGCGCGTCCCCGACAACGGAGCCGTTCCGCCCGACCGCGAGCGGGCGATCGCCAGCGGCCGCCTGATCCTCGTTGCGGAAGATCATCCGGTGAATCAGGAGTTGATCCGCCATCAACTCGCGTTGCTCGGCTTCGCGTGCGACGTCGCCAATGACGGATTGGAAGCGCTAGCCGCGCTCGAACGCACGAGTTACGGATGCCTGATCACGGATTGTCATATGCCGAACCTGTCCGGCTATGAACTCGCGCGTCGTATTCGCGAACGCGAGCAGGGCGGCGCGCATCGGCTGCCGATTCTTGCCATCACCGCGAACACGGCGCCCGAAGACCTGAACCTGTGCCGCGAGGCGGGCATGGACGACAGCCTGGTCAAACCGACCCGCCTTGCCACCTTGCGCGACTATCTCAGCCGCTGGTTCGGTGCCGACAGCGCGTGGCAGGCGGCGCCCGCCGAAACGGTCGGCGCGTCCAGCACGCAAGAAACTGCCGGCGCGGATTCAGGCGGCGCTGTCGAGCCGTTCGTACCAGTCGATCTGGGTCATATGACGCAACTCTGGGGCAGCGAGTCGACGGTGAAAGCGTTGCTCGACTCGTTCGTGTCATCGGTGCGGGAAGACGTGCAAGGATTGGCGCCGCTGCTGGATCAGCCGGAGGCGGCCCGCCTGCGCGAGTGGCATCATCGTGTCGCGGGCGCAGCGAGCGTGCTGCAATATCCGCCCTTGCTGAAAGCGCTGGAAGATTACCGTCGCGATATGGACAAGAAAACGCCTGAGCGTTTGCGGATCGAGGGCATGTTCCTCGCGCGAAAATGCAATGCGATGCTCGACGGTATCGAGGAGCAGGCCGCGTTGCTCGCGTAACAACGGCACGCGTGAATAAGCGTCAGGCGAAAAAAAACGCGGCCGAAGCCGCGTTAAAGATTTGGAGACATCCCTCGATGAAGGAGTCACTTCTCGCAGGTGGAAGCATACCCGGACGACGGCAAAAGATTCATTACAAAAAGCGCAATTAACTGTTTGAAAATATCGACAAGAGCACCGCCCGCGGTGCTTTTTTCGTTACTGCGAGCGCTTGAGCGCGCATGCCGGACACCGCCAGTTCAACGGGTTCGGCGACTCAAACGGCACAACTGGATTTGCACTAGTATGTGTTTGCCCCGCGCGTCGCCGATCTTCGGTGCGGCGGCGCATCAAAGTCCGGAGAAGACCATGATTGCATTTCGAAAGTTGAATCTTGCCGTGGTGTTGTGGGCCCTGGCGTCGGGTGTCGCCTTTGCCGATACGGTGGCGTTGAAGGCGGATCTCGAGCCGTCGAGCGAAGTGCCGCCGCGCGTCAGTCACGGCCACGGCATGTTGAACGCCACGTTCGACACGGCCACCAAGTCGTTGCAATGGACCGCGAGTTATGAAGGCTTGAGCGGTCCCGCGACCGCGGCTCATTTCCACGGACCCGCGCCCGTCGGGCAGAACGCGAAAGTGCAGGTACCGATCGATAAGAACGCGCTCGCCAGTCCGATCAAGGGATCGGCAGCATTGACCGATCAACAGGTGACGGACCTCATGGCCGGTCAATGGTACTTCAACGTGCACACGGCGCAAAACCCGACCGGCGAGATTCGCGGTCAGGTCATGCCGGCAAACTAGCGGTTTAGAAGCGGTCGCCCACCGGCGTCCGGCCGAACGCACGTAACATTGCGGGACACTATCCGAGGAGCATGTCCCGATGAGTTGGCAAAGTGCACTCGCATGCTGGTACATGCGCAGGCAGTTTCGGCCGGAAACCCTCAAACCGCGCATCAACGTCGAGAGGGCGCGCGCGCTGACCGCGAAGCGCGCCTGGGTGCCGCGTGTGCCGAAAGACTGGCAGTTGCGCGAAGTGTACGGCGCCACCGATACGCCGTTGCGCGGCGAGTGGGTCGAGCCGGTCGGCGGTGCTCGTGCGGGCGCTGATGCCGCCGTCGTACTTTATTGCCACGGCGGCGGCTATTACTTCTGCTCACCACGCACGCATCGCTCGATCGTGTTTCCGCTGGCGACCCGCGCCGGCCTGCCTATCTTTTCACTCGACTATCGCCTTGCTCCCGAGCATCGCTTTCCCGCTGCGCTCGACGACGCCGTCGCGGCCTATCGTCGTCTGATTGCGGACGGCTATGCGCCGCAAAAAATCGTGGTGGCGGGCGACTCGGCGGGCGGCGGCCTCGCGTTGGCGACGCTGCTGGCCTTGCGCGACGCAGGCGATCCTTTGCCGGCGGGATGCCTGCTGTTCTCGCCATGGACCGACCTCGCCGCCACCGGCGCGAGCATTCGCACGAACGACGGTCTCGATCCGATGTTCAGCGGACCGGCCATTGCGCTCGCCGCGAAACTCTATCTAGGCGAAACGCCTGCCGATCATCCGCTGGCGTCGCCAGTCTACGCGGACCTGCACGGTTTGCCGCCGCTTTTCATCCTCGCGGGCAGCACGGAAGTGTTGCTCGACGACTCCCGGCGCGTCGCCGACAAAGCGCGCGCGGCCGGTGTCGAATGCGAGCTGGAGGTGTGGAAGAAGATGCCGCACGTCTGGCCGATGTTCGCGCCGTTCATTCCCGAGGCGAATCGGGCGCTCGATCGCGCGGCCAGCTTCGTGCGGCGTGTGACCAGCGCGCCGCAACACGCCGCGACTCAGCCGTCGAGCGCGATGTCGAGCGTCTGATACGCCGCTTCGACCGCCGGCTGGCCGTACTGCCGCTCCAGCCGGCGAACGGTGAAGTGGCCGTGCGCGACCTGCTGGAAGTGGTCGATGAAGACGGTGTTGACCATCGCGCCCAGCACGGCGCCGATCGCCGGGATCGACTTGGCGGCGATCTGCTCGCTTACCTGCACCGAGAAACGCCCGGCAATCGTGTTGAGTAATCGCAGCAGGGCGGCTGAGCCGTGCGCGGTGAAGCCCTTCGTCGCAATTTCCGACGACGCCTTCGACACCGCCTGAGCCAGCGCGCCGCGCATGATGAAGTAGCCGAAGTCGGCGTCGTCGTCGGTTTTCGACGTGCCGCCCATGCCGAGCACGGTCAGACATTGCAACTGCGTGTCGATCGAACTCAGATCCTCGCCCTCGCTGCGCGCGATGTCGCAGATCGAGCGGAACATCAAGGTGGTCGTGACCGGCAACTCGACGGGCAGCGCGAACAGGCCGAATGCACCGCCTGCTGCGCCCGTCGTGGCGACGGCGAACTTGTGCAGCAGGTTGCTGGGTTTGTCGGGCACGATCAGCGGCGAGGCGCCGTCCTGTCGGCCGAGCGTGCGCAGCGCGATCGACAGGCATTTGCGCAACGCCAGCTCCGTGGCATCCGTGACCTTCTCGTTGGCGAACGCCGGCATGCGTGCCAGCAGCTTTTCGAGCGGCGCGCCGACAATGCTCGCCAGCTTCATCGCAAGCGCTGGGCTTTCCAGTTCGTGTTTCGCGCGCCGCAGCGCGATCAGGTCTTCGTTCGATAAAACTTGTGCTGCGAGCGGACTCGGCTCCATGTGCCTCCCTGGCGTCATGTGTGTGCATTTTTCCGTCGACTACGACATCTGCGCCGTGTCGATGCATTGCAGCTTAGAGCGCAACGTCGTGCTATGATTCATTATTGTTTGACGAGTCAACTGTTGCGCTATCAAAAATGGCTGTCCATACCGCCGCCCATCACTCCAGTGGGCAAGTTTTACCTTTCCGTGAATCGCTGCTCGCGATGCTCGGCGTCTCCTTCGTCACGATGCTGGTCGCGCTCGACCAGACCGTGGTCGGCACGGCGTTGCCTACCATCGTCGCTGAACTCAAAGGTTTTGAACTCTACGCGTGGGTCGCCACGTCGTACCTGCTGACTTCCGTCATCACGGTGCCGATCTTCGGGCGCCTCGGTGATTACTACGGACGCAAACCGTTCGTGATCGCGTCGATCGTCGTGTTCACGGCGGCGTCGGTGTTGTGCGGCATGGCCAACAACATGCTGTTTCTCGTGCTCGCGCGCGGTCTGCAGGGCATCGGCGGCGGCATGCTGGTCGGCACGGCGTTCGCCTGCATCGCCGATCTCTTCCCCGACTCGGTCGTGCGTCTGCGCTGGCAGGTGTTGATGAGTTCCGCCTTCGGCATCGCCAATGCGGTCGGGCCGTCGCTCGGCGGCTTTCTCACGCAGTACTACGGCTGGCGTTCGGTGTTCTACGTGAATCTGCCGGTCGGGTTGGTGTCGCTTTTCTTCGTCTGGCGTTTTCTGCCGCATCTGCGACACGTGGAGCACGAAGGCAAGATGCGGCTCGACTGGCCCGGCGCCTTGCTGATCGCGGTGGCGCTCGGCTCGCTGCAACTGTTCGTGGAACTGCTGCCGAAGCACGGCGTGACGCTGAGCGCAGTGGGACTGCTCGCGCTGAGCGCCGCGTGCGCCTACGCGCTATGGCAATGGGAAAAGCGTTGCCCAACCGCCATCCTGCCGATCGACATGTTCCGCAATCGCAGTCTGGCCGCGCTCTTCACGCTGGCCGTGCTCGGTGGCTTCACGATGTTTTCGCTGCTGTTCTACGCGCCTTTGCTGTTCCAGGGCGGCTTCGGCATGTCGCCGAAAGACGCGGGGATCGTCATTACGCCGCTGGTCGTGTTCATCACGTTTGGCAGCATCGCGAACGGCCGGATCGTCACGCGCGTGCGTAATCCGAATCTGATGCTTTACGTCGGCTTCGCGCTGGTGGCGCTGTCGTGCCTCGGCGTGGTCGTGGCCACGCGCGCCATGCCGCAATGGATGCTGATGTTCTTCATGGTGCTGGGCGGCCTCGGTCTCGGTTTCGTGATGCCGAACCTGACCATCTTCGCGCAGCAAACCGCCGGCCGCGAGCATCTCGGCATTGCGACGGCTCTGCTGCAATCGTTGCGGATGATCGGCGGCATGATCGGCACCGCGATCACCGGCACGCTCATCAGTCACATGTACGCGAGCGGCGTGCGCGGCGCGCTCGCCAACGATCACGCGTCGCAATGGTTCAGCGATCTCGGCGACCCGCAAATCCTGATCAATCGCGACGCGCAGGACAGCTTGCTCGGCGCGTTGACGCACGCCGGTCACAATGGTGCGATGCTGCTGGAAAGCGCGCGCGAGTCGCTCGTCGCAGCCATTCACCTCGGCCTCGCACTCGCGGCGATCATCGCCGTGGTGTCGGTGTGGCAATGCCGCCGTGTGCCGCCGATCAAGCTTCTGCGCAAGATCGAGCCGGTGATTCACGCCGACTGATCGTCAGATTCATCGTTTTACTGAAGCGTTAAAAGATCATCATGGAACAACAGGATCGCGTCGCCGTCATGCAGCAATTCGGGCGCACTTATCGTGCGTTCATGTCGGCGTTCGAGGCGCACGTCGGCCATCCGTTGCCGCGTTGGCGCATTCTGCTGGCGCTGCACGACCAGAACGGCGAGTCGTCGCAGAAGCGCTTGGTCGAGCGCTTGCGCGTCGATCCAGGCGCGCTCACGCGGCAATTGAAAACGCTGGAAGGGTTGGGCTGGATTGCGCGCAGCATGGACACGCGTGATAACCGCGTGACGAATGTGCGTCTGACGGAAGCAGGGCGTGCGGCAACGGAAGAGAGCCTGCCGCGCCGCAATCAGTTTCTGCGCGACGCCATGGAGCCGTTGCCCGACGAAGCGCTCAACGCGCTGTCGGGCGCGTTGAAGCTGCTCGAAGCACGCATCGGCGAGGTGGCCGCAACGGCTCACGCCGCGTCGGCGGCCGCAGACATTGCATCGGGTTCGTGACGCGCTTCGCCGCGCGGCGAAGCGCCTGACTGGTACGAGGCGTGAAGCCTGAGCCAGTGCCTAAGAATCAGAAGAACGTTTCGATGACTTCGGTGACGCGATACGACGGATCGACCACCAGCACCTGACGCCACTTGTCGAACGTCAGACACGGATGCGAGATGTCGAACGCGATCATGTCGCCCACTTTCAGATCGGCACCGGCGGGAATCCGCAGATACGCGTGCTGATCCATCAAACCGAAAATCTCCCAACCTTCGCTCGCCGCGATATCGCGTGGCGCTTCGCTGCCCGGACGGTAGTGGCGCGCCGGTTCCGGCATGCCCGCGTCGAACGCGGAATCGCGCTTGCCGAGGCCGATGATCGCGCGGTCCGGTTCAGGAATGGACTGCACGTAGGCCCACAATTGCAGCGCCGGCAGCAGGCCTTCGCCCATTTCCTTCGCCACCGGATTGCGCGCGAAAATGTCCGTCTGCGCCTTGCGATAAACGCCGACGTCGTGCGTCAGATAGCAGCCGGGACGCAGCACCACTTCGACCTTGCCCGACTCCGACGCTTTCGAAAACTCTTCGGCGACCACGTCGTACCAGGCCGAGCCCGCGCCTGACAGAACCGCCGGCGTGCGCGCAAAGCGGCCTGCTTCGACGAGTTCGCGCGTCACGGCCACCGCGCTTTGCAGGAACTCGCGTACCTCGTGTTCTTCTTTCAGCACGCCTTCGTACAGTTCCACGCCCGCGAGCTTCAACGTGTCCGGGTAGCGGGCGATCGCTGCGAGGACGGCCTCGCGCTGTGCCGCGTCGCGCACGCCGGTGCGGCCACCCGGCACGCCGAGTTCGAGCAGCACTTGCAGCGGCTTGTTGACCGACTTGAAGAACTCGCCGAGCTGCTCGACGCCGTCGACCGAATCGACCAGACAGAAGAATTCGAAATCGTGATCGCTCAGCAACTCGGCGATCATCATCATGTTGTGACGGCCGACCAACTGGTTAGCCATCAAGACCCGCATGACGCCGCCGTGATGCGCCGCGCGCACCTGATGTGCGGTGGCGAGCGTGATGCCCCACGCGCCGGTGTCCAGCTGACGGCGAAACAGTTGCGGCGCCATGGTGGTTTTGCCGTGCGGTGCCAGCTTCACGTCGTATTCCGCGACAAACGCCTGCATCCACTTCAGATTGTGTTCCACGCGATCCGCATAGAGCACGGCGGCCGGCAGGCTGACGTCTTCGTTCAGCAGATTCCACTCCAGGCGCGGTGCGTCCGTGAGTTGGATGCTGGCGCCCGGAACCATGCCCAAGCCCTTGCTATAAGGATCAATCGTTGCGCCCTGATAGTTTGTAACTTTCATGTCTCCCTGCTCCATCGTCCAGTTAAATTGAATCAAAGTTGACTTTATCATGTTACCGAAAGTACGATGGATGGAGAAATGTTATTTAGTACCACGGCTTGCCGGAAGCTGATTGCAAGCTCCGTGTGACGTGACCCCACACCGCCTATCCCGTGAACTCGACCGCCGAACCGCTTGCTTTCGACATCGTCGCGCGCATCGCCGAATGCGCGCCCGAGTTGCGATCGGCCGAACGCAAGGTCGCCGCATTGATCCTCGACGATCTGACCGGCGCGTCGCGTGCCAGCATCGGCGCGCTCGCGCAGCAGGCCGGTGTGAGCGTCGCCACGGTCACGCGCTTTGCCAAAGCGGTGGGCTGTCGCGACGTGCGCGAACTGAAGCTGCGTCTCGCACAGGCGGCGGCGGTCGGTCAGCGTTTCCTGCAACCGGGCGGCGCGCCCGATGCGCCCGAGCCGATTGCCACGCGTGTATTCGACGAGTTGCAGACCGCATTGGCGCACAACCATCAGTTGTTGCGTCAGGCGCCGCTGAGCGAAGCCGCCTCGGCATTGCGCGGCGCGCAGATGATCTACGTGTTCGGCATGGGCGGCGGGTCGACCGCGCTCGCCGACGAAATGCGCTTTCGTCTGGTGCGCCTCGGCAGGCCCGTCGCGACGTACCAGGACGGCCTGCTGCAGCGCATGGTGGCGAGTACCGTGTCGCGCGACTGCGTGGTGATCGCGCTGTCCACCACGGGCCGCGTGCCCGAGATGGTCGAGAACTGCAAGATCGCGCGCAGTTACGGCGCCACGATGATCGCACTAACCGCGCCCGCGTCGCCGCTGGCGCGACTGGCCGATTGGGTGATCCCGATCGTCGCCTTCGAAACCGATTTCATTTACAAGCCGTCGTCGTCGCGCTACGCGATGATGATGGCGCTCGATGTGCTCGTCACCGAACTCGCGGTCAGTCAGGGCGACGAGAGCCGCGAATTGCTGCGCCGCATGAAACACGCGCTCGACACGCATCGCGGCGGCGGCGATCGACAACCGTTAGGAGACTGATTCATGCATTCGCATCCCGAAGTGGCCGATACGCTGATCGTCGGCGCGCAGCTGTACGACGGTACGGGCGCGCCGCCTGTCGAACGCGACGTCGCGATCCGCGACGGCCGCATCGTGGCCATCGGCAATCTGTCGAACTGGCTCGCCGAAGAAGTGATCGAGGCCGAAGGCCGCGCGTTGGCACCGGGATTTATCGACGTCCACACGCACGACGACACGCACGTGATCCGCTCGCCGCAGATGCTGCCGAAAATCACGCAGGGCGTGACCACGGTGATCGTCGGCAACTGCGGGATCAGTGCGTCGCCAGTGGCGCTGAAGGGCGATCCGCCCGATCCGATGAATCTGCTCGGCGAGCGCGACGCCTTCAAATATCCGACCTTCGCCGCGTACGTCGAGGCGGTCAACGCAGCCCAACCGGCGGTGAACGTCGGCGCGTTGATCGGCCATACGGCCTTGCGCAGCAACCAGATGGACCGGCTCGACCGCGCGGCCACCGCCGAAGAAATCGAAGGCATGCGCGCACAGCTCGAAGAGGCGCTGGCGAACGGTGCGTTGGGTCTGAGTTCGGGGCTCGCTTACGGCTCGGCTTTTGCCGCGCCGACCGAGGAAGTGATGGCGCTGGCCGAGCGGCTCGCCGCTGCCGGCGCGCTGTACACCACGCACATGCGCACCGAGTTCGACGCGATTCTCGACGCCATGGACGAAGCCTATCGCGTCGGGCGGCACGCTCACGTACCGGTGGTGATTTCGCATCTGAAATGCGCGGGGCCGTCGAACTGGGGGCGCAGCGAAGAGGTGCTGAAGTCGCTGGAAGGCGCGCGCCGTTTGCAGCCGATCGGCTGCGATTGCTATCCGTACAACCGCAGTTCCTCGACGCTCGATGTGAAGCAGGTCACGGGCGACATCGACATCACGATTACGTGGTCGGAGCCGCATCCGGAAATGGCGGGCAAGCTCGTCAAGGATATTGCCGCCGAGTGGGGCGTGACGCAGCAGGAAGCCGGCAAGCGGCTGCAACCGGCGGGCGCGGTGTACCACAACATGTCCGAGGACGACGTGCGCCGCATCCTCTCGCATCCAGCGACCATGGTCGGTTCCGATGGCCTGCCGAACGATCCGCTGCCGCATCCGCGCCTGTGGGGTGCGTTTCCGCGTGTGCTCGGCCATTACGCGCGCGACGCGAAACTCCTGCCGCTGGAAGAAGCGGTGCGCAAGATGACGGGTTTGTCCGCGCGGCGTTTTGGTCTCGCGCAGCGTGGCGAGGTCCATATCGGCTACCACGCGGATCTGGTGCTGTTCGACCCGGCCAGAGTGCGTGACGCGGCGACATTCGAGAAGCCGCAGCAGGCCGCCGACGGCATCGACGCCGTCTGGGTCAATGGCGTGCTGTCGTACCGCGACGGCCAGGTCACGGGCGAGCGGGCGGGGAAATTCGTGGCGCGCGGCGCGGCGTCGAAGGGCGACGAGCACGGCGCATTCTGAAGTTTTTGTTATCGATACGGCAGACAGCGGCGACATGGCTTGCCCGTCTGCCGGACTTTTAAAGGAGTTGAGTGATGAAGCGATATGGCGTTGAAGGTGGGAAGGGAACGGGCGGCCAACACATGCCGTTTGCGCGTGCTGTCGAGGCGGACGGCTGGCTGTTCGTTTCCGGTCAGACGCCGATGGAAAACGGCGAAGTGATCAATGGCGGAATTGTCGAGCAATCGCACAAGGCGATTCAGAACGTATTCGCGATTCTGAAGGAAGCCGGCTATGGCGCGGAGCACGTGGTCCGCTGCGGCGTGTGGCTGGACGATCCGCGCGATTTCGCGTCGTTCAACAAGGTGTTCCGCGAGTATTTTGGCGAGAATCCGCCGGCGCGGGCCTGTGTGGTTTCGTCGATGGTGATCGATTGCCGGGTTGAAGTTGATTGTGTGGCTTATAAGAAGCCAGCAGCTTGAGGTTTTTTGCCTTGCTGGCAGCTTGTTGTTGTTATGGCTGCGCGCGGGGTTCTTTCTTTGCGTTGTTGGTTTATTAGTGTTGCCCCTGTGCGGGGCGGCACTTACTTTCTTTGCCGCGGCAAAGAAAGGTAAGCAAAGAAAGCCGCTCAAACCGCTAATGCTATTCGTTATCGGTGGCGGCTCTTTACTGCGGTGGCCCCGGAGCGTCCGGGCCGTCGCACACTCCGCGTGAGTGACAAGGCCGTCATCAGTTCCGGCGGCGCTCCGCGCGCCGAGCGGCATGCGAGGGAAACCGAAGGTTTCCATTGAGCATTTCGCCGAGGCGAAGCCGATGGCCCCGCTAACGGCAAACGAAGTGAGGGGTTTGGGAAGTACCGCTCCGGCGCGCGCAGCGTCGCCGGAACGGATGACTGCTGTACCACTAGAAATGACGATCCACGGTCGGCCCTATCGGCTGCCACTCCGTGTCGTTATGAGAGATGCCCGCTTAGGGTTAGCGGTTTGAGCGGCTTTCTTTGCTTAGCTTTCTTTGCCGCGGCAAAGAAAGTAAGTGCCGCCCCGCACAGGGGCAACACTAATAAACCAATAAGAACAGAAACACCACCGCCAAAGGCATAACAACAAAACCCGCCAGCATGGCAGAAAAACAGCCACCAGCAAGCCACAACCTTTATTGCCGAGCCAACCTAAAATTATCCGGCATCGGCAAATTGTAATTCGTCCGGAACGGATTAATATCCAACCCTCCGCGCCGCGTATAGCGCGCATAAACCGCCAGTTTCACCGGTTTGCATGCCTTCAACACGTCGATAAAAATTCTCTCGACGCACTGCTCATGGAAGCCGGTATGGTTCCGGTAGGAAATGATGTAGCGCAGTAGTCCCGCATGATCGATCTGCGGTCCGACGTAGTGAATCTGTACGCTGCCCCAATCCGGTTGCCCCGTCACCGGGCAATTCGACTTCAGCAGGTTGGACACCAGCGTCTCTTCCACCGGCGCTTCGTCGTGGGCGGCCGTCAGCAGCGATGCGTCGGGATGGTAAATGTCCGTGTCGAGATCGAGTCGGTCCAGGGACAAACCTTCGAATTCTTCCATCTGCAACTTGCCGAATTCATACGGTGCGCTCAGATGAACCGATACCGTCGCGCCGCATGACGCGGACACGTCCCGCTTGATGATGTCGCGCACCGCATCCATCGACTCGAATGCGGTCTGCGCAAACGAACCCAGGTAAAGCTTGAACGACTTCGATTCGACGATGTTCGGTGAATCGGCCGGCACGAAGAAGGTGGCCACCGCGATCTGCGGTTTGCCGCGCGCGTTCAGCCAGGAAAGCTCGTAGGCATTCCAGATGTCCGTGCCGAAAAACGGCAGCTGCGCGCCGATGCCGATCGCTTCGCGCGCATTGCGGCGCGCAATCGGAAACAGCAGCGAGGCGTCGTATTGTTCGGTGTAAGCGGATGGCTTACCCAGCGGTGACTGTTCAGGTGTCATGATGCGTTCACGATGCCACTCAGCACGTGCCCCGTCGCCGTTACGACGCGGGCCGATTCGCAATGGCCAATTTGGTCGTCGAAGAAAAAATCGGGCTCGAATTCGCGCAGGAATGCGCTCTTGTCGAGGCCGCCGAGGAACATCGCTTCGTCGATTTCGATGTTCCACGCCATCAAGGTGCGGATCGCGCGTTCGTGCGCGGGGGCCGAGCGTGCAGTCACCAATGCCGTTCGAATATGCATCGGCGCGGCGTCGTCCGCGAGTTTTTGCAGCCGGTGCAGCGCTTCGAGCAGCGGCTTGAGCGGACCGTCCGCGAGCGGCAGATCCTTGTTGTGAATCTCGTGACCGACGAACGCGCGCAGGCCGTCTTTCTGGAACACGCGTTCGGCTTCGTCGGAAAACAGCACGGCGTCGCCGTCGAAAGCAATGCGGATCTCGTCCGGATACTTGCTCGCCATTTTCGCCGATTCCGGCAACACGCGCGCGGCGGGAAAACCGGCGGCCAGCGCGTCGCGTACGTCTTCCTGATTCGCGGACAGAAACAGCGACGCGTTCAACGGCTTCAGATAAGCAAACGGCGGGCGTCCGCGAGTGAAAACGCCGCGCTCGATGGCGAGGCCGTGCTCACGGCACGAATGAAACGCGCGCAGCCCGCTGATCGGATCGCTGCGCGACAGGATCACCACTTCCACGCGATGACCGCCCGCGTTCAGCGCCAGCAGTTTGCGTATCAGCGGAAACGCCACGCCCGGCTTGGCGGGAACGGCGAGCCGCTGACGCTGCAGCGCTTCGTAGGTCTGCAGGTCGCCTTGCTCGTACACGCGGTTCTCTTCCTCGAAGTCGAACAGCGCGCGTGACGAGATCGCCACCACCAGTTTGTCGACGAGCGAAATAGCCATGTGTACGTGCGACTCCTGAACGATCAAGCGAGAAACAACCGGTAAACCGGATTGTGCGTCTCTTCCCAATGCGGATACCCGAGCGTGGCGCGAAACCGTTCGAACTCGCTGTTCTCGCTCTCCGGCACCTGAATGCCGACCAGGATCGAGCTGTAATCCGCGCCCTGGTTGCGGTAATGGAACAGGCTGATGTTCCAGTTCGGCGCCATCGACGAGAGGAATTTCATCAGCGCGCCCGGCCGCTCGGGAAACTCGAAACGGAACAGCCGTTCGTCGTGCGCGAGCGGCGAGCGTCCGCCCACCATGTAGCGGATATGTTGCTTCGACAATTCGTCGAAGGTCAGATCGACGGTGGCGAAACCGTGCGCCTCGAAGGCGCCCGCAATCTGCGCCGACTCGCTGCGATTGCGGATCTGCACGCCCACGAAGATGTGGGCGGAATGCGCGTCTGCAATGCGGTAGTTGAATTCGGTGACGCTGCGCGTGCCCACCAGTTCGCAGAAGCGCCGGAAGCTGCCGCGCTCTTCGGGAATCGTCACGGCGAACACGGCCTCGCGCGCTTCGCCCACTTCCGCGCGCTCGGCGACGAAACGCATGCGGTCGAAGTTCATGTTCGCGCCCGAGGTGATCGCGATCAGCGTCTGGTCCTCGATGCCTTCGCGCTCGGCATACTGCTTGGCGCCCGCCACCGCCAGCGCGCCGGCCGGCTCCAGCACGCTGCGCGTATCCTGGAAGACGTCCTTGATCGCGGCGCACAGGGCGTCGGTGTTCACGAGCAGTACGTCGTCGAGATATTCGCTGCACAGCCGGAAGGTTTCCTCGCCGACGAGTTTCACCGCCGTGCCGTCCGAGAACAGGCCGACTTCGTTGAGCGTGACGCGCTCGCCCGCTTTGAGCGAGGCGGCCATCGCGCAGGAGTCGTCGGTCTGCACGCCGATCACCTTGATCTCCGGACGCACCGATTTGACGTAGGCCGCGATGCCGGCCGCGAGTCCGCCGCCGCCGATCGGCACGAAGATCGCGTGAATCGGACCCTGATGCTGGCTGAGGATTTCCATCGCCACCGTGCCCTGACCGGCGATCACGTACGGGTCGTCGAACGGATGCACGAAGGTCAGGCCGCGCTGTTCCTGCAATTGCACGGCGTGCCCGTAGGCATCGCTGTACGACTCGCCGAACTGCACCACCTCGACGGTCGGTCCGCCGTGGGCGCGCACGGCGTCGACCTTCACCTGCGGCGTGGTGACCGGCACGACGATGATCGCCTTCACGCCCATGCGCGCCGCCGACAGCGCCACGCCCTGCGCGTGATTGCCCGCCGAGGCGGTAATCACGCCACGCGCGAGCGCGTCGGCCGGGATGTGCGCCATCTTGTTGTACGCGCCGCGCAGCTTGAACGAGAACACCGGCTGGTTGTCCTCGCGCTTCAGATAGACCGGATTGCGCAGCCGCGCCGACAGGTTCGGCGCGCGTTCGAGTTCGGTCTCGCGGGCCACGTCGTAGACGCGCGCGGTCAGGGTTTTCTTGAGGTAGTCGTGGGAAGCCATGCGATGGGCGCGGTGCGCTGTGCGAGACGGGAAAACAACAATGATAGCGCCAACGGTGCACGCGCTGACGGGCAACGCGTCGTGCGGAACACGGGCAGCAAGTCAGGCCGACCGTTCGGTCGGCTAATTCCGCCAATGTACCAAATGGTGCATTTTCACTACAAAAAGCGTCGGGTCGCGGTGGGAAG
This sequence comes from Paraburkholderia sp. GAS199, assembly GCF_050436585.1. Taxonomy (NCBI): domain Bacteria; kingdom Pseudomonadati; phylum Pseudomonadota; class Betaproteobacteria; order Burkholderiales; family Burkholderiaceae; genus Paraburkholderia; species Paraburkholderia sp. GAS199. The sequence goes on along the minus strand of NZ_JBNDMM010000002.1, from coordinate 558,273 downwards.
CGCAATTCCACCGTCAACGCGGCTTGGGATCATGCGGTAGAATTCCTTTTTGGAATAAGGACCGGAAGATGCACTGGCAGCCTCGGATTGCCCATTTGATGCCCAGCCCGCGTGAGTGTTGCCCCGCGGCGGAGCGTCACGTCCGTCAGGCACGATCGTGTAGCTGTCTCTGAGCGCCGCGAAGCGACCGACGTGAGTCTGGCCGTCGATCACGCTTCGCTCCCAAGAAGATTTCCAGCATTGCGCCCCACGCGCACCGTCGCCGACGCCTCCACCAGGAGCGCGCCCGGTTGACCCACCGAGTCGTCCAAACATGAACGCACCTCAAGTATTCGATCCTCACGGGGCCGCCGCCACGGTAGCTGCCGATCCAGAAGCGCGTCTGCGCGAAATTCCCTACAACTACACCTCGTTCTCCGACCGCGAAATCGTCATCCGTCTGCTCGGCGACGACGCCTGGGCGGCGCTTGCCGAACTGCGCGCGGAACGCCGCACGGGCCGCTCGGCGCGGATGCTGTACGAAGTGCTGGGCGATATCTGGGTGGTCCGCCGCAATCCGTACCTGCAGGACGACCTGCTCGACAACCCGAAGCGCCGCGCCATGCTGATCGAGGCGCTGCATCACCGTCTGAGCGAGATCGAGAAGCGCCGCCGCGCCGATCTGGTCGAACACGGCGACGAAGCCGGCGTGGACCGCGCGGCGCGCGTCGAGACGCTGGTCGAGGCCGCCCGTCGCGCGGTCGACGAATTCAAAAGCGAATTCCAGAAGACCTACGATCTGCGCCGCCGCGCCACCAAGGTGCTCGGCCGCGTCACGGAAAAGGACAACATCAAGTTCGACGGACTGTCGCGCGTGTCGCACGTGACCGACGCGACCGACTGGCGCGTGGAGTACCCGTTCGTCGTGCTGACGCCGGATACCGAAGCCGAAATCGCCGGCATGATCAAGGCGTGTTTCGAACTCGGACTGACCGTGATTCCGCGTGGGGGCGGCACGGGCTACACGGGCGGCGCGGTGCCGCTCACGCCGTTCTCGGCCGTCATCAATACGGAAAAGCTCGAGCAGCTCGGCGCGGTCGAATTGACCGAATTGCCGGGTGTCGAGCGCAAGGTGCCGACCATTTTCTCCGGTGCGGGTGTCGTCACGCGCCGCGTCACCGAGGCGGCCGAGCAGGCCGGCTATGTGTTCGCGGTCGACCCGACCTCGCTGGACGCGTCCTGCGTCGGCGGCAACGTCGCCATGAACGCGGGCGGCAAGAAGGCCGTGTTGTGGGGCACGGCGCTCGACAACCTCGCCTGGTGGCGCATGGTCGACCCGGAAGGGAACTGGCTGGAAATCACCCGCCTCGACCACAACCTCGGCAAGATTCACGACATCGAAGTGGCGCGCTTCGAACTGAAGTGGTTCGACGGCAACTACGCGCCGGGCGAAAAGCTGCTGCGCACGGAAGCGCTCGACATCAAGGGCCGCGTGTTCCGTAAGGAAGGGCTCGGCAAGGACGTCACGGACAAATTCCTCGCCGGTCTGCCGGGCGTGCAGAAAGAAGGCTGCGACGGCTTGATCACGTCGGCGCGCTGGGTGCTGCACAAGATGCCCGCGCATACGCGCACGGTTTGCCTCGAATTTTTCGGCCAGGCGCGCGAGGCGATCCCGAGCATCGTCGAAATCAAAGACTATCTGTTTGAAACATCGAAACAGGGCGGCGCGATTCTCGCGGGTCTGGAGCATCTGGACGAACGCTATCTGCGCGCGGTCGGCTACGCGACCAAGAGCAAGCGCAACGCGTTTCCGAAGATGGTGCTGATCGGCGATATCGTCGGCGACGACGCCGACGCGGTCGCGCAAGCCACCTCGGAAGTGGTGCGCATGGCCAACGGCAAGAGCGGCGAAGGTTTCGTCGCCGTCAACGCCGAGGCGCGCAAGCGTTTCTGGCTCGACCGCAGCCGCACGGCCGCGATCGCCAAGCACACCAACGCGTTCAAGATCAACGAAGACGTGGTGATTCCGCTCGACCGCATGGGCGAGTACACCGACGGCATCGAGCGCATCAACATCGAGTTGTCGATCAAGAACAAGCTGCAACTGGTCGACGCGCTCGAAGCGTTTTTCAAGGGCGGCAAGCTGCCGCTCGGCAAGAGCGACGACGCCAACGAAATTCCGAGCGCGGAACTGCTCGAAGACCGCGTGCAGCAGGCGCTCGATTTGCTCAAGCGCGTGCGCACGCGCTGGGAATTCCTGCGCGACAAGCTCGATCTGTCGTTGCGCGAGGCGCAGCATTACCTCGTCGGTCTGGGCTACGAAGCGCTCGCCGAGAAATTCGCCGACCGCGCGGACACGCAGACGGACGCGACCGTGTTCCATATCACGCAAGATCGCACGATCCGCGTGTCCTGGAAGCAGGAGATTCGCGCCGAACTGCGTCAGATCTTCAATGGCGGCGAGTTCAAGCCGATCCTCGACGAAGCTCAGGCGATCCACAAAAAGGTGCTGCGTGGCCGCGTGTTCGTGGCGCTGCACATGCACGCCGGCGACGGCAACGTGCACACGAACCTGCCGGTGAACTCGGACAATTACGAGATGCTGCAGGACGCCCACACGGCGGTTGCGCGCATCATGAAGCTGGCGCGTTCGCTCGACGGCGTGATCTCCGGCGAACACGGTATCGGCATCACCAAGCTCGAATTCCTGACCGAGGACGAGATCGGCGAATTCCGCGCGTACAAGCAACGCGTCGATCCGCATGGCCGCTTCAACGCGGGCAAGCTGCTCGAAGGCGCCGACCTGCGCAACGCCTATACGCCGAGCTTCGGCCTGATGGGCTACGAATCGCTCATCATGCAGCAGTCGGATATCGGCGCGATTTCCGAGTCGATCAAGGATTGTCTGCGTTGCGGCAAGTGCAAGCCGGTGTGCGCGACCCACGTGCCGCGCGCGAACCTGCTGTACAGCCCGCGCAACAAGATTCTCGCGACCTCGCTGCTGGTCGAGGCGTTCCTCTACGAGGAACAGACGCGCCGCGGCGTGTCGATCAAGCATTGGGACGAGTTCAACGACGTCGCCGATCACTGCACCGTCTGTCACAAGTGCGTGACGCCGTGCCCGGTGAAGATCGACTTCGGCGACGTGACGATGAACATGCGCAACCTGTTGCGCAAGATGGGCAAGAAGAAGTTCAATCCGGGCAACGCGGCCGGCATGTTCTTCCTGAACGCCACGAACCCGCAGACCATCAACCTCGCACGCACGGCGATGATGGGCATCGGCTACAAGGCCCAGCGTCTCGGCAACGACGTGCTCAAGAAGTTCGCGAAGAAACAGACGGCGCACCCGCCCGCAACCGTCGGCAAGCCGAAGGTCACGCAGCAGGTGATCCACTTCATGAACAAGAAGATGCCGGGCAATCTGCCGAAGAAAACGGCGCGCGCGTTGCTGGACATCGAAGACAACAAGATCGTCCCGATCATCCGCAATCCGAAGACCACCACGGCCGACACGGAAGCGGTGTTTTACTTCCCGGGCTGCGGCTCCGAGCGGCTGTTCTCGCAGGTCGGTCTCGCCACCCAGGCCATGCTGTGGGAAGCGGGCGTGCAAACCGTGCTGCCGCCGGGCTATTTGTGCTGCGGCTATCCGCAGCGTGGCTCGGGTCAGTTCGACAAGGCCGAGCAGATCGTCACGGACAACCGCGTGCTGTTCCACCGCGTCGCGAATACGCTGAACTACCTCGACATCAAGACGGTGGTGGTGTCGTGCGGCACGTGTTACGACCAGTTGGCCGGCTACGAATTCGAGAAGATTTTCCCGGGTTGCCGGATCATCGACATCCACGAATTCCTGCTGGAGAAGGGCATCAAGCTGGAAGGCGTGAACGGCGTGCGCTACATGTACCACGATCCGTGTCACTCGCCGATCAAGACGATCGACCCGGTCAAGCTCGTCAATTCGTTGATGGGCTCGGAGAAAGACGGCTACAAGATCGAGAAGAACGATCGTTGCTGTGGCGAATCCGGCACACTCGCCGTCACGCGTCCGGATATCTCGACGCAGGTCAGGTTCCGCAAGGAAGAGGAAATGCGCAAAGGCGCGGCCAAGCTGCGCGGCATTCCGCTGCTGGCCGAGGCCGGCGCCAACGGCATCAACACGGCCAATGCGTCCGCCGGTGCGGCGGGTGCGCCGGACGGGTCGGTGCTCAAGGCCGGCGACGGTCCGCAGCCGAAGGGCGCCACCGACGTGAAGATCCTCACGAGCTGCCCGTCGTGCCTGCAAGGTCTGTCGCGCTACAACGAAGACGCGGGCACCGAGGCGGACTACATCGTCGTCGAAATGGCGCGTCACGTGCTGGGCGAAGACTGGATGGCGGATTACGTCCAGCGGGCGAACAATGGCGGAATCGAGCGCGTGCTGGTTTAATGGCACGACTGACGATTTTTGCCTGAGGACGACGATGGACTGCGTTTTTTGCCGTGAAGATGGCGGCGATGTGCTGTGGCAGGACGACACCCTGCGTGTCGTCCTTGCCGACGAACACGATTACCCCGGCTTCTGCCGGGTAATCTGGAACGCGCACGTTGCCGAGTTTTCCGATCTCGCCGCCGGTGAGCGTGACCGTGTGATGAAAGCCGTGTACGCGGTGGAACGCGCCACGCGGCGCATCATGCAGCCGGTCAAGGTCAATCTGGCGAGTCTCGGCAATCAGGTGCCGCACGTGCATTGGCACGTGATCCCGCGTTATTCGAACGACGCTCATTTTCCCCTGCCCATCTGGGCGCCGCGCCAGCGCACGGTGTCCGAGGCCATGCTGTCGTCGCGCCGCGCGCAGGCAACCCTGCTGCGCGAAGCGGTGCGGCAGGAAATCGAACAAGCTCTAGCCTGAGGTCATCATGAGCGGACTGACTCCCGATACCCCGGTGCCGACCGGTGTCGTCGTGCATTCGAAATCGCGCGTGCTCGAACTGCAGTACGCAAACGGCGAATCGTATCGCGTGCCGTTCGAACTGCTGCGCGTGTATTCGCCGTCGGCGGAAGTGCAGGGGCATGGTCCCGGTCAGGAAACCTTGCAGACCGGCAAGCGCGACGTGACCATCACCATGATCGAAGGCGTCGGCAACTATGCGTTGCAGCCGACGTTCTCCGACGGCCATTCCACCGGCATCTATTCGTGGGATCTGCTGCACGACTTCGCGCTTCGCCAGGACGAACTCTGGCGTGACTATCTCGCGAGGCTGGCCGCGGCCGGTCTCGATCGCGACGCACCGATGGCGCCCGCGGGTGCTGCGCACGGACACTGTCACTGATACGATTCGCCCCTTGGTCGTCGCACTGATGCGGCGCAACATTCCAGAATACGCGAAAGGACGAGCGCGATGAGCAAAACCCACTTCGGCTTTCAATCGGTCGACGAACAGGAAAAGGCGCAGAAAGTGGCGGGCGTGTTCCACTCCGTCGCCGCCAACTACGACCTGATGAACGACCTGATGTCGGGCGGGTTGCACCGGGCGTGGAAGATGTTCACGATCGCCCAGGCCAACGTCCGGCCGGGCTACAAGGTGCTGGACATCGCGGGCGGCACGGGCGATCTGTCGAAGGCTTTCGCCAAACAGGCAGGCGACACCGGCGAGGTCTGGCATACCGACATCAACGAATCGATGCTGCGCGTGGGCCGCGACCGTCTGCTCGACAAGGGCGTCATCACCCCGGCGCTGCTCTGCGACGCTGAAAAAATCCCGTTCCCCGACAACTACTTCGACGTCGTGACCGTGGCATTCGGCTTGCGCAACATGACGCACAAGGATGTTGCGCTGGCGGAAATGCGCCGCGTGCTGAAGCCGGCCGGGCGTTTGCTCGTGCTGGAATTTTCGAAGGTGTGGGATCCGCTCAAAAAAGTCTACGACGTCTATTCTTTCAAGGTGCTGCCGTGGTTGGGCGACCGGTTTGCGAAAGACGCGGAGAGTTACCGTTACCTCGCCGAATCGATCCGGATGCACCCTGACCAGGAAACTTTAAAAACAATGATGGAACAAGCTGGCCTGGACGGCGTCAAATATTACAATTTGTCAGCTGGCGTGGTAGCTTTACATGTGGGGACCAAATACTAGGGTCCCTAACCCATCGATTTTTAAAGGAAAGTACGAAAATGTCCGATTCAGGTGTGTTATCTCCCCGTAAGGTTGGGCGGTCGCTGGCGAGAAGAATCGGACTGATCGCGATGGTCGGTCTGATCGTGGCCGGCTCTGTCGCTTCGCTCGATGCGGAAGCTCGTCGCATGGGCGGTGGCCGTAGCATTGGCCGTCAGTCGAACACTGTTCAACAGCAGCATCAGGCGACGCCGTCGCAACCTTCCCAAAGCAATCAGGCCATGCAGCAGCGCGCGCAGCCCGCGCCGTCGCCGACGCCGCCCGTGGCGCAGCCGAACCGCTCGCGCTGGCTCGGACCGATCGCGGGTCTCGCGGCGGGTCTCGGTATCGCGGCGCTTCTGTCGCACTTCGGTCTGGGCGGCGCGTTCGCGGGCGCCATGGCCAACATCATCGTGATCGCGCTGATCGCAATGATCGGCATCTGGCTGATCCGCCGCTTCATGGGCCGCAAGCGCGACACGGCGCAGCCGGCTTACGCGGGCGGCTCGCCGTCGCTGAACGCCGGCGGCACCGGTTATGCGCAGGAACCGCGCTACAACGCTCCGCCCACCGGCTCTTACCTCGAGCCGCAAGGCAATCCGCTGAGCACGCCGTCCATCGCCACGCCGACTGCGGTTCCGGCCGGCTTCGACTCGGAAGCTTTCCTGCGCAACGCCAAGGTTTATTTCGTGCGCCTGCAGGCAGCGTGGGACGTCGGCAACATCGAAGACATCCGCGAATTCACCACGCCGGAGATGTTCGCCGAGGTGCGGGTGGATCTGTCGTCGCGCGGGGCGGGTTCGAACCAGACCGACGTGGTCCAGTTGAATGCTGACCTGCTCGGCGTCGAGGAGCGCGCCAACGAGTATTTCGCGAGCGTGCGCTTCTCCGGCCTGATCCGCGAGTCGGCGGGCGCGGCGGCCGAACCGTTCGTCGAAGTGTGGAATCTGTCGAAGGCGAACCGTCCCGGCGAAGGCTGGCTGCTGGCTGGTATCCAGCAAGTGCAGCAGCACTGAGCCGGCGCCGCTGCGGCAACACCGCAAGAGCAGGGCGGCGCTGGCCGGCCGCCTTGATTTTGCGCACAGGATTGGCCGTTCGGCATAGCAGGCCGCGAAGCGAACGGACGTTACAATAGGAACCCGCGCGGGCACCTCGCCTGCGCGGGTTTTTTCTTGCCACTTTCAATGACCCTCGCCGCCAAGCCATTCGCCGCTGCCGTCAATCATCTGCTCGCCCGTGAATCGTGGGCTCGTGAGCGCCTTGCCCCCTACGCGGGCAAAACCGCCCGGTTGTCGTGTCCGCCGGTCGTGCTGAGCTTGCTCGTGCAGCCCGACGGCTATCTGGCCGCGGTCGATGAAACCGGGGCGCAGCAGTTCGACGTCACGATTTCGGTGCCCTCGGATGCGCTGCCGGCCTTCGTGCAAGGCGGTCAGGCGGCCGTCATGAAGCACGTGAAGATCGAAGGCGACGCCGAGTTCGCAACCGTGATCGCGAAGCTGGCCGAGCATCTGCGCTGGGAGCCGGAGGAAGATCTGGCCAAGCTGATCGGCGACGGTCCGGCGTGGCGGGTGGCGTCAGTGGTGCGCTCGGTCGGCGAACACGTGCAGCGCAGCGGGCGCAATCTGCTCGATACGGCCGCCGAGTATCTGCTGGACGAAAACCCGCAACTGGTGCGGCGCGCCGCGCTCGACGGCTTCAACGTCGAACTCGCCCGCGCGCGCGACGCGCTGGCGCGGGTCGAAAAGCGCATCGAGCGTCTTGAACAGAAGGTCGAAGCCCGCGGCGAGAATGCGCCGGGCGGCGCCGCCACGTCGCGCGGCACGCGCTAGTCACCGGGCACAACTATGCGTTTTCTGCGTTTCCTCAAGATTTTCTTTACCGTCATCCGTTTCGGTCTCGATGAGATGATGCTCAGCCGCGTCAACGACCGGCGCGTGCGTCTGCTGTTGCGTATCACCACGATCGGCCGCAAATTCGACGCACCGCCGGGTGTGCGTCTGCGGCTTGCGCTGGAAAGCCTCGGCCCGATCTTCGTGAAGTTCGGTCAGGTGCTGTCCACACGGCGCGATCTGTTGCCGGTCGACATCGCCAACGAACTCGCCAAGCTGCAGGATCAGGTGCCACCGTTCGATTCCGCGGTCGCGATCGGGCTGGTCGAGAAGTCGCTTGGCGCGCCGGTCGACGTCCTGTTCGACGACTTCGAGCGCGTGCCGGTGGCGAGCGCGTCGATCGCGCAGGTCCACTTCGCAAAGGTGAAGGCTGGTCAGCACGCGGGCAAGGCGGTCGCGGTCAAGGTGCTGCGCCCGAACATGCTGCCGGTGATCGACTCCGACCTTGCCTTGCTGCGCGACATCGCCGTATGGGCCGAGCGCCTGTGGGCGGACGGCAAACGTCTCAAACCGCGCGAGGTGGTCGCCGAGTTCGACAAATATCTGCACGACGAACTCGATCTGATGCGCGAGGCGGCCAACGGCAGCCAGTTGCGCCGCAACTTCGCCGGGCTCGACTTGCTGCTCGTGCCGGAAATGTACTGGGAGTTCTGCACGCCCACCGTGCTGGTGATGGAGCGCATGGTCGGTGTGCCGATCAGCCAGGTGGAGACCTTGCGCGCGGCGGGCGTCGATATTCCGAAGCTGGCGCGCGAGGGCGTCGAGATTTTCTTCACCCAGGTGTTTCGCGACGGCTTTTTTCACGCCGACATGCATCCGGGCAATATTCAGGTGAGCCTCGATCCCGCGCACTTCGGCCGCTATATCGCGCTAGATTTCGGCATCATCGGCGCGTTGTCGGACTTCGATAAAAACTACCTCGCGCAGAACTTCCTTGCTTTCTTCAAGCGTGATTACCATCGCGTTGCCACGCTGCATCTGGAGTCGGGCTGGGTGCCGCCCACTACGCGCGTCGAAGAACTCGAAAGCGCGATCCGCGCGGTATGCGAGCCGTATTTCGACCGCGCGCTGAAAGATATTTCGCTCGGTCAGGTGCTCATGCGCCTCTTCTCGACCTCGCGCCGTTTCAACGTCGAGATCCAGCCGCAGCTCGTGCTGCTGCAAAAAACCATGCTCAACGTGGAAGGTCTCGGCCGTTCGCTCGACCCCGAACTCGACCTGTGGAAGACCGCCAAGCCTTACCTCGAACGCTGGATGAACGAACAGATCGGTCTGCGCGGCTGGTACGAGCGGCTCAAGATCGAGGCGCCGCAGTGGAGCAAGACCCTGCCGCAGTTGCCGCGTCTGATTCATCACGTGTTGGCCGAGCGTCACGACAATACCCGCGGCGCCAACGACGACATGATCCGGCAGATTCTGCTCGAACAGAAACGCACCAACCGGCTGCTGCAGGGACTGCTGCTGTTCGGCGTGGCGGTCGGCGTCGGTGCCGTGCTGGCACGCGCGTTCCTCGCGTTCGCATACGGCGGTTGATCCGCAAGGAGTGGCAAATGAGCGATCCTAAGCAGGCGCCCGTGCCTGAATTCGAGTCCCGCGATCCCAACTCGCCTGAGTTCTGGAGCGAGCGCTTCGAGCGCCGTTTCATGCCGTGGGATCAGGCAGGCGTGCCGGCCGCGTTCAAGGCGTTCGCCGACCGGCATCCCGGCGCACCGGTTCTCATTCCCGGCTGCGGCAGTGCTTACGAGGCACTATGGCTCGCCGGCCGCGGCAACCCCGTGCGTGCAATCGACTTTTCGCCGGCGGCCGTAGCGGCGGCGCGCGAGCAACTCGGCGCGCAGCATGCGGACCTGGTCGAGCAGGCCGATTTCTTCACCTACGCGCCGCCTTTCGAATGCGCGTGGATTTACGAGCGGGCTTTCCTGTGCGCGTTGCCGCTGGCGCGTCGCGAAGACTACGCGCGGCGTATGGCCGAACTGCTGCCGGCGGGCGCGTTGCTGGCCGGCTTCTATTTTCTCGGCGCCACGCCGAAAGGACCGCCGTTCGGCATCGAGCGGCCGGAACTCGACGCGCTGCTCACGCCGTACTTCGATTTGATCGAAGACGAAGCCGTGAACGATTCGATAGCCGTTTTCGCAGGACGTGAGCGCTGGCTCACGTGGCGTCGCCGAGCCTGAAGCGTCGGCGCCGGCTTCGAGCGCCATGCGGCCGCACTTGATTCGCGAGCGGTCGCCCCCATTTATGCGAACGGCGGCTGCGTCGGGCGTTCGTCCCCAAAATCCGGGGAAGGGGTGTCGTTTGCGGCTATAATTCAAGGCTTTGCAAGCGTTTACAAGATTTCAGTAGGGAAAAGATCATGCCGATCTACGCTTATCGTTGCGAATCATGCGGCTTCGGGAAGGACGTGCTTCAGAAGATGAGCGACCCCCAGTTGACGCAATGTCCCGAATGCGGGAAAGACAGTTTTCGCAAGCAGGTGACTGCAGCCGGTTTCCAGTTGAAGGGCTCCGGCTGGTACGTCACCGATTTCCGCGGCGGCAACGGCGGCGCGAGTGCGCCTGCCAAGCCCGACGCGAACGGTGCCTCGAATGGCAATGCGGGCGAGAGCGCCGCTACCTCGAATGGCAACGCCGCGAAGTCCGATTCGGCTCCTGCCAGCGGCACGGCCGCGGTTGCAACGCCGGCCGCGCCTGCAGCCGCAGCGGCCGCTCCGGCGAGCACGAGCGGTTCCGGCAACGCCTAGCGGAACAGCCGTCCATTAGGGCGGCGCACACGCCGCGCGACGTTTTTCGGCCTCGCGCGGCTTTCTGGCGGTACACATGACGACGAAAAAAACGACGCTCAAATCGGTGTTTCTGACTGGCCTGCTGGTGCTGGTGCCTCTGGCCATCACACTGTGGGTGCTCGGCCTGATCATCGGCACGATGGACCAGACGCTGTTGCTGTTGCCGCGTTCGTGGCAGCCGGAGCGGGTGTTCGGCTTCCGCTTGCCGGGTCTCGGCGCGGTGCTTACATTGGCGTTCATTTTTGTCGTCGGGCTGTTGACGCAGAACTTCATCGGGCAGAAGCTCGTGAAATGGTGGGAAGTCGTCGTTGCCCACATTCCGGTGGTCGGCCCGATTTATACCAGCGTCAAGCAGGTGTCCGACACATTGCTGTCGAGCAGCGGCAACGCGTTTCGCAAGGCCTTGCTGATCGAATATCCGCGTCGCGGTTCCTATACGATTGCGTTTCTGACCGGCATTCCGGGCGGCGACGTGGTCAACCACCTGAAAGAAGATCACGTCAGCGTGTATGTGCCGACTACGCCGAACCCCACGTCCGGCTTCTTCCTGATGGTGCCCAAGAGCGAAGTGATCGAACTCGACATGACGGTCGACGCTGCGCTCAAGTACATCGTCTCGATGGGCGTCGTGGCGCCGTCCGCGCCGCCGGCGCCGGTGCGCCGCACGACAGTCGAGCCTCCGCTGTAATGCCGGTGCGCAGTGCTTCGCCGCTGCGCGCCGTTCAACCCATGCAAAACGAAAGACAAACATCATGTCGATGAGATCTGAATACTGCGGTCTGGTGACCGAAGAACTGTTGGGCCAACCCGTTTCGCTGTGCGGCTGGGTCAGCCGTCGCCGCGACCACGGCGGCGTCATCTTCATCGACCTGCGCGATCGCGAAGGCCTCGTTCAGGTCGTGTGCGACCCGGACCGCGCCGAGATGTTCAAGGCCGCCGAAGGCGTGCGCAACGAGTTCTGCCTGCAGATCAAGGGCGTGGTTCGCGCTCGTCCGGAAGGCACCACGAACGCCGCGCTCAAGAGCGGCAAGATCGAAGTGCTGTGTCACGAGCTGATCGTGCTGAACGCGTCGATCACGCCGCCGTTCCAGCTCGACGACGACAACCTCTCGGAAACCACGCGTCTCACGCATCGCGTGCTCGACCTGCGCCGTCCGCAGATGCAGCACAACCTGCGTCTGCGTTACCGCGTCGCAATCGAAGTGCGCAAGTATCTGGACTCGCTCGGTTTCATCGACATCGAAACGCCGATGCTCACCAAGAGCACGCCGGAAGGCGCGCGCGATTACCTGGTGCCGTCGCGTACCAACCCGGGCCAGTTCTTCGCACTGCCGCAGTCGCCGCAACTGTTCAAGCAGTTGCTGATGGTGGCGAACTTCGATCGCTACTACCAGATCGTCAAGTGCTTCCGCGACGAAGACCTGCGTGCCGACCGTCAGCCGGAATTCACGCAGATCGACTGCGAAACCTCGTTCCTGTCGGAACAGGAAATCCGCGATCTGTTCGAAGCGATGATCCGTCACGTCTTCAAGGAAACGATCGGCGTCACGCTGGACGAAAAATTCCCGGTCATGCTGTATTCGGAAGCCATGCGCCGTTTCGGTTCGGACAAGCCCGACTTGCGCGTGAAGCTCGAATTCACGGACCTAACCGACGCCGTGAAAGACGTCGACTTCAAGGTGTTCAGCACGCCGGCCAACACGAAAGACGGCCGCGTTGCCGCGATCCGCGTGCCGAAGGGCGGCGAGCTTTCGCGTGGCGATATCGACAGCTACACGGAATTCGTGCGCATCTATGGCGCAAAGGGTCTCGCGTGGATCAAGGTCAACGAAGTCGCCAAGGGCCGTGACGGTCTGCAAAGCCCGATCGTCAAGAACCTGCACGACGAAGCGGTCAAGGCGATCATCGAGCGCACCGGTGCGCAAGACGGCGACATCATTTTCTTCGCAGCGGATCGCGCGAAGGTGGTGAACGACAGCCTGGGCGCGCTGCGTCTGAAGATCGGCCATTCGGAATTCGGCAAGGCCAACGGCCTGGTCGAAACCGGCTGGAAGCCGCTGTGGGTGATCGACTTCCCGATGTTCGAATACGACGAGGAAGACAACCGCTACGTCGCCGCGCATCACCCGTTCACGAGCCCGAAAGACGAGCACCTCGAGTATCTGGAAACGGATCCGGCGCGCTGCCTCGCCAAGGCTTACGACATGGTGCTGAACGGTTGGGAAATCGGCGGCGGCTCGGTGCGTATCCACCGTGAAGAAGTGCAGAGCAAGGTGTTCCGCGCGCTCAAGATCAATGCCGAAGAAGCGCAGGCCAAGTTCGGCTTCCTGCTCGACGCGCTGCAATACGGCGCGCCGCCGCACGGCGGTATCGCATTCGGTCTGGACCGCATCGTCACGATGATGGCCGGCGCCGATTCGATCCGCGACGTGATCGCGTTCCCGAAGACGCAACGCGCGCAGTGTCTGCTCACGCAGGCGCCGAGCGAAGTCGACGAGCGCCAGTTGCGCGAGTTGCACATCCGTCTGCGTACGCCGGAACCGAAGGCATAACGGTCCCGGTATCGAGCGGCAAGATCGGAACTGCCAGAACATCGGCAGTTTCAAGCAAACGAAAAAGGCGCGTCATGCGCCTTTTTCGTTTTTTGCGTTACAGTCGATGCAACCGGTCTCGACCGCTCACCTGGACCACTTGCGACATGTAGCGCGCCAAGCGTTGCGCCCAGTTTCCACGCCATGCCGAAACCGCCAAAGATCCCGCAATCCGTTCTCGTCGTCATTCATACGCCCGCGCTCGAGGTGCTGCTGATCGAACGCGCCGATCATCCGGGCTTCTGGCAATCCGTCACGGGCTCGAAAGACCAACTGGACGAGCCGCTCGTCGAAACCGCGGCGCGTGAGGTGGCGGAAGAAACCGGAATCACCGTGGGCGGCAGGCTGGTACCGGCCGATTGTCTATTCGACTGGCAGTACTCGATCGAATACGAAATCTATCTGGAGTTCCGCCATCGTTATGCGGAAGGCGTGATCCACAACACCGAGCACTGGTTCAGCCTGTGCGTACCGGAGCAGCTCGACGTCGTTCTCGCGCCGCGCGAGCACACGGCGTTCGTCTGGCTGCCGTTCGAAGAGGCGGCCGAGCGTTGCTTCTCGTCGTCGAATGCCGATGCGATTCTGCAATTGCCGCGCCGACTCGACAAGCGTCAGGCCGGTCGCGCCGGGGAGCGTTCCCGATGAGTATCGGCGGCGCACGCCGCTTCGCGCGACTCCGGCAGTCGCTTCTCGGTCGCCGCTACTGGCAGCGTTACCGTTTCACGAGCGGCAACGAAGTCAAACTCTTGCGCTCCGGCGACGAATTCTTCGCGGCACTGGTCGAGCGCATCGACGCAGCGCAGCGCGACGTCGTTCTCGAAACCTACATTTTCTGCAACGACGAAGCCGGCCAGACCGTCAGCGCGGCATTGCTGCGCGCCGCCTCGCGCGGCGTGAAAGTGCGCGTGATTACCGACGGCATCGGCACCGCGCGGCTCGATCTGTTCAACGAGTGGCCGGTCGCCGGCATCGACCATCGCATCTATAACCCGCATATTTTCGGACGCTTCGGTTTCTCGCGCACGCACCGCAAGCTGGCCGTCGTGGACGACCAGTTCGCTTATTGCGGCGGCATCAACATCGTCGACGACTACGAAAACAACGGCCACCGCCTGCCGTTCCGGCGCTGGGATTTCGCGCTCGAATTGCGCGGACCCGTCGTGGCCGACGTGCGTCAGGCCTTCGAGTTGCAATGGCGGCGCATTCGCCTCGGACATCGTCCGCTGGAAGCGCTCGGACCGGACCTCGGGCCGCAGGCTGTCGCGTCGCTGGGCACCTTGCGGCGGCGTCGCCGCAGCCGCAACGAAGCGCTGTGGGCCGGCGGCCAGCCGTGTGTCGCGTTCGTCGCGCGGGACAACCTCGTCAATCGTCGTGCGATCGAGAAAGCGTATCTGACGGCAATCGGCCAGGCGCGACGTGAGGTGCTGCTCGCCAATCCGTATTTCATGCCGGGCCGCAAGCTGCGGCGGGCGCTGGTGCTGGCGGCGCGGCGTGGCGTCGAGGTGAAACTCATCATCGGACGCAAGGAGTTCGCGGCGCTGGATTACGCCGTGCCGTTTCTGTACCGTTCCTTGCTGAAGGCCGGCGTGCAGATCGCCGAGTACGAGAAAACCCTGCTGCACGGCAAAGTGGCCGTGGTGGATTCGAATTGGGGAACCGTTGGTTCGTCTAATCTCGACGCGCTGAGCCTCATGCTCAACAACGAAGCCAACGTGGTGCTGGTCAACGACGCCGCGATCGACGCCCTGCGCGAAGCCATCATCGCCGCCTTCAAAGACTCGCGCCGGATCGACGAAGCGCGCTACGAAGCTCGTCCGGCCGGCGAGCGGCTGGTGAACTGGCTGGCCTACAACACGTACCGCGCGGTCATGAAACTGCTGACAGTAGGCGGTTATGACTAGGCGCTCCTTTCCTCTCTGATACGCGCAAGGACGCGACGCCAGGATGAAGACAAAAGAGAAGGCAAATGCCTCTAAAAAAATCCACTTCGTCTGATTGCAGGATGTCGCAGAATTGAAACTCGGTTAGAAACCGGTTTCTAATAAAGTCCTTGTTTCGCGGACGGCAGCACTCAATAATAGTACGGCCGTTCGATTTTCTTTCGGTCACATTAGAACGGTAAAAAGCTATGCGAAAAGGCGAACAAACGCGAGCCGCGATTCTCGATGCAGCACTCGATCTGGCAAGCCGCGACGGACTGGAAGGTCTGACGATTGGGCTGCTGGCCGAGCGCATGCAAATGAGCAAAAGCGGTGTGTTCGCGCATTTCGGGTCGCGCGAAGATTTGCAGGTCGAAGTCGTGCGCGAATATCACCGCCGGTTTGAAGAAGAGGTGTTTTTCCCGAGTTTGCGCGAGCCCCGCGGCTTGCCGCGCTTGCGCGCGATGATTTCCCGCTGGATCGAGAAACGCATTCAGGAAGTCACCACGGGATGCATCTATATCAGCGGCGCCGTCGAATACGACGATCGTGGCGATAACCCGGTGCGCGAGCAACTGGTGTCGAGCGTGACGATCTGGCGTGCGGCGCTCACGCGCGCAATTTCGCAGGCAATGGAAGAAGGGCATCTGCGAGCCGACACCGATCCGCAGCTGATGCTGTTCGAACTGTACAGCTTCACGCTCGGTCTGCATCACGACGCACGCTTCCTGCACTTGCCGGATGCAGTGCGCCTGACGTGGGCCGCGCTGGAAAAATTGATTGTTTCGTATCAGAGCGAAAGCCGTTAGCGGGGCCGCCGGATTTCATCCATTCCAGCGGCGCCTAAAGATCCGATCCACGGACTCAGCTAGCAGCCTGGCTCCTTGTCAAACTTGGGAGAGAGAGTCATGGGACAGTACGCCGCGCCGCTGCGCGACATGCAATTCGTGTTGCACGAGCTGCTTAACGTCGAAGCCGAAATCAAGCAGATGCCGAAGCACGCGGATCTCGACGCGGACACGATCAACGCCGTGCTCGAAGAGGCCGGCAAGTTCTGCTCCGAAGTGCTGTTCCCGCTCAATCACAGCGGCGACCAGGAAGGCTGCACGTACGTCGGCGACGGCGTCGTGACCACGCCGAAGGGTTTCAAGGAAGCCTACAAGCAGTACGTGGAAGCCGGCTGGCCGGCGCTCGGCTGCGACCCGGAATATGGCGGTCAGGGCTTGCCCGCATTCGTCAACAACGCGCTGTACGAAATGCTCAACTCTGCGAATCAGGCGTGGACGATGTATCCCGGCCTGTCGCACGGCGCGTACGAATGTCTGCACGCGCACGGCACGCCGGAACTGCAGCAGCGCTATCTGCCGAAGCTGGTGGCCGGCGTGTGGACGGGCACCATGTGCCTGACCGAGCCGCATTGCGGCACCGACCTCGGCATCCTGCGCAGCAAGGCCGAACCGAACAGCGACGGTTCGTACGCGATTAGCGGCACCAAGATTTTCATCTCCAGCGGCGAACACGATCTCTCGGAGAACATCGTTCACCTGGTTCTCGCGCGTCTGCCGGATGCGCCCAAGGGCACCAAGGGCATTTCGCTGTTCATCGTGCCGAAGTTCATCCCGAACGAAGCGGGCGAGCCGGGCGAGCGTAACGGCGTGAAGTGCGGTTCCATCGAACACAAGATGGGCATTCACGGCAACGCTACCTGCGTCATCAATCTCGACAACGCGACGGGCTGGCTGGTCGGCGAACCGAACAAGGGCTTGAACGCCATGTTCGTGATGATGAACGCCGCGCGTCTGGGCGTGGGCATGCAAAGTCTGGGTCTGACGGAAGTCGGCTACCAGAACTCGCTGGTGTACGCGAAAGAGCGTCTGCAAATGCGTTCGCTGACGGGCCCGAAAGCGCCGGAAAAGGCCGCCGACCCGATCATCGTCCATCCGGACGTGCGCCGCATGCTGCTCACGCAAAAGGCTTATGCGGAAGGCGCGCGCGCTTTCTCGTACTGGTCCGCGCTGCATATCGACAAGGAACTCTCGCACGCCGACGAATCGGTGCGCAAGGAAGCCGCCGATCTGGTCGCGCTGCTCACGCCGATTCTGAAGGCGTTCCTGTCGGACAACGCGTTCGAGAGCACCAACCACGCCATGCAGATCTACGGCGGCCACGGCTTCATCGCCGAGTGGGGCATGGAGCAGTATGTGCGCGACGCACGCATCAACATGATCTACGAAGGCACCAACGCGATTCAGGCGCTGGACCTGCTGGGCCGCAAGATTCTCGGCGACATGGGCGCCAAGATGAAGAAGTTCGGAAAGCTGGTGTCGGAGTTCGTCGAAGCCGAAGGCGTGAAGCCGGAAATGCAGGAGTTCATCAACCCGCTCGCCGACATCGGTGAAAAGGTGCAGAAGCTGACGATGGAAATCGGCATGAAGGCCATGCAGAACCCGGACGAAGTCGGCGCTGCCGCCGTGCCGTATCTGCGTACCGTCGGCCATCTGGTGTTCTCGTACTTCTGGGCGCGCATGGCGCGCATCGCACTCGACAACGAAGCGTCGGGCGACCCGTTCTACAAGGCGAAGCTCGCCACCGCGCGTTTCTACTTCGCCAAGCTGTTGCCGGAAACCGCCATGACCATCCGTCAGGCGCGCGCCGGTTCCAAGTCGATGATGGAAGTCGACGAAGCGCTGTTCTAAGCCGCCCCGTCACGACGGGCGCCGCGCGATTCGACACAGGGCGCGGCGCTCCGTCAGACCATCATCGCGACACACAAGAGACATTCGCGACACCGCATAACTCCCCCGGAGGAACGACGTGAGCAATCTGATCATTCGCAAGGTAGCCGTGCTCGGCGCCGGCGTGATGGGCGCGCAGATCGCCGCGCACCTGATCAACGCCAAGGTGCCCGTGCTGCTGTTCGACCTGCCTGCCAAGGAAGGCCCGAAGAACGCCATCGCCCTGAAGGCGATCGAGAACCTGAAGAAGCTGTCGCCGGCGCCGTTCGGCGTGAAGGACGACGCGCAGTACATCCAGCCCGCCAACTACGACGACGACATCGCCAAGCTCGCCGAATGCGACCTCGTGATCGAAGCGATCGCCGAACGCATGGACTGGAAGCACGACCTGTACAAGAAAGTCGCGCCGCACATCGCGCCGAACGCGATCTTCGCGACCAACACGTCGGGCCTGTCGATTACCGAACTGTCGAACGGTTTCTCGGACGAACTGAAGGCGCGCTTCTGCGGCGTGCACTTCTTCAACCCGCCGCGTTACATGCATCTCGTCGAGTTGATTCCGACCGCGACCACGCGTCCGGAAATCCTCGATCAGCTCGAATCGTTCCTGACCAGCGTGGTCGGCAAGGGTGTCGTGCGTGCCAAAGACACGCCGAACTTCATCGCCAATCGCGTGGGTATTTTCTCGATCCTCGCCGTCATTACCGAAGCCGCGAAATTCGGCCTGCGTTTCGACGAAGTGGACGATCTGACGGGCTCGCGTCTGGGCCGCGCCAAGTCGGCGACGTTCCGTACCGCTGACGTGGTCGGTCTCGACACCATGGCGCACGTCATCAAGACGATGCAGGACACGCTGCCCGACGATCCGTTCTTCCCGGTCTACGAAACGCCGGCCGTGCTGGCCGAACTGGTGAAGAAGGGCGCGCTCGGTCAGAAGACCGGCGGCGGCTTCTATAAGAAAGAAGGCAAGGCGATCAAGGTGCTCGACCCGAAGACGGGCGAGTACGTGGACGGCGGCGCAAAGGCGGACGAACTGGTCGGCCGCATCCTGAAGCGTCCGCCGGCGGAGCGTCTGAAGCTGTTGCGCGAATCGCAGCATCCGCAGGCGCAGTTCCTGTGGTCGATTTTCCGCGACGTGTATCACTACATCGGCGTGCATCTGGAATCGATCGCCGACAACGCGCGCGACGTCGATCTCGCGATCCGTTGGGGCTTCGGCTGGAACGAAGGTCCGTTCGAAGGCTGGCAGACGGCCGGCTGGAAGCAGGTCGCCGAATGGGTGCAGGAAGACATCGCGGCGGGCAAGGCGCTCTCCAGCGTGCCGCTGCCTTCGTGGGTGCTGGAAGGCCCGGTCGCCGAGAAGGGCGGCGTGCACACGAACGACGGTTCGTGGTCGCCGGCTTCGAAAACGTTCGTGCCGCGCTCGTCGCTGTCGGTCTACGACAAGCAGGTGTTCCGCGCGCCGCTGGTCGGCGAAACCTCGGCTGATCCGAAAACCTACGGCAAGACGCTGTTCGAAACCGATGCGGTTCGCGCGTGGGTGGACGACCGCGCTGGCGAGAACGACGTTCTGATCGTCTCGTTCAAGAGCAAGATGAACACGATCGGACCGTCGGTAATCGACGGCCTGACGCAGGCGATCGAACTCGCCGAGAAGGAATACAAGGGTCTGGTGGTGTGGCAGCCCACGTCGCTGAAGCTCGGCACGCCGGGCGGCCCGTTCTCGGCAGGCGCGAACCTCGAAGAAGCCATGCCGGCCTTCATGATGGGCGGCGCGAAGGGCATCGAGCCGTTCGTGCAGAAGTTCCAGCAAGGCATGTTGCGCGTGAAGTACGCCAGCGTGCCGGTCATCTCGGCGGTCTCGGGCATCGCGCTCGGCGGCGGTTGCGAACTCGCGCTGCATAGCGCGAAGCGCGTCGCGCACATCGAGAGCTATATCGGTCTGGTCGAAGTCGGCGTGGGTCTCGTGCCGGCGGGCGGCGGTCTGAAGGAAGCGGCACTGCGCGCGGCGGAAGCCGCCACGCAGGTCGGCGCTACCAGCGACCTGCTGAAGTTCGTGCAGAAGTCGTTCGAAAACGCGGCCATGGCGAAGGTCTCGGCCTCCGCGCTGGACGCCCGCGCGATGGGTTATCTGAAGCCGTCGGACACGATCGTGTTCAATGTGTTCGAACTGCTCGACGTCGCGAAGAAAGAAGCGCGCGCATTGTCGGCCGCGGGCTATCGTCCGCCGCTGCGTGTCACGCAGGTGCCGGTGGCGGGACGCTCGGCCATCGCGACCATCAAGGCGTCGCTCGTCAACATGCGCGACGGCCGCTTCATCAGCGAGCACGATTTCCTGATCGCGAGCCGCATCGCCGAAGCCGTGTGCGGCGGTGACGTCGAAGCGGGCAGCCTGGTGGACGAAGAATGGCTGCTGAAGCTCGAGCGTCGTGCGTTCGTCGATCTGCTCGGCACGCAAAAGACGCAGGAACGGATCATGGGCATGCTGCAAACCGGCAAGCCGGTGCGCAACTAAGCGACGCGGATAGGGGAACTCCAAATGTCAAAGCAATTGCAAGACGCATACATCGTCGCCGCGAGCCGTACGCCGATCGGCAAGGCGCCGCGCGGCATGTTCAAGAACACGCGCCCGGATGAGTTGCTGGTGCACGCGATCCGCTCGGCCGTGGCGCAAGTGCCCGGCCTCGACACCAAGGTGATCGAAGACGCCATCGTCGGCTGCGCGATCCCGGAAGCCGAGCAAGGTCTGAACGTGGCGCGCATGGGCGCGTTGCTGGCCGGTCTGCCGAATACGGTGGGCGGTGTGACCGTGAACCGCTTCTGCGCGTCCGGTCTCACGGCGCTCGCCATGGCGGCCGACCGCATTCGCGTCGGTGAATCGGACGCGATGATCGCCGCCGGTTGCGAATCGATGAGCATGGTGCCGATGATGGGCAACAAGCCGTCCATGTCGCCGCATATCTTCGATCGCAATGAAGACATCGGCATCGCTTACGGTATGGGCCTGACGGCCGAGAAGGTCGCCGAGCGCTGGAAGATCAGCCGCGAAGCGCAGGACGCGTTCTCGGTGGAATCGCACCGCCGTGCGATCGCCGCGCAGCAGGCCGGCGAATTCAACGACGAAATCGCCGCCTACACGATCACCGAACGCTTCCCCGATCTCGCCACCGGCGAAGTGAAGGTCAGGACGCGCGAAGTATCGCTGGACGAAGGTCCGCGCGGTGATACGTCGATGGAAGGTCTCGCGAAGCTGCGCACCGTGTTCGCCAACAAGGGTTCGGTGACGGCGGGCAACAGCTCGCAGACATCGGACGGCGCGGGTGCGCTGATCGTCGTGTCGGAGAAGATGCTCAAGGAATTCAACCTGACGCCGCTCGCACGCTTCGTCAGCTTCGCCGTGCGCGGCGTGCCGCCGGAAATCATGGGCATCGGTCCGAAGGAAGCGATTCCGGCTGCGTTGAAGGCGGCCGGTCTGAAGATCGAAGACATGGACTGGATCGAGCTGAACGAGGCATTCGCCGCGCAGTCGCTCGCCGTGATTCAGGACCTCGGTCTCGATCCGTCGAAGATCAACCCGCTTGGCGGCGCGATCGCACTCGGCCACCCGCTGGGCGCAACGGGCGCGATTCGTGCGTCGACGGTGGTGCACGGCCTGCGTCGCCGTAACTACAAGTACGGCATGGTGACGATGTGCGTCGGCACCGGCATGGGCGCGGCGGGCATCATCGAGCGTCTGTAATCGTGTTCGCCACGGTTTCGACGGCGCTCGCGGCAGTTTCGGCCGCGGCGAGCGCGTAGGAATCGCAGAAACGGTTCGCCGGCCACGTGGCTCGCGAACCGTTTTTACATTCAGCAGGAGTACGAGGAGATGACAATGGACATTCTGGTCGAGCGCGCGGACGGCGTGCTGACAATCGCCTTCAACCGCGCCGACAAGAAAAACGCGATCACGGCCGCGATGTATCAGTCGATGGCCGACGCGCTGGTCGAAGCGCAGGGCGACGCGTCGATCCGCGCCATCCTGATTCGCGGCAGCGCCGGCATTTTCAGCGCGGGCAACGATCTCGAAGACTTCATGAAATCGCCGCCGATGGGCGAAGACGCGCCGGTCTTCCAGTTTCTGCGCGCGATCAGTTCGGCGGAGAAGCCGGTGGTGGCGTCGGTCGGGGGTCCGGCGGTCGGCATCGGCACGACGCTGTTGCTGCATTGCGACCTGGTGTACGTTGCCGACACCGCCAGCTTTTCGTTGCCGTTCACGCAGCTCGGTCTCTGCCCGGAGGCGGCGTCGAGCCTGCTGTTGCAACGCGTGGCAGGTTATCAGGCGGCGGCGGAAAAGCTGTTGCTCGGCGAAGCATTCGACGCCGCCGAGGCGCTGCGCATGGGTTTCGTGAATCGCGTACTGCCGGCCGCCGAGGTCGAGGCGTTTGCCGCGGCGCAGGCAGCCAGGCTGGCGGCGTTGCCGGCTTCGTCGCTGCGCGTCACCAAGAGCCTGATGAAGCGCGCCAGCCACCAGGAATTGCAGACGCAGATGACGGACGAAGCGCTGCACTTCGGCAAGATGCTGCTCGCCCCCGAGGCGCGCGAAGCCTTCAAGGCGTTCTTCGAAAAGCGTAAGCCGGATTTCCGCCAGTTCGACTGATTGCGCGAGCGGGGCCGTTTTTCGGCCCCGGCAAACTTTCCCGGATCAGGGCTGCGCCGGCTGCAAGGTGTCGTAATCGACGTAGCTGGTTTCGCGGCAGAAGCTCACGAGCCGCACGCCGGCCTTGCGAGCGATCGCGATGGCCAGCGACGACGGCGCCGAAATGGTCGCGACCATCGGCACGCCGACGCGCGCGGCCTTGCGCACCAGCTCGTAGCTGGCGCGGCTCGACAGGAACACGAAGCCGTCCTTTGTATCCACCCGGTCGAGCACCAGCTGGCCGATCAGTTTGTCGAGCGCATTGTGGCGGCCCACGTCTTCGAACGCGTACTGGATCGCGCCCGCCGCGTCGCACCAGGCGGCGGCGTGCAGCCCGCCCGTCAATCGCGTGAGCGCCTGATGTTCCGGCAGATCGCGGGCGGCGCGCGCGATGGCATCGGGCGCGAGGCGCTGCAGAAAACCGGTGTCCGGCACACGTTCGGGTTCCAGATCCAGCAGATCGATACTTTCGATTCCGCACACGCCGCAGCCGGTGCGTCCCGCCAGCGCGCGGCGTTTTTCCTTCAGCGCGACGAACGCCTGCTGCACCACCTGCAACTGCACTTCGGCATGCGGCAATTCGTCGTCGTCGTGTAGCTCGACCTCGATGTCGCGGATGTCGCTGCCGCGCTCCACGATGCCTTCCGAAATCGCAAAGCCGACCGCGAACGCTTCCAGATCGCGCGGCGTACACATCATGACGGCGTGCGAAATGCCGTTGAAGACGAGCGCGACAGGCCATTCCTGACCGACGTGATCCGTCACGGTTTCGACACCCGCGCCGCGATGACGGTGCACACGGCGCTCGACGGCGCCCGGCTGCCCGGCCGTTTCCAGTTCGTTCACTGCTTGACTCCTTCGTTTCATGCTCGCGCAACGGCGGGCCGCCTGCCTTTCGGTCGGGCTTCGGGCCTCGTGTCACGGCCCGAAGCGACGGCAGGCCGGCCCGCTATCGCGCGAATAAGGTTCTAAAATACCTCAAGCCGGGCCCGAGCGTCGCCCATCATCAACGAGGAACACTGTCATGGGACTCAGCGAAGCACCGCTTCTGTTCGACTTCGAAGTCGCGTCTTCGGAGAATTTCACTTTCATCCCGATGTCGGTGCGATTCAACCTCGACCGCTTCGGGCTGCGCATCTCGCTCGAACAGTGGCAATTGTTGCCGCTCGAAGACCGCAAGCTGCTGGCGCGTTTCCCGGTCGAAGACGACGCGGAAATCGAGCCGAACTTCGATCACGCGCTGTTCGAAATGCTGCGCACGCATGCCAATGTCGAGCCCGAATGGTTCACGCCGGAGGAAGATCCGGCGTGGCGGCGTACGGACAGCGTGCCGGAAGGCGTCGTGCGGCAGGCGGGGCTGGCCAGCCTGCCGGTGCCCGGCGTCGCGCAATGGGCGGACTTGCCGCCGTTCAAACGCTACGTGCTCGCCAAACTGTCGCGCAAGCCCGAAGCCAACCACGACTTCATCCCCGCAATGAAGGAATTTGGCGCTGCCGGCTAGGCGCGGCCGGCTAGGTGCAGCCGGCCAGGCGCGCCGGCAATAGAATGAATTAATTTCACCCTACACCCTCAACCCCGTTCCGATCGCTGCCGTTATCCATGGGTTGGCGCGTAAAGCACTCGACCGGTGTGGCCCGACGCACCGGTGGCGACCACGCGCTCCCGTCAGCAGAACGATTGACGTTCGGAACCCATGACTCCTTTTTTCTCGAAGCGGCTGCTGATCAATCTCGCGGTCGTCGCTATCGCGGTCGGCACGAATGCGTTCGTCGCCTACACGCAGATTTGCGGTCAACGCGACGCCGACGCGCGCCTGCTGCGTTCGACGAGCGTGCGTCAGCATCTCGACGCCTACCATACCGCCCTCGACGGCGGACTGGCTGCGCTCGGCCGCTTCGAAGCGTCGGGGCAGGCCGCGCCGGTCAATGCGGCGGTCGCGATGTCGAGTTCGATTGCCGGACTGGAGCGCGATCTGCGCAAGGAACTGGCCGGCGAACCGGCAATGCTCGACACGCTCGCGCGTCTGAGCGCCGACAGTCAGGCCCTGCAACACGACATCGACGACGCGCTGCTGAAGAGCGCCAGCGCGGGCGCCAACGACTCGCGCGCCTGGGCGGCCTCGACCTACACGCATCTCGGGCTCGGACTCGATCGCGTCGAAGCGGCGCTCGCGACCTTGCGCGAGCAGGAAAACCGCGCCTTGCAGACGTCGGCGGCGGCTTCCGCGAGCCGGACGCAGCGCGCCATGTTCCTGCTGATCGCGACGATGCTGGCCGGCAGCGCGTTGCTGATTTTCACGTTCGGCATGCGCGAGATCAGCGCGCGCGAAAAGCTGCGCTCGGTCCGCGCGCTCGGCCGTAACGACGAGCGCTTCCGCAGTCTGTTCGACGATCATCCGGTGCCGATGTACATTTTCGATCGCGAGACGCTGCGCTTTCTCGCCGTCAACGCGGCGGCGGTGCAGCAATACGGCTACACGGAAAGCGAATTTCTCGGCATGACGATCCGCGCGATCCGGCCGAGCGGAGAAATCACGCGTCTCGAATCGCATCTGCAGCGCAGCGACGCT
Organism: Paraburkholderia sp. GAS199; assembly: GCF_050436585.1. Lineage (NCBI taxonomy): Bacteria > Pseudomonadati > Pseudomonadota > Betaproteobacteria > Burkholderiales > Burkholderiaceae > Paraburkholderia > Paraburkholderia sp. GAS199. The sequence continues at coordinate 532,999 of NZ_JBNDMM010000002.1, read as the reverse complement.
GCCTCGCCCGGCCGCACCATGGCGGGCGTGTGGCATCACCGGCGCAAGGACGGCTCGACCATCAGCGCGGATATCTCGTACCACGCGCTGAACTTCATGGGCCGCGCTTCGTTCTTCGTGCTCGCCGACGACGTCACCGAGCAGATCAACGCCGAAGCCGAAGCGCATCGTTCGAACCAGATGCTCGAAACGGTGATCGACAACATTCCGCAGCGCATCTTCTGGAAGGGTCTGGACTCGCGCTACCTCGGCTGCAACATGGCGTTTGCACGGGACGCCGGGCTCTCCTATCCGGAGCAGGTGGAAGGCAAGGTCGACGCCGACATGCCGTGGCGCGGCTTTGCCGATCTGCTGCAGACGCACGACCAGGAAGTGATGAACACCGGCGTGCCGAAGATGAATTTCGAGGTGGATCTCGTGATCGACGGCGTGCACCGCACCACGGTGACGAGCAAGCTGCCGTTCACCGACGGCGACGGCCGCATCATCGGCGTGCTGGGTTCGTACACGGATATCACCGAGCGCAAGCGCGCCGATCTTGCCTTGCGTCTGCAAAGCCGCGCGCTCGACGCGAGCGTCAACGCGATTCTGATCACGGCGCCGTCGCCGTCGGGCAATCTGATCGAATACGTGAACCCGGCGTTCAAGCGCATCACCGGCTACGATCCGGCCGAACTGCTCGGCCAGGATTGCCGCGTCTTGCAGCGCGACGACCGCGAGCAGGAAGGCGTCGCGCTGATCCGTCAGGCGCTTGCCGCGAATCGCGAAGTGAGCGCCGTGGTGCGCAACTATCGCAAGGACGGCGCGCTGTTCTGGAATCAGCTGTTCATTGCGCCGGTGCCGAACGCCGAAGGCGTGATTACGCACCACATCGGCGTCATTAACGACGTGACGGATCTGATGCGCTATCAGGAGCAGCTCGAATATCAGGCCAATTACGACAGCCTCACGCGTCTGCCGAACCGCAATCTGCTGCGCGACCGTTTGCAGCATGCGCTGATCGTCGCGCAACGGCATCACAAGGGCGTGGCCGTCGTGTTCATGGACCTCGATGGCTTCAAGAACGTCAACGACAGCCTCGGCCATAGTGTCGGCGACCGACTGCTGACCGTGGTGGCGGAGCGGCTTGCTCGCTGCACGCGAACCAGCGACACGGTGGCGCGTCACGGCGGCGACGAGTTCGTGGTGGTGATGACCGACACCGTCGACGAGCAGTCGCTGATCGCGTGGATGGAGCGCGTGCGCGCGTCGATTTCCGAACCGGTCTGGCTGGACGGCACCGAACTGTACGTGGGCTGCAGCATGGGCGCGAGCCTCTTCCCGCAAGACGGTGAAGACGCGGAAACGCTGATGAAGAAGGCCGACCTGGCCATGTACCGCGCCAAGGACATGGGCCGCAACACTTTCCAGTTCTATCAGCCGGAAATGAACGCCAGCGCCGGTGCGCGTCTGAATCTGGAGCGGCGTTTGCGCCGCGCGCTGCGCGACAACGAGTTCCTGCTGCACTATCAGCCGCAGGTGGATATCGGCAGCGGACAGATCGTCGGCACCGAGGCGCTGGTGCGCTGGCGCGATCCGGAAGTCGGACTCGTGCCGCCGTCGTCGTTCATTCCGATGGCCGAGGAAAGCGGTTTGATCGGACCGCTGTCGGAATGGGTGCTGCGCGAGGCATGTCGGCAGAACAAGGCCTGGCAGGACGAAGGTCTGCCGCCGGCGCGCGTTTCGGTGAATCTGTCCGCGCGCGTTTTCCAGCAACGCGATATCGCCAAGCTGGTGATGCAGGTGCTCGCCGAAACCGGACTCGAGCCGCAGTATCTCGAACTGGAACTGACCGAGAGCACCATCATGCGCAACGCCGAAGAGGCGGTGTCGATGCTCAACGAACTGCACGCGCTAGGCATCGGCCTCGCCATCGACGACTTCGGCACCGGCTATTCGAGCCTCAGCTATCTGAAGCGCTTCCCGGTGGACCGGCTGAAGATCGATCGCTCGTTCGTGTCCGATATCGGCGTCTCGGGCGACGACGAAACGATCACCTCGGCGATCATCGCGCTCGCCCATTCGCTGAAGCTGCAGGTCATCGCGGAAGGCGTGGAAACGTCGGCGCAACTCGACTTCCTGAAAGAGCGCGCGTGCGACGAAATGCAGGGCTTCTACTTCGCGAAGCCCTTGTCGACCGAGGCGATTTCGGCGCTGTTCCAGGACGGTCTTCGACGGGAAACGGCGCTGGCGTAATGCGCCGCGCTGCTCGCCCGCATCAGACGGCGGGCGTGTCGAGGAACACCTGTGTCTGCTCGGCCGCTTGCGCGAACGCCTGCAAACGCGGATGCGCCGTGGGCGAGACGAAGTCCGGCAGCATCATCTGCGTGAAGCTCCATGCCACCGCCACCGCGACATCCGCCGCGCCCATATGACCGGGCTCGACGGGCAACGCGGCGGCCGTCAATTCCTCTTCGAGTTCACGGTAAGCCGCGTGCAACTGTTCGGTCACGCGCTCGATCCACGGTTCGTGCTGCTTTTCAGCGGGGCGCAGATTGCGTTCGTAGACGATCTGCACGCTCTTGTCGCAGGCGGCGAGCGCGAGGCCTGTCAGACGGGCGGCGCGCAGGCAATGCTCGGCCAGGGTCGGGAAGATTCGATGTTCGGGAGCCGCGAGCGTTGCCACGTACTGAAGAATCACCGTGGAATCCATGACGGTCTGGCCATTGTCGAGCACCAGCGTAGGCGCCTTGACGACCGGATTGATCTTCGCGAAGGCGTCGTAGGTGCTGAACACGGAAATGGACTGATGCTCGAAGTCGAGCTTCAGCAACTTCAGGCAGATCGCCACCCGGCGAACGTAGGGCGAATCCAGCATTCCGATCAGTTTCATGTCGTTCCCGTTAGAAGATCTTTATGGTCCGGCCGAACCGCCTGCGTCGTGGACTTATCTCCGGCCGGCTCGGCGCGATAGGCGATCGACCTATAGATTAACCCGACACGTGGCGCCAAAAAAAGCGACATTATTCGACGATTTTCGTCAGAATTGCTTACATGAAGATCATTCCACCTCTCACGGCATTGCGCTGCTTCGAGGCCGTCGCCCGGCTCGGCGGCGTCACGCCGGCGGCGCGCGAGTTGCACGTCACGCATTCGGCGGTGAGTCAGCAGATCAAGGTACTGGAAGAGTCGATGGGCGTCGCGCTGTTTGTGCGCGAAGCGCGCGGCTTGCGTCTCACGGAAGAGGGGCGTCTGTACGCGCTCGATATCCGCGCGGCGCTGCGCGATCTCACGCACGCGACACGGCGCGCGCAGGCGCGTCCGCAGGAAAGCGAACTGGTGATTTCCACCTTGCCGTCGTTCGCGCAGCATTGGCTGATGCCGCGCCTGGCGAGTTTTCGCGAGGCGCATCCGTACTATCGCGTGCGTCTGCTGACCAATTTGCAGATCGAAGACTTCCGGCAAAGTACGAGCGACATCGGCATTCGCATGGGCCAGGGCCATTGGCCCGACGTGGCGCAGCAAAAGCTGTTCGACGACGAGATGGTGGTGGTCGCGGCGCCGCATTTCGCACTCGGTCCGAATGGACGCTTGCCGCAGAGCACCGCCGACGTGCTCGCCTGTCCGCTGATCTCGAGCCCCGACGCGCCGTGGAGCGAGTGGTGCCGCGCCGCGCAGATCGGCGAACCCGCCGCCGAGGCGATGGTGTTGTCGGCGAACGATTCGAACATCGTGATCGGCGCGGTGCTGCTAGGGCAAGGTGTGGCGCTCGAACGGCGCAGTCTGGTCGCGCATGCGCTGGCGCGCGGCGACCTGGTGCAGATCACGGAGATTCGCGTGCCGTATCGTTATCCGTACTGGCTGGTGTGGCAGCAACGCGAGTTTCTGAATGCCAAACAGGCGCATTTCGCGCAGTGGATCGACGCGCAGGTCGATGCGTATCTGCGCGCCGCGCGCAATTGAATGGATAGTGCGTGAGCGTTTTGCGGCCGCTCAGTCGAGCAGCGGCAACGCGCGCGGACGGCGGTCGCTGTCGGTGGCGACGTAGGTGAGCGTGGCTTCGGTCACCTTCACGAGGTCTTCGGTCAGGCTCATGCGCTGCGCGTAAACTTCGACCGACACCGTGACCGACGTATTGCCCGTCTTGACGATGTCCGCGTAGAAACTCAGCAGATCGCCGACGAACACGGGCTGCTTGAAGACGAACGAATTGACGGCGATGGTCGCCACCCGGCCATTGGCGCGCCGGCTTGCTGGAATCGAGCCGGCAATATCCACCTGCGCCATGATCCAGCCGCCGAACACGTCGCCGTGAACATTCGCGTCCGACGGCTGCGGCACGACGCGCAGCGCACAGTGTTTTTGCGGAAGTTGGAGAAGATCGGTCATCGGGGCACCCTTGAAAAACGTATAGGCCAGGTCGGTTCGACCAGCGGGCGGGGATTGCACGACAACTGCACAGCGCGGCTGCGGGCAAGCTGTACGGCGCAGCGGCACGGACTATCTGCAACCACGGCCGGCCATTCCATTAAAAGCGGCGCCAGCCGGCTTCTGCGACAATAGAAAGATCAGGAATTGTACGGGAAAGCGCCCAGCCAAGGTCGCGCGACAAAAAGCAGTGCGCCGGGCTTGTCAGGGCGGCTGCTGCAGGTCGGCGCGCCGCTGCGAACTCCGTCGCTTCCACACTCTCCCCAGCCGGATCCCATGCGCCGTACGCCCTCGCCCGAACTCTCGCCAATCTCCACCCAGCCTCGCAACGACTGGCAGACGATTCTGTCGCTGCTGCCTTATCTCGCCACGTACAAATGGCGCGTCGGCTTCGCACTGAGTTGCCTGATCGGCGCCAAGGTTGCCAATCTCGGCGTGCCGATCGTGATGAAGCGGATCGTCGACAGTCTCGCCTCCGTCCAGCATCTGACCGCGCTTGGCCGTGCGCACGATTCTCCCGGCATCGTGTTGCTCGGCGGAGTGGGGCTGCTGGTGGTGGCGTATGCGGTGGTGCGGCTGTCCACGTCGCTCTTTACCGAGTTGCGCGAAATTCTCTTTTCGAAAGTGACCGAGAGCGCGGTGCGTCAACTCGCGCTCAAAGTGTTCCGCCATCTGCACGCGCTCTCGCTGCGCTTTCACCTCGAACGGCAGACCGGCGGCATGTCGCGCGATATCGAACGCGGCACGCGCGGCATCACGCAACTGATCTCGTATTCGCTCTACAGCATTCTGCCGACGCTGGTGGAAGTCGGTCTCGTGCTCGGCTTTTTCGTCGTCAAATACGAGGCGTATTACGCGATCGTCACGTTCATCGCGCTGGCCGCGTATATCACCTTCACGGTGAAGGTGACGGAGTGGCGCACGCATTTCCGCCGCACGATGAACGATCTCGATTCGAAGGCGAACTCGCGCGCGATCGATTCGCTGCTCAACTACGAGACCGTCAAATACTTCGGCAACGAAGAGTGGGAAGCATCGCGTTACGACGAAAACCTCAAGCGTTATCGCACGGCGGCGATCAAATCGCAGCGCTCGCTGTCGGCGTTGAACTTCGGTCAGCAGGCGATTATCGGCACGGGGCTGGTGTTCATTCTGTGGCGCGCCACGCAGGGCGTGATGGCCGGACGGCTCACGCTCGGCGACTTGGTGTTGATCAACACGTTCATGTTGCAACTGTACATTCCGCTGAATTTCCTCGGCGTGGTGTATCGCGAGTTGAAGCAAAGTCTGACCGACATGGATCGCATGTTCACGCTGCTCGGCGCGGCGCAGGAAGTGCCCGACGCGCCCGATGCGCCGGCGCTGCAAGTGAGCGGCGCGCAGGTGCGTTTCGAACATGTGAATTTTGCCTACGAACCGGCGCGGCAGATTCTGCACGACGTGAGCTTCACGATCGCGGCGGGCACCACCACGGCGGTGGTCGGCCATAGCGGCTCGGGCAAATCGACGCTCGCGCGACTCATCTTCCGCTTCTACGATCTCGATCGCGTCACGGGCGGCGCGATCACCATCGATGGGCAGGATATCCGCGACGTGGCGCAGGATTCGCTGCGCGCGTCGATCGGCATCGTGCCGCAGGATACGGTGCTGTTCAACGATTCCATCTACTACAACATCGCCTACGGCCGTCCGTCGGCGACGCGCGATGAAGTGATCGCGGCGGCGCGCGCGGCGCATATTCACGAGTTCATCGAAGGACTGCCGAACGGCTACGACACGCCGGTGGGCGAACGCGGCTTGAAGCTGTCCGGCGGCGAAAAGCAGCGCGTCGCAATTGCGCGCACGATTCTGAAAAATCCGCCCATTCTGCTATTCGACGAAGCGACGTCCGCACTCGATTCGCGTTCGGAGCGCGCGATCCAGCACGAACTCGACCAGATTGCCCGCGAGCGCACGACGCTCATCATCGCGCACCGTCTCTCGACCGTGGTGCACGCACAGCAGATCATTGTGATGGACAAAGGGCGCATCGTCGAGCGTGGCACGCACGCCGAGTTGCTGCGAGCGAACGGCCTGTTCGCGCAGATGTGGGCGTTGCAGCAGCAACGCGCGGAGCAGGCGCCGGAATCGGCGGAAGAGGTGAGCGGCGGCCATTGAGGTGAGCCGCGAGTGAGCCGAAGTGACGCGACGATCAGGACGAAGCGCGCCGCCGTTCGTCCTGATCCTGCATGACGCTGTTACTGCGCGCGCAGATGCGCGTCGAGCGCCCGCAATTGCGCGGGCGTGCCGACGTTCTCCCACATGCCTTCATAAAGCTCGCCGCTCGCCAGACCGCGTGTAATGGTTTCGCGGTAATACGGCGACAGCGCGCGCGCCGTGCCACGCGGCAGATCGCGGAACATGCGGGTGTCGTAAAGGCCGATGTTGCCGAACGTGAAGCGCGGTTGCGCGTCGAGTGAGAGCGTGCCTTCCACGAGACCGAAATCGCCATCCGGATGAAACGCCGGGTTCGGCACCATCACCAGATGCATGCCCGCTTCGCGCGATGCCGCGAGCCTCGCCGCATGCGCCTCCAGCGACGTGTAATCGAAGTCTGCGTAGACGTCGCCGCTGACCGCGGCGAACACTTCAGGCGCGCCGTTGTCTTCGAGCAGCGGCAGCGCCTGCACGATTCCGCCCGCCGTTTCCAGTGCCTGGTGTTCCGCCGAGTAGCGCAATTGCACGCCCCAGCGTGAGCCGTCGCCGAGCGACGTTTCGATCTGTTCGCCGAGCCACGCATGGTTAATCACGATCGTGGTGAAGCCCGCGCGCGCAAGCCGTTCGATCTGCCACACGATCAGCGGCTTGCCGCCGGCTTCCAGCAACGGCTTCGGGCAGGTGTCGGTCAGCGGACGCATACGCTCGCCGCGGCCCGCGGCGAAAATCATCGCTTTAGTCAGGGACATCGTCATGGATCAGAAGGTGTAGCCGACTTCGTTCGCGCGGCCTTCGAGGTCGTCGAGCAGCTTGGCGAACGGGCGCAGCGGCGCGTAGCGTTCGGCAACCTTGCGGGCGTAGCCGATGAAACGCGGCAGATCCTTCATGTAATGCGGTTTGCCGTCGCGATAGTTGATCCGGCAAAAGAGGCCGAGCACCTTGATGTGCCGCTGCAGGCCCATCCACTCGAGCTGACGGTAGAACTCGCCGAAATCCGGATCGACCGGCAGGCCGGCTTTCTTCGCGCGTTCCCAGTAGTAGACGAAGCAATCCAGTTCGAATTCTTCGTCCCAGCTGATGAAGGCGTCGCGCAGAAGCGAGGCGACGTCGTACGTGATCGGGCCGTAGACCGCGTCCTGGAAGTCCAGCAGGCCGGGATTCGGCGTGGCGATCATCAGATTGCGCGGCATGAAATCGCGCATCATGAAGACCTGCGGTTGCGACCGGGCGCTCGCCACCATCAGCGCGAAGGTGCGGTCGAGCACGCCGCGGGTCTTGTCGTCCATCTCGCGGCCCAGATGGCGGCCGATGAACCACTCCGGCATCAATTCCATCTCGCGGCGCAGGAAGGCTTCGTCGAACGGCGGCAGCACGTCTTCCTGCGTGGCGAGTTGCCAGCGGATCAGCGCGTCGAGCGCGTCGCGCATCAGCGTGCGGGCCACGCGCGGTTCTCCGTCGGTTTGCGCTTTCGTGAGCGCGCCGAGGTACACCTCGGTGCCCAGATCGGTGACGAGCATGAAGCCGGCCTCGGAATCGACCTCCAGCACGCGTGGCACGTGAACGCCGGCGGCGTCGAGCAACTGCGAGATCTGCACGAATTCGCGACACTTTTCGGGCGGCGGGGCGTCGACGGCGATCAGCGTGCCGATGCTTTCGCCTTCCGCCGCCTTACCGGCGAGGCGGAAATAACGGCGAAAACTGGCGTCGGACGACGCCGGCGCGAGGGTGTCGAGTTCGAGCCCGTAGCGCCCGGCATGGCCTTGCAGCCAGACATTGAGCAGTTCGAGGCGGGTATCGGTGGAGTCTTTTGAAGAGGGGGGCGTCATGAAAACCGGCAGCAAATTCAGAGGGGCAACGTCTTGCCATATAATACCCCACGACTTTTTTGACGCGACTCACGCCAGCTTTCGCGTATTCCGCTTTACCGCCCGCCGCACCGTTCGACAAATTTGAAATTTCGATGTGCAACCGACTGTCACGGTCGGGATGTGCAGGCGGTGGATCGTGACTACACAGGCTGACGAACGGGCCGATTCGCCAAACGATACATGCCGCCTAGACAGCTTTCCCAAACGACTCCCTCTTGTGCCGTTGTGCCGCGCAAAAGGCGGCTCGTCGCGGCGTTGATCGCCGTTCCGGGCCTGATGCCCGCGCTTGCGCACGCCCAGCTGGTGGGTGAAGCCGCGCAGCCGCAGCCGATCGACGCGCCATGGGGCATGCAGCTCGCCCCGCAGCTCGAAGAACATCCGTTGCTGGCGGGACAGAAGCCGGCCACCTTCGTGCTCGGCGACAGCACCAGCGGCACCACCGATCAGGACATGGCGGCCAAAGGCTCGGCCGAGGTGCGCCGTAATACGTTCGTCATCAAGGCGGACGCGCTGCACTACGATCAGGACACGGACATGGCCGACGGCTATGGCCAGGTCCATGTGAACAATAACGGCGCGACGTTCGCCGGCCCCGAGGCGCACATGCGGGTGGATTCGAGCGAGGGCTTCATGTCCACGCCGAAATACCGCTTCAACGTGACGGGTGGCTCGGGCAGCGCCGAGCGGGTCGATCTGCTCGACAATGAGCGCTCGGTGTTCACCAAGGGCACCTACACGGCCTGCGCGTGCACAGACAACCCGGCCTGGTACATCAAGGGCAGCGAGTTCGACTTCGACACCGGCGCGGACGAAGGCGTCGCCTACAACGGCGTGCTGTTCTTCCAGGGCGTGCCGGTATTCGCGTCGCCGTGGCTGTCGTTCCCGCTGTCGGGCGAGCGGCGCAGCGGCATCTTGCCGCCCACGTTTTCGATCAGTTCGTCGAACGGTCTGGAACTGTCGGTTCCGTACTACTTCAACATCGCGCCGAACCGCGATCTGACCGTCACGCCGCGCCTGATCTCGAAGCGCGGCGTGCAGCTGCAGTCGACGTTCCGCTATCTGTCGCCTACGTACTCCGGCTCGATCACCGGCGAATTCCTGCCGGACGACCGTCTGACCAAGACCAACCGCTACGCGCTGTACATCCAGCACAACCAGAACTTCGGCAACGGGTTCGGCGGTTACATCTACTACAACAAGGTTTCGGACAACACGTATCCGGAAGACCTGTCGTCGTCGGTCAGTCAGTTCATGAACGGCACCCAGCTCCTGTACCAGCAGGAAGCCGGGTTGACCTACAACAACGGTCCGTGGTCCGTGCTGGCGCGCGAACAGCACTGGCAGACGCTGGCGCCGTCCACGGCGCCGTACGGCCGCGAACCGCAGTTGAACGTGAAGTACGCGAAGTACAACGTCGGCGGATTCGACTTCGGCGCGGAAGCCGACTACTCGAATTTCCGCATCACCACCGCCGACATGACCGAAGGTCAGCGGGTGATGTTCAACCCGTACATTTCGTATTCGGTGGTCGGGCCGGGTTACTTCATCACGCCGAAGGTGCAATGGCACTTCGCGTCGTACAACCTGCACAACATCAGCGACGACGTCCCGGTCGGCACGCCGAAGAATTTCACCGAATCGATCCCGACGCTCAGCTTCGACACCGGGCTGGTCTTCGACCGCTCGGTGCGCATCTTCGGCGAGGATTACATCCAGACGCTGGAGCCGCGGCTGTACTACGTGTACACGCCGTATCGCAATCAGGAATCGGCGCCGCTGTTCGATACCGCGGATTCCGACTTCGGCCTCGCGGAAATCTTCACGCCGAATACCTTCGTCGGTAACGACCGCATCGCGGACGCGAACCGTCTGACCGCCGCCATCACCACGCGCTTCATCAACCCGGCAACGGGCGACGAACGCGCGCGCTTCGTGATCGCGCAGCAGTATTACTTCCAGGATCAGCGGGTCACGCTGCTGCCTGGGCAAACCAGCACACAAGCCACGCACTCGGACCTGATCGCGGGCGCGTCGCTCAAGCTCGGGGCCGGTTTCGCGTCGGAAACAGCGTTCCAATATAATGCCGACAACAATCAGCTGGTGAAAACGAGCGTCGGTTTCGGCTTCAGTCCGGGCACGGGCCGCGTGGTCAACGTCGCGTACCGCTACACGCGCGCCAACACCACGCTGGACAACCAGCCGATCAACCAGGTGTTGATCTCGGGGCAATGGCCGCTGTCGCATCGCGTGTTCGGGGTCGGCCGCTTCAACTACGATCTGGGCGGCCATCGGATCGTCGACGGTCTGGTCGGTCTGCAATACGACGCAGACTGCTGGACGCTGGGCGCGGGCATCCAGCGCTATGCGAACGGTTTGAACACCTCGTCGCAGCAGCAGTCCAGCACGCGGTTCCTCGCGCAGTTGACGTTCAAGGGCTTGTCGAGCGTCGACAACGGGCTGATTTCCGCGTTCCGCAGCAGTGTTGCCGGCTACACGCCGTTGCCGCCGCCGCCGCCGCCGGAAGCACGTTTCACCAACTACGAATGACGCTCGTCCGATCCGACCGTTCATAGCATGCGAAAAGACGGGCCAGGCGCGCCCGACATCATTGGAGTATTTGTGGCAATCATGAAAAAGCTTCGCTTGGCAACGCTTGCGGCCGGTCTGGCCGCCGCGGCGTCTTTCCTGTCGGTCGCGCCGGTTCAGGCGCAGGCCCTCGCGGGCAGCAACGGTCAGACGGTGGACACCATCGCCGCCGTGGTCAACAACGGCGTCATCACGCGGCGCGAACTCGACGAGCGCATGAGCCTGATCACGCGCCGTCTGAACCAGCAGAACGCGCCGGTCCCGCCGATGGACCAGTTGCGCCAGCAGGTGCTGAACCAGATGGTGCTGGAGCGCATCCAGTTGCAGAAGGCGAAGGAAGACGGCATCAACATCGACGACGCGGCCGTGCAGAAAACGCTCGAACGTCTCGCCCAGGCGAACAACCTCACGCTCGACATGTACCGTGCGCGCATCGAGGCGCAAGGCGTGCCCTGGACCACGTTCACGAACGACGCGCGTACCGAGCTGACGCTGTCGCGTCTGCGTGAAAAGGAAGTGGACAGCAAGGTCACGGTGTCGGACGCGGAAGTCGCGAACTACATCGCCAGCCAGCGCGGCCCCGGCGCCGGTCTGACGAGCGATCTGCGCATCGAGCACATTTTCCTGAAGGCGCCGCTGAACGCGTCGGAAACCGACATCGAAGCAGCGCAGAAAAAGGCGCAGGGTCTGCTGACGGAAGCCAAGGGCGGCGGCAATTTCGAAAAGCTCGCCAAGGCAAATTCGCAGGCACCGGACGCGTCGAAAGGCGGCGATCTGGGTTTCATGACGCCGACCAAGCTGCCGCCTGAGTTCGTCAAGGCCGCGTCCACGCTGCGTCCGGGCGAAGTCAATCCGGATCTGATCCGCACGAACGACGGCTTCGAAATCGTGCGTCTGGTCGATCGCCGCTCGGGTCAGGGCAACAGCTCCGATGCACCGAAGCTCGTGCAAACGCACGTGCGCCACATTCTGCTGCGCGTCGGCGACGGCATGTCCGAGCCGCAAGCGCGTCAGAAGCTGCTCGAGATCAAGAACCAGATCGCAGCGGGTGGCGACTTCGAAAAGTTCGCTCACACGTATTCGCAGGACGGTTCGGCGTCGCAAGGCGGCGACCTGGGCTGGATCAGCCCCGGCGAAACGGTGCCGGAATTCGAACGCGCGATGAACAGCCTGCAAGACGGGCAGATCAGCGACCCGGTGCGCAGCGAGTACGGCTATCACCTGATCCAGGTGCTCGGCCGCCGCGAATCGGAAGGCTCGGTTTCGCAGCAGATGGACCTGGCGCGTCAGGCAATCGGTCAGCGCAAAGCCGAACAGGCTTACGCCGACTGGCTGCGCGAACTGCGCGACACGGCCTACGTGGAAGTGAAGCCCACCGTTACCGGTTTGAACTGATCGTCATGACAAGCGCCGCGCAGTCCGCCAGCCATCCGTTGCAGATCGCGATCACGACCGGCGAGCCCGCCGGCGTCGGTCCCGAACTCACCGTGCAGGCGCTGGCTGGCGCGGCCGCGCACTGGCCGCGCGCGCAGTTCACCGTACTCGGCGACGCGAACCTGCTGGCCGAGCGCGCGCATGCGGTGAATGTCGATTGGGCTGCGCTCGTGGCCGACGGCCAACGCGTAAAGATCGAGCATCGGCCGCTCGGCGCGCCGTCGCAGGCGGGCAAGCTCGACGCCGCGAACGGCCGCTACGTGCTCGGTCTGCTCGACAGCGCAATCGACGGCGCGATGGCCGGCACGTTCGACGCCATCGTCACCGCACCGCTGCAAAAAAGCACCATCAACGACGCCGGCGTTCCCTTCACCGGCCACACCGAATATCTTGCCGAGCGCACGCATACGCCGCGCGTGGTGATGATGCTGGCCGGCACCGGCAAGCGTCCGCTGCGCGTCGCGCTCGCCACCACGCATTTGCCCCTGAAAGACGTGTCGGCGGCACTCACGATCGACGGTATCGTCGACACGCTGCGTATCGTCGATCACGACCTGCGTCATCATTTCGGTTTGCCGGCGCCGCGTATTCTCGTCACGGGCCTGAATCCGCACGCGGGCGAGAACGGCTATCTGGGCCGCGAGGAAATCGACGTCATCTCGCCGGCGCTCAAGCGCGCCAACGAGCAGGGCATCGACGCGCCCGGCCCGTATCCGGCCGACACGCTGTTTCAGCCGCGCTATCTCGAAGGCGCCGATTGCGTGCTGGCGATGTTCCACGACCAGGGTTTGCCGGTCCTGAAGTACGCCACCTTTGGCGAAGGCATTAATGTCACGCTCGGCTTGCCGATCATCCGCACGTCGGTCGATCACGGCACGGCCCTCGATCTCGCCGGCACTGGCCGCGCCGACGCCGGCAGCCTGATCGCCGCCATCGACACGGCGGTGTCCATGGCGCAGCATCGTCGCGCGGGCTAAGCCGTTCCAGTTGGCGTAGCATGGCCGGGCGGGCGGCATAGGTTAGATCGCCTCGTCGGCGCGGCAGCGCGATCGGCGTTTCGCGGCAGGCGGCGCGTTCCGCGCATTGTTATTTTTCGCAGTTCTCTTTTCTTAGCGTTTCTTCGATGTCCACCAGCAGACAGCAACAGGGCCGCCACCAGGGCCATATCGCGCGCAAGCGTTTCGGTCAGAACTTTCTGGTCGACATGGGCGTGATCGATTCGATCGTCGACGTGATCCAGCCGCGGCGCGGCGAACGCATGGTCGAGATCGGGCCGGGTCTGGGCGCACTCACCGAACCGTTGATCGAGCGGCTGGCCACGCCCGAGGCGCCGTTGCACGCGGTTGAACTCGACCGCGATCTGATCGGCCGTCTGAAAACGCGCTTTGGCGATCTGCTCGAACTGCACGCGGGCGACGCGCTCGCCTTCGACTTCGGGTCGCTGGCCGTGCCGGGCGAGAAAGCGTCGCTGCGTATCGTCGGCAATCTGCCGTACAACATTTCGAGCCCGCTGCTGTTTCACCTCACCAGTTTCGCCGATCGCGTCATCGATCAACACTTCATGCTGCAGAACGAAGTGGTCGACCGGATGGTGGCCGAGCCGGGCACGAAGGCGTTCAGCCGGCTTTCCGTGATGCTGCAATACCGCTACGTGATCGACAAACAGCTCGACGTGCCGCCGGAAGCCTTCAATCCGCCGCCGAAGGTCGATTCGGCGATCGTCCGCATGATTCCGTACGAAGTGCACGAGTTGCCGGACGTCGACGAGCGCGTGCTCGGCGAAGTGGTGACCGCCGCGTTCTCGCAGCGTCGCAAGATGCTGCGCAATACTTTGGCTGCGTATCGCGACAGGGTGGATTTCGAAGCGCTGGGTTTCGATCTGCAGCGTCGCGCCGAAGACGTGCCGGTGGCTGAATACGTGCACGTCGCGCAACTGGTTGCCAAGGCGGCCAGCCAGGCTAAGTAGCCACCTTATGTAGCAAACTTAGGCAGTAACACTCAAGCAGTCACGCTGCCCGCTTCGCGGGCGCGTTGACCAGCGCGATGCCGGTCAGCACCAGCGCGGCGGCCATCAGAAAACGCAGGCTGAACGATTCGCCGAGCAACAGCACCCCGAAGCTCACGCCGAATAGCGGCGTCAAGAAAGAAAATACCGAAAGCCGCGAAGCAATGTAGCGCGTGAGCAGCCAGAACCACACCAGATAGCTGATAAACGCGACCACCACCGCCTGGTACGCGAGGCTCATCACGACCAGCGGCGTGACGGTTTCCACGCGCGCCTGACCGACGGCGAGTGCCAGCGCGAGCAACACCACGGCCGACACCGCCAGCTGATAGAACAGCGTCTTGCTCGCACTCGACTGCGCGAGGCGCGTTGCCCGCACCACCACGGTGGTCGCGGCCCATGCGATGCCCGCCAGCACGCCGAGCGCGTCGCCGGCCGCGCCCTTGAGCGTGGAGCCCGCTCCGGCATGCACGAAGCCGTCGGCGAAAGCCAGCGCCATACCGGCAAACGCCACCACGATGCCAATCCACTGAATGCGCCGCATCCGTTCGCCTTCGACGAACCAGTGCAGGCCGAGCGCGGTAAAGCACGGCGCGGTGTACAGGAATACGGCCATGCGCGAAGCGCTGGTCAGCGTCAGGCCGAGAAAGATGCAGATGAATTCGGCGGCAAACAGCACGCCCGCGAGAAGGCCCGCGCCCAGCGTGCCGTCGTCGCGAAACAGCGGCGTGCCGCGCGAGCGCGCCCAGCCCCACACCAGCGCGGCCGCAATGGCCGAGCGCAAGCCCGCCTGAAACATAGGCGGCAGCGCGGAGTTCGTGCTTTTGATGGCGACTTGCTGAAAGCCCCAGATCACGCACAGACCGACCATCAGCAGGATCGCGAAGCTGTCCGGAGTGCGGCGCGCGGGCAGGGTGGCTGTGCTCATGGCGGTGTCGGTGTGAGGGGTGGGGTCAAACGATATCAGACCGTTCGGATGTTGCATTGCGATGACCCCACCGCCTACGCGCGCTTCTTACAACCTGCAAGTGAATCACACAAGTCACTGCAACGGCGCAACACAGATGCAACACCCGCGCCGTTCATTTTCTTACAGCGACGATTTCGCGCTATGGTTCATCCACGCGAAATTGTCAGGCCATTCGAATGGCCGGCGAAAACACCGATCTGCATGGCCTCCAGTCGGTCGCGTCACCGTACTTTGAAGCAGGTATGTCGTATCGAATAGCCGCGTCAAGCGGAGTTGATCGAGGAGATGCTATGAAGTGCGCAAGCAGGTTCGTGCTGGCGGCCGTACCGGCGGCACTGGTTTGCCATGTTGCGTCCGCGCAATCCAGCGTGACGCTTTACGGCGTGGTCGACGAGAGCGTGCGATATCTGACTCATGCGAATCCGGCCGGGGATTCGTCGGTCGGGCTCGGCGCGGGCGGCATGACGGAAAGCCGCTGGGGCCTGAAGGGTATCGAAGACCTCGGCGGCGGCTGGTCGACCTTCTTCAAGCTCGAAAACCGCTTGTATCTGAACAGCGGACAAAGCGATCCCACGTTGCCGTTCTTCAACGAAGCACAAGTCGGCATCCGCTCGGACTCGTACGGCCAGGTCATTCTGGGTCGTCAATACAACGTGATGATCGAAGGCATTACGGTGGGCGGCTACGGCAGCAATCCGTGGATTCCGTACGACTTCAGCTTCCAGCCGGAAGTGACCATGACCGGCGGCATCTGGACCAGCAACCAGGTGCAGTATCAGGCGCGCTACGACGGTTTTAATATTGCCGCGGGCTACGCGTTCGGCGGTAATGCCGGCAATTCGTACGGCAGTCAGATCGGCGTGGCGGCCGCGTATGCACAACCTGGCGGACCGTTCACACTCGGCGGCGCATACGAGGAGTCGAAAGATTCGGTGAACGGCGCGGCCGCGAAGGCCTGGACTTTCGGCGGTTCGTACACGTGGGACAAGACGCGCTTCGCGGTGGGCTACATCGTCAATCAGAACGACGCGGGCTTTTCGAATTTCGCCAACGGACCATTCACTGCGCCCGCGCTTGCCGCGCTCAAGTACACGGATTTTTCGCGTCGCCGCATGATTCTCGGCGGCGTGACGCAGCAGGTCGGCAATGCGTGGCACTTTGCCGCGAACGTGTGGCGCACGCTGCAGGACGGCAAGACGGCCGCGCAGGACGGCTCCGCGTGGCAGTATCAACTCGTCGCCGACTACAACCTCTCCAAACGCACCGACGTTTATCTGGAAGGCGACTACGCGCTGTATCGCGGCGACCTGATCGGCGCGCAATTGCAGGGCGTCAACGGCGTGGGGCTCGCGCAAAAAGGTTCGCAGATCGGCCTGATGGCAGGCGTGCGGCATCAGTTCTAGCGCGAAACGGCCGCGGTTGGCGCCGGATAAAACCGGCGCTGTGATTCACGTCAAGTTCCCGAAAAATCAGTCACGAGAACACGTGCGACAGCATGCGTGACGAAACGCCGGCTGGCCGGGCGACCTGCAATCCCGCGTGATTCCGGGTAAATTGTCGGTCTTCGCCATCACGCAACTGGGAGTACACCATGCGACTGCTTCACACCATGCTACGGGTCGGCAACCTGGATCGTTCCATCGCTTTCTACACGGATTTGCTCGGCATGAAACTGCTGCGCCGCGACGATTATCCGGAAGGCAAATTCACGCTCGCCTTCGTCGGCTACGAAGACGAACGCAGCGGCACCGTGCTGGAATTGACGCATAACTGGGACACGCCCGCGTACGACCTCGGCAACGGTTTCGGCCATCTCGCCGTGGAAGTGGAAGACGCGTATGCCGCGTGCGACAAGATCAAGGCGCAGGGCGGCAAGGTCACGCGCGAAGCCGGTCCGATGAAGCACGGCACCACCGTGATCGCTTTCGTGGAAGATCCGGACGGCTACAAGATCGAGTTCATCCAGAAGAAAAAGTGAGGTCGGCGGCGTAAGCGGTGAGCCGATAACAGGCAATGAACGACAACAATCCCTACTTCAAAGAACTCGACGATATCCACGTCGAAATCCAGGCGTTGTTCGACGGTTCCGCGGACGCCGGCGCACTGGATCGCATCATGGCGCGCTTCGCGCCTTCCTTCACGCTGGTGATGCCGTCGGGTGCGGTGCTGGATCGCGCCAGTCTGCACGACACGTTCGCCAGGCTGAACGGCGCGCGTCCCGGCTCGCAGATCCAGATCAAGGATCGCGTGATCGTCGCGCAATACGAGTCGGGCGCGGTGGTGACGTATCGTGAGTTTCAACGCGACGACACCGGCACGGCGAACGTGCGGCGCTCAACGGCGGTGATGGAAGTGGACGCGCACGGCCTAGTGCGGTGGCGTCATCTGCAGGAAACTTTCTGTACGGAATAACGTACGCAACCGTGTACGGACCCGGCCGGCGCCGCGAACGTCAGAGCGTCGGCAACAATTCCGGCGGATGAGACTTCAGCGTTTGCCGCGCCTCGCGGAATTCCGGGAAAATCGATTCGACCGTTTGCCAGAAGCGCGGACTGTGATTCATCTCGCGGAGATGAGCCAGTTCGTGCGCGACCACGTAGTCGATGATGGACAGCGGAAAATGGATCAGACGCCAGTTCAGGCGAATCTTGCCGTCGCTCGAACAACTGCCCCAACGCGTCGCCGCGGAAGAGAGCGCGTAAGCGCGGTAATTCACACCGAGCTTTTCCGCGTAGATCGCGAGGCGCTCGCCGAACAGACGCTTCGCCTCACCCTGCAACCAGCCCTGCACGCGGTCCTTGATCTGCTGCGGATCGGCCTGCAACGGCAGCGGCAATTGCAGCGCTGAAAGTTCGGCGTTGAACGCGAGCGTGCCTTGCGGCGAACCCAATTGCACACGTACCGGACGACCGAGATACGGGACTTCCGCACCGTCTTTCCAATCGACCTTAGGCAGCGCGCGCTGTTCGACTCGCGTTTGCCATTCGATCAGCTTGGTGAAAATCCAGCGCTGTTTCTCGGTGATCGCCGTTTCGATATCGGCCAGCGTGACCCAGCGTGGTGCGGTGATCATCAGGCCGGTGCTGTCGATTGCGAAACCGATCGAGCGACGCGCCGAGCGCTTGAGCACGTAGTGCAGCGTGCGCGAACCGATGGTGATGCTGCGCATCTTGCTGCCGTCCGGCGCAAGCGGCACGGCCGGCGGCTGACCGTTTTGCGTGCCGGACAATGAACCGGACGAAGGCGAAGAAGGTGACGGGGACGACGACGTCGAGCCCGGCTCGGCGAAGAGCGGGAGATCGAGTTGCCGGCTATCGAGCGCCGCAGCGGGCTGCGGCTTGAGAGACTTCTGCATCGGATTCGGCATCGCGCAAATTACGCCTTCGAGGGCGTTAGCGCGTCAGATTGGTGCGGCGGCGGAAGAACTGTCCGTCTCGCGGTACGCGGCAGGATCGATGCGGCGCATTTCAGCTTCGATCCATTGTTCGACGCGCGTGTTCACTTCATCGGGCGTGAGCCCCGTCGTCTCGATCGGCTTGCCGATCGACACTGTGACTATACCCGCATATTTGAGAAACGAGTTGCGCGGCCACACGCGGCCCGCGTTGTGCGCAATCGGAACGACCGGTGCGCCGGTGGCAATCGCGAAGCGCGCGCCACCCGTTTTGTACTTGCCCTTCTTGCCGGTGGGCGTGCGCGTGCCTTCGGGAAACATGATGACCCAGGCGCCTTCGTCCATGCGTTGACGGCCTTGCCGGATCACCGATTCGAACGCGTACTTGCCTTCCTTGCGGTCGATATGGACCATCTTCAGCATGCCGAGCGCCCAGCCGAAAAACGGCACGTACAGCAATTCGCGCTTGAACACGTAGCAGAGCGGCCGCGGCATGAGCGCCGGAAATGCCAGCGTCTCCCATGCCGATTGATGCTTCGACAGCAGCACCGCCGGACCCTTGGGCAGGTTCTCGAAGCCTTCGATCTTGTAGCGGATGCCGTTCAGCCAGCGCACCGTATGGAGCGTGGCGCGGCACCAGCCTGCCGCCATCCAGTAGCGGTTGTCGGCGCGCATGAACGGGAACGCGATGAAGCACGCGGTGGCGTACGGCACCGTGAAGAGCACGAAATAAATCAGCAGCAGCAAAGAACGTATGAAGCGCATCGGCGTGGTCGGTAAGAGTTAAGGGACGCGCGGCGTGTCACGCCTGCACGTCATTCCTGGGCGTCGGCGAGGAAGTCGAGTGCGAAGGCGCGCAGGTCGTCGTGGACGCGCGTGCCTTCGGGCAGTCCGCCCGCTTCGAGTGTTTTGCGGCCTTTGCCGGTCAGCACGAGGTGAGTCGGGTGCCCCAATGCGGCGCCTGCCTGCAGATCGCGCATGGCGTCGCCGACCACCGGCGTATCTTCCGGATCGACCTCGAAACGCTCGGCAATCATCTTGAGCATGCCGGGCTTCGGCTTGCGGCATTCGCAATGATCTTCCGCCGTGTGCGGGCAGAAGAACACCGCGTCGATACGCCCACCGACCGCCGCCGCCATGCGATGCATTTTCAGGTGCATCGCATTGAGCGCATTCATGTCGAAGAGGCCGCGACCGATGCCCGACTGGTTCGTCGCGATGGCGACGCGATAGCCCGCCTGGTTCAGACGCGCAATCGCTTCGAGCGCGCCCGGCAGGGCGACCCATTCGTCCGGCGACTTGATGAACGCGTCGGAGTCGACGTTGATCACGCCGTCGCGGTCGAGGATCACCACTTTTTTGGTCGGCATGGCGCGGGGCTCAGGCAGCGAGTCGGGAAATGTCGGCGACGCAGTTCATCTGCTGATGCAGCGCGCCGAGCAAGGCCAGACGGTTGGCGCGCAACGCCGGATCTTCGGCGTTGACCATGACGTCGTTGAAGAACGTGTCCACCGGTTCGCGCAACGCGGCGAGCGCGGTCAGCGCACCCGTGTAGTCGCGGGCGGCGAGTTGCGTCTGCACGCGCGGCGCGACCTGTTCGAGCTGCGCATGCAAAGCCTTCTCCGCTGCTTCGATCAGCAGCGTAACCTGCACGCCGCCGGTCGTCGCGCTTTCCGACTTCTTCAGGATGTTCGAGATGCGTTTGTTGGCCGCCGCGAGCGAGGCCGCTTCCGGCAAGGCCGCGAATTCACGCACGGCATCCAGACGCGCGACGATGTCGTCGAGACGTGTGGGATTCAGCGCCAGCACCGCGTCGATTTCGCCCGGCGCATAGCCGCGTTCGCGCAGCAGGCCGCGCAAACGGTCCATGCTGAATTCGTAGATGGCTTGCGTCGAGTCGGCGACGTTCGGTACGGCGGCGAACGTGGCATACGCCGCGCGCAGCAATTCGACCAGATCGACCGGCAACTGCTTCTCGACCAGAATCCGCAGCACGCCGAGCGCGTGACGGCGCAGCGCGAACGGATCTTTTTCGCCCGTGGGTTGCAGGCCGATGCCCCAGATGCCGACCAGCGTTTCGAGCTTGTCGGCGAGTGCGACCACCGTGCCGGTTGCCGTGGTGGGCAATGCGTCGCCGGAGAAACGCGGCTGATAATGTTCCGAGCACGCGAGCGCGACTTCTTCCGGCTCGCCGTCGTGGCGCGCATAGTACGTGCCCATCGTGCCTTGCAGCTCGGGGAATTCGCCCACCATGTCGGTGATCAGGTCGGCCTTGGCGAGGCGCGCGGCGCGTTTGGCCAGCGCGACATCCGCGCCGGTCAGCTGGGCGATTGCGCCAGCCAGCGCTTCGACACGCTCGACGCGTTGCAGCGCCGAACCCAGCTTGTTGTGATACACGACGTTCGCGAGCAGCGGCACGCGATCGGCGAGCGGCTTTTTCTTGTCCTGCTCGAAGAAGAACTTGGCGTCGGCCAGACGCGGACGCACCACGCGCTCATTGCCTTCGACGATATCGCCCGGCGTGGCGGTTTCGATATTCGACACGATCAGGAAGCGCGAGCGCAGCTTGCCGTTCGCGTCCGTCAGCGCGAAATACTTCTGGTTGGTCTGCATGGTGAGGATCAGGCATTCCTGCGGCACTTGCAGGAACTCGTCCTCGAAACGGCAGGCGTACACCACCGGCCATTCGACCAGCGAAGTCACTTCGTCCAGCAGCGATTCCGGCATGACGACCTGATCGCCTTCGGCTTGCGCGAGCAGATGCGTGCGGATCTTTTCCTTACGCTCGACGAAATTCGGCACCACACGGCCCTTGTGCGCCAGCGTTTCGGCGTAGGTGTCCGCGTGCTGGATCTGCACGAAGCCTTCCGACAGGAAACGGTGGCCTAGCGTGGTGTCGTCCGCGTCGACGCCGAGCGCCGTGACGGGCACGACTGCTTCGCCGTGCAGCGTGGTGAGGCGGTGCACCGGACGCACGAACTGCACGTTGGTGCCGTCCGGACGCTGATACGTCATGACCTTCGGGATCGGCAGCTTGGCGAGCGTTTCGTCGAGCGCGGCCTGCAAGCCGTCGGCGAGCGTGGCGCCCGGCGCGGCGTAACGCAGGAAGAAGGCTTCCGCCTTGCCGTCCTGCGCGCGTTCGAGGTCGTTCACCGAGAAGTCGGGGAAGCCGAGCGCGGCCAGCTTCTTGGCGAGC
The DNA here is from genome assembly GCF_050436585.1 of Paraburkholderia sp. GAS199. NCBI lineage: Bacteria > Pseudomonadati > Pseudomonadota > Betaproteobacteria > Burkholderiales > Burkholderiaceae > Paraburkholderia > Paraburkholderia sp. GAS199. Next base: position 510,943 of record NZ_JBNDMM010000002.1, on the reverse strand, counting down.
GGCGGCGTGGGCTGGCCGTCTTTGTCGAGCGCGACCGAAACCGGCAGCACTTTTTCGCGGACGTGTTTTTCCGGCGCCACCGAACGCACGTTCCGGATGGTGACGGCGAGACGGCGCGGCGTGGCGTAACGTTCGAACGACAGCTCGCCTTCGATCAGGTCGCGCGCCGCGAGGCGCTGCGCAATGCCTTCGGCGAACGCGTCGCCGAGGCGCGCGAGCGCTTTCGGCGGCAGTTCTTCGGTCAGCAGTTCGACGAGCAGGGTAGCTTGATGGGGTTGAGTCATTTCTTGGTGTTCTCGTCAGTCCGGATCGATCTTGCGTTCGACTTTCAGCGGCGGCGCCCAGGCGGGCATCGCGGCGTCCTGTTCGTCGGTCGTCAGGCCAGGCACGCCGTGCACGGGATTGCCGAGCATCGGGAAGCCGAGCTTTTCGCGCGAGTCGTAATACGCCTGCGCGACGAGGCGCGACAGCGCGCGAATCCGGCCGATGTAGGCGGCGCGCTCCGTGACCGAAATGGCGCCGCGTGCATCGAGCAGGTTGAACGTGTGGCCGGCTTTCAGCACCAGTTCGTACGCGGGCAATGCGATCTGCGCTTCGATCATGCGCTTCGCTTCGGCTTCGTAGCTGTTGAAGAACGTGAACAGCAGATCGACGTTCGCGTGCTCGAAGTTGTAGGTGGACTGTTCGACTTCGTTCTGGTGATAAACATCGCCGTACGTCAGGCGACGCATTTCCGGGCCGTTCGGGCCTTGCTCTTCCCACTCGGTCCAGATCAGGTCGTAGACGTTCTCGACCTTCTGCAGATACATGGCGAGGCGTTCCAGACCATAGGTGATCTCGCCGAGCACCGGCTTGCAATCCAGCCCGCCGACCTGCTGGAAGTACGTGAACTGCGTCACTTCCATGCCGTTCAGCCACACTTCCCAGCCCAGGCCCCAGGCGCCGAGCGTGGGATTTTCCCAGTCGTCTTCGACAAAGCGCACGTCGTTCTGCTTCAGGTCGAAGCCGAGCGCTTCGAGCGAGCCGAGGTACAGGTCGAGGATGTTTTCCGGCGCCGGCTTCAACACCACCTGGTACTGGTAATAGTGCTGCAGACGGTTCGGGTTCTCGCCGTAACGGCCGTCTTTCGGACGACGCGACGGTTGCACGTAGGCCGCGCGCCACGGTTCCGGACCGATGGCGCGCAGGAAAGTATGGACGTGGGACGTACCCGCGCCGACTTCCATGTCGATCGGCTGGAGCAACGCGCAACCCTGTTTGTCCCAGTAGGACTGCAGAGTCAGGATGATTTGCTGAAACGTGAGCATGAAGTGCCTTTCGGGCATGAGGGCGCGCCTTGAGCGCCGAAGCGCGCGGGACTCGCCGTGGAGCGAAGTGCTAAACCGTAGATTTTAACGGAAAGGGAGGGGGGTGTCCGTTTTGCCGGGGTGGGGCGATGCGAGGTTGCGGCTCGATCGTGCCGGCGAGGTGCCCGCGGGCTGTGCGCGGCCGGTCACGGGGGGGCTGGGCGGGACAGCCGGCGTTTGTGTGCGTGCGATAACGCGACCGGCGCGCGACCGGCGCGCGGGCGGTGGGGAAAGCGGGAGTTCGAGCGCCTGTCCTGCTAGCCCCTCAATGCATGCCGAGCCAAATCCGAATGCGTCACTTCCGTGAATCCGTCGACTTCCATTTCCAGTTCGCGGGGCAGCGCAAGCATATTGCACGACAACAGCCCGCCGTAGATGTTCTCTGCCCGCCCGAAGAAGTTGGTGGGATTGAACAGCGGCGGCAGATGCCACCACAATCGGTAAGCCTTCGACCACAGCCATTCGATCAAGGCCTGCGACTTGTCGAGCCGGTCGTTTTCCACGTAGATGGTGGGCCGCGAGCGCGCGATGGTTTCTTCGGCGCCTTGCAATGCGTTCAGTTCGAAGCCTTCTATGTCGAGCTTCAGCAGACCCACCGTGTGCGAGCGCAGAACGTCGTCCAGCCGCACGCAGGGCACGGGCGTGGTATTGGCCGTGGCTTCGGTCAGCATGGCCACGCCGCCGAAATTGCCCGGCGCGTCGTAATCCGGTTGCACGAAATGCAGGGTTCCCGGTGTGGTGCCGCACGCATAGGGCCAAGCCAGCACGTTGCGCACGCCGTTGGCGGCGAGATTCGCGCAGAGGTTCTGGAAGATCACCGGCTGCGGTTCGAACGCCACCAGCACCTGGCGTCGCGCCAGCGCCTCGCGCGCGAGCATGACGGTATGCACGCCGATGTTCGCGCCCACCTCGACGACGATGCCCGGCTGCACCAGCAGTTGCCGCAACACCGCCGATTCCAGTTCGCTGCATTCGCCGTATTCGATCAGGGCGCGGCCGAGATAGAAGTCGTTCGGATTGGCGAGCATCCAGCCGTGGCGGGTCTGGACGAGTTGCGTGTGCGCGCCGAGCGCCACCTGAACGGAAGCCGCCGACGCGTGAGCGGAAGAAGAAATAGCAGTCGTAGCCATGGAAACTAAGCGGGGACAGAAGACCCGTCAATTTACGATTCGTGGCGACGCTTGTATATAAGACGAATTCTTAAGGAATCTTATGTATCTGGTGAAGTCGCCAGATGAGCGACCTTGAAGCGATCGACGCGCGGTGCGTCGATCGCGATGGGCGGGCGTCAGGTGGCGGCCAGTTCCACCTTGGGCGAAAAGGAATCGCTCTGCGCCATCGGCCAATATTTCTCGTACAGGGTGTAGCGATAGTTGCCGTTCAGCAGGTCGTTCGGATCGAGGTACTTCAACAGTTCGGACATCAACTGCACCTCGTGCGAAGACACGCGCCGCACGATGTGATGCGCGCGCAGTTCCGCCGGATGCTTGAGCCCAGCGGCCTGAACGATTTCCTTCAGCGCGTGCAGCGTGTTGTGATGAAAGTTGAAGACGCGATCGGCCTTGTCGGGCACGACGAGCGCGCGTTGGCGCACGGGGTCTTGCGTGGCGACGCCGGTCGGACAGCGGCCGGTGTGACAGGTCTGCGCCTGAATGCAGCCCACCGCGAACATGAAGCCGCGTGCCGCGTTCACCCAGTCGGCGCCGATGGCCAGCGTGCGCGTGATGTCGAACGCCGTGATCATCTTGCCGCTCGCGCCGATGCGGATACGCTGACGCAAGCCGATCCCGACCAGCGTGTTGTGCACCAGCAGCAGACCTTCCTGCAGCGGCACGCCGACGTGGTCGGTGAATTCCAGCGGTGCCGCGCCCGTGCCGCCTTCCGCGCCGTCCACGACGATGAAGTCCGGCAGGATGCCGGTTTCGAGCATGGCCTTGGCGATGCCGAAAAATTCCCACGGATGACCGATGCACAGCTTGAAGCCGGTCGGTTTGCCGCCCGACAGCGTGCGCAGACGGTCGACGAATTCGAGCAGACCGCGCGGGGTCGAGAACTCGGAATGCGTGGCGGGCGAAATGCAGTCGCGTCCCATCGGCACGCCGCGCGTCTCCGCGATTTCCGGCGTGATCTTGGCCGCCGGCAGCACGCCGCCGTGACCGGGTTTGGCGCCTTGCGAGAGCTTCACCTCGATCATCTTCACTTGCGGCTCGGCGGCCTGCTTCGCGAATTTTTCCGGGCTGAAGGTGCCGTCGTCGTTGCGGCAGCCGAAGTAGCCCGAGGCGATTTCCCAGATGATGTCACCGCCATGCTCGCGGTGATACTTCGACATCGAGCCTTCGCCGGTGTCGTGCGCGAAGTTGCCTTTCTTCGCGCCGAGGTTCAGCGCCATGATCGCGTTGGCCGACAGCGAGCCGAAGCTCATCGCCGAGACGTTGAAGATCGACATCGAATACGGTTGCGCGCGATCGGGACCGACGACGATGCGGAAGTCGTGGCTGTCGAGCGTGGTGGGCGCGAGCGAGTGGCTGATCCATTCGTGCGCCACGGCTTTGACGTCGAGTTCGGTGCCGTACGGACGGCTATCCACGTCGTTTTTCGCGCGCTGATAAACGATGCTGCGTTGCACGCGCGAGAACGGCTTTTCGTCCGTGTCGCCTTCGACGAAATACTGACGGATCTCCGGACGGATGAATTCGAACAGGAAGCGGAAGTGGCCCCACAGCGGATAGTTGCGCAGAATCGCGTGGCGCTGCTGCGCCAGGTCGAACAGGCCGAGCGCGACCAGCGCGATGGGTATGACGATCCAGAACCAGGACACATGATGTGTCGCGGCGAGCGCGGCACAGGCGGCGAATAGCGCGAGCGCGCACCACATCGCCAGATAACGTCGAGAAAACATGGGGACTCCCGTGCAGTGAGATCGTCACGGCGAGATCGCCCACGCTGTCGGCGCAGGCGGTATTCGCCGCGAAGAGAAACGAATGCCTGCTTTTTATAGTGAAGCGACGTTCAGCGCGCGCTCAGGAGCGCTGCCGTTTGCGTTTGGCGGCCCGCCGGTTGCGCGGTTACCGCGTGTTCGATGATGCCGCCGCCAAGACATACGTCGCCATCGTAGAGCACCGCCGATTGCCCTGGTGTGACAGCCCACTGCGCGGTGTCGAAATTCAGTTCGAAGAGACCCGGTTCGACGTCTGCCGCGCTGAAGGTGCAGGGCGCGTCTGTTTGCCGGTAACGCGTTTTCGCGCCGCAGGCGAAACCCTCGGCCGGCGGTTCGCCCGCCACCCAGCTCGTGTTGCCCGCGCTGAGCGTATGGCTGAGCAGCCAGGAATGGTCGTGGCCTTGCGCGACGTACAGCGTGTTCGACGCAATGTCTTTTCCGGCGACGAACCACGGCTCGCCGCTGCCTTCCTTGCTGCCGCCCAGGCCGATGCCCTTGCGCTGACCGAAGGTGTAGAACGCCAGCCCGATATGTTCGCCGACCACTTTGCCGTCGGTGGTTTTCATCGGGCCGGGCTTGGTCGGCAGATAGCGGTTCAGGAAATCGCGGAACGGACGTTCGCCGATGAAGCAGATGCCGGTCGAATCTTTCTTCTTCGCGTTCGGCAGTGCGATCTGTTCGGCGATCTCGCGCACTTTGGTTTTCGGAATCTCGCCGAGCGGAAATAATGTTTCCGACAACTGCGCCTGATTCAGACGGTGCAGGAAGTAGGACTGGTCTTTCGTGTGATCGAACGCCTTGAGCAATTCGAAGCGGCCATTGTTCTCACGCACGCGTGCGTAGTGTCCGGTCGCGATGGTTTCCGCGCCGAGCGACATGGCGTGATCGAGGAAGGCCTTGAACTTGATTTCGGCGTTGCACAGCACGTCCGGATTCGGCGTGCGGCCGGCCGAGTATTCGCGCAGGAATTCGGCGAACACGCGGTCCTTGTATTCGGCGGCGAAATTGACGGCTTCGACGTCGATGCCGATCAGGTCCGCCACGGACACCACGTCGATCCAGTCCTGACGCGTCGAGCAGTACTCGCTGTCGTCATCGTCTTCCCAGTTTTTCATGAACAGGCCGACCACGTCGTAGCCTTGTTCTTTCAGCAGCCACGCGGTAACCGACGAATCGACGCCGCCCGACATGCCTACTACGACTTTTTGCTTGCTCATAAGATGCTCACTGGGGTACAACCTGATTTCGTTGAATCGTTCGGTCCTTCGTCGGACCATTCACTGACGTTGCGCCGCGCCCTTGGGTCCGACCGAATGCGTGTGCACGAAATCGAGCGGGAAACGGCGGCCGGCGAGGTAATCGTCGATACATTGCATGACGAGCGGCGTGCGATGCCGCTCCGGACAGGCGCGCAATTCTTCGGCGCTCATCCACACCGTACGGACGATGTCCGGGTCGAGCGCGCGGTGCGGTTCCGCTTCGGCGGCGCGGCCGCAATAGGTGAAGCGCAGATACGTCGTGCCTTCGCTGCCGGGACGCTCGAAATGCGTCATGTACATGCCCACCAGCGCTTCGGGTGTGAAGGGATGCGCGGTTTCTTCGAGCGTCTCGCGGACCGCCGCTTCGAGCAGCGTTTCGCCTGCGTCGAGGTGGCCGGCCGGCTGATTCAGCCGCAGCCCGGCGGAGGTGTTTTCCTCGACCATGAGAAAGCGTCCGTCACGCTCGACGATGGCCGCGACGGTGACGTGCGGCGCCCAGGTTTCTGGTTTCATGGCTGCGCATTTTACCGTTTATAGCCCGCGGCTGCCGGGAGCGGAACGATCGCTGCCGGCGGCGGCGCGGCACGCTCGCCGCCGAACCACGCCGCGCCCCGCCCGCTGGGCAACCCCGGATTGTCCCCGATTTCTGCGCACCCCCCTGTTTCGGTTAAAGTGAGGCGTTAGCCGTTGCAATCGCAAGCCGGCGTGCCTCGTCGGCCGATCTGTCGTAAAACAGGAAGTCGAGGAGGAGAAACGATGCACATCGGAGTGCCAGCCGAGACGCGCGCGCACGAAACCCGCGTCGCCGCGACGCCCGAAACGGTCAGGAAGTACGTGACCCAGGGCCACCGGGTCACGATCCAGAGCGGCGCCGGCACCGGCGCAAGCTTTCCAGACGAAGCCTTTACAGCCGCCGGCGCGGAGATCGTCGATGCGGCGAGCGCATTCGGCGCCGAGCTCGTGCTCAAGGTTCAGTCGCCCACCGACGCGGAACTGCCGTTGCTCAAACGCGGCGCGGTTCTGGTCGGCATGCTCGATCCGTTTAATACCGAAAACTCATCAAAGCTCGCGGCGGCAGGCATCACGGCGTTCGCGCTCGAAGCCGCGCCGCGTACGACCCGCGCGCAGAGTCTCGATGTCCTGAGTTCGCAGGCCAACATTGCCGGCTACAAGGCGGTGCTGCTGGCCGCCACGCTCTACCCGCGCTTCATGCCGATGCTGATGACGGCCGCCGGCACCGTGAAGGCGGCGCGCGTGCTGATTCTCGGCGCCGGTGTGGCCGGTTTGCAGGCCATCGCGACGGCCAAGCGCCTGGGCGCGGTGATCGAAGCGTCGGATGTGCGGCCCGCCGTGAAAGAGCAGATCGAATCGCTCGGCGCCAAATTCCTCGACGTGCCTTACGAAACCGATGAAGAGCGCGAAGCCGCGCAGGGCGTCGGCGGCTATGCGCGGCCGATGCCGCCTTCGTGGCTCACGCGTCAGTCGGCGCTGGTGCACGAACGCGCGAAGCAGGCCGACGTGGTGATCTCCACCGCGCTGATTCCGGGCCGCGCCGCGCCGACCCTGATCTCCGTCGAAACGGTGCAGGCCATGAAGCCGGGCTCGGTACTGGTCGATCTCGCGGCCGGTCGCGGCGCGGAGTACGAAGGTCAGCGTGGCGGCAACTGTCCGCTCACCGAAGCGGACAAGGTCGTGATCAAACATGGCGTGACGATCGTCGGCTATACGAACCTTGCCTCGATGGTGCCCGCCGATGCGTCTTCGCTGTACGCGCGCAACCTGCTCGACTTCCTCAAGCTCATCGTCACGAAGGAAGGCGCCCTGAACATCGATCTCGCGGACGACATCGTCGCGGCCACCTTGCTGGCTCGCGACGGTGAAGTCACGCGCAAGGCCTAAGCGCACTAACGTGCATGGGAGCAGGGTAAGGCGCCGCAGCGCCGGCTCTGTTCGACAGGAGACTGGACAATGGAAGTCATCAACCACACCGTCATCAATCTGATCATCTTCGTGCTGGCGATCTACGTCGGCTACCACGTCGTCTGGAACGTGACGCCTGCGTTGCACACGCCGCTGATGGCCGTGACCAACGCGATCTCGGCGATCGTGATCGTCGGCGCGATGCTCGCCGCGGGTCTTACGCTGGGCACACCCGGCAAGTTCTTCGGCACGCTCGCGGTCGCGCTGGCCGCGGTCAACGTGTTCGGCGGCTTTCTCGTGACGCGGCGAATGCTGGAGATGTTCCGCAAGAAAGAACCGAAGAAGCTTCCCGCCGCTGCCAAGGAGAACGCGTAATGAGTCTGAACGTCGTCACGCTGCTTTATCTGGTCGCGTCGGTCTGCTTCATTCAGGCGCTCAAAGGACTCTCCAATCCGAAAACCGCGCGTATCGGCAATACCTTCGGCATGGCCGGGATGGCGATTGCGATCCTGACCACCATCGCGCTGATCGTCAAACAGGCCAATGGGCTCGGCTCGAATCTCGGTCTGGGACTCGGACTGCTGCTGGTTGCGCTGGTAGTGGGCGGCGCAATCGGCGCGTTCGTCGCGGCGCGCGTCGAAATGACCAAGATGCCGGAACTGGTCGCGGCGATGCACTCGCTGATCGGTCTGGCTGCCGTGTGCATCGCGTATGCGGTGGTGTCGGAGCCCTCGGCCTTCGGACTCGTCGATCCCGACAATACGGCGCCCGGCTTTTTGCCGTACGGCAATCGCGTCGAACTGTTTATCGGCACGTTCGTGGGTGCGATTACGTTCAGCGGTTCGGTCATCGCGTTCGGCAAGCTGTCGGGCAAGTACAAGTTCAGACTGTTTCAGGGCGCGCCGGTCGTGTATGCCGGACAGCACCTGATCAATCTGCTGCTCGCGCTCGCCATGATCGGCTTCGGCATCATCTTCTTCCTCACGCAATCGTGGCTGCCGTTCATCATCATGACGCTGATCGCCTTCGTGCTCGGCGTGCTGATCATCATCCCGATCGGCGGCGCGGATATGCCGGTGGTGGTGTCGATGCTGAACTCGTACTCGGGCTGGGCGGCGGCAGGCATCGGTTTCTCGCTGAACAATCCGATGCTGATTATCGCGGGCTCGCTGGTGGGGTCGTCCGGTGCGATTCTGTCGTACATCATGTGCCGCGCCATGAACCGCTCGTTCTTCAACGTGATTCTGGGCGGCTTTGGTAACGATGCGGGTGCGGCGGTAGCCGGCGGCTCGGCGGAACAGCGTCCGGTGAAATCAGGTTCGGCCGACGACGCCTCGTTCATGCTCGGCAACGCGGAAACCGTGGTGATCGTGCCGGGTTACGGTCTTGCGGTGGCGCGCGCCCAGCACGCGTTGAAGGAACTCACCGACAAGCTGGTCGAGAAGGGCATCGAGGTGAAGTACGCGATTCACCCGGTGGCGGGGCGCATGCCGGGTCACATGAACGTGTTGCTCGCCGAGGCCGAAGTGCCCTACGACATGGTGTTCGAGATGGACGACATCAACGGCGAGTTTGGTCAGGTGGACGTGGTGCTGGTGCTCGGCGCGAACGACGTAGTGAATCCGGCCGCGAAGACCGATCCGAAGTCGCCGATTGCCGGCATGCCGATCATCGAAGCGTACAAAGCGCGTACGGTGATCGTGAACAAGCGCTCGATGGCAGCCGGTTACGCCGGTCTCGACAACGACCTCTTCTACATGGACAAGACCATGATGGTGTTCGGCGACGCCAAGAAGGTGATCGAAGACATGGTGAAAGCGGTGGAATGATGAGGGCGCTACGATCTGCCGCGTGCTTCGGCCGCGGCGGATCGTGACGGCGTTCGACGCTCAGCGCGGCTTCGCGTTGACATGCCGCAGCAGGTCGGCGAGCCGCCGTCCTTCCAGATCCGGATAGGATTCGTGCACCTGCAGCCGGTCGATTTTTTCCAGCCCGAAATTGCGAAAGTCTTCGCGCATTTCGCACCATGCGCCGAGTGTCCAGCGCGCACCCCAATAGGCGAGCGCGAGCGGCCATACACGCCGCTCGGTTGCCGCTCCGTTTGCGTCGACGTAGGCGAAACTCACCACCTGACGTGAGTCGATCGCGCGATGCAACACATCCACGCGCGCCGAGAATTCTGCCTTGATATGGAACGAGGGCGCGAAGATCGCCAGCCGTTCGAGCGTCGCGCGTTTGTCGGCCGGCATCGCCGACGCGATCTTGGCCAGTGCGCCGCGCGCGCCGCTGGCGAAGCCCGCGCCGCCCCACGATTCGAGCATCCGCGCGCCCGCCGCGAGGGCGGCCAGTTCGTCGGCGGTGAAAGTGAGCGGCGGCAGACTCGCTGCCCGGCTCAGCCGATAACCGATCCCGGCTTCACCTTCGATCGGCACGCCCGAGAGTTGCAGATCGCGCACGTCGCGATAAACCGTGCGCAGCGAAATATGCAGCCAGTCGGCGAGTTGCTGCGCGGTGGTCAGGCGCCGTCCGCGCAGCAGTTCGGCGATCTGGAACAGGCGGTCGGCGCGGCGCGTCATCGTGGGCGTCTTGTAGAAAAGGACGGGAACAGGTCCCCGATGATAGCGCCGCATGCCGCGCTCCGGTCGCCGGTGCGTACTGCGGGCGCCGGTTTATTCCCGTTAGCCGTTGGTCGGCGAATGCAGGCCGAGGCGGTTGCCTTCGGTGTCCGTGAAGAAGGCGATATAGCCGATGTCCTGCGGCAGTTTGATCACCGGTCCATCGGTCTTGCCGCCGGCCTTTTCGATGCGCGCGAGCGTGGCGTCGACGGTCGGCCGGGCGTTCAGGTAGACGATGACGCCATCGTCCGACGGTGTCATCGACGGACTGTGGACGATCGCGCCGCCGGTCGCCGGTTCTTCGTAGTTGAAGACCGCAATCGGCTGGCCGCCGAATTCCTGCGGATTCAGTTTGACGTCGAGCGCGGCTTCGTAAAAACGGACGGCGCGATCGAAGTCGACCGACGGGATTTCGAACCATGCAACAACTTTGGATGATGCGGACATGACATGCTCCTCGTGATGGCGGTAGGCCGTGCAAGCGCCGGATGGCGTGAGAAGGAGTGTGCGGGGGGGCTGCTGACAGCGTGGTGTCAGTAGGGTGGACGTGCGGCTTTCACGGCGGGCGCCGATGGTGCGTTGTTTCGCTTTCGCTCGGGACGTGAAGGCGAAAAAAAAACCGCGGAGATCGGTCCGCGGTTTTCGTTGTTGCTTGGGCTTGCTGCTCGCTGCCGACCGGCTGTGTCGGTCAGGACGTATCAGGCTGCCGGCGTATCGTTGTTCTGCGGACGCTGACGCACGCTGCCTGCAATCAGATCGAAGCGGAACAGACGGCATTCGAGCGCGCCGTTGAAGAGCGGCGTCTTGGTCGATTCACGCAGACGCAACTGCCCAGGCAGCTTGCGATCCGATGTGAGGATGAACGCATGCCAGCCGGTGAAACGTTGCTTGAGCGCGTCGCCGAGCGAGTGGAAGAACTCGCTGTCCGGCGCTTCTTCCTGCGCGCGGTGGAAGCTTTCTTCGTCGCGGCTCTCGCGCGTGGCGCGGCCTTCGCGAAGTTCGCCGCGCGCATTTCGTCCGCGTACTTCGATCCGTTCGCCGTACGGCGGATTGGCGACGAGAATGCCCGCCTCCGACGACGGCGCCGTCATGCCGCGCGCGTCCACCTGCTTGAGCGGAATGGAAGGCAGACCTGCGCGCTGGAAGTTCGCACGCGCCTTGTCGAGCATATCGCCGGAAATGTCGCTGCCGAAAATCTGCAGATCGGCGCGCGAGTTGCGGGCTGCGTGTTTGGCGTCGAGCGCGGCAGCTTTCAGCGTTTGCCAGGTTTTCGCGTCGTACTGCTTGAGCTTTTCGAAGCCGAAGCGCCGCTCCGCGCCCGGCGCGATGTTCAGCGCAACCTGGGCTGCTTCCGCGAGGAAGGTGCCGCTGCCGCACATCGGGTCGTACAGCGGCGTGCCGGCGGTCCAACCGGTCAGACGCAGGATGCCGGCCGCGAGGTTTTCGCGCAGCGGCGCCGCGCCTTTGTCCAGACGCCAGCCGCGCTTGAAGAGCGGGTCGCCGGACGTGTCGAGATAGAGCGTGCAGTCGGTGGCCGTGAGGAAGGCGAAGACGCGCACGTCGGGCATGGCGGTGTCGATGCTCGGACGCGCGCCGCTCACTTCACGCAGACGATCGCAGATCGCGTCTTTCACGCGCAGCGTCGTGAATTCGAGGCTGCGCAGCGGCGACTTGATTGCGGTGACGTCGACACGCAGCGTTTCATTCGCCGAGAACCATTGCTCCCAACGCTGCTCGACGGCGAGCGCGTAGATGTCCTGCTCGCTGCGGTACGGGCGATGCGCGATTTTCAGCAGCACGCGGCTGGCCAGACGCGAATGCAGATTCGCGGCCATGCCCGCAGCCCAGCCGCCGCGGAAATGCACACCGCCGGGGACCTGAGCGCCGGCCGTGAACGGCGCACCGTTCAGGTGTTTAGCCGCTATTTCGGCGAGTTCAGCCGCAAGCGAGGCTTCGAGGCCGCGCGGGCAGGGGAGAAAGAAATCGAAGGACATTGAGGTTGCCGGAAGGCGTTAGATAAGGGGGTATTGTACGCGGTTGGGGTGGGGGCCTGCGGCGGCTGGTTTTGGTTTTGGTGTTTGCCTGCGCGCGGCTGTGATTCTTGTGTTTGTGGTTTCTCTGTTTCTTATGTTTGTGGTTTATTAGCGTTGCCCCTGTGCGGGGCGGCACTTACTTTCTTTGCCGCGGCAAAGAAAGGTAAGCAAAGAAAGCCGCTCACACCGCTAATGCTATTCGTTATCAGCGGCGCTTCTCTGCGGCGGTGGCCCCGGAGCGTCCGGGCCGTCGCGCACTCCGCGTGAGTGACAAGGCCGTCATCAGTTCCGGCGGCGCTCCGCGCGCCGAGCGGCATGCAGGGGAAACCACAAGTTTCCAAATTGGCTTCTCGCCGAGGCGAAGCCGACGGCTGGCACAGCGAAAAACGAAGTGAGTGGTTTGGTGAAGTACCGCTCCGGCGCGCGCAGCGTCGCCGGAACTGATGACTGCTGTACCACTACGGATAACGATCCACGGCCGGCCCTATCGGCTGCCACTCCGCGTTGTTATGAGAGGTGCCCGCTTAGGGTTAGCGGTGTGAGCGGCTTTCTTTGCTTAGCTTTCTTTGCCGCGGCAAAGAAAGTAAGTGCCGCCCCGCACAGGGGCAACACTAATAAACCACAAACATAAAAAACACAGCCGCCACAGGCAAAACAACCAAAAAGCACCCCTGCAAGGCCCCCCTTTTAGGCCTTCAAATACTGCTCTTTAGCCCCCAGCCATCGAGCCAGATGCTGCACTACCACCTCGGGATATTTCTCCAGCAAAACCGCTGCAGCCTCTCTGGCCGGTTCGATCAGCCATTGATCATTCTCGAGATCTGCAAACCTCAGCATCGCCGCGCCCGACTGCCGGGCGCCCAAAAATTCGCCGGGACCGCGAATCTCCAGGTCGCGTCGCGCGATCTCGAAGCCATCGGTGGTTTCGCGCATGGTCTGCAGACGCGCGCGCGCGGTCATCGATAAAGGACCGGTGTAGAGCAGCACGCACACCGACGCCGCACTGCCGCGCCCCACGCGTCCGCGTAATTGGTGCAATTGCGCGAGCCCGAAGCGCTCGGCGTGCTCGATCACCATCAGCGACGCGTTTGGCACGTCGACGCCCACTTCGATCACCGTCGTCGCGACCAGCAACTGCACCTCGTTGCGTGTGAACGCGTCCATCACCGCAGCTTTTTCGGCGGGCGCGAGGCGGCCGTGGACGAGGCCGACGTTCAACTCCGGCAGTGCCGCGACGAGCGTCTCGTAGGTCTCGACGGCGGTCTGCAACTGCAAGGTCTCGCTTTCTTCGATCAGCGGACACACCCAGTACACCTGCCGTCCCGTGAGCGCTGCCTCGCGCACGCGGCCGATCACCTCTTCGCGCCGCGCGTCGGACACCAGCTTGGTCAGGATCGGCGTGCGTCCCGGCGGCAATTCGTCGATCGTGGAGACGTCGAGATCGGCGTAATAGGTCATGGCGAGCGTGCGCGGAATCGGTGTCGCCGTCATCATCAACTGATGCGGCTGGAAATCGCGCGCGCCGTCGGCGGCGTTTTGCGCCTTGGCGCGCAACGCGAGCCGCTGCGCGACGCCGAATCGGTGTTGCTCGTCGACGATCACCAGCCCGAGCCGTGCGAACTCGACCGCGTCCTGGATGATCGCGTGCGTGCCGATCACGAGTTGCGCGGTGCCGAGTGCCGCCGCTTCGATCGCCGCGCGCTTTTCTTTCGTCTTGAGACTGCCGGCCAGCCACGCGACGCTCACGCCGAGCGGCTCCAGCCAGCCGCGCAATTTGCGCGCGTGCTGCTCGGCGAGGATTTCGGTCGGCGCCATCAGCGCGGCCTGGTAGCCGGCGTCGATCGCCTGCGCGGCGGCCAGCGCCGCCACCACGGTCTTGCCGCTGCCCACGTCGCCCTGCAAGAGCCGCTGCATCGGATGCGGCTGCGTGAGATCGAGCGCGATCTCGCCGCACACACGCTCCTGCGCGGCGGTCAGCGAAAACGGCAAAGCCTTGAGCAGACGCGCGACCAGCGAGGCCTCGTCGCCGATTTTCCGGCGCGGCATGCCCGGCGCGGCGCGCGTGCGGCGCTCGTCGTGCGCGCGCTTGAGCGACATCTGCTGCGCGAGCAGCTCCTCGAACTTGATGCGGACCCACGCCGGATGCGTGCCGTCGATCAGCGCCGTTTCATCGGACTGCACGCCCGGATGATGCAGCGTGCGCACGGCGTCCATCAGACCCGGCACGTCGAGCGGCTTCAGATACGCCTGCTCGACCGGCGCGGGCAGCAATTCCGGCAACGACACGCGCGACAGCGCGTTGTCGATCGATTTGCGCAGATAAGCCTGCGTCACGCCCGCCGTGCTCGGATAAACCGGCGTGAGCGCTTGCGGCAGCGGCGTGTTTTCGTCGACTACGCGCACGGCCGGATGGACCATCTCCATCCCGAAGAAGCCGCCGCGCACGTCGCCGCGCACTCGCAGGCGCGCGCCGATCGCCATCTGCTTGACCTGCGAGCCGTAGAAGTTGAGAAAGCGCAGCACGAGTTCGTCGCCGGCGTCGTCGTGCAGTTTCACGAGAAGCTGGCGGCGCGGACGATAGGCGATCTCGTTGTCGAACACCACGCCCTCGGTCTGGGCGATGCCGCCGGGCAGCAGATGGCCGATCGGCGTCAGCGACGTTTCGTCCTCGTAGCGCATCGGCAGATGCAGAACGAGATCGATGTCGCGCGTGAGACCGAGTTTGGCGAGTTTGTCGACGGGTTTTGCCGGCGCTTTTTCCGCGGATTTGCGGGCGGATTTCGCGGCAGAGGCCGCATTTTTGCCGGCGGATTCGGGCGCGGTGGCTGCGGCTTCCTGCTGTCCGGCCGGGGCATCCGGCTCGCGGCCGCTCAGGTCCGCCGCCGCCTTGCCCCGCGAGACGCGGCGCTTCGGCTCGGCGCTCTCTTCGTCGGTGGCATCGGGCAATCGGCGTTCGGACAAAGGCATGAGTTGCTTCGCAAGTACAATATCGGCTGTCAAAGGTGTCGTGCGCCATACGGCGCGCGGGCTAGCGGGCCGCTTTGGCGTCCCGCAATCATAGCCGCCCGGCTCCGGCTTCGGCTCAATTCAGTCCCAATTCGCTTCCAGTCGTCCGCATGTTTACGCTTTCCGATTTCGATTTCGATCTGCCACCCGAGTTGATCGCGCAAGTGGCGCTGCCCGAGCGCAGCGCCAGCCGTCTGCTCGAAGTGGACAACACGGCAGCAGGCGCCGCGCCCGCGCGTCTCGTCGACCGCCGCTTCGCCGAACTGCCTGACTGCATCACGCCGGGCGACCTGCTGGTGTTCAACGATACCAAAGTCCTGAAGGCGCGTTTCCTCGGCCAGAAGGCCAGCGGCGGCAAGGTCGAGGTGCTGGTGGAACGCCTGACCGGCGAGCGCACGGCGCTGGCGCAGATTCGCGCCAGCAAGAGCCCGCAGCCCGGCACGACGATCCGTCTCGCCGACGCGTTCGACGTCACGCTCGGCGAGCGCGTCGAGCCGTTCTACACGCTGCATTTCCCGGACGACTGCCTGACCCTGATCGAACAGTTCGGCCGGCTGCCGCTGCCGCCATACATCGAGCACGATCCCGACGCAACGGACGAAACCCGCTATCAGACGGTGTTCGCGCAAAATCCGGGTGCGGTCGCCGCGCCCACGGCGGGTTTGCACTTCGACAACGCGCTGCTGGCCCAGCTCGACGCCAAGGGTGTCGAACGCGCCACGCTCACCTTGCACGTTGGCGCGGGTACGTTTCAGCCGGTGCGGGTCGAGAACCTCGCCGAGCACAAGATGCACAGCGAGTGGTATCACCTGCCGCAAACGCTCGCGGACAAGATCGCCGCCACGCGCGCGCGCGGCAACCGCGTGATCGCGGTCGGCACGACGTCGATGCGTGCGCTGGAAGCCGCCGCGCGCGACGCCGAAGCGGCCGGCCGGCCGCTCGCCGCGGCCAGCACGGAAACCGATATTTTCATCACGCCGGGCTACCGGTTCCGCGTGGTCGACCGGCTGGTCACCAACTTCCACCTGCCGAAGTCGACATTGCTGATGCTGGTGTCGGCGTTCGCGGGCGTCGACACGATTCGCGAGGCTTATCGCCACGCGATCGAGCAGCGCTACCGGTTCTTCAGCTACGGCGACGCCATGCTGCTCACGCGCCGCGACAGCTGATTTCCACGGCGCGGTTCAGGCAGTCCGCCTGACCGTGCTGTTCGAGTTTTCTTGACCCAGCCGCCGAGGCCTGCCCGGCGGCATTCACCATTTGCGCCGGACTGTTTTCCGGTGGCACAGGAGCTTTTCATGACCGACGGTCATACCCACGATTCCAGCGGTACCTGCAACACCTGCGCGAGCCACGACGCCGCCACCGTGCCTCCCGGGAACGGACTGAAGTTCGAACTGCTCGGTACGGACGGCCAGGCGCGGCGCGGCCGCGTGACACTCAACCACGGCGTAGTTGAAACGCCGATCTTCATGCCGGTGGGCACTTACGGCACCGTCAAGGCCGTGCAGCCGCGCGAACTCGAGGAAATGCATGCGCAGATCATCCTCGGCAACACGTTCCATTTGTGGCTGCGCCCGGGGCTCGAAACCATCGCGGCGCACGGCGGCCTGCATGGTTTCATGGGCTGGAAAAAGCCCATCCTGACCGATTCCGGCGGCTTTCAGGTGTTTTCGCTCGGCGATCTGCGCAAGATCACCGAAGATGGCGTCACGTTCGCGTCGCCCATCAACGGCGACAAACTCTTCCTGTCGCCGGAAGTTTCGATGCAGATCCAGAAGGTGCTGAACTCCGACATCGTCATGCAGTTCGACGAATGCACGCCGTACGCCACCAACAAAGTGCCGACTTCGCACCAGGAAGCCGCCGATTCCATGCGCATGTCGATGCGCTGGGCGCGCCGCTCCATCAGCGAATTCAACGCGCTCGGCAACCCGAATGCGCTGTTCGGCATCGTTCAGGGCGGCATGTTCGAAGACCTGCGCGACGAGTCGCTCGCCGGTCTCGCGGAAATGGATTTCCACGGCCTGGCGATCGGCGGCCTGTCGGTCGGCGAGCCGAAGGAAGACATGATGCGCGTGCTGAACCACATCGGTCCGAAGTTGCCGGCCGACAAGCCGCACTACCTGATGGGCGTCGGCACGCCGGAAGATCTGGTGGCGGGCGTCGCCGCCGGCGTCGACATGTTCGACTGCGTGATGCCGACCCGCAACGCGCGCAACGGCTGGCTTTTCACGCGTTTCGGCGACATCAAGATCCGCAACGCCGCGCACAAGAATTCGCTGCGTCCGCTCGACGAGCAATGCGGCTGCTACACCTGCCGGAATTTCACGCGCGGCTACCTGCACCATCTGCATCGTGTAGGGGAAATCCTCGGTGCGCAGTTGAACACGATCCACAATCTGCACTACTACCTCGAGTTGATGCAGGAAATGCGCGACGCGATCGACGCCAAACTGTTCGAGGCGTTCCGCAAGCGTTTCCACGAGAACCGCGCGCGCGGCATCGATTAGGCGGTTCCGCTGCGGCTGTCGCGGCTGGAACCGCCGCAGCAGCCGATTCCGCGGAACAATCCTTCGGCGCAACGAGAAAAAACTTACAATTAACTTTCGTCGCGTGTGAAAAGGCTTTAACAGCTTGATCGGAAAGCCGATTCGCCGCGCCGGGCCAAGGTTGGCCGGTGGTAGAATAACCGGCTGATTTTTTTGATCGTTTTGATTTATAACGGAGAGACCAACGTGTCGTTCATTTCCAATGCCTTCGCCCAAGGCACAGCAACAGGTGGCATTGAATCGAACCTGATGAGCTTCCTGCCGCTGATCCTGATGTTCGGCGTGCTGTACTTCATCATGATTCGCCCGCAAATGAAGCGCCAGAAGGAGCATCGCAACATGCTCGCCGCCATGGCCAAGGGTGACGAAGTGGTGACGAACGGCGGCATCGTCGGCAAGGTGACCAAGGTGGGTGAAGCTTACGTCGGCGTCGAAATCTCGGAAGGCACGGAAATCACCGTGCAAAAGGCGTCGGTCACGACGATTCTCCCGAAGGGCACGATCAAGTCGCTGTAAGGCCTGCTCTCTCGCATCCGGCGCGGCCTCGCCGGCGGTTCCGCAACGCTATGCAACGCCACGCTGAATCGCCCGCGCTCATCGCCGGATGCATCGCTTCCAAGCCAACCTTCCCGTTGGACCACTCATGAATCGTTACCCCCTCTGGAAATACGCCGTGATGCTGGTGGCTCTGGTCATCGGCCTCGTGTACACGCTGCCCAACCTGTTCGGCGAAGCGCCGGCGGTGCAGGTGTCGAGCGGCAAGGCGACGGTCAAGCTCGACTCGGCCACGCTGTCGGCGGTCGAAGCAGCGCTCGCCGCAAGTCAGATCAAGCCTGAAGACGTCACGTTCGACAATTCGTCGACCAACGCGAACATCCGCGTGCGCCTTCTGGACACCGACACGCAATTGCGCGTGAAGGACCTGCTGCAGAAGTCCCTGAACAGCGATCCGGCCGACCCGCAATACGTCGTCGCGCTGAACCTGCAAAGCGCCTCGCCTCGCTGGCTGACCGCGCTGCACGCACTGCCCATGTACCTCGGTCTCGATTTGCGCGGCGGCGTGCACTTCCTGCTGCAGGTCGACATGGCCGGCGCGCTGAACAAGAAGCTCGACTCCGACGCCTCCGACGCACGCACGCTCCTGCGCGACAACAACATTCGCGACGGCGGCGTGAACCGCGTCAACCAGACGGTAGTGATCAATTTCGCCGACCAGGCCACGGCGGACGCAGCCTCGAAGCAGCTGGCACGCGGCATCGGCGAACTCCAGTGGGCCTCGCAAACGGCGCCGGACGGCGGCATTCAACTGGTCGGCACGTTTACGCCGGCCGTGCAGAAAGCCGTGCAGGACGCCGCGCTCAAGCAGAACATCACCACGCTGCATAACCGGGTGAACGAACTCGGCGTGGCCGAACCGGTGATCCAGCAGCAAGGCTCCGACCGTATCGTGGTCGAGTTGCCGGGCGTGCAGGACACGGCCAAGGCGAAAGACATCATCGGCCGCACGGCAACGCTCGAAGCGCGTCTCGCCGACCCGGTCAACACGCATCCGAATCCGTCCGATCCGGTGCCGCCGGGCGACGAGCTGTTCACGCAAGGCAACCAGACGCCGGTGCTGCTGCGCAAGCAGATCATCTTCACGGGCGACCGCATCATCGACGCGTCGGCGGGTTTCGACGAGCATCAGCGTCCGTCGGTGAACATCCGTCTCGACTCGGCGGGCGGCCGCGCGGTGCGCAGCGTGTCGCGCGACAACATCGGCAAGCCGATGGCCATGGTGCTGTTCGAGAAAGGCAAAGGCGAAGTGCTGACGGTGGCGACCATCCAGTCCGAACTGGGCGACCGCTTCCAGATCACCGGCCAGGCCACGCCGCAAGGCGCCGCCGACCTCGCGCTGCTGCTGCGCGCCGGCTCGCTGGCCGCGCCGATGGACATCATCGAAGAACGCACGATCGGCCCGAGCCTCGGCGCGGACAACATCAAGAAGGGCTTCCACTCGGTGGTGTGGGGCTTCGCGGCGATCGCCGTCTTCATGATCGCGTACTACATGCTGTTCGGCGTGATTTCCATGATCGGCCTGTCGGTCAACCTGCTGCTGCTGATCGCGGTGCTGTCCATGTTGCAGGCCACGCTCACGCTGCCGGGTATCGCCGCTATCGCGCTGGCGCTCGGTATGGCCATCGACGCGAACGTGCTGATCAACGAGCGCGTGCGTGAAGAACTGCGCAACGGCGCACCGCCGCAGCTGGCAATCCAGAACGGTTACGCGCACGCATGGGCGACCATTCTCGACTCCAACGTCACCACGCTGATTGCCGGTATCGCGCTGCTCGCGTTCGGTTCGGGCCCGGTGCGCGGTTTCGCGATCGTGCACTGTATCGGCATTCTGACGTCGATGTTCTCGGCGGTGTTCTTCTCGCGCGGTATCGTCAATCTCTGGTACGGCGGCAAGAAGAAACTGAAGTCGCTGGCAATCGGTCAGGTGTGGCGTCCGCAGGCGGAAGGTATCGACGGCGCAGCCGCCTACCTCGGCAACGACGACGCGGCCACCGACACGGCGCAAGCCGTCGCCGCAGCCGCGAAGCCGAAGGCAGCCGCCGCGAAGGCGCAGGCCGGCAAGCCGACCGTGCGTCGCCGCAATGCGCCGCAGAAACCGGGTTCGTCCCGCTGAACCCCGGAGAACTAGACCATGGAATTTTTCCGTTTCCGCAAAGACATTCCGTTCATGCAGCGCGCGTTGATTTTCAACGCGATCTCGTTGCTGACGTTTCTGGCTGCCGTGTTTTTCCTGGTGCACCGCGGGCTGCATCTGTCGGTGGAGTTCACCGGCGGCACGGTGATCGAAGTGCAATATCCGGGCGCCGCGCCGCTCGATCCGGTGCGCGGCTCGCTCGCCAAACTCGGTTACGCCGACGCACAGGTGCAGAACTTCGGCACCTCGCGCGACGTGCTGATCCGTTTGCCGCTCAAGCAGGGCTTCACGTCGGCGCAGCAGAGCGACCAGGTGATGGGCGCGCTGAAGGCGGATACGCCTGAAGTGCAGTTGCAGCGCGTCGAGTTCGTCGGCCCGCAGGTCGGCAAGGAACTCGCCACCGACGGCCTGCTGGCGCTCGCCTGCGTGGTCGTCGGCATCGTGATCTACCTGTCGTTCCGCTTCGAATGGAAGTACGCGGTGGCCGGCGTGATCGCAAACTTGCACGACGTGGTCATCATTCTCGGCTTCTTCGCGTTCTTCCAGTGGGAGTTCTCGCTGTCCGTGCTGGCGGCGGTGCTTGCGGTGCTCGGCTACTCGGTGAACGAATCCGTCGTTATCTTCGACCGGATTCGCGAAACCTTCCGCCGCGAACGCAAGCTCAGCGTGATCGAAGTGATCAACCACGCCATCACGAGCACGATGTCGCGCACGATCATCACCCACGGTTGTACGCAGATGATGGTGCTGTCGATGTTCCTGTTCGGCGGTCCGACGCTGCATTACTTCGCGCTCGCACTGACGGTCGGTATTCTGTTCGGTATCTACTCGTCGGTGTTCGTTGCGGCAGCGCTCGCCATGTGGTTCGGCGTGAAGCGTGAAGATCTGCTGAAGGACAAGAAGGTCGGCACCGATCCGAACGATCCGAACGCAGGCGCGCAAGTCTGATCCTGCTTGCGTTGGTCGAAGCTTAACCCGACCTCGCATGCAATAAAAAAGGCCGGTTCATCGTGAACCGGCCTTTTGCGTTTACCGCCGTCAAGCTGGATTAGCGGAAGCCGAGCTTGCGGCGCGCCGTCAGCAGCGCCGCGAGGCTGATGAGCGCGGCAAAGATCAGGTAGTAGCTCGGCGCGGCCTTCGAGCCCGTCGCGCTGATCAGCCACGCGATGATGAACGGGCCGAAGCCGCCGAAGATCGTCACGGCGATGTTATAGGCCAGCGACATGCCGGTTGTGCGTGTCTGCACCGGGAACATTTCCGAGAGCAAACCTGGCAGCGCGGCGAAGTAGCCGGTCATCAGAAAGCCGAACACGATTTGCAGCGCCATCAAGGTGCCGAAAGTCGGATGCGCGACCAGATACACGAACGCCGGGTAAATCAGCACGAGAAGCAGCAGCGCCGACGCCAGCATGATCGTGGTCCGTCCGTGGCGGTCCGAGAGATGACCGACCAGCGGCGAGAACACCGTCTGGATCAGGCCGGTGAGCGCGATTGCCGAAAACGCCACCGACGGCGCGAGTCCCAGTTGCTTCACGCCGTAAGTCGGCATGAACAGCACGAGATACGTGGACACCGTGCCCAGCACGACCACGCCGATGGCGATCAGCAGGCGCAGTTTCTGGCTGTTGAACGTGTCGCGCAGCGGCGTGGTGGTGGTTTCCGCCGCGAGGAACTCCGGCGTCTCGTCGAGTTTGGTGCGGATGTACCACGCAACCGGGCCGATCAGCAGACCGAAAAAGAACGGTACGCGCCAGCCCCACGAAGCCATCTGATCCGGCGACAGCTTGCCGGTCAGCAGCACGCCGAAGCCGGCCGCGAGCAGCGTAGTGAGCCCCTGGCTCGCGACCTGCCAGCTGGCGAAGAAACCGCGCCGCCCCGGCACGTGCTCCGCGAGAAACGCCGTCGCGCTGCCGAATTCGCCGCCCGCCGAGAATCCTTGCATCAGCCGCGCGACCACCAGAATGACGGGCGCGGCGAGTCCGATGCTGTTGTAGGTCGGCAGAATGGCGATGATCAGGGTGCCGGCCATCATCAGCAGGATCGACAGGGTGAGTGCCGCCTTGCGGCCGGCGCGATCCGCGTAAGCGCCGATCACGATGGCGCCGAGCGGGCGCATGAAGAACGACACGCCGAAAGTGCCGAGCGTGAGGAGCAACGAAACCGTTTCGTTACCGG
Source organism: Paraburkholderia sp. GAS199 (assembly GCF_050436585.1). NCBI lineage: Bacteria > Pseudomonadati > Pseudomonadota > Betaproteobacteria > Burkholderiales > Burkholderiaceae > Paraburkholderia > Paraburkholderia sp. GAS199. Next base: position 488,407 of record NZ_JBNDMM010000002.1, on the reverse strand, counting down.
CCGGGAAAAACAGCTTCGCAATGACCACCGCGAAAAAACCGTACACCACCAGATCGAACCATTCCAGCGCGTTGCCGATCGAGGCGGCCACCACTGCCCGCCACGAGTTCTGCCGGCTTCCCGCCAGACTTGCTGCTGTCGTTGCATTCATGCCGATCTCCAATGCGCGTCAAATATTATTAATGCGGGCAATGCAGCCCGATATGGCCTAACTGGATGCGCGCACAACCAATAAGGCGTCAGCGCTCTATGTACCTGAAAAAATAAACCGAGGCGAGCGGCAATTCGATGAGGGCCGCCGCGCAAGGCTTTGCGCGATTCCATTAAACAATAAAAAACCGCTTCGTCGCAAAAGCAAACGAAGCGGTTTTTTGTTGCGCCGCAACGGCGACGCGATCAATTAATCGGGCATTCAATAAACCGGCAAATACGTTTATTGCTTGATGCCTTCGGACTGGATGTGCAATTTCGTGTCCATGTTGAAGCCGTATTTGGAGCCGAAGTCCATACCGTAATCGGCGCGGCTGAAATGACCGCTGGCTTCGACGCCGCACACTTCGCGCTTGAGCACCGGATGCTGCATGCACTTGAACGAATCGATCTGCAGATTGAGCGGCTTGGTGACGCCGTGCAGCGTCAAGGTGCCGATCACTTCGACCGGCTTGTCGCCGTCGAACTTGATGTCGGTGCCCTTGTAGGTTGCCGAGGGGAACTTGGCGACGTCGAAGAACGCGTCGGTCTTCAGATGTTCGTCGAGCTTGGCATTGCCGGTATCGACCGAAGACGGATCGACCGTGACCTCGACCGTGCCGGTTTTTGCCGCGCGATCGAGCGTGACCGTGCCGGAGCTCTTGGTGAACTTGCCGCGCCACACCGAGAGGCCGCCAAAGTGGTCCGCTTCGAAGCTCGGGTAGGTGTGTGTCGGATCGAGCTGATACGTATCGGCGGCGAATGCGCCGAGCGAGAAAGAAGCGGCCAGTGCGCCGACGGCGATCAACAGCGAGGTTTTCATTTCATGCTCCTTTGTTCTTGAGGGAAGGCGGCCGCGCGCGGAACGCGCGGTGTGCTCACTTATGTGCGGCTACGATATGAAACTTGATGACGACATCGTCGGCGACCACCGACGTATCTTTCCACTCGCCCGTGCCGATATCGAACTGCGAGCGTTTGATCGGCAGGGCGCCGTCGAACACCTGCGTCGCGCCCTGGCTCGTGACCGTGACCGGCACCACGACCGTCTGCGATTTGCCCTTGATGGTCAGCTTGCCGGTCACGTTGAACTTGTTGCCGCCGGCCGCCGCGATGCCACTCGAAACGAAGGTTGCGCTCGGATAGGTTTTTGCGTCGAACCAGTCCTTGCCGCGAACCTGGTCGTTATAGCTTTCGTCGCCGAGATCGTAGCTCGCGACGTCGATGGTGAATTGCGCGCTGCCGTCGGCCGGCTTGGCCGGATCGAACTTCACCTGAGCCGTGAATTTTCCGAACTTGCCTTCCACGGGCACATTCATCTGCTTCGAGGTGGCCGTGACCGTGCTTTTCGACACGTCCACCTGCGCGAGTGCGCTGCCCGAAGCCGTCAACGTGGCCGCGGCGAAAGCGGCCAGCATGTAGCGATAGAACGAGACTTTCATGTTTGTCCTTATTTGATGAAAGGGAGCATGCGCGACAGTAAACCGTCGCGGTCCAGCCATTGATGCTTGAGCGCCGCCGCGACGTGCAACGCGACCAGCACGAGCAAGGTGTAATTCAGCGTGATATGAACCGTTTTCAGCAGTTCCTTGAGATGCGGGTCCGGCGCGATCAGGCGGGGCAGGGGAATCAGCCCGAGATACACCACCGGCACGTTGGCCGCCGAGCTGTACAGATAACCCGACGCCGGAATGGCGATCATCAGCACGTAGAGCAGAAAGTGTGTCAGATGGGCGGCGCCGCGTTGCCAGGCCGGCATGCGGCGCGGCATCGGCGGCGTGGCATGCGTGGCTCGCCACAGAATGCGCAGCACGGCGAGCGCGAACACCGTCACGCCGATCCACTTGTGCCAGGAGAAGTAACGCAGCTTGGTAGGCGTGAAACCGGGGATATCGGTCATCACCCAGCCGAGCGCAAAGCCGCAAACGATCAGAAGTGCGATCAGCCAGTGAAAGGCGATGGCGGTGCGCGTGTAGGATTCTCGGCCGCTGAAAGAAGGATTGAGTGCCATGACAGGTCGACGCAAGTTAGGAGAGGTTAACGGCACAGCCGGTCCTGCTATTCCACGGCTTCAATGCGACTCGCATCGGGGCTTCTTTTCGACGCGCTTCGACCACCGCTTCGCGCAAATTTTTGTAGCGATCTGCCGGCTGCGGCACACGCCAAGGCCGCCATGCTACCCCAAGCTGAAAAAGCTGGCTGCGCCTCGTGAGAATGTGGCAACGCCACAAACAGGCTCGTCTTCCCATGCTATTGAACAATTGGGGACGGACGATGTCAGAGTCATGTTGATGAGCTGTAAGGATCCGTGCAGACGGTCGTGGTACGAGGCCCCGCGGCTCCCGCTTGTATAACGAAAGCCGCGTGCATGAAGGCGTTTGGTACTATTGCTGCACGCCTTCTCCAGTCGACCCCATAACCCGGCACTGCATGCCCCCACTCTCGCCGCCCGCGCCTCCGCCGAATGGAACATGACAATCTGATCGCGTGCCATGAATGCGATACGCTGTTCCGCAAGCCACGGCTTGTCGGGCGAACCACCGCGCGTTGTCCGCGCTGCGGCGCCACGCTCTATCGGGGCGTCTCGCGCAAGCTCGACAGCATCTGTTCCATGACGCTGGCCGCGCTGATCACCTTTCTGATCGCGCAAGGCTTTCCGATCGTCGAACTCGAAACCAACGGCATCACGTCGCAAACCACGCTGTTCGGTGCGCTCGTCGCGCTGTGGGGCGAGGACATGCAGATCGTCGCGGTCATGGTGTTCTGCTCGACCATTCTCTTTCCGCTCACCGAACTCGTGGCGCTGCTGTACGTGCTGGTGCCGCTGCGAGCGGGCTATGTGCCGCCGGGTTTCAACCGTGTCCTGCGCGCCATCCAGTTCGTGCGTCCGTGGGGCATGATCGAAGTCTTCATGCTCGGCGTGCTGATTACGATCGTCAAGATGGTGAGCCTCGCGCGCGTGATTCCCGAGGCGGCGCTCTTTGCCTTCGGCGTGCTCACGCTGATGTTCGCGGTGGTGGTGTCGTTCGATCCGCGCATTCTGTGGGACCTCGCCGACGAACTCGGCGATCGCAGCCAGCGCCCGCTGCCGCGCACGTCCGCCGACAGCGCCGCGCTGGCGATCAGCGAGGTTGCCGGCCCGCCCGCGCCGCCCGTGTTGCCCGAATCGGGCGGATCACGCGGACCGCTCGAGCCGCCACCGAACGCGCCACCGGCGTCGCATCAGGGATGAGCGCACGATGAAATACGTCACGGCAAAACGCGCCGGCCTGTTGTCCTGCCACGCATGCGGACGCGTCGAACCACGCGTGCGCTCCATCACGCCGCAACACTGCGGCCGCTGCGGCGCACGTCTTCACTCGCGCAATCCCGACAGTCTGATGCGGACATGGGCGCTGCTGATCGCCGCTGCCTTGTTGTATATTCCCGCGAATCTGTTGCCGGTGATGCATACCTCGTCGCTGCTCGGGTCGGAAGACGACACCATCATGAGCGGCGTCGTGTATTTCTGGACCTCGGGCGACTGGCCGCTCGCCGTGATCGTTTTCATCGCCAGCATCATGGTGCCGATGCTCAAGCTCACCGTGCTGATGCTGCTCACCATCACCGCGCAGCGCCGCTCGCGCTGGCGGCCGGACCAGCGCACCACGCTGTACCGGATGGTCGAGCGGATCGGCCGCTGGTCGATGCTCGACGTGTTCGTGGTCACGCTGACCGTCGCGCTGGTGCGCTTCAAATCGCTTGCCGTCATCACGGCCGGGCCGGGCGCAATCGCTTTCGGCTCCGTGGTGATTCTGACCATGCTGGCATCCATGCAATTCGATCCACGCCTCATCTGGGATAACGTGGAAGGCAGTACTCAAAAACCTCAGGACCTTCACCATGACTAGCCCGCAAGGACCGACGCCCGCTCCCGATGCGCCGCGCAACGATTCGAACGGACCGAAGTTGCCGCCTCAACTGCCCGACCCCGAGATCGAGCCGCGCAGCCGCTGGTTGCCCTCGCTCGTCTGGGTGATTCCGCTGATCGCCGCGTTGATTGGCATTGCGCTCGTGATCAAGTCCGTGACCGAAAAAGGTCCGACCATCACGATCTCGTTCATCAGCGCGGAAGGGCTCGAACCCGGCAAGACCAAGGTCAAGTACAAGGACGTCGACGTCGGTTCGGTGAAGACCATCACGCTGGCGAAAGATCTCTCGCACGTGCTCGTGCAGGTGCAGCTCACCAAGGAAGGCGAAGACTTCGCGGTGAAGGATTCGCGCTTCTGGGTGGTGCGCCCGCGCGTCGGCGCGAGCGGCGTCTCGGGATTGACCACGCTGCTGTCGGGCGCCTACATCGGCGCGGACGCCGGCCATTCGCCTGACACCGAGAAGAACTTCACCGGCCTCGAAACGCCGCCGCCGATCACCGGCGACCAGAAAGGTCACCAGTTCATTCTGCACGGCGACTCGCTCGGTTCCATCGACATCGGCTCGCCGATCTTCTACCGGCGCGTGCAGGTCGGCCAGGTGGTCGGCTTCTCGCTCGACAAGGACGGCACCGGCGTGACCATGCAGGTGTTCGTGTCCGCACCGTTCGACCAGTACGTCGGCACCAACTCGCGCTGGTGGCATGCGAGCGGCGTCGATCTGCGGCTCGATTCGAGCGGCTTCAAGCTCAACACGCAGTCGCTTGCCACGGTGATCGTCGGCGGGCTGTCGTTCCAGTCGCCACCGGGGCAGGGCGTGGGCGCGCAGGCGCCGAACAACATGACGTTCCGTCTCGGCTCGGACGAAGCGGACGCAATGCGTGAACCGGACGGCGTACCGTTGCGCGTCGTGATGAACTTCAACCAGTCGTTGCGTGGTCTGTCGATCGGCGCGCCGGTCGATTTCCGCGGCATCGTGCTCGGTCAGGTGACCAACATCGGCATCGACTACGATCCGAAGACGCGCAGCTTCACCATGCCGGTGACGATGAACATCTATCCGGATCGGCTCGGCAAGCGCTTCCGCGAGACCGCGCCGACGCCGGGCAGCCTCGCCGGACAAAGCATGTTGCAAGCGCTCGTGAAGCATGGTCTGCGCGGGCAGTTGCGCACCGGCAATCTGATTACGAGCCAGCTGTATGTCGCCGTCGACATCTTCCCGAAAGCGCCGCCGGCGACCGTCGACGTGATGAGCGACCCGCTCGAATTGCCGACCATTCCGAACTCGCTCGACGAATTGCAGGTGCAGGTTGCGGACATCGCGAAGAAGCTCGACAAGATTCCGTTCGACCAGATCGGCACGAATCTGAACAGCGCGCTGAAGAACGCCGATCAGCTGTTCACGCGACTCGACAAGGAAGTGGTGCCCGAGGCGCGCGACACGCTCGCCGCCGCGAAGCAGACTTTCGGTTCGGCCGAAGCTACCTTGCAACAGGACTCGCCGTTGCAGTCGGACGTTCACCAGGCCTTGCAGGAATTGACCCGCACGTTGCAATCGCTGAATGCGCTGTCGGATTATCTGGAGCGCCATCCGGAATCACTGTTGCGCGGTAAATCAGGAGATAAACCATGACGTTTGCCCGGCTTCCCCGCCCGCCGCGCGGGTTCGTGCGCGGTGCTGCTTATGCTGGCGCTCTGGCCGGACTGCTGGCGATGGCGGCGTGCTCGTCGCCGACCAGCCGGTTTTACACGCTCGGCTCCGACAGCGCGGCGCCCGTCGCCGCGCGCACCGCAGCCGCGCCGGCTTATCTGATCGAAGTCGCGCCGGTGGATGTGCCGCCGCAGGTCGCGAAAAACCAGCTCGTCGTACAGACCGGCCCGAGCCAGGTTCAGGTGCTGGAGCAGGAGCGCTGGGCTTCGCTGCCGGGCGACGAGATTCGCCGCAGCCTGTCGACCAGTCTGACGCAGCAGCTTGGGACGATCGACGTGTACGGCACGGCGTACGCGGACAACGCGGCCGTGTATCGCGTCAGCATGAACGTGCAGCGTTTCGAATCGTGGCCGGGATCGCACGCGTTGATCGACGCGGTGTGGAGTGTGCGGGCCGTGAAGAGCACGGCGGTGATGACATGTCGGAGTGTTGTTAGTGAGCCGGTCGGCGACGGGTTCGATGCGCTGGTGAATGGGCATCGGGCTGCCTTGCAGCAGATATCCGCGCAGATCGCGGGGGCGGTGCAGGGGATGGCTGCTAATGGGCGGGGTTCTGGTTCCGGTTCGGGGAAGGTGGGGGTGGTTGCTTTGCCTGGGTGTCCTGGATAGGGCCTTGGTTTTTTTGTTTGTTTGCTTGCCGGTGGCGGCGTTTCTTTGCGTTATTGGTTTATTAGTGTTGCCCCTGTGCGGGGCGGCACTTACTTTCTTTGCCGCGGCAAAGAAAGCTAAGCAAAGAAAGCCGCTCAAACCGCTAACCCTAAGCGGGCACCTCTCATAACAACACGGAGTGGAGACCGCTAGGGCCGACCGTGGATCGTTATTCGTAGTGGTACAGCAGTCATCCGTTCCGGCGACGCTGCGCGCGCCGGAGCGGTACTTCATTCAAACCTTCACTTCGGTTTTTCGGTGTGCCAGCCGTCGGCTTCGCCTCGGCGAAAAGCTCAATGGAAACCTTCGGTTTCCGTCGCATGCCGCTCGGCGCGCGAAGCGCCGCCGGAACTGATGACGGCCTTGTCACTCACGCGGAGTGTGCGACGCGCCGGACGCTCCGGGGCCACCGCCGCCGAGAAGCGCCACCGATAACGAATAGCATTAGCGGTGTGAGCGGCTTTCTTTGCTTACCTTTCTTTGCCGCGGCAAAGAAAGTAAGTGCCGCCCCGCACAGGGGCAACACTAATAAACCAATAAGAACAGAGACACCACCGCCGCACGCAAACAAAAAAGAGCCGCCGCAGGCAAAAAACCACCCCTGCCGGGGAAGGCAAAAAACCAAAAAGTTGGCGAACCGACCCTATAGGTGTATAACTAGAACCTATCGAATTCATCGCACTGATTGGTCCCCTAATGACGCTCACCGAATTGAAGTACATCGTCGCCGTCGCCCGCGAGCGGCACTTCGGCCGGGCCGCCGAGGCGTGTTTCGTCAGCCAGCCAACGCTCTCGGTGGCCATCAAGAAGCTCGAAGACGAACTCAACGTGCAGATCTTCGAGCGCGGCACCAGCGAAGTCAGCGTCACGCCTATCGGCGAACAGATCGTCACGCAAGCCCAGCGCGTGCTTGAGCAAACGCTCGCCATCAAGGAAATCGCCAAGCAGGGCAAAGATCCGCTGGTCGGGCCGTTGCGCCTCGGTGTCATCTACACGATCGGGCCGTATCTGCTGCCTACGCTGGTCAAACAGATGATCAAGCGCGTCCCGCAGATGCCGTTGATGCTGCAGGAAAATTACACGGTCAAGCTGATCGAATTGCTCAAGCAGGGCGAAATCGACGTCGCCATCATGGCTTTGCCGTTCCCGGAAACGGGTCTGATGCAGCGTCCGCTCTACGACGAGCCGTTTGTCGTCGCACTGCCGTCGGGTCACGCGTGGGAAAACCGGCCGAAAATCGACGCCGAAGACCTGAAGCAGGAAACCATGCTGCTGCTGGGTAGCGGCCATTGCTTCCGCGATCACGTGCTCGGCGTGTGTCCCGAACTGATGCGCTTCTCGCAGAACGCGGATGGCATCCAGAAGACGTTCGAAGGCTCATCGCTGGAAACCATCCGCCATATGGTGGCGAGCGGCGTCGGCATTACGGTGCTGCCGCGCATGTCGGTGCATGAGGTCAAGCCGCACGCCGGCGGCATCGACTCGGGTCTGCTCAGCTACGTCGCTTTCGACGAGCCGGTGCCGGACCGCCGCGTCGTGCTGGCCTGGCGCAAGAGTTTCACGCGCATGCCCGCCATCGAAGCGATCAGCGACGCTATCGCCGCCTGCGATCTGCCCGGCGTCAAGAAGCTGGATCTGCCGGTCGCCGTCAACTGACTGGCGTCTGAAAAGCTGGAAAGCCGGAAAGCCGGAAAGCCGCCGCATTCAGGCGGCGTCCGGCAAGTCCGCCGCCGCCCGAATACGGCGCGCAAGGCATTAAGTAAGGCGCCCCCAGCCGCCGTCCCTATCGAATAGATATAATTAATCAAGCACGATAATTCGATAGCATTGTTATAGTTTCCTCTATGGATCGCCCGATCCCCAAGACACGGAGGAAAGCATGACGCCATCACGTACGTTCACGTTCTCGCAGCAGTCGACCCAGACTGCCGCCGTCCAATCCGCCCGCGTCATCGCGACGAGCGCCGTATCGGCGTCGCTGCAAAGCATTCGTACGGTCGCGATGTCTTTGCTGGTCGATCGGGCCTTGTCCGCGTAATCGCAATTCCCCATTCTTCGCAGCGCGCTGCGCCTCCCCATAAATCGCTTCCGAAAAAGTCATCAGGAGTTACGCATGTCCGAACAGAAACTCACCAACGCAGCCGGCGCACCCGTGGCCGACAACCAGAATTCGGCGACCGCAGGCGCGCGCGGTCCGGTTGTTCTGCAAGATGTCTGGCTGCTCGAAAAGCTCGCTCACTTCGACCGCGAAGTGATCCCCGAGCGTCGTGTCCACGCAAAAGGTTCGGGCGCATTCGGCACGCTGAAAGTCACGCACGACATCTCGCGCTACACGAAGGCAAAAGTGTTCGCGCAGGTCGGCAAAAAAACGCCGCTCTTCATGCGCTTCTCGACGGTCGCCGGCGAGCGCGGCGCAGCGGACGCGGAACGCGATGTGCGCGGCTTCTCGATCAAGTTCTACACGGAAGAGGGCAACTGGGACGTGGTCGGCAACAACACGCCGGTGTTCTTTATCCGCGATCCGTTGAAGTTTCCGGACTTCATCCACACGCAAAAACGCGACCCGTACACCAACATGCGCAGCAATGTTGCCGCGTGGGATTTCTGGTCGCGTCATCCGGAGTCGCTGCATCAGGTCACGATTCTGATGAGTGACCGCGGCATTCCGCAGAATTACCGTCAGATGCATGGCTTCGGCTCGCACACGTATTCGTTCATCAACGCGAATAACGAGCGCTTCTGGGTCAAGTTCCACTTCAAGTCGATGCAAGGCATTGCGAACTTCACCGACGCCGAAGCGGCGCAAGTCGTCGCGCAGGATCGTGAAAGCGCGCAGCGCGATTTGGTGACGAACATCGAGCAAGGCAATGTGCCGGTGTGGCGTTTCGCGATTCAGGTCATGCCGGAAGCGGACGCGGCGAACTATCGCTTCAATCCGTTCGACATCACGAAGGTGTGGTCGCAGAAAGACTATCCGCTGATCGACGTCGGCACGATCGAATTGAACCGCAACGCGCAGAACTATTTCGCTGACGTGGAACAGGCCGCGTTTTCGCCGGCTAACGTCGTGCCGGGCATCGGCTTCTCGCCGGATCGTCTGTTGCAAGGACGGCTGTTCTCGTACGGTGACACGCAGCGCTATCGTCTCGGCATCAATCACCACCAGATTCCGGTGAACGCACCGCGCGTGCCGAATCCGCACTCGTTCCATCGTGACGGCGCCATGCGTACGGACGGTAATCTCGGCAGCAACGTGAACTACGAGCCGAACCGCTTCGGCGATTTCGCTCAGGACACCAACGCGTCCGAGCCGCCGCTCGCCGCCGGTGCGGTGGATCGATACGATCATCGTGCCGACGACGATTACTACACGCAGCCGGGCATGCTGTTTGCGCTCTTCGACGACGCGCAACGCAAGCGTCTGTTCGGCAACATTGCCCGTCACATCAACGGTGTGCCGAAGGAAATCGTCGCGCGTCAGATCGAGCATTTCCGGCGCGCCGATCCGGCATACGCGGAAGGCGTGATCGCGGCGCTCGCCGAGCTTGCCGCGCACGACGCGAAGTAATGCAGCAAAGCGGGGCGCACTGGCGCTCCGCTGGTTTCGGTACGAATCGAGGAAGCACGATCATGATCCAGATGATGATGTCCACCATCGGCGGTTCGGCCGCCGCACGCGCGAGCCACGCGCAACACACCTTGATGCTGCGCAAGGCCGTGGGACTCGCGATCTTCACGAGCGGCGTCGCGGTGATCGTCGCGCAAGCGCTGCAGCACGCGTTCGGCGCGTGAATCGTGGTCGATTGCGACGTGCAGAACGCGACCTTTTGCAGCGCGAGCGTGGCAGATATCTAAGATAAACTGTCGGGCGTTCTCATGTTTCAGGTTTGCCATGCGGCCAACCTCGAATCTGCCGACCGGTTCGTATCACTCTTCAAAGGAGTCATCATGGCCAAGAAAGAAGCCGTCCAGCACGTCAACATCGGCATCAGCGACAAGGATCGCAAGAAGATTGCAGAAGGTCTGTCGCGTCTGCTCGCGGACACCTACACGCTGTACCTGAAGACTCACAACTTCCACTGGAATGTGACGGGTCCGATGTTCAACACGCTGCATCTGATGTTCGAAACGCAGTACAACGAGCTGGCACTGGCGGTCGATTCGATCGCCGAGCGTATCCGTGCGCTGGGCGTGCATGCGCCGGGCAGCTATAAAGACTTCGCCAAGCTGTCGTCGATTCCGGAAGCGGACGGCGTGCCGGCTGCCGAAGAAATGATCCGCCAACTGGTGGAAGGTCAGGAAGCCGTCGTGCGTACCGCGCGCGCCATCTTCCCGTCGACGGAAGCCGCCAACGACGAACCGACTGCCGATCTGCTGACGCAACGCATGCAGACGCACGAAAAGACGGCGTGGATGTTGCGCTCGATGCTGGCGTAACTGACACCCGGGTTCAGCGCGGCGCGTTGGCGTCGCCGCTGGATCGAAGGCAGAAAAGCCTCCCTTGGCGGGAGGCTTTTTTATTTGCAGCGCCGGATGCGGTCAGTGTGGCCGACGGAACGCGGCGCACGCCTGTCCGTCTGCACGGTGGACGCCGTCCGCATCCCGTAAAATAGCGGGACTGTCTGTACTCGACCGGTTCCGCCATGTTCGCCCGACTTCCCCTGTATCTGCGTCTCGTACGCATGGACAAGCCGATCGGCAGCCTGCTGCTGCTCTGGCCGACGCTCAACGCGCTGTGGATCGCTTCCGACGGACATCCGTCGTGGCCGCTGCTGGTCATCTTCACTGTCGGCACGGTGCTGATGCGCTCGGCGGGCTGCGCGATCAACGATTACGCCGACCGCGATTTCGACCGCTACGTGAAGCGCACGGAAAATCGGCCGATCACGTCGGGCAAGATCAAGGCGTGGGAGGCGGTGGCCCTGGCGGCGGGCTTGTCGCTGCTCGCGTTTCTGCTGATCCTGCCGCTCAACGCGCTGACCAAGGAGTTGTCCGTGGCGGCCTTGTTCGTCGCCGGTTCGTATCCCTTCACCAAGCGCTTCTTTGCGATTCCGCAAGCCTATCTCGGCATTGCGTTCGGCTTCGGCATTCCGATGGCTTTCGCGGCGATTCAGGACCACGTTCCGCTGCTCGCGTGGGTGATGCTGCTGGCGAACGTGTTCTGGTCGGTCGCTTACGACACCGAATACGCCATGGTGGATCGCGACGACGACATCAAGATCGGCATCCGCACGTCCGCGCTCACCTTCGGCCGCTTCGACGTGCTTGCCATCATGCTCTGCTATGCGGTCACGCTCGGCATCTACGTCGGGATCGGCGTGAAGCTCGGCTTCGGCGTACTTTACTGGCTGGGATGGTTGGCGGCCGTGGGTTGCGCCGTCTATCACTACACGCTGATCCGCAATCGTGAGCGGATGGCGTGCTTCGCCGCGTTCCGTCACAACAACTGGCTGGGCGGCGCGTTGTTCGTCGGCATTGCCGCGCACTACGCCGCGGCTTCGTTCTAGTTCTTTGCAGCTTCAGGCAAAACGTCGCGCCGGAACGATCCGGCGCGGCGCGTCGTTTCGATAACGCCGACTGGCGGCTTACTGCTTGCCGAATTCGTCGCCCATTTCTTTCGCACGCGCATCGGCGGCCAGTGCGCCACGCACGATCGCTTCCTTGATGCCGCTCGCGTCGAACGAGGCCAGCGCGGCCGCCGTCGTACCGCCCTTCGACGTCACGCGTTCGCGCAGCAGGCTCGGCGGTTCATCCGAATTCGCCGCAAGCTGCGCGGCGCCCGTGAAGGTGGCCACGGCGAGCGCCCGGCCTTGCGCTTCGTCCATCCCGAGTTGGCGCGCGGCTTCCTGCAAGGCTTCGATGAAATAGAACACGTAGGCCGGGCCGCTGCCGGAGATCGCCGTGACCGCGTCGATCTTCGCTTCGTCGTCGAACCAGACGGTTTCGCCGACCGCGCCCAGCACCTGCGAGGCCAGCGCGCGGCCGCTTTCGTCGACGCTGCTGGTTGCCACCAGTCCTGTCACGCCCATGCCGATCAGCGCCGGCGTGTTCGGCATGACGCGCACGATGCGCGCGTGGCCGCCGAGCCAGCGCGACATGTCTTCCATGCGAATGCCCGCGACGATGCTGACCACGAGTTGCGACGCGTTCAACTGCGGCGCCAGACCCTCGGCGACGCTCTTCAGAATTTGCGGTTTGACGGCCAGCACCACGGCGTCGTACGAGGCGAGCGCCGCGTCGGCGGCCGCGCCGGTCTTGACGCCGAACTGCTGCTCATTGCGCTTGCGCACGTCTTCATTGGGATCGATCGCGTACAGATCCGTGGGCGCGACGCCGCGCTTGATGAGGCCGCCGATCAATGCAGCGGCCATATTGCCACCGCCGATAAAAGCAATTTTCATGATGTTCCGGGGTAAGTTGCAAAGTTGCGCGGCGGGCCCGAAACGGGCCGGGCCAGTCAGTTGGAGTAATCTCTCGCGCCGAAGATCGCGGTGCCCACACGGACGATCGTGGCGCCTTCGAGCACGGCGGCTTCGAGATCGCTCGACATGCCCATCGACAAGGTGTCGAGTTCGAGTCCGTCGTTGCGCAGCCGATCGAACAGTTCGCGCAACTGACGATGCGGCGCGCGCTGTTCGTCGATGCTGCCGCCCGGTTCGGGAATCGCCATCAGGCCGCGCAGATTGAGATTCGGCAAGGCGGCGATCTGCGGTGCGACTTCCACGGCTTCGGGAACGCTCAGTCCGCTCTTGGACGCTTCGCCGCTGATGTTGACCTGCAGGCAGATGTTCAGCGGCGGCAGATTCTCGGGACGCTGCTCGCACAGACGTTGGGCGATTTTCAGGCGATCGACCGAGTGCACCCAGTCGAAATTCTCGGCGACGGTACGCGTCTTGTTCGACTGCAGCGGACCGATGAAATGCCATTCGATCGTCGTGCGCAGATCGGCCAGTGCTTCGATCTTGGTGAGCGATTCCTGCACGTAGTTTTCGCCGAACGCGCGTTGACCGGCAGCGTGGGCGGCGCGCACGTCTTCGGCGGGAAACGTCTTGGAGACGGCCAGCAGTTGGATCGAACGCGCATCGCGCCCGGCCACCTGGGCCGCGAGGGCGATGCGCTGCTGCACGGCTTCGAGGTTGTGAATCAGATCGGGCATGGCAGGTACCGTAAGTCCAGCAAAAGACGATGTACCCGATTATACGGACAGCATGTGCTCGACCAGTTCGATCCAGTGCGCGACGGGCGTCGACGTGCCGCTTTGCAGATGCGCGATACAACCCACGTTCGCCGACACGATCACTTGCGGCTCCTGCGCCTGCAGACGGCTGAGCTTCTGGTCGCGCAATGCGTAGGAAAGTTTCGGCTGCGTGAGGGAATACGTACCGGCCGAGCCGCAGCAAAGATGGTTGTCCGCGGGCAGACGTACTTCCACGCCGAGCGCGGCGAGCAGATGCTCGACCTTGCCGCGTATCTGCTGACCATGCTGAAGCGTGCAGGGCGGATGAAACGCCACGGTGTGAATCGAACGGCGGCGCGTGCTGGCCACCAGCGCCTCTTCGAACTCCGGCAGGATCTCCGAGATATCGCGCGTCAATTCGACCACGCGGCGCGCCTTCTCCGCATACGCCGGATCGTGCCGCAGCAGATGCGCGTATTCCTTGACCGTCGCGCCGCAACCCGACGCGTTCATCACGATCGCTTCGGCGCCCTGTTCGATGTACGGCCACCACGCGTCGATGTTGGCGCGCAGGTCGTCGAGCGCATCGTCGTTGTAGCCGAGGTGCAGACGGATCGCGCCGCAGCAGCCGGCCTCGGGCGCGATCACCGTTTCCACGCCGAGCGCGTCGAGCACGCGCGCCGTTGCAACGTTGACGTTCGGCATCATCGACGGTTGCACGCAACCGGCCAGCATCAGCATCTTGCGCTCATGTTTCGCGCTCGGCCATTCGAGCGGACGCTGACGCGCGGGCACCTTGTCGCGCAGTTTCTTCGGCAGAAGCGGGCGCACGTGCTGGCCGAGACGCATGGTCGGCGTGAAGAGCGCGCTATTCGGGACGAAGCTCGCGAGCAAGCGGCGCAGCAGCCGCTGGCCGGGTGGGCGCGTGACTTTTTCTTCGGCGATCTTGCGGCCGATCTCGACCAGCCGCCCGTATTGCACGCCCGAGGGGCACGTGCTTTCGCAATTGCGGCAGGTCAGGCAGCGGTCGAGGTGAACCTGCGTGCTGCGCGTAACGGGCGCGCCTTCCACCATCTGCTTGATCAGATAGATGCGCCCGCGCGGACCGTCGAGTTCGTCGCCGAGTATCTGGTAGGTCGGGCAGGTCGCCGTACAAAAACCGCAGTGCACGCAATTGCGCAGGATGGCGTCGGCTTCGTCACCGTCAGGCGTGTTGCGAATGAAGTCCGCGAGATTGGTTTGCATCGCGCGCTCAGAAGTCGGGGTAGAGACGGCCGCGATTGAAAATGCGGGCCGGGTCGAAGGCGGTTTTCAGGCCGCGATGGATTTTCATCAGCGGCGCGGGTAGTGGCGTGAAGACACCGGCGCCACGATCGTAGCCGTGTCCGGTGCGGAAAATGGTGGCGTGGCCGCCGGCCTGTTTCGCGCTGATGCGTACGGTTTGCGCGTCGGCGTCGGTAATCCACCAGCGCTGTCCGCCGCCCCATTCCATGAGTTGCGCGCCCGGCAGTTGCAGCGGCTCGGTGATCGACGGCAACGCGAGACGCCACAGCGCGGCCTTCGGTGCGATGCCGGCGAAAAAAGGATCGGTTTGTTCGCGCAGGCCGGCCCAGAAACGTTCGGCTTCGACGGCATCGACCACCTCGCCGCCCAAGCCGAGGCGCGCCGATTTGACGGCGGCTTCCGCGCCCGCGAGACGCACCGCGAGCGTGCCGTGACGCCATGCGCTAGCGGTGATCGGCAAAGGCCGGCCGCCCCATTCGTTGAGCTTGCGGACCGCGTCGGTGCCGTTCATGTCGAACTTCAGGGTGGCTTCGGCTTGCGGAAGCGGCAAGACCTTGATGGAGAGTTCGAGGATCAGACCGAGCGTGCCGAGCGAGCCGGCCATCAGCCGGGACACGTCGTAGCCCGCCACGTTCTTCACGACCTGGCCGCCGAAGTGCAGCTTCTGGCCCTGGCCGTTCATGATGACCGTGCCGAGGACGAAGTCGCGCGCGGCACCGGCAGCCGGCCGGCGCGGACCGGCGATGCCCGCCGCGATGCAGCCGCCGAAGGTGGCTTGCGGCCCGAAGTGCGGCGGCTCGAAAGCCAGCATCTGATGATGCTCGGCGAGTGCGGCTTCGATTTCGAGCAGAGGCGTGCCCGCGCGCGCGGTGATGACCAGTTCGGCCGGATCGTAAGCGATGATGCCGCGATAAGCGCGCGTGTCGAGAACCTCGCCTTCCAGCGCCTGACCGTACCAGTCTTTGGTGCCGCCGCCACGGATGCGCAACGTGCGCCCTTCGGCGCTGGCCGAACGCACGCGCTCGGACCAAACCGCGACGATGTCGTCCTCTTCCATGGTGTCCTGCTTCGTTGTGTTTCGTTTGATTGTACCGGGCGGGGGCTCGCTGGCAACCCGGAGCGGACCCGCATCGGGTAATCAGCGTAGAAGAGGGAAAAGCGGCCGCACGGGGCATGCACGGTGGATCGACGCGCGGTGGCGCGTCGACCGGCCGCGCTCGACGGGCGGCCGGTTGCGCACTAGAAGCGCGGCAGATCCGGATGCGGCAGCAGGCCGCCGCGCACATGCATCTTGCCGTATTCGGCGCAGCGCGCGCGGGTCGGAATGCCTTTGTCGGGATTGAGCAGTCCCGGCGGATCGAAGGCGCGTTTGACCGCGTGAAACGTGTCGCGCTCTTCAGGCGAAAACTGCACGCACATCGAATTGATCTTTTCGATGCCGACACCATGCTCGCCCGTCACCGTGCCGCCCAGTTCGACGCACGCTTCGAGAATGTCGCAACCGAACGCCTCGGCGCGGTGCCACTCGTCCTGATCGTTGCCGTTGAACAGGATCAGCGGATGCATGTTGCCGTCGCCGGCGTGAAACACGTTGATGCAACGCAAGCCGTACTTCTTTTCCATGGCTTCGATGCGGGCGAGCAGCGGGCCGATACTGCGGCGCGGCACGGTGCCGTCCATGCAGTAGTAGTCGGGTGAAATGCGGCCGGCGGCCGGAAACGCGTTCTTGCGCCCGGACCAGAAGCGCAGCCGTTCGCTCTCGGAGCGCGAAATCTGGATGCGCGTGGCGCCCTGTTCGCGCAACACGGCGGTCATGCGGACGATTTCGTCGGCGACTTCTTCCGGCGTGCCGTCCGACTCGCACAGCAGGATCGCTGCCGCGTCGAGGTCGTAGCCGGCGTTGACGAATTCCTCGACGGCGCGGGTGGCCGGCTTGTCCATCATCTCCAGTCCGGCCGGAATGATGCCGGCCGCAATGATGCCGGCGACCGCATCGCCGCCTTTCACCACGTCGTCGAAACTGGCCATGATGACTTGCGCCAACTGCGGCTTCGGGATGAGCTTGACGGTGACTTCCGTGACGATCGCGAACATGCCTTCGCTGCCGATCAGGACCGCGAGCAGATCGAGGCCCGGCGCGTCGGGCGCGAGCGAGCCGAATTCGACGATCTCGCCTTCCATGGTCACCGCGCGCACGCGCAGCACGTTATGCACAGTGAGGCCGTATTTGAGGCAGTGCACGCCGCCCGAGTTTTCGGAGACGTTGCCGCCGATCGTGCAGGCAATCTGCGACGACGGGTCCGGCGCGTAGTACAGGCCGTAAGGCGCGGCGGCTTCGGAAATCGACAGGTTGCGCACGCCCGGTTGTACCGTTGCGGTTCGCGCGTAGGAATCGACTTCGACAATCTTCCGGAAGCGCGCCAGCGACACCACCACGCCGTGGCGGATCGGCATGGCGCCGCCGGACAGACCCGTTCCCGCACCGCGCGGCACGATGGGGACGTCGAGCCGATGGCAGATCTGCACGATGCGCTGCACCTGCGATTCCGTCTCCGGCAACGCCACGGCGAGCGGCAGACGGCGATAGGCGGCGAGTCCGTCGCACTCGTAGGCAACAGTGTCTTCTTCACGAAACAGCAGGCAGTGCGTGGGCAGCACGGCCATTAACGCCTGCACGACTTCGCGCTGGCGCTGGGCGAGTACTTCGGCCGTCAGTTCAGCGGGTGCGTTCATGTGACTTGTCTCCTCGTGCCTGTCCGGTCTGCGCGGGTTTTTCCGTGTCATTCACCGGCGACATCGGTGCCTTCGAGCGCCGACGCCGCGGTTCCAACGTGTGAACGCGTCAGGCCGCCCAGGAAAAAATCTTGCCCGGGTTCATCAGATTGCGCGGGTCGAGCGCGTGCTTGATGGAGCGCATCGTGTCGACCGCCACATCGCCATGCTCTTCGAGCAGGAACGCCATCTTGTGCAGTCCAACGCCGTGCTCGCCCGTGCAGGTGCCGTCCATGCGCAGCGCGCGCTGCACGATGCGATGGTTCAGCCGCTCGGCTTCGACGAGTTCTTCGGGCTTGTTCGGGTCGATCAGGATCGCCACGTGGAAATTGCCGTCGCCCACGTGACCGACGATCGGGCAGGGCAGCGGCGAGGCGTTCAGGTCCTGCTCGGTTTCCTCGACGCATTCCGCGAGGCGCGAGATCGGCACGCAGACATCGGTCGTGACGGCGCGGCAACCCGGCTTCAGTTGCAGCATGGCGAAGTAGGCGTTGTGACGCGCGTTCCACAAGCGGCTGCGATCTTCCGGGCGGGTGGCCCATTCGAAACCTTCGCCGGCATTCTGCGCCGCGATGTCCTGCACCAGTTCGGCCTGCTCTTTCACGCCGGCTTCGGTGCCGTGAAATTCGAAGAACAGCGTGGACGCCTCGCGCAGCGTGAGATTCGAATGACGGTTGATGGAACGGATCGCCAGCGAATCGACGAACTCGACGCGCGCAATGGGCACGCCGATCTGGATCGTTTCGATCACGGCGCGCACCGCGTCGCCCATCGACGGAAACGCGCACACCGCCGCGGATACCGCTTCGGGTTGCGGGTAGAGACGCAGCGTGATTTCCGTGATGACGCCGAGCGTGCCTTCCGAGCCGACGAACAGACGCGTGAGGTCGTAACCCGCCGACGATTTGCGCGCGCGCGTGCCGGTCTTGATGACGCGGCCGTCGGCGAGCACTACGGTCAGGCCGAGCACGTTCTCGCGCATCGTGCCGTAGCGCACGGCGTTCGTGCCGGACGCGCGCGTGGCCGACATGCCGCCGATGCTCGCGTCCGCGCCTGGGTCGATCGGGAAAAAGAGGCCGGTGTCGCGCAGTGCTTCGTTCAGTTGCTTGCGCGAGATGCCGGGCTCGACGGTGACCGTCAGGTCTTCGGCGTTGATCGACAAAACGCGGTTCATTTCCGACAGGTCGATCGAGACGCCGCCCTGAACCGCGAGCAGATGACCTTCGAGCGACGAACCGTTGCCGTAGGGAATGATCGGCACGTCGTACTGGCCGCACAGCTTGACGATGGCCTGCACGTCTTCGGTGGTGCGCGCGAACACGACGGCGTCGGGCAACTGCGGGTCGAAAGGAGATTCGTCACGGCCGTGATGAGCGCGGACTGCCTCGGCGGTGGACACACGCTCGGCAAACGCGGCTTTGAGCTCGGCCAGCAGCTCGGCGGGGAACGGCCGGCGCAACGGGGCCGGCGGCACGGGATGGTTCACGCATGTCTCCTGAATGGGGCAGAGCCGTTCTACAGCTTGTACTTCATTTTACGCCGATCGCTTACGGGGCGGCGGTCGAGCCGGCAGCGCTCCTATAATGGCGGCGACCCGAAGACGCGCGCAATATGGATAAACGCGTGGCCGCCGTGCTGCCGGCACCCGCGCATCGCTTCGACCTGTATCGACTGGATGGGAGACATCATGGGCAACCGCTTGAGCAAGATCGCCACTCGCACCGGCGACGACGGCACCACCGGGCTCGGCGACGGCCGCCGCGTCGGCAAGGACAGCGCGCGCATCGCCGCAATCGGCGACGTCGACGAACTCAATTCGAATCTCGGCGTATTGCTGTGCGAACCGCTGCCGGACAACGTCCGCGCGGCGCTGATCGCGATCCAGCACGATCTGTTCGACCTCGGCGGCGAACTCTGCATTCCGGGCCACACGATGATCACCGACCGTCATCTGGCGCAACTCGATGGCTGGCTCGCCGACTACAACGCCAGCCTGCCGCCGCTCAAGGAGTTCATCCTGCCCGGCGGCTCGCGTCCGGCCGCGCTCGCGCATGTTTGCCGGACCGTCTGCCGACGCGCCGAGCGAAGCATCGTCGCGCTCGGTGAGGACGAAACGATCAATGCTGCGCCGCGTCAATACGTGAACCGACTGTCCGATCTGCTGTTCGTTCTGGCGCGCGTGCTCAATCGCGTGGACGGCTGCACCGACGTGCTCTGGAGCCACGAGCGCCACGCCGGCTAGGCACCTCAACGACATTTTTGCGCCTGCGACAATCTGTCATGGAAAATTTACCTTTAAAGATGTATCGTAAATGCATCTTTAACGGAGAAACCCACATGAATGCTCTCACGACCGATCAGATTGCGCGCGTCAAAGCCACCGTTCCCGTGCTTGCCGAGCACGGCACGACCATCACGAAGCACTTCTACCAGCGCATGTTCGCGCATCATCCCGAGTTGAAGAACGTGTTCAACCAGACGCATCAGAAGAGCGGCAACCAGCCCGAAACGCTGGCGCGCGCCGTGTATGCGTATGCCGCCAACATCGACAACCTCGGCGCGCTCGGTCCCACCGTTTCGCGTATCGCCAACAAGCACGTCAGCCTGAGTATCCGGCCGGAACACTATCCGATCGTGGGACGGCATCTGCTGGGCGCGATCGTCGACGTACTGGGCGACGCGGTCGATCCGGACACGCTCGAAGCGTGGCGGGCGGCCTACGGACAACTCGCCGGCATCTTCATCGGCACGGAGGCGAAGTTGTACGAGAGCGCGGCGTGGAGCGGCTTCCGTCCGTTCCGGGTGGCGCGCAAGCACGAGGAAAGCGACGAAATCACGTCCTTCTATCTGACACCCGCCGACGGCGGTCCGGCTTGCGGTTTTGAGCCCGGCCAGTATCTGAGCGTGAAGCGTTTCGTCGACGAACTCGGTGTCGATCAGCCTCGGCAATACAGCCTGTCGGACGCGCCGAACGGCAAATGGCTGCGCATTTCGGTCAAGCGCGAGGCGGGCAAGCAGGACGTCGCGCCGGGTCACGTTTCTAATCTGATGCACGATGGCGTGGGCGTCAGCGAGATCGTTCAGGTCAGCGCGCCGATGGGCGACTTCACGCTGGATCGCAAGAAGAGTACGCCGGTCGTGCTGATCAGCGGCGGCGTGGGCATCACGCCCATGACTTCGATGTTGGCCTCGTTGCTCGCGGACGCCAGCGAGCGCCGCGTGAGCTTCGTGCATGCCTGCCGTAACGGACGGGTTCACGCCTTCCGGCCATGGCTGACGGAGCAGGTGGCGACGCATGCGAACGTGTCGAGCACCGTGTTCTACGAAGCCGTCGAGGCCGTCGATCGAATCGGTGTGGACTACGATTTCGAAGGCCGTCTCGATCTGACGAAGATCGCCGACCAGGTGATCTCGCCCGACGCGGATTACTACATCTGTGGACCGGTGCCGTTCATGCGTGCGCAATGTGAAGCGTTGGCCGCGCTCGGCGTGGACGCAGAGCGAATTCACACGGAAGTGTTCGGCTCGGGCACCGTGCAATAACGGTCGGCAGCCACGACGAGCGGCGTCGAAAAATGCCGCACCAACCGGCCGAGCGGCCAACAAAAAACCCGGCTCAGTCCAGCTAGCCGGGTTTTTCGTTAATGCGCTGGCGGCATTCAGGCCGCCTCGCTTACCGCGCAGCCGTCAATTGCCGCTGCCGCGCGCCACACGACGCTGCTTGACCGCGTCAGCAAGTCCTTCCAGCACGGCGACGCTTTCGTCCCAGCCGATGCAGGCGTCGGTCACACTTTGACCGTACGTCAATGCGCAGCCTTCCTGCAAATCCTGGCGGCCTGCCACGAGATTCGATTCCACCATCACGCCGACAATCCGTTCGTCGCCCGAAGCAATCTGACGGCCGATGTCCGCGCACACCGGAATCTGGTTCTCGTGCTTCTTCGAGCTATTGGCGTGGCTCGCGTCGATCATCAGACGCGCGGCGAGGCCGGCCTTGCCGATGTCGGCACAGGCGGCATTCACGCTGTCCGCGTCGTAGTTCGGCGTCTTGCCGCCGCGCAGGATGATGTGGCAATCCTCGTTGCCGGCGGTCGAAACGATCGCCGAGTGGCCGCCCTTCGTGACCGACAGGAAATGATGCGGCTGCGAAGCGGCCTTGATCGCGTCCACGGCGATCTTGACGTTGCCGTCCGTCCCGTTCTTGAAGCCGACCGGGCACGACAGACCCGACGCGAGTTCGCGATGCACCTGCGATTCCGTCGTGCGCGCGCCGATCGCGCCCCACGAGATCAGGTCGGCGATGTACTGCGGGCTGATCATGTCGAGGTATTCGGTGCCCGCCGGCAGACCCAGTTCGTTGATGCGCAGGAGCAACTCGCGCGCGGCGCGCAGGCCGTCGTTGATCTTGAAGCTGTTGTCCATGTGCGGGTCGTTGATGAGACCTTTCCAGCCCACCGTCGTACGCGGCTTTTCGAAGTACACGCGCATCACGATTTCGAGTTCGCCGGCGAAGCGCTTGCGTTGTTCGATCAGGCGTCCGGCGTATTCCATCGCGGCTTTCGGATCGTGAATCGAGCACGGCCCGATGATGACGATCAGCCGGTCTTCCATGCCGTGCAGGATGCGATGCATCGCGTTGCGCGAGTTGTAGATCACGTTGGACACGCTCTCGTCGCAGGCGAATTCGCGGATCAGGTGAGCGGGCGGCGTGAGTTCTTTCAATTCGCGGATACGGACATCGTCGGTGTTGTGCGGGGGCATGGTTATTCTCCTGAATCGGTTCGTAGCGTGTTCGCGCGGGCAACGCAGGCTGCGATCAGGAAACGATCAGGCAGCAAGGCCTTGAGCGGACAACAATCAAAAAATGTTCAACGGCAAAAGTTTCAAAGGCATGGGGCGAAAAAAAACCGCCAGGCTAGCTGGCGGTTTTTCGGGAATTCCTGGTGTCCTGCGTGCACTAACACCCCTCTCGATCCGCCAGCGGTCTGAGATACCAAAAAAAGTAAAAATAAAACTTGGCGGACATGGCGAAATGAGGTCGCTGGTCAAAAAGGGTGAATGACTTTATAACCCGGGTAAGCTCGCTTGACAAGCTACGGGGGTGAAAAACGCGGGAAATCCGCATACTTCGCGCAATGCATGCACGAAGTATGCGTCATGCTGCCAATCAGGCCGTGCCGCCCACCGTCATGCGGTCGATTCGCAGCGTAGGCTGGCCGACGCCCACCGGCACGCTCTGGCCTTCCTTGCCGCACACGCCGACGCCCGAATCGAGCTTCATGTCGTTGCCGATCATGCTGACGAATTTCAGCGATTCCGGGCCGCTGCCGATTAGCGTCGCGCCCTTGACCGGGTACGTGATCTTGCCGTTTTCGATCATGTACGCCTCGGAAGCCGAGAACACGAACTTGCCGTTCGTGATGTCGACCTGGCCACCGCCGAAGTTCACCGCGTACAGACCGTTTTTCACGGACTCGATGATTTCCTGCGGGTCTTTATCGCCATTGAGCATGTACGTGTTCGTCATGCGCGGCATGGGCAGCGCCGCATACGACTCGCGGCGCGCATTACCCGTGACCGGCATTTTCATCAGGCGGGCGTTCAGCGTGTCCTGAATGTAGCCTTTGAGGATGCCGTCTTCGATCAGCGTCGTGCATTGCGTCGGGTTGCCTTCGTCGTCGATGTTCAGCGAGCCGCGGCGGTTCGGCAACGTGCCGTCGTCCACCACGGTGACGCCCTTGGCCGCGACCTGCTCGCCGATGCGCCCGGCGAATGCCGACGAACCCTTGCGGTTGAAGTCGCCTTCGAGACCGTGGCCGATGGCTTCGTGCAGCAGCACGCCGGGCCAGCCCGGTCCGAGCACGACGGTCATCGCGCCGGCCGGAGCCGGGCGTGCGTCGAGATTGACGAGTGCCGCATGCACGGCGTCGTCCACGTACTTCGACAGCACTTCGTCTGTGAAATAGCCGTAGTCGAAACGGCCGCCGCCGCCGCCGCTGCCGATTTCACGGCGACCGTTCTGCTCGGCGATCACCGTGACCGACACGCGCACCAGCGGACGGATATCCGCCGCGAAGCCGCCGTCGCTGCGCGCCACCAGCACCACGTCGTATTCGCCGGCGAGGCCTGCCATGACTTGCTGGATGCGCGGATCGCGTCCGCGCGCCATCTGTTCGATGCGCTCCAGCAGTTTGACCTTGGCCGTGGCGTCGAGCGAATGCAGCGGATCGGACGGCAGATACAGATCGCGCCCGGCGATGCCGGTCAGCGACGTTGCCGCCTTGATCTTCTGCTTGCCGCCGCCGGCCTTGGCGATGGAACGCGTAGCCAGCGCCGCCTGACGGATCGCTTCGGGCGACAGGTCGTCCGAGTACGCGAACGCCGTGCGGTCGCCCGACACGGCGCGCACGCCGACGCCCTGGTCGATGCTGAAGCTGCCCGACTTCACGATGCCTTCTTCCAGACTCCACGCCTCGCTGCGCGTGTACTGGAAGTAGAGGTCGGCGTAGTCGATCCTGTGCGTGAAGATTTCGGCGAGCGTGCGGGTCAGCAGGGATTCGTCGAGACCGTAGGGCGTCAGGAGGATGTCCTTGGCGGTGGCGAGATTACGGATACCGGGTTCGATGATGTTCATGCGAAGTATGTTCTGCTCGATACGAAGGATTCGGTTAGCGCCGCTCTCACCTATATGAGTGGGCGACGCCGCAGTTTCAATGCCGGCGGTTCAGATCGGTACGCCGGCCGGACTAGCTCAGCACGCGATGACGCCAGGCGGGCAGGCTCTGCCGCACTTCGTCGATACGTGCGCGTTCGAGATTGCCGGCGACCACGCCGGCGCCTTCGTCGCGCACCGCGACGATCTCGCCCCACGGGTCGATCAGCATGCTGTGGCCCCAGGTGCGACGGCCGTTTTCATGTTTGCCGCCTTGCGCGGCGGCCAGCACGTAGCACTGGTTTTCCACCGCCCTTGCGCGCAGCAGCATTTCCCAGTGCGCGCGGCCGGTGGTGTACGTGAACGCCGACGGCACCACGATCAGCGCGCAGTCGCCCATGCGCCGGTACAACTCCGGAAAACGCAAATCGTAGCAGACCGAGAGGCCGACCCGGCCGAACGGCGCGTCGAAGGTGCGGACCTCGCCGCCGGGGCAAATGGTGCGAGCCTCGTCGAACGATTCCTCGTCTTTTTCGAAGTTGAAAAGGTGGATCTTGTCGTAGCGGGCCGCCTCGTTGCCCTGCGGGTCGAACACGAGCGTGGTATTCAGCACGCGCGCCGGTTCGGCCGACATCAGCGGCAGCGTGCCGCCAATCACCCACAGCTTGTGGCGGCGCGCAGAGTCGGCGAGAAAACGCTGGATCGGGCCGTCCCGATACGGCTCGCGCACGGCGAGCTTGTCGGTGTCCTTGAAGCCCATGAAGCAGAAAT
This sequence comes from Paraburkholderia sp. GAS199, assembly GCF_050436585.1. Lineage (NCBI taxonomy): Bacteria > Pseudomonadati > Pseudomonadota > Betaproteobacteria > Burkholderiales > Burkholderiaceae > Paraburkholderia > Paraburkholderia sp. GAS199. Next base: position 463,296 of record NZ_JBNDMM010000002.1, on the reverse strand, counting down.
ACTCGGGCAGCAGGACGAGTTGCGCGCCGTCGGCGGCGGCCTCGGCAATCAGACGTTCCGCTTCGGCGAGATTGCGCTCGCGGTCCGGCGTGCTGACCATTTGCAGCGCGGCGACACGGAATGCGTTTCTGGAGTACCCGCCGGATTCCGCGGAGGAGGAAGAGGGAAAGACGTGTGTTTCGCTCATGAGCGTTTCGAAAAACTCCCGGCAAAGGCGGCGATGCGAGATACGTGCCGCTGACGTCGTTCAAGGCTGGCTCGGGCCGGGGCGGCGCGCTTCGTGGTCGGCTGGCCATCTCGCCCTTGGAAGGGCCAGATGTTGCCGCATTCAACGAAGCCGGGCCTGACGCGCAGCTCAGTGCGCTTCCACGGTCGAAGCCGGAGCGTCCATCTTACCGCGATCGCCCTTGACCCGCTCGATGTGCGGTTTCGACCACGAACCGGTGATTGCATACTCGCGCGCGAACGCCGTGGACACCGACTTGCTGAAGGCCAGATCGGCGACCAGTGCGCCCAGCCCGAGCAGCGGATTGATGACCGTCGCGGCGATCACCGCGGCGCCGGCGCTCACCGTCGGCACGATCTCCACGCGCAGATTCTGCGTTTCCTGAGCCAGATCCACCGAGCCCTTCATCTCGGCGCGTGCGGGCGCGGTGACCATTTCGAAGTTGTCCGTGCGGCCGACGCCGTTCTGGATCTGGGCCGTGCCCGTGACGTGTTCGAACGGCAAGCCTTCGCCGATCACATCGCGGAAGTTCAGCGTGGCGAAGCGCGCGAGGCTCTGCAGGCTCAGCACGCCCAGCAGTTTGGCGACGCCCGGATCGACCTTGAGAATCTGGCCGTGCCGCAGATCGACGGCCAGGTTGCCGTTGAGCGACGGGTAATCGATGGCGGTCGGGCCGCCGCGCCAGACCATCTTGCCCGACAGGGAGCCTGCACCGTATTTCAGCGTGCGCGGCTGGCCGAACCGTTCGAGCAGCGCGCCGGCGTCCTTGATATCGAGCTTGAAGTCGAACACGGTGCGGCGCGCGGCGGTGTCGGCGGCGGTATTGCCGAGATCGGTCGAGGTGCGCCAGTTCGCCGTCGCGCTCAGCGTGGCGGCGGGGTTGCTGATGTCGAGCTTGTCGAGCTGCCAGACCGGCACGCCGTCTTCCTCGAAATTATGCGCATCCACTTCCAGACGGCCGATATTGCGGTCGCGGAAAATCAGTTCGTTGACGATCAGATCGATCGACGGCATGTTCTGGGCCGGCGCCGACATCGCGCGGCCGAGCAGGTCCTTGTCGGTGGCGGACGGAATCACCACGCGGGCAAAGCGCGCCTGCAGCGTGCCCGGCGACGTTTTAGTCGCGCCCGGCAGCCACGACACGTGGCCCGACACCTGGTTCGACGCGATGTTCGCCTGCCATTTGTTGTCCGCATGCGAGGCGCCGACGATCACGCTGTCCCAGTGACGCTTGAGCAAGGTCAGCGTGCCGATGTGCAGCGCGAAGCGGCTCGGCAGGAATTGCGCGAGCACGGGGTTCGGGGTGGCCGGCGGCGTGGCGGCTGCGGTGGACGCTGCGGTTGCCGCGGAAGCTGAGGCCGGCACGGGCGCCGCCGCGGGCGCTTCCTTGCTGCGCATCTGCGCGACGAGTGCGCGCCAGGCGTCGGCGTCGAGCGCTTCGAGGTCGACGGCTGCAATCACGCCGTCGGCCGGCAGATCGGCCGGCTTGTTCACGCCGATCGCGCCACGCACGACCACGGGCGTTTCCTTCGGCTGGTAGCGCAGCAGATAGGTCGCCGCGATCGGGCCGAAGGTCAGGTCGGCGCGTTGCAAACCGGCTTCGCTCTCCGTTGTCGCCGGGCTCACGGCAAAGTGCAGTGGCATCGGCGCGCCGATCGGCTTGTTGAAGGGCGCGGGAAAATCGAGCGCGAGGCCGGTCAGGTCCGAGTTCGCCGTGACTTCCGGCAAGTGTCCCTTGGCGCCGCGTACGTTCAGCGCATAAGGCGCCGTGCCGCTCATGCGGGTGAGCACCTCGGCGGCGGGGCCGTGCAGATTGAGACCGCGCGCGGCGTCGATGGCGATGTGGCCGCTGAGATCGAGCGCATACGTGCCGTTCTGGTTGAGGCCGCCGTTCGCGTGAACGTCGCCGCCCAGGAATTGCGCGGACAGCTTGTCGATGCGCGCCGTGTGTTCGGTGAAGCGCACCTTGCCGTTCAGTTGCGACAAAGGCGGGGCGTTTTCGACAGCGAGGCGATTGTTCTGGAAGCCGAGCGCGCCTTCCACGGCAATGTGCGGCATCGGCGTGCGCGGTATCGTCAGCTTCAACGCGAGCGAAGCCGCACCGTCGGCGCGCACCTTCTCGGTCTCGTGTTTGGCCATGATGCCGAGCGAGCTTTCGTTCACGTAGTCGAGCATGTCTTCGAGCGGGCCGCGTCCGTTGCCGGCGATCACGAGGCTCGACGCTTTCGTGCCGAGGTCGTCGATCTTGCCGTTCACGCGCGTCAGCGCCACCCGTTTGTATTTCGCGCGGTCGATGTCGAAGCGCAGCACGTTGTTGTGCAGTTCAAACACGCCGTCGATGCCGTCGAGCGGCGGCCACAGGTTCGGCGTGCCGTTGCGCATCTTGCGCGGCGGGAAAGGCGTCGGGTCGAACTTGCCGCCCTTGAACGGCGCGACGATATGGAACTGCCCGGCTTCCGGTGCACGCGAGTACGGGAACTTGGTCAGGTCGCCGTGAATTTCGATCTTGCCGCCGCGCGACGTGCCGGCCTGCAGACCATGGCCGAGATAGATGCGCAGTTTTTCGGTGATGCTGGTCGGCAGATAACGGGCGATGCGCGTCACCTGCGCGCGCTCGAAGTTGGCTTCCAGATCGAGCGAGCCGCGGCCGTGCCCTGGATTGCTGTAATCGGCGGTGGCGGTGGCCGCGACGTCCGCATTCGAGACGCTGAAGTCCGCCAGCTTCACTGCGAACGACGGACGCGTTTCGCCCGGCGCTTTCGGCTTGATGGTCCAGTCGGCGCGACCGTGCAGACGGTCGAAAATCAGGCGCGGGTCGTCGAACACGCCCGGCAGGGTGAGTGCCACGTTGGAGGTGTCGAGCAGCGCGGTGCCGTGATTTTCGTCGGCGTCGACACTGCCCCACAGATTTTCGATGCCGGGAATGCCGGCGCGCGGGTGATTCAGCGGCGTGAGGCCCGGCGGCGGTTCCTGCGCCGCGACACTGATGCCCTGCAAATCGCCTTTGAAGCGATAGTGCTCGAGCGGCTCCGCGCCGCTCGAATGACGGTCGCTGCCGGCTTCGCCCGATTCCGGCTTGCCGCGCTCCACTTCGATCAGATAATTCGACACCATGCCGCGCGGATTGAAGCGCAGCAGATTGTTAAGCAGCGGTCGCGGCAGCGGCAGGGCGCGGCTGAATTCCGCGAGGATGCCCAGATCGACGCGATCGCCGCCGACGCTGACGAGCTGCCCGTGTTGCTGCGACGCCGCGCGAAAACGGCCATTGAGCGTCTCGAATGCGAGCGTGCGGGTGAGCGGCGTACCGTCGTCGAGCGGCGGCTGGCCAAGTTCGGCCCGCAGGTTGTTGAGCTGGAGTTTGTAGTCGCCCTGGTCGGCTTCGAGGCGCCACGCGAAATTCGCCACGGGCAGCAGCAACTTAGGCTGCGTCGGACGTACGCGCAGCGCGACGTCGGCGCCCGCCAATGTTCCGCTCGCGGACGTCATGCGGCCGTCGGTGAAGTCGCCCCAGATGGCGTTGTCGATCCGGCCGCCGAACGTCTCGATCGGGAAGTTGATATAGCGCGCGAGCGTCGGCAGATCGACCGGTCCGGTGGACATGTACACGTGTCCGGTCCAGTTGATCGGTTTGCCGATGGCCGAGAGCGGCGTGTGCCGGAACTGTGTGCGGAAGTCGACCGGACCGTGCAGCACCTGGCCGTCGGGCGGCGCCTGCAAGGCCATGCGGTGATCGTAGCCGTCGTTGAGAATGGCGATGCGGATGTCGCGCAACGCGAGTTCGGGCGCGTCGTGCTCGGCATCGCGCCAGCGCAGTACGCCGCCGCGCACCACGATCGCCTGTTGCCGCAAGAGCCACGTGGACAACGTGTCGTTGCCGCTGTGACGCGTCGGGATCGGCACGCCGGCGACCGACATCACGCCGTCGCCGGTGCGCGACACCAGCACGTCGGGCTGATCGACGACGAGGCTGGACAGCGCGGGATGAAACTGCCAGAGCGACTTCCACGACAGCGTGGCGGTGGCGTGCGGAATGGTCAGCGCGGGCTTGCCTTCGTGGTCGCGGATCACCAGGTTGGTGACGTCGAGACCGGGCTGGAAACCGCTCCAGTAAGGCGCGAGTTTGCCGATGGTGAACTGCGTGTGGAGCTTGTCGGAGACGGTGGCTTCGATGCGCGGGCGGAACGAATCGACGCGCGGCAGCAGCACATAACGCAAGCCGAGGAACAGGCCTGTCGCGACGAAGTAGAGCACGAGCGCGACGGCCAGCAGCACGTGCAAAGTCCGACGCAACACGATGTGGTCGCTGCCGCTCACAGGCCGGACCTGCCCGGTTTCGTGCGGGTCGGCGGATTCGTTTCGCTCGGACATGCTGCGGCGGGTGGGCGTATGGTAGTTTTGCGAATTAACGACGAAATGTAACACACGGGAAAGCGCTGGCGGGCTTACTGCAAACCCTGTCAGCACGCTCTTCCGCGGCCTCGGTGAACCCGGCGGCTACGGCAGACCCGGTGCTACGACGACTGAACCACGCTTCTCAAGCAACGAGCGAGCCAGACCCTTGATGACTGACGCTACTCTCCTGAGTTCCAAGTATTCGCATTACGCGGCGCGGGCCGTGGCGGCGCGTCCGCCACTCGCGGCGCAAGTGGAGGCGCTGGCCGCCGAGCCGCTCAGCCGCCAGCGCATCGACGCGCGCTTCGACGCGTTGTGCGCGCAAGCGCAAGGCGCCGGTGGCGCGACCCTGACCGAAGATGCACTCAAACGGGCGCTGCGTCAGTTGCGCACCGAGGTGTTCTGCGCCGTGATGGAGCGCGACCTGGCCGGCGAGGCGGATGTCGCCGAAGTCACCGGCGCGATGACCGATCTGGCCGAGACGACCATTCAGCGCGCGCTCGCCGTGCTGTCCGCCGAACTCGAGACGCTGTACGGCGAGCCGCGCGGACCCCAGGGCGAGCGTCTTTCGCTCGGCGTGGTCGGCATGGGCAAGCTGGGTGGGCGCGAGTTGAACGTGTCGTCGGATATCGACCTGATCTTCATTTATGAAGAGGACGGCGAGACGGCAGGCGGTCAGCGCTCGCCGATCGCCACGCAGGAATTCTTCACGCGCCTCGGCAAGCGGCTGATCGGCGCGCTGGCTGAAGTCACCGGCGACGGTTACGTGTTTCGCGTCGATATGCGTCTGCGGCCGAACGGCGACTCGGGGCCGCTGGTGTGCAGTCTCGGCATGCTCGAAGAATATTTTTACGTGCAGGGCCGCGAGTGGGAACGCTACGCGTGGATCAAGGGGCGTCTCGTCTCGGAAGGGGCGAGCGACTCGGCGCAGCGCCTGCAGAAGCAACTCGACGCGATCGTGACGCCGTTCGTCTATCGTCGTTATCTGGACTTCGGCGTGATCAGCGCGATCCGGGCGCTGCATCTGCAGATTCGCCAGGAAGCGCAGCGGCGCGCCTCGATGCGCCCCGACAAAGCCGACGACATCAAGCTCGGCCGCGGCGGCATCCGCGAAATCGAATTCAGCGCGCAGGTGTTCCAGCTGATTCGCGGCGGCCAGGACGCCGGTTTTCGTGTGCGGCCCACGCTCGCCGTGCTGCGGCATGCCGCGACGCACGGTCTGATCGATACGACGGTCTGCGTGAAGCTCTCGCAGGCCTACCGGTTTCTGCGCGAACTCGAACACCGGCTGCAATACCGCAACGATGCGCAGACCCACGCCATGCCGGTCGACCCGGACGAACGCGTGGCGCTGGCGGGCGCGATGGGTTGCGACGACTACGCGTCGCTGATGGCGAAGCTCGACGCGCATCGTGAATTCGTCGAGCAGCAGTTCGACCAGATTTTCGCCGACAAGGTGAGCGGCCGGGACGGCTGCGGCGCGCCCGAGGACGGCGCCGCGGCGTGGGTGTGGAGCAGCGCGCTCGCCGACGACAGCGCCGACGACGCCTTGCGCGCGCGCCTCGTCGAACTGGGCGTGGCCGAGCCGGACGACCTGCTGGCGCGGTTGCGGGCGGTGTGGCAGTCGTCGCGTTACGCTGGGCTCGCCGAGCGCAGCCGGCAACGTTTCGACATCGTCGCCCAGCGCGCGCTCGAAGCCGCGCGCACGCTGGAGCCGCCCGAGCGTCGCGCCGACACCATCGCGCGTTTCTTCGATCTGCTGGAAACCGTGAGCCGGCGCGGCGCCTATCTGGCGTTGCTGACCGAATATCCGCAAGCCTTGCACCGGGTGTTGTCGGTGTTGGGCGGTTCGCGCTGGGCGGCGGGTTATCTGATTCGCCATCCGCAATTGCTGGACGAATTGCTCGACGACGAAGCCATGGACAGCCCGTTCGACTGGCCCGAGTTCAAGCGGACCTTGCGCCTGCGTCTGGCCGCCGCCGACGGCGTCGAGCAGCAGATGGATCTGCTGCGTCACGCGCACCAGGCCGAGGTGTTCCGTATTCTGCTGATCGATCTGGCCGGCCGTCTGAGCGTCGAACACGTGAGCGACCGGCTCTCGGAACTCGCCGACGCCGTGCTCGACGTCACGCTCGAAGCAGTCTGGAAGCAGTTGCCCAAGCGCCATCGCGAGGTGCCGCAATTCGCGGTGATCGCCTACGGCAAGCTGGGTGGCAAGGAACTCGGTTACGCCTCGGACCTCGACGTGATCTTTCTCTACGAGGACGACGATGATGCCGCCGCCGATATCTATTCCACCTACACGCGCCGTCTGATCACCTGGCTCACCACGGCGACCGGCGCGGGCACCTTGTTCGATGTCGACTTGCGTCTGCGGCCCAACGGCGAGTCGGGCCTGCTCGTCACGGATCTCGACGCGTTCCGCCGCTACCAGTTGCGCGAAGGCGACGCGGCGAACACGGCGTGGGTCTGGGAGCATCAGGCGTTGAGCCGTGCGCGTTATTGCGCGGGCGACGCCGCGATCGGCGCGAAATTCGAAGCGATCCGCGAACAGGTGCTGACCACGCCGCGCGAGGCGGCGCCGCTCGCAAGAGAGATCGTCGAAATGCGCGCGCGCGTCGAGGCGGGGCATCCGAATCACACGGCGCTGTTCGACCTGAAGCACGACCGTGGCGGCATGGTCGATATCGAATTCACAGTGCAGTACTGGGTTTTGCTGCACGCCGCGAGCGATCCCGCGTTGATCCGCAACACGGGCAACATCGCCTTGCTGCGCGAAGTGTCCCATTTCGGGCTGATGAGCGAGGCGGAAGCGGAGACGGTTGGCGCCGCTTATCGGATGTACCGGAAGCTGCAGCACAAGCTGCGGCTCGATGGCATGGAGAAGGCGCGCGTCGCTCCGGCTCTGGTCGAGACGGAGCGTGCGGCAGTGCTGGGATTGTGGGAGCGTGTGTTCGGCTGACGTCGGATGCGGCGCATTAGCCGATCGCGCCGATCGCGTTGTCCAGGCGGCAGGGCAGCGGCTAAACTGCCCGCCCTGCTTGTTGGTCTGGCCGGATGAGCCGCGATACTCAGGCCGCCAGCATTTCCTTCGCGTGTTTGCGCGTGGTTGCCGTAATTTCCAGTCCGCCGAGCATGCGCGCCACTTCTTCGACGCGGCTAGATTTGTCCAGCGGCGTCACGCTGCTGACCGTGCCGCCGCTGCCGTTGCCGGCCTTGGCGACCTGGAAGTGATGGTCGCCGCGCGCGGCCACTTGCGGCAAGTGCGTCACGCACAACACCTGACGCGCCTCGCCCAGCTGATGCAACAACCGTCCGACCACTTCGGCGACGCCGCCGCCGATGCCCGTGTCCACTTCGTCGAAAATCAGGGTGGGCGTCGGGCTGGCGGCGCTCGCGATCACCGCCAGCGCGAGACTGATACGCGCCAGTTCGCCGCCTGATGCAACCTTGGCAAGCGGCCGCAGCGGCACACCCGCGTGGCCCGCGACGCGGAATTCCACCTGCTCGAGCCCGTGTGCGCCGCCTTCGGGCAAGGGCACCAGCGCCACTTCGAAACTGCCGCCCTTCATCGACAATTCCTGCATGCCCGTCGTGACCGCCGCGCCGAGCGCCTTGCCGGCCTTGGCGCGTGCCTTCGAGAGCTTCTTCGCTTCCCCGATGAATGCTTCCTTGGCCTTGGCTTCGGCAGCATGCAACGCGTCGAGGTCCGCGGCGGCGTCGAGCGCGGCAAGCTGGGTGCGGCGCGCTTCGTGTTCTTCCGGCAGCGTTTCCGGCTGCAGACGGAATTTACGGGCAGCGGAGTGCAGCGCGTCGAGACGTTTTTCGACCTGCGCCAGCCGGTCCGGATCGAGTTCGAGTTTTTGCGCGTAGTGACTGAGCGAGTAAGCGGCTTCCTGCAACTGGATCTCCGCCGGTTCGAGCGCGGCCAGCACGTCGTTCAAGGCAGGATCGATCTCGGCCAGATCGCGCACCTTCGAAACGATCGACGCCAGATGCGCGATCATCGCCTCGTCCGATTCGGAGAGCGCGTTGAGCGCGCCATGCACGCCGTCGATCAGATTGGCCGAGTGCGACAGACGCCGATGCTCGGTGTTGACCTCTTCCCACTCGCCCGGCTGCGGCGCGAGCTTGTCCAGCTCGGTGAGTTGCCAGGCGAGGCGCTCGCGTTCGAGTTGCAGCTCGCGGTCGCGGGTTTGCGCATGTTCGACCGCTTGCACCTTTTCACGCCAGGCGCGCCAGCTACGCGTGACCGTCGAGGCGGAATCGCTCAGGCCGGCGTGCGTATCGAACAGTTCGCGTTGCGCATCCGGGCGCATCAGCAACTGGTGAGCGTGTTGCCCATGAATATCCACGAGCATTTCGCCGACCTCGCGCAACTGCGCGAGTGTTGCCGCCGTGCCGTTGATGAACGCGCGCGAACGGCCGTTGGCGTCCACCACGCGCCGCAGCATGACCGTGCCGTGATGATCGTCGTCCGCTGCGCCGAGCGCCTGTTCGTCGAGCCAGTGCTCGACCAGCGCATGCGTGTCGAATTCCGCCGTGATGTCGGCGCGGCTTTCTCCGGTGCGCACCACGCTCGCGTCCGCGCGGGCGCCGAGCGCAAGGGCGAGGGCGTCGATCAGGATCGACTTGCCGGCGCCGGTTTCGCCTGAAAACACGGTGAAGCCGCTGTCGAATTCGAGATCGAGCGCGGCGACGATGACGAAGTCGCGTATCGAGAGATGGCGAAGCATGGAGGTCGTCTGATGTGCGTGAAGGTACGGGTTCGGTACGGTTTCGGCAGCGGCGCGGTCGCGTCCAGCGATTCGGACCCGCTAGGGCTTGGGATCTTCTTCGTGCGAGGGGTACTCGTTCCAGTGCAGCTTCTTGCGCAGCGTGGCGTAATAGCTGTAGCCCACCGGATGCAGCATCGGCACCGTATGACGCGAGCGTCGCACTTCGATCGTGTCGCCGAGTTCGAGCGAGGTGAACGACTGCATGTCGAAATTGACGTTCACTTCGCGTCCCGAGACGATCTGGATGCTGACCTTGGAGTCGTCCGGCAGAACGATCGGCCGGTTCGACAACGCGTGCGGCGCGATCGGCACCAGCACGATGCCCTGCAATTGCGGATGCAGGATCGGCCCCTGCGACGACAACGCGTAAGCGGTCGAGCCGGTAGGCGTGGCGACGATCAGACCGTCCGAGCGCTGGTTGTACATGAAGCGGCCGTCCACCGAGACGTGCAGTTCCGCCATGCCCGAAAAGCCGCTGCGGTTGACCACCACGTCGTTGAAGGCCAGCGCGTGATAGATCGGCGTGCCGTCGCGCATGATGCGCGCTTCGAGCAGCACGCGCTCCTCACGCTCGAAATTGCCCGATAGCATTTGCGGCACGATCTCGCGCATGTCGGAGATCGGGATGTCGGTGATGAAGCCGAGACGGCCGTGGTTGATGCCGATCAGCGGCGTGCGATAAGGCGCGAGCTGCCGGCCGATGCCGAGCATCGTGCCGTCGCCGCCCAGCACCACGGCGACGTCGGCGCGCGCGCCGATCTCGGCGGGGCGCAGCGCCGGGTAGTCGGTGATGCCGATTTCGGCGGCGGTATCGGCTTCGAAAACGACGTCGAAACCGCGTTTCGCGATGCACGAGGCGAGCGCGGTCAGAGGCTCACTGATGCCCGGCGTATTGTTGCGCCCGACGAGCGCGACGGTCTTGAACTGGCTGGTCACTTGCATGCCGGCATTACACCATAGGTAGGGCCTGAAAAGAACCGCAGACAGACCCGGTTGAGGGCCGGCCGACAGGGGCTGCCGGCGCATGTCCCGATTATCGTTAGAATGGTGAAGCCTCGATGACACGAAGCATGGTGGCGAATCGGGGTGTTCATGGGCGTCGTCGGCGCTCGCGGTCGTTGCGTCATTGAGCTAAAATTTTCCCTCATGCTAGATCCTCGCGCACAAACCCTCCTCAAAACGCTGATCGAGCGCTACATCGCCGAAGGTCAGCCGGTCGGCTCGCGCACGCTGTCACGCTATTCCGGCCTGGAGCTGAGCCCGGCCACGATCCGTAACGTGATGTCCGACCTCGAGGATCTGGGGCTCGTCATCAGTCCGCATACGTCGGCGGGGCGCATTCCCACGCCGCGCGGCTACCGCCTGTTCGTGGACACGATGCTCACCGTCGAGTCCGCCGCCGACGAAGAAGCCGTCATGCGCACGGTCAAGACTACGCTGCAGGCAGGCGAACCGCAGAAAATCGTGGCCGCCGCGGCCAGCGTGCTCTCCAGTCTGTCGCAATTCGCCGGCGTGGTGCTCACGCCGCGGCGCAGCCACGTGTTCAAGCAGATCGAGTTCATGCGTTTGTCCGACAAGCGCATTCTGCTGATCATCGTCACGCCCGAGGGCGACGTGCAGAACCGCATCATGGCCACCCAGCGCGACTTTTCGCCGTCGCAACTGGTAGAGGCGTCCAATTACATCAACGCGCATTTTGCCGGCCTTTCGTTCGACGAGGTCCGCCGCCGTTTGCGCGAGGAAATCGACGAATTGCGCGGCGACATGACCACGCTCATGCACGCCGCGGTCACCGCCAGCACCGACGAAGCCGATACCGGCGAAACCGTGCTGATCTCGGGCGAGCGCAACCTGCTCGAAGTCGCCGACCTTTCTTCGGACATGGCGCGTTTGCGCAAGCTGTTCGATGTGTTCGACCAAAAGACCAGTCTCCTTCAGTTGCTCGACGTGTCGAGTCACGCCGCGGGCGTGCAGATTTTCATCGGCGGCGAGTCGAATCTCGTGCCGATCGAGGAAATGAGCGTGGTAACGGCGCCGTACGAGGTGAACGGCAAGATCGTCGGCACGCTCGGCGTGATCGGGCCGACCCGCATGGCCTACAACCGCGTGATCCCAATCGTCGACATCACCGCGCGGCTGCTCTCGCTCACGCTCAGTCAGCAGTAATTCGCCGCCGCCGATCCATACGTTCATGATGCTCGGCGGCGGGCGGCTTGCCAATTGGCCGAATGGCCAGGTAGTCGCGCGGAAACGCGCCGCTATAATGAATTCCACCTGAACCGACTTGCCGCCCAAAGCGGTTACTCCTGCTGCCTATGCGCTTCGATCTCGAGCGGCCCTCGCAGAACGCCACGTCACATCGGGTGGCCGTGCTGCTGATCAACCTCGGCACGCCCGACGCGCCGACGCCGCGTGCGGTTCGCCGCTACCTTGCGCTGTTTCTGTCCGATCCGCGAGTGGTCGAAATTCCCGCCCTGATCTGGCAGGTCATCCTGCGGCTGCTGATTTTGCCGTTTCGTGGCCGCTCCTCGGCGCGCAAGTACGCGGCGGTGTGGATGCCCGAGGGCTCGCCGTTGCGCGTCCATACGGAGAAGCAGGTGGAAGGCTTGCGGCATCTGCTGCAACTGAACGATTACACCGTGCTGGTCGACTACGCCATGCGCTACGGCACGCCCGGCATTCCCGCCATGCTTAATCAGCTGAAGCTGGCGGGCGCGGAGCGGGTGCTGCTCGTGCCCATGTATCCGCAGTACTCGTCGTCCACCACGGCCACCGCTTTCGACGACGCGTTCTCCGCGCTCAAGCGCATGCGCAATCAGCCGGAAATTCGCACGGTGCGCCAGTACGCGGACCATCCGGCCTACATCGCCGCGCTGGCCGCTCAGGTGCATCAATACTGGCATCAGCACGGCCGGCCCGATTTCGCCGCCGGCGACAAACTGGTGCTGAGCTTTCACGGCGTGCCCAAGCGCACCATGGATCTCGGCGACCCGTACCACGAGCAATGCCAGCAGACCGGCGCGCTGCTCATGCAGGCGCTGGAACTGACTTCGGTGGAATGCCGCATTACTTTCCAGTCGCGCTTCGGCAAGGCCGAATGGCTGCAGCCCTACACCGCGCCGACGCTCAAGGAGTTGGGCGCGGCCGGCGTCCGACGCGCCGACGTATTCTGTCCGGGTTTCACCGCCGATTGTCTGGAGACGATCGAGGAAATCGGCATGGAAGTGCGCGACGAATTCCTGCACGCGGGCGGCAAGGAGTTTCACCGCATTGCTTGCCTGAACGCGTCGCAGGCGTGGATCGCGGCGCTCGGCGAGATCGTCGCCCAAAATCTGCAGGGCTGGCCGGTGCAGGCAATGCCGGTGCCTCATACGCCCGCACACGCGCCCGCCCATGCGCCGGCGCACACTTCAGGAATGTGATCAGGCCGATGAATTACAGGATTTCCACCGAACCGGGCGCGAAGCTGCGCATCGACAAATGGCTCTGGGCGGCGCGTTTCTTCAAGACGCGCTCGCTCGCGGCGGACGCGGTCGAGAAGGGTCATGTGCGAATCGGCGGCGCGAGCGTCAAGCCGTCCAAGGACGTGCGCGTCGGCGATCTGGTGGAGATCGAGATCGAGCGGATCGTGTGGCAGGTGGAAGTGCTCGGCATCTGCGACGTGCGCGGTCCCGCCAGCATTGCGCAGACGCTTTATGCGGAAACCGAGGAGAGCCGTGTGAAGCGGGAAGTCGAGCAGGAGCGGCGCAAGACGTATCGCGAGCCGGCTGCCGCATTGCACGGCAGGCCGACCAAGCGCGACCGGCGCACTATCGACAAACTTTCAGGTGGGGATTGAACAGTTGTTCCATGGTCGCGTGCACACCGCCGTATTCGGTCGTGTGGTCGTTGACGGCCCCGGACATGCAGATGGTCGTGGTACCCGCGATCAGTACCAATGCGACCACCGATATTGCAAAGGTCAGTTTCACGGTACTCCCCTTGGGAAGAAGCTGCTGGATGGAAACGGGCTAATCGGTCGAATGCAATGAATCGGAAAGGCTTACGTCAGATTAGGGTTAACGTGTCTTTTCCGATGCTTTATTGGAGCATAGGCCACTTGTCGGGCGCACTCAATCTCAATCTGATTGCGACTCGATAATGGTTGTAACCGGGCATTTCCGCCGCACGTCCGTGGTGCGAAATGTTCGGCGGGAGCCGCTTGAAATGGTCCTTTCCGGCCCCATCTGCCGTTTCGATGCGCGTCAGGTCGCCACGCCGCCTGTCGCAATTTTGCAACGCACAAATCGCCTCTGCCTTTTGGGCGTTGCCGCCACCGTTGGCTTTTAAATTTTTATCGACTTTCAGCGACATGGAAAACACGCAAGAGAACCCGACGAGCCAGAATCCCACGCCCTCGGACGAAGCCGCGCGCCAGGCCGCCGAGGCCGCCGCCGCCCAGCAGGAAGCCGCCGCAGACGCCGCCACCGATTCGCCGGCAGCCGGCGTCGATGCCGCGCTTGCCGAAGCTCAGGCAAAGATCGCCGAGTTGCAGGAAAGCTTTCTGCGGGCAAAAGCCGAAACTGAAAACGTGCGCCGCCGCGCGCAGGAAGACGTCACCAAGGCGCACAAATTCGCGATCGAAAGTTTCGCGGAACATCTGCTGCCGGTGATCGACAGCCTCGAAGCCGCGGTTGCGCACTCGTCCGACGACCTGCAGAAGGTTCGCGAAGGCGTCGAACTCACGCTGCGTCAACTGACGGGCGCGCTGGAGAAGGGCCGTGTCGTCGCCCTGAATCCGGTCGGCGAGAAGTTCGATCCGCATCGTCACCAGGCCATTTCGATGGTCCCGGCCGATCAGGAGCCGAACACGGTCGTTGCCGTGCTGCAAAAAGGTTTCGTGATCGCCGACCGCGTGCTGCGTCCTGCGCTCGTGACCGTCGCCGCACCGAAGTAAGCGGCGTCCGGGCAGCGGTAGCATCTTTTGCTGCCGGCCGCTGGCAGGCGGAGCCATGCTCCACGTTCCCGTCGACACGAGCGCCTTTGCGGTGTTCGATATGCAGCCGGTCGATGCAGGGTCGTTCGACCGGGCGCTGGCCGCCGCCGCAGACGAACTGGCCGTGGTGTTTTTCTGGGGTCTCGACTGCTTCAACTGCGAGATCGCCAAAAAAGCCATGCTGGCGCAGCCGGACGCGATTCGCGCGCTCGGCCTCAACTGGTTTCACAGCAACGTCTACGAGCACCGCGAGCTGGGTCGCCGCTTCACGCTGCACGGCGTGCCGAGCTGGTTTTTCTTCTATCGCGGCAAACGGCTCGGCCGGGTGACCGGTTGGCATGGCATCGGGCAGTTCGAGGCGGCGGTTGCCGCCGCGCGGGTCAGGATTCGCGCGGTCGAGGCAGCCGAAGCGGTCGAAGGGGCAAAAAGCAGCGCGATTTCGGGCAAAAGTTCGCCCGATTGAAAAAAATTAAAGACCGCATCGTAAAAGAGGTCTTGAAAACGATGCGGATGCACTTATGTTGAGTGCAGGTAGGAATTGAGAGCGGATCGCCGTACCGCCAGATGGGCAAAAACGGCGCTTCCCGCAGCGATCAAAGTCAGGAGAACAGTAAAAATGGGCAAAATCATCGGCATCGACCTCGGCACGACCAACTCGTGCGTGGCGATCATGGAAGGCAATTCGGTCAAAGTGATCGAGAACTCGGAAGGTGCACGCACCACGCCGTCGATCATCGCTTACATGGAAGACGGCGAAATTCTCGTCGGCGCGCCTGCGAAGCGTCAGTCGGTCACGAACCCGAAGAACACGTTGTACGCGGTCAAGCGCCTGATCGGCCGCCGCTTTGAAGAAAAAGAAGTTCAGAAAGACATCGCTCTGATGCCGTACAAGATCATGAAGGCCGACAACGGCGATGCATGGATCGAAGTGCGCGACCAGAAGCTGGCGCCGCCGCAAATCTCGGCGGAAACGCTGCGCAAGATGAAGAAGACCGCTGAAGATTACCTCGGCGAGCCGGTCACGGAAGCTGTGATCACGGTTCCCGCGTACTTCAACGACAGCCAGCGTCAGGCCACCAAAGACGCCGGCCGTATCGCGGGTCTGGAAGTCAAGCGCATCATCAACGAACCGACCGCAGCCGCTCTGGCATTCGGTCTGGACAAGGCCGAAAAGGGCGACCGCAAGATCGCGGTTTATGACCTGGGCGGCGGTACGTTCGACGTGTCGATCATCGAAATCGCTGACGTCGACGGCGAAATGCAGTTCGAAGTGCTCTCCACGAACGGCGATACGTTCCTCGGCGGTGAAGACTTCGACCAGCGCATCATCGATTACATCATCGGCGAGTTCAAGAAAGAGCAGGGCGTCGATCTGTCGAAAGACGTGCTTGCGCTGCAACGCCTGAAGGAATCGGCTGAAAAGGCGAAGATCGAACTGTCGTCGAGCCAGCAAACGGAAATCAACCTGCCGTACATCACAGCCGACGCGTCGGGTCCGAAGCACTTGAACCTGAAAATCACGCGCGCCAAGCTGGAAGCGCTGGTTGAAGAACTGATCGAACGCACCATCGAGCCGTGCCGCATGGCAATCAAGGATGCGGGCGTGAAGGTCGGCGAAATCGACGACGTGATTCTGGTCGGCGGTATGACCCGCATGCCGAAGGTGCAGGAAAAGGTTAAGGAATTCTTCGGCAAGGATCCGCGCCGTGACGTGAACCCGGACGAAGCCGTCGCCGTTGGCGCCGCGATCCAGGGTCAGGTGTTGTCCGGCGACCGCAAGGACGTTCTGCTGCTCGACGTGACTCCGCTGTCGCTCGGCATCGAAACGCTCGGCGGCGTGATGACCAAGATGATTAACAAGAACACCACGATCCCGACCAAGCACGCACAGGTCTACTCGACGGCCGACGACAACCAGGGCGCCGTGACGATCAAGGTGTTCCAGGGCGAACGCGAAATGGCAGCGGGCAACAAGCTGCTGGGCGAGTTCAACCTCGAAGGCATTCCGCCGGCACCGCGCGGCACGCCGCAGATCGAAGTGAGCTTCGACATCGACGCGAACGGCATTCTGCACGTCGGCGCGAAAGACAAGGCGACCGGCAAGGAAAACCGCATCACGATCAAGGCGAACTCGGGTCTGTCCGAAGCCGAAATCGAGAAGATGGTGAAGGACGCCGAAGCGAACGCGGAAGAAGATCACAAGCTGCGTGAACTGGCCGATGCCCGTAACCAGGGCGACGCGCTGGTCCACAGCACGAAGAAGGCGCTCACGGAATACGGCGACAAGCTGGAAGCCGCCGAGAAGGAAGCGATCGAAACGGCGCTGAAGGACCTCGAAGAAACGCTGAAGAGCGGTTCGGCGGACAAGGCTGCGATCGAAGCCAAGATCGAAGTGGTGGCCACGGCCTCGCAGAAGATGGGCGAAAAGATGTACGCCGACATGCAGGCAGCGCAAGGTGCCGAAGCAGCGGCAGCAGGCGCGGCAGGTGCAGGCGCGTCGGCTGGTGGCGCGAGCCAGCAGCAGGACGACGTGGTCGACGCCGAGTTCAAGGAAGTCAAGAAAGACTAAAGCCGGGTCGCAATCTGACCGTAAAGCCGCACACAGCGATGTGTGCGGCCCGGCTGCAAAACGGTTTTGCTCCCGTCCGGGTGCATCGACCTGCAAAGCGGTTATCGCGCCTGGTGAGCCTTTTGGGCTCTCCGGGCACATTTGTTTTATGGAGGGCGTTGTTTCCAGCCGTGAAAACGGCGAAAAACAGCGGCCGGACGAGTCGCAAGACTCCAGCATTCAAGAGGAGTCACCGCGCCCCCTTGCGCGAGTGGCGTTGAACCGATATGGCGAAACGGGATTACTACGAGGTTCTGGGCGTCGCAAAGAACGCGAGCGACGACGAAATCAAGAAGGCTTATCGCAAGCTCGCGATGAAGCATCACCCTGACCGCAATCCGGGCAACAAGGATGCGGAAGAGCATTTCAAAGAGGTGAAGGAAGCCTATGAAATGCTGTCGGACTCGCAAAAGCGCGCGGCGTACGATCAGTACGGTCATGCGGGCGTCGATCCGAACATGGCAGGCGCAGGCGCGCAAGGCTTCGGCGGATTTGCCGACGCATTCGGCGATATTTTCGGCGACATCTTCGGCCAGGCAGCCGGCGGCGCCGCGCGTGGCGGCGGTGGTCGTGCCGGTCCGCAGGTGTATCGCGGCGCCGATCTGCGCTACAGCATGGAAATCACGCTGGAACAGGCCGCGCACGGCTACGACACGCAGATTCGCGTGCCGAGCTGGGTCTCGTGCGAGATCTGTCACGGTTCGGGCGCCAAGCCCGGCACCAAGCCGGAAACCTGTCCGACCTGTAGCGGTTCGGGTTCGGTGCGTATGTCGCAAGGCTTTTTCAGCATCCAGCAGACGTGTCCGAAGTGCCACGGCACCGGCACCTATATTCCCGATCCTTGCGGCCACTGCCATGGCGCAGGCAAGGTCAAGGAAACCAAGACGCTGGAAGTGAAGATCCCGGCAGGTATCGACGACGGCATGCGTATCCGCTCGGCTGGCAACGGCGAGCCGGGTATCAACGGCGGTCCGTCGGGTGACCTGTACGTCGAGATTCACATCAAGCAGCACTCGGTATTCGAGCGCGACGGCGACGACCTGCATTGTCAGATGCCGATTCCGTTCACCACGGCGGCGCTCGGTGGCGAAATCGAAGTGCCCACACTGGCCGGCCGCGCGAGCTTCACGGTGCCGGAAGGTACGCAGTCGGGCAAGACGTTCCGTTTGCGCGGCAAGGGCATCAAGGGTCTGCGTTCGAGCATTGCCGGCGATCTGTACGTGCATGTGCAGGTCGAAACGCCGGTCAAACTCACCGAGCCGCAACGCGATCTGCTCAAGCAGTTCGAGAAGGCGCTCGTCGAGGGCGGCTCGCGGCATAGCCCGCAAAGCAAGAGCTGGTTCGATCGGGTGAAGAGCTTCTTCGATTAACGGTTGTTCGAAGTTTGGCGGTAAGCATGACGGCAGATGAGCGCGGCGCAGTGTTCGCGCTGCTCGACGATTGCGACGCGACGGCGGCGCGCCGTTCGAGTCGTCTGTACACGGGTTTCGTGCGCGAGTCGGTTTGTACCGACGCCGCGCAACTCGATGCCGTGTGCGAAGCGGTCGCGGCGCACACGCGGCGCGGTTTGCACGCGGTCGTGCTTGCCGACTACGAATTTGGCGGCAAACTGCAGTTCGACGCAGCAGCCGGCCAGTCTCTGAAAACGCAGCGTGGCGATGCCACGCTGCGTTTTTTATTGTTCGAGCGCTGCGCAAAGCTCTCGCGCGACGAGGTCGATGCCTGGCTGATGCAGCAGGACGGCGGCGCGGCCGAGGCGTCGGTGGCGGGCACGATGAACGTGCGCGCAAGCGTCGACCCGGCGCAATTCAACGCGGCCATCGAGACGATCCACGCCGCGCTGCGCGCGGGCGATTCCTACCAGGTCAACTACACCTACCGGCTCGGCTTCGACGTTTTCGGCTCGCCGACGGCGTTCTACCGCCGCCTGCGTGCGCGTCAACCGGTGCCGTTCGGTGCCTTGATCGCACTGCCGGACGGTGGCTGGGTGCTGTCGTGTTCACCGGAACTGTTCATCGAGAAAGAGGGCGACGTGCTGCGCGCCCGTCCGATGAAAGGCACCGCGCCGCGGTCGAGCGATCCGCTCGAAGACCGGCGTGCCGCCGAGTTCCTCGCGAACGACCCGAAAAATCGCGCTGAAAACGTGATGATCGTGGATCTGCTGCGCAACGATCTTTCGCGTGTGGCGCAAATCGGCTCGGTCAAGGTGCCGGCGCTGTTTTCGGTGGAGCCGTATGCGTCCGTCTGGCAGATGACGTCGACCGTGCATTCGATCTTGCGTGAGCAGACCTCGTTCGCGCAGATTCTGCGTGCGCTCTTTCCATGCGGTTCGATCACCGGCGCGCCGAAGCATCGCACGATGCAACTGATCGACGGGATCGAAAGTACGCCGCGCGGTCTTTATACCGGCGCGATCGGCTGGCTCGATGCGGCATCGGTCGACGCGTCGTCTACCGGGAGCGAAGACGCCTGCGGTGACTTCTGTCTCTCGGTGGCGATCCGCACATTGACGCTGACGCCGGCCGATGCGAAAGCAGGTTCGCTGCGCGGGGAAATGGGCGTCGGCGCGGGCATCGTGCTCGATAGCGTCGCCACGGACGAATACGCGGAGTGTCAGTTGAAAGCGAGTTTTCTGACCGGCGCCGAGCCGGGTTTCGATCTGTTCGAAACGATGTATGCCACGCGCGAAGACGGCGTGCGGCATCTGTCGCGGCACCTCGCCCGGCTTTCGGCAAGCGCCGCGTCGCTGGGTTTCCGCTTCGACGGCGAGCACGAGATCCGCGCGCAACTTGCCGCGCGCTGCGCGATGTTGCCGGAGCGCGTACCGCATCGTGTGCGTCTTGCGCTCAGCAAGAACGGCGCGACGCAGATCACGGCAGAGGTGCTGGCGCCGCTCGCCGAGCCGATCGCCGGCGTTCTGCTCGGTCCGGAACACGATTTTTCCAGCATGCAGGCAGCCGATCCGCTGCTGCGTCACAAAACGACCCGGCGCGCCGAATACGATCGCGGCTGGCGCGAGGCCACCGCAAAAGGCGCGTTCGATACGCTGTTTTTCAACGAGCGCGGCGAATTGACCGAAGGCGGTCGCTCGAATGTGTTCGTGAAGCTGGCGGGGAAGTGGTGGACGCCGCCGCTGGATTCAGGCGTGCTGCCCGGCGTGATGCGTGGCGTGCTGCTCGAAGATCGCGATTTTCAGGCCGCCGAACGGGTTCTGAGCCGGAGCGACGTGGAGAACGCGGAGGAGCTGCTGATCTGCAATGCGCTGCGCGGCGCGTTGCCCGCGCGCATCGTCCGTTAGAGGTTGGAGCAATAACGGTTGGCGCCTCGGCGATGGTGTCGCGACCGAGGCGCCGATGTTCGTCAGAACGTGTGTTCAGGTCCGGGGAACGTGCCGTCTTTTACTGCGCGCACGTAGGCTTCTACGGCGGCCAGAATGCTTGGTTGTCCCTGCATGAAATCCTTCACGAAGCGCGGCCGCTTGCCGGGGAAAATGCCGAGCATGTCGTGCAGCACCAGCACCTGACCCGAGCAATCCAGACCTGCGCCGATGCCGATCGTCGGAATGCGCAGTTGTCGGGTGACGTCGCTCGCGAGCAGGGTCGGGATGGCTTCCATTACGATCAATTGCGCGCCGGCTTCCTGCACCGCCAACGAATCGCGCATCAACTGGCTGGCACCGGCTTCGGTTTTGCCCTGCACCTTGAACCCGCCGAATGCATGCACCGACTGCGGCGTCAGACCGACGTGCGCGCACACCGGAATCGAGCGCTCGACCAGAAACCGCACGGTGTCCGCGAGCCATTCGCCGCCTTCGAGTTTCACCATCTGCGCGCCGGCGCGCATCAGCTCCACCGAACTCCGGAAAGCGTCCTCGCGCGTGCCGTAAGTGCCGAACGGCAGATCGGCCACGATCAGCGCCGACGGACGCGCGCGCGCCACGCTCGCCGTGTGATACGCGATATCGGCGAGCGACACGGGAAGCGTCGTGGTCTGGCCTTGCAACACGTTGCCGAGTGAATCTCCGATCAGCATCACGTCGACACCGGCGCGATCCAGCAGCGCCGAAAAACTCGCGTCGTAACAGGTGAGCATGACGATCTTTTCGCCAGCGTCTTTCATTGCCTGAAGTTTCGGCACGGTAATGGCGTTCCGGCTCGCTTCCTGCAAATAGGTCATGGGGAAATCCGTTGAAAAAAGAGGTGGCCGCGGCGCTCAGAGCGACGTGCCCTTGACGAAGAACTCCTTGCGGCCGCGCATGGTTTCGATGCGGTCGGCGAGTAGCGCAAGGTCCGCATCGGAGTCGAGCGGATTCAGATGTTCGGCGTTGACCGTCAGCACGGGCGTGCGGTCGTAGTGATAGAAGAATTCGTTGTAGGCGTCGCAGAGCGCATGCAGATAAGCGTCGGAAATCTGCAGTTCCATCGGCACCGCGCGTTTCTGGATACGCGCGAACAGCACCTCGGGCGACGCCTGCAAATAGACCACGAAATCAGGCGCGGGCGCACTGACGTCGAGGCGCGCGGCAAGGGCGCGGTACAACTGCCACTCGTCGTCCTGAAGCGTCAGACGCGCGAAGATGTCGTTCTTCTGCGTCATGAAGTCGGCGATCAGCGGCGTGCCCGCCACGTGCGCCGCCGCCACTTCCTGCGCCTGTTGCGCACGTTGCAGCGCGAAGCTCAGCTGCACGGGCAGCGCGTAGCGCGCGGTGTCGCGGTAAAAGCGTTCGAGAAACGGATTGTCTTGCGGACGTTCGAACAGTTCCTGCATCGACCAGCGCTGGGCGAGCCGTCTTGCCAGCGAGGTTTTGCCGACGCCGATCGGACCTTCGATCGCCAGATAGCCGAACGGCGGACGCAGTTGCGGCGCAGTGACGGTGAGCGGCGACGAATTCATTCGCAACGGCCTTTCGTGGAAGTATCCGCACCGCCGGTCAATGCATTAAGCATAGGGCACTGGCAGGGCGATTTGACTTTCTCGATGCGCTGGTCGCTCACGCCGGCCAGCAGCGCATCGGCGCGGCCATGCTGCGGAATGACCAGCGTCGCATCGATTTCGACGAGCGGCACGAGCGCGAACGCGCGTTCGACGAGGCGCGGATGCGGCACGATCAGATCGGCTTCGTCGATCGACTGGTCGCCGAACAACAGGATGTCGAGATCGAGCGTACGCGGCGCGTTCCGGAACGGCCGTTCGCGGCCGAACTGGTGCTCGATCTTGTGGCATAGCGCGAGCAGATGCCGCACGGGGAGAGTCGTGTCGACCTTCACGACGCAGTTGAAATAATCGTCACCGCCCGCGTCGATCGGGGCAGTGCGATACAGGCTCGACTTGGCGAGCACGGAGATGGTGTGCTGTTGTGCGAGACACACCACTGCGTCTTTCAGGGTCTGGCGCGCGTCCCCGAGATTCGCGCCGAGGCCGAGATAAGCAACCGTCATGGCATAACTTCCTGCAACTATCGTTCGACGGCTTCAGCGAATGCGCGTTCAGTCTTCGTGCGAGCCGTCGTGGCCCGTTTCGTCTGTCGTGCGTTCGGCTGGCGTGCCGCCCTCCATTTCGTCCCCCGGCTTGCGGCTTCTGGCGCCACTGCTGCGCCGCCGTCGTTTTCTGGGGCTCCGGTCCCTCCCGCCTTGCGTGAGCAATGCTTCACGCGCGGCGATGTCTCCTTCGATGAACTCCGTCCACCACGCTCCGACCGACTCGTCGAGTTCGCCCGATTCGCAGCGCAACAGGAGGAAATCATACCCCGCTCTAAATCTTTGGTGTTCCAGCAGCTTCAGCGCGCTCCTTCCGGAACGTTTTTCGAGCCGCAGCTGCAGGCCCCAGATTTCGCGCATATCGGACGAGAAACGCTTGTGGATCGCGAGCTTCTCCGTTTGCATGTCGAGGACTTCGTCCATCGAACGATGCAGGGCGGGGACGGGATATTCGCCGTTCGCCTCGAATTGCTTCCAGCGCGTTTGCACGTCGTGCCACAGCAGCGTGGCGAACAGGAAGCCTGGCGAAACCGGCTTGCCGGCACGCACGCGGGCGTCGGTGTTGTTGAGCGCGAGCGTGATGAATTTTTCGCCGGTGGGCTGTTCCAGCACCACGTCGAGCAGCGGCAGCAGGCCGTGATGCAGGCCCTCTTTGCGCAGACGCTTCAGGCAGGCGAGCGCGTGGCCCGACAGCATCAGCTTGAGCATCTCGTCGAACAGACGCGCGGCGGGCACGTTGTTGATCAGATCGGCCATTTCGAGAATCGGCGCACGCGTGGCGTCTTCGATCTCGAAGTCGAGCTTGGCGGCAAAGCGCACCACACGCAGCATACGCACCGGGTCTTCGCGGTAACGCGTGGCCGGGTCGCCGATCATGCGCAGCAGACGCGCGCGCATGTCGGCCATGCCGTTGTGATAATCCAGCACGGTTTGCGTGGCCGGATCGTAGTACATCGCGTTGATGGTGAAGTCGCGGCGCGTGGCGTCTTCGTGCTGTTCGCCCCACACGTTGTCGCGCAGCACACGTCCGCTCGCGTCGACCGCGTGCGTGCGACGGTCGAGTTCGTCGCGCTTCAGACGGCGTGCCGGCGGCGCGTCGGCCGCGGGCGGATCGACCAGCGCGCGGAAGGTGGACGTCTCGATGATTTCCTGACCGAACTGCACGTGCACGATCTGAAATCGCCGGCCGATGATGCGCGCGCGACGGAACAGCTTCTGCACCTGTTCGGGCGTGGCGTCGGTGGCGACGTCGAAATCTTTCGGCTTGATGCCGAGCAGCAGATCGCGCACCGCACCGCCGACGATGAACGCGCGGTGTCCCGCCTGCTGCAGGCCCTCGGTGACGCGGATCGCGTTGCGCGAGATCAGCGACGGATCGATGCCATGCACGTCGTGCGGAATGATGACCGGCACGTCCGGATCGCGCACGGCGGCTTTCGCCGGGGCGGCGGGCCGCGACGGTTTGCGGCGCGGCTTGCCGGTGCCCGAGGCGCTGCGGTCCGGCGCGCCGCCGTTGGCGTCGGCTTCTGCATCGGCGGGCGAGGTGTCGTCAGCGGGCACGGTGTCCTGGCCGAATAGCTTGCGGATAAGTTTTTTGATCACGAGGGTTGAAAGAGTTCGAGGATGCGCCAGCCGTTGGCCTGCGCATGGGCGCGCAATGTGTCGTCGGGATTGGTCGCGATCGGATCGGTGACCTTTTCCAGCAGCGGGATGTCGTTGTGCGAGTCGCTATAGAAATAGCTGTGCTCGAAATCGCTCCAGCTTTTGCCGAGCGAGGCCAGCCACATCTCGGTGCGGACGATCTTGCCTTCCTTGTAGCTCGGCGTGCCGGTAGGACGGCCGGTGTACGGCGAATGCGGCTCGCCGTCGACGGTTTCCGCTTCGCAGGCGATCAGCGCGTTGACGCCGAACGCCTGGGCGATCGGGCGGGTGATGAATTCGTTGGTGGCGGTGACCACGCAGCACAGGTCGCCGGCTTCCTGGTGTTGCTTGACCAGCTCGAGCGCAACCGGCTGGATGGCCGGCGTGATGACTTCATGCATGTACTGCGCGTGAAGTTCGGCGAGCTCGGCGCGCGTGTATTTCGCGAGCGGCGTGAGCATGGCGATCAGATAAGCGTGAATGTCGAGCTTGCCGGCTTTGTAGTCGGCGAAAAAGCGATCGTTTTCACGGGCGAAATTTTCAGCGTCGACCATGCCTTGTTTCACCATGAAGCGGCCCCATTCGTGGTCGCTGTCGGTGGGAATGAGCGTGTGGTCGAGGTCGAAGAGTGCGAGGTTAGCCATGGGGGCCTATTTTACTTGAAGCGGCGGGTAAGGCGGACGAGGGCGGCGCAGCGCGCCGTTCGTCGGCGTCGGGCGAGGCCAGCATGGTGCGCAGAAGCGGCAGCGTCACCGCGCGTTTCTGTTCGAGCGAGAAGCGGTCGAGTGCGTCGAGCAGCGCCATCAGACTCGGCATGTCGCGGCGGAAATGCGTGAGCAGATAGGCAGGGACGTCGTCGGCGAGCATCAGGCCGCGCTCGCGTGCCGCGTGTTTGAGCACGGCCGCTTTGCCTTCGTCCGGCAGCGGCGCGAGGTGGAACACGAGGCCCCAGCCGAGGCGCGTGCGCAGATCTTCGCGCACCGTCATGCCGATCGGCGGCGCGTTGCCCGCGGCGACCAGCGCGCTGGTGGGATGCGCGCGCACTTCGTTGAACAGATTGAACACAGCGATCTGCTGCGCGGCCGAGAGACCGTCGCAATCGTCGATGGCGTAGAGCGCGACGCGCGGGTCGAACGAAAAAGCCGCGAGGCTGCTTTGCGGACTCGCAAAGCGCGCGTGTCCCGGCGGCGCTTCGTGCACCAGCGCCTGCAGCAGATGCGTGCGGCCGCTGCCGGATTCGCCCCAGAGATAGAAGGTGCGATCGGGCACCGGCCCGGCGGCGAGCGCGTTGTCGAGCTCACGCAGGCGCGTGACCAGCTCGGCATTGGCGCCAGCGAAGAAATTATCGAATGTCGATGGCGGCGGTGTGCCGAGATCGAGCGTCAGTTGACGAAGCACAGTAGGTTAATGCCGAAAATGGGGCTTAGTCCGCAAATGGCCCGTACGCGGGGCCCTGAAGAGGTGGATCAACATTCGAAGAGTCAGTTGTTGTACAGCGTGCTGGTCAGATAACTTTGACGCAACTCGCGCAGCGCCACCGACAGTATCGCGCTGACCGGCAGCGCCAGCAGAACGCCGAAAAAGCCGAACAGCTGGCCGAACGCAAGCAACGCAAAAATGACTGCGAGCGGATGCAGCCCGATACGTTCGCCGACGAGCCGCGGTGTCAGGTAGAAGCTCTCCAGAATCTGCCCGATGCCATAAATGATCGCGACCGCGCCGAAACCGTACCAGTCGCCGAATTGCAGCAACGCGGCGAGCAAAGCCAGCGCCAGACCCGTGGCAAAACCGATATACGGAATGAACACGGCGAGCCCAGTGAAGATGCCTACCGGCAACGCGATCTCGAAGCCGGCAAGGGTGAGCGCCACCGCGTAGAACACCGCGAGCACGCCCATCACCAGCAACTGCCCGCGCAGGTATTGCGACAGCATGTGATCCATCTCGCTTGCGAGTTGCTGCGTCTTGTCGAGCCAGCGGCGCGGCACCATGCCCTGCGCACGCGCGAGCATGCGATTCCAGTCGTACAGCAGATAAAAGAGCACGAGCGGCACGAGCACGACGTTGCCGACCACGGTCATCATCACGTTGCTGCTGGTGCGGATGTACGTCCACGCATACAGCGCGACGGTCTGCGCGCTGCCTTCGAGTTGTCCCATCACGAGATCGCGGATGCTGGCGAAATCGAGTGAATCGGCCAGACCCAGCAGCGCGAGCTTGGGATGCAGCCAGCCGCTGACGTGCGCGAAGAATACCGGAACCTGCTGCCTGAGCTGCGGCCCTTCCTTCTGGATCACCGCCAGCACCAGCAGCGCGAGCACGGTCATGAGCAGCGTGAAGAACAGCATCATCAGCAGGGCGGCGAGCGTGCGCGGCACGCGCCGACGCACCATCCACGCAACGCCGGGCTGCAGGATGTACGCGAGAATCGCGCCGAGCAGAAACGGCGTGAGCACCGGGCTCAGCAGCCACAGCAGAATGCCGACGCCCAGCCCGATCGCCAGCCAGATGAAGGCGCGACGTTGCACAGGCGTCAGAATCGAGGAGTTTTGTTGCAAAGTGATTTCCCAGGTGGGGTCGCGACCGGATGCTTCAGGATGATTCAAATTCCAGCCAGTCGGCCGGCATCGGGTAAAATCGCATTTTACCGACCTTCTTGCTCTTCCCCATGAATCAACCGAAATCCGCCCAAGACACTCAAGGTTTGTCGTATCGCGACGCCGGCGTGGACATCGACGCGGGCGACGCCCTTGTCGACGCGATCAAGCCCTTTGCCAAAAAGACGATGCGCGACGGCGTGCTGGGTGGCATCGGCGGGTTTGGCGCGCTGTTCGAAGTGCCGAAGAAATACAAGGAACCGGTGCTCGTATCGGGCACGGACGGCGTCGGCACCAAGCTGCGCCTCGCCTTTCAACTGAACAAACACGACACCGTCGGCCAGGATCTGGTGGCGATGAGCGTGAACGATATTCTCGTGCAGGGCGCCGAGCCGCTGTTCTTCCTCGACTACTTCGCGTGCGGCAAGCTCGACGTCGGTACCGCTGCAACGGTCGTGAAGGGCATCGCGCAAGGTTGCGAACTCGCGGGCTGCGCGCTGATCGGCGGTGAAACGGCGGAAATGCCGGGCATGTACCCTGACGGCGAATACGATCTGGCCGGTTTCGCGGTCGGTGCGGTCGAAAAGAGCAAGATTATCGACGGCAGCACGATCGCCCCCGGCGACGTGGTGCTGGGTCTGGCGTCGAGCGGTATCCATTCGAACGGCTTCTCGCTGGTGCGCAAGATCATCGAGCGCGCCCAGCCCGATCTGAACGCCGACTTCGACGGCCGCTCGCTGGCAGACGCCTTGATGGCGCCCACGCATATCTACGTGAAGCCGCTGCTGGCGTTGATGCAGCAGATCGCCGTCAAGGGCATGGCGCACATCACGGGCGGCGGTCTGGTCGAAAACATTCCGCGCGTTCTGCGTGAAGGCCTGACGGCCGAACTGGATCATCGTGGCTGGCCGATGCCGCCGCTGTTCACGTGGCTGCAAAAGCACGGCGGCGTGGCCGACGCGGAAATGCATCGTGTGTTCAACTGCGGTATCGGCATGGCGGTCGTCGTGTCGGCCGCTGACGCCGACGCGGCGATCGGCCTGTTGTCGGCCGCTGGCGAGCAGGTCTGGAAAATCGGCATGATTCGCGAAAGCGCCGCCGGCGAGGCTCAGACCGTCGTCGTGTAAGGCAGTACGGGTTGCTGCGTGACGCGTCGCCCGACGCGTCACGCGCTCAATCACCGCGCAACTACCGCTTAATCGCGGCTTATTAAAGCAGTTCGTCGATCAGACTCACCACCTGCGCCGTCGCGCCAGGATCGCAGCAGTCCACCACTACCCGCTCCGTCATGCTTCGCAGCCATGTGAGTTGCCGCTTGCACAACTGACGCGTCGCAAATACTCCCTTGTCCCGCATGGTCGCGTAATCCACGGCGCCGTCCAGATATTCCCAGACTTGCCGGTAGCCCACACAGCGCATCGACGGCATGTCGGGCAGCAGATCTCCGCGTTCACGCAGCTTCACCACTTCATCGACAAAGCCGCCGGCCAGCATGGCGTCGAAGCGTTTCTCGATGCGCGCGTGCAAAACGCTGCGCTCGGACGGCTCCAGCGCAATCGGCACGAAGCGCCAGGCAAGCGCGGCGTCGTCGGTGCGGGCGGGCGCGGCGAGTAGCGCCGACATCGCCTGACCGGTCAGCATGAAAACCTCGAGCGCACGCTGGATTCGCTGCGAATCGTTGGGCGCGAGACGCGCGGCGGTGACAGGATCGACCGCAGCGAGGCGCGCATGCAGCGCCGGCCAGCCTTCGCGGACGGCATCGGCGTCGAGCGTGGCGCGCACGTCGGCGTCGGCGGCCGGCAGATCGTTGAGACCTTGCGTCAGCGCCTTGTAGTAAAGCATCGTCCCGCCGACCAGCAGGGGCAGCCTTCCGCGCGCGCTGATTTCGCCGATCAGCCGCAATGCGTCGGTGCGAAATTCCGCGGCCGAGTACACATCGGCCGGATCGACGATGTCGATCAGATGATGCGGCGCCAGCGCGCGCTCCTCGGCGGTCGGCTTGGCGGTGCCGATATCCATCTCGCGATAGACGAGCGCCGAGTCCACGCTGATGATTTCCACGGGCCGTCTGGCGGCCAGCGCCAGGGCAGCCGCCGTTTTGCCCGATGCAGTCGGGCCGAGCAGGCAAGGTACGGGAATCCGGTCCGACGAGGTCATGGGCAATGCGGCGTGCGCCGGGAAAGCAGGGTCGGGCGCACGGTCATTGTCCGCGCATGAAGAGGCGGTCGAGGTCGGACAGCGTCAGTTGATACCACGTCGGACGCCCGTGATTGCACTGGTCGGCGCGCTCGGTCGCTTCCATCTGGCGCAGCAGTGCGTTCATTTCGTCGAGCGTGAGGCGGCGGTTCGCCCGCACTGCGTGATGGCAGGCGAGCGTACCGAGCAGTTCGTGCTGACGTTCGGTCAATACCCGCGAGCCGCCGAACGCGTGCAGGTCGGAAAGCACCGCACGCGCCAGCGCCTGCAGATCGGCGTCTTTCAGCAGCGCGGGCACGGCGCGGATCGCGAGCGTGGTGGGCGACAGCACGGCGAGGTCGAAGCCGAGCGCGTCGAGCGTGTCGCGCTCTTCCTCGACGGTGCCGATTTCGATCGGATCGGCCTGCATGCTCTGCGGGATCAGCAAAGGCTGCACGGCGATCGTACGATCGGCCAGCGCGTTCTTGAACTGCTCGTACAGAATGCGTTCGTGCGCGGCGTGCATGTCGACGATGACAAGGCCGTGCGCGTTCTGCGCCAGCACATAGATGCCGTGAATCTGCCCGAGCGCGAAGCCGAGCGGCTGCTCGTCGGCGGCGTTGAAAGCGGGTGCGGCGTACGAAGGCGTGGCCCCGAACGGCGTCGACGTTTCCGCGGCCGAATCGCGCATTTCGAAAATGGTCGCGCCGGCGTTGCTGCCGGCGTTGGTGTCCTTGCGACCGAACAGCGCGTCGTAAAACGCGAGCGGCTGCGCGACTGGCAGCGTGCCTTGCGTCATGCGCGCCTGACGCATCCACGTGTTGCCCGGCTGCGCCGAGCCGAATCCGCTGTTCGAACCGCCAGACGAGCCCGCGCCGAAATTCGCGCCGCCCACTCCCGCGCTGTCGAGCGGCGTCGCGCCAAACGGCGCCGGGCCGCTCGTGGACGGCTCCAGATGTGCCGCGTGACCGCCCGCCGTGGTTTCCGGGGACGCGCCGGCGTGCCGTGCGAGAGCGCGCTGGACTGCGTGGAACACGAACTGGTGGATCGAGCGCGAATCGCGGAAACGGACTTCGATCTTCGACGGATGCACGTTCACATCGACGCCTTCCGGCGGCAAATCGAGAAACAGCACGTAGGACGGATAGCGGTCGCCATGCAGGACGTCTTCGTAGGCTGCGCGCACCGCGTGTGTCAGCAGCTTGTCGCGCACGAAGCGTCCGTTCACGAAGAAATACTGCTGGTCGGCGCGTCCGCGGCTGGCGGTCGGCAGGCCGGCGCAACCGTACACGGCCAGCGGACCGGCCGATTCGTCGAGCGGCAAATGCGCCGTGGCGAAGGTTTCGCCGAGAATTTTGGCGACGCGCACGGGCGGTTCGCTCGCGTTCCAGTGTTCGACTGCCTTGCCGTTGTGCAGGACCGAAATGGCCACGTCCGGCCGCGCCAACGCCGCGCGGCGAATCTGTTCGAGGCAATGACCGAGTTCGGTTTGTTCGCTTTTCAGGAATTTGCGGCGCGCGGGCGTATTGAAGTACAGCTCGCGCACTTCGATCGTGGTGCCCTGCGTGCCGGCGGCCGGGCTCAACACGCCGGTCTGCGCGTCCACGCGCACGGCGTGCGGCGCGTCCGCGACGCGGCTGGTGATCGTCATTTGCGCCACCGAGGCGATCGACGCCAGCGCTTCGCCGCGAAAACCGAGGGTTGCCACGGCTTCGAGTTCGGCGAGCGAGCGGATCTTGCTGGTCGCGTGGCGCATCAGCGCGAGCGCCAGTTCGTTTTCGGGGATGCCGCAGCCGTCGTCGGTGATCGAGATGCGCTTGACCCCGCCCTCGTCGAGCATGATGCGCAGCGACTTCGCGCCCGCGTCGAGTGCGTTTTCCAGCAGTTCCTTCACCACGGAGGCCGGCCGCTCGACCACTTCGCCGGCGGCGATCTGGCTGATCAGTTGATCGGGAAGGGGCTGGATCGCCCGCAACGGACGTGGGCCGGGCGCTGCGCCGGAAAGCGGGGCCGCAGCGGCGAGATCGGCAGGCGTTTCGGAAAATTCGGACATGGCGAAATTATAGCGATTCGCGTCCCCACATTTTTAATCGCTTCCAGGCACTTTCGGTATCATGACGCGGTCAATTTGCGGCGGTAAGTTCGCACTTGCCGTTCGTCGCTCGCCGGCTCGCCGTCGTATTTCTCCGGCCGCTTCTGCCATACACACGTACTCGCTGAATAAAAGGACGCCTCTTTGGACACGTTGCTACATTTCGTCAATCTTGTCTTGCACATCGACAAGTTCCTGGGGGACTTCATCCACGTGTACGGCGCCTGGGTTTATGCGGTGCTGTTTCTGATCGTGTTCTGCGAAACCGGCCTGGTCGTGCTGCCGTTTCTGCCGGGCGATTCGCTGCTATTCATCGGCGGCGCGTTCTGCGCAACCGGCGAGATGAATCTCGGCCTGCTCATCGTGCTGCTGCTCGTCGCGGCCGTAGCGGGCAATACGGTGAACTACACGATCGGGCGCGCCATCGGGCCGCGCGTGTTCAATTCGCATATTCCGGTGCTGGAGCGATTCCTCGACCGCGCCGCGCTGCAAAAAACGCATAACTTCTATGAAAAGCACGGTGGCAAGACCATCGTGCTCGCGCGTTTCATTCCGGTGGTGCGAACTTTCGCGCCGTTCGTTGCCGGCGCGTCGGAAATGACGATCAGCCGGTTCCAGCTTTTCAACGTGCTGGGCGCGCTGCTGTGGGTGTTGCTGCTCGTGTTGCTCGGTTACTTCTTCGGCAATATTCCGTTCATCCGCCAGTACCTGAACGTGATCGTTCTGGTGGGTATCGGCGCGGCCGTGGTGCCGGTCCTGCTCGGCGCCGTGTGGAAGATGACACGCAAAAATGCCTCGGGAGCCAGTAACCGCTGAGGACCAAGGCAACTCGTGCTTCGTGCGTCGAGGCCAATGAGTTAGCTGGAAAAAGGCGTCGCGAGTATTGCGACGCCTTTTTTTTGCCCGGCCGTGCCGTGCGGGTTATTTCAGGTGACTGCACGCGGCGCGAGCGGCGTTTCCGGTGTCGGGTAACCGGCGTCCTTGAAGGTCTGGATGATTGCGCGATTGGTGTCGAAGTAGACCTGCCAGTAATGCTCGTTGTGCGTGTAAGGGCGCACGCACAGCATCGGTCCTTCCGGCGTGAAACTCAGCACTTCGATGTCCGGCGCGGGACTTTCCGCAACGTTCGGAATTTGCGTGACGGCGGTTCGCAAGCGGTTCATCGCGTCCGTCGGATCCACGCCGTTTGCGATCTTGGCCGTCAACTCCACGCGCCGAACGGGCAGCACGCTGTAGTTCGAGATCGTGTCCGAGAAGATCTTGTTGTTGCCGACGATGGTCGTCACGTTGTCGGGCGTTACGATGGTCGTGCCGAACAGGCCCAACTCCGAAACCGTGCCGGTCACGCCGCCCGCCGTGACGAAATCGCCCACCTTGAACGGTCGCAGTACCTGCATGAAGATGCCCGCCGCGAAGTGCGCGAGCAGACCGCCCCACGCCGTGCCGATGGCGAGACCGAGGCCGGCGAGCAGCGCGGCGAACGAGGTTGTCTGGACGCCGAACACCTGCAGGATCGCGAGGATCAGCAGCAGGTTCAGCAGCGCGCCGAGAATCGAGCCGAGATAGTGAGCCAGGGTTGGATCGACGCGGCCGTTTTTCGACAGCAGCTTGCGCAGCAGGCCGGTGATCAGTCCGATGATCCAGCGGCCCACGATCCACAGGACGATGGCGCCGAGTACCTTGGTACCGAGGTCGATGCCTCGGGTCATGATGAAGACGCGTACGGTTTCGAGATCCAAGATGTCCCCCTCGCTGGGTGAGTTGCCTTCGACTGATTGAACGACGGTGGCGCAATGCAGCGGCAATTGCCCGGCGACGGGCACAACCGGTAACTCTCGATCTTCGGAAGTTATAGGTGACGGCGCGCGCGTAGGCAAGCAGCGTTCCCGGGGGCACCCTGGGGGGATGGCGGCTTTGGGCGACGTTATGGCGGCTGTGCTTGAACGGGCTTGCCGGGGCGTTCGCGTCGCGCCGGCTTACATCGGCAAATGCGATTCCGAGTACGGTGACGTGTGGATGACGATCTTGTCGCCCGCGTTGGGTTTTGCTTCGGCCGCGCGCAGGCGTCGATCCACTTTTGCGTAAGTCAGAGCGATGACGGCGGCCAGTGCATAAGCGCCTGCACGTCCGAGGAACGCATCGGTCGTACTGAACTTGCCGTAGCGTGTTTGCGCGTCGGCGAAGACGACGAAGGTCAGTGCCGCGTCGAAGATCAGCGCGGTGACGGCGAGCGCCGCGAAGATGCGCGCGCCATCGAGCACGGTTCCTGGTATCAGCCGATTGCATAACGCACACGCGATCAGCACGAAAGCGAGCAGGGCGAGATTCGAGATCAGATCGATCAGAAAATTGGTCATGTCGACGGAATGAAAGCGCAGATTTTTTGCGGTCTTGCCAGCACGGTTGCTTACGCGGATGCGTGGCACGCAACGCCAGGTCGGCGGCGATCATTACATGGCTCTACGTCTCGATAAACGCTAATGTTCGGAGTCCGTTGTATTTGTCGGCGTGTAAAGAAGAGGCGTGTAGGAACCGCTCGAATGCCGCGAGGAGTTCGGGATTAACGTTGTGGGATTGATTCGATCGACCTTGCGCATTGGCTGACATGCGCGAGTGATCCAGGCGAGGCGATGCCGCGAAGAAACGGCATGCGATTGCACCGTGCAACACAAAATTGCGCCGCAAAAAGAAAAGGGCTTGCGACGCTGACGCGTGCAAGCCCTCGAATCTTTTGGTAGGCCGTACGGGATTCGAACCTGTGACCAACGGATTAAAAGTCCGCTGCTCTACCAGCTGAGCTAACGACCCAAAAGAGAAGCGAAATTATAGCGATAGCGTTCGGGGGCTGTCAACCCGTGAAGGCCAATTGATTTCGTGGACTTCAGATAGTGAAAAGCCCAGGCTATTGCTAGCCTGGGCTTTTCAGCGAGAGGCGCGCGTGACCATGAAATCGGACACTGCACGTTACCGCGACAGCACCTACTTGATTTGCGACAGCTTGCTCTGCGCCGTTTGCGCTACATCCGAGCCGCTGTATTGCGCGACGATCTGCTCGAGCGTCTTCTTGGCCGCAGCCTTCTGACCTTGCTCGATCTGATTGTTTGCAATTGCCAGCAGCGCTTCCGGCGCACGCGGATGCTGCGGGTACTTCTGCACGATACCTTGCCAGGTCGCCGTCGAGCCCTTGTAGTCGCGCAGTGCGTACAACGCGTTGCCGAGCCAGTATTGCGCGGTCGGCTGGTAAGGGCTGTTCGGAAACTTGGTGATGAACGTGCGGAACGACGCCGCCGCATTCTTGAAATCGCCGCTGCGGAACTGCTGGGACGCCGCATTGAACGAATCGGTTTCACCCGGCTGCACCTCGCCCTGGACGCCGTCCACCGTCTGTTGCTGCGGCTCGAATTTCTTGAGACGCGTGTCCAGATCGGTGTAGTAGTCCTTCTGCTGCTTCTGCACAGTGGCGAGCTGGTTGGCCATGTCCTCGTTCTGTCCACGCAACGTTGCGACCTGCTGATTCAGCTGGTCGAGACGGTTGGACTGATCGAGGATGGTGCGCTGCGCTGCCGACAACTGGCTCGACAGGCTATCGGTCTTCGTACGAAGGTCGAGAATCGCCTGACGAGCCTGATCGTCGTCGAAGATGCCTGCGTGTGCCGGCACGGCCGTGAGGGCCGTGCTCGCGACGCAAGCCGCTGCGGCTAACCGCAGCCAGGAGAAACGATGCGTCATTCGGCTTATCACCCGTTACTTACTGTTGGTAAGCGAGGTCGGCGCGGCGGTTCTGCGCCCACGATGCTTCGTCATGACCCGTAGCTTGCGGCTTTTCCTTGCCGAGGCTCACGGCTTCCATTTGCGAGTCGGTCACGCCCATCAGCGACAGCGAACGGCGGACAGCTTCAGCACGCTTCTGGCCCAGTGCCAGGTTGTACTCGCTCGTGCCGCGTTCGTCGGTGTTGCCCTGGATCAGGACGTGACGTTGCGGATGGCTCTTCAGGTACTGAGCGTGTTGTTGCAGCAGCGATTGATAGTCGTCCTTGACCGAGTAGCTGTCGAAGTCGAAGTAGATGCTGCGCTTGGCGAGCGGGCTATTCGGATCGTTCAGCGGATCGACATTGACTTGTGCGACATCGTTCGGGTTCGGTTGCGTCGAAACGGCGCCACCCTTGTTAGCGTTTTCGTCGAGCTTGACGCCCGAGTGACACGCAGCCAGCGCGCCGACCATCAGAACAGCAAATGCAAAGCGAAGTTTTGACATCATTTGGTTACTCTCCTTGTGTTGTTGCATGAACGTTATTGCATAAACGGGCCCCAGGACGGCTCGCGTACGCTGCCGCCCTGAACGGACAGGACCTGCCGAGTGCGACCGTCGGTCGAAACTGCGGCCAACACGCCACGGCCGTTCACCTGTGTGGCGTAAAGAATGTACTGACCGTTCGCCGCGAAGCTCGGCGATTCGTCATGTGTCGTGTCCGTCAGGCCCGTGGCGGTTCCGCCTTGCAGGTCCTGGATATACAGCTTGAATCCGCCGCCGACGCGCGAGATATACGCAAGCTGTTTGCCGTCCGGGCTCACGCGCGGGCTGGTGTTATAGCTGCCGGTGAAGGTCACGCGCTGCGCGGAGCCAGCGTTTTCGCCTTGAGCCGACATCTTGTAGATCTGCGGTTGGCCGCCACGGTCGCTGGTGAAGTAGATCGACTGGCCGTCGGGCGAGAAAGCCGGTTCGGTGTCGATCGAGCTGCCTTGCGTGAGGCGGCGCAGGCCGCTGCCGTCTGCGTTGACGGCGAAAATCTGCGTGTTGCCGGTACGCGAGAGCGCGACGGCCAGCGTGCGTCCGTCCGGCGACCACGCCGGTGCGCTGTTGTTACCCTTCTGGTCCGATACGACCACGCGACGGCCCGTGGGCAGGTCGTGGATGTAGACGATCGGCTTCTTCTTTTCGAACGAAACGTAAGCGACCTTGGTGCCGTCTGGCGACCATGCCGGCGAGATGATCGGCTCCGGGCTCGAGAGCGCGATGTGCGCGTCCTGACCGTCGGAGTCGGAGATCTGCAACTGATAGCGGCCGCCCGTTTTGATGACGTACGACAGACGCGTAGCGAACACGCCGCGCCCACCCATCAGCTTCGCGTAGATGTAGTCCGCAACCTTGTGCGCGCTCATGCGCAGACCGCTTTCGGGGCTCACGAGCACGAGGCCGCCGAGGCTTTCACCCTTCACGGTGTCGTACAGCTTGAAGCGCACTTCGTACTGGCCGTTCGGCAAGCGGTTCACGCTGCCCGAGACGAACGCGTTGGCGCCCTTGGCCTTCCAGCTGCCGAGGTCGACGGAATCGGTTTCGGCGACCGGCGTGCTGCCCGCGTCGATGTTCGTGAACTTGCCGCTGCGCTGCAGATCCTGACGCACGATTGTGCTGACCTGCTGCGGCGAATTCGCTTCGTTGGCGAAATTCGCCGTCGCGATCGGAAACTGGGTGGACCCGACGCCTGTCACGAGGACGTTGAGTTGTGCGTTGGCGGCGCCGCCGACGGCGATCAGGCACGACGCTACAAGTGTCCGCAGGCCTAGCTTGGTCATCAAACTCATGCTGTATGGATTCCCCAAAAAACGGTTTTACTAACGCTTCACGACAGCAGACAGACCCGAAAACGACTAATTCGTTCCCGAGCGCGCCGCGCTGCGCGTGGCGCCGTGTCTGCCGTCAACGGACTGTAAATTACAAACATCAAGGTCCTGGGCGTACCCTGATGTTCATGCTCGGTGGCGTCTTCCCGTCGATGTCGCGCGGCATCGGATCGGTCCGCTGAACGGCCCGCAGGGCTGCGTCGTCCCACGCCGGGTTGCCGCTGCTGCGCGCGACCGTGGCACTTAACACTGTACCGTTCGGCGAACAGCGCACCGCGATCATGGCTTCCAGACCTTCCGTCTGGCCGCCCCACGAAACGTTCTGCCGCACGGCGCGACTTACTTTGTCCGTATAGCCTGGTGAAGTCGCATTGCCGCCCGAGCCGCTACCCGTGCCGCTCTTCGCAAGCCCGTTGCCGGTCGAGCCTTCGCCGCCCGCCATGCCTTGCATCTGCGCAAGGCGCGCGCGGCGCTCCGAATCGAGCTTCTTCGCTTGCGCGGCGGCATCGGCTTGCGCCTTGGCTTTCGCCGCTTTCTGCGCGTCAGCTTTCTTCTGCGCGTCGGCTTCGGCCTGCTTCTGCTGTTCCTGCTGCTGTTCTTTCAGTTGCTGCTGCTTCTGCTGCTCGGCGAGTTGCTGCTGCTTCTGCTTTTCCGCCTGTTGCTGCTGTTGCTGTTGTTGCAACTGCTTCTGTTTGGCCGCGGCGGCCTTTTGCGCGGCAAGCTGCGCAGCCTGCTCGGCCGCGAGTTGCTGCTGACGCTTCGCTTCGGCTTCCTGCTGCGCCTGCAGCTTCTGCTGACGAAGTTGCTCCGCGAGCTGCGCCTGACGCGCGGCCTCCTGTTGCTGACGCTTCTTCTCCTGCAGCGCGATGTCGGCCTGTTCGTCCGGCACCGGCGGCGCGGGCGCAACCGGCACAGGCGGAGGAGGCGGCTGACGCGGGATAGCCGTGTCCGGCACCTCGGTCCACAGTTCGGCTTCCGCGCCCGCAGGCGTGCTGTTTTGCCACTGAATGCCGTGATAAAGGAAGAACCCGAGCAGCGCGTGCATCACCAGGGCGAACGCAAAGGCTCGCCCGGTGCCGCGTTCTCGCGGCGGCTGAAGCGGATAGTCGGAATTCTTGCGGATCATTGTGATTTGACGAGCAATCCCACGCGTTTGACGCCCCGAGCTTTCAGTTCGGACATCACGTTCATTACCACTTCGTACTTCACCGTCTTGTCGGCGGCGATCACGACGGGCTGGTCGGGATGCGACTGCGCGCGGTCCGCGATGAAGCCGTTCAGATCGGCCTTCGTCATGTCTTCCTGCTGCTGCGCACCGGCGTCGTCTTTGTACTTGACGCTCATGTTGCCATCGGCGCGAATATTGACGATGACAGGCGGCGTTTGCTGTTGCGGCGCGGCGCCGCCGACGGTCGGCAGATTGACGATCGACGGAGCGACCAGCGGCGCGGTCACCATGAAGATCACGAGCAGCACGAGCATCACGTCGATGTACGGCACGACGTTGATGTCTGCCATGGCGCGGCGCGAACGGCTGCCGCGCATGCTGGAGGATGAGCCTGCCATGGTGGACTCCTTACTGTGCCTGACGCTGCAGAATGTTCGAGAATTCTTCGATGAAGGTCTCGAAGCGGATCGCGAGGCGATCGATGTCGTGCGCGTAACGGTTGTAGGCGACCACGGCCGGGATGGCGGCGAACAGGCCGATCGCGGTGGCGGTCAGCGCTTCGGCAATGCCCGGCGCGACGTTCGCAAGGGTGGCCTGCTGCACGTTGGCGAGACCGCGGAACGCATTCATGATCCCCCACACCGTACCGAACAGACCGATATACGGACTGACCGAGCCGACCGACGCGAGAAACGCGAGGTTTGCTTCGAGCACGTCCATTTCACGCTGGAAGGCGGCGCGCATGGCGCGACGTGCGCCGTCCAGAATCGCGCCCGGATCGTTCAGGCGTTTTTCCTTGCCCTTCAGGAATTCGCGCATACCGGATTCGAAAATGCGTTCGAGCGCGCCGATCGTGTGACGGTTGTTGGCCGCGCTTTGATACAGCGCCTGCAGGTCGCCGCCCGACCAGAAATCGCGTTCGAAACGTTCAGTTTGCGCGCGCGCCCGGCGGATCGCAAACCACTTGCGGAAGATGAAGGTCCAGGACAGCAGGGACAGCAGCAGCAGGAGCGCCATGACGGCCTGCGCCAGCAGGCTCGCGTTGAGTACGAGAGAAACGATCGACAGATCTTGTGTAGTGTTCATAAAGGTTCGTTTTAACGTCCCGGAAGGGGGCGTCCGGCTGCAAGGTCGCTCGAAGCTTGCCGTGAGCAAAACGGAAGCATCGGCGACACTGCAAGCCGAACCATGCTTTGTGTTGCTTGATCGTTACGAGTTCACTGGCCCCGTAACAACGGGGTTCAGTCGTTGTTCGTTGACACGTCACTGGCGCCTGGCCCGCGCCGCAATGCGGCGAGAACCGGTGAAGGAATGGCTGCCGGCCGCAGATTACTGCGGTCGACGCAACCGACCCGGATGGTTCCCGTAGCAAGCAGCGTGCCGCTGCGCCACGCTTCCTGCGCGAAATCGACCGATGCGCGACCGAGGCGCTCGATTCTGCTCACGATTTCGATCACGTCGTCGAGCCGGGCCGGCGCCCGGTAATCGACCGCGGTGCTGCGCACGATGAAGATCGCGTCGGTCTCTTCCGCAAGCCGGTTCTGGTCGACGCCGCATGCGCGCAGCCATTCGGTGCGCGCCCGCTCGAAAAATTTCAGGTAGTTCGCGTAAAACACGATGCCGCCGGCGTCGGTATCTTCGTAGTACACGCGGATGGGCCACGTGAAGCCGATTTCCGTGCCGGGCTGGCTAGGCGACATATTCATGCGGCGCATTTTACCGGAACGCACACCTGTAGGTCTGTTTCAAGATGTGCGCCCCGTCTGACGGGCCTGAGAGGCAAATTTCAGCCGCGATGGACGGACAAACCGGCGAAACTCTGCGCCACCGGCATCAGTTCGATCGTGTTGATGTTGACGTGCGCCGGGCGCGTGGCGATCCAGTAGATCGAGTCGGCAATGTCTTCGGCCGTCAGCGGCTGCACGTTTTCATAGACCTTGCCGGCCTTCTCGTCGTCGCCGCGAAAACGCACGTTCGAAAACTCGGTGCCGCCGCACAGACCCGGCTCGATGTCCGTCACGCGCAAGGCGGTGCCGGCAAGGTCGGCGCGCAGGTTCAGGCTGAACTGGCGCACGAATGCCTTGGTGGCGCCGTACACGTTGCCGCCCGGATAGGGCCAGTGGCCGGCCACCGAGCCCAGGTTGAAGACGTGGCCGCGGTTGCGTTCCACCATGCCGGGCAACAGCGTATGCGTAATCTGGACGAGACCCATGCAATTGGTCTCGATCATGGTGTTCCATTCGTCGAGGCTCGCCTTGTGCGCGGGTTCCACGCCGAGTGCGAGGCCCGCATTGTTGACGAGCACGTCGATGGCCGCGAAATCGGCCGGCAGCGAGGCCGGCACGGCTTCGACGGCGGCGCGGTCGCGCACGTCGAGCTCGTAAGGCAGCAGCGCGTCGCCGAGTTCGTCGGCAAGTGCCTGCAGGCGGTCCTTGCGGCGCGCGGTCGCGACGACCCGATGGCCGCCCTTGACGAAAGCGCGAGCGATGGCGGCGCCGAATCCCGCGGACGCTCCGGTGACGAACACAATCATTGCAGTTCCCTGGTCGGTTGGAGAGAAAGGCCCCAAGCCTACTTCCAATGCGGCGCTGCGGCAAGGATGCACGAGCCGTACGGGCGGCGCTCGACGGCAAGCCGGTCGTCCCGTGCAAGCCATTTCGTCAGACGGTTTCAGGGTGCCGGCGCTGCGTCCGCAAGGCTGCCCGAACCCGCCGACCGGCGCGGCTGCAACGCGGTTGCCTATTCGACCCTGTTCAAATAAACTAACGCGCTCATCCCTGCGTGACTGGCGATAGAACCGATTCAACCAATCGGGTTCAAGGTGGAACAACCCACCGTGAAGCGCAGGGTGCCGTTTTGCCGTTCGCCTGGGCAGCCGTGATCCGCGCGCATTGATCTGCGCTGACGGTGGCTGTCCTGCCTCGCGTGTGCGGCGACTCTTCATCCGCCACGTCAGGGCTGGCCCAGCTGCCAGCAGCGCTGCGTACCCTCTACGCAAGAATCGGCGCACGATCCGGTCAACCTGAACACACTCAACGGAATCCGTATGTTTGACAGAGCCCAAAGCACCATCGCCAACGTCGATCCTGAACTCTGGAAGGTCATCGAGCAGGAAAACCGCCGTCAGGAAGAGCACATCGAACTGATCGCGTCGGAAAACTACACGAGCCCGGCCGTGATGGCCGCGCAAGGCTCGCAACTCACGAACAAGTACGCCGAAGGTTATCCGGGCAAGCGCTACTACGGCGGTTGCGAATTCGTCGACGTCGCCGAGCAACTGGCGATCGACCGCGTGAAGCAGCTGTTCGGCGCGGAAGCGGCGAACGTGCAGCCGAACTCGGGCTCGCAGGCCAACCAGGGCGTGTTCTTCGCCATGCTGAAGCCGGGCGACACGATCATGGGCATGAGCCTCGCGCACGGCGGCCACCTTACGCACGGCTCGCCGGTCAACATGTCGGGCAAGTGGTTCAACGTGGTGAGCTACGGCCTGAACGAAGCCGAAGACATCGACTACGAAGCCGCCGAGAAGCTGGCGCAGGAACATAAGCCGAAGCTCATCGTGGCCGGCGCTTCGGCATTCGCGCTGCGCATCGATTTCGAACGCCTGTCGAAAATCGCCAAGTCGGTCGGCGCGTACTTCATGGTCGACATGGCGCACTACGCCGGTTTGATCGCAGCGGGCGTGTACCCGAATCCGGTGCCGCACGCCGATTTCGTTACCACCACCACGCACAAGAGCCTGCGCGGCCCGCGCGGCGGCGTGATCCTGATGAAGGCCGAGTTCGAGAAGCAGATCAACTCGGCAATCTTCCCGGGCATCCAGGGCGGCCCGCTGATGCACGTCATCGCCGGCAAGGCTGTTGCCTTCAAGGAAGCGCTGTCGCCGGAATTCAAGGTGTATCAGCAACAGGTGGTCGAGAACGCGCGCGTGCTGGCCGAAACGCTGGTCAAGCGCGGTCTGCGTATCGTTTCGGGCCGCACCGAAAGCCACGTCATGCTGGTCGACCTGCGCGCCAAGAAAATCACCGGTAAGGCTGCAGAGGCAGCGCTGGGCGCCGCGCACATCACCGTCAACAAGAACGCGATCCCGAACGATCCGGAAAAGCCGTTCGTGACGAGCGGCGTGCGTCTCGGCTCGCCGGCCATGACCACGCGCGGCTTTGGCGTCAAGGAAGCAGAGCAGGTGGGCAATCTGATTGCCGACGTGCTGGACAATCCGGAAGACGCGGCCACGATCGAGCGCGTACGCGCCCAGGTCGCCGAGCTGACCCAACGTTTCCCGGTCTACGGCTAAACCGCCATGCATTGCCCTTTCTGCCGTCACGCCGATACGCAGGTTGTCGATTCGCGCGTATCCGAAGACGGCGCGACGATTCGCCGGCGCCGCCGCTGCCCGGCCTGCGACAAACGTTTCACGACGTATGAGCGGGTCGAGCTGGCGTTGCCGTCGGTCGTCAAGAAAGACGGCAGCCGCACGGAGTTCGATCGCCGCAAGATTCTCGCGAGCATGCAACTGGCGCTGCGCAAGCGCCCCGTTGCAGCGGACGAAATCGACGCGGCTGTCGCCCGCATCGAGTATCAACTGCTTGGCAGCGGCGAACGCGAAGTGCGCAGCGAACGCCTCGGCGAACTCGTGATGAACGAGTTGCGCGCGCTCGACACCATTGCGTATGTTCGTTTTGCCTCCGTCTACCGGCGCTTTGAAGACGTCTCCGAATTCGAAGACGTGATCGAAGAATTCCGCCGCGCCTCTTCTCCTCCCAAGCCTTCCCGCAAGCGCTGATTCCCCGCGCGCGCATCGTCGCGGCCGGGTTGGGTTTCTCTGCGTTCGATCGCAAATCTGCATTACCGCTCCTGTCGTGGATCGCCTCGTGTTCATTCTTACGCGGCATGGCGTCTGAGTGCCACCTGGCCATTCGGCCGATTGTCGGGCCCAGTTCAACTCGCTAGATTGGCTGCATTCTCCAGAACGATCAGGGATGCAGATGAATTGGACCTATGCCCGATGGCGGCCACGCCATGCTTTCACGCTCATTGAAACGCTGGTTGTCATCGCCTTGATCGCGATGATCGCTGTCATGGCGACGCCGTCGTTCGTCGCGTGGCACGTGCGCGACCAGGTCGACGCGAGGGCGAAGGCGCTTGCGTCGACGCTCGCTTATGCGCGCAGCGAAGCGTTGCGCCGTGGCTCGCGCATTACCGTTTGCCGGATCGACGCGGCCCGGCGTTGTCTTGCCGCCGGTCAGTCGTGCGGCGACGGCGTCACCGACTGGTCATGCGGCTGGGCCGTCTTTGCCGACAACGGCAGCGCGCTCTCGCTATTGCGCGCGCAGCCGTTGTTGTCCGCGGTGAGCATCGTGGGTACGCAGACGAACCTGACCTTCACGCCGCCTGCCGGACAGTTGATCGGCAGCTTCCGCAGTTTCGATATCGCGCCGCGCGTGTCGTCCAAAGCGACTCAGGGCGACAGATGGCGGCGCTGCATAAAAATTGCCGCCGGTGGACGGGCGCGAATCGTGGAAGGCGCGTGCGGAGGTACGTCATGAGTCACGTAATCATCAGGTTGTCGAACGAAATGCCGCGCCGCTTCGTTGCGTGCCACAGCGGCAGTTCGCTGATCGAGGTCATGCTTGCCGTGGTGCTGATGGCCGTCACGGCACTCGGTCTGATGGCCGGTCAACTGTGGACGGCTCGCG
The DNA here is from genome assembly GCF_050436585.1 of Paraburkholderia sp. GAS199. Taxonomy (NCBI): domain Bacteria; kingdom Pseudomonadati; phylum Pseudomonadota; class Betaproteobacteria; order Burkholderiales; family Burkholderiaceae; genus Paraburkholderia; species Paraburkholderia sp. GAS199. Next base: position 419,849 of record NZ_JBNDMM010000002.1, on the reverse strand, counting down.
AGGCTAAGGCGATGGCGAACCGCGAGCAGGCATCGTGGATCGCGGATTCCGTCGCGGAAGTCATGCGTTCATCGCCGAGCGGGCAGTCTGAAATCAGGCAATGGAGCGCTCGTGCGGCGACGCTGTTGCCGCACGGCGATGTATCGGTCGTGTCCGAAGGCGGGGTTTCAGCGGCTCGCGTAACGTGGACTGCGTTGCGCGATATGCCGCGCACGGAAGACCTCATCGACAAACCGGAACCGTGCGGCGGCGCGGACCTTCCGTCGGGATCGTCGTGCGTCGTGCTGGCCTTCGCGCAATGATGCGCCTCCCGAAACGTGAGGCCGCGCATACGCTGGTCGAGTTCGTGATCGCCATCGCGCTCGGCCTGGTGGTGACGGCCGGAGCTGTGTCTCTCTACCGGTCGCAACGCAACGCATTCGAATCCGCAAGCGACGCCACGCGTATCCGCGAAGCGGGCCTCAGCGCGTTGGCGCTGATCGGCCAGCAAATCCAGATGGCAGGCTTCGTACCGGCAGACATCGCTGCATTCGACGCTCCCGCCGCACTGTTCGGATGTTCAGGCGGACGCCCGACCGGTGCCGACGACAGTCCGACGTGCGAATCGTTGCCGGGTCACTCGGACGGCGTCGCGGTTCGGTACGTGGGCGACATCGTCTCGACGTGGCCATCGTCGACGGGACAGGTGACCGATTGTCTTGGGCAGGCAGTTGCAAACAGCAATGTTGCGCTCGGTGCGCAAGGCGTGCTGCTCGTGAACCGTTACTTTGCGAGAGTCAGCACGTCGACGGGCGAGCCGGAGTTGTACTGCGAGGGCAGCGGCAAGCCCGGCTCTGCTCAACCGCTGGTCGAAGGCGTCGAGCGCGTGCGGCTTCGATATTGGCTGGGAGGCGCGGCGAACGCGGTCGACGCTTCGGCGATCACGATCGACCAATGGAAAAACGTCGCCGCCGTCGATCTTTGCGTACTCGTTCGCGGCGCGCCGCAGCAGCGGAAAGGGCATTACGTCGATTGTGACGGCGTGAATAATCTCGCCACCGACATGCGCGCGCGGCAGGCGTTCTGGCGACGCGTGGCAATCCGAAACGTCGCGGAGGATGCGTTGTGACTGCAATCGGAGACGGTCAAGCGAACATGCCCTGCACGTCGCCTCGTGCGCCATCGGGCACAGCAGCAGAACGGCGCGTCGGCTATCGGAGGCGCGCAAGCATTGGCGGCTCGGTCCTGCCGATCGTCCTGCTAATTTCAGCCATGATGCTGAGCACTTCCGCCGCGTGGTTCGAAGCCTCACTGGCGAGTTCGCGCGCGGCCGGCAATGTTCGCGATTACTCGCAGGCATTTCATGCCGCGGATTCGGCGCTGATGCTGTGTGCGCGCAGTGTCGTTACGGCCGCGCTCGCTCAGCCGGCAGCGGAAATGCCGCTTGCGAGTGGCGAGCCCACGCAATGGAAGAATGCTGCAGCGTTTGAAGCCGGCGCGCTGTCGCCGGTTGCGCAATGGCCGGGTTCGCTGCGTCCGCCACAGTGCATGGTCGAGCCATGGCGCCTGAGTTCGCGTCGCGACGCACGAGCCTACCTGTTGACCGCGCGCGGCTTCGGGAAGACCAAGGAGTCGCAGGTCTGGCTGCAGATGGAACTCGTACTCGCTGACGAGCGCGCCGAGCATCACTGGCGGCGTGTCGTCACGCGTCCATTTTGAAGGAGCGACGATGACGCATTTCCGTCAATCCGCGTTCACGCTGCTCGAACTCATGATTGCATTGGCCATAGCGGCGACGCTGGTCGCTTTCGCCGTGCCGTCGTATCGCAATCACGTCGCGAGAACCTATCGGATCGATGCGTCGGCTGCGATGTATCGGGCCGCGCAGTTCGTCGAATCGGCGCCGGGCGACGGCGTCGCGACGTTGCCGCCGGGTCTGGATCAGGCGCCGCAACTGGGCGCACCGATTTATCGGCTACGCATACTGCCACCGGACGACAGCAACGGTGGCTACGCAATCGAAGCCATGCCGACGGACACGAGTCCCATGCATGACGACGCGTGTGGCGTCTTTACGCTCGACGCAACCGGTCTGCGGGGCAATAGAAGTGAAAATGGAGGAAGCGTCACGCTCACCACGCGCGAGTGCTGGAACACGGGCTAGGCGATCGGCCTTGCGTGAATGGCAAACGGCAAGCGGGAAACGCTCGCAAGCAGGCAGCGGCAACTGCACCGCCTGTTCCACAACCAGTCAGTAACCGCTGGTCGGGTTGTCCGCCGTGCTCTGCGCGGACCTGGAGGAGTCGTTCTTCATCTGCTTCCAGATCCGATACGCTTCCCAGCCGGCAAGGGCGAGGCTGCCCCATTTGAGCGCAGGTTTTGCACCAGCCGCGACGGTTGCGCGCAACGGCTTGGCCAGCACGATCGAGGCGATCGAGCTGATGAGCGGATATTGTTTGAGCAACGCGCCAATGCTTCCCGCATTGACGATGCTCGACTTTGCGCCGCTGCCTACGCGCATTCCGCCGAAGCCCGGCAGGATGAATTTGAGCCAGCTGAAATGCGTCACGGCCTGGCGCAGTTCGACGGTGGCCTGAGCGAGCTCCATGCGCTCGACGTCCGCGCGCACCAGCAGCAGTTCCTTGCGCAGCGCTCGCAGATGCGGCGCGCTCAAATCTTTAGCCTGATGGCGCTTGTTGCGAAAGGCGGTGTCGGAGTGGAGTTGGCTCATGGCGTATCGGCGGCAGTGTGAGTGGGGCGATGAAACTGAGGCGATGAAACGGCCCGGCAAAAACGTGAACATCGGTGAACGCGGACGCGTGGCGGCGTGTTCACGCTCGCCACACGGCGTTGCGTCACGGCTTGCGGAACACGTCGCGGTCTTTCTCGAACTCGGCGATGGTGGCTTCGAAGACCATCGGCGCGTGGCGCAGCCCATTGCGCGCTTTCAGCGCGCAGGCAATGCCGGCAATGGCGTAGACCGCGGTGATGCTGGCGAGCGCCTGCCAGCGGTAGGTGTCCCAGAAAGCGATGGCAATCAGTGCCGTCAAGGCGATCAAGGCCATCGTGGCGAGCATCATGGCGGCAAGACCAAGGAACAGTACGCCGAGCAGGCGATCCTTTTCCTCGGCGAGTTCGATGCCGATCAGTTCAAGCCGCGTTTGCAAAATGGCAAACACGGAACCGAAGATGCGACGCAACGGGCTATGTTCTCCGCGCTGCGATTGTGAGTCGATCGTCATGGCTTTGGCGTTGCGCGTGAAGGCCTAGGCGGCGCGTAAAAACGAGCACGCCAAGAGAAGTGACCGGCCAGGCAAGCGCCGGTCAACTCGAATGACTGAAGCGCCGGATGCAAAGCACCCGGCAACGCCGTCAGTGTCTTACTTGCGGTTGATCAGCAGACCCAGCAAGACGCCGGCGCCCGCAGCGATGCCGATGGATGCCCACGGATGCTCATGCACGTAGTCGTCGGTAGCGCGAGCCGCCTTCTTGCCTTTCTCGACCACGACGACTTGCACGTCAGCCGCTTTTTCCTTCGCCTGTTTCAGACGCGTGAGCGCCGTTTCACGCAGTTCCGACGCGCGCTCGCCCGTGGCGCTCGCGGCTTGTTTCAGCAGATCTTCCGCGTCCGCGAGGACGGTTTTGATATCCGACATCAATCTCTCCTTGTTGACTTCCGACATTGACAGCTCCCCTTCGTCTCACGCCACGCGTGAATCGTAACCAAAGAAACGGCCGCTGGCGAGCGCAGTGCCCGGTTGCTTCGGAGTTACGCACGATCCGTTCCCGGTTGCGGCGGAGTGATGAAAACCATGCCACCCGCTACCCAGTGCAGCAAAGTTTGCCTAAGATGGAGTTGATCTGTCCCGCAAAGTTTCCACTAAATCGGTGAAAATTACAAAAACACATTAAGTAGTGACGCGATGTTTGTTCGTTATGTAACGTCGCGCCCTTATGCTGTGAGTTTGCGAGGCAGTTAGCGAGGCGCGTTCGGGCGAGAGCCTTGCGCGCGGAATGTCCGAATACAATCTAGGAGCAGCACTATGAGTCTACGTCTTGGCGACATCGCACCGGATTTCGAGCAGGAATCGAGCGTTGGTCGCATCAAGTTCCACGAATGGTTGGGCGATAGCTGGGGTGTGCTGTTTTCGCACCCTGCGGACTTCACACCGGTCTGCACGACCGAGCTCGGTCTGACGGCCAAACTGGCGGACCAGTTCGACAAGCGCAACGTGAAGACGATCGCCTTGTCGGTCGACAGCGCCGAGTCGCACAAGGAATGGATCAAGGACATCAACGAGACTCAGGCGGCCAATGTCGGCTTCCCGATTCTCGCGGACGGCGACCGCAAGGTGGCCGAGCTTTACGACATGATCCATCCGAACGCCAACGAGACGCTTACCGTCCGTTCGCTCTTCGTGATCGACCCGAAAAAGAAGGTGCGCCTGATCATCACGTATCCGGCCAGCACCGGCCGCAGCTTCGACGAAGTGCTGCGTGTGATCGACTCGCTGCAACTCACGGACAGCCACTCGGTCGCGACGCCGGGTAACTGGAAGCAGGGCGATGACGTGGTGATCGTGCCGTCGTTGAAAGACGAGGAAGTCATCAAGCAGAAATTCCCGAAGGGTTACAAGGCCCTGCGTCCGTATCTGCGCATGACGCCGCAGCCGAACAAGTAAGCGTCGGCAGAAGAAACCTCGTCAAAAAGGAAAGGCCGGTTCGAATCGAACCGGCCTTTCTTGCATCTGGCGGCCGGCAGGTCGAAACCGGCCGGCGCGTCGCGTCACGTCGAGCGCATCAGAAGAACGCCTGAATGCCCGTCTGCGCACGTCCGAGAATCAGCGCGTGGATATCGTGCGTGCCTTCGTACGTGTTCACCACTTCGAGATTGACCAGGTGGCGCGCAATCCCGAACTCGTCCGAGATGCCGTTGCCGCCGAGCATGTCGCGCGCGAGTCGCGCAATGTCCAGCGCCTTGCCGCAGGAGTTGCGCTTCATGATCGAGGTGATTTCGACCGCCGCCGTGCCTTCGTCTTTCATGCGGCCGAGGCGCAGCACGCCTTGCAGGCCGAGCGTGATTTCCGTCTGCATGTCGGCCAGTTTTTTCTGGATCAGCTGGTTCGCGGCGAGCGGCCGGCCGAACTGCTTGCGGTCCAGCACGTATTGACGCGCGGTGTGCCAGCAGGCTTCCGCCGCGCCGAGCGCACCCCACGCAATGCCGTAGCGCGCCGAATTCAGGCAGGTGAACGGACCGCGCAGGCCGCTGACTTCCGGGAAACGGTTTACTTCCGGCACGAAGACTTCGTCCAGCACGATTTCGCCGGTGATCGACGCGCGCAGGCCGACCTTGCTATGAATAGTGGGCGCCGACAGACCCTTCCAGCCCTTCTCCAGAATGAAGCCGCGGATCGAGTCCTTGCCGTTTTCTTCGAGCTTGGCCCAGACGACGAACACGTCCGCGATCGGCGAATTCGTGATCCACATTTTCGAGCCCGACAGCGAGTAGCCGCCGTCGACTTTCTTCGCTCGCGTGACCATGCTGCCCGGATCGGAGCCGTGATTCGGTTCGGTCAGCCCGAAGCAGCCGATCCACTCGCCGGTGGCGAGCTTCGGCAGGTACTTCTGCTTTTGCGCTTCCGAGCCGAATTCGTAAATGGGCACCATGACCAGCGATGACTGCACCGACATCATCGACCGATAGCCGGAATCCACGCGCTCCACCTCACGCGCGATCAAGCCGTAGGCCACGTAGTTCAGACCAGGGCCGCCGTACTGCTCGGGAATCGTCGGGCCGAGCAGGCCGAGTTCGCCCATCTCACGGAAGATTTCGATATCGGTCTTCTCGTGGCGAAACGCCTCCAGCACGCGCGGCTGAAGTTTGTCCTGCGCGTAAGCCGCGGCGGCGTCGCGCACCATGCGTTCGTCTTCGGTGAGTTGCTGATCCAGCAGCAACGGGTCTTCCCAGTGAAACTGCGCGGCCTCGGCCATGACGTATCTCCTGATTCCTTCGACTTGAGCTTTTGACTGACGGACTTCGGTGCGCCGGCCGATGACTCGACCCGATGAATTCAGCTTGACCGAAGTTCCGCTATGCGAAACAATGTTTTGCAAATCACGATCGAGTGTATCACCACATGGCGCCTGCATCCATCCTTCCCGAACCGCTCGACGAGCGCAAATTCGTCGTCGCGCTCGCACGCGGGCTGGACCTGCTGCGCGCGTTCAAGCCGGGCGAGACCATGCTCGGCAATCGCGATTTCGTGGAGCGCACGGGTTTGCCGAAGGCAACGGTGAACCGGCTCGCCTACACGCTCACCGTGCTCGGCTACCTGCGTCTCGACGAGGCGCACGGTAAATATGCGCTCGATGCCGGCGTGCTGTCGCTCGGTTTCGCGCTGCTTTCCGGCACCGACACGCTCGAACTGGCGCGTCCGCACATGCGGACGTTTGCGCGGGAAGTGGGGGCGGCGGTTTCGCTTGGTTGTCGAGACGGCCTTGACATGATTTATCTGGACACGATACGCAGCGAAACCGCGCTGACGCTCGGCCTCGCGTCCGGTTCGAAGCTCTCCATGCTGACGAGTTCCATGGGACGCGCGTATCTCGCCGTTCAGCCGCCCGACGTGCGCGCGGCCTTGCTCGCGGAGTTGAAGAAAGCGGCGGGCAAGGACGGCGCCGCTTTGCTAGCCGACGCCGAAGCGGAGATCGACGCCTTCGCGAACGAGGGCTGCTGCTTTTCGTTCCGTGCCTGGCACGATGACGTGAACGCGGTTGCCGTGCCGTTTCGCGAGCCGCGCGACGGGCGCTGGCTGGTGCTCAGTTGCAGCGGGCCGGCATCGTCGATGGGCGAAGAGGTGTTTAGGGAAAGTGTTGCGCCACGCCTGAAAGCGCTGGCGCGCAGACTCGGCGACACGGCCTGACGCGTGCCGGATTCGCCATCATGCAGCAAGCCGCATCAAACCGCGCGGTCGTGATAATGCGCCGTAAATAAAGGACCTTGCACGAAGCGCACGTCGTATTGCTGAAGCGCGAGGAACTGCGCCTCGTCCATCACGCGATTGAAAATCAGCGGGATATGCAGGCGGCTCGCGTAACCCACGAGCGCCTTCACCATCGATTCGCGCAACGCGACAGCCGCATCCATCTTGATGAAGTCGAGCCGCGCGGTATCCGACACCGACAGAATCTGTCCCGCGTTCGACAGATTGCCCGCCACTTTGAAGCCGTAGCGCTGATAACTCTTGGTCAGATAGCCGAGAAAGGTTTTGTGCGCGACCGCCGCGGCCGGCAATTCGATCACCACGCGCGCCGGATTCAGCCCGAACGAGACCAGCACGGTCGAGAAGTGCCGGCCGTGGTCGTACTTCACGCTCTTCAACAGACGCTCGTGCACGCGCAGAAACAGCAGGCCGTGCCTTTGTGCGCCGAAGAAATTGATGGCGTGCAGCGCGCGCGACATGCGGTCGAGCGCGACCAGTTCCTGGTCGTCGGCGATACGGTCGAAGGGATCGAAGATCTCGAACGGCGCGCCGTCGAGCCGCTGCGTGACCGCCTGAAAACCGAGTTCGTCGCCGAAACGGTCCACGCCCTCGGCACCCGAGGACAACGACTGCGCCAGTGCATGCACGCTGATGTCGAAGATCGGCTCGTAGGCGCTCGTGAGTTCGATGTCCTCGAAACGCGCCTGCGCGGTTTCCGCATGCACGCCGGTTCCCATCGCCAGATGTTCGCCGAGAAACGGGTGAGAGGCGGCGCGGGCAATCAGGTTCGGGATGGTCGGCGGAATCATTTAGGCGAATAGATGGCAGTGGGCGCGCTCAGCGCCGGCAGGTCGCGACACGCTCGCCGCATCCAGTGATGGTAGCAGTCTGCACCGCGCGCACATGAACAAAATGCTCATAACGTTATCCACCAAACGCTTGTCGCGCCGGGCTTGCGTCGCGCTTTTGACGCTTTGACCTCGAACTTTCAGGGTTTACGTTAATTTCACTATGCGTAATTCGTTTTACCATACGTAAATCTGAGCGCGTGAGCGCAGGGTGACGCCGTGTCTTTCGCAGACCACGCGTTGGCCTGCGCCGCAGCGCCGCTGTCAGACACGAAACCAACCCGTTCAGAACGAGGAGACGACCGATGAGCGCCAAACCGGCCGAGGCCGCCGCCAATGTGATCGAAGTAGAGCGCGTGCTCGCCGAGACGCATCACCCGGCATTTCAATGGATGCTGCTCGCGCTGTGCGGGCTCTGCCTCGTCATCGACGGCTTCGACGCACAGGCGATGGGCTATGTCGCGCCGAGCGTGATCGGCGAATGGCATGTGTCCAAAGCCGCGCTCGGGCCAGTGTTCAGCGCGAGTCTGTTCGGCATGCTGCTGGGCGCGCTGGGTTTGTCGGTGCTGGCGGACCGCATCGGGCGGCGTCCGGTGCTGATCGGCGCAACCTTGTTCTTCGCTGTCTCGATGCTGGCCACGCCCTTCGTCACCACGATTCCCGCGCTGATCGCCTTGCGCTTCATCACCGGACTCGGCCTCGGCTGCATCATGCCGAACGCCATGGCGCTGGTCGGCGAATTCGCCACGCCGGCGCATCGTGTGAAGCGCATGATGCTGGTGTCGTGCGGCTTCACGCTGGGCGCGGCGCTCGGCGGTTTCATCAGCGCGGCGCTGATTCCGGCCTACGGCTGGCGCTCGGTGTTCTGGGTCGGCGGCGCGGTGCCGCTGCTGCTCACCGTCGCGATGATCGCGGCGCTGCCGGAGTCGCTGCAGTTTCTCGTCCTCAAAGGACGCAGCGATCGCGCATTGCGCTGGCTCGTGAAATTCAACCCGGCGCTGCCGATCGACGTGCACACGCGCATCGTGGTGCGCGAGAAGGGCAGCGGCGGCGCGCCGGTCGCGGAACTGTTCCGCGCGGGCCGCGGCCCGGTTACGCTGATCTTGTGGGCCATCAGTTTCATGAACCTGATCGATCTGTACTTCCTGTCGAACTGGCTGCCCACCGTGATGCGCGACGCCGGTTATTCGCCCAGCACAGCGGTGATCGTCGGCACGGTTTTGCAGACCGGCGGCGTGGTCGGCACCTTGCTGCTCGGCTGGTTCATCGAGCGCTTCGGTTTCGTGCGCGTGCTGTTCGTCTGCTTCGCGGGTGCGGCGCTGGCCGTCGGCACGATCGGCACCGTGGCGCACGCGCTGCCGTGGCTGCTGCTGGTGGTGTTTGCCGGCGGTTTCTGCGTGGTCGGCGGCCAACCGGCGGTCAACGCGCTGGCCGGCCACTTTTATCCCACCAGCTTGCGCTCGACCGGCATCGGCTGGAGCCTTGGCATCGGCCGGATCGGCTCGGTGATCGGACCGCTGGTCGGTGGACAACTGATCGCGCTGAACTGGTCGAACGCGTCGCTGTTTCATGCGGCCGCCGTGCCGGTGCTGTGCTCCGCGCTGCTGGTGATCGCGCTGGCGGGCGTCACGCGGCAACGGGCTCGCCCGAGCGGCGCACAGACCGCGTGAGATGAACGAATCGAGTAAGAACGGAGAATTTGACATGGATACGCAGACACGCACGCCGAACGCGTCCAGCTCGCGGCTCGAAATCGAGCCGGGCTATCAGTCCGGCTTCGGCAACGAGTTCGCCACCGAAGCGCTGCCGGGCGCGTTGCCCGAAGGCCGCAACTCGCCGCAGCGCGCGGCCTATGGTTTGTATGCCGAACAATTGTCGGGCACCGCGTTCACGGCGCCGCGCGGCCACAATCGCCGCTCCTGGTTGTACCGGATTCGTCCGGCGGCCGTGCATCTGCCGTTCACACAGTTGCCGTTCGACAAGCTCGTCGCCAATTTTGCCGACGTGCCGCCCACGCCGCCCAACCAGTTGCGCTGGGACGCCTTGCCGATTCCCACGGCACCGACCGACTTCATCGAAGGCTGGGTGACGATGGCCGGCAACGGCGCGGCGGAATCCATGACCGGCTGTGCGATCCACGTCTATGCGGCGAACCGTTCGATGCAGGACCGCTTCTTCTACAGCGCCGACGGCGAACTGCTGATCGTGCCGCAGGAAGGCCGCCTGCACATCGCCACCGAAATGGGCGTGCTCGATGTCGCGCCGTTCGAGATCGCGGTGATTCCGCGCGGCGTGCGCTTCACGGTAAGCCTGACCGACGGTGCAGCGCGCGGGTACATCTGCGAAAACTTCGGCGCCTTGCTGCGGCTGCCGGACCTCGGGCCGATCGGCTCGAACGGCCTCGCGAATCCGCGCGACTTTCTCACGCCGCACGCCGCATACGAAGACCGCGAGGGCGATTTCGAACTCGTGGCCAAGATGAACGGTAATCTGTGGCGCGCGGACATCGGCCATTCGCCGCTCGACGTGGTGGCGTGGCACGGCAACTACGCGCCGTACAAATACGATCTGCGCCGCTTCAACACGATCGGTTCGATCAGCTTCGACCATCCGGACCCGTCGATCTTTCTCGTGCTGCAATCGCAAAGCGACACGCCGGGCGTCGATACGATCGACTTCGTGATTTTCCCGCCGCGCTGGCTCGCGGCCGAAGACACGTTCCGTCCGCCCTGGTTTCACCGCAACGTGGCGAGCGAATTCATGGGCCTCGTGCATGGCGTGTACGACGCGAAGGCCGAGGGCTTCGTGCCGGGCGGAGCCAGTTTGCACAACTGCATGACCGGTCACGGGCCCGACGCCGACACCTTCGAAAAAGCCTCGCATAGCGATACGTCCACGCCGAAGAAAGTGGGCGACACGATGGCCTTCATGTTCGAAACGCGCACGTTGATCAAGCCCACGCGCTTTGCGCTCGAAACCGCGCAATTGCAGGCGCATTACTACGAGTGCTGGCAAGGTCTCAAGAAACACTTCAATCCGGAGCAACGATGAGCGCATTGAGCGATCTTCAGGCGACGCTCGACGCGTCGCGCAAAAGCTGGGTCGAATCGGCCAACGATTCGAGCAGCGATTTTTCGATCCAGAATCTGCCGTTCGGCATTTTCAGCGACATGACGAATGCTGCGCGTCGTGCCGGCGTCGCGATTGGCGACGAGATCGTCGATCTTGCGGCGCTGCAGGCTGCCGGTTTGCTGAACGTGCCGTCGAAAGCCAACGTCTTTGCGAACGACACGCTCAACGATTTCATCGCGCTCGGCCGCGACACGTGGCGCAGCGTGCGCATCCAGTTGAGCACGCTGCTCGCACGCGACACCGCCACCTTGCGCGACGACACCGCGCTGCGCGCGAAGGCGCTGGTGCGCCAGGCCGACGCGCAACTGCATTTGCCCGTGCAGATTCCCGGCTACACCGATTTCTATTCGTCGAAAGAACACGCGACGAACGTCGGTTCGATGTTCCGCGATCCGAAGAATGCGTTGCTGCCGAACTGGTCCGAGATGCCGATCGGCTACAACGGACGGGCTTCGTCGGTGGTGGTGAGCGGCACGCCGGTGCGTCGCCCGAACGGTCAACTGAAACTGCCGGATCAGGAGCGTCCGGTGTTCGGCGCCTGCCGCAAGCTCGACATCGAACTGGAAACCGGTTTCGTGATTGGACAGGGCAACGCGCTGGGCGAACCGGTTGCCTGCGCCGACGCCGAAGCGCACATCTTCGGCATGTTGCTGCTCAACGACTGGAGCGCGCGCGATATCCAGCAGTGGGAATACGTGCCGCTCGGGCCGTTCAACGCCAAAACGTTCGCCACCACCATTTCGCCGTGGATCGTCACGCTCGACGCGCTCGAACCGTTCCGTGTCGCGCAGCCGGTGCAGGAACCGCAGCCGCTCGCGTACCTGCGTCACGACGGCCGGCATGCTTTCGATATCTCGCTGGAAGTCACGCTGCGTCCGCAAACCGCGAAGCAGGCCACCACGATTTCGCGGACCAGCTTCAAACACATGTACTGGACGATGGCGCAGCAACTGGCGCACCACACGGTATCCGGTTGCAATACGCGCGTGGGTGATCTGATGGGCTCGGGCACGATCAGCGGCCCGACGCCGGACTCGTGCGGCAGCCTGCTGGAAACCACGTGGAACGGCAAGAATCCGGTCGAGCTTAAGGAAGGCGGCACGCGCGCCTTCATCGAAGACGGCGACGAACTGACGCTGGCCGGCTGGTGCCAGGGCGATGGTTATCGCGTCGGCTTCGGCAAGTGCGTCGGCGAGATTTTGCCTGCGTTGAAGTGACGCGTTAAAGCCCGGCGCGAGCCAGCGGCAAACAGCGACGAAAGCGGGGAGGTCAGGGCGACTCCCCGCTTTTGTATTGGGGGATGGCCTGCCGTCTTTCCCACCAGACCGCGGCGAGAAATCCGATTGCCGCCAGCAGCAGAACACCCACCATGGCGTCGTCCCCGACACCTTTCATCAGGGCGCCCGCCACCAGCGGACCGCCGAAGCTGGCGACGCTCCACGCGGCGCCCACCACCGAACTCGCCGACACCAGCGCGACGCCGCGAAACCTTTCTCCGCACGCCACCAGCGAGAGCGTATAGATCGCGCCGGCCGCCGCGCCGAGCACGAACAGCAAGGGCCAGCACAGCCACCAGGAATTGATCGCCCAGGGCAGCAGCGGCAGCAAGGCGACCACCACGAACCCGCAGCCGATATGCACGCGTTCGCGGCCGAGCCTGTCGGCAAGCCAGCCGATCGGAAACTGCATGGTGGTGTCGCCGAGCAGCAGCGCCGACGCGAACAGCACCGCCACTTCGCTCGCTATGCCGTGCGACATGGCGAACAGCGGCAGCAAGGACAGCGCGATGGTGTCGAAGAGCGCGAAGAAGCCCGTGCCGATCACGAGCGCCGGCATCAGCGGCAACACGTGTCGCCAGCTGCCGTGCGCGGCGTGCTCGTCTTCCGAGGCTTGAGGCGTCTTGCGGATGGTGGCGAGCATCGGCAGCGCGAGCAGGAACAGCGCGCCGCAGATCAGAAAGCGCCAATGCGTATAGCCCGCGATCTGGCTGACCAGCACCGGTCCGCTCATCTGGAACAGCGTGAAATTGGTGGCGTAGATGGCGATCACGCGGCCGCGCGTGGCGTCGTCTGCGAGCTGGTTGACCCACGCTTCGCCGATCGTGAAGAGCAGCATCAGCGCCGCGCCGCAGAGCACGCGCAGGACGGCCCACAGCCACAGGTTCGACGTGAGTTGCATGAGCGCCGTGGCGAACGCCACGATCAGCACGGCGCCGACGATCACTTGCCGGCCACCGAAGCGCGCCGCGATCCAGCCGGCCAGCGGCACGACGAGAAGTCCGCCGCCCGCTTGTGCGGCGGTCAGCAGCCCGACGACGTCAGTGCCGTAGCCGGCTTGCGTCAGTGCGAGGGCGGTGAGGGGAAGCGTAGCGCCGCTGCCGAGTCCGACAACAGCGACGCTCAGGATCAAAGCGAGGAAATCGCGAGTGAAGATGACTTTCATCGGCCGAGATGCTACTACGGCTGCAAGTCATTGGCACCTGGCCGCCGGGCGCGTCGTCTCTGTGGTGCGGCGTGCCCGGAAACGGCCGGCGGCGCGTGCTAGCCGGCTACCGCCATGCGTTGCGCGCGACGGTCGATGGAAACAGACCACAGCGTGAGCACCAATGCACCGAGCGACGTGGCCACGCCGACCCACGGCAGCGTGGTGAGCGGCGCACCCGCGCCGATCGCCATGCCGCCGAGCCAGGCGCCGGTGGCATTGCCGAGGTTGAACGCACCCTGGTTCAAGGTGGACGCGAGATTCGGCGCATGACTCGCGCGGTCGACGATCAGCATCTGCAGCGGCGGCACGATCGCGAAGGCCAGAATGCCCCACACGAAAATGGTGATCATCGCGGGAATTTCGGCGTGCATCGTGCCCGCGAAAATCGTCAGGATGACGACGATCGCCATCAGGAACGCCACCAGCGACGGCATCAGCCGCCAGTCCGCGAGCTTGCCGCCGAGCGTGCTGCCCACCGTCAGACCGAGACCGAACAGCAGCAGCACGAGCGTGACCGCGTGCGGCGTGAAGCCGGTCACGTCTTCGAGAATGGGCGTGATGTAGGTGAAGGTGGAGAACAGGCTGGCCGACGCGAGCACGCTGATGCCGAGCACCATCAACACTTGCGGGTTCTTCAGCACGCTGAATTCGCGCACGAGGCTCGCCTTCTGCATCTCGATCTTTGCCGGCAGGCACACGGCGAGTGCCGCTGCCGCCACGATGCCGATGCCCGTGACCGCCCAGAACGTGGCGCGCCAACCCACGGCCTGACCGAGCGCGGTGCCGAGCGGCACGCCGAGCACATTAGCGAGCGTGAGACCCGTGAACATCAGCGCGATGGCTTGAGCGCGGCGATTCGGCGCGACGAGGCCGGCGGCGACCACCGAGCCGATGCCGAAGAACGCGCCGTGACAGAACGCCGTGACGATGCGTGCCGCCATCAACACCGCGTAACTCGGCGCGATCGCACAAAGCAGATTGCCGACAATAAACACGCCGATCAGGCTCATCAATGCCTTCTTGCGCGGCATGTTGGCCACGGCGATCGCGACGATCGGCGCGCCGATCGTGACGCCCAGCGCGTAGGCCGATACCAGCATGCCGGCTGCGGGAATCGACACGGACAGATCGCGCGCGACGTCGGGCAGCAGGCCCATGATGACGAATTCGGTGGTGCCGATGCCGAAAGCGGCGACGGCGAGAGCGAGCAGGGGCAAAGGCATGGCGATGGAGCGGGAATCAGCGCGACGGGATGCGTCACGCGGCTGGCGCGCGTTTTCGGGGCGAGAACGCGTGCGCCGAAGCAAGGGGTAAACAGTAGGGGATTCTACCTAAGTCAAAAGGGCTGCGTTAAACGTTACATACGTTGTTGTTTTTCGCTGAAACGCCCTGCGCCAAACGCCTGCGCAAGCCGATATACCGCTGTGCGTTGAAATTTTGCGTGGGTACGATCGTCGTTTGCCCAAGGGTCTGTGTCCGGCCATTCATGCCGGTTGATTATTCGAGTTGTCTGTCATGCATCTTTCACAATCGGCTCGTAGCGTTACGGCTCTTTTAACGCGTTGGCGGTATTACGCCAGCTCATTGAGCCTGCCTCTGCCCTTGTCCAATACATCGCCCGCCGCTGCGCCCGCTTGTGCCGAAACCATCTGGAACGTGCCGCTGCACGAGCATCCGTGGTTCGACCATGTGCGTCTGAAACGTGTTTTCGTGACCGACGGCACGCGCCATCAGGTCGTGCTGGTGGATGTGCGCAAACTGCTCGTCTGCGCGGACCGCGACAACACCGATTACGTGCTCAAGCCGGTGGCCGAATGGCATTCGGGCAAGGTGCGCGGCATTCGCGAATTTCTCGATCCGGACAACCCGCGCATTCCGCAGATGCCCTACGTGACTATCTCGACGCGACGCGCGCCGGGTCTGCTCGGATGGGTCGGGCTGGAGCGCGAAGGCGTGGTGGCGTTTCGCAACGGCCAGCATCGCGCGCGCTATCTGGCGGACGCCGGCGCGCGCTGGTTTCCCGTGGAAGTGCACGAGCGCGAGGCTGCGCTGCTGCGCGAGTTGTGCGGCGCGGCCGACGACGCCCGCACCGTGATCCGCCCGACCACCTTACCGGGCGAAGCTAGCGGCACCAACGCCACCGGCAACGCCGGCAACGGCGCGAGCCCCGCCGCCTGATCTAGGCGCTCACCTGCACCTCGTTGCGCGGCGTGCCGGCCACCCACGCCGCGACGTTATCGAGCGTGGTCTGCGCGATCTCGTTCATCGCCTCGCGGGTGAAGAACGCCTGGTGGGCCGTCACGATCACGTTCGGGAACATCAGCAGGCGCGCCAGCACGTCGTCCTGTAGCGGCAGATTCGAGTGGTCCTCGAAAAACAGGCCGCCTTCTTCTTCGTACACATCGAGACCGAGATGGCCGAGCTGGCCGTCTTTCAACGCGCCGATCAACGCATTGCTTTCGACCAGGCCGCCGCGCCCCGTGTTGATGAGCATCGAGCCGCGCTTCATCTTGGCGAGCGCGGAACCGTCGATCAGGTGATACGTGTCCGGCACCAGCGGACAGTGCAGACTCACGACGTCGGCTTCGGCCAGCAAGGTGTCGAGCGGCACATAACGCGCGCCGAGCGCGAGCAGGTCGTCGGCGGGTTTGCCGGGATCGTAAGCGAGCACTTGCATCCCGAAGCCCGCCATGATGCGCCCGAACACGCGCCCGATCATGCCGGTGCCGATGACACCGACAGTCTTGCCGTGCAGATCGAAACCAAGCAGCCCGTGCAGCGAAAAATCGCCTTCGCGTGTGCGCGCCACCGCGCGCGGCAAACGCCGGTTCAAGGCCAGGATCAAGCCGACCGCGTGTTCGGCGACGGCGTGCGGCGAATAGGCCGGCACGCGCGCCACCGTCATGCCGAGACGCTCGGCGGTGGCGAGATCGACGTGGTTGAAGCCCGCCGAGCGCAGCGCGATCATGCGCGTGCCGCCTTCGTGGAGACGTTCCAGCACCGCGGCGTCCACGTTGTCGTTGACGAAGGGGCACACCACTTCGTAGCCGCGCGCGAGGATCGCCGTCTCGCTGTCCAGATGCGACTCCTGGAAGTGCAGTTCGTAGCCATGTTTGCCGTTGGCTTCGGTGAACGTGTCGCTGTCGTACTGGCGGCTGCTGAACAGGATCATGCGCATGCGGAACTCCCGAAGGTTCGTGCCGGAGCGAGCCGCGAAATCATCGACGGACGGACTCGCCGCGCAACATGGACAGGCCGGTAAATCGGCCTCGACTAAAGATCATCTTTTCGCGAAGTTAAACCAGTCGCAACTGAAAATAATATTGACAGCGCTGCCGAACTACAATATTTATTAAAAAAGAAGTTCAAAAACGCACGATCATTTTTTCGTGCCCGAAGAGAATTGGCCAATCGCAGTGCGTGTCTTTTTCAAGGCGTCTGACAACTTCGCGAGGAAAGCGTGACAGTCGAGCTAGCCGAAAAGCGTGCCATATGTGCCGCCGCGCCTTCGCGCGTCACGTCCTGTTTCTTTCTTAACGCTGATTGCGTCATCCCATTGCCATAAACAAGTCTTTTGGCGCCCAGTCATGCGTGCTGGGTAATTCTGTGCTGCTGCGCGTCACTTCGAATTAATTGAAAGGCGAACTGATTTTTTCAGTTAACTGCTAATAAACCGTCAATCCGCGAGTCGACATGATCAGTGAATTGCTGAGATCTCAACCGGAGATCGCGCTGTTCGCAAGTCTGGCAATTGGATATTTCGTTGGTTCGTTCCGCGTGGGGCCAATTCAGCTTGGCGGCGTCTGCGGCACGTTGATCGTTGCGTTGCTGTTGGGGCAAACGGGGGCGCGTCTGGCGCCCGATCTGAAGGACATCGCGTTTGCGCTTTTCATCTTCGCGCTGGGTTTCACCGGCGGCCCGCAGTTCTTCGCGAACATCGGCCGCGGCTGGCGCTATGGACTGCTCTCGGTGGTCGAGATCGTGGCCGTGCTGACCCTGGTGATGATCGCCGTGGTGGCGATGCGGCTCGACGCCGGTACGGCCGCCGGATTGCTGGCGGGCGCGGCGACCGAGTCGGCGGTGATCGGCACGGCGTCGGAAGCGATTTCGAAGCTGGGCTTCGACGCCGCCGAAACGCTGCGGCTGCAGGCGAACATCGTCACGGCTTACAGCGTCAGCTATCTGTTCGGCTTGATCACCATCGTGCTGTTCACCAGCCAGTTCGCGCCGCTGCTGCTGCGCGTCGATCTGCGGGAGGAGGCCGAGCGCGTGTGGCGCAAACTCGGCGGCGACGGCGCGCTCGGCGACGGTCAACGCGCGGCGGCGCCCGCGCTGGTGGGCCGCGCGTTTCGCGTCGGCGCCGCAGCCGGCTCGACGGTGCTGAGCGTCGAGCAGCGCCACGGCTTCAACCTGACGGTCGAACAACTCGAACGCGACGGCGCGACGTTGACGGTCGAACCGGAGACCATGCTGGAGTCCGGCGACCTCATCCTGGTAGGCGGACGGCGCGAAGCGATCGTGGCAGCCGCCGCGAATCTGGGAGAAGAAGTGCCGGGCGAGCACTTCGGCCAGATCGTCGCCGAGAAGCTCGACGTGGTGCTGACCCGCAGCGATGCGCACGGCCTGACGGTCGCCCAGTTGCGCGAGCGGGCCAAGCCGGAGGACGGCCGCGGCGTCTATATCGCCGCCGTCACGCGGCTCGAAAGCACGATTCCCGCGCTGCCCGGCACCGAGTTGAATCGCGGCGACGTGCTGACTCTGGTGGGCGCCAAGGCCGATGTCGAGCGCGGCGCGCGGCGCCTCGGCTACGTGCTGGTGGCGACCCAGAAAACCGATTTCATCTATCTCGCGCTGGGCGTGCTGGTCGGCATGGCGATCGGGCGTTTGAGCGGAAACATCGGTGGTATTTCGCTCGCACTCGGCACCGGCGGCGGCTGTCTGTTGTCGGGATTGCTGTTCGGCTGGATCCGCTCGCGCTATCCGTTGATCGGCTCGCTGCCTTCGGCCGCCGCGCAGATTCTCAAGGATTTCGGTCTGGCCACGTTCATTGCCGCAGTCGGTTTGTCGGCGGGACCGGACGCCATCAAGCTGGTGCGCGAATACGGCCTCGCGTTGCCGGCGGTGGGCATTCTGATGGTGCTCGTGCCCGGTTTGCTGTCGCTGTGGATCGGCCGCGTGTTTCTCAGGCTCGACGCGCCGATGCTGCTCGGCGCGATCGCCGGACAGCAGTGCAGCACGCCGGCGATCAGCGCGCTGGTCGGCGTAACCGGCAATTCGACACCCGTGATCGGCTACACGATCACGTATGCACTCTCGAACATTCTGTTGCCGTTGATGGGACCCGTGGTGGTGGGTCTCGCCGCGAAGTTCGGCTAGCCGGCCAGGATTGCTGCGCGGCGTGGCGCGCAGCGAGCAACGCGTGTGGACGCGACCCGTCGCGCACGCGGGCGCAACAACCAGTACTCAGTATCGCAAACTACCCAGCGAGGATATATGGACTGGATACACAGCATCTTTCAAAAGTCACCGGAGATCGCGCTGTTTCTGTCGCTCGCGGTCGGCTACTTCATCGGTCAGATCAACTTCGGCAAATTCCAGCTGGGTGGCGTGGGCGGTTCTCTGCTCGCGGCGGTGGTGATCAGTCAGGCCGGCGTGACGATCGACAACGGCGTGAAGTCCGTGATGTTCGCGGTCTTCATCTACGCGGTCGGCTACGACTCCGGTCCGGGATTCTTCAACTCGCTGAATCGCAAGACGCTGCGCGAAATCGCGATGGCGATTTTTCTCGCGGTGTCCGCGCTCATCACCGTGGTGGTCTGCGCGAAGCTGTTCCATCTCAACAAGGGCCTGGCTGCCGGACTCGCGGGCGGCGCGCTGACGCAGTCGGCGATCATCGGCACGGCGGGCGACGCCATTGCGCGTCTCGGCCTGCCCGCCGATCAGGTCAAGTCGATGCAGTCGGACGTGGCGATCGCCTACGCCGTGACTTACGTGTTCGGCTCGCTCGGCGCGATTATCGTGTGCGTGAACATCCTGCCGAAGTTCATGGGCCAGGGTCTGCGCGAGGCGGCGATCGAGGCAGAGCGTGAGTTGTCCGCCGGCGCGTCGTCGCTGGGCGCGGGTCAGGTGCGGGCGCTGCCGGAACTGGTGGGACGCGCTTACAGGATCGACGTGAGCGCGGGCAAAACGGTCAAGGCGGTCGAGACCCAGCATCAGGACATGCTGACCATCGAGCGTATCAAGCGCGACGGCAAGAGTCTCGATCCCACGCCCGATCTCACCCTGCAACTGAACGACGAGGTGCTGGTGGTCGGGCGCCGCGAGGCGGTGGTCGCGTTCGGCGCGAACGGCAACGAGATCGCCAACGTCGACGATATCGGTCTCGTGATGCAGACCCGCGAAGGCGTGTTCACGCGCAAAGGCATGAACCACACGACGATTGCCGCCGCCCGCGACGTGGTGGACCGCGACATGCGTCACGGCGTGTATATCCAGGGCGTCACGCGCGCCGGTCAGCCGCTGCCGGTTCTGCCCGAAACCAAACTCGAACACGGCGACGTCATCACCTTCTACGGTTCGCCGAAAGACACCAAACGCGCGGTCGATGCCGCCGGCTACGAACTACCCTACAGCATCAAGACCGACTTCATCTACATGGGCGTCGGCCTCGTCATCGGCCTGCTGCTCGGTCTGATCGTGGTGGACGTGGCCGGTATTCCGCTCACGCTGGGTTCCGGCGGCGGCTGTCTGCTGGCCGGTTTGCTATTCGGCTGGATGCGCGGCAAGCATCCGATGTACGGCGTCATGCCGACAGCGGCGTCGCAGTTGCTGAAGGACTTCGGTCTGGCCGCTTTCGTCGCGGTGGTCGGCCTGAATTCCGGCTTGCAGGCAGTGGTGACGGTCAAGCAAAGCGGCATGACGATCTTCCTGCTCGGCGTGTTCGTCACGATGTTCCCGCTGCTGCTGACCATGCTGTTCGGCCGTTACGTGCTCGGGTACAAAAACGCGGCGATTCTGGCGGGTGCGCTGTCGGGTTCGCGCAGTGCCAATCCCGCTTTCGGCGGCGTACTCGACAAGACCGAGAGCGCCGTCTCGACCGTGCCATTCGCCATCACGTATGCAATTGCGAACGTTGCCCTGACGCTGCTTGGGCCGCTCGTGGTCGGGCTGGTCTAGTCTCATTCGACGCATGGCTTCATCGATCTCTCTTGCGCCAGCGACCGGATAACTGTTTGAAGGCTGGCGTCATTCCCTTGAACATTGGAGAACGCATCATGGCAAAAGACAAAGGCGGCAAGAAGCAGGGTGGCGATATGGCGCAAGCGGGCTTTGCCGCGCTCAGCCCGTTCGAGTTGAAAGACGAACTCATCAAGGCGGCGGGCGGCGGCGCGGTGGAGCGTCCCGCCAATGCCTCGATGCTCAACGCCGGCCGCGGCAACCCGAATTTTCTCGCGACCATTCCGCGTCACGGCTTCTGGCAACTCGGCCTCTTCGCCATGCGCGAGTCGGAGCGCTCGTTCGCGTACATGCCCGAAGGTGTCGGCGGCTTTCCGCGCCGCGACGGTCTCGAAGAACGCTTTGATCTGTTCCTGCGCGAGAACAAGGGCGTGCCCGGTATCGACTTTCTGCGCGGCGCCGTGTCTTACGTGCGCGATCAACTCGGTTTGTCGGCGGGCGATTTTCTCTACGAGATGTGCGAAGGCATTCTCGCGTCGAACTATCCCGTGCCGGATCGCATGCTGAAGTTGTCGGAATTGATAGTCGGCCAGTATCTGCGCCGCGAGATGATCGGCGATCACCCGTTCGTCGGCGAATTCGACGTGTTCGCGGTGGAGGGCGGCACGGCCGCGATGACGTACATCTTCAACACAATGCGCGAGAATCATCTCATCAAGGCCGGCGACACGATCGCGCTCGGCATGCCGATCTTCACGCCGTACATCGAGATTCCGCGTCTGAACGATTACCAGCTCAACGTGGTGAATCTCGAAGCCGCCGTGGAGAGCGGCTGGCAATATTCGAAGAAGGAACTCGACAAGCTGCGCGATCCGAAAGTGAAGGCGTTCTTCCTCGTGAACCCGAGCAATCCGCCTTCCGTGAAGATGGACGACGAGAGCCTCGAATACATTGCGGATATCGTCAAGGAACGCCCCGATCTGATTCTGCTGACGGACGACGTGTACGGCACCTTCGCCGACGACTTCGTTTCGCTCTTCGCGCTTGCGCCGAAGAACACGATTCTCGTGTATTCGTACTCGAAATATTTTGGCGCGACCGGCTGGCGTCTGGGCACGATCGCGACGCATCGCGACAACGTGCTCGACAAGCTGATCGCCGAATTGCCGAAGGAAGCGAAGAAGCAGTTGCACGAGCGTTACGAGTCCATCACGACCGAGCCGGACAAGCTCAAGTTCATCGATCGCCTCGTGGCCGACAGCCGTACGGTCGCGCTGAATCACACGGCGGGCTTGTCGACGCCGCAGCAGGTGCAGATGGTGCTCTTCTCGCTGTTCTCGCTGATGGACACACCGGACGCGTACAAGAACGCGCTCAAGCGCCTGATCCGCAAACGCAAGCAGGCCTTGTACGAAGAGGTGGGGATTTCCTTCAAGGACGACGATCCGAACCAGGTCGACTACTACACGATTCTCGACATCGAGTTTCTCGGTGAGCGGATGTTCGGACGCGAGTTCGTCGAGTGGTTATTGAAGAACACCGAGCCGTCCGAGCTGCTCTTCAGACTGGCCCGCGAAGCGCGAGTCGTGTTGTTGCCGGGACGCGGATTCGGAACGCAACATCCGTCGGGGCGCGTGTCTTTGGCCAACCTCAACGAGTCGGATTATCGGGAGATTGGACGCGCGATGCGGAAGTTGATCGAGGAGTATGTGGAGAAGTTTAATGCCGCGACGGGGAAGAAGTTGGATAAGAGTAAAGTTAAATAGGTTTTTTTGCCTGTTCGGCGGTTTTGTTTTTTTTGCCTGTGGTGGCGGTGTTTCTTTTGTTTGTGGTTTATTAGTGTTGCCCCTGTGCGGGGCGGCACTTACTTTCTTTGCTGCGGCAAAGAAAGGTAAGCAAAGAAAGCCGCTCACACCGCTAACCCTAAGCGGGCACCTCTCATAACAACACGGAGTGGCAGCCGATAGGGCCGACCGTGGATCGTTATTTCTAGTGGTACAGCAGTCATCCGTTCCGGCGACGCTGCGCGCGCCGGAGCGGTACTTCACCAGACCACTCACTTCGTTTTTCGCTGTGCCAGCCGTCGGCTTCGCCTCGGCGAGAAGCTAATTGGAAACTTGTGGTTTCCCCTGCATACCGCTCGGCGCGCGAAGCGCCGCCGGAACTGATGACGGCCTTGTCACTCACGCGGAGTGCGCGACGACACGGACGCTCCGGGGCCACCGCCGCCGAGAAGCGCCACCGATAACGAATAGCATTGGCGGTTCAAAGCGGCTTTCTTTGCTTACCTTTCTTTGCCGCGGCAAAGAAAGTAAGTGCCGCCCCGCACAGGGGCAACGCTAATAAACCACAAAGAAAAATAAGCACCCACCGCCGTAGGCAAAGAAAGAACGCCGCCGCAGGCAAACACCAAAAACCAGAGGCAAAAAAAACCGCCCACCGGGCAAATCCCCGGTCACGTCGCCGCCTGCACCCCCGTCCCCTTCGCATTCCGCAAATACAAAACAGTCGACAACCCCACAGCCGCCGCCGCGGCCACAGCGGCAAACAAAAACACCGACCCATATCCGAATTCGCCCGCAATATACCCGGCCAACGGCCCAGTAATCCCAAGCGACAGATCGAGGAAAACGGAATACGCGGACAGCGCCGCGCCGCGGCTCGCCGGCGGCACGAGTCCGACGGCCTCGACGCCGAGTGCCGGGAACACCAGCGCAAAACCAAATCCGGTGAGAGCGGCGCCCGCCAGCGCGATGTGCGGTTCAGGCGCCAGCCACAGCATCAGCAAACCGGCGCACTCGAAAGAAAACGAAGCAATCGCGACGCGAAAACCGCCGTAGGTTTTGATCGTGTTGGCGAACAGCAGGCGCGCGCCGATGAACAGCGTGCCGAAAACCGTCAGCGACAAAGCGGCGTTCGGCCAGTGCTTCGCGGCGTAGAACAGCGTAATGAACGTCGCGATCGAGCCGAAGCCGGCGGAGCCCAGCGCGAGCCCGATGCCGTGCGGCAGGACGCGCGTGAACACGCTGCGGTATGACATCCGTTCGCCGTGCACGATGGGCACCGGCGCCATCGGACGCGCGAGGTAGAAGCCGAGCGCGGCCAGCAGGATCACGAGAATGCCGAGCGCGAAAAATCCGATGGTGTGCGCAATCGCGACGCCCAGCGGCGCGCCGATGGCGAGCGCGCCGTAGGTGGCGATGCCGTTCCACGAAATCACGCGGGCGTTATTGCTCGTGCCGACCCGGCCGATGCCCCACAGGATCGCGCCCGTCCCGCACAGACTTTCGCCGAAACCCAGCACGAGACGGCTGCAGACCAGCAACGCCAGGCTGAGCACGGGCCAGCGGCCGCACAGCACGGCCAGCAACAGCAGCACGCCGCTCGCGCCGCAACCGAGCAAGCCGATCGACACCGTCCGCTTCGGCCCGAGCGTGTCCGCCGACCGGCCTGCCAGCGGACGCGACGCCAGCGTGGCCAGGTATTGCACGCTGATCGCCGCGCCGGCCAGCACGGCGCTGTAGCCGAGGTCGTCGTGGACGTAGCCGGGCAGCACCGCAAGCGGAATCCCGATGGTCAGGTAGCAAAGAAACGTGAAAAAGACGACCGGAATGATCTGCATGGTCGTCGCAAATTCGCTGCGCGGTGTCGCTGAGTCGGTGGACATGGGGAAAACGAGACTTGAAATCGGCGGGAAGCCGTGATTTTCCCATGGAACCGATTCTCTTGCAGGATTTGCTTAATAATTCATCGGACAAAAATACGGTGCCGGATCCACATAGTGGGCAATTCGGGTCCATAAAGGTCGCTTTTTTGCTCGCTTCGCACCGGCTAGTTGCCATTGATGGTGGCGAGAATTCAATATAAAAGAGACAAATGCGGCAATACTGTCATAGCAACATAAGCCGATCATCCCCGAAACCTATCTCTTTATCGTCCTGACGATATGTCCCGCATGCGATCGCACCTATGGGTTGTATTTATTGACGGTGATAGTTTTCGAATCATGACCGCAGCACGTCCCCACGGACACAGAACATTCGAGAGTAAGAGACATGACTGAGCCGATTCGCTTCTATCACCGCAACGCCATCCGCGAGATCAAGGATGCGCCCGTCACCCGCACCGTGCTTCAGTATCTGCGTGAAGACGCGCACTGCACCGGCACCAAGGAAGGTTGCGCCGAAGGCGACTGCGGCGCGTGCACGGTCGTGGTCGGCGAGCGCAACGCGGCGGGCGGCGTCGATTTCAAGGCGGTGAATGCCTGCATCCAGTTCGTGCCGACGCTCGACGGCAAAGCGCTTTTCACGGTCGAAGACCTGCGTCAGCCGGACGGCTCGCTGCATCCCGTGCAGGAAGCGATGGTGGAATGTCACGGTTCGCAGTGCGGTTTCTGCACGCCGGGCTTCGTGATGTCGATGTGGTCGCTGTACGAGAAGCACGGCCACGAACATAGCTGCGCCAACAAAACCGTGCCGTCGCGCGACGCGATCAGCAATGCGCTCACGGGCAACCTGTGCCGCTGCACCGGCTATCGTCCGATCGTCGACGCCGCCGTGCGCATGTTCGACGCACCCGCGCCGAAGGCGCCAGTCGACGTCGAAGCGCTTTCGAAGACGCTTGCCACCATCGAGCGCGCGGACACGTTCCACTATCAGCACGCGGGTCAGCAGTTCGACGCACCGCGCACGGTCGCGGCACTCGCGAAGATCAAGGAAGCCGAACCGGCGCGGCGCATTCTGGCGGGCAGCACCGACATCGGCCTGTGGGTCACCAAGCAGATGCGCGAACTCGGCAACATCGTCTATCTCGGTCAGATCGCCGAGTTGCAAAAGCTCGAAACGAACGACGAGTGGATCGAAATCGGCGCGGGCGTGACGGTTGAAAAGGCGTACGCGGAAATCGCGAAGCAGTATCCCGAACTGAACGAAATGTGGCAGCGCTTCGCGTCGCTGCCGATTCGCAATGCCGGCACGCTCGGCGGCAACATCGCCAACGGCTCGCCGATCGGCGATTCGATGCCCGGCCTGATCGCGCTCGGCGCGCGCGTGATCGTGCGGGGTGGCGAGATCGAGCGCGAGATGCCGCTCGAAGACCTCTACCTCGCGTATCAGAAGAAGGACATGGCGGAACACGAATTCGTGGTCGGACTGAAAGTGCCGACCCGCACCGGCGCGCGTGCCAACCTGCAATTCCGCACTTACAAGCTCTCGAAGCGCTTCGACTCCGACATCTCCGCCGTGTGCGCCGCGTTCTCGTTCATCGCGGACGGCGGCGTCATCCGCGAGCCGCGCATCGCGTTCGGCGGCATGGCCGCGACCTCGAAGCGCGCCACGCACGCGGAAGCCGTGCTGCGTGACGCCGAATGGCACGAGGCCACCGCGCAGGCCGCGATGATCGCGCTCGGCAACGACTACGCGCCGCTCTCCGACATGCGCGCCACCAGCAACTATCGCCTCGAAGCGGCGAAGAACACCTTGTACCGCTTCTGGCTCGAAACGCGTCCGAACAATCCGCTGCCGAAGAGCGCGCTCGACGTGCGCGCGGTGCTTGCCGCCTGCTCACCGGAAGGCGCGAGCGCCTGAGACGACACACGGATACGGAGAACATCACAATGAATCAGCAAGCCGAACCGTTCCTGAAAGACCTTCAGGCCCAGGAAGCCTTCACCCAGGTGCACGTGTCGCGTCCGCATGAATCCGCGCATCTGCACGTGAGCGGCCGCGCCACTTACACGGACGATATCCCCACGCTCGCCGGCACCCTGCACGCGGCGCTCGGGCTCTCCACGAAAGCGCACGCGAAGATCGTCTCGATGTCGCTCGACAAGGTGCGCGCGACGCCCGGCGTGGTGGCGATTTTCACGGCGCAAGACATTCCCGGCGCGAACGACGTCGGTCCGATCATCCACGGCGACGATCCGATTCTCGCGGACGGCCTCGTGCAGTACATCGGCCAGCCGATGTTCATCGTGGTGGCGACCTCGCACGAAACCGCGCGCCTCGCCGCGCGTCGCGCCGACGTGGTGTACGAGGAACTGCCGGCCATTCTCACGGCGCAGCAGGCCCGCGCCGCGAATCAGCACGTGCTGCCGCCGATGAAACTCGCGCGCGGCGAGGCCGGCCCGAAGATCGCGCGTGCCGCGCATCGCGAAGCCGGCGAGATGCTGCTCGGCGGCCAGGAGCAGTTTTATCTCGAAGGACAGATTTCGTACGCGGTGCCGAAAGACGACGACGGCATGCACGTCTACTGTTCGACGCAGCACCCGACCGAAATGCAGCACATGGTGGCGCACGCACTGGGCGTGGCCTCGCACAACGTGCTGATCGAATGCCGGCGCATGGGCGGCGGCTTCGGCGGCAAGGAATCGCAGTCGGGCCTGTTCGCCTGCTGCGCGGCGCTCGCTGCATGGAAGCTGCTGTGCCCCGTCAAACTGCGTCCGGATCGCGACGACGACATGATGGTCACCGGCAAGCGCCACGATTTCCACTACACGTATGAAGTCGGCTACGACGATCAGGGCGTGATCGACGGCGTGACCGTCGACATGACCTCGCGCTGCGGCTTTTCCGCCGACCTGTCCGGTCCCGTGATGACGCGCGCGCTGTGCCACTTCGATAACGCGTACTGGCTCTCCGACGTCACCATCGACGGCTTCTGCGGCAAGACCAATACGCAATCGAACACCGCGTTTCGCGGCTTCGGCGGCCCGCAGGGCGCGTTCGCGATCGAGTACATCATGGACAACGTCGCGCGCTCGGTCGGCCAGGACGCGCTCGACGTGCGCCGTCGCAACCTGTACGGCAAGACCGAGCGCAATCAGACGCCGTACGGCCAGATCGTCGAAGACAATGTGATTCACGAACTGATCGACGAACTCGAAGCCACCAGCCAGTATCGCGCGCGCCGCGCCGAGATCGACGCATTCAACGCGAACAACGAAGTCCTGAAGAAGGGCCTCGCGCTCACGCCGGTCAAGTTCGGCATTGCGTTCAACGTGACGCACTTCAACCAGGCCGGCGCGCTCGTGCACATCTACACCGACGGCTCGGTGCTGGTGAATCACGGCGGCACCGAAATGGGCCAGGGGCTGAACACGAAGGTCGCCCAGGTGGTCGCGCACGAACTCGGCGTCGGTTTCAGCCGCATCCGCGTGACCGCAACCGACACCAGCAAGATTGCCAACACCTCGGCAACCGCGGCATCGACGGGCTCCGATCTGAACGGCAAGGCCGCGCAGGACGCCGCGCGGCAATTGCGCGAACGTCTGTCGGCATTTGCCGCCGAGCGTTTCGGCGAAGGCAAGGTCAGTGCCGCCGAAGTGCGTTTCGCGCACGACCGCGTGCTGGTCGGCGAACTCGTCGTGCCGTTCGAGGAAGTGATCGCGAAGGCTTATATCGCGCGTATCCAGTTGTGGTCGGACGGTTTCTACGCCACGCCCAAGCTGTACTGGGATCAATCGAAGCTGCAAGGCCGGCCGTTCTATTACTACTCGTACGGCGCGGCCGTCTCCGAAGTGGTGATCGACACGCTCACCGGCGAAATGCGCGTGCTGCGCGCCGACGCGTTGCACGACGTGGGCGCCTCGCTCAATCCGGCGCTCGACGTCGGCCAGGTGGAAGGCGCGTTCATTCAGGGCATGGGCTGGCTCACGACCGAAGAACTGTGGTGGAACGCGGGCGGCAAGCTGATGACGCACGCGCCGTCCACCTACAAGATTCCGACCGTCAACGACACGCCGCCGGAATTCAACGTGCGCCTGTTCAAGAACCGCAATGCCGAGGACAGCATCCACCGCTCCAAGGCGACCGGTGAACCGCCGCTCCTGCTGCCGTTCTCGGTGTTCTTTGCGATTCGCGACGCGGTCTCGGCCGTGGGCAATCACAAGGTCAATCCGCCGCTGAACGCGCCGGCCACCGCCGAGGAAATTCTCAAGGCGGTCGGTGCGGTACGCGCGGCGAGTGTTGCAGCGCGCCAGTAGACGCGGCGACACGCAAGCCGAAGTGAACCGGGCCATCGTGCCGTGCAGTTATCGAAATCAACAGGAATGATCGCCATGAACGACTTTTCATCCGTTCAGATCGGCCGGCGCGGCGCCGTGGAAATGCCGCGTCCGGCGCCGATGCATATCGTGCTGTTCGGCGCGGGCCACGTCGGCCATGCGCTCGTCACGCTGCTCGGCAGCTTGCCGTGCGTCGTTCAATGGGTGGACGAGCGCGACGAACTGTTTCCCGACGAGACGCCCGCCAACGTGCAGATCGAAGCGACCGACACGCCCGACGCGATCGTCGACACGGCGCCGCCCGGTGCCTATTTTCTGGTGATGACGCACAACCACGCGCTCGATTTCTCGCTCGCCGAGCGCATCATGCGGCGGCGCGATTTCACGTACTTCGGCATGATCGGTTCGAAGACCAAGCGCGTGAAGTTCGAGCGTCGCCTGCTGCAACGTGGCGTGGACCTGGACCGGCTGGTGGAGATGACGTGTCCGATCGGCGTCGGCGGCATTGTCGATAAAGCGCCGCCCGCGATCGCCATTGCGGTGTGCGCGGAGTTGCTGCAGATTCGGACCCGCCAAACCGTCGCGCTGGCGATGACGCAGGAAATCTGCGCAACGGCCTAGCGTGGCCACTTAAGGGCGGCAGTTCAACCGCCGGCAAGTTCACTCCAACGTCAGTCCATCGCGGCTGACGTTGTCTTTTCCGGCGCCGCCACCTGCGTGGACGCGCGTTTCGTGCGCTTCACCTTGCGTGCCACCAGATCGTCCGAGACCTGCGACATCAGCGCACGCAGCCAGCCGACATCGCTCGGCCGATCCGGCTGCGGATGCCAGAGCTGATAACACTTGATGCGCGGAAACGCGATCGGCACGTCGACCACCGCGAGCGGCAGCATGCCGGCATAGTGCATGGCAAAACGGCGCGTGGTGGTGAAGATCAGATCCGATTGCAGCAGCGTTTGCGGCACCAGTCCGAAATACGGCAGCGTGGCGACGATCCGCCGCTCGGCGCGTGCGCGCGCGAAGCCGATGTCGATCGCGCCGCCGCGTGCACCGCTGTATGGCGTCGGCGCGAGATGGGGCGCCGCGAGATACGACTCGCGCGTGAGCGGCGCGCGCGTGAGCGGATGGTCCGCGCGCATCATGCAGACCACGGTATCGGAGAACAGGTCGCTCTTTCCGAAGCGTGGATCGGGCTTGGGCCAGTTGCCGATCACGAGGTCGAGCTCACCCGAATCGAGCGCCGCGGAATGATCGAGCAGCGGACCGAGCGACTCGATTTCGAGCCGCGCATGCGGTGCCGCTTCGCGAAACTGCGCGATCACGGTGGGCATGAAAAAGTCGTTCAGGTAGTCCGGCGCGGCCACGCGGAAAGTGCGGCGCGAGCGGCCCGGATCGAAATCGCCGTGCGGCGTGGCGACGAAATCGACGTCGCGCAGAACGCGTTGAGCAGCGGCCAGCAAGGATTCGCCGTATTCGGTCGGCACCATGCCCGACTTGCCGCGCACGAGGATCGGATCGTTCAGCGTCTCGCGCAGCTTGCGCAGCGCGGTGCTGATCGCGGGCTGGGTCTGGTTCAGACGCAGCGCGGTTTGCGTCACGCTGCGCTCGACCAGCAGCGTGCGCAACACGCGCACGAGCCAGATGTCGAGAGAAGCGGCGGTGTCGTCCATGGTTCAGGCGCGTGGCGGGTCAGGCAACATCAGGCAGGATCGGACGCGGGCGCGTCGCACTAAACCGCCCGCGAGCGATATCGCGAAGCGGGCGCAAAGATCATAACCTTAGGCCCGTTGCCAACCCGCGGCCATAGCAGGCGCGGTATGACCGGCATCAGCGCGGCGCATCCGCTTCACATGCGCTCTGCGTGCGGCTCCGCGCCGGCTTAAGGCTGGATGTCCGCGAGACCCGAAGGCAGGCAACTGATCCGCTTCACTTCTTTCGAGTCGAGCCAGTTCGGCGTGCGGGCGCAATACAGCACCATCGGCAACGCGTCTTCGCCCCAGAACAGCTGTTTGTTCAGATAGAAGGTCGGCACGCCGTACACGCCGAGCTGGATCGCGTCTTCCGTGTTGCGCCGCAATTGCTGGTGGACGGCTTCGTCCTTGATGAGTTCGGGACCATTCGGCTGACCGACGCGCTCGCACAGTTCGGCGAATACGGCATCGCTCGACGGATCGCGGCCTTCACGCCAGATGAAGCGGAAGATTTCGCGCACGAACTGCACGTCGCCTTGCACGGCCGTGGCGAGCAGCAACAGCTTCATGGACTCGAACGGATGAACCGGCGGCATCTTGAACGGAATGCCGAGCTGCTCCGCGCGGAACAGCGCGTGGCGGTACAGGAAGGTGCGCTTGGCCGGCACGCTGTACGCGGGCGATTGGCCCCAATGACGATACAGGTCGTTCAGCACGACCGGCGTAAAGGTAAAGTCGAAGTCCGGCCATTTCTCGTGCTGTTCGAGCAGGAGATAGGTAAACGGCGAGACGAAATCGTAAAACCACAGCGGTTGCGTGGCGACCTTGCCAGCCTTCATAAATGTCTCCAGGTGCGTGGCCTCGACGGCGTGTCTGTTGGGCCGTCGGAATTGTAATGATCTTACGCGGTGCGCTCGCGGCTTGCACCCGTCAATATGAATCCCGGCGCGCGGCGCGATCCAGCGCCTGCCCGTGGCTAGGCGTGACGGCCGCCGGACGGCTCGCCGGCTTCGGCGGCGGCGGGGGATTCGGGCGCTTGGTCGTTCGGGTTTTCGTCCGACGCCTGGTCCGTTGCTTCGTCGGCGCGGCCCGCGTCGTCGTCGGGCTCGTCCGTGGCTTCGCGTTGCGCTTCGCGGGTATGCGTCAGCCGCTCGCGCACGAAACCGATGTGCTCGCGCAGCACGTAGAACTGATCCGCGTAGGCGAGCGGCATCTTCAGACCATTGACCGATTCTTCGATAGCGTCGAGCCGCTCGATCAGCGAGGCACGCTCGGCGGCCGAGTGTTCGCTGAGCGCGCTGCGCTCGATCGCGATCAGCGAGCCGTACCAGCGGTATATCCGCGACTTGACCCGCCACGCATAGAGCGACGGCACCAGCCGCAGCGCCGGAATCAGCAGCACGACGAGCGGAACGACCACGACCAGCAGGCGGTCCGCAAGGCTCGCGAGCCAGAACGGCAATATGCGGTAGAGAAAGCTCTTGCCCGACTTGTAGTAACGGGCAGCGTCGTCGCTGATCGGAAAATCGTGGGCGAGCGGGGCGGGAAATTCGCCCGCGCGCTGCATGATGGTCGCCTTGCCGTGCACTTCGCGGGCCGCTTCGACGAGCAGGTCGGAGAGCGCCGGGTGCAGCGAGTCGCGCGCCACCAGTTCGACGGTCGGCGCGACCATATGAAACGGCGCCGACGGCAGATTCTTGCCGAGGTCGAACGCGCCCATCGGCATGGTGATTTGCGTCAGATACGGGAAACGGCGCGTGTAGGCGTCGGCTTGCGCGAAGTCGTAGAACTGCACGTTCGGCGTGCGATACAGCTTGCCCATGACCGCCGGTTGCGCGGAATCGCCGGCCAGGAAAGCCGCGTCGACCTTGCCGGAAATGAGCGCCTGAGCGGCGTCGTCGCCCGAGAGCGGCAGCAGTTTGGTGGTGCCGCCCGGTTCGATGCCGTTCGCCTTGAGCAGCGCGAGCGCGAGTTCGCGGGTGCCGCTGCCTTCGGCGCCGACGGCGAGCCGCTGGCCCTTGAATTCGGAGAGCCGCGTGACCGTGGGACCGTGATAGAAGATCGCCAGCGGCACATAGGCCACGCTGCCGAGCGACATCAAACCGTCGGTGGCACCGGGCGCGAGACCGTCCTGCACGAAGCCGACGTCGACATTCGACTTCGGATCGGCGAGACGCTTGAGGTTCTGTACGGAGCCTTCGGACGACAACACGTTCAGCGTGATGCGATTGCGCGCCAGGATCGCCTTGTACTTCTGCGCGGCGGTCCAGTAGGTGCTGCCTTCCGGACCGGCGCTGAGGGTGAGCGTGTTGGGCGGCGCGGGCTGGATCAGGCGCACGGCGACCCAGATCGCCGCGGCGGCGATCAGCAGGATCGGACCGAACGAGACCGCCAGATCGCGCCAGGAAATTGCCACGAATCGGGCGACGAGGCGAGGAGGGCGTTTGCGGCCGGTGGCTGGCTTCATCGGATGACGGAACGGCTACGATCGAAAGTGAGTTGAAGGCGCCCGGCGGCAAACCTCGCGCTGGGCGGTATCGGGACCGCGCCATGCCGGGCACGCCGCGCGGCCGCGCGTGTCGGGCCGATGGTACCCGAGATTGCCGCGCCGGCGACGCGTCGGCACGTGCGCCGCATCGACAAACGCGTAACAAAAAGTGAATCGCAGGCAAGGCGGCCACGCCGGTTGATGAACCGCGCATAAACCGTCCGCGTCCCAAAACCTGAGCGCAACGCGTCCTCATGGCCCGCCAGATGCGCCTTCACGACTAAACCCTTTGCGATTCTGGCGCGCCTGGATTAAATTGTGCATCGCTGCCGCGAACAGACGTTTGCGCGGCGCGACCCGGCACACCAAAAAGAACCGGGCGCGCTCGTGGACCTCGCGGCTTGCCGGCTCAGCGCCGCCTTGCATGCCTGTCATCGCATGCGGCACCGGCCGGCTCCTTTAGCCTCTCGCACTCCGTGTTGCCGTCTTTGTCGGCCGTCGCCCCGCCGCGCCTTGTCGCGTCCGGTGCCGGTCGCAGGGAGTCGTAACGAAGCCGCTTGTTAGATGCGGTCCAATGTGAAGCAAAGGAGAAAATATGAAATCGGTCGGTTTTCTGAAAACGCTGGGTTCGGTTGTCGCGATGGTTGTCGCATGCAATGTCTACGCTCAGGCAAGCGATGCGCCGGCAACGGGCACGACGGCAGCGCCGGCAGCCAGCGCCAAGGCAACCAAGAAGGCCAATAGCCAGCTCGGCCGCAAAGTGCGCGCTGCAATCGGCAAGGCGCAAGGCGTCGACGTGTCGAGCATCGCTGTGCGCGCTCGTGGCGGCGCAGTGACGCTGACGGGCACGGTGCCGAGCCAGGCTCAGATCGACGCAGCCGGCGAAGCCGCCAAGGGCGTTGCAGGCGTGACGTCGGTGTCGAACAAGCTGACCGTGATGCAACAGTAAGCGAACGGCAAGCGGCGCCACCCGCACGACCGGCCTTCGGGCCGTTCGGCAGGCTTGCTGATTCGAAGGCTCCGGCTAACGGCCGGGGCCTTTTTTATTTTCCGCGGCGAAGATTATTGAAACGGTGATGATGGTTAGCGGTGGCGTTGCGCCGATCGCGAGCGCTGCTGCGGCTCTCCGTGCGTTGTGACACACAGACGACGCGGAGCGAGGCGTACTGTGATGAACAGGAACCGGAGTCGATGCTATGGAAACCACCCTGTTGCGCTATACCGATCTGCCGATCGGCGATCGTGCCGCTTTTGAACTCGTTTGCGCGCGGCACGGCTTCGCGCCGGCGCATTTTGTCATCAGTGCCCGCGTGGACCCGGACGACGCCAGCCATGAACGCCTGGTCACGGTGCGGCGCGGCGGTTGGGCGCAGTCGTACCCGGATCATCAGGGACGCTGGGTCCGGCAATTCGAAACCGACCTGACCTGCCGGTTCTTCAAATAACCGGCGGCGCGCCTATGCGAGCACGAGCCGCACGCCGACCAGCGTCAGCGTGGCGGCGAGCAGGTTGCGCAGCAGCGCATCCGGCGCGCGTGACGACAGGTAGCTGCCGATCGCGATGCCCGGCAGCGAACCGACCAGCAGCGACAGCAGCATCGACCAGTCGATCGTACCCAGCAGCCAGTGGCCCGCGCCCGCCAGCAGCGTGAGCGGCACGGCGTGTGCGATGTCGGAGCCGACGATCCGCGTGGTCGGCAAAAGCGGATACAGCAGCAACAGCACTGTGACGCCGATCGCGCCCGCGCCCACCGAAGTGAGCGATACCAGCACGCCGAGAACGGCACCGGTCAGGATGGTCAGCGCGAGCGTGCGCGCATGGCTGGGTGCGCGCTGACGCCGGGCGCCCAGCGCCGCGAGTTGCGGACGGAAGATCAGCGCCACCGCGGTAATCAGCAGGGCCGCGCCGAGCACCACCTGAATCAGACGGCTCGCGCCCGGCGTATCCATGCCGTAGCGATGCAGCATGATCAACGTGACGGTGGCGGCCGGCACGCTGCCGGCGGCGAGGCGCAAGGTCACGCCCCAATCCACCGAGCCTTTCAGACCGTGCACCAGTGTGCCGGTCGCCTTGGTGGCGGCCGCATACAGCAGGTCGGTGCCGACGGCGGTGGCGGGATGGACGTTGAACAGCAGGACGAGAATCGGTGTCATCAGCGAGCCGCCGCCAACACCCGTCAGTCCGACCAGAAAGCCGACGAACAGGCCGGAGACGGAGTACAGCAGTTCGATATGGGGAAGTGCCATTGAGCGGACCGCGGACGGTCGGTGAGTTGGACGGATCGGGCGACGGCGCCGCCGGCCAGGTGCCCGTGGAACGCGCAGGGCGCGCGGGCGGCGGCGCGGCGAAAGCCGTTATTGTCGCAAAACTGCCGCGATCGCGTACGTCTCGCTGCGGTGGCGTCTTTGCTCCGGCGAACTCAGAGCGCGCGGCGAATCTCCACGACGCCGAAGGCCGCGAGCGTGAAGCCCACCACCCGGTCGATCATGACGCGCAGTTTGCTGCCGATCGCATGGCGCGCGAGCGACACCACCGTCACGAGAAAACACCACCACGCGATCGAGCCGCAGAACACGCCGCTCACCGTGGTCAACGCGACCGTCGACGAAAACGCGCCGCGCGGCGCGAGCGTCGTGAATAGCGCGGCGAACATGATGACGGTTTGCGGATTGGTGAGCGTCAGCAGCAGGGAACTCGCGTAGGCGCGCAATGCGCCGGCGCGGCCGATTTCGCCGAGCTTCGGATTGCCGCCGTTCGTGTCGGCCGGTTCGGCGGGCGCTTTCTGCATCAGCGTACGCAGGCCGAGATAGAGCAGGAACAGACCGGCGAGCAGATGCAGCGGACGGTCGTAGGCGAGCATGAATTGCGAAATGCCGACGAGACCCAGCGCGGCGATGAGTCCATAAGCCGCGTCGCCGCTGGCGATGCCGAAGCCGATTGCGAGACCCGCGCGCGGACCGCCGGTGAGCGTGCGGCGAATGCACAGCATGCCCATCGGGCCGACCGGTGCGGCGATCGCGAGGCCGACGCCCGCGGCGGTGAAAAAGAGACTCGTGGTGGACATGGGGAATCCGTGTGATCTGTTCCGATGGCCGGCGTTCGTCGCGATAACGATCGTGCTCGCGGCCGGTCGCCCAGCATAACGAGCCGCCTGTTTCCCGGCAAGAGAGCGCGTTCAACGCGATATTCGCCGTGAGCGATACCGATGCACCGCAACCGGGGATACCCTCGGTCGAACGCGATCGGCGGGTTCGTCGGGCATAATTTTCCTCGACGACATTCTCGGGGACGTGCGGGCTCATGTGGCAAATCGATCAGGTGACGTTGCGCTTGTTCATCGCCGTGTGCGAGGAAGGCACGATCGCGCGCGCGGCCGAACGCGAATTCATCGCGCCGTCCGCCGTCAGCAAACGGCTCGCCGATCTGGAAGCGCTGGTCGATGTCGCCTTGCTCTCGCGCAGCCAGCGCGGCGTGCGCGCGACCGCCGCGGGCGAAGCGCTGCTCCGGCACGCGCGGCTCATCATGCGTGGTCATGAGCGGCTGCAAGCCGAGTTGAGCGAGTACGCCGCCGGCGCGCGCGGCCATGTGCGGGTGTTGG
Organism: Paraburkholderia sp. GAS199; assembly: GCF_050436585.1. NCBI lineage: Bacteria > Pseudomonadati > Pseudomonadota > Betaproteobacteria > Burkholderiales > Burkholderiaceae > Paraburkholderia > Paraburkholderia sp. GAS199. Next base: position 383,468 of record NZ_JBNDMM010000002.1, on the reverse strand, counting down.
CGAACGTGTCGTCGATGGTGGAGTTTCTGCCCGAGACGCTGTCGGCGTTTCTCAAGGCCAATCCGCGGGTGCGCGTGGATGTCGAGGAACGCGTGAGCGCGGAGATCGTGCGCGGTCTCGAGGAAGGCGTGGCCGATCTCGGCATCTGCCGCGACGTCGTGCCGATGGGCAGTCTCGACACGTTGCCGTATCGCGCCGACCATCTCGCGCTGATCGTGCCGCGCGATCACGTGCTAGCCGCCGAAAGCGAAGTCGGCTTCGAGCAGACGCTGGCTTTCGATCATCTCGGGCTGGCGTCGAATGCGTCGGTGAATGCGCTGATGCAGCGTATCGCGACCGAGAAGGGCCGCGAACTCAACTATCGCACTTACGTCTCCACCTTCGACGCCGCGTATCGTTTCATTCAGGCCGGTCTCGCGGTGGCGATCCTGCCGCGCGAAGCCTTGCCGCGTCATGCGGCCGACGAATACGGCATCGTCGCCGTCCCGCTGCGCGAAGCCTGGGCGCAGCGCCGTTTCGTGATCTGCATGCGCGACCGCAGCGCACTGACCTTGACTGCCTCGCATCTGCTCGATCATCTGCTGCGCTCGGTATAAGGCGCAGCGGCGGCCGCGCCGTTCAACCACCCTCTGACAAGCCCTTAAGGGTTTCCCCTTTGCGACGGCGCACGCCTGTCACACGGGGCTCGCGCGCCATCGCGAGCGGCGATGGAGTGCGTCGTCAACGCAGACTTTGCAGCGCGTACGCGCGCGGGCACGCTGTCATCCAGTTGCTCCATTCCCCGCAATTTCCGCAGGAATCACCACCATGAATGACTCAAGGGAGCGCGTCGTCGTGACCGAAGTCGGTATGCGCGACGGTCTGCAAAGCATCGACCGCATCATGCCCACCGACGCCAAGTGCCGCTGGATCGACGCCGCCTATGCGGCGGGCGTGCGTCATATGGAAGTCGCCTCGTTCGTGCCCGCGAAACTGCTGCCGCAAATGGCCGACGCCGACGCCGTGATCGCCCATGCGCTGACTTACGACGATCTCGTCGTCACCGCGCTCGTGCCGAACCTGAAGGGCGCCGAGCGGGCGCTCGAAGCGGGCGTGCACCGCATCGTCGCGCCGATCTCGGTGAGCACGGCGCACAGCCTCGCCAATGTGCGCAAGACGCCCGCCGAGATGATCGGCGCGTTTGCCGGCATGCGCGCCCTGATCGACGCAAGCGCGCGGCCGGTCGAACTGATCGCGGGTTTATCGACGGTGTTTGGCTGCACCTTGCAGGGCGCGGTGCCTTACGCGGATATCGCCGCGATTGCGCGTGCCGCGCTGGAGGCGGGCGCCGATGTGCTCGCGCTCGGCGACACCACCGGCGAAGCGACGCCGCGCCAGGTCGGCGAAATCATCGAACTGGTGCGCGGCGTGGCCGGCGACAAACTGCGTTCGCTGCATTTCCACGACACGCGCGGCCTCGGGCTCGCCAATACGCTGATCGCCTTGCAACACGGTATCCGCGCATTCGATGCATCGCTGGCCGGACTGGGCGGCTGTCCGCATGCGCCGGGCGCCACCGGCAACGTCAATACGGAAGACCTCGTGTTCATGCTCGACAGCATGGGCTACGACACCGGCATCGATCTCCTCGGCCTGATCGAATCGCGCCAGGTGCTCGCCGACGCACTGCCGGGCGAACCGCTTTACGGTTATCTCGCGCGCGCCGGCTTGCCGAAGCAATGTGCCGCCGCGTCGCCACGTCTCGAACTTTCCGAATCACAGGTGCTGCCATGACATCGTTTTTCTCCGCTTCGTCCGCTTCCGCTTCGGCATCCGTGGATGCTTCGTCAGCGCAGTCAGGCGCATTGCCGCTCGCGGGTATTCGTGTGGTGGAACTGTCGCATATGGTGATGGGGCCGACGTGCGGGATGATTCTCGGCGATCTCGGCGCCGAGGTCATCAAGGTCGAGCCGCCGCGCGGCGACGGCACGCGTCGTTTGCTCGGCACCGGCGCGGGTTTTTTTCGCACCTTCAACCGGAACAAGAAGAGTCTCGCGCTGGATCTCGACAGCGAAGCCGGACTCGCGGCGCTGCACAAGCTCGTCGATACCGCCGACGTGTTCGTCGAAAACTTCAAGCCGGGCCGCATGGCGAGCCTCGGTCTCGATTACGCCGCGCTGCGCGAGCGCAATCCGAAGCTGATCTACGTATCGCACAAGGGCTTTCTGAATGGACCTTACGAGCATCGCCTCGCGCTCGACGAAGTCGTGCAGATGATGGCGGGGCTCGCCTACATGACCGGCCCCGTGGGACGTCCGTTGCGCGCGGGCAGTTCGGTCAACGACATCATGGGCGGCATGTTCGGGGCCATCGGCGTGCTCGCCGCGCTGCACGAACGGCATGCGAGCGGCCGCGGCAAGGAAGTGCAGAGTGCGCTGTTCGAGAACTGCGTGCTGCTTTCCGCGCAACACATGCAGCAGTTCGCCGCGACCGGCGTTCCTGCCGCGCCGATGCCCGAGCGCATCAGCGCATGGGCGGTGTACGACGTGTTCCGCCTGGCCCATGACGAGCAGATGTTCATTGCCGCCACCGGCGACGGTCAATGGCGCGCGCTGTGCAACATTCTCGACCGCGCCGATCTGCTCGCCGATCCGCGTCTTGCGACCAACAACGATCGCGTGCTCGCGCGCGAGTGGCTGCTCAAGACGCTCGGCGAGACACTGAGCGGATTCGACGGCGCGACGCTCGTGCCGCTGTTCGAGCGCGACCACATTCCGTTCGCGTCGATCACAAAGCCGGAAGAACTGTTCGACGATCCGCACCTGAACGAAAGCGGCGGCCTTGCACGTCTGACGCTCGACGACGGCAGCGAAACCGCCATGCCGTTGCTGCCGATTTCGATGGACGGCGCACGTTTGCAACCGCGTCAGCCGATCGCGAAAGTGGGCGAGCACACCGCCGACGTGCTGCGCGAACTCGGTTACGACGATGCGCAGATCGCGGCGCTCGGCGGCGCTGTGCAAACGCCGCGCGAAGCCGCGTGAGCTTTTGCTCGCTACGCGAATCCATCGGACGTCGTGGTCAATTTCTATCCGGCGTGAGACCGGCATAGCGCAATTCAAGGAGACAGACGATGAAATCGTCGAATCAGGCAGTGTATGCAACGGCGCTGGGCGATGCCGGCGCGCTCGGCGGTGTGCCCGACGCGGACGTGGACGCTTCCGCGAGCAGTCGCGCCGACGCGATCGCGCTGGAAGGCGCGCGCATATCGGCGCGGCTCGACCGCTTGCCCGCCACCCGTTCTGTCTGGAAGCTCGTGATGCTGCTGAGTCTCGGGCTTTTCTTCGAACTCTACGACCTGATGTTTTCCGGCTATATCGCGCCGGGTCTCGTGAAAAGCGGCATTCTGAGCGCCACGACGCACGGCCTCTTCGGCAGCAGCGGCGTGGCGAGTTTCATCGCCGCGCTGTTCGCGGGACTGTTCATCGGCACCGCCGCCTGCGGCTTTCTCGCCGACCGTTTCGGTCGACGCGCGATCTTCACGTGGTCGTTGCTGTGGTACACCGCGGCCAACATCATCATGGCGTTTCAGGACACTGCGCTCGGGCTGAACCTGTGGCGTTTTATTGCGGGCATCGGGATTGGCGTGGAGATCGTGACGATCGGCACGTACATCTCCGAACTCGTGCCGAAGCATGTGCGCGGCCGGGCTTCGGCGTTCTCGCAGGCGGTCGGATTCTGCGCCGTGCCGATCGTCGCGTTTCTCTCGTATCTGCTCGTACCGCATCGCTACTTCGGCATGGACGGCTGGCGACTCGTCGTGCTGACCGGCGTGGTCGGCGCGATCGTGGTGTGGTGGATTCGCCTGCGGCTGCCGGAAAGCCCGCGCTGGCTGGCGCAGAAAGGACGCATCGACGAAGCCGACGCCGTCATGACGCGCCTTGAAACGCGCGTGGAACGCGAGTACGGCCGGCCCTTGCCGCCGCCCGCGCTGCCGGAGCCGGTGCGCGCACGCGCTGCGTTTCGCGATCTGCTGGTGCCGCCGTATCGCAAGCGCACGCTGATGCTGATCATCTTCCACGTCTTCCAGACCATGGGGTATTACGGCTTTGCAAACTGGATTCCGACCTTGCTCATCAAGCAGGGCATCACCGTCACGACCAGTCTGATGTATGCGAGTGTGATTGCGATTGCCGCGCCGCTGGGTCCGCTGCTCGGCATGCTGATTGCCGACCGTTTCGAACGCAAGACGGTGATTATCTGCATGGCCGCGGTCAACGTGGTGTGTGGCCTGATGTTCAGCCAGGCGCGCGAAACCGTGCTGCTGGTGAGTCTGGGCGTATGTCTCGTGCTGGCGGGCAACATCATTTCGTACAGCTATCACGCCTACCAGGCCGAGCTGTTCCCGACCAGCATCCGCGCGCGGGCCGTGGGATTCGTTTATTCGTGGAGCCGCGTTTCCGCGATGTTTTCCGCGTTCGTGATCGCGGCGTGTCTGAACCGCTTCGGCGTGAACGGCGTATTCGTATTTATTTCGGGCGCCATGGTGATCGTGATGCTAGCGATCGGCATGCTTGGGCCGAAGACGCGAGGCGTCGCACTGGAGGACGTATCGAGGTAGCCCGCCGTTTCGTGGGCGGGCTTCTATCGCGGATTAGTGCTTTTTCGGCGTCGTGGAAGTACTCGGCGCGATGCGGATGGGCGGCGAGCCCGACGGCGAAGTGGCAGGTTGCGGTTTCTTCGCCTGTTTCGGTTTTTTTACTTCGCGGTTGCTGCGTAGTTGGCCTTTTGCCATGGTGGGGGCTCCCGGTGGGTGATCTTTTTGCTCTGCTGGAGAGCTATGGGGGCTAGTGTGCGCTGGAATTGGATGCAACGGTGGTTTTTTGTTTTGCGCAGCGGGCGGTGGGTTTTTTGCCTGCGGCGGTGGGTGCTTATTTATCTTATTGGTTTATTAGTGTTGCCCCTGTGCGGGGCGGCACTTACTTTCTTTGCCGCGGCAAAGAAAGGTAAGCAAAGAAAGCCGCTCACACCGCTAACCCTAAGCGGGCACCTCTCATAACCACACGGAGTGGCAGCCGATAGGGCCGACCGTGGATCGTCATTTCTAGTGGTACAGCAGTCATCCGTTCCGGCGACGCTGCGCGCGCCGGAGCGGTACTTCATTTCAACCAATCACTTCGTTTTTCGCTGTGCCAGCCGTCGGCTTTGCCTCGGCGAGAAGCTAATTGGAAACCTGTGGTTTCCCTTGCATGCCGCTCGGCGCGCGGAGCGCCGCCGGAACTGATGACGGCCTTGTCACTCACGCGGAGTGCGCGACACGTCGGATGCTCCGGGGCCACCGCCGCAGAGAAGCGCCACCGATAACGAATAGCATTGGCGGTTCAAAGCGGCTTTCTTTGCTTAGCTTTCTTTGCCGCGGCAAAGAAAGTAAGTGCCGCCCCGCACAGGGGCAACGCTAATAAACCACAAACATAAGAAACACCACCGCCGCAGGCAAACAACAAGAGCAACAACAACAGCCACCGCAGACAAAAAACCAAACTCGCCTCGGCGTCAAGCCACCCTCTTTCTTCGACAAGTCTCACTCGGCAATTCCCCAAACTGCTCCCGATACTCGCTGGAGAAATTCCCGAAATGCCAGAACCCCCAACGCGTGGCAACTTCGGTCACTGACGACGACGCCTGCAACTCGCGCCGCACGTGATCGAGCCGCACCGCCCGCATGTACGCCGAAGGATTCACGCCAAGGGTATCTTCGAACGCATACTGCAAAGTGCGCCGGCTCGCGCGAAACCGGGCACACAGTTCGGCAACGGAAAGCGGGCAATCCGGCGTGCCTTCGACCAGTTCGCGCACGCTGCGCACGAGTTGCCAGTTTCGCGCGGTACGTGGCTCGGCATTGCCGAACGCAGCGGTGTCCGACAAACCTTGCAATGCTTCGGCGAGTCCGAAGATCACCGACTTCTCGAACGTCGCGGCAATCGCGGCGTCGTCGAGCAGGGTGGGCGTGGCGGCCACGGCATCGAGCAGGCGCTTCAGGACTTCGCGAAACGCCTGCAGGCGCGCCGGGTCGATATTGAGTACGCCGGGCTTTGTGCCCAACACCGGCAATAAGGTTTCGAGCTGCCAGCGCGCGTGAATGTCGCCGATCGCTTCGGGTTCGATTTCCAGATTCACTACGACATGCTTGTCCGGCGAAAGAAACTCGAAGCCGCCGTCGCCGGAAAATACGTGTAGACCGTCGCGATGACTGGTCTGGCCGCATAGCAGTGCATGCCCTTCGAGCTGGAACGGTATGCCGACAGCGATTCGGGATGCCGCCACCTGGCCGCGCTGATACACCGTGCGGTTCAGTCGCTCCACCAGCACGCGTACGCCGCCGGCCGTGAACGAACTCACCGAGCCGTCGAAAGCGCCGCGCGAAATCTGGCAATAACTCTGGTTCCAGGCATCGAGCAGCATCGCCTGCTCGTCGATGTTGCGGCAACAACGAATCTCGACGGCTTGGTGTGTCCGATAGACCGCGTGCATGGCTTCTCCCGGTTCTGGTTGCGCTCCCCGCAAAACTTCGTGCCACCCAGTGTATGCGAAAAAAAACTCGTCACGGCAATGTTGAATCCGGGTAACACGGGCGAGTCATGGCGCATTGAACGCGCGTCCGTAATCGTTTCGTCAGCGAGACGGGTTTTTACGGGATTTTTACTTTTTGCCAATTTTGGATAGTCGCCGTTTTTTGCCGCCCCTACTTTGTGCATAACGCATTGCACTGGAAAGGGAGTCGGCATGAGCAGGTCAGCAGGCAGACTGGAAGGCAAGATCGCAATCGTCTCGGGCGGCGCCACCGGCGCGGGCGGGGCGGCGTCGTTGCTGTTCGCGCAGGAAGGCGCGCAGGTCGCGGTGGTCGATATCAACACGGATGCGGGCGAGGAAGTGGTCACGCGGATTCGCGCCGCAGGCGGCGTGGCCGAACTGTTCGCCGCCGACGTGTCGAAGCGCGCCGCGGTCGATGCCGCGGTCGCCGGCATCATGGCGCGTTTCGGTCGAATCGACGTGCTGTTCAACCACGCGGGCAGCATCGTCGTGAAGCCGTTCGTGGATACCACCGACGACGACTACGACTGGCTAATGAACGTCAACGTGAAGAGCATGTTCATGATGACGCGCGCCGTGCTGCCGCACATGCTCGACGCGGGCGGCGGATCGATCGTGTGCACGGCGTCGATTTCGTCGGTGGCGGCGACGCCGCTCGAAGTGCTCTACTGCACGACCAAAGGCGCCTGTGCGATGTTCGCGCGCTCCATTGCAGTCGAGTATCGCGACCGGGGGATTCGCTGCAATGCGGTGTGTCCGGGATTCATCGACACACCGCACGGGCGGCGCGAAATCAGCGCGCTGGCCAAATATGGCTTCGACGCGAGCGAGGCCGCGTTGTCCGTGCAGCAAGGCCGTTTGTGCGCACCGGAAGAAGTGGCGCGCGCCGCGCTCTTTCTCGCCAGCGACGACGCGAGCTTCGTCAACGGCGCGCACCTGTACGTCGATAACTGTTTTACGGCGGCGTGATCGCGGCTCGCCGCTTCGTCATAACCCTGTTCAAAGGAACGCGTCATGGACATCAACACGGCCGTGCCGTCAGCGGAATCCGCCGACAACGACGTCAAGCTGTTGCACAAGATGGGCTACGCGCAGGAACTGTCCCGGCGCATGGGGGCGTTCTCGAACTTCGCAGTGTCGTTCTCGCTGATCTGCATTCTGTCGGGCGGCATCACGTCGTTCCAGATGGGGCTGTCGGCGGCGGGCGGCGCCTCCATCGGACTCGGCTGGCCGCTCGGTTCGCTGTTCGCGCTGGTGGTGTCGGCGGCCATGGCGCAGATCGCGTCGTCGTATCCCACCGCGGGCGGCCTCTATCACTGGAGTTCGATTCTCGGCGGTAAAACGTGGGGCTGGCTGACGGCCTGGCTCAATCTGCTCGGGCTGGTGTTCGTGGTCGCGGCCATCAACTACGGCACTTACGATCCTTTCTTCCGCACCCTGATCGCGCCCATGTTCGGCGTGAATCCGGATTCGCTCGGCTGGTGGCAGCAAACGCTTTTCCTCACGGTGATCACGGCGTCGCAGGCGTTTCTGAATCATCGCGGCATTCGTATCACGAGCAAGATCACCGATCTGTCCGGTTATCTGATCTTCGTGGTGACGATTCTGCTGGTGGGCTCGCTGCTGGTGTATTCGCCGGTGAAGATCGACCTGTCGCGTCTTTATACGTTCACCAATTTCACCGGCGTGGACGGCGGCGCGTGGCCCAAGCAAACGCTCGCCATGGCGTTTCTGTCCGGCCTGTTGCTGACGGCTTATACGATCACGGGTTTCGACGCGTCGGCGCACACCTCGGAAGAAACGCACGAGGCGGCGCGCAACGTGCCGCGCGGCATCGTCGGTTCGGTGTTCTGGTCCACCACCTTCGGTTACGTGATGGTCTGCGCATTCGTCCTCGTGATGCCGGATCTCGGCGCGGCCGTGAAGCAAGGTACGGGTTTCTTCGAAGCGATTCTCGCGCCGATTCCGGGGCCGCTGCGCATCGTGATCGAGTTGCTGATGTTCTTCATCAACTACGTGTGCGGCCTTGCAGCGGTCACGTCGACCTCGCGCATGATGTTCGCCTTTGCTCGCGATGGCGGCTTGCCGGCATCGAAATGGCTGCGCAAAGTGAACGCGACGCACCGCACGCCCGGCGCGGCGATCTGGACCACGGCCGTGCTGGCAATCGTGGTGACGCTCTACGGTGACGCGTTCACCGTACTGAGCGCGGGCAGCGCGGTGTTTCTGTTCATCTCGTACGCCATGCCGATTGCCGCCGGCATTCTTGCCGAAGGCCGCACGTGGAGGGAGAAAGGGCCGTTCCAGTTGGGCATGCTGTCGAAGCCGTTCGCGGTCGCGGCGGTGTTCGGGGCCCTCGTGCTCGCTTATGTCGGCATGCAGCCGCCGAACCAGAAAGTGGTGTACGTGATCGTCGGATTGCTCGCTGTCCTGCTGACCATCTGGTATGGCGCGGGCGTCCGCAAGAGCTTCGCGGGTCCGCCGATCGGCAAGGTTTCCACCGAGCGCGAGAAGGAACTGAGCGGCATGGAAGGACGGCTCGGCGAAGGTTGATTCGCTTCGCGCTGCATCGGATCGCAGCACGATAAAAAAATCCGCCGGCATGCTCGCGCTTGCCGGCGGATTTTTGTTTCCGGTCTGACAGCGTTACATGCCGACGTAACCGACCGGCGCCGTCGCGTTGGCCTTGGCGACCGACGCGTTGGTCGACACCACGTACACCGGCGATTCGGTGAGGTTGAGCGTCAACGTGCCGTTGCTGTAGTTCATCGTCGAGGCGTTGCCCATCAAGTCCACGACCTTCACCGTGCCGCTCGTGCCCGGCGCGTCGACATTCAGCGTGTACGCCACGCTGTAGCTCGGGCTGAAGCCCGCACTCGCGTTCCACACGTTGTTGTTGTGCGCCCACAAAGCGGTGATGACCGCGCCGCCGCCGACCTGCTGGAAGGCATACGCGTAGACGCCGTTCGGCGTGCCGTTGACCGGGCCGAGCGTGGTGGTGCCGTCGAGCGTGTGCGTCATGGCGCTGATCGCCATCGCGACCGGCTTCGGACTGATGTTCGACGCGCCGTACGCGCCTTGCGCGTCGTTCAGATCGAAGAACGTGCCGTAGCCCACTTCGCCCGGATAGTCCGCGCCGTAGAACACGTAGGTCTGGTCCGCGCCTTCGCCGAGCGTGATGATGTGCATGCGCGCCGCGACGGCGGCCTGCGCGTACAGCACGTTGGCGGTCGGATAGTTGGGGCCGTAGGAGCTGCCGATGTCGTAGCTGATGCCGGCTTCGGTCGAGAACAGATGCATGCCGGTGCGATAGTCCGTCGCCATTTCCGAGCGCAGTGCGCGTATCTGGCCGCGCAGCGAGCTATCCGCGGTGGACGGATCGGCGTCGTAACGCTCGGGCGGATGCGAGGGCGAGGTGCCCGCGTCGTAGTAACCGTGCGTCGCCACGCCGTCGATGTACTGACCGAGGCCGAGCGGCGCGAGACGCTTCAGGCGCGTGGTCGTGAGGCTCGGGAATGCGTCGGCCGGTCCCATCACGACCGCATGCGGATCGGTCGAATGGATGCCCTGATAGACGGATTTGTAGAGCGCGATGAAGTTGGCGTCCGTGTCCGTCCACATCTGGTTCGGTTCCCACGTCACCTGATAGTAGTTCGCCGACTGGCTCGGGAAATACGTGCTGCGGATGGTGTTCGATTCCGTGCCCACGCGGCCCATGTAGCTCTGGTAGTAGGCGAGGTCGGTCGGCACGCCGGTGTCGTCCTGGAACGCGCCGGTGCTGCTCGCCCATGCCGGAATGCCGTCGAGCCGGATCAGGCGCATCACGTTGCCGCTCTTGTAGAACGGATCGAGGCTGCTGCCCGACGGGCTGAACGTGTTCGGGCCGTTCGGCTCCATCGTCGACAGCTGACGATCGTCGATCGTCGACGAAATGCCGAGCGCGGCCAGCAGTGGGCCGTTGTCGTTCGCGCCCTGCATGCCGAAGCGATGCTGCTCCTGGCGCGCGTAGGTCACGGTGGGAATCACGCCGGAAAGATTCGGCGCCACGCCGAACGTGGCGATGCCGACCGGACGCGTGCCGGCTTGCGGCAAGCTGCCGCCGGCTTTCGCGAGCGTGCCGGTCGCGGCGAAATAGCCGGCGAGCGTCGACGTGCAATTGAAGGTGATGGCTTTGGCGCCGCTGGCCACGGCGGTGCTGCCGCTCGCGACCACTTTGCCGAGCGTGTCGGTGACGGCCCAGTTCAGCGTGTCGGCGCTCGGCGCGTTGGTATTGAACGTCAACGGGAAGCTGCTGCCGGCAGCGAAAATGCGCGTGCCGTCGGCGCTCGGCGTGTCGGCGGAAATCGTCGCGCTGCCGGAGCCTGCCGCGGTGGACGGCGACGCGCAGCTCATCGACGCGGTGGAATTGCTTGCGGCGTTCAACGAAGCCGCGCCGGCGCTTCCGGCCGCATTCGTGCCGGCGGTGGCCGCACCGCTGCTGCCGTTGGCCTGAGTGGATGCGTTGTTCGACGAGCCGTCGCCACCACCGCCGCCGCCGCATGCGGCCAGCGTGAGTGAAAGAGTAGAAAGGAGAAGAAGTCGGGATTTCATCAGTCTGTAAGCAATGAGTTAGCGGAGCGTCAGTTCATTTCTTCGCGGCACGCGCGTGCGGAAATGAGCGACGTCGGTTTCATTCAGGCGAACGCGCGCCGCCGACCAAAGTCGGCTTTGGCGGATTCGGACGATCGAAGAAAGTACGACGAAAACAGCCAAAAGTCTGATGGAACGACGCGGCTTGCCGCCGTTCCGGCGAAACATCGCGTTACGCGATGCAGTATTTACTGTCCCGTAGGCCGAAACGGCCTGTTTGGGAAGAATCGACCGCAACGATACGCATTAGTCTGCTTAAAAGAAGTAACGAGTCGTTACGTATGAACAATAAGGCAGTACTAATTTCATTGGTCGAATGAAAGAAAACGTATGGCGAAACCTGTCCTTATCCGCCAGTTTCATGTGGGCCGACGAACGCCTTTCTGAATTTGAAATGGATGCCTAACTAAATGGATTCGCAGTAAGCGATGAGAAATGGGCGTTGCCGCTCATTCCCAAGCGGATACTGTCTTGGAGTTGGCGTAATAGTGCTTATGCTTGGGTGTAACGTTTCCACGCGACAGTGACTTTGGATGTAGCACTGTCGAGCGTTTCACGAGACAAGGGCGCGGCTTCGAGGCGAGTGCGCTGGATCGATGATCAAAAGATGATGAACTACCGACTTCTTCCTTGAGCGGTTCGATAGCCGGGTCGATATGTCCATCCGTTGCTCAAAAAATGCGGTTATCCAGAGAGATAAATCGTGAGAATTCTTCAGCTGGTTCATGCACCACGGCTATCCGGGGCGGAAGTACTTGTAAAGGGTCTGGCGATTCATCATCAGCGCGCGGGGCACGAAGTCTGCATGGCGTCCCTGCTTCCCCAGCAGGACGATTTCGCCGACATCCGCGTCGAACTGCAGGCCGCCGGCGTGACCTGCATGTTTCCGCAGACTCGCCATGGCAGAGTGGGGCGCCTGCTTCACCTGTATCGCGTGGTGCGTCAGTTCAGGCCGGATTTCATCGTCGCGCACGCCACGCTCGCGGCGCTTTATGTGCGTCTTTTGCCCGTGCATACGCCGATTGCCTGGGTCATGCATTCCGGCGTCAACGATTTCGAAAACGGTTCGCTCAAGCACGCCGAGCGTTTGTTGTCGCGCCGCGCACGCGCCATCATCGGCGTGTCGCAGCAGAACATCGACGACTACATGCGCGAGATCGGCGAGCATCCGGCCATGGTCGTCATTCCGAATGGCGTCGACGCATCGCAGTTTGCGGCGGTTGTCGACGCGGCTGCGCCGTCGATTGAAGTGCCGTCCAAACAGATCGTGCAATTGGGCCGCTATATAGAAGCGAAAAATCAGCTCGACACGATTCGCGCTTTCGACAGCGTGCTGCAAAGCGAACCCGATGCGCGTCTTCTGCTGTGCGGTGTAGTGGAAGAAGTGAGCTACTACGAAGCGGTGCTTTCGCTGGTCAATCGGCTTGGCCTGGAGAGTCGCGTGACGGTGTGCGGGCCACGATCGGATGTCGCGGAGATTCTGAGAACCTCGCGCGTCTTCGCGATGCCGTCACGTTTCGAAGCGCAGAGTATCGGTTTTCTGGAAGCACTCGCTTCGGGTATTCCGGTCGTGGCCAATCGCATTCCGTCCTTCGGGTTCGCCAGTGGATTCGACGGCGTGAATCTCGTCGATACGACCGATGCGAACGCATATGGCCGCGCGCTGCTCAACGCACTCGACACGCCGCGCGCAAATCGCCAGCTTTCCGGCTACACGTTGCACGATACGGCGGACCGTTACATGAGCATCGCCCGTAAGTTCGTGCAGCCGCTGCAAGTGTCCGCCTGAACGAATCTCGCTATTGCGCAAGACGGTCGATGCGTAGCGTCTCCGAAAAAAGTCCCGGTAGCGCGCCGAGTTCCTGAGCGGCGCCGAGGGCAAAATTCGCATTCAACGGGTAGCGCATCAGCGCCGCCGACCCACCGGTGAAGTAGAAATCGCCGAGCGTCGCATCGGTTCGCCGGTACAACACCAGCGACGGATTTCCGTTGTCGTACACCACCGCCGGAAACACGTCCGACCACGACATCCCTTGCAACGTACCCACCGGAACCGGTGCCTTCGCTGCGCTGCTGTTTTTGTCGACGGCGAGATCGAAGGCGGCGACGTCGATGCGCGCGTCGTCGCTGGCGTCTTCGAGATGCGGTGTCAGCAGAATCAGCGTGCCGCCGTCTTTCGATGAAGCGCTGGCGGCCACCTTCACGAACTCCGGCTCGAACGATGCGGGCAACAGCGTGCGCTCGCCGATCGTCATCTGTGCGCCGTCGTTCGAGATGGGTGTGACCGCGAGCCGATTGTCCGTGTCGGTGAGCGCGACGAGCGAGGCATACGCTCCCGGTTTCGTTGCTTGCAGCGCGAGGAAATTGCTGTTTTGTCCGAGCGTTCTGGCCTGTGCCTTCAGCGTCGGCGCCGCGCCACTCGATCCATTCGAAGCAGCAATCCACAGATCCAACCCGCTGTCGCTGCGCTTCTGCGCGATCAGCACGTCCGCTTTATTTTTGCCGTCGAAGTTCGCCGCCACGTATTGCTGCGCGAGTTCGGGCCGGAATGCGTCGCGCGTCTGAAGCCAGAGACGCGGTGCTTCGAAATGGCCGCCCGCGTTGTGCAGCAACCAGAACGCGGTGCCGCCGGCGCGCGCGGCAATCGCCATCAGATCGGCCTTGCCGTCGCCGTCGAAATCGCCAAGCAGAAAGCGCACGCTGTCGAAGCAAAGCTTGTCGCCGGCGCAGCTCGGCACGGTTGCCTTGTAGTCGAAGGGCACCGAACCCGTGTACCAGAGCGCGGCATGCGTGGGCTTCGCGAGCGACGCTGCATAGACGCTGAATCCCGGCCCGTCTTTCTGACGCTGCACGTAGACCGCCGACGCTTCGCCCTTGCCGGCGAGGTCGCCGTACATGGCCGTGGCGAGGCGCAGATCGGTGGCCTGAGTGCGTTGGGTCGTCGCCCAACGATACCGCGTGGTCAGCGCATTGCACCCGCGCATCGCGAGCTTGCCGTCATTCTCGCCGAGGCAATGCCGCTGCGGCGTGTAGACGAGTCCGAAGTCCCAGGGCGTCCAGCGTTGCGCGACGTCCCATTGATCGCACGTCTCGCCGATCAGAAAGCCGTCGCGTTCGGCGATACATTGCGACGTCGCGACACTCACGAGCGCCGCATTGCGCGTGTTGCCGGGATACACCGTCAGCGGGTCCCAGCGCCATTGCTGTGTGGGCGCGCCGGTGCAGGCCGCGAGCGTGGGCGAACGTCCCGCGCCGCCCGACGTGAGGCAACGGCTCGACGCTGCGTTGAAGAGCTGGATCGGATTCGACTGGAAGTCGGGCACGCGATGATCGCTGCGATCGGCGAACGCATAACGTCGCGCGACCCAGTTGCCGTCCCACTGATACTCGCCGAACACATGCGAATAATCGCTGCCGTCGATGGCAAAGTAGCTCGCCACGATGTCGCGTTTGCGCTGCACTTCGGCTGCGGGCAAATTGGCGGGCCAGCCGCCGGTGGGATACGTCACGTGGTATTCGATCGGCACGCTGCGACTCAAGGTCTGCGCGACGTGTCGTGTGATGCGCGCGGCAAAGATGTGGTCGGGATGCTCGATGAACGGCACCGTGTCCGGATTGAGCGTGTAGATCTGCGTGGCGCTCGAAAGGATCGACTTGAGCGTGGCCGAGAGCGAAGCGCGATCGTATTGCACGCGCACGGAGCCGTCCGCGTTCATCGGATAGGTGGAGAGCGTGGCGCGCTGTTCCCACAACAACCCGAGCGGTTCGCGACCGCCGCGTACGGCGCCGCCCGGCAGGCGGAATTCGAGCAGCCGCACCTGTGGCTTCGCTTTCAGCACCATCTCGTGCACGAGCTTGCCGGCGATCGTCACGTTCGCTTCGTTCCACTCGTTCGGCACGCCCGCCATGCGCGCGTAGGCGAGGCGCGAAGCGCGCTCGCGCGTGAGCACGTACGCGAAATTCGCGCCGTTGGCGCCGCCGATCAGATGAACCGTGGTGATGCACCAACCGGCATCGAGCCGCTCGCTGATGGCCGGATCGACGAACAGCAGATCGTCGTCGAGGTGCGCGACGACAGTGACGAGCGTGCCGGCGCCGCAGGCAGCCGAAGGCGCTGCGGAGTCGGACGATGCCGCATGGGCCGCGCCGCAGGCGCCAGCCAGAAAGAAAACCGCAAGAAAAGCCTGGAATGAAGCGCGAATAAGCCGGGATGCCGATAGTCGCATGTTGATTCGAGCCTTGACGGTGGGCTCGATCTTACTTCACCCCGGCGACCCGGCACGTTGGCGAACTCACAGTTCGACTCCTGCCGCGGCAATGCGGTCTAGCGGAAGTAGGCTTTGGTGTTGTCGTGGACGTCGTCGCGCGCGAGCAGATCCGGCGGCGCAAGCCATAGATAGTCGCTGTGCTGGTCGAGCCGGCCGACCGGCGCCGAGCCGCTGATGGGCAGCGAATAGGCCAGCACGATGTAGTGCGTGGAGACGTCGGGCTCGTCGGCGAAGTTATCGCTGTAGTGATGCTCGAACACGCCTTCGAAGCGCGCGGCCGAGCGCTCCAGCCGGCCGATGCCCAATTCCGCGTCGGCGATACGCGCGAACGCGGCGTCGAGCGTCTCGTCTTTAAGGATGCGTCCGCCCGGCACGAACCACGTACCGCGCGCCGGGCGATTGCGGCGATGGCCGATCAGCACGCGGCCTTGCGTATCGCTGACAATCAGATCGATCGCCACCAGCGGGGTCAGGCGAACCACGTCCAGAAAGTCGAGTTGAGTCAGCATCCGTGCTCCAGGAAGTTAATGGCCGATCGCGTGTCGTGGGTGTTTCGAAGTTTCAGTACTCGTGATGGCTGGCGTCGTCTTTCGTGAGCCGCTCCGACACGTTGCCCAGCAATAGGGCGAGCAGAACGGCGCCCACGGTGGCAAAGAGAAACGCGCCGATCATTGCGGCTAGCACCAGCATCGTCCATGCGAGTCCGTTCATGTCGGGCTCCGGTGCGTTGATTAGCGGGACACTTTCCCATTCGGTTTCATACTACGTCCCGTGATCGCTGCCGGGGCCTGTCATATCACGACGAAGTATCGTCGCGACTCGACAAGCCCCGTTTCCCGCAGACCAGACCCGCTATACGCGCCGCAATTGCCTAGCGCCCGACATAGCCCTCCGGCGTCCTGACGGCATCCTTGAACACGTCGGCGTTGGTCGAGACGACGTACACGGGCGTCGGCGACAGTTTGAGCGCCGCCACGCCGTCGCGATACGGCAGGGCGGTGGCATTGCCCATCATATCGAGCACGGTCACCTCGCCGTTGGTGCCCGGCGCGTCCACCCGCAGACGATAGTCGACGCTCCGGGTCGCATTGAAGCCGGCGCGCGCGGACCACGCGTCGTTGTCATGCGTCCACAAAGCGGTGACGATCTTGCCGCCGCCGAGCCGCCGGAACGCGTAGCCGTACACGCCTTCGGGCAAAGCCTTGAGCGGCCCGAGCGTGACGGTGCCGTCGACGATGCGCGTCATTGCCGCCACTGCCAGCGCGGCCGGCTTCGGACTGATGTGAGTCGGACCGTATGCGCCGGTCGGGTGGTCGAGTTCGAAGAAAACGCCGTAACCCGGCGCGGTTTCCGGCATATCGGCGAGATAGAAGATGTACGTCATATCCGCGCCTTCGCCGAGCAGGATCAGATGCGTGCGCGCGACGACCGCGGCCTGCGCATACAGCACGTTCCAGCCGGGATAATTCTTGCCGTAAGACTGCCCGATGTCATAGCTGATGCCGGTTTCCGTCACGAACAGCGGCGCGCCCGGTTTCAGGTATTGCGTTATTTCATGGCGCAGGGCGCGCATGGCCGAGGGCAACGCGCCCGCCACCGTCCCCGCGTTGCCGGAATCGGCGACACGCTCGGGAGGATGCGACGGCGTCGTGCCGACATCGTAATAGCCGTGAATGCTCACGCCGTCCATATAGCGGCCGATACCTTGCGGTCCGAGGCGGCGCAGCCACGTCACGTTGGCTTGCACGGACGCGTAGGTCAAACCCATCACCACGGCGTGGGGATCGGTCTGATGAATGCCTTCCCAGACGGCCCGGTACATGGCGACGAAATTCGCGTCGCTGTCGCGCCACGGCAGACCGCCGTCGGCATCGGGTTCCCATGTGACCTGATAGTAGTTGTCGCGCTGTTTCGGGAAGTAAGTGGTTCGTACGCTATTGGATTCCGTGCCGACTTTTGCCATGTACTCCTTCATCTGCGCGAGCGAAGTGGGCGCATAACTGTGCGTCTCTTTCCGGTTCGGACTCGCCCATTGCGGAATGCCGTCGAGCTGGATGAGGCGCAGCAGGTCGCCGCGTCTGAAGAAAGGCGCCAGCTGTTTGGTCGAAGGATTGAAGGTGCCTGCGCTTTTCGGCTCCTCCATATACCAGTTGCGATTGTCGTTGACCCACGTCAGCCCGAGCGCGGTGTACACGGGGCGGTAGCCGTCGCCGTCGCAGCAATGTTGACCGGGTGCAAGATAGGCCGCGCCCTGACCGCCGAAGCGATGCTGATCTTCATACGCGAAGCGGACCGGCGGCAGCGTGGCCGCGAGGTCCGGCAGCACGCCGAAGGTGGCAATGCCCGCCGGCCGCGTGCCGCGCGCGTCGAGCTGTCCATGCGCGCGCTCCAGCGACGCAGAAATCGCAAAGTAGCCGGCAAGACTCGACGCACACATCAAAGTGGACTGCATTGGCCCCGCGCTCACCGGGAACTGGCCGCTGGCACGCACGGTGTTCCAGTTGTCGCGGATTTGCCAGACCAATGTGTCGTTCTGCGTCGGACGCGTCGTGAAAACGAGGGTGAACGGCTTGCCCGCTGCGTAGAGGCGAGTGCCGTCGCCGGGCGTGTCGGCTTCCAGCAGATCGCCGTTCGCCGTCGCGCGAGTTTGCGCACTGGGCGCGGCGCAGCGCAGGCCTTCTCCGCCAAGCGCGCGCAACGCGGTAGGCGCCGGTGCCGATGGCGACGCCGCGGCCGGCGCGGCGGCTGCAGCGGATGCCGCGCCGCTCGCAAAAGCGCAACGCTTGATCACGCCCGGCGCGGGATCGCCGAATACGCCGTTGTTGCAATCGGCGGTGTCGGTGAACGTCTTCACTGCATGCTGTTCGACCGTTCCATACAACACTTCCCGCGTGCCGCTGAAACGGCAGGTGCCGTATTCCGCCGCGCACGGTGTCCACTTTTTACCGTCTGCGGTGAATTCGGCATCTTTCGCGGCGGGCGCGGCGGCATTGCTTGCGCGAGGAGCGGCCACGAGCAGCACGATCGCGACGAGCGCGAAGCCAGCAAGCCGCTGCCGTCCATCGGGACTTGCCGGCACGCGGGCGAACAGTCGCGGCAGGCGGAAGGCGCTTTCATTCGACATGTGATCCCCGTGTCGTTTGATGATCGTTTGCAAGGTGGTAGCCATGTCGACAGCGTTTCAGCGTGTCGCAGGATTGCTAATTCACCAGGCCAGAGCCGCCGTACGCTAGCGTACATTCCAATGTGTTGCGGAAATGGCATAGTGTATTTCCGCAATCGGATGGCGGAAAGGAACCGTCTCCCTTTCGACGAAATCCGCCACTGGCCCGTCTATTGCACAACGCTCTGAAGTTGTCTTATTCGAGTGTTTCAGGTTTGAAACATTAATCGCCCTGTTTATATTACCGACAGCCAATAGCAGGGAATTAAATAATTTTGTCACGCAAAAACTCTTTATATTGGTGACTGTTTTACAGCGAGTTGCCTGATCTATATATCGTCGGAAGAAAGCTGAGCCTGCCGGCATTACCGGCATGCGCCAGCACACATCGGGCGGTTGCACTCATTCTGCCGTCAGTGCAGAAAAAAGTCACTTGAAATCAGTGAGATAAAGGGCGCAATCCGAATCCCGCACGAGTCTTTCGAGTAGCGCGCCAGTGTGGTCTGGCGCACGCAAAGTCGAATTGTTTTTGATTAAGATTCGCAGAACGTAAACAGATTCATATGCGGAATCCGCGTTCGATTTATTGAAAGAAACGCCCTGGCGTGAATGTTCTGAAAATCACTGGCTGGCCACCATATCGATACGCCAACATGTCTGCTCTTTCGGTCATGGCGTTTAAATGCTGGATTGCCGGTGTCTATGATGCACTGCACAGAGGATGCCTCTGTTCGGCCGTTCAGATGACCTTGTAGATCCGTTTTCCGGTGAGGAATGACTATGACCTGCGCGAGTCTCGAGTCTGCAATGCTGCGTTGGGTGCACGCACCGAATAAGGGTATGCGTCGCATCGCCTTACTGATGTTCAACGACTGCTCGTTGCAAGGCGCCGGCGCCGTTGCCGAGGTGTTTCAGGCGGCCAATGAACTGGCTTCGTCGGGTTCCGGCGGATGGCTGTACGACGTGTGTTTCCTGTCGGTCGATGGCGGCATGGTGACGTCGTCGTCCGCGCTGCGGGTGTGGACCGATGGACTCGACGCGCGCCATTACGGCGGTTTCGATGCCTTGTACGTGGCGGGCGGCAAGGGCGCGCAAGCCGCGGCTGCCGACGAGCGCCTGATCGCATGGCTGCGCCGCGTACGCCGCAATACGGGCATGGTTCGACCGATCGCCGAAGGCCGCGCGCTGCTCGAAGCGGCGTATTCCGCCGATGCACGCGAAGGCGGCGACCTGCGCCAGCCGCCGCTGCCGTCGTCGCGTCAGAGCGAGCCGAACAACAGCGATGCCGGCGACCGTCTCGAATCGATGCGCAGCGCGCTTGCCATGATCAAGCGCGATCTGGGCAGCGCCACGGCGCGCACGGTCGCAGAACGCCTGCTCGCCGATTCCTGCTCGAACCTTGCGCCGCTGCTCGGTGAAGACGGCGGTCTCAGTCCCGGCGACAAAGTACGCGCGGCAGCCCGCTGGTTGCAGGAAAACTGCCAGCAATCGATTTCGATTGCCGACGCCGCGCAGTTCGCCGCCATGAGCGAACGCAATTTCCTGCGCCGCTTCAAGATGGAAATGGGCATCACGCCTTCCAGTTTCCTGCTGCACGAACGCCTCGCGGTGACCTGCAGCCTGTTGACCGAGTCCGAGTTGCCGGTCGACAAGATTGCGCGGCGCACCGGCATGGGCAACGGCGACCGGCTCGCCAAGGTGTTCCGCAAACGCATGAGAATTTCCCCGACGGAGTTCCGGATTCAAAGCCGCCGACTGGTCGGCGCATAGCGAAGGCGCCGCTGCACGGCAAAACGCGCTGGCAACGCAATGCTTCGACGGTATTGCGGTGGGGTTGAAGAATTATAAGGAATGCGAATATGTTGATTCAGGGAGCTGGAAGCGCTGTGTCGGTGAATCCGAACGGCGCAAGCGCCGGGACGGCCGGCTCGCGCTGCACGCGCATCGTACCGGTCATCCTCGCGGGTGGCTCGGGCACGCGCCTGTGGCCGGTATCGCGCGAAAATTTTCCCAAGCAGCTGATCGACGTGGTCGGTTCCGATTCGCTTCTGCAAGCCACCGCTCGCCGCATGAACGGTTTTCCGTCTGGCTGGAGCGTGGATGCATCGCCCATCATCGTGTGCGGTGAAGAGCATCGCTTCGTGATTGCCGAGCAACTGCAGGAAAACGGCGTGACGGCGCGACTGATCGTCGAACCCGCGCGTCGCGATACGGCGCCGGCGTTGACGCTTGCCGCTTCGCTCGCCTGCGCGGCCGGCGACGACGCCATTCTCATCGTGATGCCCGCCGATCATTCGATCGCCAACGTCGACGCCTTGCAAAGCGCGCTGCAAACCGCCGCGCGTCATGCGCAAGAAGGTTCGATCGCCACTCTCGGCGTTCCGCCGACACGGCCCGACACCGGCTTCGGCTATATCCGCATCGGTGCCGAATTGCCCGATGGCGGTCACGCCATTGCAGGCTTCGTCGAGAAGCCGGCGGAAGAACTCGCCGCGCAATACGTCGCCGCCGGTACGTACTGGTGGAACAGCGGCATCTTCATCGTCAAGGCGAGCGTCTGGCTCGACACGCTCAAACGCTTGCAACCCGAGATGCATGCGGCCTGCGAGCAGGCCTTCACGAACGGCCGCGCCGACGGCGCCTATTTCCGCCCGCTGCTGGACGCCTTCCTCGCCGCGCCGGCCGATTCGATCGATTACGCCGTGATGGAACGCCTCACGGACGGTGAAAGCAAAGTGGACGGCAATCAGCCTGCCGCGGCGGCCAATGCCGCGGGCGTGGTCGTGCCGCTGGACGCCGGCTGGTCCGATCTCGGTTCGTGGGATGCCGTCTGGGCCGCGATGGACAAAGACGCCAACGGCAACGCCGGACGTGGCCGCGTGACCTTCGAAGGCGCCGTGTCGAGCTATGCGCATTCGGAAGGGCGGCTGGTCGCCTGCGTCGGCACGACCAACGTAGTGGTCGTGGAAACGGCCGACGCGGTGCTGGTGGTCGATCGCTCGCATGTACAGGACGTGAAGGGTCTGGTGTCGCGTATCAAGGCGCAGCACGCGCCCGAAGCCGACGCGCACCGCAAGGTTCGCCGCCCGTGGGGCTTCTACGATTCGATCGACCATGGCGAGCGTTTCCAGGTCAAGCGCATCGTGGTCACGCCGGGCGCGCAACTCTCGCTGCAATTGCATCACCACCGCGCCGAGCATTGGGTCGTCGTGCGCGGCACCGCGCTCGTCACGCGCGGTGAAGAGCAGTTCCTGCTGAGCGAAAACGAATCGACCTACATTCCGCTCGGCACGCGCCACCGCCTCGAAAACCCGGGCAAGGTGCCGCTCGAAATCATTGAAATCCAGTCAGGCGCCTATCTCGGCGAAGACGACATCGTGAGGTTCAACGACAACTACGGCCGCTGCTCCTAACAGCGCGCCGGGATCATCCGCGGATAAGAACGGCAAGAACGAGGGAAGCAAAATGCGCAAGTTTCAGGATTTGCTCGCGCGAATATTCGATGTCGCGTTGGTGCTGACGGGTGCGGCGGTAGCGTCGCAGATCCGCTTTGAATACCTCGCTCAATCCAAATTCTATTGGGCGTTCGTGATGTTTTCCGCTGCGTTCGCGCTGGCGATCTTTCCGGCGTTCGGCGTCTACGAATCGTGGCGCGGCCGCTCCAAGCTCGCGCTCGCCGGCCAGGTGTCGCTCGCGTGGCTGATGGTGCAATGCTGCGCGCTCGTGCTGATGTACTCGCTGCATCGCGCCGATTTCGTTTCGCGTCTGTGGTTCTCGTACTGGACCGCGATGACGGGCGGCATGCTGATCTCCTATCGCCTCATCACGCATGCCGTGCTGGCACGCGCACGCGGTGCCGGCATGAATCTGCATCAGGTCGCGATCGTGGGCAGCGGCGCGCAATGCGACGCGATCATCCGCCGTATCGATTCCGCGCCGACCACCGGCTTTCGTGCCACGGTGGTCTTCAACACGCGTCCCGACACGTCGCCCGTGACAAGCCCGCGTGTGCCGGTTTTCGAGCGCGTCAACGAACTGGCCGAGTACATCCGCACGAACGACGTGCACGAACTCTGGCTGATGCTCTCGCTCACCGAAGAGCCGCTGATCGTCTCGCTCATCAACGAGTTTCGCGACGACCTCGTGAACATCCGCTTCATGCCCGACGTGCGCAGCCTCGCGCTTTTCGAAGGCAGCGGCGTGATCGATCTGCTCGGCGTGCCCGCCATCAATCTGGTGGCGTCGCCGCTGTCGGCGAGCTCGATGCTGAAGAAAGAGATCTTCGATCGCATCTTCGCGGCGACCGCACTGCTCGGTCTCGCGCCGATCATGGTCGCGATTGCGATTGCGGTGAAGCTTTCCTCGCGCGGCCCGGTGCTGTTCCGTCAACGACGCAAGGGCGCGGACGGCCGCGTCTTCACCATCTACAAATTCCGTTCGATGCGTCTGCACAACGAGCCGAAGGGCATCGTGCAGCAGGCCACGCGCAACGATCCGCGCGTCACCCGTGTCGGCGCGTTCCTGCGTCGCACGAGCCTCGACGAACTGCCGCAATTTTTCAACGTGCTGCGTGGCGATATGTCGGTCGTCGGACCGCGTCCCCATGCACTCGAGCACGACGATCTGTATCAGAAGGTCGTCGCTGGCTACATCAATCGCTACCGGATCAAACCGGGAATCACGGGCTGGGCGCAGATCAACGGCTACCGTGGCGAAACAGACCGCATCGAGAAAATGGAACGTCGCGTCGAACACGACCTGTACTACCTGGGGCACTGGTCGTTCGCACTCGACATGCGGATCATCGGCGCGACGATCGTTGCCGGACTGGGGCATCGAAACGCTTACTAAGAAGTAGTTAACAAGCACGCTGGGCCCTGCCTCCCCCGAGGACAGACGCCCTGGCGCAAGGAGGAAGATCATGGGCTCGCTTGAAATACGTACGGGAAGTTTGGTGATTTGCACGGTGGCTGCTTTACTCGCGGGCTGCTCGCTCGCGCCGGGGCAGCGGATGGTGACGCCTGCCGCTGTGCAGGACACGGGTGGTCTTTACAGCACCGAAGCGTCGCAGCAGGTGCAGGTGCCGATCACCGACATCAACCTGTCGCTGTTGCGCAAGATGAAGGCCGATCAGAAGGCTGCGGCATTGCCGGCAGATACGGTTGGCCTGTTCGGCAAGCCGACCGCATACAAGGTCGGTCCCGGCGACGTGCTGCAGATCGTCGTGTGGGATCACCCGGAACTCGCTGCCGCGCTCGGCCAGCCGGCGCAGAACTCGAAGACTTCGGATGCCGCACCCGGCTTCCTGATCGACGAGAACGGCGACGTGCAATTCCCGTATGCAGGCACGCTGCACGTGGCGGGCAAGGACGTCGGCACGATCCAGCGCGAGTTGCACAAGAAGCTGAGCGTGGTGTACCAGAAGCCTGAAGTGACGGTGCGCGTCGCCTCGTTCCGCGCCGCGCAGGTGTATGTGGACGGTGAAGTGCGTCTGCCGGGCACGCAGTCGATCAACGACATTCCGATGTCGCTCACGAGCGCGATCAACATGAGCGGCGGTTTCAGCGCCAATGCCGATCGCAGCCGCGTGGACCTGATCCGCAACGGCACGACGTATCCGCTGAACGTGGACGATCTGGTCAAGCGCGGTCGTAATCCGTCGGACATCTATCTGCGGCCGGGCGACATCGTGCGCGTTTCCTCGCGTGACGACAGCGCCGTGTTCGTGATGGGTGAAGTCAACAAGCCGGCCACCATCCTGCCGATGCGCAACGGCTCGCTGACCTTGTCGCAAGCGATTTCGGACAGTGGCAGTTTCAACTCCAACACGGCCGAAACCAAGCAGTTGTTCGTGATCCGCAATTCGACGAGCGATACGCCCGAGGTCTACCACCTCGACGCGACCTCGCCCGTTTCGATGGTGCTCGCGAACCAGTTCGAGTTGCAACCGAAGGACGTGGTGTACGTGGATAACAATGCGCTCGTCCGCTTCAACCGCGTGCTGAACCTGCTGCTCCCGGCGATCAACGCGGCTGTGACGGGTGCTGTCCTCGCGAAGTAAAACCATGCCTCGCGATCGTGAACCGCCAGGCTTTGCTGGGTGAAGAAAATGGCAATCAACTTCGAGAACCGCTATACGGACGTCTCCGGGCCGGATGAGTTGCATCTGTCGGACTATCTGCGCACGATCGTGCGAGGCTGGCGCACGATCCTCATGGTTACGCTGATCGCATTGGCGCTGGGGTGCGCCTATGCGTTCCTCGCTCCGCCGGTGTATCGCGCGGACGTGATGTTCCATGTGGAAGACAAGACTGCCAATGCCAACGGCAACGGCAAGGATTCCTTGCCGCCGCTCACCGGCATGTTCGACACTAAACCGTCGACCGCGGCGGAGATCGAGTTGCTGAAGTCGCGGCTCGTCACCGAGGAAACGGTCAAGCGTCTGCATCTCGACATCTCGGCGTCGCCACGCTACTTCCCCATCATCGGCGGCATGATCGCGGGTCTGGTGAACGGGCAATGGGGCTTCAAGTTGCCCTCGTTCATCAACCTGTCCGGTTACGCATGGGGCAATGAAAGCATCAAGGTGTCGCGCTTCGATACCTCGAAAGACATGTACGACACGCCCTTTACGCTGATTGCCGGCAACGAGGGTTCGTACGTGTTGCGCGACAAGAACGGCATCGCGATCCTGTCGGGCCATGTGGGCGAAACGGTGGAAACCGATACCGCCGACGGCCCGATCGCCTTGCACGTCGATGCGCTGACCGGTCCTGCCGGCTCGCGCTTCGAACTGCAGCGCGCGTCGACGCTCGTGACGGTGGACCGCCTGCAGAAAGCGCTGGTGGTGCAGGAAACCACGCTGCAATCGGGCGTGATCCGTGCGAGCCTCGAAGGCGGCGACAGTGCCTTGACGGCTGCGATCGTCAACAACATGGCACGCGAATTCGTGCGTCAGGACGTGGCCAGCCGTTCGACGGAAGCCGAGCATATGCTCGCATTCCTCGACCAGCAACTGCCCGGCCTGCGCAAGGAACTCGACGACGCCGAGCAGCGCTACAACAAGTTCCGCAATACGCACGGCACGGTCGACCTCGGCGAAGAAAGCCGTTTGCTGCTGCAACAGATCGTCGATAACAAGACCAAGCTGCTCGACCTGCAAACGCAACGCGCGGAGATGTCGCAACGCTTCACGGCGAATCACCCGGCGGTTGCGGCACTCGACGCGCAGATCGCGGCCTTGCAAGGCGCACAGACCAACATGAACCGCAGCGTGTCCGTCATGCCGGATACGGAACAAACCGCTTTGCGGCTGCTGCGCGACGTGCACGTGGACACCGAGCTTTATACGAACCTGCTGAACAGCGCGCAGCAATTGCGCGTGGCGAAAGCGGGGCAGGTGGGCAACGTGCGCGTGGTGGATTTCGCCGAAGCACCCGACGAACCCGTGCGTCCGAAGCGCGTGCTGGCGATCCTGATCGCGCTGGGCGGCGGTCTGGTGATCGGCATCATGCTGACCTTCTTCAAGCGCGCGATGTACGGCGGCGTGGAACGTCCGGATGAAATCGAAGCCGCGCTCGGCGTGCCGGTGTTTGCGATCGTGCCGCGTAGCCAGCAGCAGATCCGTCTGCAGGAAAACGTG
Organism: Paraburkholderia sp. GAS199; assembly: GCF_050436585.1. NCBI lineage: Bacteria > Pseudomonadati > Pseudomonadota > Betaproteobacteria > Burkholderiales > Burkholderiaceae > Paraburkholderia > Paraburkholderia sp. GAS199. The sequence continues at coordinate 357,196 of NZ_JBNDMM010000002.1, read as the reverse complement.
ATGTTGCGCCGTCGCGGTTTGCATGTGCTCGCGCAGCAGGCGCCGGAAGACATCGCCGTGGAGGGCGTGCGCAATCTGCGCACCTCGCTGCAACTGTCGCTCGATCATGCCGAGAACAACGTGGTGATGATTACCGGCTCGCGTCCCGACGCCGGCAAATCGTTCCTCTCGGTGAATCTGGCGGCACTGGTGGCGTCGGCGAACAAGCGCGTGCTGATTATCGACGGCGACATGCGGCGCGGCGACGTTCACTCGCACTTCGGTATCGTCCATCAGCCGGGTCTGTCCGACGCGCTGAGCGGCGGCGACCTGCAATCGATGATCCAGCGCGACGTGCTGCCGGGCCTCGATGTGCTGGCCAAGGGCACGCTGCCTTCGCATCCGTCCGAACTGCTGATGAGCAAGCGCTTCGAGACGATGCTCGAAGAACTGAAGTCGCACTACGACCTCGTGATCGTCGATACGCCGCCGGTGCTCGCCGTGACCGACTCGACGGTGATCGGCAAGCACGTCGGCACCACGCTACTGGTGGTGCGCCACGGACGTCATCCGATGAACGAGATCTCCGAGACGGTCAAGCGACTGCTCAACGGCGGCGTTCATCTCAAAGGTGTGCTGCTCACGGACGTTCCGCAGGAAGGCGCCTTCCTCGGTTCGGGCTATCAGGGCGGCTATTACGGATACGACAGCATCGCCGGTTGAGGTGTGCTCCCGACCGGGAGCGCCACTCGACCAGCACGAAGCACTGCATTGCATTGTTTAACCGGGAGAATGCTTCATGAAACGTAAGGTCGCGCTGATCACCGGCATCACTGGACAGGACGGGTCGTATCTGGCGGAGCTGCTGCTCTCCAAGGATTACGACGTACACGGAATCAAACGCAGGTCCTCGCTGTTCAATACGGATCGGATCGACCACCTCTATCGCGATCCGCACGATCCGGATCAGAGGCTCTTTCTGCACCATGCGGACCTGACCGACTCGACCAGCATTTTGCGCGTGATTCAACGCGTCGAACCTGACGAGATCTACAACCTCGCGGCGCAGAGCCACGTGGCGGTGTCGTTCGAAGAGCCGGAATATACGGCGAACGCGGACGGTCTCGGCGCCTTGCGGATTCTCGAAGCGATCCGGATTCTCGGCCTGCAGGAAAAGACGCGCTTTTATCAGGCGTCGACTTCGGAACTGTACGGTCTCGTACAGCAGGTGCCGCAGTCCGAAACCACGCCGTTCTATCCGCGCAGCCCGTATGCGGTCGCCAAGCTGTTCGCGTACTGGACCACGGTGAATTATCGCGAGGCCTATGGGCTCTACGCGTGCAACGGCATTCTGTTCAACCACGAATCGCCGGTGCGCGGCGAGACTTTCGTGACGCGCAAGATCACGCGTGCCGTCGCGCGTATCGCGGTCGGTATGCAGAAGACGCTGTATCTCGGCAATCTCTCGGCGTTGCGCGACTGGGGTCACGCGCGCGATTACGTGGAGATGCAATGGCGCATGCTGCAACAGGACAAACCTGAGGATTACGTCATCGCAACCGGCGTGCAGTACAGCGTACGGCAGTTCGTGCAGCACGCCGCCGCTGAGCTGGGTGTCACGGTGCGTTTTGAAGGCAGCGGCGTGGACGAAGTGGGTATCGTCGAAAAGGTCGAAGGACGCGAGATCAAGATGTCGCCCGGCGACGTGATCGTGCGGGTCGATCCGCGCTACTTCCGTCCGGCCGAAGTCGAAACCCTGCTGGGCGATCCGTCGAAAGCGCACGCGCAACTCGGCTGGCAGCCTACTACGTCGTTCGAAGCGCTGGTCAAGGAAATGGTGCGTGCGGACTACCAGATCGCGAGACGCGACGCGCTCGTCACCCTGGCTGGTTTCACGGCGCTGGAACATCACGAGTGACTGCGATGAACAAACAAGCACGCATCTTCGTCGCGGGACACCGCGGCATGGTCGGCTCCGCGCTGGTCAGGCGGCTGACCGCCGCGGGGTATCCGAATGTGATCACGCGTACGCGCGCGGAGCTGGATCTCAAGGATCAGGCTGCCGTGAACCGCTTTTTCGAGGAAGAGCGGATCGACGTGGTGCTGCTCGCCGCTGCGCGCGTGGGCGGTATTCTCGCGAACTCGTCGCGGCCTGGCGAGTTCATCTACGAGAATCTGGTGATCGAAACCAACGTGATCCACGCGGCGTATCGGGCAAAAGTGGATCGGCTGGTGTTCTTCGGTTCGTCGTGCATTTATCCGAAGCAGTGTCCGCAGCCGATTCGCGAAGAATATCTGCTCACGTCGCCGCTCGAACCGACCAACGACGCCTACGCGATCGCCAAAATCGCCGGGCTGAAGTTGTGCGAGGCGTACAACCGCGAGTATCAGACGAAGTACGTTTCGCTGATGCCGACCAACCTGTACGGTCCGAACGACAACTACGACCTGAACAGCAGCCACGTCCTGCCGGCTTTGCTGCGCAAGGCGCATGAAGCGAAGCTGAACGGCGCGGCGTCGCTGACGGTGTGGGGTTCCGGCACGCCGTGCCGCGAATTCCTGCATGTCGACGACCTCGCCGCCGCCACGCTCTTCGTGCTCGAAAACGGCGTGACGGACGGTCTGTTCAACGTTGGCGTGGGACACGACCTGACGATCCGCGAACTCGCCGAATGCATCTGCCGGGTCGTCGGATTCGAAGGTCAACTCGTGTTCGATGCGTCGAAACCCGACGGCACGCCGCGCAAACTGCTCGACGTGTCTCGCCTCACGGAAATGGGCTGGCAGGCGTCCATTGGCCTGGAGGAGGGAATTGCCGCCACTTACCGCGAGTTTGCCGAGCTTCATGCGGGTTCGACTCCGGCTGCCGTCGCCGCCTAGCCGCATCGGAAGACGTAAAACGCGCCCGCGAGCGCGATACCAAGAGTTCACCAGGGAACTTGGGCGGTCCGCCGGTTACATCGCGGACCGCACAGGGGGACGAAATTTCGAGGAGTGGCATAAAAATGACGGCATCAGTCACGATCTTCCACAACGTCGTATGGTCGCGTCACAAGGGTGTCGTGTTCTCCGCTTTGCATAATATTTCGGCGTCCGGAGCAATACGGTATTCGATGGTGCAGATCGCGGACACCGAGCACGACCGCATCGGCTTCTCCGAAGTGGATTACTCGTACCATCGCTATCCGATGCAGAAGCTGTTCGACGGTTGCTACGAAGATGTGCCCACGATGAAGCTGATGTGGCGTCTCACATGGGAAGTGCTGCGGGCGAAGTCGGACCTGATCGTTTTGCCGGGCTACCATCGTCCCGAGTACTGGGCCATGCTGGCCGCGTGCATCGTCACCGGCAAACGGCGCGCAGTGTTCTGCGATTCGACCGCGCGCGACCGGCCCAAGAAGCTGCTCACCTCGATTCCAAAACGCGTGTTTTTCTCGCTATGCGACGGCTATTTCGGTTTCGGCGAACGCAGCCGCGAATATCTGCTGTCGCTCGGCGCGAAACGCGACAAGATTTTCGTACCGTGTCAGGCCGCCGCGTTGCCGGGATCGTTTTCGCCGGAGCGCGCGCTCGTCGAGCGGACCGAAGCCCGTGCGGGCAATCCGCCGGTGTTTCTGTACGTGGGGCGTCTTTCCGAAGAGAAGGGCATCGGCACGCTGATCGAAGCATTTGCCGGTTTGCGGCGGCGTATTCCGGCGGCACGACTGCGCATCGTCGGCACCGGGCCGATGAAAGACGTGCTGCATGCCAAAGTGGCCGAACTCCAGCTCGGCGACTCCGTGACCTTCGTCGGCAGTCTGCAGGACGAGCCGCTGACGCGTGAGTATTACGGCGCGACCTGCATGGTGCTGCCGAGTTATAGCGAACCGTGGGGACTGGTCGTCAACGAGTCGCTGGCGCACGGCTGCCCGGCAGTGGTGAGCGAGAGTTGCGGCTGCGTGCCCGAACTGGTGATCGACGGCGTGAGCGGTTATGCGTTCACGGCGGGCGACGTCGCGGCGCTGCAACGCACCATGCTGAAGGCCATGGAAGCATTCGACGACGCTGCCGGCACCGCGCGCCGCTGCATGGACGTGATCCGACGTTTCGATCCGCCCACGGCTGCCGCGAATATCGCGCGCGGCTGCGCCCTGATGCTCAGCGATTGAACCCGTACTGATGCCGTATGCGCGCGGCCTGAGGCCGCGTCATGCGTGCATAGCTCTGCAACCGTTCTGGCTGCCACAATGAAGATCCTTATTTACGGCCTCAATTACGCGCCGGAACTGACGGGAACGGGCAAGTACACGGCGGAAATGGCCGTCCTGCTGGCCGCCAGGGGTCACGAGGTGCGCGCGGTGTGTGCGCCGCCTTACTACCCGGAATGGCGTATCGGCGAGGGCTATTCATCGTGGCGCTACAAACGCGAAACGCGTGACGGCGTGACCGTATGGCGCGCGCCGATCTGGGTCCCGTCGCGGCCCAGCGGACTCAAGCGCATGCTGCATCTGGCGACCTTCGCGGCAAGCTCGTTGCCGGTTCTCGCGCGCCAGACTTTCTGGCGCCCCGATGTCGTGATGCTGATCGCGCCCACGCTCATGTGCGCGCCCGCCGCGTTGACGCTCGCCGGACTGGCGCGCTCGAAAACCTGGCTGCATATTCAGGATTTCGAAGTGGATGCGGCCTTCGAACTCGGTTTGCTCAATAGCTCGCGCGCGTCGCGCGTGGCGCGCTGGATCGAGAGCGCGCTGTTGCGGCGTTTCGATGCGGTTTCGTCCATCACGCGTCAGATGACCGTGCGAGCGCAAGCGAAAGGCGTGCAGCCGTCGCGTATCGTGTGTCTGCCGAACTGGGTGGACGTGAAGGCGATTTTTCCGCTTCCACAGGCGAGCGACTACCGGCGCGTGCTCGGCATCGGTGCGGCGCAAAAAGTGATTCTCTACTCGGGCAACATGGGCGCGAAGCAGGGCATCGAGACGCTCGCCGACGCGGCCGCGTTGCTCGCCGATCGCACGGACCTCACCTTCGTTTTCTGCGGCAGCGGTGCGGCCAGAGAAAATCTGCTGGCGCGCTGCGCGGGTCTGTCGAACTGCGTATTCATGCCCTTGCAGCCGTTGGAGCGGCTCAACGAACTGCTCAATCTCGCGGACATTCACGTATTGCCGCAACGCGGCGATGCCGCGGATCTGGTGATGCCGTCGAAGCTCACCGGCATGTTCGCCAGCGGCCGCGCCATCGTGGCGATGGCACGGCGCGGCACGGGTCTCTACGACGCAGTGGCGCCGCGTGGCGTCGTCGTGCCGCCGGACGACGTCAAGGCGCTGGCATCGGCTATCGGCGTGCTGGCGAAAGATCCGCAGCGGCGCGCCGCGCTCGGCAAAGCGGCACGCAATTACGCGGAACGCGCGCTGTCGCCGGAAGCGACCATGCGGACTTTCGAGGAGCGTCTGGCAACGTTGTCGCGCGACGCGGGCGGTGAGAGTTCCGATGCGCGTGCGGCGTATTTCGAAGCGCGCGGTCCGGCGGCCGCGGCACGCCGCCGCGGCAAGCCTACGACGGCGAAGGAAGCCGCGCCGGATTGATCCGGTACGCGGCCATTCTCATGCAGACGACCTCACCACGGCGAACGATACACGGCGCGCTTACCCGCGCCGGTGGTGTCGTACGGGTCGGCATACGTGGATTTGGCGGCGCCGGCCGCCATCAGGTTGTCGCCGGCTTTGGGAGCGCCTCCCGCTTTGGCGTTGCGGGCACCCTTGGCCGGCGCGGCCGCGCCACCGCCCTGGCCGCCACCGGTCACGGTCATGCGCTGTTCGTTGAGCAGCGCGGCCTGCTGCGCATCGGCGCCGTCGCCTTGCGCATCGGGCGAGCCATATTCGCGCGGTGCGCCGAGCAGGCTCTGTTCCTTCTTCAAACGCGCGGCCTGACGATCGGCGCCCGTCGGCGCGGCGTTCGTCGTGCCATAACCGAGGCCGGCCGGCGCAGCCGCGGGGGCCGCATTGGGCGCGGCATTCTGCGCGAAGACGGGTGCGGCGCACGAAACGGCGACGATGAAAAGCGAGGCGGCGAGTTGCCGATGCGAACTGGTCATGATGTTCCCCGGAATGGTGCGGTCGCGATAGAGCTATCGTGCGCCAACCGTCACGCGCGTAGCCGCCAAAACGCTTCCCTGCGCGGCCAGTGCGCGAAGTCGCGTAAGGCGCCGCAACATAATGTAAGCAATCTGGCGGCTTTGTATCTGTTCACCGCCGCTCGTAGCGTGGAGAAATTCGATGGGTAACGTAGCCGATGATCCGCTGATCGGACGCCTGCCGGAACAGGGCGCAAGCGAGGGCGGCCACGCCGGTCGCGTGATCGATCTGAGCCGTGCCGGCAAGGGCAATTTCGTGGCGAAGCGTAGCGCGCTGATCGAACTCATCTGGTTCGTGCTCGAAGCTTGCGTGATCAACAACAAGCTGCTGCCGCTCTCGTTCGTGCGCGTCGGCCTGCTGCGTCTTTTCGGCGCGAAGGTCGGACGCGGCTGCCGCTTCGTGCATCCCGTGCGCGTGAAGGCGCCCTGGAACCTCGAAGTGGGCGACAACTGCTGGTTCGGCGTCGACGTCTGGATCTACAACCAGGCGCTCATCCGGATCGGCTCCAATGTCTGCGTATCGCAGGGGACTTTCCTCAGCGCGGGTTCGCATGACATGAGCACCACGATGGATTTGCGCGTCGCGCCGATCGTCATCGAAGACGGTGTGTGGATTACCTCGAAGTGCGTCGTGCAGATGGGCGTGACGATCGGTCGTTCGGCCGTAGTGACGCCGCTATCCGTTGTTCATCGGTCCCTTGAACCGGAGGGCGTGTACGGCGGAAATCCGTGTCGTTTTCTGAGGAATCGCTTCGATTCCGTGACCTGAACCACATAGATAGAACCGCAGCGTTTGTACGCTGAGGAGGCCGAGTCGTTGAGCACCGGAAGGTCGGCAGACACCCTGCGTTTTTCGATCGACTTTTGAAGATCGGCGCACCGTGATTCGTTCGATGGAAGGGTCCGGCAACGACGTGTGCGTTGGCTTGCTTGCTAGCTCCGGCTGGCGGGCCGCCGGGTGGACGCACTCAAGAAATGCAGGAAGAAGATGGGGAGCAGGGATGTTTATCGATACTCGCAACGTCGAACAGAATACGGTCATCGAAACGACAGTCTGCATCATCGGCGGCGGGGTAGCCGGGATCACGCTCGCGCTGGAGATGTCGAAAGCAGGAGTCGACGCCTGCATACTCGAAAGCGGCGGCTTCGGGCCGGACGACGAAACGCGCGATCTCTATCGCGGCGAAAACGTCGGGCTTCCTTATACTTTCGCAGACGGCTCGCGCAGCCGCTATTTCGGCGGCAGCAGCAATTGCTGGGGCGGCTGGTGCCGTCCGCTCGATCCGTGGGATTTCGAAAAGCGCGACTGGATTCCGCACAGCGGCTGGCCGTTCGGTCTCGAAGAACTCGCACCGTACTACGCCCGCACACATGATCTGCTGAAACTCGGCCCGCAGAATTTCGATCCGGCCTATTGGGAACGTGAAATCGGCCGGCCCGACGTGCGCCGCATTTCGCTCTCGACCGGCGACATGCGCGACACGGTTGCCCAGTTCAGTCCGCCGGTTCGCTTCGGCAAGGTGTATCGCGAGGAATTGCAGCGCTCGCCGCGGGTTCGCGTGTATCTCTACGCCAACGTGCTCAACATTGACGCCGACGCGCAGGGCACCTCGATTTCGCGCCTGCAGGTCGGCACGATCAGCGGACGCAGACTGTCCGTGACGGCGAAAATTTTCGTGCTGGCCACGGGCGGCATCGAAAACGCGCGTCTTCTGCTGGCTTCGAATAACGTGCACAGCACCGGCCTTGGCAACGCGAACGATCTGGTGGGCCGCTATTTCATGGACCATCCGCGCATGATGTCGGGCAAGGTGCGCTTCCGTCAGGGCATCAAGCGCAACAAGCTCTACGACATCAAGTATCACTACCAGAACGCGGCGGTGTCGGCGAACGGCACCAAGATCTCGTCGCAGTTCGCACCGAGCCAGGAATGGATGCAGCGCGAGAAACTGCTCAATTCACGCGTGTGGCTTTACTCGCGCTGGTACGGCGAGGGCAGCGCGGGTTCCGAGGCGCTGATCCGCTGCAAGGAAGCGTTGATGCAGAAAGACCAGCCGGGCCGCAGCCTGAAGGCCGATATCGCGACCATGGCCGCGCATCCGCTGGACACGGTGGGTTTCGGCTTGACGCGTCTGCTGCAGTGGCCGGCGCTGATTACCGACGTGACCTTGCAGGCCATCGCGGAAGCCGTGCCCGATCCCGATAGTCGCGTGACGTTGTCGCCTGACCGGCGCGACCGTTTCGGCATGCCGCGCGTCCGGGTGGAATGGCGTCTGGGTGAACAGGTGCAACGCACCTTCGACAAAACCTTCTCGCTGCTCGCGAAAGAACTGCAACAGGCCGGCGTCGCGGACGTGCAACTCGATGCGCCGATCGAAGGCCGCCGCTGGCCCGCGAAACTCGAAGGTACGTGGCACCACATGGGCACTACGCGCATGCATGATTCTCCGCGCGAAGGCGTGGTGGATCGTGACGGCAAGGTACACGGCATCAGCAATCTGTATATCGGCGGAAGCTCGGTGTTTCCAACGGTCGGCGCCAACTTCCCGACCATCACGATTGCGGCGCTGTCCTTGCGGCTTGCCGGTCATCTGATCCGTCAGCTCGATCTGCCGGATGTCGTCGCCAACTCGCGGCTCGAGGCAGCCAACAGCGCCATGATGTCGATTCCCGCGCAATCGCAGATCGACACGCTGCCGATCGCGGCGTCCACGTTGACGCCTTCACTCATGAAAGAGCGGTGAAACGCAAACCGGCCGCGGGATGACCGCGGCCGGTTTGTGTCGAATGTGGTGGGGGGGGCGAGTGGCCGAGTGGCGCTGTCGCGTTACCGGCTTTGTTGCGTTGCTTCGCGCAAAGGCGTGAGCGGCGTTTTGCGCATGTCGACGGCAGCGCCTTTAGATTCCAGCAACGCCGTCAGCGCCGTGACCATGGTTTCGATACGGAAGCGCGAGTGAAACGTGCGGCGTGCCTGAGCGCGCATCGCATGGCGGCCGGTGTCGTCGAGGTCGAGCCAGCGCAGCAGGCTCTTTTCCGTGCCTTCCACCGTATCGGTCGCCACCAGCCCGGCGCCGTCTTCTTCGATTTCGCGCCACACGTTGACCTTATCGGAGATCAGCGCGGGCAACCCGCAGCCCAGTGCCTCGGCGACGGCCACACCGAAATTTTCCTGATGCGACGGCAACACGAACGCATCGCTCGCGTGGAAAGCGCCCCACTTGAGGTCGCCCTGCAACATGCCCGGTAGCGTGATTCGATTGGCGATGCCGGCGGCCTGCGCCTGAGCCAGCAGACTCGGCGCCCAGCCGGTCTCGTCCGGACCCGCGATCACCAGATGCAGCGACGGATCGCGCGCGGCGACGCGCGCAAATGCTTCGATCAGCAGATCGCAGCCTTTTTTGGCATGCACGCGGCCAAGAAATAGCACGATGCGTTTGCCGGCGAGTTCGGGCAGCGCCTGCAGAAAGGTGTGGCGCACTCGTGCGGCGTCGAGTTCGGGCACCGTCGTGCCGAACGGCACGATGCGTTCTCTTGCCCGATAGAGCCAGAACGACTCACGTGCGCGCGTGCGCTCTTCCTCGGTCGTAAAGATCACGGCGCGCGCGTCGCGCAGCACGCGATATTCGGCCCATGGCCAGTACAGCCATTTCTTGAGGTGCTTGAGCGGATAGGCTTCCTTGAACCACGGATCGAGCATGCCGTGCGTGTACACGTAGTAGGGCACTTCGCTTCTGCGCAATGCCTTCCACGTGCCGTAGCCGTGGTACTGCCATAGTCCGTGCACCACGACCGCATCGAAGCGCTTCGCGTTGGCCGACAACCAGGGCGTGAGCTTCGCGTTGTAGCCGTAGCGGTTGCTGGCCGGCCCGAACGCATGCACGGGAAACGGAAATGCGGCGACATGGGCGTCGCCCGGCGTATCGCAACTCGCCACTTCGATTTCATGCCCCGCTTCCTGCATGGCCAGGCCGCTGCGGCGTACGCCTTCGACCGGGCCGCCGGTGCGTGGATCGACGCTTGCAAGAAGATGGAGTATTTTCATCGGGCGATATCCGGTCGGTCGCTGCGGTGAGCCGACGGGTTATGTGGCACGAGGGCGCCGAAATTACCGGAGCCGGACGCGGTGTTGGCCGTGCGGGACACGCCGAGCGTCCCGGCCAGATCGGCGCGGCCCATGCCGGGCTGGATTCTGCCCGGCAGGTCCGGCATCTGGGTCGGGCGAGGGCGCAGCGGCATCGGAAAGCGACGTTTGCGGGCCGGCAATGCACGCTGCAGGCGCGCATGGGTCGCTACCATCAGTCCGAGCGCGAGGCCGAAAATCAAACCGGAGAAACGCGGCCCCAGCGGGTTGCCGCCGATCGACGTGGCCGGCAAGGCGGCGAACATCATGATGGCGCGCCCGAGCACCGGCAAGAGCGGCGCGTCCGGCACGACGGAGCGCCAGTATCGGTACGAGAAGATGCAGACCACCAGCGCCAGCAGCGACGCCAGCGGCATGGCGATACCGAACACGAGACCGCCCGCGAAGAACTGATAGACCCAGAAATTGTGACCCGCAGCCCATTCGTTGATCGCGTAGAAATCTTTTTCGCTGAATTGTCCGGCGAGATCGGGCAGGTAGAGCGGCGAGTAGCGGTAGTAGTGGCCGTAACCTTCGCCGAACAGCAGACCTTCCGGCGTCGCCGTGACCTGGTCGTACTGATCGCGCATTTCCGCGAGTCGCGTGATAGTGGTCGGGTCGCGGCCGGAGGTCGCTTCTTTCGACGCGAAGATGCGCTGGCTCCAGTGTTCGGTGACGGTCGGGAACGCCACCGCGGCAATACCGCCGACACCGGCCAGCACCGCCACCACGACGATGGAACGCGCGCCGGCGCGCCAGACGTAGCGCATCGACGGCGCACACAGGGCCATTGCGAGGACGAACAGCAGGATCGTGCCGACCATCATGCTGCGCGTCACGCTCAGCAGTTCGACCACCACGCTCACGCCGAAAATGCCCACCGTCAGCCACGAATAGCGTTTGGCCACGACGAATTCATGCAGCAGCACGCCCTGCAATCCGAGCAGGGTCACGGAGAGAATACGGAAGCGCACGTCTTCGAGGTCGCCGCCGGTCGCCATACCGAACGCGAATGTGAAGAGCAGACAGATCACATTCGCGACGAACATCGCTTTTTCGAACTGCGAGATGCGGTATTCGCTCCACGGACGGCACGCCACGATGTAGCCGAGCAGGAACAGCATGAAGGGCAGGATGACGCGCAGGAAATTACCGAAGTCGTTGTCCTGAATGAACTGCGTCAGAAAGCTGCCGAACACGCACAGCAGCATGCTGATCGTGACGATCGAGCGAAGCCGGGAGCGGTCGTGAAAGCGCGGCGCGATCAGCGCGAGGCCGATGCCCGCGGCAACCACTGGAAGCACGAACACGAACTGGGCGAAGTGCCCGGTGTTGGCATCGGTGGCTTTGTAGTCCACCGCAAGCGGTAGTATGAAAATCCAGATCCAGAGCGTCGCATACTGATGGCGCATTGCTGATTCCTCCCCGTCGCCTTCGTTTCGCCGTCGGTCTATTGCAGACGGTCTAGCACGAAGCCATTGTGAGGGAATATCCCCGCTTGCCAATTTCGATCGGCGCTTTCGTCTCCGATTGCCTGGGTTCTGGCGACAGGGGAAAGACGGCTCTCTGCAAGACGCGCGCGAACCTGGCGATCTTGTCGTTCAATGCCTTGATGTTGGCGCGCACGCACGGCCTTCGCCGCCGAATATGCCATTACAGACGTGCGGGGACGTGCGGCCGAATGTGCCGCACAATTGGGGCCAAGGGGAGAACAACATGAAATTTTTCAGCGGGGCGGCACCCGCGACGGCCGGCAGGGCGATCGAGCTCGATTTCGTCCGCGGCATTGCCATCATCATGGTGATGGGTTTTCACTTTCATGCTGTTCACACCGGCAATTTCCTCATTCAGATCATCGAGTATCCCCTCAAGAATTTCGGCCGTGAAGGCGTGAATCTGTTCTTCACGCTAAGCGGCTTTCTGGTGGGCGGCCTGCTGTTGCGCCAATACGCCGAAACCGGCCACGTCGACGCACGCCGTTTCATTATTCGACGCATTTTCCGTATCTGGCCCGCGTATTACGTGCTGATCGTGTTTCACGTGCTGGCCGGGCGTCATCCGTGGAATACCTTCCTGTTCCAGAATCTGGTGCACCTGCAGAATTATCTCGGCACCTCGATTACGCAGACGTGGAGCCTCGCGGTCGAAGAACATTTCTACCTGGTTTTGCCGGCCTTGCTGCTGCTTTTCGCCCGTTGGCGCTTCGGCGTCTGGACGATCGTCGGTGTACTGAGCGGCATCTGCGTGGTGGTGCTCACGGCGCGCTGCTTCGCGGTAGCGAACGGCGATCTGCAAGGCGCATTTGCCTACACGCAATACCGGATCGACAGTCTGCTGGTGGGCGTGATTCTCTCCGCGATCTACTGGATGAAACCGGGCGTTTATCAGCGCTTTGCTAAAAACCGGCTGCTGCTGATCGGTATCGTCGCGGTGCTCTGCGCGTGGCTGGTTCTGGCTACCAAAAACATTCCGCTCGACGAAAGCATCGGTTACACGATTCAGGCCATCGGCTTTGCCGGATTGATCGTGCTCGTGCTGGAGCATTCCGGATCGTTGCGCAACTCGTTTCTTTATCGTGGCGTGGCGTGGGTCGGACTGTACTCGTACGGCATTTACCTGTGGCATTCGCTCGCACTCGCGCCGGGCGACATCATCATTCGCAAGGCGACCGCGCTGGGTCTGCCGCCGAGTGCGATCTGGATCGTCGCGCTCACGGCGCAGTTCGCGATTGCCATCGTGATCGGCTACGTGACCACTCGCGCGATCGAATATCCGTTCCTGTTGATGCGCAACGCGCTCTTCCCCGAGAAACGCAGTAGTTCGGTGCGCGAGGAAGTTCCTGTTGCCGGCGGCCAGTTGTCCTGATTGCACTGACCCGTGCGGCCGGCCCTCACTCTCTTCGCACGCTTTGCCGGGCTGTCCACCGGCGTGGCCGAGCGTGCCCCCGACAACCGCATCGCCGTGCTCGATGCGGCGCGCGCGTTCGCCATTGTCGGCGTCATAGCGGTCCATCTCGGACTATGGATGCCGGCGTTGCCGCCGTGGCTCAACGTCGTGTCCGAACTCGGGCAGTACGGCGTGCAGCTCTTTTTCGTCATCAGCGCGGTGACGGTCAGCTATACGCTCGAAGCGGACGAGCGCCGCTACGGTGCGTCGTTGCAGATCGTGGCGCGTCGCTTCTACATCAAACGGTTCGTGCGGATTGCGCCGCTGTATTACGCGGCAATCGTCGTGTACGGCGTGCTGGACTACCTCGCGCATCTCGCGCATGGACAGATCACGCTGCAGCACCATGCTTCCGACGTCATGGCGAATCTACTGTTCATTCATGGCTGGTTGCCTACGTCGATCAACAGCGTGGTGCCGGGCGGCTGGTCGATCGGCGTCGAGATGAGTTTTTATGCGCTCGCGCCATTCGTTCTCTATGCCAGCAGAACTGCGCGCGGACTCTGGATGACGGGGCTGCTGATGCTCATTTGCGGCGCGTCCATTGCGGTCATGGGGGCGTGTTCCGCTGGCGTGCAGTGTCATATCGAGAACAACGAGTTTTTCTATTTCTGGCTGCCGGTGCAGGTGCCGTGCTTCGTGTTCGGTTTGTGGCTTGCGCGTTTCGGCATGCCGCTGCTGACAGGCAGCCGGCGATTACCGTGGCGCGCGCTGCTTGCGTTGGTGCTGGCGGGCTTCGCGTGTCTCACGCTGGTCTACGAGTTCGGCGCGGGGGCGGAGCTGGCGCACGGGCTCGCACCGAGCGCAGCAGGTCTCGCTGCGGTCTGCATGCTGATCGTCGCTTCGCATCTGCCGGTGCGCTGGCTGAAGGCGCCGCTGGTGGCGAGCTTCGGGCAGCAAAGCTATGGCGTCTACTTGTGGAGTGCGGCGGCGGTCGCGCTCGTGCGCGCCTTGCTGAAAACGCCGGTCGGGACAGCGCTCAAGCACTTTCCGACGCTGGGCTTTCTGTTTGCGCTCGCGCTGGTGAGCGCGTTGTCGTACGCGGCCGCTTTGGTGACGACACGCTGGATCGACCGGCCGTGCGGTGCGTGGGCGAGGCGTTTGCTGCTCGCGCATGGCACGCAGGATGCGCGACGCCACCCCGCGCCAGGCGCGGGAGGCGAACCGGTGGAATAAGTAGGAGATGACGCCGCGTGAAGCGGCGTCGACGTCTTGCCGAATAACCGATGACGCCTCGCGTCAGGCCATCTGCTGAAGCAGAGTCTGCTTGAATTGCCCGAGCGTATGACGAGACAGCAAATCTTCGCGCTCGGCGGGTATCGCATGATCTTCGTGCGGCCACGAGGTCATGGTTTCGGTGATCGCGCGGCCGATCGAGGCCGAACTGAGATCGCTCAGAATCGGACCCAGTTCGCAGCGCCGGCTGAACCAGCCGATCAAACCGTCTTCCGTTGCGATCACGGGCTTGTCGAATCGATAGGCCTGCACCAGCACGCCGCTCATGCCGTAGTGACCCTTGTAGCCGAGCCAGACGGCGTCGCAGGCGGAGAAGAGATCGCGTTCGATTTCGTTCGAGATGAACGAGTCGAGTATCAACGGCGACGGCTGGACGCTGCGCACATGGTTGCGCATGAAATGACGCGTGCCGGCATCCTGTTCGCCCGCCACGATTAACGTAGGCGCATGCTCCATTCGCGATAGTGCGTGGACCAGTTCATAGATGCCCTTACGTTCGGTAATTGCTCCGTACACCAGAAGATAGCGCTGATCCGGATCGAGACCGAGGCGCTCGCGCGCGAGCGCGGGATTCTCCGCGCGTTCGTCCGGGAACGGATCGGCCACATACTCGACCTTCGCGCTGCCTTTGGACAGATTATGGCTGGCCCACTCCGGCAAGGTCGGGTCGATGGTCAGCAGTGTGCGCAGTCCGTTCGTGCGAACCGCGCGCTTGAAGAGCAGCGCCTTGATCGCATTCACGACCGGACGATCCGGCGCCTTGATCCCGACCTTGTGATGGTGGAACGTGGCGCGCATCGTAATGCCGATCCACGGCGTCTTGCCGAACGGCGAGCCGAGAAAGGGCAATGAATAAAAGAAGTAGTCGACATAGGGCACGACCACGAGACGGATCGGCTGCGCGTGCTTCAGCACCTTGGCGACGCGTTTGAAGTAGCGATGAAACCGCCAGTACTCGTTGGGGTCGCGCATCAGGCCGCGCGGACGCTCCTCCGGATCGACGAACGCGATCTGCATGTCCGGCCGGTTCGCCGCCATGATCTGCCTCGGCAGACGATGATCTTCGTTGGCGGATTCGGTCGCGAGAATGCAGGGATAGCCGGCCTCCGCGCAGGCCTGCATGGTCCACTCGACATAGCGCCAGCGATGGCCCGTCAGGTTAGGTTCCACAATCAGTACGTAAGGTTGTTGCATCGCGTAGGTGTCGTAGTGGTTGTGGAAAAGCCCCTGTTTTCAGGGCGTGCCGGATCGCTGACTGAACAACGTTAGCATCGTCGGCAGGGGTGAATTCGTCTATTTGATTCGTTCTGTGGGTAAACGTACTAGAGCGCAATGGCTTAGGCCGAGATGGCCTGGGTGATGGCGGTTGTCGCCGATTCTCTCGCGGTATGGTCGTGCCTAGAGTTCGATGAGAAACCTTGCCGGCGTCGCTGGCTACCTTACTAATTATTCGCCGGCGGCACACGCAGCGATCCGACAAATCGGCGCGTGGCCAGTGCTACGGCGTTCCAACTCGACGGAGTACAGCTTGCGGGCGATCAGGCTTCCGGCGCTTTCGATAGCGTCCAGCTTCGGCGCGAGTGCGGCAACGTGGGTGCTGCTGCAGCAGTTCGCCGTGCGTGGACTCGTGGCGATCAAGTTTCTTGCGATTGGGCGCATGCTCGGACCGGCAGCGATCGGCAGCGTGAGTGTTGCGCTGCTGGCGGTGTCGATCGCCGAGGCGTTGTCCGATACCGGCCTCGCGCAGGCTGTCATACAGGGCGAACATGCGCCGACGCGCTCGCAACTCGGCGCGGTCTGGACGACGCTCACGGCGCGCGGCGTGCTGATCTCGCTGCTGCTGGTGGCGTTCGCGCCGCTTCTGAGCAGCCAGTTCCATCTCGACGGCTCGCTCGTCCTGATCCAGCTGGCCGCGACCCTGCCCTTATTGCGCGGGCTGGCGTCGCCCACTTATTACCTCGTGCAGCGCGAAAGGCGCTTTCAGCACATTGCCGGTGTGGAAGTCGCGGCGGCTTTTGTCGATTGCTCGGTGGGACTCGCGCTCGCGTATTTCGGCGCCGGTGCGATTTCAGTGCTGATCGGTCTCGTGGCAGGTGAGACGCTGAAGAGTTCGCTGACGTGGGCCACCATGAGCCCGCGTCCGCCGCTGCGTCCGGTGTGGAGCGGCATCGGTCAGTACGTCGGTTTTAGCCGCTGGATCTGGGCGAGCAGCGTCATCAATCTGCTGCTCAACCAGTTCGACAAGGTGGTGGTGGGCAAACTGCTGGGGCCGGCGCAACTCGGTGGCTACCAGATGTCGTCGCGGCTCGCGCAGATGTTGCTGGCCGATGCGGCGATCGCGATGTCGCAATACCTGTTTCCGACCTTCGCCGCGCATCACCGGCGCAATCCGCAAGCGGCCTCGCGACTCATCAAGATCTATCTGCTGGCGATTGCGGTCGGTCTTGCGGTGTTCGTCGAAATTCTGCGGCTCGTCGCCGAGCCGTTGTTCTCACTGGTACTCGGCGCGGCCTGGCTGCCGGCCGTGCCGCTCTTCAGGATTCTGGTGATCAACATGGCGATCGGCGCGCTGATCGCGGTACTCGTCGCCTATCTGCGCGCGGTGGGCGACGCCAAGGCGACCGTGCATGCTTCGTTGATCCAGGTCGTCGTGTTGCTCGCAAGCGTGCCCGCCGCCGTGCACTGGTGGGGGGTGACGGGCATTGCGTGGTCGATGACGCTGGGCCTTGGCTGCGCCGCGGCGTGGATGCTGTTCCGTACGCTGACTGCAAGGACTACTTCGTGATGCGTGTCTTTCACCTCGTTCTGGCGCCGCGTTTATCCGGCGCCGAAGTTCTCGCCAAGGATCTCGCCATCGATCAACGAGCCGACGGCATGGCGGTATGCATCGCCTCGCTGATGCCGGTACATGACGAATTCGTGCCGCTGCAGGACGAGTTGCAGCAGCATGGCGTGGAGTGTTTGTTTGCTTCGCGGCGGCATCGCGCGCCCGGCAAGCTGTGGAATCTGTTCAAGGCGGTTCGGCGATTCCGGCCCGACGTGATTTTTGCGCACGCAACCATTCCTTCGTTCTACGCGCGCGCGTTGCCGTTGCGCGTGCCGGTCGTCTACGTGATGCATTCGGCGACCAACGATTTCGAGCGGCCGCTGTTCCGGCATGTCGAGCATATTCTGTCGGGCCGCGCGCGCGCGGTGATCGGCGTTTCGCAGCAAGGTGTGACGGATTACGCGCAAGCCATTGGGCCGCATCCGTCCATGACGGTCGTGCCGAACGGCGTCGATCTCGCGCGCTTTTCATTCACGGACGGCGTGGGCCATGACGGCGACGTGCCGCAAGTCGTGCAGATCGGGCGCTACGCTTCGGTAAAGAATCAGTTGCTCACCGTGCGTGCCTTCAGCAAAGTGCTGGCGCGAGTGAAGGACGCGCGTCTCGTTTTATACGGCGTGGTGGAAGATCCCGACTATCAGCATGCGGTCGTCTCGCTCGTCGAAGAACTTGGGCTTGCCGATCGTGTCGTGGTGGCCGGTCCGCGCACGGATGTCGCGACCGTGTTGTCGGAGTCGAACGTGTTCGTCATGCCGTCGCGCTCCGAGGCGCATAGCGTGGCGTTTCTCGAAGCGTTGGCGTCGGGCATTCCGATCGTCGCGAGCAAGATTCCATCGTTCGCATTCGCGAACGGTTTCCCCGGCGTTCAACTCGTCGATACCGACGACGTGCAGTGTTACGCGGATGCGGTGGTGGTGGCCTTGAGCCAGGCGCGCGCCCGACGCTCGCTGGCCGGTCTGACGCTGAGCGACACGGCGGCGCGTTATCGGGCGATTGCCCAGCAGGTCTGCATGGCGGTGCCGGCGCGTTGATCGACGTGGTACTGCGGTGGTACTGCGCGCTCAGCGTTCTTAATGCCCCGTGCTTTAGTGATGACTCATCGACGGATGATCGTCAGGCGTGATTGCCGGCGTTTCCGGCTCCTGCGTCCATGCACTCGCGAGTTCCGATTCGCGCGTCGCCAATGTGACGAGCCGCTGAGCTTCCTTGCTACTCGAATCGATTTGCAGCGCACTGCCTGCGTTCTGCGATACGCAGTTCCAGCGCGCGATATAGCCGCATCCGCGCGCGAGGCTCAATAGCGCGTCGCGCTGTTGCTCGCGTTGCGTGAGCGACGCGCGCAGATTCAACGCGTCGCGGTTATCGGGCTGCGCGGCGATGGCGGCGGCGAGCCGCGCCTTCGTCGCCGAGAGATTGTTCTGCTGCAGATTCGCACGTGCGGCGCGCAATTGCCGCGCGGAGTCGGCGCGTGCTTTGTCCAGCTGGCTGGGCGGCGGGTTCGGCGTATTGCGTTGCGCTTGCGCGGATAAGGGCGCGGCGGACGCCAGCGCTGCCACGCGGCGCGCGGGCGGTGCAGCCGCCACGGCAACCGGTGCCGGCGCCGGTGTCGGCACAGAGCGAACGGGCGGCGGTTTGACAGACGCAACGACGCGCGGTGGCGCGACCGGCCGCGCAGGCGCCGGGCGCTGCGCAACGACGAGAGGCTGTTTCGGGTTCTGGGTCTGGACTTTGCCGGAGACGGCGATTGGCGTACCGACGGCGGAGTCGTCGCTATGAATGAAGCCGAGATACACCGCCGACACCACCACGACCACCGACGCCCCGAGTGCCACCGGATGGCGCAGCTTCTGCGTGCGCGGCAATGTCTCGAGTTCGGGCTCGGGGGCCAGGTAGGATGGATCGGTCAACGCTCTCGAAGACGAACCCCATACTTTCGCGGGCAATTGCGTCTTCACCACCGGCGTCTTCACCACGGCAGGCGTGTGACTCAGCGGCACCTTGAGTTGCGAGCCCGGCGGTCGCTGCATGCCGAAAGTTTCGACGGGCCGCACGCTGCAGCGGGCGCAGGGCGTAAAGCGGCCGACTAGCGGGCCACCGCAGTGCCTGCATCGCAATGGATCATATCGGTCTGTATCGAAGTCGCTAAGCATCGCCGTGTCGCAAAGGGGCGTCGAATGCCGGCGCCACAATCAGAGAAAACACGCGCGGCAACGAGGCTTGCAACCGGAGTTACTGCGTGACGACGTAACCCCGCGATTGCATGCACGCGCCATACGCGGCCCAGTACTGAGTCATTGGCGGCTCGGGGGCCGGCAGCGGAGGCAGCTTCACGTCCGACCCTGCGGTCGTCTGTGCGTCGCTGGCCGCCACCGTTCCCGAGGCGCCGATGTCCGCAGTCGTGGCCGATGCCGCCGCGGATGTTGTCGGTGAACTTGCCGCCGTAGCGGTCGCTGTCTTCGTGCCGGGCTTGCCCGGTTTGCCCGTTGCGTCGGTTGCAGCCGGAGCGCTGGCGCCAGCCGCGGTTGCCGCTACAGGCATGCTCGCGCCACCGGTCGGTGTGGCGGAAAAACTGCTGGGAGGCAAGGGCGGCCGCGACGGCGTGCCGGTCGACGAAGTTTTCGTCGCGGCCGGTTTGCGAGGCGGCAGTTGCGATTCGCGAGCGATATTGACCTTGGTCTGCTTGCTCGCCGCGGCATAGCACAGCGCAGTGTCGACGCTGCGCTGATACGCACTCTGACTTCGAACTGGATAGGTCAGCGGCTGCCATGCAAGGGCAGCACTGCTAAAGACCAACAACGTTAATACGGTATATGTTTTAAATACCATCGCAGTCGCTCCCGCAGCGATGTTTCGCCATTTACAGGCAGGCAGTGGCACTTTCGCGGTCCGTTTTCATCGTTGCTGACATGCCGCAAGACAGCGGCTCATTTCCGCGAAGGCTGCCTCTTTAGCGTAACACCGTGCTTTGCGGATCGAATGGCTTCAATAGCGCACGAAAACGCCATCGTGCAGGTCATACACGACATGGCGATAAGAAACGATAGAAATTGGGCGAAAAACTAAGGGTTAATCCTTGCGTGAACTGTCGTATCGACAAGACAGCGAGTAATTCGATTCCGTGCGCAATCAGACTGAAAAACTTAAAAGCAATGCACGCAGGCGTAATTGCATCCGACTGGAATTCACGGCGAATCACATCCGTATTCGTCATTGGCTTTATTGGAGCGAATGGCGGCCGGCTTCTTTTTATAGCGGAAATGCGCGCTTTTTTTTGTGCGATGCAGCGTAACTCGACGCTGTGAAACGATCATCACGTGACAGGAAGGCGGCTTCCAAACGACCGTCGGGCTACCTCAGCATGATGCGGACTTTGCCGTCGAACCGAGTCATTACTCGCGTCGCGAGCAAACATGTCACAAAGTGTAACTGTGCTCGCCAAATCGTTGTTGCGAGTAATTTCGACGTGCCGATGTGATGGAAGCTTCGGATTGTTTTTCTGTCCTGAACAAAACGCGAACGCTAAGACAGGTCGAAGTGACCGAACATGCGTTTTTGTGGGGTCGAAGTCGGTAAGTTTCCGGGCGTCTAGCCCTCATACCGGAACTCTTACGTGAAATTTTCTGCAACATTTGGAGATGGCAGAAACAATCGTGCTTTTTGGCGCGTTTTGGCTATTAAGTATTTGATTCACAGTGCATTTTTGGTACGATTCACCCCGTTGCCTAGCCGGGAAGGAATATTTTTTCCGGCAGAAGCGCTGGCAGCCTTTACAGGCAAACGTTTGCGAGTTTTGTCGCCTTGTCAGGATTCTTCCAGGCCTGGTGATGAGCTAACAAACCGCCTACGAGTACTTTTTTGTCTGATCAATGGGCTATCCCGTTGCAAAGGATAGTTTCGCCGCTACTCTGGCCGCTTTCAACCGGCCACTCAAGCCACGGTGATTTCAATTGAAATCTTCCGGAGAAATGGAGGAATTGCGCGAAGTACTTTTGCTAGTTTAGGAGTACGAATAGAAAGGCGATTCGCATATGCGGAATGTTTCCAATTCCAGTACGGGGAAACCTGATGCTTAGGCTGCGTCGTCGTTCGAAAGTGGATAAGGCAATGGGTCTTTCGATACCCGATTTATTCTGATATCGGCGGCATCCGTGCAAATGCTTCTCGTGGCTTGAGAAGCGTCCACCGAAATTCAACTCCGTATGGTCCGGTTTTCGACTGCAAATGCGTGAATGGTTTGCATGGTGTTTGAGTCAGCCCGTCGATGCCGACCGTTACCCATCCGGGTCAAGTCCGCCACGGCTACCAGCCGGCCGCACCGCACCAGCCTGGCTGAGGCGTGAAGGCGTTCGTCTGGAGCAGGTCCGGCCATGTGCCGGCACTTCGTGACCGGGTGTTTCGGTAGTCAATTTGCGAATGCGGTCAACGCGTTCGAAGCAGTGTCGACAATTCGCGCAGGGCACGAGGCAGGTCTCACGCGTTTCGCGTGCAACTCCTGTGGCGCAGCTATGGGCTCGCGGAAACCGAATTAACCGGATGTATCGAGGAAGCCTTTTTTAACTATATGGAATCGTCAATCGCATTTCTATTATGCTAATTAATTTTCTAAAGTCACTACGTAGCAAAACGTCTCGTTCATTCAAAAAATCGCATTCGAGCATGCTGGTTCTGACCGCGGCTGCGGTCTGCGGCATTGCGCTGAGCGCATGCGGTGGCGGCGGCGACTCCGGTTCGGACGCGGCAGCCGTTGCTAACCGTCAGCATCGCCCGACGACCAGCACGCCTTCGACGCCGTCTACTCCGGCCACGTCCACCCCGACTTCGAGCTCGCCGTTCACGGCGCCGACTCTGGTCAATCCGGTTAGCCCGCTGCAATACGGCGCGAAATGCGACGGCGTGACCGACGACTCCGCCGCCTTCCAGGCCGCAGTCAACGTGAGCGACGTGAAGGTTCCGGCCAGCACGTGCGTGATCAACAAGCCGGTCGCCATCACGGTGAGCTACCGTCACATCGAATGCACCCCGGGCGCGGTTCTGAAGCACACGAATCCGTATGCCGGCAACATGTTCAACGTCTACTCGCCGTCGGGCGGCACGCTGACCGGCGACAGTATCGTCAACTGCTCGTTCCTCGGTTCGAACACGGTTGCGCCGCAGTACTACGGCAATGACAACCGTCACTGGGACATTCCCGTGCAAACGCAAGACCGCGTCAGTAACTTCATGCTCGCCGGCAACACGTTCGCACAGTTCTTCGGCCAGTCGAGCTTCCAGACGTATGGCGCGACCGACGGCGGCAGCGGTGACGTGATCGAATACAACACGTTCAAGAGCTGCGGTTACTACGGTCCGGCATTCGATGCGCACACGAACGGCTACATGGGTCACAACACGCTGATCGATTGCGCAATGGGCGTGGAAAACGACAATGCGAGCCAGAAGTCCGGCGGCAACATCATCGAGTACAACACGCTGACGGCCGTGCACGGTTACGGCGCACCGGATATGGGCGACGCGGTCATGCTGACGGGTGGTATTGCCGGCAACGCGAATTACTCGACGAACATCGTGCGTAACAACACGGTGTCGGGCGTAAGCGATTCGGGTTCTTTCCAGCGTGCAGGTTTGCCTAGCGCAATCTGGCAACGCTCGCCGGCTGGCGCAGCGCAGTACGAAAACAATACCTGCGGTTCGGGTTGCGCAACGTACAAGTAATTGCGCAAGCAATAGAAGTAACAGTAGTTACCCTGGCGCACCACTCGCTGTATTCAGCGCGTGGTGCGCTTTTTTTTGAGGATCAGGGTCCGTCGGTCGACAATTCGATTCGCATTTCGCCGACATTGATCACCGGTCCTTTAGGCGAATTCTTGCCGTTGACGCGCACTAGCGAGATCACGACTTCGCTCATATCGGTCAGGCCGAGATTGCGGAATACATCCGAAGCGGGCAAAACCAATACGCCACCGTTGTGATGCAAGGCCGCCGATATTTCGAATGCGCCTATCGTACCGGCGAAATGCGCCTGTCGATCCGCATCGGAATCACCCGCAGCCGGCAGATTGACGTACACGTTATAGAAGTACCCGCCGCCTTTTCCCAGATCCGTCACCGTCACGTTGTCCAGCACGATATGCGGATATTTGAACGTCGCGGTAGTCGCGGCACTATTGCTTTGCGCGTTCGGCGCAATTGCACTCGCGGCCGATGCGGCCATTGCTGCATTCGCCGCCATGGCGTCGCGCAATGAAGACGTGGACGATGCCTGCCAGGGCAAACGCGCACTGAAGGACTTCTCGTCGAAAGTCACATTGGCTACGCCACCGAGCGAGCGTCGATTATTCGTGATGGCACGTGCCTGCGTGGCGGCGAAATTGGCGAGTGGGGGACGTGACACGATAGGGTTGATTTGCGCTTGCACGCGAATGATGTGACCTTCCTGCGCGTTCGGCGGCAGGGCGGTGGGCAACGTCTGCTTCGAGTACTGGTAGTTCAGCAACGACGGCATATAGGTTTGCGACTTCGCAATCGTCAGACCCGTGGCATAGGTGAATGTCCCTGACCAGTATGGATCGTTCGGCGCCGGCAGAATGGTTTGCGGCTGCATCGCCCACGCGTCCCAGAGACGATCTACGTTTGCATGGTGCAGATAGAAAATTGGATCGGTGGGCGACGTCATGTCCGCCATCCATCCACCGATGATGTCGTGCACCGGATTGTGCGGCGCAGATTCAAACGATGCTTCATAAGAATTCGCCGTGCCGCGCTGCATGTTGATCACGTTCGCGGCGAAGGGCGCGAGCGTGAGCGCGGCATAGACGTCGGTATTGACGCGTCCCGTTACGTATAGCGGATTGCCGCGCGCCGAGTCGGTGAATTCGCTCGGAATATTGGGGTTGGCGTAATAGTCCCAATACGGCAGACAAAGCGAATTGTCGCCCGACACCGCACGCAACTGCTGTTCGAAATAGTAGAGATAGCCTCTATGCCACGCGAGGAAGTACGGCACCATGTGCGGGCAGTAATTGAGGTGAACATTGACCCAATACGTCCACGATGTTTTCTTCTTCGCATCGGTCACCGCCTTCATCGACTTCACTGCATTCAGGAAAGACGCGTATTGCGGTGTCGTTTTGAAGACCTGCCATTCGAGTCGAGTCGGCGTTCCCGCGCTCATGGCCGGAAGAGGAAGCGACATCATGGCCGCCGCCGAGGCCGAACTCTTCAGGAAAGTCCGCCGGTTGAAGTTCCTTTTTAACATTCGTGTACTCCTCGAGTCTTGTAGATCGGACAGAGTTAACAGCGCCGGAGTCGATCGGTGCAGTTCGTTGGCTCGAAGCCTTGAATGGCTTGCCGGACAGCGAATCGTTATCCATTGACTATAGTTGCGCCTTCCCAAAACTTACGGCGCTATCCGGCGGCAATGTGGGGCATCGCACATTGCGCAAACGTTGTCGTTCGACGTTCTTCAGACCTGAAGAGGGGTTTGTGGTGTCTCACCGCTCGCTTGCGGAGCGTCTTCGTTTTTCTCATTCTGCTCGCTGCGTAATCGCCGCACTGCATCACGCGTAGCGCCAAGCGTTGCTTTTATTTTGCAGCCGGCCAGGCCCCATGCAGTTTGCGCCAGTCGCACATTGACGGTTTCGTATGACTCGCCTCGACTCCAGAAACACTTGTACTGTTGAAGACCTGGGCCGAAGTCGAAATCGAGTCGATGGTCGAATGCCCACTTCACGCAGTAGTCGACGAGCGCGGTGCCCGGAGAGAGCTTCGAGTACGCGGCGTCGTAGGTGTTCATGAACAGATCGAAGCAGTGGCCTGCAATCGCGGCCAGTGCAATCGCAAGAGGATGTCCGTTAAGGGTTAATACGAAGAAGCGGAACGGCAACGCATGCCCTGGCGGCGCTTTGAGTTGCGCGAGCAGAAAGTCGCGCGTTTGCGGGGCGAAAATGGATGGGCTGTTCAGATCGTTGCGTCTCGCCCATTCGCGCTTGTGAGTCAGCAGCCAATCGACGAAATGTTCAGCGCGGTCGTCGTTCGCTTCGACAATCTCGACTTCCACTTTGCCGCGATTGCTCAGGCGCCGGGCAAGGTACTCGGGCGACGTATTCGACCGCCCGCCGCACGAGCGACGGAACTCGTCCCAATCGGTGTACTGGCGAAGCGGCACGAAGGGCGTCAATTCCTGCGATGCATTGACGATCCGCCCATTGGCAACGGCATTCAGATGAAGTAACGAGCCGGCGCGTACGCGGCGCAATTCGACAACGTCAGCGCGCGTGGATTTAAGCATGGCGCGCCACGTCGCATTGAAAAGGTCGACGGCGTCGGGGCCCGGTTCGACCAGTACGCCGTTGGGCGAGCCGTTATCGGGCGCAAGCGGCTTCACGAACTTCCACAGCAGATTCCGATGAATAACGAACGGAAGAAGTGCCACCAGCCGACCGCTCTTGCGTCCCGCCACGCAATGAAGTTTTCCGCCAGGCGCGGCGACGCCAGTTGTCCAGCTCGCCATGCAGAAGCGGAAACTCTGATAGCACTCGCCGTGGGCCGTGTGCCACAAGGCGTCCCATTCGGGTTGAAGCGCCTGCATGGCGTCGATATCTTCGACGATCTGAAATTCGACGGCCTCTGCTTTCATGATTCCCTCGCCGCGCGAGCGACTGAGCAATGATGTTTGTTCAAGGCTGTGGCGGCGAAGCAGTGCCGACCTCGGGCATGCCGACCGGCGAGTTGTGCGCCACGCTTGCATCGTCTTGCTGACGTGGCGCGCGCGATTTGCGCGAAGCGTCGAGCAGCTTTCGAGCAGCGTCCTTCGCAGCGAAATAGAAACGCCCCGAGAGACTATTGGCAATCTGCACGCTCGGGCTCTCGATGACGTTGCCTCGACTCCAGTACGCCTTGAAGCTCTCGGTGCCGATGCCGAAATCGATGTCCATCTTCCGGTCGGCGCACCATTTGATAACGAACTCGTTCAGGATCGTGCCCGGACTGTACTTCGAGTACTCGAGGCCGAACGAGCCGATCAGATAGTAATGGCACGACGACCCAACGCCGAGCGTCGAAGCGGCAATCACGTTGCCGTCCAGCACAACTGCGAAAAGCCGCAGAAACGGCCCACCGTCTTGCGGATTAGCGAGACCGACGAGAAAGTCGCGATAGCCGGGCGCATACAACCACGGTCCGCGTTTATCCACACGTTCGGCCCAGTCGCGTTTCTTGTCGAGAATCCAGTCGATCCACTTCGCGGGATCTTCGACGCTGAAGTCCACCTCGCGTATTTCCATCTTGCCGACGCGTCCCAGGCGCCGCTCGCGTACGCCGCGTGCGTGTCCCATTTCCTTGCAGAGCGCGATCCACTCCGGGGCGTCGTGCAAAATCGCTTTCGACGACACGTCGAAACGCTTGTGCATGAATCCCTTGTGGTCGAATGCGAGGCGCGAAAGCGTTTCGTCGTTGCGAAGGAACGGGAGAAACATGACGTCCGCGCCGCATGCATGCGTGGCCGCGTGCCACGCGGCATGAATAGCGCCAGGCCCAACGTCCGGCCCGCGTGCGGAAGCAGCGGTGAGCATGCTCGTCTGTTCCACCGTGCCGGGCGTCAGCGGTTCGACGAATGTCCAGACAACGCGCCGGTAGGAGACCAGTGGCCACACCAGCACCAGTTCGCCGTTCTCGCGACACGTAATGCATTTGAGCGTGCGCCCACGCTGTTTCTGCACATGCTCCCAACTTAGCCAGCAGGTGCGAAAGGCCTGGTTGTGGTGGCCGCCAGCCGACTGCCACAGTGCGTCCCATTCCGGCCTGAGCGCGGCAAATTCATCGGCGCTCGTGATTACGCGTGTTTGCAGCTTGGCGTCCATCGTCGTTCGATTTCCGGTGAATCCAGTTAAATGAGTCGCTGTGAGCAGCGTCCATCGAGCCGGCTCATGTCAACGACCGCGGGTCGCAAAGCGTCGGATGGCACGCACGGTGGCGTAATCGAAGCGGCTGCGCTCGACGGTCAGCCGCTGCGCCGGCGTGCCGCCAAAGCCGCTCAGGAACGTCAGAATCTGCATGTTCGGTATGCCGTCGAAGTCGAACGTGAGATTGCGCTCGCGAGCCAGTTGAAGCGCGCGCCAGAGCAGCAGTGCGACGCAGCCCGAGTGTGCGCGTGCCGATCGCGTCGACAGCAGGTAATACAGCGTGGAGTTGTCCCACACGAGCGTCACCGCCGCGCTGAGCGTGCGCGCATCGGAGAAGGCGCCGAGCACGATGCCGGCTTTGCGGCGAATCACTTCGCCGACCAGACGCCGCATCAATTGCGACCCATAGACATTGCGGCGATTACGTTCCGCGAGATTGACGTCGTAGAAATCGACGAACTCTGCTGCACTCACGATCTCCGACACCATCACGCGTTCTTCGGCGCGGCGGATCAGGTTGCGCGTATTCGGCCGCATTTGCTGCCAGACGTCCTGCTCGGTGCGATGGGGCGGCACGGTGAGCGTGAAGCTCGTGGAGATGGAGAAATCGTGCAGCGCAAAAGCGATGGCCTCACCAATGCGCGTGTCGAGCGTCTGCTCGAACAGCACACAGCGCGGCAATTTCGAAATCAGTTCGGCCGTCAGCTGGATCTGATAGCGCCAGTCCTGCTCGGATTGCACTTTGGGCGGCTTGATGATGGGGCCGAGTGTGCGAGTGAGCGGCGGTTGCGTGGAAAGCAGCCACGGGCCTTTCCGGTGCAGCATATAGGGCATTTCCGCGACAACTTCGTCGCCGTCCTTGACGATTGCCGAGTCCCAGGAGCCGCCTGCGGTGATGTCGAGCCACCACGGCTCGTGGAAGACCGAGCGCTCGCTCAGCCCCTGCGGGCGCTGGGCGACAGCCGGCTTTGCCATGCCCTGGGGCGGCGCGACGCCCGCTGGGGCGACACCAGCCTTCAGGCTCAGCGGGAGTAAAGACTTTTCCATCTGCACCCCTATTCGTCGTGCGGGTTTGGCACACTGCGGCCCAGCGTGCCGGGATGTCTCGTGGCGGGGCTCGGCGCACCGCGTATGGGCAAGCAATGAAGCAGAATGTCTCAGCATCGAAAACGTATCGAAAGATTTGGTAAGAGAAAGTACGTCGCCGCACATTTCCCGACGTTGTCCTGACAACGGTGCGCAAACGAGGTCGCTCGCGCACTCGCCGGACGGCCGGATTGGAGTTCGCAGGCTTCCTGCCGTACTATCGTCGTCGGCTGATCGGCACAGCCTTTGTGCAACCGTTCGAAGCGCCATGCTTCTCCTCCCGTCATCCGCGAATCGATAGCTCGGGTTAACCTCGATGAAGATTGCTTGCTGGCTGTCAAACCTGGTGCTGATCTGCCTGCTTGGGCTGCTGTCATGGCGTTTTCTCAGCGACCACAGCGATCCACCCATCAGCCCGGCCGCTGAAAAGGGAATCGCCAGCGCGCCGGCCGTGATCGATCGGACCTCGCGCGTGGAAAAGACGATCGTCGCGCCCACGCTTGTCAAACCGGGAAATCCGCTGACGTTCGGCGCGAAATGCGATGGCGTGACCGACGACTCGGCCGCATTTCAGGCTGCGCTGAATGCCGGCGACGTGCTGGTGCCGGCCAGGACTTGCGTCATCGACCACACGGTTCAGATCACCGTGAGCAACCGGCATCTGGCATGCGAGCCGGGCGCCACGCTCAGGCAAACCAATCCGTACGAACAGCGTATGTTCGAAATCGTCTCGCTCGACGAAGGCACACTGAGCGGCGACAGCATCGCAAATTGCGTGTTCGTCGGCGCCAACACGGCTGCACCGCGCTATTTCGACGGCGACGCGCGCCACTACAACATCCCGGTGCAAACGCAGGACAGGGTCAGCAACTTCATGTTGATCGGCAATACCTTCAGCCGCTTTTTCGGCCAGGCCATGTTTCAGACCTATGGCCGCGTGGACGGCGGCAGCGGCGACGTTATCGCCTATAACCGTTTCGAGAGCTGCGGCTACTACGGCGCGGCACTCGTTGCGCACCGCAACGGGTACATCGGCCACAACGTACTCGTCGACTGCGCGCTCGGCGTCGAGAACGACGCGCCCTCGCAAATGAGCGGCGGTAACGTCATCGAGTACAACCATCTGAGCGTCGTGCATGGCTATGGCGCGCCGGACATGAAAGCGTCTGCCATGCTCACAGGAGGGACCGCCGGCGGTGCCGATTACTCCGGCAATGTCGTGCGCTACAACACAGTGTCGGGCCGTTCCCAACGCAAACAGGACAGCGGCTCCGGTTTGCCGAGTTTCATCTGGCAAAAGGCGAGCGGGGGCGCTGCGCAGTACTTGCAGAATACGTGTGTGGATGGATGCGAAGTGATCCAATAAAGTACATCTGCGCACCGCGTTGAGTGGGCGCGCAGTTCGTCTTGCACGCAATGCGAGCAGGGACCGGTTCGCGTTTCGTACTTCGATGATCATGCGTGGGCGCTATAATTTAATCGGACGTATTTCGCCCCATTGTTGGCACACTTATTGCGCCACTCAATACACGAATCCGGCAACCTGCGACCATTCCGGGATCCTGGGTCTATGCCGCACGTCATTCGCGTTTCAACACAATGGAAATCATAAGAACCATCGGCACGGTTGTTTTTATTCTCGTGGTAGGTCTTGGCTTGATTGCTGTTGTCGACGTGTTGTTCGGCAAGGTCTCGGGTCGCGGCAGTTACCTGGGCAGAAACGCGCGCGCACGCAGAGCCTCGCGTACCCAGCAGGACGTTCGCAAGCCCGGTGAAGCCAAACCGGCCAATCGAAGCGGCAACGGCTGAGCGTTGCTTCATACCAGACGATGTAAAAATGGCATTCACGACGCGTCCGAATTGATCTGGGCGCGTGGCGGCGGTCCGTTCAATGTGCGGGCCCGTGCAAGCTGCGGCGCAAATTTGCGCGACCAATACATATAGAGTGCGACGCCGGCGGGAAGCTGCGTGAGCACCAGCAGCGGCGATTCCGTCATACGTAATAGCTCGCGCAACGGCTTCTTCGCAAAGAGGCCGTACGCGACATAGCGCCATGCCATCGGTAAACGCACTTTCAGTCGGACCTTGCGCGACAGAAACCATCGCGTGCTTTCAACCGAGCCGTTTGCGCAGCGCACATTGATCGACTGATCCCCGAGTGTCAATCCGCCTTCGAGATAGTTCGAGATGTAAATGATCTCGTTGATATGAACCATCTCGTACAGCAAGCCGATTCGCGCCCACACTGCGTCTTCGGCGAGAAAGCGTTCACCGGCGAATTCGGGAAATGGATAAGCCTTCAATACATCGGTTTTATAAATCTCCGCCTTGTCGCCGCTAATGCCGCGATTAAAGCGCATGTCGATATATGAAGCGACCGAGCAATGAGACGCGAAGGTACGTCCAAGCGGATGATCGGGGCTCGTTCCGCGCAGGAAGCAGAGTCCGGACAAGCGCGGTGAGGCATGTTGGCCCCACACGTCGAGTGCGCGCTCCACGGCATTGGCGGTGAGGTAGTCGTCGCTGTCCACGATGAATGTCAGCGGCGACTCGATCAGCGCCACACCGGCATTCACGGCGGTGTGCTTGCCGCCGTTGTCCTTGCGGATATAGCGAATGGTGATCGTATTTTCGGCTTTGAGGCTGGCAATCAGTTGCGGCGTGTGATCGGTGCTGCCGTCGTCCACCACCAGCCATTCGAAGTCGCGGCGCGTTTGTGCAACCAGGCTGCGATACAGGCGTTCGAGCCAGTTGGCGCGGTTGTACGTGGGCGTGAGAATGGTTAGCGACGTATTCATGATGAGCGCAACCATGGGTTGTCTCCGGCGCGCGGGCCGGTGTGCGCGGGCTCGTCGAAATGATCCGCGTCGGTGTCTTGTGGATCGTCCAGTGCGTCGGGTGTCGTCGCAATGAAAGTCGAATCACGCATGCGCATCCGCATGACGAGCGGTAAAAGTCCGATATAAAGCAGAGGCGTCGTGTATGACAGCTTGGTCGTCATCAGCAGACAGAACAGACAGATCGTGCCGATGTCTTTGCGCATACGCGCGAAGATGGCAACGGGAATCGCGAGGCCCGCAATGCCGAATTTGACGATGAAGAAGTTCAGCAGCCCGGAGTCGTTGAGCGACGCCACAGCCGCCGAGCCATTGCCTCTCGCGGCAAGATCGTACAGATCGTATTCCAGCGAGAATGGGCCATAACCGAACAGGAAATCCCAGCCACGCCGAAAATCGAACGCGTAGGAGACAAGCGCGAAGCGCATGCCGGAGTCGGCGTTGAACTTCAGCATGAAGCTGTCGAGATAGGCCGAGATGAGGCCCGGCGATGCGATGGCAAGCAGTGCGAGTGCTACCGCGGCCCACGCCTTCGCCTGAGGTTTGTGCGTAATCACGACGGCGGCCACCAGTGCGCCTGTTTGCACGACTGCCGCTGCCGATTGCGTGGTGAGCATGGCCACGACAGTCAGGGCGATCGGCAGCAGCGAGGGCGTGCGACCGCGTGCGCGCGACAACAGGATGTAGCCCACAGCCAGGGCGCCGACTGCGGCACCGAAGGTAGACGGTTCGACGTAAAGCCCGGTTGGCCGGTAAGCGAAGATCGGATTGACGGTCTGATAGTTCAGGTAGCGCGACGCTTCGCCGGTAATGGGCTTGATAAAGTCGATGTACTGATTGGTGGCGAGCAGCACGACCGTCTGCAGCAACAGCGCGGCACTATGCAGAACGAGCAACCCGCTGACGATCGAGGTGACTTCGTCGAGACGTGTTTCGATCAGCGCCGCCAATGCGGCGAGAAACAGCAGCACCAGGATCAGGAACATGAAGTTGTTGTTGGCCGATGCCTCGAGATCGCGCGAGGTATTGGCATGCGGCACCATCAGATACCAGAGATAGAACGCCGCGATAATCGACGCGCCGATCCAGATGCCAGCCTGATAGCGCTGACTGAAAAGCAGTTCGCGCGCGTCCGCCGTATTCAGGCAGCAAGCACATAAAAGCAGAATGCCGGCCATCACCACATAAGGCCCGTGACTCGTCAGCGTGCAGAGCAGCAGCGCGACGAACAGCAGACCATTGCGAAAGCTGAGAGCGCGCATCGTCATTCGCTCCGGATAGCTTGCAGGCAGTAAGGGCGGCGCATGTCGATTGTCTTGCGAGCGCGATGGAGGATATTCATTGGCATCGCTTATCAATGGCGGGTTGCGCTGGCGGCCGGTGACGTCTCACGTGTTGCGTGCGTGACGAGCCAGCGCGGTGCCTTGAACCTGACGATCGATACGTAAAGCCATACGTAGACCACGACGAACGCCACCGCCGTTCCCGCCAGCACCGCTTCGTTGTCCCAGAAGAACGTGGCGGGAACGATGCCGACGAGGCTGATGATCCACAAATACGGCGACGTGCGCGAATTGCGCAAGGTGCGGCGGCGAGCGCTTTCGGGACGCGGACCGCTGCGCACGAGGCGGCGGAAGATGAGCGTGTGAAGGTGAATGCCGTCCGGTTGTCCGGCTTCGCATCCGCGCACGAAGCGTCGGCGGTAGATGGTGAAAACGGTTTCAAAGAGCGGATAAATCGCCACGACGGCGGCGTACCACGGCGAGACGGTCGGGTGCCGCGCAATCAGCAGCACCACCAGTTCGGCCATGATGAAGCCGATGAAATAGGCGCCGCCGTCGCCGAGAAAAATCGATGCGAACGGGTAGTTCCAGATGAGAAAGCCGAGCAATGCGCCGATCATCGTCAGCGAGACGCTGAGCACCAGCCAGTCGTCCACCTGATGTGCAACGAAGCCGATCGAGCCGAACACCAGCACGGCAACGCCACCGGCCAGTCCGTTGAAGCCGTCGATCAGATTGATGGCGTTTGTCAGACCCGCCACGGTGAGAAGCGTGAGGCCGAGTGCGAGAGGCCAGTATTTGAGCAACGGATCGATCAAGGGCAGACCGACGCGGCCAACGACAGCATCGAGCATGTAAGCGCCGGCGGCTGCGGAAGCGATCGCGCAGAGCAGACGTGCCGCGGGGCTGACGCGTTTGGTCAGATCTTCGGCCACACCGCCGAGCAGAACCGGTGTGGCGCAGAGCATCAACGTGAAAGCTTCCTGACGCGGATTTGTTCCGAGCCACGCGCCGACCAGCATCGTGAGCGAGACTGAAATCGATATCGCAACGCCGCCGATTCGCGGAACCGGCACGACATGCATTTTCTGGACACCCGTCAGGTCGCCGTCGAGCGCCATGCCCTTAACGAGGCCCGCGTACCTGACGATGAGGAACGTGAGCAGAAAACTGCTCAGGAGGCCGAGTGTCAGCGTTGACATTTTTGAAGCTCCGTTGAATCCCGATCGGATTGGAGTTCACCAGGACGGCGGACAGTTTTCAATCCGTAGATGATTTGGTTCGCGAGACCGTACTGCTGACCCTTATTCGAATTTCCCAGGAAAATTGGATCGAGTTCCCGAATGGCGGCGCGTGGTAGATGTCTCAAATTTGTTTTTGTTCACGGGAAAGAAAGTAGCGCAGGCACTTGCTCGGCCAATGTGCGGTGGCAAACATATACCGCCAGACTGCGCTGATATCTTGTGGTCGCCACGAGATAGGTCATAAATGCGATTACGTTCTGGAAAAAGTGACTAATTTTCCTGTCAGCATTTCGACACGATTTGGGCAGAACATCCAGTTCCACGCTGGATGAAAAAGACGTGACTGCGGGACGCGACACCCCTGCGCGGTCATTTCGTCTAACCAGGGCAACCTTAACTGGATCGCCATGAACGCAGATAAAACAACACGACAAACGTCGGCGCACGGAGACAAGAGTAATCTGACCGAGATTCTCGATGTACTGACGCGTCATTGGAAAACGATCGCCGTCACTACGGTCATTTTCATCGCACTGGGGATCTCGTACGCAGTCACCGCTCCTTCGGTCTATCGGGCCAATCTGCTCGTACGCATCGATGAGCTGGCCGATGGTCCGACGTCATCGAAACCGGAGTTGTTGAGCAATCTCACACCTTCGTTCGATACCAAGTCGAATGCCGAAAGCGAAAAGCAGTTGATCGCCTCGCGTCTGGTCATCGCGCATGTCGTCGACACACTCAAACTCGATATCTCTGCCGGCCCGGCCCGATTTCCGGTGATCGGTGGATGGCTTGCGCGTCACAATGTAGGACTCTCGAATCCTGGTCTGCTCGGCGTTGGCGGATATGCATGGGGCGACGAATCGATCGAAGTCGGCACGCTCGACGTACCGCGCAAACTGCTGGGCCGTCCGCTCAAACTGATCGCGCTCGCCGACAACCACTATCAGCTCAGCGGCGACGGTATCGAGCATCCCGTTACCGGTATGGTCGGCAAAACCGAAACTTTCGCGACACCGGTCGGCGACATCACGCTGCTGGTCAAGAAGATGGAAGCGCGTCCGGGCATCCGCTTCGATGTCGTACGCATGTCGCGGCAAGATGCCACCGATGAAATCCAGAAGCGTCTGCAGATCGTCGAGCAGGGCGAAAAGTCGAACATCCTGAACGTTTCGATGCAGTCGAACGATCCGGTCATGCTCAGCAATACGCTGAATGCGATTGCCGACGAATACGTGCGCGAGAACAACGATCGCAAGGCCACCATCGCCGCGAATTCGCTGAAGTTTCTCGAAGGCCAATTGCCCGTCATGCAAACGGAAATGGTCGCAGCCGAGCAGCGCTATAACGCGTATCGCAATTCGAATACGCTCGTCGACGCCAGCGAAGAAGGCAAGCTGACCTTGCAGAAGAGCGCCGAAGCGGAAGTGGAGTTGCTGAATCTGCGGAAGACTCGCGCGAGCATGGCCGACCGGTTTGCGCCGGCTTCGCCGAACATGGTCGCGATCGATACGCAGATCGGCTTGATCCAGCAATACATCGCGAAGCTGAATGCGCGCATCAAGGCGATGCCGCAGGAAGAGCAGGGCGCACTGGGACTCATGCGCGACATGCGCGTGACGACCGAGCTGTACTCGGCCATGCGCTCGAATATCGAACAGCTTCGGCTCGTTCAGGCCGGCAAGGCAGGCTCGGCCCAGTTGATCGACCGCGCCGACGTTCCCGAGCATCCGGTTCGTCCGGTGCGCTCGCTGATCGTGATCGTCGCCGCGCTGCTCGGCCTGTGCGTAGGCGTTGCGATTACGCTCGTGCGTCATCTGATGCTCGCGGGTGTCACCGAGCCCGAAGAAGTGGAAGCGCGCACCGGCCTGATGGTGTACGCGATGGTGCCGCAAAGCGCGAAGCAACGCGACATGGACACCGACGAAACCGCGCCAGACGCCAATCATCTGATTCTTGCACGCCGCTATCCGCGTGACCCGACGGTTGAAAGTCTGCGCATGTTCCGCTCGGCGCTGCTGTTTGCGATTCTCGGCGCGCGCAACAACATCGTGATGCTGGCGGGTCCGCTGCCGCTGGTCGGCAAGTCGTTCGTCGCGAGCAATCTCGCGCCGATCCTGGCGATGGCCGGCAAGCGCGTGTTGCTGGTCGACGGCGATTTGCGCAAGGGCAGACTGCATCGCAGTTTCGGTCTGGAGATGGGACCGGGCCTCGCCGAAGCGCTGGCCGATCCCGAACTGTTCGACGGTGCCATCCGGCGCGAAGTCTTGCCGAATCTCGACATCCTGCCGTGCGGCGAGTATCCGGCGAATCCTTCGGAACTGATCAATGGCAACGAGTTCGGCAATCTGATGCGCAAGGCGTCGTCGCAATACGACATCGTGCTGCTCGATTCCGCGCCTGTTCTCGCCGTATCCGATGCGGGCATGATGGCGCCGCACGCGGGGACCGTCTTCCTCGTGGCGCGCTTTTCCGAAACACGTGTTGCAGAGATCGAGGAGTCGATCAAGCGCTTCGCGCAAACCGGTGGCCGTGTGCACGGCGTGATGCTGAACGGCTTTGCCGTTTCCAGCATGAAGCAGGTGCATCCGGGACGTTACGGCAGCCATGCCTACGTAGCCAGCAGCTATGACGGCGGTGCGCGGTGACATGCTCAATCACATGGATACCTCAAGGATGCCGCGCTTGCCGCAACCGGGCCTCGCTTCAATGAGGCGAGCGCGCGGAGTCGAGGGCGGCTCGCGATGTTGACTGCGCTGATGTTTCAGATTTCTCGCTGGCGAGAGCGGGTACGCACGGCACATCCCGATCATTTGCGCATCGCGCGCGGCGCGGCGCGCGTTTCCGCGTTCGTGCTGGTCGGAAAATGTGCGGGTGCATTAAAGGAAATGGCGATCGCGTACAAGTACGGGATCAACAATATCGTCGACGCGTATCAGTTCACGGTTGCGCTGGTGACGTGGCTGCCGGGCACGTTGCTCGCCGTACTCGGCGTGGTGCTCGTGCCGGTGTTCGTCAACTTGCGCCATCGTCCGCTTGATTATCAGGCGCGCTTTTCCGGTGAGATGGAAGGCGCGGCAGCGGTGTGCGGCATCGTATTCGCCGCGGTGCTGTTTCTGTGCTGGCCACTCGTGATTCGCGTGACCGGCAGCGACCTGTCGCCGGTCACGCGCGAAATGTGCCAGCAACTCATGTACGGACTCGCGCCGACGAGTGTGATGATGCTTGCGTCCGGCGTTTACGCCGCGCGTTTGCAGGCGCGCGAGCGGCACGTCAACACGCTGCTCGAAGGTCTGCCGGCGGCACTGATCCTGATCTGCGTGCTCGCCGCGCCGACCGGCGACAGCGTTCTGCCGCTGATCATCGGCACAGTCGTGGGGCTCACGTTGCAGGCGGTCTGGCTGAGATCGCTGGCAACGCGCGCGGACGGCGTGCGGAGTCGCGCGCGCCTGTCGTTCGAATCGACCGACTGGGCGGCGATGTGGATTTCGGTGCGGACCCTGATGGTCGGTCAGATCGTGCTGTGTTTTTGCGCGCCACTCGATCAGTACTTCATGGCTCGTCTCGGCGATGGCTCCAACAGCACGCTCGGCTACGCCAATCGCGTGCTCGCGTTGTTGCTGAGCATGGGCGCCATGGCGGCAGCGCGCGCCACTTTGCCGATCTTCTCCGACATCCTCAAACAGGGCGACTTCGAACGTGCGCACCGTACCGCGTTGTTCTGGGGCATGGCCGCGTTCGCGATCGGCATTGCCTGCGCCGTGGTGTCGTGGGTGTTCGGTCCGACCTTCATTGCCGTGCTGTTCCAGCGCGGCGCCTTCACGGCGGCGGATACCGTCAACGTGGCCGGTGTATTTCGCTGGGGACTGTTGCAGGTGCCGTTCTATTTCGCCTGTCTCGTGCTCGGGCAACTGTTCGCCAGCGAGGGGCGTTTCAAGGTGATGGCCAATATCGCCGTGCTGACTTTCGGTCTGAAAGTGATCGGCAACTTCACGCTGATTCCGCACTTCGGCATTGCGGGCGCGCAGATTTCGACGGCGCTCATGTACGCCACCGCGTTCTTCATCTCGGTCGGCATTCTGTTTTCTGGCGGTCACGGCGGCGATCGCGCGGCACGGCGTGACGCGAAAGCAGGTGAATCGGCGTCGAACGTGGGAGATCGCCACTCATGAAGATCGTTCTCGTCGTCAGTTCGATGGAAAGCGGCGGCGCCGAGCGCGTCGCGGCGATTCTTTCGCAGGCGTGGGCCGCGCGCGGCGACACCGTGACGCTGGTTGCCACCTACAGCAAACGCGGCGGCTGCTTCTTCCCGGTGTCGGACAAGGTGCGGATGGTGTATCTCGCCGACCGTATGAGCGCCCGCGTGAAAAAGCCCTTCGGCTATGTCGCGAAAATCGCGGCGCTGCGCCGGCTTTTTGTCGAAGCGCAACCGGATGTGATCGTCTCGTTCCTGACGAACGTCAACATCACCGCCATCGTCGCCGCGCGCGGTCTGCGCGTTCCGGTGGTGGCCTGTGAGCACAACGACCCGACTGCCGACGGCCGCTCGATGCTGTGGAAATTGCTCTGCAAGCTGGTGTATCCGCGCGCGACGGCCATTGCGTTTCTTTCGGAGTCGATTGCAGCGGCGTTCCGCAAGAAGCACAAGGACCGCGAACGCAGCGCGCAGCGCATCGCGGTGCTGCCGAATCCCGTCTCCGACGAACTGCTCGGTTTCGCGAGAACGACGCGTGCCGACGGCAGAAAGCGGCTTATCTCGGTGGGGCGCTTGCATCCGCAAAAACAGTACGGACTATTGATCGATACGTTTGCGAAAGTGGCGAACGAGTTCGACGACTGGGATCTGTGGATCTGGGGCGAAGGTCCCGAGCGCGACATGCTGACCGCGCGCATTGCCGAACTGAATCTGGGCGACCGCGTTTTGCTGCCTGGACGCACGCAAGCCGTGTGGGACGAAATGGCCGCTGCCGATGCCTTCGTTTTGTCGTCGCGCTTCGAAGGCATGCCGATGGCGTTGATGGAAAGCATGGCGCTGGGTGTGCCGTCCGTTGCATTCGACTGCCGTAGCGGGCCGCGCGAATTGATGCGCGACGGTCAGGACGGTTTGCTGATCGCGCCGGACGATGCTGCCGCGCTCGCCGACGCATTGCGTCGACTGCTGGCCGACGCCGCGCTGCGCGAAGAACTCGGCAAGAAAGGCGCGCGTTCGATTCGCGAGCGCTATTCGGTGCCCGCGATTCTCGCGATCTGGGATCAGCTGTTCTCGCGCTTGAGCGTGAGCTGAAGAATCATAAGGAGTACGAGCATGATGCCGAGACAGAAGGTCATTCTGCTTTCCAACACAGACTGGTATCTGTTCAATTTCCGCTTGCCGCTCGCAAAAGCGCTGCGCGAGCGCGGCTTCGAAGTGATTCTGGTGTCGCCCGACGGAAGCTATGGTCCGAAGTTGCGCGAACTCGGGTTCCGCTGGGAAGTCATGCCGATGGAGCGGCGCAGTCTCAACCCGTGGCGCGAACTGAGGCTGGTGATGTGGCTCGCGCGTTTCTTCAAGCGCGAAAAGCCGATTCTCGTGCACGGCTTCACGATCAAGGGCGCCGTTTACAGTTCGTTCGCGGCGCGCCTCGCTGGCGTGCCGATTCGGGTCAACGCGATCGACGGCATGGGCTATGTGTTTACGAGCCAGCAGGCGCGTGCGCGGATGTTGCGGCCGTTGGTACGCAACATCATGAAGGCGGCATTCAACGGCAAGCGTTCGGTCGTGATGCTGCAAAACGCGGACGATATCGCGCTGTTCAGCAAGTCGCGAATCGCTGCGGACGATTCGCTGCGGCTCATCAAAGGCACCGGTGTGAATCTCACGCGCTACAAGCCGCGCGAGCCTTCGGCGTCGTCGTCGGCTGCGCCGTTGCGGATTCTGCTCGCGGCGCGTCTGATCCGCGAAAAGGGTATTGGCGAATACGTCGAGGCGTCGCGCTTGCTGAAAAGCGAAGGCCGCTCGGTCACGTTTCTGCTGGCCGGTTCGCCCGACGACGGCAATCCCGCCGCGATTCGCAGCAGCCAGATCGAAGCGTGGGCGCGCGAGGGTTTGCTGGTTTGGCTCGGTCATGTGGGCGATATGCCGGCGCTGCTGTCCGAAGTGGACGTCGTGGTGCTGCCGAGTTATTACCGCGAAGGCTTGCCGACTACCTTGATCGAGGGCGCGGCTTGCGCGCTGCCGCTCATCACCACCGACGCGCCCGGCTGCCGCGAAGTGGTGAGCCGCAACGGTGAGGACGGCATTCTGATTCCGGTGCGCGATTCGAAGGCGCTTGCCGACGCGATCCGTCTGCTCGACGACGACCGCGCGCTCGGCGCGAAGCTCGGTCTCGCGGCGAGAGAGAAGGTGCTCAGAGAGTTCGACGAAAGCATCGTGCTCGCGAGGATTCTCGCGGTCTATCACGAACTCGGCGTGGCATCGCCGCAGACGCCGGCCGTCCCGGCGCCGGTGCCGCTTTGATGGCCACGATGCAATCCAGCGCGGAGACACGCACACCATGAAAGTCGTTCATATCATCTCCGGCCTGAGCGTGGGCGGCGCCGAAATGATGCTTTACCGGCTGATCCAGGCATCGCAGGGTGACGGCGTTCAGCACACGGTCATTTCGATGTCGTCGCTCGATGTGATGGGCGATCGCATTCGCGCGCTCGGCGTCGAGGTGCGTCTGCTCGGGATGTCGCGCAGCGTGCCGAATCCGTTCAGTCTGATCCGTCTGGTGCGCTGGCTGGTGGAATTGCGGCCGGACGTCGTGCAAACATGGATGTATCACGCCGATCTTTTCGGCGGCGTGGCTGCGCGCGTGGCGCAGTTCGTGACGGGGCGCGGCGCCGCGCGGACGCAGCCGTTTACGCTGGCGTGGGGCGTGCATCAAACGGAGTTTCCGTCGTCGAGTTCGGGCATGAAGCTCGCGTTCGTGGCGAAGGTTTGCGCGTGGTTGTCGTCGCGGCTGCCGGATGTCATCGTGTGCTGTGCCGAAGCGGCGCGTCGCTCGCATGTTGGCGGCGGATACGACGAAAAGCGCATGCACGTGATTTTCAACGGCTTCGATCTCGATCTCTTCAAGCCGCGTGCGCGCGACGACGATCCGCTGCGCACCGCACTCGGTCTGGATGCGGCGACGCCGGTGGTCGGCATCGTCGGTCGCTACGACCCGGCCAAGGACTACGAGAATTTTGTCGCGGCCGTGGCGAAAGCGTCGGCCATGCAGCCGGATTGCCGCTTCGTGATGATCGGCCGCGGGCTGGATGCCGCTAACGAAGAACTCGTCTCGATGATCGATCGCGCCGGCGTGACGGACGTCTGCCATCTGATGGGCGCGCGTAGCGATCTGCATCTGCTGGTGCCCGCGCTCGATCTGTTCTGTCTGTCGTCCCGAAGCGAGGGACTGCCGACGGTGGTGGGCGAGGCGATGGCCTGCGGCGTTCCCTGCGTTGCCACCGACGTAGGCGACACGGCGCTGCTGGTGGGCGACACGGGTTGCGTCGTGCCGCGCAGCAATCCGCAGGCGCTGGCCGAGGGCATCGCAAGTCTGCTCGCATTGAGCGCGGCCGATCGCGAGCGGCTCGGCGATCAGGCGCGCGCCCGGATGGAAGCACGTTTTTCGATCGAGCGCTGCTGGGCGGCGTACCGGCACGTGTATTCGGCGCCGAGAGGGCGGTTGGAGATGAAGGTGGATGCCGTCTGATTAAGCGCTCACTACGAGTGGTCACTGAGCCGCCGGGTGTTGTGATTCGATTTCGCGCGGCGGGTCGGTACGTTTCTAGAAAAATAGCGGGAAGCTGCTGGGGTGAAATAAGACGCCTTTGTGTTCATTCATGCACATTGAGGGAATTATGCGTAAAGATAGCCTCGGCGAATCGCCTGTATTTAAAATCAATTACGGCCGCCTGTTTTTTCTGCGGGAAATGGCGTTCTGGCTGGTCAATTTTCTGCTGCTCAGGCAGTCTAAAAAACATCTGGCGGATAAGCGGCAGCTGGTTGTTTTTTCGTTCGATCATATTGGTCGCGAAATCAATATCAGCGGAATATATGAAATCAAGGAGCTGGAAACGCTGTTTGCCTGGCTGTCGCAATACAAGAATATTTTCGATGGTATCGCCATCGATATAGGCGCGAATATCGGAAATCACAGTCTTTATTTTTCCGACTTCTACAGGAAGGTGCTGAGCTTCGAGCCGGCGTCGAGAACCTACAAGCTTCTGTCGATCAACGCCGATCTCACGGAGAACATCGCCTGCTACAACGTAGGCATCTCCAGCAGCAATCGGGATGCTTTGCTCCACGTCGATCACGAGAATCTGGGTGGTTCGTTCGTTTCCACGGAGCCGTCCGCGCACACTCAGGCTATCCGATTGCAGACTCTGGATTCCGTCGTGAACGGTGCCGAACCGATAAAGCTGATCAAGCTCGACGTGGAAGGGCACGAATACGACGCTTTACTAGGTTCCGAAAGCGTGATCAGAAAAAATTCGCCGGTCATCCTGTTCGAACAGCATTTGTCGGATTTTGTGGATGGCCAGTCGAAGGTGATCAATCTTGTCAGAAGCTTTGGTTATTCGAAATTCGCTTCGATTCAGAATTATCCTCGGGCACCGAATAATTCTGGATTTCTTTTCAGAACGTTGTTCGGTGTGTTGGGGCGCCTGATTTATGGCGAGTCGATGCAGGTTATTTTTAAAGATAATTTCGAACCGGGCTCGTATGCATTTATCGTCGCGATTCCGGATTGGGTCGAGGCAGGTGCCGCTTGAGGGGTCTTCGGCCGACGCGAGGCTGGCGATGTGGCAAAGTCGCGACTGTGAATCCTCCTTGCGGCGTTGATGCATGACTCGCCCGGTGCTGCCGCGCGGCGGTTGGCCAGTCGAGCGAAATGGATCGTTACGCCAAAAGTCTGTTCAAGAGTCGAATTAAATGCTCAACTAGCGGGGAACCACCTCCCTAGAGTTCGAATCCGACCCCGCAACGCTCGTAGTTCAGCGACTCATGGTATCCCCGGCAGCATCCCTTCTTGAATTTGTCACCACCCGTCCATATAATTAGCACTCGCTGCACGAGAGTGCTAACAACATCGCCGGTTGGCTCCGCCAGCCGGGTTTTCTCAGCGTTCTTCAGTCTCAATCAAGAGAGGAGTATGTATGAACCTTCGTCCTTTGCATGATCGCGTGATCGTCAAACGTCTGGATCAAGAAACCAAGACCGCGTCGGGCATCGTGATCCCCGAAGCCGCAGCAGAAAAGCCGGATCAAGGCGAAATTCTGGCAGTCGGCCCGGGCAAGCGCGACGACAAGGGTGCACAAATCGCACTCGACGTGAAGGTTGGTGACCGTGTTCTGTTCGGCAAGTACGCAGGCCAGACCGTCAAGGTCGACGGCAACGAACTGCTCGTGATGCGCGAAGAAGACATCATGGCCGTGGTGCAGAAGTAAGCGCAAGTCGCTACTTTTCCCGGTCATATTTCAAAGAATTCAAGGAGTTAGAAGATGGCAGCTAAAGACGTCGTATTCGGTGATTCCGCCCGTGCCAAGATGGTTGAAGGCGTGAACATCCTCGCGAACGCTGTGAAGGTCACGCTGGGCCCGAAGGGTCGCAACGTTGTCCTGGAACGCAGCTTCGGCGGCCCGACGGTCACTAAGGACGGTGTGTCGGTCGCGAAAGAGATCGAACTGAAAGACAAGCTCCAGAACATGGGCGCACAAATGGTCAAGGAAGTGGCTTCCAAGACCAGCGACAACGCAGGTGACGGCACCACGACCGCAACGGTTCTGGCTCAGTCGATCGTCCGCGAAGGCATGAAGTACGTTGCATCGGGCATGAACCCGATGGACCTGAAGCGCGGTATCGACAAGGCTGTGTTCGCAGCAATCGAAGAACTGCGCAAGATCAGCAAGCCGTGCACGACCAACAAGGAAATCGCTCAAGTCGGCGCGATCTCGGCGAACAGCGATTCGTCGATCGGCGACCGTATCGCTGAAGCGATGGACAAGGTCGGCAAGGAAGGCGTCATCACCGTCGAAGACGGCAAGTCGCTGCAAGACGAGCTGGACGTTGTCGAAGGTATGCAATTCGACCGCGGCTACCTGTCGCCGTACTTCATCAACAACCCGGACAAGCAAGTTGCCGTGTTGGACAACCCGTTCGTGCTGCTGCACGACAAGAAGGTGTCGAACATCCGTGATCTGCTGCCGGTACTGGAACAGGTCGCCAAGGCTGGCCGTCCGCTGCTGATCATCGCTGAAGACGTCGAAGGCGAAGCGCTGGCAACGCTGGTGGTGAACAACATCCGCGGCATCCTGAAGACTGTTGCCGTCAAGGCTCCGGGCTTCGGCGATCGTCGTAAGGCCATGCTGGAAGACATCGCGATCCTGACCGGCGGTCAAGTCATCGCTGAAGAAACCGGCCTGACGCTCGAAAAGGCAACGCTGGCTGAACTGGGTCAAGCGAAGCGCATCGAAGTGGGCAAGGAAAACACGACGATCATCGACGGCGCTGGCGAAGCTGCAAACATCGAAGCACGTGTGAAGCAGGTTCGCACGCAAATCGAAGAAGCTACGTCGGACTACGACCGTGAAAAGCTGCAAGAACGCGTTGCCAAGCTGGCAGGCGGCGTTGCAGTGATCAAGGTCGGTGCTGCGACCGAAGTCGAAATGAAGGAAAAGAAGGCACGTGTCGAAGACGCACTGCACGCAACGCGCGCAGCTGTGGAAGAAGGCATCGTTGCTGGCGGCGGCGTCGCACTGATCCGTGCACGTACGGCAATCGCTGGCCTGAAGGGCGCTAACGCCGATCAGGACGCAGGTATCAAGATCGTGCTGCGCGCGATGGAAGAGCCGCTGCGCCAGATCGTCACGAACGGTGGCGAAGAAGCCAGCGTCGTCGTGGCAGCAGTTGCTGCTGGTAAGGGCAACTACGGCTACAACGCGGCAACCGGCGAGTACGTCGACCTGGTCGACGCTGGTGTCGTGGACCCGACGAAGGTGACGCGCACGGCGCTGCAAAACGCAGCTTCGGTCGCTGGCCTGCTGTTGACCACCGACGCAGCTGTCTGCGAACTGCCGAAGGAAGATGCACCGATGCCTGGCGGCATGCCCGGCGGCATGGGCGGCATGGGCATGGACATGTAATTGCGATTGGGCCTCTTCGCGAGGCTCGGTTGGAGCACATGGGGAAGCGCGCCGCGAGGGGTGCTTCCCAAAAGAAAAAACCCGCAGAAATGCGGGTTTTTTTATGGTCGT
The DNA here is from genome assembly GCF_050436585.1 of Paraburkholderia sp. GAS199. Classification (NCBI taxonomy): domain Bacteria; kingdom Pseudomonadati; phylum Pseudomonadota; class Betaproteobacteria; order Burkholderiales; family Burkholderiaceae; genus Paraburkholderia; species Paraburkholderia sp. GAS199. The sequence goes on along the minus strand of NZ_JBNDMM010000002.1, from coordinate 312,362 downwards.
CTGGTTTGGTTGCGATCTTGGCGATGTTGCGCATGCGGACGAAACGTCCGGGCATCGATCCTTTCCGCTTCGAATCACACAGCCGCGCCGGCCGCGCATCGCGCGACCGGCGTATTCAGTTGATCCACATCAATGGCGCGCTTCGCCTGGCGTTGCGTCCTTGCCGGCGGCCGGCGGTGTTTCGTCGTCGCTGCTGCGCGCCCAGAAGAAACGATCCGGCATATAAGCACCCATGCCCGGACGGAACGCACTGCGCACCGCCTGATACAGATACTCCTGCGCTTCGCGGACGGCTTCCGCCGGTTCCTGACCGTTGGCCAGCAGCGCGGCAATCGCGGCGCCGAGCGTGTCGGTAATGCCCATGATCCGGTGGCTGCCGCGGTCCCACATGTCCTGACGCAACTGGCCGTCTTCGCTGAATAGCGTGTTGACGAGACGGTGCGTGCCGGTTTCCGTCGACAGAATGTACTCGCAGCCTTGCGAGAGCAGATGCGAGATCGCCGCGTCGAGGCTGGGCGCTTCGGCGTCGCCGTCGGGTTGGGCGAGGGCGAGCAGGGTGGCGGAATCGGCGACCAGCAAGGTGGTTTGTGGCGCGAGCAGGTCGGCGATGGCTTCACGCAGTTCGTCGGCGGCGAGCACGTGCTCGTCGTCGAGCGTGAAGTCGGGCGCGAGGATGAGCGGAATGTCGTCGTAATCGGCGACCACTTCGGCAATCGCGCTGACCACTTCGGCGCGCGTGCAGGCGCCGACCTTGAAGGCCGCGATCGGCATGTCTTCGAGCAGCATGCGCGCCTGGGTGGCGACCACTTCTGGGTCGAGTCCGGTGACTTCATCGCAACTGGCCGAATCGCGCACCGTGTAGCCGGTCAGCACGGAAACGCCGTGGCAACCCATGCTGGCAAGGGTCATCAGGTCGGCTTGCAGACCGGAGCCGCCGGTGGGATCGGAAAGGCCGAAGGTGAGGACGATCGGAGGCGTATCGCTGGGCATGAAGATTGACTGAAAGGAGCTGAATTTAGGCGCTGGGAGTGCGCAATTGGCTCAATTATGCGGCCTAAACCGTCGCGGGGGCGTTTTTTTGCATCGCTGCCGATCGCCGTCGCGCGCGACGTTTGGAGGATTCTGATTGCTAGGCATTGGGGCGGCAACACGGTACCATCATGGCTCCCGTTTCCACGGACTCTACGACGCGACACAAGAATGGAATATCAAAGCTGGATGTGCCTGATTTGCGGCTGGATTTACGACGAAGAAGCCGGTTTGCCGGACGAAGGCATTGCGCCGGGCACCCGCTGGGAGGACGTTCCCATTAACTGGACATGTCCCGAGTGCGGCGCGCGCAAGGAAGACTTCGAGATGGTCCAGATCTGAAGTCAGCAGCCGGCTGCGGTCGGTTCGCCGGCGCTTGCCCAGCGTTCCTCAGATGCGGCGGCGCGGCGCTTTCCAGCGGCGGTCAACCGGGCGGATGTGAGGTCCGCGAGCCGTGTTCGGTGCTTCGGCACGGAACGTCCTCGAATATGCCGTGTCGCAACGGTAGTCTGTCATTGTCCTGTCGCCGGTATTACGTCGCTAGACGAGCAGTCTGCGCGTGACACGAAGCGGCGGCCCGTCAGCTCCCTGTCGTCTGCCCATGACTCTTCGATCCGCTACACCCGACTCCTTCGATGCCTTGCCGAATCCGCGCGGCGGCGCTGTGCGCTCCGCGGAACTGGCACTGGCGGAAGCGCTGCTCGCCTACGAACAGCGCGGTGAATGCGCGGCGGCTCTGGTGCGTGCGTCCCATGCGCTGCGCGAGGCCGGCTGGCTCGGCGCCCAGCGTTTCGCGGATGCACTGGTGCGGCTCTCGCCGCTCGCCACGTCCGACCCGTCTAACGCCGACGATGCGCGGCCGGTCTTTGGCGCGGCTTTGCGCGACTTTCGCGCGGCGCTCGAGCGTCACAATCTGCGCGAGCTGTCCTGCTCGCCTACGTTGTTCAATCACTATCGCGCGGTCTGCGCGCATCTGGCGGAGCACTCGCCGGGTTCCACCGTTGCGTTCGAAGATCTCGCGCTGACCGGGCGTCCGGTGCCGCCGGTGTCGCTGCCTGCGCAGTCGGCTGATCGGCTCGCGCATTTGCGGGCGCGCTACGAGCGCGCCTTGCTGCCGGTGCTGCGTGCGCAGCCTGACAACAGCGGCGCCGCGCTGGCGTTCGCGAACGCCGCGCTCGACGAACTCGACGCCGTGCTCGACGAACTGGCCGGCGCCGATCCCTACGATTTCTGGCGGCTCGCGAGAGCCTGTGCAAAAGCATTACGCGTGGGCAACCGCGCCACCGGCGAGCCGGATGCGCGACGTTTTTATGCGCGCTGCAATCTGACCCTGGCCGACCATGCGCGCGGCATCCAGCGCGCGCCGCGTTCGCTGGTTCGCGCAACGCTCGCGCTGCTCTGGCGCGATTACGCGCTATTCGGCGCTGCGGCGGAAGATGCCGATCAGGTCGAAGTGCTGCACGACTACGGTTTGACGGTCGACTGGCATGTGGCCGGCACGCAGGCTTCCGAAATGCTATGGGAGGCGGGCGTGGCAGAGGCGCAGGCAATCAGCGCTTCGCGCGTGTCGCTGACGCGCGAACTGGGCGTGCTTACCGTCAACGCCCACGCCTACGAAGATTTCCTGCAAACCGCCGACGCCGCGATCTCCGCGCTGACGCAGCACGCGCGCATGGCCGACCAACCCGAGAAAGCCGATCCGAGCGAAGCGCTGCAAGCCGGAGACGCCGCGTACCGCCTCGGAGCGGCCGCCTGTGCGCTGGGTCTTGGCCACGTGGCGCTGGTCGCCGACGCACTTGGGCTGGCCTGGCGTCGTCGCGCGCACGCGGGCGTTTCGACACCCGCGGTGCGGGCGCATGTCATCGTCGGTGCGCCGGCTGCGAGCACGCTCGAACAGGCTGCCGAGGCGCTGCGCGCCATGTTGCACAAAGTCGCCGCCGGCGTCGCGCCGCCCGGTGCCGCGGCCACGCTCGCCGCGCTGACCCGTGCCATCGAGGAGGGCGGCGCCTGAGCGCCGCGCGGCTGGACACTGCGGCGACGTTCAAGGCACGCGATATGCGTGCTCGATGAATGCCCGCGGAATGTCCCCGCAAAGTCGTCGGTCGGCGCGAAACTGCGCCCTAGCCAGGATCGACGTGCGTGATAGAGTGGAACTTGAATCGCCGCCGATGGCTGTCGGCAAACTTCGGCACGTTCGGAGCGCTTCGGCACCTGCCGTCGCACCGGCATCGAAGCACGCTCGAAGCCCCGCCATCCTGCATCGTCTTTGCTAAAATCCGAACTATGTCCAAGAGTACCGATCGCATCAATCTGACCAACCAGTTCCTGATCGCCATGCCGAGCATGGCCGACCCCACGTTTTCAGGAACGGTGGTCTACCTTTGCGATCACAGTGAGCGCGGCGCGCTCGGCCTCGTGATCAACCGGCCGACCGACATCGACCTGCAAGCGCTCTTCAGTCGCATCGACCTCAAGCTCGAGATCGAACCTCTCCTGCATGTTCCCGTGTATTTCGGCGGCCCGGTGCAAACCGAGCGTGGCTTCGTGCTGCACGATCCGAAAGACGGCAATGCGTACACGTCGTCCATGTCGGTGCCGGGCGGCCTCGAAATGACCACCTCGAAAGACGTGCTCGAAGCGGTCGCGAGCGGCAATGGTCCGGAGCGTTTTCTGCTCACGCTCGGCCATGCCGGTTGGGGCGCGGGTCAGCTCGAAGAAGAGATCTCGAAGAACGGCTGGCTGACGGTCGAAGCCGACCCGAAAATCGTGTTCGACGTACCCGCCGAAGAACGCCTCGAAGCGGCTCTTGCGCTGCTCGGCATTTCCCTCTCCATGCTCTCGGGCGAAGCAGGTCACGCATGAGTCTGTCGGGCGGACGTGAGGCGACGCTGCTTGCGTTCGACTATGGCGAAAAGCGGATCGGCGTCGCGGTGGGCAACTCGCTCACGCGCAGCGCCCGGCCGCTGGTGATCGTGCAGAACCGCAGCCGCGAATACCGCTTCGAGGAAATCGGCAAGCTGATCGCCGAATGGAAACCCAACGCGCTGGTCGTCGGCCTGCCCATGCATCCCGACGGCGCGCCGCACGAGATGACCCAGCTTGCCACGCGCTTCGGCAACCAGCTGAACGGCCGCTTCAACCTGCCGGTCACGTGGATCGACGAACGTTATTCGTCGGTCGAAGCGAAAGCGGGAATCCGCGCCGGCAAAGGCCGCGCCGACATGCTCGACGCCGAAGCCGCGAGCATCATCCTTCAGCAATACTTTGACGGACTTTCCGACGATCATGAGTTCCATTGACGCCGAAGCGCTCTACCGCGCTTTGCTCGAACAGATTGTGGCGGTTCATGGCAACGGGCTCGGCGGCGACAATGACGCCGTGCTCGCTGGCATTTATAGCGGCGGCGCATGGCTCGCCGAGCGTCTCGCGCACGATCTGAACGTGCCGAGCTTCGGCGTGGTGAACGTCGCGCTGCATCGCGACGACTACGCGAAAAAGGGCCTGCATTCGCAGGCGAGTCCGACCTCGCTGCCGTTCGCGGTCGACCAGCGCCGCATCATTCTCGTCGACGACGTGCTGTACACCGGCCGCACGATTCGCGCGGCGCTCAACGAACTCTACGATTACGGCCGTCCGGCTTCCGTCGAACTGGCCGTGCTGGCCGACCGCGGCGGGCGCGAACTGCCGGTGGCGGCGCGCTTCGTGGGCGGCACGGTGGACGTGCCGGCCGAGGCCACGCTCGTGCTGGCCCGGGACGAGGGCGGCAAGACCGGCAGCCCGCAGTTCACGTTTCACACCGAAGCACGCGTCGACTGATCCGGCGCTGCGACCGGGGGCGCGCCCTCGACCATCACACGCAGTCCGCTTCGACATCGAACCCGTCGAAGCCCGTATTTGAAGCAGGTACATCAATGAACACCGCCACCCACGCTCCCCAGGATCGATCCGGCAGCGACAGCGAGCGCTTTCGCTACGGCTTCCTGAAGCGCAACCCGCAGCTCACGAAAAACGGCGAGCTCAAACATCTGTTGTCGATCGAGGGTTTGCCGAAGGCAATCGTCAATCACATTCTCGACACTGCCGACCAGTTCGTCAGCGTTACCGACCGGGAAGTCAAGAAGGTGCCGCTGTTGCGCGGCAAGTCGGTGTTCAACCTGTTCTTCGAGAACTCGACGCGCACCCGCACGACCTTCGAGATTGCCGCCACGCGTCTGTCGGCGGACGTGCTGAATCTGAACATCAATGCGTCGTCCACGAGCAAGGGCGAATCGCTGCTCGACACGATCAATAACCTTTCGGCGATGCATGCCGATATGTTCGTCGTGCGGCATGCGTCGAGTGGCGCGCCGTATCTGATCGCCCAGCACTGCGCGCCGCACGTGCACGTGATCAATGCCGGTGACGGTCGTCACGCGCACCCGACGCAGGGTCTGCTCGATATGTACACGATCCGCCACTACAAGAAAGATTTCACGAATCTGCGGGTGGCGATCGTCGGCGATATTCTGCATTCGCGCGTCGCGCGCTCGGACATTCACGCGCTCACCACGCTCGGCGTGCCGGAAGTGCGCGCGATCGGCCCGCGCACCTTGCTGCCGGGCGGCCTCGAGCAAATGGGCGTGCGCGTATTCCACAATCTCGACGAAGGTCTGAAAGACGTCGACGTGATCATCATGCTGCGACTGCAGAACGAGCGCATGAGCGGCGCGTTGCTGCCGTCGGCGCAGGAGTACTTCAAGAGCTGGGGTTTGACGCCGGAGCGTCTCGCGCTCGCCGCACCCGACGCGATCGTCATGCATCCGGGACCGATGAACCGCGGCGTCGAAATCGATTCGCAGGTGGCCGACGGTCCGCAATCCGTGATCCTGAATCAGGTCACGTTCGGTATCGCGGTGCGTATGGCGGTGATGGGTATCGTCGCGGGTAACCACGATTAGGCATCCCCGAGCCGCTGGGCGCAACGTTAGACCCGACGTTCGACCGTTATTCCGGGCGGACCATGAGGCGACACACAAGTCGACAAATAAGGCAGCACATGAAGATTCATATTCAAGGCGGCACGCTGATCGATCCGGCAGCGGGCACCGAACAGCAGCAGGATATTTTTATCGAGGCGGGCAAGATCGCCGCGCTCGGCCATGCACCCGCGGGCTTCGAGGCCGCGAAAACGATCGACGCCAAAGGCCTGACGATCGCGCCGGGTCTCGTCGATCTGTCGGCGCGTCTGCGTGAACCGGGTTACGAACACAAGGCGACGCTCGAATCCGAAATGGCCGCGGCGCTCGCCGGCGGCGTCACGAGCCTCGTCTGTCCGCCGGATACCGACCCGACGCTGGACGAACCCGGCCTCGTCGAAATGCTCAAGTTCCGCGCGCGCAATCTGAACCAGGCGCATGTTTATCCGCTCGGCGCGCTGACCGTCGGCCTCAAGGGGCAGGTCATCACCGAGATGGTGGAACTCACCGAATCGGGTTGTATCGGGTTTTCGCAAGCCGACGTGCCGGTCGTGGATACGCAGGTCCTGCTGCGCGCGTTGCAGTACGCCGCCACGTACGGCTACACGGTCTGGCTGCGTCCGCTGGACGCGTACCTCGGCAAGGGCGGCGTGGCCGCGAGCGGGGCGCTTGCGTCGCGCATGGGGCTGTCCGGCGTGCCGGTCTCGGCCGAGACGATCGCGCTGCACACCATCTTCGAACTGGTCCGCGTGACCGGCGCGCGCGTGCATCTGTCGCACGTGTCGTCGGCGGCGGGCGTCGCGCTGATGCGGGCCGCGAAGGCCGAGGGCTTGCCGGTTTCGTGCGACGTCACCATCAATCACGTGCATCTGATCGACCTCGACATCGGCTATTTCGATGCGCAGTTCCGGCTCGATCCGCCGCTGCGTCAACAGCGCGATCGTGAAGCGATCCGCGCGGGCCTCGTCGACGGCACCATCGACGCCATCTGTTCCGATCACACGCCGGTCGACGACGACGAGAAACTGCTGCCTTTCGCCGAAGCCACGCCGGGCGCAACCGGGCTCGAACTGTTCCTCTCGCTGACAGTGAAGTGGGCCGACGAAGCCGGCGTGCCGCTTGCGAAGGCGCTGAATCGCATTTCCACGTCGCCCGCCGACGTGTTGAAGCTCGAAGCAGCCGGCCGCATCGGCGTGGGCAGTGTGGCCGACCTGTGCGTGTTCGATCGCAACGCGCACTGGCGCGTCGAGCCGCGCGCGCTGAAGAGCCAGGGTCACAACACGCCGTTCCTCGGCTACGAACTGCCGGCGCGCGTGCGTGCAACCATCGTGGCCGGCCACGTTGCGTTCGAACAGCATTGATTGCCGCGTTATCGTCCCGTTACGGAAAGCTCCGCACATGAAGCTCGCGTTACGCAAGGCCCGTCTCATCGCCCATTTGCTGCACGGTATGTGGATCGTCGCCACGCGCTTTTCCAAAGTAGGCGAGGAAGGCCGGCAGACGCTGAACCGCGAATGGTCGTTGAAAATGCTGCGTTTGTGCGGCATGCAACTCGTCGTTCATAACGACGGCGCACGGCTCGATCGCGGCGCACTGGTGGTCGCCAATCACATCTCGTGGATCGACATCTACGTGATCAACGCGTGGCGGCCCACGCCGTTCGTCTCAAAGGCCGAGATCCGGCAATGGCCCGTGGTGGGATGGCTCGCGCAGCAACTGGGCACCGTGTTCATCCAGCGCGAGAAGCGTAGCGACGCGAAGCGGATCATGCACGAACTGTCGGACCGCCTGAGTGCCGGCGAGTTGATGTGCGTGTTCCCCGAAGGCACGACGTCCAACGGCCTCACGCTGCTGCCGTTTCACGCGAATATGTTCCAGGCGGCGGTGTCGGCTTCGGTGCCGGTGCAGCCGCTGTGCATCATGTACGAAGACGCGCACGGCAAGCAGTCCACCGCGCCGGCCTATATCGACGACCTGACGCTCGCGGATTCGCTGAACATGCTGCTGGGCGGCGGGCCGTTGACCGCGCACGTCTATGTCGGCGCGGCGCTGGCGCCCGGTGCGGATCGGCGTACGTTGGCGGCGGAGGCGGAAGCGGTGATTGGGGCGGCGTTGCGGGAGATGCAGGGTGGGCGAGGCGTTGCAGCGCCGGTCCGCGCCGTGGTTTCGTCGCCGGCCGAAGAGGCGCTGCTCGGAATCGACTCCAAATTACAGAAGTGAACGCCATGACAATGCAACGCACGGACATTGGCCGGCACATTGCGGCGCGGCTGAGTGAAAATCTCGACGCCGCACGCGTGCAATGGCAGCAGAGTGCGCCGGTCAATTATTTCGTCGTGGACGACGTGCTGCCTGAAGAACTGGCGGCGTCGGTGCGCAAGGGCTTTCCGGACGCGTCGACGATGATGCTGCGCAAGAGCCTTCGCGAACTGAAGTACGTCTCGGCGCAGATGAACCAGCATGCGCCGATTCTCGAAGAAGTCATCTTTGCGTTTCAGCAGCCGGAGGTGGTCGATCTCGTCGTGCAGATTACCGGCCTGCGCTCGCTGTATCCCGACGAGCATCTGTACGCCGGCGGTATTTCGATGATGGGTCGTGGGCACTTCCTCAATCCGCATCTGGACAATTCGCACGACAAGGATCGCGCGCGTTATCGCGTGCTGAATCTGCTGTACTACGCGTCGCCTGGCTGGCAGGCGGAGAATGGCGGCAATCTGGAAGTGTGGCCGCATGGGCCGAAAGCGGAGCCGATCACCATCGTCAGCCAGTTCAACCGGCTTGCCGTGATGGTGACGAACCAGCACTCGTGGCATTCGGTCTCGCCGAATCTCAGCGACGAGCCGCGCTGCTGCGTGTCGAACTATTATTTCTCCGACCATCCCGTGGGCGAAGAAGCGTATTTCCATCCGACGTCGTTTCGCGGCCGACCCGACCAGCCAGTGCGCGATGTCGTGCTACAGGCGGACGCGGCGGCGCGCGGTCTCGTGCGCAAACTGTTTCCTAACGGCGTGGCGGCGCACAAACACGTCTACAAGAAAGACTGAGCACGCGCCCGGCGGTCGGGCCCGGAAACGGGCCCCGCAACGCGCTTATTCTTCAGTTGAGCGGCAACTTTCGCAGTTCACCTGAAACAGCGTGCGCTCCGCCGGTTTTTTCGCCAGACGCACGGCGGACAGCTTTTCACCCCACACACAGCCCGAATCCAGACCGATCAGGTTGTCGCGCAAGGTCAAGCCCAGCGCGGCCCAGTGTCCGAACACCACTGTGACGTCCGACGTTTTGCGCGACGGCACATCGAACCAGGGCATCGCGCCCGGCGGCGCGGAATTCAGGCCGCCGCTGCTGCTGAAATCCATCACGCCGTCCGCGTTACAGAAACGGATGCGCGTCAACGCGCTGCAAGTCAGACGCAGGCGTTCGATTCCTTTCAGATTCGGCTTCCAGCGATTCGGCTCGTTGCCGTACAGACCAGCGAGCGTTTCCTTCCAGTTCGGCGCGCGCAGCGCACGCTGCAAGTCGTGCGCGAGTTCGAGCGTGGTGGCGACGTCCCATTGCGGCAGCACGCCGGCATGGACCATCAGCATGCCGTGATCGAAGTGCGCAAGCGGCCGGTGACGAACCCATTCGAGCAGGTCCTGAGCGTCGGGTGCCGAGAGAATCTCGTCGATGGTGTCACCTTTCTTCGACTTCCGGATACCCGCCGACACCGACAGCAGATGCAGGTCGTGATTACCCAGCACCGGCACCGCCTGGTCGCCCAATGCAATGATGTCGCGCAACGTGGCGAGCGACTCCGCGCCCCGGTTGATCAGGTCGCCCGCGAACCAGAGCGGCGTGCCGGAGGCCGGCGCCGCTTTCGCGAGCAACTGCTGAAAAGGCGTGCGGCAGCCCTGCAGGTCGCCGAATGCGAGAGGTAACAGTTGTGACGAGGACGGGGCGGAAGTAACGGTGGAAGGTGTCATCGAAGAGGGTCGTTGCAATTCGGTACAACCTGTTACGCATAAGACGTGCCGCGGTGGGCAGTGCAACATGCCAGCGTGACATAATAGCCCGTTTGAGACGCCAATATCGCGCCGTATGCCGCCAGAATGCGGCGACTAGGCGGTGCCGCGCAGGAGTGGCTCGATATTGCATCACAACAGAATGACCCTCGTGAACGGAGAAAGCATGTCGAATTCTCATGCGACGCAACCGATCCGCACGCTCGTCACTGGGGCGAGCGGTTTCACCGGCCGCTATCTGGTTGAAAATCTGCTGGGCCGCGGTCATACGGTGATCGAGACCGTGGCCGGTCGCGACGAAGTCGAAACGCCCACGCGCGTGCGACTCGACATCACGTCCCCCGACGCTTGCCGGCGCGTGATCGCCGCGGTACGTCCCGACTACATCGTGCATCTCGCCGCGATCAGCTTCGTCGGGCACAACGATCCGCTCGACTTTTACCGCGTCAACGTGCTCGGCACGCTGAACCTGCTCGAAGCCTGCGAGGCGGTCGGCCATACGCCGCGCAAACTGTTGATCGCCAGCAGCGCGAACGTGTACGGCAACGTGACGAGCAACGCCATCGACGAAACCTTTCCCATCACGCCGGTGAATCATTACGCGGCCAGCAAGGCGGCCATGGAAACGATGGTGCGCACGTGGTTCGACCGCCTGCCGATCCTGATCGTGCGGCCGTTCAATTACACCGGACGCGGCCAGGCGAACAACTTCCTCGTGCCGAAGATCGTCGAACACTTCGCGCGTCGCGATGCGGCCATCGAGTTAGGCAATATCGACGTGGCGCGCGATTTTTCCGACGTGCGTTACGTGGCAAGCGCCTATGAAGCGCTGCTCGATTCCGATGCGGCCGGGGAAACCGTCAACGTGTGTACGGGCACACCCTTCACGCTGCGGCAAATTCTCTCGACGGCCAGCGAACTGACCGGCCATGAGATCGAGGTGCGGGTCAATCTGGCCTTCGTGCGGCAGACGGACGTGAAGATGCTGGCGGGGTCGCCTGCCAAGCTGCGAACGCTGGTGCCGAAAGTCGAGCCGATTCCGTTCGTGGATACGTTGAAGTGGATGCTGGCGGCGTGAGTTGTCCGCTGAAACTGATTGCAAACCGACGTGGTTTGCTAAAAAATTACGTAATCATTTCGCATTAATCGGCGGCGAGAATGTCCGCCCGATTTGCTCGGTAAAGAAGCCCGAAGCCCCCATGTGTAGCCGGTAACTCGTGCCGGTAACACAAGGTTTCACCCGCCTGTCCTATGTTTCAAGTTGTATGGGGGCGTTGTTTTGGGGGCTGGGTGTCATATAATCTCCGCTCCCCAAGCGTCAAAAATCGCCCGGCTATTGGTGTTTTTGGCACGATTGCTAAAAACAGTACATCCGCCCCGGCTCCTGCAGGTTTCTGGCGTGGATCCGCACAGAAAAAGCATCGGTTATCGCTGTTCGCGGCAGTGACAGAGTGGCGGGGCGCGCTACCAGGCCGTGGCGCACGAATACATCTTAAGGATTTGTATGATTCTCGTAACGGGCGGCGCCGGCTTTATCGGCGCGAATTTCGTGCTGGATTGGCTGAGCGTCAACGATGAACCTGTGCTTAACGTGGACAAACTCACGTACGCGGGAAATCTGGCCACGCTCAAGTCGGTCGAAGGCAGCGAGAAGCATATATTCGCCCGTGTCGACATCTGCGATCGCGCAGCCCTCGACAAACTGCTGGCCGAACACAAGCCGCGTGCGGTAGTCCACTTCGCCGCCGAGAGCCATGTCGATCGTTCGATCGACGGCCCGGCCGATTTCGTGCAAACCAATGTCGTCGGTACGTTCACGTTGCTCGAAGCGGTTCGCGCTTACTGGAGCAATCTGCCCGAAACCGAAAAAGCGGCTTTCCGCATGCTCGCCGTTTCCACGGACGAAGTTTTCGGCTCGCTGGGTCCGCAAGATCCGCAGTTCTCCGAGACAACGTCGTACGCGCCCAATAGCCCGTATTCGGCAACGAAGGCCGCCTCTGACCACCTGGTGCGCGCCTATCACCACACCTACGGTCTGCCCACGCTGACCACCAACTGCTCGAACAACTACGGTCCGTATCATTTCCCGGAAAAGCTGATTCCGTTGATGATCACCAACGCGCTTGCCGGCAAATCGCTGCCGATCTACGGCGACGGGCAGAACGTGCGCGACTGGTTGTACGTCACCGATCACTGCTCGGCCATCCGTCAGGTGCTGGCGCACGGCACGCCCGGCGAAACGTACAACGTCGGCGGCTGGAACGAAAAAACGAATCTCGAGGTCGTGCATACGCTGTGCGATCTGCTCGACGAACTCAAGCCGAAAGCCGAAGGCTCTTACCGTGACCAGATGACCTTCATCAAGGATCGTCCGGGCCACGACCGCCGTTACGCGATCGACGCACGCAAGCTCGAGCGCGAGCTTGGCTGGAAGCCGGCGGAAACGTTCGAGACGGGTCTCAAGAAAACGGTTCAGTGGTATCTGGACAATCAGCCGTGGGTCGACAACGTCACGTCGGGCGAGTACCGGAAGTGGGTAGGCCAGCACTATGCGTGATCGGGACCCGGGTTTTTCCGCGGGCAGCGACACGATCCTCGTGACCGGGGCCCGCGGGCAACTCGGCGCTGAGTTGTGCCGGAGCCTGTCGGTGGTAGGGCGCGTCGTGGCGGTTGGGCGCGATACGTGCGACCTCGCGTCGGCGGATCAAATCGTCACCACGATGCGCTCGGTGAAGCCGCGCGTCGTTATCAACGCAGGCGGTTACACGGCAGTCGATCTGGCGGAAACCGAGGTCGATGCGGCGCGCGCCATCAACGCGGTCGCGCCCGGTTTGCTCGCGGCCGAAGCGAAGGCGCTGGGCAGCCTGATGGTCCACTATTCGACCGACTACGTGTTCGACGGAGCGAGCGAAGTCGCGTACGTGGAAGACGACGCGACGTCGCCGCTGTCGGTTTACGGCCGCTCCAAGCTCGACGGCGAGATCGCGGTACGGGATAGCGGCGCCGACCACTGGGTGTTTCGCACCAGCTGGGTTTTCGGCTTGCAGGGTGCTAACTTTTTGAAATCGATTGCGCGTGCCGCTCTGACGCGCCCGACCTTGTCGGTGGTCTCGGACCAGATCGGTGCGCCGACGCCGGCTGCGCTGCTGGCGGACGTCACGGCCCTGGCGGTGCGTGGCTATCTGGGCGCCGCGTCGCCCATGCCTTATGGCGTTTATCACGTCGCGGCGGCGGGCGAGACGAGCTGGCATCAGTACGCATGCCGTATTGTTGAAACGCTCGCGCGCGCGGGCGTGCCGGTTGCCGCAAGTCCCGAGCGCATTGCGCCGATCGCGGCCGCCGACTACGGCAGCCGCGCTGCGCGTCCGCTCAACTCCCGGCTCGACACGTCGCGCTTGCGTGCGGCGTTGGGCGTCGATTTGCCCGACTGGCGAGACGGCGTCGATCGTGTGCTGGCGCAGTTGATCGAAGGACGGCAGCTGTTCGGCTAAGCGTACGTGGCGAAAACTTGAGAGACCCCATCATGAAAAGAAAAGGCATTATCCTGGCCGGAGGCTCCGGCACGCGCCTTTACCCTATTACGCGTTCGGTATCGAAGCAGCTGCTGCCGGTGTACGACAAGCCGATGATCTACTACCCGCTGAGCACGTTGATGCTGGCGGGTATTCGCGACATCCTGATCATTTCGACGCCGCAGGACACGCCCCGTTTCTCGGAGCTTCTGGGCGACGGCAGCCGCTGGGGTCTCAATCTTCAGTACGCGGTTCAGCCGTCTCCGGACGGACTCGCGCAGGCGTTCATCATCGGGCGCGACTTCGTCGGCAACGATCCCTCGGCGCTGGTGCTGGGCGACAACATTTTTCACGGCCACGACCTGCTCGGTCAGTTGCAGCGCGCAACGGCCCGCGAGAACGGCGCGACCGTGTTCGCGTATCACGTGCACGATCCCGAGCGCTACGGCGTCGTGGAATTCGATCAGGCCTTCCAGGCCGTTTCGCTGGAAGAGAAGCCGAAAACGCCGCGCTCCAACTACGCGGTCACGGGCCTCTATTTCTACGACAACACCGTGTGCGACATTGCCGCGGGCATCAAGCCGTCCGATCGTGGCGAACTCGAAATCACGGACGTCAATCTTCACTACCTGCGTAATGCAGCGCTCAAGGTGGAGATCATGGGACGTGGTTACGCCTGGCTCGACACCGGCACGCACGATTCTCTCCAGGAAGCGGCGACCTTCATTGCAACGCTGCAGAAGCGTCAGGGTTTGATGGTTGCATGCCCGGAAGAGATCGCGTTCCGCAGCCGCTGGATTTCCGCGTCGGATCTGGAAGCGCTGGCGGCGCCGCTCGCAAAGAATGGCTATGGCCAATACCTTTACCGGATTCTGAAGGAAACCGTAGCATGAATCTGACCGTTACCCGTACGGCACTTCCCGAAGTCGTCATTCTCGAGCCGAAGGTATTCGGCGACGATCGCGGCTTCTTTTTCGAAAGTTTCAATGCTCGCGAGTTCGCAGAAGGCACGGGCATCGAGCGCAACTTCGTGCAGGACAATCATTCGCGTTCGGCGCGCAATGTTCTGCGCGGCTTGCATTATCAGATCCAGCAACCGCAGGGCAAGCTGGTTCGGGTAACGAGCGGTCAGGTGTTCGACGTCGCGGTCGACATTCGCCGTAGCTCGCCGAACTTCGGCAAATGGGTCGGTGTCGAGTTGTCCGATCAGAACAAACGGCAACTGTGGATTCCCGAAGGGTTTGCGCACGGATTCGTCGTGCTGTCGGAATTTGCCGAGTTCCTGTATAAGACGACCGATTATTACGCGCCGGAATACGAGCGCTCGCTGGCGTGGAACGATCCCGCTATCGGAATTGAATGGCCGTTCGAGGGTGAACCGCTGCTGTCGAAGAAAGACGCGGCAGCGCCTGCACTTGCCGACGCCGAATTATTTAACTAGCCCGACTCCCGAGGAGACTTTTATGGCTATTCAGTTGTTCGTACCTAATTTCCGCATTCAGGAATGCCTCGACGAGATCAAGGAATGTCTCGAGAAAGGTTGGACCGGGCTGGGCTTCAAGACCAATCAGTTCGAAGAAGCATGGAAGGCGTACACGGGTCTGCCGCACGCGCACTTTCTGAGCTCCAACACGGTCGGGCTGCACCTCGCATTCGAACTGCTCAAGACCAAGCACAACTGGGCTGACGGCGACGAAGTCATCACCACGCCGCTGACGTTCGTTTCGTCGAACCACGCCATTCTGTACTCGCAGCTCACGCCGGTTTTCGCCGACGTGGACGACTCGCTGTGTCTCGATCCGGAAAGCATCGAAGCACGCATCACCGATCGTACGCGCGCAGTGATCTACGTGGGCGTGGGCGGTAACGTTGGTCAGTACGAGCGCGTTCTGAAGCTCTGCCGCGATCGCGGCATCGCTCTGATTCTGGACGCGGCTCACATGTCCGGCACGCGCTTCCAAGGCAAGCACGTTGGCCACGACGCCGACGTCACCGTATTCAGCTTCCAGGCTGTGAAGAATCTGCCGACCGCCGACTCCGGCATGATCTGCTTCCGTGACGCGGAAGACGACGTGCGTGCTCGCAAGATGAGCTGGCTCGGCATCAACAAGGACACGTACGCACGTACCGCTTCGCAAGGCGCGTACAAGTGGATGTACGACGTCGAGGAAGTGGGCTTCAAGTACCACGGCAACTCGATCATGGCCGCTATCGGCCTGGTGCAGCTGAAGTATCTGGATAACGACAACTCCTATCGCCGTCAGCTGGCCAACTGGTACGAAGAACTGCTCGGCGGTCACGCGAATATCCGTCTGGTGCCGATCACGAAGGGCTGCGAGTCGTCGCGCCATCTGTTCCAGATTCGCGTGAAGAACCGTGACGAACTGATGCTCGCGCTGAACGAGCACGAGGTGTATCCGGGCGTCCACTACCGCGACAACACCGAGTACCGCATGTACGCGCAAGGCAAGGGCCAATGTCCGAAGTCGCACCAGGCTAGCAGCGAAATCCTGTCGCTGCCGATGCATATGGGCGTCTCGCGTAAAGACGTTGAATTGATTGCGGATCTCGTGATCCGCTACGCGGCCGCATGAAGAATGTCTATGCACCGTACGTGTGCGGCGACGTTCGCATTCGTACGCTGACCGAAGCCGACCTCCGCGAAACGCTGGAATGGCGTAATCGCGAAGGTGTTCGTCAGAACTTCAAGCATTCGGCTGTGCTCGAGTGGGAACAACACCATCGGTGGTTCCTGCACTACAGCGAGAAGCCGGACGATATCGTCTTTATCGTCGAAAGCACGAGCTCGGGTGAAAAAGTTGGGCAGGTAGCGATTTATTCGATCGATCCCGTCGCGGGTCGGGCCGAAATTGGCCGGTTCGTGGCTGCGCCCGGTTTTCAGGGCAAAGGGTTGATGCGCAATGCGATCCTGGGGCTGATGTCATTTGCAAAGCAGGAACTCGGGCTGAGCAGTTTGTATCTCGAGGTCATCGAGGCAAATGAGCGGGCTCACCAACTTTATTCAAAGCTTGGGTTCAACGACGTTGAATGCAAGGATGGCGTGATTTTCATGGAGCGAACTCTCGATGGTGACGTACAGCAGTAATCGTACGCGGCCGCTTACCGAATACGTGACGGCGGCACGCCTCTGGCGTGTCTGGCTTCATATGGGGCTGCAGGACCTGAAAGGCAGGTTCAGAAGCTCCGTTCTCGGCCCACTGTGGATTCTGATCAACCTGTCGGCAACGATGGGCGCGGTCGGGATCATCTTTGGCCGCCTGTTCCACCAGCCGATGCGGGACTTCCTTCCGTTTCTGACGCTGGGCCTGGCGATCTGGGGTTTCATGACTTCAGCGCTGACCGAAGGAGCATCGTCGTTCGTCCACGCGGAAGGCTACATCAAGCAGTTCTCGTTTCCGAAAGTGACGTATCTGTATCGCGCCATGGTGCCTTACATGGTCGTGTTCAGCGTGGGTCTGTTCGTGTTTTTCGTGGTTGCAATCGCCTACGGCCGGCCATTCACATGGGGCGCGCTCTGGGCGATTCCGGGCTTCCTTGCGTTCGTGATAATCAACTTTTTCCATTTGATTATCGTGGCGCACGTCGGCGCGCGATTCCGTGATTTGCCGCATTTGTTGACCGGCTTGATCCAGATCGCTTTCTATGTCACGCCGGTGATGTATACCGTCGATATGCTGAAGCAGCGTGGGCTGGACTTCGTGTATCTGATGAACCCTCTGTACTATCTGATCGAAATCATCCGCTACCCGCTGATGAACAACGCGGCACCGCCTATGCCGGTCGTCGGTCTTGCATTGGGATACGGGGCGCTCGTCGGAATCATCGCCATTATTGTGATCAAAAAGATGTCGGCTCGCATCGTCTACGTTTTATGACCAACGCACTGAAAATAAGCCTGCGCGACGTTCGGGTGCGCTTCGATGTTTCGAACAATCAGGACAGTTTGAAGGGCGCAATTCTTGCACGCCTTCGCGGCGAGAAGCGGGAAAAGCGATACGTCGACGCGCTGAAAGGCGTGAACGTCGAGATCGAACACGGGGAGCGGGTTGGCCTCGTCGGTCTCAACGGCGCGGGTAAAAGCACCATCCTGAAAGTCATGGCGGGCATTTATCCTCCGACCCATGGCACGTCTGAAATCGTGGGCCACGTGTCGCCAATGTTCGAACTGGCAACCGGCTTCGAAATGACGCAAACGGGTTGGGACAACATTCGCATACGCGGCATGCTGCTCGGTCTCGCACCGCAGCAGATCGAAGAGCGTATTCGCGAAATCGGGGATTTTTCGGAACTCGGCCACTTTCTTGACTACCCGGTGAAAACGTACTCGGCGGGGATGTTCATCCGCCTTGCGTTTTCCGTATCGACTGCCATCAATCCCGAGATTCTGCTGCTCGACGAGGTGATGGGGGCGGGCGATCTGGTGTTTGCCGAGAAAGCCAAAAGGCGGATGTACGAGTTCATGGAGCAGGGCAAGATTCTTGTTTTTTCGAGTCATAGCTTGCCTCTGGTCGAAGACTTTTGCGCACGAGTGATCTGGCTGAGGAAGGGCGAGATCGTGATGGACGGACCGGCGAAAGAAGTCTTGAAGCAGTACGAATTGCACTCAGGCTCATAACCATCGCTGCGGCGGTCCATGGCACCGGGTACGTCGATTCGCATCAAAGCAGGACTGCCAACGACGTAAATCTCCCGCGCCCGCACCGGCTCGCCATCGAGCAAAGGAATATCGAATGTTAGTTAAAGACCTGATTCGGGATACCGTGTGGTTGCCGGGCGCCGATTACGACGTCAACCGGAAGCCCGAAATCTCGGTATTGCTGCCAACCTTTCGACGTGGCAAAAGCGGGATGTTCCGGCGTGCCGTCGAGTCGGTGCTCAACCAGACGCTGGAGAACATCGAACTCATCATCATCGATGACGCCAGCACCGACGGCACCGCGGATCAGATCGCCGAGTTCCAGAAGCGGGACGGCCGGGTCAGTTGTCTGCGTCACACGAAAAACATCGGTCTGCCGGCCATTTCCGAGTTCGAAGGCTATCTGCGCGCGCGCGCGGACCGTTTGGCGTTTGCGTTCGACGACACGATTTTCAATCCGGAAGCACTCGAAGAACTGCTCGCCGAAGCGAAGAAAACGCCTTGGGCGGTGATTTACGGGCACGTCGAGTTTTGCGTCAGAGATCCGGCCACCAACGAAGTCATCGTCACGCGTCTTGGCAGCGAACGTTCGCAAGGCACGCTGCGCGCCGGCAACTTCATTCCGAACAACGGCATTCTGATGTCGAAGAGTGTCGTCGAAGACGTGGGTTTCTACGATCCGCACATCGTGATTGCGCGCTTGTGCGACTGGGACCTGTGGTGCCGCGTGGCGGAGCGTTACGAAATTCGCTTCGTCGACGTTGCAGTGGGCCGCGAAGAAGGCCCCATGACAACGGATAGCCTCGGCCACACCTATTCGGTGGATTTTGGCGCCGCGGACGAATGGATGCGCACCGCGCGCAATGAACGCCTGCGTCCGGCCAACCTTCCCATGTGCGAGGTGCTTGCCGAAGATCCGTCGCACGGCATGAGCACGCGCACCATCACCGAGTCGGTTGCGAAAAAGCATTCGCTCGCACGTGGATGGCCGTCCGCAGTTCCCGCGCCGGACTACACCGAGCCGAAAGAGGGCTACATTCTCGTAGTGAACCTCGGAGGCAATGCATCCACTTCACTTTATTTCGAACTGCTTCCGCAGGACGTGGCCAAACGCGTTCGCGTGATTTCGTATTACAGCGGCTTCGGTGTCGAAGAACTGGCGCGCGCGACGTGCGTGATTTTTGTACGCGCGATCAGTTCGGTCCAGCCGTGGATCGACGCCGCGAAGGCGATCGGCGTTCCCACGTACTTTTTCATCGACGACAATCTCCCGCTGCTGACCGAGACGGGCGAGTACACGTTTGCCGGTGAGGATTACCGCCTGCCGGCATTCCGCGAAAGCGTGAAGCAGTTCGAAGGGGTACTGGTATCCAGTCCCAAGCTCGAGGCTTATTTCGAGCAACAGCTGCTTCATCCAAACGTGATCGTTTATCCGGTCGCATGCGAAGACCAGCGTCCGTTTCATGTCGACTATCAGATTCCCAAGGAGCCCGGTGAAATTACCATTGCCTTCGCCGGCGGTGTTCATCGAACCAAAGGCCTTTGGGACGCCATTATTCCGGCATTGAAACGGCTGGCGTCGGGCGGCGTGGCGTTGAATTTCGTCATTCCGGAAACGCACGACTCGGTTTATCTCGATCAGCTGCAAGGTCTTCCCGAAGGAATGCGCGTCACGATGCTCTCGTTCGAAGTGAGCTACGTGTTCGCCATGCGCCGATTCGCGCGCTTCTCGCCCGACTTCGTCGTGCATGCGCCGAGCACCACGCTCAACAACGAATTCAAGACTCTGCATCCGTTGCTGACCGCCAAGCTTCTCAACGCCGTACCGGTCATGCCGGGCAACGCGCCGTACACCGAAATCGCCGATCTCGGCGTGGCGGCGATCGTCAACGACGCATTCGTACCGCGTGCGTGGTATCAAACGTTCAAGGATCTGGTCGAGCGCAAATACGATCTCGACGATATCAAGGCGCGGAACTCCGCGTATTGCTCGGAGCATTTCTCTAGCAAGCCCAATGTCGCGATTCTCTCCGGCCTGCTCGAGAAACATGGCGGTGAGCCGGGTTGGGCAGAGCAGTCGCGTCGTTTGCATAAACTGGCGGGCTGGATGCGGGCAACCGCAGGTTTGTCGAACAATGCCGCGGGTGCGGAAAACGCCGACGAGCAAGCCAATCAGCTCGCCGCCATGCGCCGCATGGTGCGCTACTCGTGGCGTCACCGTATCTTGCACCGCAAGAGCGATCTCTGGGACTCGGTGTCGCCGCAATTTGCCGGGCTCAAGCGCTACAGCGCAAATGCTAACTGGCGCAAGGGCGGAACGCTCGAACTCAGCGACGCGTTGCACGATGTGGCGTTTCGCGAATACCGGGTCGAACCGGGTACGGGCTCCTGGCGCGGTTTGTCGCTTGCGGTGGCGGTCGATTGGGTCCGTCACGGGCTGATCGGCGTCGAACTCGTGGCGCCGGACGACCAGATCAAAGACAACGTGTCGCTCGATCTCGCTCGCATCGACGTGCACGAACCGGTGCGCTTCGATTTCACCGACGTGAAGACCCTGGAAGGCGAGAGCTGGCGCATCAGAGTTTTCGTGCGGTCCAAAACACCGGTCTACGTGTACGAATTCATCAACCGACGTCTATTCGGTGCGCGCTTCGCGCCGCCCACGCCGTTCATGGAGTTGTTCGTCGAATGACGATGCAGTGGTCGAGCGGCATCCTGGCCGCGCAGGCGGGGCGCGCCATCACGGTTCCAGACGAAATTCGTGCGAGGAAAATATGTCCTGCCGGGTAAAGCTGGTGATCGAAGGCGAGATCGCGACGACGCACATCATCGAGCGTCTGGTGTCCCAGGCGCTCGGCGGCGCTGCGCACGTGAGCAAGATCATCCTGGCTGGCTTTTTGCCGAACCATCTGCGCGACGGCGGGATGCCGATTCTCGTGAGAATCGGCGATCCCGTCGGTAAGCCCATGCTCGAATGGATGATCGCTCGCAAGCTGCCGTACCTTTACTACATCGACGATAACTTCTGGGAACTGGAGGGGCGTACGCCCCTCGCGCGGTTTTATCAATCGAAAGGCGTTCGCGGCATGCTCGCGCTGGCCGTGCAACACGCGGGCACCGTGATCGTCAATTCTCCGTTGCTCGGACAATACATCGAGGAGCGGCTAGGCGTCACGCCGCTCGTTCTGCCGGCGCCTTTCGATTTCGCGCTCATCGATACCTTGGATGTGCCGCCGCGAGAGGACAACCAGGTTCGCATCGGCTTCGCCGGTAGTCCGACCCGTGCGCCGGATTTCGAGCAGGTGATTCCCGCACTCCAGCGCGTGCTCGCAGATTTCCCGCAAGCCGAGCTGTATTTTTTCGGCTACGTGCCGGAGCGGTTGCGTAAGCATCCACGTGTGCATTTCACTGCTCATGTCGACGACTACACTTCTTTCATCCGGTTGAAACGCGAGTCGTGCCTCGACATCGGACTCGCGCCGATGGCGCCGGTGAAATCGAATCTCTACAAGACGAACAACAAGTATCGCGAATACGGTGCATTGGGTATTGCGGGTGTGTATGCGGATTCGCATCCCTACAAGAACAGTGTCAAGCATGCCGAGACGGGCTTGTTGGTTCAGCAAACGGAAGAGGGCTGGTACGAAGGTATTGCGAGCCTGATTCGGGATCCGCAACTCAGGAAGCAGATTGCCGGGCGCGCATGCGCCGATGTGCGCGAACACTACGCGCAGGATGTCGTCGCGCTTCAATGGCGTGAGGTTTTGCTCGAAGCCGGGCAACGTTGGCACGCGGCACTGAGCGCTGTGTCCATCTCCGACGCCGATCATTTGCAGGTCAGGCGAGCGACCCGTATTGCCTTGTGGCGCATCTGGATCGTGTCGGGCGTGGCCCGGCGAACCCGTCGGCTGCTGGAACACACGCTTGGCATGCTGCAGCGGCGGTCCGTATGAGCTCGCTCGGTAACTCATCTGCCGGCATCGGAGAGCGTCCGAGGGTCGCGGCGGTCATCGTCAGCTATAACCCGGAAGTTGCCACGGTCGCAGCGCAGACGGTGGCGCTGGCGCGCTCCGTTCAACGTATCGTCATCGTCGACAACGGATCAAAGAGTGACGCGAAAGCTGAACTCGCTGAACTCGCGAGTCGGGCCGATGGTGAGTTCATCCCGCTGGGCGGGAATCTGGGCATCGCTGCCGCGCAGAACCGGGGTATCGAAGCCGCGAAACGCTGGGGCGCGGAATACGTGCTGTTGCTCGACCACGACAGCATCCCCGACGAATCGATGGTGGATCGCCTTGTGGCGGCAAGCCGCAAGCTCGTGCGGGAAGGCGTTCGGTTAGCTGCCGTTGGGCCGGTGACGGTCGATCGCAGAACCGGTAGCCGCAACAAGTTCATGCGGGCAACCGGCCTGTCGATCATGCGACCTTCCTGCGAGGCGGGTTGCGAGTATGTCGAAACCGATTTTCTGATCGCATCCGGAACGCTTGTCCGCATGGAAGTGTTCGATGCGATCGGCACGATGAACGAAGGCTATTTCATCGACCACGTCGACACCGAATGGTGTCTGCGCGCGCGGGCACGCGACTGGCGCATATTCGGCATCTGCGACGCCGAGTTGCAGCATTCGCTTGGCGACAGCATCGTGCGCGTCTGGTTCGGCCATTGGCGCGAAGTATTCGTGCATTCGCCATTTCGGGACTACTACGCGTTTCGCAATACCGTTGTCATGCTGCGCTCCACGCCCATGAGTCGAGGCTGGCAACTGTGGCATGTCGTCCGGCTCGTGCAGTTCTGGTTCTTCTTCGGTATTGCCCTGGCGCCACGATTGAAACGACTCAGGTTGATGGCACAGGGGTTGCGCGATGGTTTTGCTGGGAGGATGGGGCCGCTGAACGATCAAAGCTAAGCGCTGTCTTGATGTAATTGGTTTTTAAGATGAGGGGTGCTTGCAATGAGCCAGCTTCGAGTCGGAAAACTCAGCGGAGGTAGTTACTGTGCTTTGCATTGATCTAGGCTGTGGAACGGTCAAGCAGGCCGGTTTTGTCGGCTTGGACCGTTCGCCCATGCCGGGCGTCGATCTGGTCGTCGACCTGAACGGCACGCTTCCGCTGGAATCGGATTCGGTCGATCTCGTCTATGCATCCCATTCGCTGGAGCACGTAGCGGACCTCATGCACACGATGCGCGAGATTTATCGCGTGTGCAAACATGGCGCACAAGTTTGCATCCTCGCGCCGTACTTCGAACAGAAACTCAACTCGGCGAACAGTTACCACCTTCAAGCGTTCAACGAGCACACGCCGCGATTCTGGTCTTCCAGCAGAATTGCCAACGTACCACGGGAAGAATACTGGCATCCGCATGCGACCGATTGGGGACTGGCCGAGTCCGATCATTCGGAGCCCGGCATCGAGTTCCGGCTGGCGCGCATGGAAATGTTTTATTTCCCTGCGTTTCTCAACGCGAGCGACGACGAGCGCCGCTTCGCGCGGCAAAGTTTGCTCGATGTTTGCGATCAGGTGATGTATCACCTGATCGTCTGGAAGAAGTCCGATAGCGCGGAGCAGGAAATACAGGACGCGATTGGCGCCATGAACCTGTTCATTCCCGATCAGGTCGTGATCCGGCGCGAACACGACGCGCAGCGGCGTGCGCAGGCCGCGGCCGACGGACCGCCGGCGCTCGATTGGCCGTCCATGTTTCGCAACGGCAGCGTGATTGCACGGCAGAAGGAAGAGATCGCCGCGCTGCAGATTCATGCTGTGCGCAGAGACTATACGATCGACGAATTGCGTGCGCGCATCGACCAGCTTGCCGAGCGTTCGCTCGCCAACGAGCAGGCGACGCGTCTGTACTTTGCCGACGCCACCGCAAATGCGCACGAGGTCGCAACGCAACGCAGCCGGCGATTGACGCGCGCAGCCAACTGGCTGGCCGGTAATGACGACGTCAGCGCGGCGCTACCCGAACAGCTCGCGCGGATGGCCGCCGGCATGGGCGGCGCGTCACGCGTGGTAATTGGCCGAAGCCTGTCCGATGTGCCGTTCGCCGCTTATCGCGTCGTCGTGCCCACAACCGCGCCGCGCTATTTCGACATCGCGATCCATTCACCGGTGCGTTTGCCGGGCATGAATCTGGGCCTCGAAATCGCGTCGCTGCGCGGCGATATCGTGAGCCATCGGAATATCGAATTCGACACGGAAGAGCGTTTTGCTCTTTACCGTTTTCCAGTCGACATGCCGGCGGAATTCGCGGGCCAAACCGTGGAGATCCGGGTTTTTTCGCGCAAGCCGCAGGCTCCGGTCTACACGCTGGAATTGCGCAGTCGTTGGGCGCGCCCGCGCAACGGGCAACTGCTCGGCGGCTGGTCCACATAACCTGACATTTAACCTGGAATCCAAGGCGTTTTATCCCCATTGCCCAATGCGGGAGCGCTGCGCGGCTCAAGCTTTTTCATGAACTCAACTGGTCTCGATCATCAACGCAACGATCTGTCCGTTTCGATCGTTGTTTACCACCCGGACGAACGGCTGCTCGCGTCGACGCTCGCCAGTCTGCAGGCTGCTTGCGAAGCGTTGGCCGACGGCTCCGCACGTCCGGTCGGATTGACGATCGTGGACAACGGCGGCGCACCGGCGATGGATACTTTCTTCGCGCCGCTTCGGGCGGCCGGCATCCAGTGCAACGTGATTTCAGGACAAGGGAATGTCGGTTATGGCGGCGGCCACAATCTTGCGATTGCCGCCGCGCAGAGCCGCTATCACCTCGTGCTCAATCCCGACGTCGAACTCCAGCGGGACTCGCTCGTCCGCGCGCTGGCATTCCTCGAGCAATCTCAGGAAACCGGTTTGCTCGCGCCATGGATTGGCGGCGTCGACGGGCATCAGCAGTATCTCTGCCGGCGCTTTCCAACGGTCCTCGATCTGTTCGTGCGAGGCTTTCTGCCTTCGTCTTTGCGCAAGCCGTTCGCCAGACGTCTGGCGCACTACGAAATGCGCGATCAACTGGACGCCAGCAACGTGGTGTGGGACCCGCCGATCATCAGCGGCTGTTTCATGCTGTTCCGAACCGACGTGCTCGCCCAGCTCGGCGGTTTCGACGACCGCTACTTTCTCTACTTCGAAGACTACGATCTCAGCCTCCGCGCGCATGACGTGGCGCGAGTCGCGTACGTGCCGCAGGTCCGCATTCTTCATCATGGCGGCGGCGCGTCGAGAAAGGGCATGCAGCACGTCAAGCTTTTCGTCACGTCGGCGTGCCGGTTCTTCAACCGTTTCGGATGGAAATGGCTATGACGTCGCCGGCCCCGCACATCACGAACCGGGTTGCCGTGACCGGCGCGAATGGCTTCGTTGGAAAGGCGCTGAGCCGCGCCTTGCTGCGCCAGGGCGTGAGCGTCAATGCCGTCGTGCGGGCGTCGGGTGACGCGGAAAACGGCGCCGATCTGTTCCGGATCGCAGTCCCGGAATTTGCCGACGCCGATGCGCTGATGCCGTTGATCGAGGCGTTTCGGGGCTGCCGCACGGTAGTCCATCTGGCTGCACGGGTTCATCTGCTGAACGACACTGTGGCCGATCCGCTTGCCGCGTTCCGGCTGACCAATGTCGACGGGACTTTGCAGGTTGCCCAGGCGGCGCAACGGGCCGGCGTCGAGCGGCTGGTTTTTATGAGCAGCGTGAAGGCGCTGGCTGAAACCGACCCGGGCCGTCCGTTGAGCGAAACCGATGCCCGTGAGCCTGAAGATGCGTACGGCGTCTCTAAAGCGGAGGCTGAAATCGCGCTGCTCGAATTCGGCGCGCGGACCGGACTCGAGATCGTGATCGTGCGACCGCCGCTGGTCTACGGCCCGCACGTCCGGGCCAATTTTCTGCGTCTGCTGGACGCCATCGCGAAGGGTGTCCCGTTGCCGGTCGGCGCCGTGAGCGCTCGCCGCAGTCTCTGTTTTATCGACAATCTCGTCGATGCCACCGCGCTGTGCGCGATTCATCCGCGTGCGCCGGGCAACGTCTTTCATGTCAGCGACGGCGACGATCCCACGGTCCCGCAGATGGCGCAAATGCTCGCCCGGCATCTCGGCCGTCCGGCGCGGCTCGTGCGCGTACCGGTTGGCCTGCTCGAACTCGCCGGACGTCTGACCGGACGTTCGCCGCAGGTCGAGCGTCTAACGAGAAGCCTTCAACTGGATTGCTCGCATATCCACGACCTGCTGGACTGGCGGGCGCCGGTTTCGCTTGACGCAGGACTGGCCGCGACAGTCGAGTGGTATCGCTCGCGGCACGACACGATGAAGACTGCGTAAAAACGTATAGATCAATGAAGAAAATACTGTCTTGCTGTATCGCCTGACGGCCAAGGGTCCCCACTATGATATCGACATCCCTTGCTGGTCTATCGAGCCAACCGTTCTGGCTGTTTGCCGCTGCCATCGCGTTGCTGGCGGCGCTCGTCTGCGCCTCGATTCTTCAACTCCTGATGAAAACCGGGCTCGCGTGGCGTCTCGCCGTCGACATTCCCAACGCGCGCTCGTTGCATAACCGGCCTGTTCCGCGCGTCGGCGGATGGGCGATCGTGCCGGTCGTCGTGGTCGCGACGCTCCTCGCGGCGCCCACGTTGTGGCTGCCGGCGGCGGGCGCGGCCTTCCTCGCGGCCGTGTCGCAGATCGACGATCGCCGTGGCATGACGGCGCGTGTACGCTTCGGTGCGCATTTGCTCGCGGTCGCGGTGCTGATCGTTGCCCACATGGCGCAGGCTCCGTGGTGGGCGCTCGTCGTGATCGGCTTTCTCATGCTGTGGCTCGTCAATCTGTACAACTTCATGGACGGCGCCGACGGTCTCGCCGGCGGCATGGCGCTATTCGGGTTTGCCGCTTATGCGATCGGCGCGGCGCTCAGCGCACACCCTTCCGCCGGCCTGAGTGTCGTATCGGCAGCGGTGGCGGGATCGGCGGTGGGATTTCTGATCTTCAACTTTCATCCCGCGCGTATTTTTCTGGGCGACGCGGGTTCGATCCCGCTCGGCTATCTTGCCGGTGCATTGGGCTACTGGGGATGGAGCGAGCAGGTGTGGCCAATCTGGTTTCCGGCGCTCGTGTTTTCTCCGTTCATCGGCGACGCTTCGGTCACGCTTCTACGGCGCTTGCTGCGCGGCGAGAAAGTCTGGCAAGCTCACCGCGAGCATTACTACCAGCGCATGGTCCAGTACGGATTAGGGCATCTGCGCACGGCAACCCTCTGGTACGCGGTCATGCTTGCGGGCATAATACTTGCTGTTTTAGCGCTTGACTGGCCCCCGCTACTTCAATGGTGTAGCGTGGTGGCGTGGGTGATCGTGCTGGTATTGATTGGCATAAGTATCGATTCTCACTGGCGCCGCTTTATTACAGCGCGCTCTGAACAACCTGAGGTGTGACGCCGATGTTTCGACACAAAGCCTCATTGCTATCGTTTAGCGCGTTCCTCTTCGACCTGTGTGCGGTCGCGGGTGCCTGGCTCGCTGCCTACCTTATCCGGTTCAATGGCTACGTGCCGGTCGAATTCTGGGCAGGCGCCGTGCGCACGCTCGTATGGGTCCTTCCTGTCTACGGCCTGATGTTCCGCATGTTCGGTCTGTACCGCGGCATGTGGGTATTCGCCAGCCTGCCCGACCTGATGCGCATCGCCAAGGCGGTGATGGCCGGTGCCTTCACGACGATGATGGCGGCGGTAATGGTTCAGCCATTCCCCATCATTCCGCGTTCGGTACTGGCTGTTTCGCCGCTGCTGCTGTTCCTTGCCATGGGCGGCTCGCGCGCGCTCTATCGCGCGTCCAAAGAGTTCTATCTGTACGGCGGCCTCGTCGGTCAAGGCAAGCCGGTTGTCGTGCTGGGCGCGGGCAACGCGGGCGCCAATCTCGCGCGCGAACTGTCGCGCTCCAGCGAATGGCGGCTGGTCGGCTTGCTGGACGACGATCCCTCCAAGCACGGCCGCGAGATGTACGGCTACAAGGTTTGGGGACCCATTAGCGACCTGCAGCAGTGGGCGGCGGACATGAAGGTCGAGCACGCCATCATCGCCATACCCTCGGCCTCGGTCGATGCGCAACGGCGCGTCGCCACGCTGTGCGTACGCGCCGGCGTGCGCGCCATGGTCCTGCCTGCGCTGACCACGCTGACGCAAGGCGAGGCGTTTCTGTCGCGCGTGCGTCAGATCGACCTCGAAGACCTGCTCGGGCGCGAACCCGTCAAGATCGACATGCCGCACGTCGAGGCCTTGCTGCGCAGCCGCGTGGTCATGGTCACCGGTGCGGGCGGGTCGATCGGCTCGGAGTTGTGCCGGCAGATTCTTCGCTTCGAACCGGCGCAGCTCATCGCCTTCGATCTTTCCGAATACGCGATGTACCGGCTGGTCGAAGAACTGCACGACCGGTTTCCGAGCCTGTCGGTGATTTCGGTCATCGGCGACGCAAAAGACTCGTTGCTGCTCGATCAGGTCATGTCCCGCTATACGCCGCACATCGTGTTCCATGCCGCGGCGTACAAGCACGTGCCATTGATGGAAGAACTCAATGCGTGGCAGGCCGTGCGCAACAACGTGCTCGGGACCTACCGCGTCGCGCGCGCCGCGATACGTCACGACGTCAAACACTTCGTGCTGATTTCCACGGACAAGGCGGTGAATCCGACCAACGTCATGGGCGCGAGCAAGCGGCTCGCGGAAATGGCTTGCCAGGCTCTACAGCAAACCAGCTCGCGGACACAGTTTGAAACCGTCCGGTTCGGCAACGTGCTGGGCAGCGCCGGCAGTGTCATTCCGAAGTTCCAGCAGCAGATCGCGCGCGGCGGTCCGGTCACGGTCACGCATCCGGAAATCACGCGCTTCTTCATGACTATTCCGGAAGCGTCGCAACTCGTGTTGCAGGCGTCCAGCATGGGTCACGGCGGCGAGATTTTCATTCTCGACATGGGCGAGCCGGTGAAAATCGTCGATCTCGCGCGAGACCTGATTCGCCTCTACGGTTTCACCGAAGAGCAGATCCGGATCGTCTTCACTGGTTTGCGGCCGGGCGAAAAGCTCTACGAAGAACTGCTCGCCGACGACGAAGCCACGACGCGAACGCCGCATCCCAAGCTGCGAATCGCGCAAGCGCGTGAAACGGCCGATAACCTGCTGGATGAGTTGTTGCCCTGGCTCATGCAGCATCGCGTGCCGAGCGATCAGGAAGTGAGGCGCGATCTGCGGCGTTGGGTGCCTGAATACCAGCCGGCTACTGCTCCCGCGCTCCATAGCGTCGCCGCCGTGGCCGTGCCGCGCGCTTCCTGAATTCCCCGCGGGCCTGTGCCTTCTTCATGGCGAAACCGATTGAGTCTGATCGAGTCGCTGTGAACGAAGGCCGCATACCGAAAGCACGCCTTTGCCGATGAACACGCCGCCTTGCCGGCGGTGTTAGCTACGTCGCGACCGAATTTCTCGCCGGCTTCGATCTGCGTCTGAATAACTGTTTCACGAAGCGGTTGTGCAGCGCGTATTCGAACCAGCCGAACAGGAGCCCGCCGCAAGTCGAGGCGGCCATCATCGCGATCCAGATGACCGATAGCCGCACCTCTTTCGAATGAGGATCGAAGAGATGGACGAGCGCCCAGACAATCGAGATATGGACGAGATACGTTCCATAAGAAAAGTCGCCGAGCCGCGAAACCAGAGTGGGAAACCGGACGCGCTGGATGGCGAGTAAAAAGCCGCTATAGCCGACGGCAAGCGGAATCAATCCGGCTACTGCGAACGGCGATGTTGCCATCGACCCGATTGCCACCATCACGACAGAAAAGAGCGCGAGATAGGTTGCCGGTACGCGGTCGAAAATTTTGGTGTCGGCGAGCGAGACGAACAGTCCCATCGCAAAGAAGATCGACATGGGCGACAGCAGTATCCACGGTCCCGGAGACAGGGTCAGCGCCACCACGCTAGCATGTCCGAGATGAAGCGGCTCGCGGTACGCTTCGAATACACCGATGGCCGCGATCCACACGAGGCAGGCGCAGGCCGCCTGTCCACGCGTGAGGCGGACCAGGATCATCACGTACGTGATGCAATAGAAGGCGATTTCGTAGCACAACGTCCAGTAGGGAATATGGACGGAGTTATTGTGTTCGAGCGACGGCAGCAGCAGCCATGACGCGAGGTCGATATGCCACTGGGGCTCGAAACTCCGCAGCAACGCGAATGACACGCCGAGCGCGATCCAGTAGGGCGGATAGATTCGCAGGATGCGATTCAAGAGAAAGCGTTTGCCTTCGCCGAAGCATCGGCCCATCACGAAGCCGGAGATGACGAAAAAGATGAAGACACCAATACGGCCCGTATCGACGATCACGAAATTACGGAAATCGACGTCTTTGGTGATGCACGCGTAATACGTGACATGGTACAGAATGACGAGCATGCACGCGATGGCACGCAAAGCCTGTATTCCACTGCGCTTCGCCGCCTCTGTGTCGGGGATCGTTCGAGCTTCCGTCCTCACCAGTGTCTCCTTTGGTAGGCTGCGTGCAAAACGAAACACGCACGCACGGACCATTCCCGGCAGTTCGATACTCGTTTTTTTATTGAAGGCTGGCGGCGTTTGCTGGCATGTCCTGGTGGCCTAGACTAGTCCCGATTCGCGGTGTCTGCAAGGCACGATCGTGCACGCACTGTGCACAGTGAGTCTCCGTAGCGCGCCTGGTGCGCTATTCCCGCCCCTTCCTCACCACCATCCACCTCGGCGACTTGAACCTCACAATACTCACATAAAGCCAAACATAAGTCGCCGCGAACACCACCACAAAACAGAACAGATGCAACGTATGTCGCCAGAACAACGTCGCCGGCACGACCGCAATCAAACAAAGCAGCCACAAATAAGGCGAAGTGAGCGAATTGCGCCGCGTCAGTTCGCGCGCCGTACGATTGCCCACTGCCCAGCGCATCAGCCGCTTATAAACCAGCATGTGCAGATGCACGCCATCGGGAATGCCGGGTGACATCCCGCGAATGAACTTCTTCCGGTAAATCGAGAAACACGTCTCGAAGATCGGATACATGAACAGCAGAACCGGATACCACGCCGACACGTCGCGATTGCGCATCACGAGCATGATCGACAGTTCGGCCAGCATGAAGCCGATGAAATATGCACCGCCGTCGCCGAGAAAAATCAGGCCCGCCGGGAAATTCCAGATGAAGAAGCCGAGCACCGCGCCCATCATCATGAACGACGCCGACAGCACGACAGGATCCGACACCTGGAACGCGACATAGGCGAGCGACGCGAACATCATGAACGCCACCATCGACGCAAGGCCGTTGAAGCCGTCGATGATATTGATCGCGTTGGCAAGCGCCGCTACCGCCAGCACGGTGACCGCGCAGGAGATGATCGCGTACGAGAGCAGGAAGTCCAGCGGCGGCACGCTGATACGCGTGACGGCAATATTCAGCAGGAAGTAAGCGAGCGCCGCAGCCGCCATCGTGCAGACCAGCCGCGCGAGCGGGGATACGCGCTTGGTCAGGTCTTCCACGAGGCCCGAGCCGAATGCCGGCATGCCGCAGGCGATCAGCCCGAGAATGCCGCCGGACACCGCCGGATACGCATGATGCAGTTGCACCGCGGAGACCACCAGGCCGACCAGAATCCCGGCCCCGCCGATGCGCGGCACTGGCCGGGCGTGGAATTTCTGCACGCCGGCGAGATCGGTGTCGGTGGAGAATTTTTCATGCAGATGCGCATAGCGCACGATCAACAGCGTGATCAGCAGTGAAACGAGAAAGCCGAGCGCAAAACTAAGCATGAAAGTGGGCCTGAGCGAAGACGCCGAATTATACAAACGAAACGTCCGACGCCCGGAAAAGCGGCGATTCTCCACGCCGATGGCAACGTCCCAGATAGTGAGTCCATCATCGCCTGAAAACCCCCGTCTGTCATGGATTTCACCTATGCAACGCGGTCGGCGGAAGGTCGTTAACCTGGATGCGGCGAAGTGTAAGTCGGTCATGAAAAATCAGACACGCCGACTTTGCATCGCTTTCGCCGCCGCACGAGACGACGTTCCGGAGACCCAATGCTAAACAACATCACCATTCGTGGCGGCCTGACGCTGGTCATCAGCGTTTTCGTCGCTTTTCTGCTGACCGTGATCGGTGTCGGCTACGGCGCGCTCAAGTTGGCGAACAGCAGCCTCGACGAAACGCAGCGTACGTCGGTGGCGCTCTCGCACCTGAAGGCAAGCTCGGAAAAGCTGCTGCAGGTGCAACTGGCGCTCGGGACGTATCAGACGCTCTTCAGCGTCGGCAAGCAGACCGACGACCTGCTGCCGGCCGCGCACAAAGTGCTGGTGGCGTCGAGCAAGGACTTCGCGAGCTACATGGCCGGTCCGTTCGCCAGCGAAGAAGAAAAGAAGCTGGCGCTGTCGGTCGAGCAGGCGCGCACGGCACTGGTCGATAAAGCCATCGAACCCGAGTTCAAGGCGCTCACCGATTTCGATTTCAACACCTTCCGCAATATCCAGGGCGAAACCGCGAACGGTTTTTACGCAGCCTATTCGAAGTCCATCGACGCGCTCGAACAGGTGCAGATTGCCAATCAGCATCAACAGGCGGAAACCGGCACGCAGCGCTTCCGTCTCGCGACGATGTTGTTCGCCGCGATCGGCGCGATTGCAATCGTGATCGGCGTGGTGGCGCGGATCGGGTTGTCGGCGGCGCTCATCAAGCCGGTCAACGCGACCGTCAAGCATTTCGAGCGCATGGCGTCCGGCGATCTGACCGTGGCGATCAAGGTCAAATCGCGCAATGAAATGGGACAACTGTTGAAGGCGCTGACGCATATGCGTGACGGTCTCGTCGAAACGGTGGCGAAGGTGCGCGGCAGCACGACGGCCATCACGCAGGGCGCGAACGAAATCGCGTCGGGCAACGCAGACCTTTCGTCGCGCACGGAGCAGCAGGCGGCGGCGTTGCAGCAGACCGCCGCCAGCATGGAGCAACTCTCGGCAACGGTGAAGCAGAACGCGGACAACGCGAAGCAGGCCAACCGTCTGGCGCAGGGCGCGCTGGAGACGGTGACGCGCGGCGGCGCCGTGGTCTCGCGCGTGACGGAAACGATGGACGGCATCACGGAATCGTCGCGCAAGGTCGCGGAGATCATCGGCATGATCGAAGGCATCGCGTTTCAGACCAACATTCTCGCGTTGAACGCGGCGTTGAACGCGGCGGTGGAAGCGGCCGGCGCGGGCGAGCAGGGTCGTGGTTTCGCGGTCGTCGCATCGGAAGTGCGCAGCCTCGCGCAGCGTTCTGGCGCGGCCGCGAAGGAAATCAAGGAACTGATCGGCGATTCGGCCGCGAAGGTGGAGCAGGGCGCCTCGCTCGTCTCCGACGCGCAGAAGACGATTCACGAAGCGATGAGCGCGGTGCAGCGCGTAACGGGCGTGATGAACGAGATCGAGGCGTCCGCGCACGAGCAGAGCGACGGCATCGAGCAGGTGAACAAGGCGGTGTCGCAGATCGACGAAGTGACGCAGCACAACGCGGCGCTGGTGGAAGAAGCCGCGGCGGCGGCGAAGTCGCTGGAAGAACATGCGGTCGCATTGCGCGACGCCGTAGCGGTGTTCCAGGTGGCGTAAAACTCACGGTTCTATCGGCGGCGAAATCTCCAGTTCGACTGTCTGGAAGATTCCGCCGCCGGCCGTCATCGTCGACGGCCGGTTCGAATTACTTGAACCCTTGCGGATTCGTCGATTGCCAGCGCCAGTGATCCGCGCACATACGCTCGATGCCGAACTCCGCGCGCCAGCCCAGCAGCGCCAACGCCGCAGCCGGATCGGCGAAACACGACGCCACGTCACCGGGCCTGCGCGCCACGACCTCGTAAGGCACCGGGCGTCCGGCCGCTTTCTCGAACGCCTTCACCACGTCGATCACGCTATAGCCCTGGCCCGTGCCGAGATTCACCACGAAGCTCGCGTCGCGCTTGACCAGCGCATCGAGCGCGGCCAGGTGACCGCGCGCCAGATCGACCACGTGGATGTAGTCGCGCACACCGGTGCCGTCCGGCGTGTCGTAGTCGCCGCCGAACACACGCAGCTTTTCCAGCTTGCCGACCGCCACTTGCGCGACGTACGGCATCAGGTTGTTCGGAATGCCGGCCGGGTCTTCGCCGATCAGGCCGCTCTCATGCGCGCCGACCGGATTGAAATAGCGCAGCGTGGCGATGCGCCACGACGGATCGGCGATTTCCAGATCGCGCAGAATCTGCTCGGCGATGAGTTTGGACTGGCCATACGGGTTGGTGGCCGAGAGCGGGAACGACTCGTCGATCGGCGAGCTTTTCGGCACGCCATACACGGTGGCCGACGAACTGAACACGAACTGCTTGACGTTGCGCTCGCGCATGACGCCGAGCAGTGTCAGCAGGCTGCCGACGTTGTTGCTGTAGTACTCGATCGGCTTGGCAACCGATTCGCCCACCGCCTTGAGCGCGGCGAAATGGATCGCGGCGCTGATCGGGTGTGCGTCGAAAATACGGTTGAGCGCTGCTTCGTCGCGCGCGTCGGCTTCGTAGAAACTCACGGACTTGCCCGTGATCCGCTCGACGCGCCGCAGCGATTCGCGGTTGCTGTTCACGAGATTGTCGATTACCACGACGTCGAAGCCGCCATTGAGCAACTCGACACATGTGTGCGAGCCGATGAACCCTGCACCGCCCGTTACCAGAATCGTGCCCTTCGTGGTCATGCTGTTGCTCCCTTAAAGTAAAACGCCCGTCATTTTTTGCACCAGGTCTTTATATGTTTCGACGACGACCCGTTCGTCGAATTCCTGCGCGACTTTCTGCCGGCCGCGTTCTGCCATGGCGCGACGCTCCGCGCCGCTCATGTCGAGCATCTGTGCGAGCTTCTGCGCAAGACTATCCGCGTTGCGTACCTCGCACAGCAATCCATTCACACCGTCCGCCACGACCTCGCGGCAGCCCGGCACGTCGGTGGCGACGATCGGGCGTCCCATTGCCGACGCTTCCATCAAGGTGCGCGGCACGCCTTCGCGATAGGACGGCAGCACGATGCAATCCGCATCGGCGATCAGAGGACGCACGTCGTGCGCCTCTCCAAGATACTCGATGATGCCTTCCTTTTCCCATGCCGCGACTTCTTCTCGCGTGATGGCACTCGGATTATCCACGCCGACCGGGCCGAGCAACTGGAACCGCGCATGCGGATAACGTTCGAGCACGCGGCGCGCGGCCTCGACGTATTCGCCCACGCCCTTGTCCCACAGCAGCCGTCCGATCAGCACGAACTTGAACTCGGTGCGCTCGGGCATCGGCGTGAAGGCGAACTGTTCGAGATCGACGCCTTCACCGTGCAGCAACCGCGCGCGTTCGGGATGCACGAGCAGATTCTGGTCGACGAAAGCGGCCTTGTCGTCGCGATTGAGAAACCACACTTCGCGCGGAAAACGGAAGGCAAAGCGGTAAAGCTTTTTCGCGACCTGCGCGGCGCGGCTGTGCTGGATGAACACATAGCCGAGCCCCGTCGTGACGGCCACCGACTGTACACCCGCCAGCTTCGCCGCAATCGAGCCGTAGATATTCGGCTTGATGGTGTAGTGAAACACCACATGCGGGCGAATGCTCCGATACAGACGATACAGCGACCAGAGCGTGCCCAGATCGTCACGCGGACTGGTGCTCTTCGACGCCACCGGCAACTCGATGCAGCGGCAGCCCATCGCGGTCAGCAACTCGAAGGTGCGATCGCGCGGCGCCAGCACGGTGACGTCCACCCCGCGCGCGACCAGCGTGCGGATCAGGCCATGCCGGTAGGTATAGATTGCCCAGGCGGTGTTACAGACGAGTGTAATGCGCAGCGCGGGTGTCGACTTGAAAGCAGGCTTCATGCGGGAGCGGGCTCGGCGGTGAATGACGATGAGTAGTTACTGGCTCGCGCGGGGCGCGAGCACGGTGCGTTTGAGCCGCTGCAACGCGCGATACGGCGTCACCAGATGCAGCAGATTCTTGGCGAGACCGAGCCAGTCGTAGAAATTGGTCAGGTCGAAATAACGCAGTTGCAGGCGCAGCGTCGAGCCGACCTGGCGGCGCCGTTTCGTCGCGCTGATGCCGCCTTCGTTCAGCTCGTAGTAGAGACCGAGTTCCGGCAGGTTCGCGCAGTCGTATTGCTCCATCAGGCGCACAAACAGATCGAGGTCTTCGGCGGACGGATAGTCGGCGCGATAGTTGCCCACGGCGCGCACGGCGTCGATGCGCAACATCATCGAAGGATGCGCGAGGCATGAACGGAAAAAGCGCATCCGGCGAATCTGCTTCGGCTCCGCGGGCGGCGTGAGCATGAAGAGCGGCTTGCCTTCGCGCGTCACCACTTGCGTCCACATGCCGAGGCCGGCCACGCGAGGATGCAGTTCCATGAACTCGCGCTGCCTGGCGAGCCGCTCGGGCGCGCTGCGGTCGCCCGCATCGATGCGGGCGGCATAGCGAAATCCGCGCTGGGCGAGCGCGTCGATGCCCGTCTGCAACGCGCGCTCGATGCCGCCGTTCTGCGGCATGCGTAACACGTCGATTTTCATGTTGGGCAGCGTCGGCGCGACAATCGCCGGTGTGCTGCCGTCATCGACGATCAGTACGTGTACTAGCGCACGTTCGCTGAACGACGCCAGCGTAAGATCGACGTCGGCCTGGCCGTTGTATGCCGGCATCAGCACGGCGACGTCGTCGAGACGAGGTTGCGCGGCGGCGGATGAATTCGTCATGAGCGCAATTTGAAACGGATGTAATAAAGATTAACCGAGGCGGCGGCGAGATAGCCGGCGGCGAGGCCCACGAGCGCGCCATAGGCGCCGAGGCGTTTGATCGTCAGCAGATTCACGGCGAACGCCACGGCGAGCGCCAGCAGCCACTTGGACAGCAGGACGAATTTGGCCTGATATTTGAGCACGACGAGGTTGCCGATCGCTTCGATGCCGGCGGGCACGGAAAGCCAGACCGCCCAGCGGAAAATCCCGATCGCGCCTTCGAAGTCCGGCCCGAACACGCGGCGAATGATGAAGCCGGCGAGCAGGTCGAGCACGATCGCGCCGCTCACCATCAGCGCGGCCGTCATGGCGGTGAGACGCCACATGTTGCGGCGCAGATGCGCGGCGTCCTGCACACGATAGACGAAAGCCGGCGCGATGGTTTGCGCGAGCATCAGGGCGAGCGTGATCCAGTTTTCGTTCAGTTGCTGGGCTGCGGAATAGCGGCCGAGATCGGCGAACGAGATGGCTCGCTCCAGCATCAGACGGTCGAGTTTCAGGAACAGATACATACAGATCAGGCCGAGCCAGAACACCGTGCCGGCCGTCGCGAAGTGTCTGAAAAGCGAACGGTCGAGGCGCCAGCCGAGCGTGCCGCCATGCCTGCGGATGTAATAGACGAGCAGTACTGTACCGATGAGCGCCGACTCGGCCGCCCACAGCCAGCCGAAACGCGCGGGCGTGGCGGCGGCGCGCACCAGCAGATAGACGAACGCGGCCTTCAGGACGGCCGTGCCCATGCTGGTGAGCAGTTGCGGCTTGCTGTACGTCATGCTTTGCAGCCACGCGTTGATCACGCCCACGAATGGCTCGCGAAACAGCATGGTGACGGCGAGCCCGGCGAGCATCGCGCCGACCAGCGGGTCGAAGAAATGCAGGGCAATACCGAGCCAGGTCAGCAGCAGCGCGCCGACGGAAACCGAGAAGCGCAGCGCGAAGGCGCTGCCGAGCACCGTGCCGAGTTGCGCGGGCGAACGGTTGACGATGGTGGGCACCAGGATTTCCGCGCCGCACACCCAGGTGATGGGCGAGAGTACCAGCAGCAACGTATTGGCGTATTGCCATTTGCCGAACACGTCCGGCCCGAAGTAGCGCGCCAGCACGCCGCTGATGACGATCGCCACGCCGATCTGCGTGAGCCGTTCCAGCCCGAGCCAGACGATGTTGGTGAAGGCGCGCGCGACGTCGGGATTGGCGAAACGTTTGAGCGTCAGCATCCGTCGGCTGCTCGCCGGAGCGGGCGCGCGGATTGCAACCGGGTCGCGCCGTACGCGTTCGCCCACCCGGCCGACAGGCGCGGCCATGGCCGGCGCGGCAACTTTACAAAAGGAGGGCGTCTAAGCATTAGAATGGCGTAATAAGGCGGGTCCGAAAAGCGCAATTATAAGTTGGAACCGGATCGCTTCCGGCAAGGGTGCATCGCTCTGTTAGTCGGCGTGTTTTACCGATGTCTCATCGATGCGCCGGTCAAAATTTTCCATTGCACGCAAGTGAGCCAATATGATCTCCAAATCTATTTTCAAGGCGTATGACATTCGCGGTGTGATCGGCAAGACGCTCGACGCCGACGCAGCGCGTTCGATCGGTCGCGCTTTCGGCAGCGAAGTGCGTGCGCAAGGCGGCGACGCCGTCGTGGTGGCACGTGACGGGCGTCTGTCGGGTCCCGAGTTGATCCAGGCGCTGTCGGACGGTCTGCGTGCGGCCGGTGTCGATGTCGTGAATGTCGGCATGGTGCCGACGCCGGTCGGCTACTTCGCGGCCAGCGTGCCGCTGCAACTCGAAGGCGGCGAGCGCCGCATCGATTCGTGCATCGTCGTGACGGGCAGCCACAATCCGCCCGACTACAACGGCTTCAAGATGGTCCTGCGCGGCGCGGCCATTTACGGCGAGCAGATCCTCGCGCTGCATCAACGCATCGTCGACGAAAACTTCTCGGACGGCAGCGGCACCTACACCGAATACGACATCGCGGACGCATATCTGGATCGCATCACGAGCGACATCAAGCTCGCGCGTCCGATGAAGATCGTGGTCGATACCGGCAACGGCGTGGCCGGCGGTCTCGCACCGAAGCTCTTCAAGAAGCTCGGCTGCGAACTGGTCGAACTGTTCACGGAAATCGACGGCAACTTCCCGAACCATCACCCGGACCCGGCGCACCCGGAAAACCTTCAGGACGTGATTCGCGCGCTGAAGGAAACCGACGCGGAAATCGGCTTCGCTTTCGACGGCGACGGCGACCGTCTCGGTGTCGTCACCAAAGACGGCCAGATCATCTATCCGGATCGCCAGCTGATGCTGTTCGCCGAAGAAGTGCTCTCGCGCAACAAGGGCGCGCAGATCATTTACGACGTGAAGTGCACGCGCAATCTCGCCAAATGGGTGAAGGAAAAGGGCGGCGAGCCGCTGATGTGGAAAACCGGCCACTCGCTCGTCAAGGCCAAGCTGCGCGAAACCGGCGCTCCGCTCGCCGGCGAAATGAGCGGCCACGTGTTCTTCAAAGACCGCTGGTACGGTTTCGACGACGGTCTGTACACCGGCGCGCGCCTGCTGGAAATCCTCACGCGTGTGGAAGACCCGAGCAAGCTGCTGAACTCGCTGCCGAACTCGAACTCCACGCCGGAACTGCAACTGAAGCTCGAAGAAGGCGAAAACTTCGAACTGATCGCGCGTTTGCAGCAGAACGCAAAGTTCACGGGCGCGGACGACGTCGTGAAGATCGACGGCTTGCGTGTCGAGTATCCGGACGGCTTCGGTCTGGCTCGCTCGTCGAACACCACGCCGGTCGTGGTCATGCGTTTCGAAGCCGATAGCGACGAAGCGCTCAAACGCATTCAGGAAGACTTCCGCCGCGTGATTCTCGCGGAGAAGGCCGACGCGAAACTGCCGTTCTGAATGTCCGGGCGGCGGCGCGGTTCGCTTCGAATCGCGGCCGCCGGCGAACGCGGCGCGGGTTTTACTTACCGCGCCGCGTTTTTTCATGCTCGTTGGCTATTGCGCGCTAAAATTGCCGTCCTCGTGAGCAAACGTCGCGTGATGCGCTTTGTTCACCCAGTCGGGAGCCTGACGCATTGACGCATAGCGGCGGGTTCGAGGCTCTCTCAACGCATCTTCGGACCGGATAGCCGGTTTCCCACTCTTGAGCGTGCAAAAGATATTGATCGTGAGGGTGTCGTCGTTGGGCGACGTCGTTCACAACATGCCGGTGATCGCGGATATCAAACGCCGCCATCCCGAGGCGCAGATCGACTGGCTCGTCGAAGAGAGCTTCGTCGGTCTGGTGGAACTCGTGAACGGCGTCAATCGCGCGATTCCCGTGTCGCTGCGGCGCTGGCGCAAGCGTCTGCTGTCCGTCGACAACTGGCGCGAGATCGGCGCGTTCCGCCGCGCGCTCGCCGCCGAAAAATACGACCTCGTGATCGACTGCCAGGGGCTCATCAAGACCGCGTGGGTCGCGAGCATGGCGCGCGGGCCGGTGGTCGGCCTCGCCAATCGTACCGACGGCGCCGGCTTCGAGTGGCCGGTACGTTTCTTCTACGACAAGCGCGTGCCGATCGAGCCGCGTACGCACGTGGTCGAGCGCACGCGGCAGCTGGTCGCCGCGGCACTGGACGACCCGCAGCCGCAACCCACCGACGACATCGATTTCGGGCTCGACACGGGCCGCGCGGCGCTGGCCTTGTCGCAAGCCAATCTGAATCTGCCGGTGCCGTATGTCGTGTTCGTACACGCCACCTCGCGGGCCGACAAGCAGTGGCCCGACACGGCCTGGATCGAACTCGGCCAGTCGCTGGTGCGGCGCGGGGCGTCGATCGTGCTGCCGTGGGGCAGCGAGGAAGAGCGCGCCACCAGCGAACGGCTCGCGAAGGAGTTCGGCGCGGCAGCCATCGTGCCGCCCAGATTGTCGCTGCCGGCCGTGGTCGGACTGATCGAAGGCGCGGCCGCGACGGTCGGTGTTGACACAGGTCTAGTCCACATCGCGGCGGCGCTGAAGCGGCCGACCGTCGAGTTGTACAATTTCGCCACCGCGTGGCGCACCGGCGGTTACTGGTCGCCGAACGTCGTCAACCTCGGTACGGCCGGCAAGCCGCCCACGTTGCAGGAAGTGAAGTCCGCGCTGGCCGGCTTCGGCCTGCTGTAACGCGGCGGGCGCCTCGCCTTACGCTCCATCCGTTCTCAAGGGCGACCATGAACGAAACCCAGATCATCGAAGTAGCGAGCGCCGACTGGCATGCGCGCAATCTGTCCGTGCCGCGCGAGACGCTGCTGGCCGGCGTGGAACGCGGCAAGGTGCTGTATTTCCCCAACCTTCGTTTCGCGATCGAAGGCGGCGAACAGGCGCTGCTCGATCCGGCGCTCGCCGATCCGAATCGCAAGAACATCAGTCTCGAGCCGAACGGCGGCGCGCTGCACGGCGTAGCCGGCGACGCCGTCACGCAGTCGGCCGTGCGCGCCTTGATCGCGCGCTATCAGGC
The DNA here is from genome assembly GCF_050436585.1 of Paraburkholderia sp. GAS199. Lineage (NCBI taxonomy): Bacteria > Pseudomonadati > Pseudomonadota > Betaproteobacteria > Burkholderiales > Burkholderiaceae > Paraburkholderia > Paraburkholderia sp. GAS199. The sequence continues at coordinate 270,918 of NZ_JBNDMM010000002.1, read as the reverse complement.
CAACGCGCGTACGCTGGTCGACGGGCTCTTTCCCGAATACAACGGCAAATTGCGGGTTGCACCGACGAGCCTGCGTCTGCATCAGGTGGAAACGCGCCAGACGTCGTGGCGCAAGGACGATAGCCGTCTGCACGTGGACGCGTTTCCGTCGCGTCCGAATTACGGCGAACGCATCCTGCGCGTGTTCACCAACGTCAATCCGCATGGTGCGCCGCGCGTCTGGCGCGTGGGCGAGCCCTTCGAAGACATGGCCAAACGCTTCCTGCCGCGTATCAAGCCGCAGATGCCGGGCTCGGCGTGGCTGCTCAATCTGCTGCACGTCACCAAGTCGCCGCGCAGCGAATACGACCACCTGATGCTGAATCTGCACGACGGCATGAAGGCCGATCTGGACTATCAGAAGGCAAGCCCGCAGGAGACCATGCCGTTTCCGCCGGGCAGCGTGTGGGTGTGTTTTTCCGACCAGACTTCGCACGCGGTCATGTCCGGCCAGTTCATGCTGGAGCAGACCTTCTTCCTGCCGGTCAAGGCGATGGCGCAGCCCGAATGCGCGCCGCTCGGCATTCTCGAACGCCTGAAGGGCAGGGCGCTGGTTTGAGCGCCGCTGTCCTTGCAACTCGCCTTGTTCCCGTTGCTTCTGTCACGGCCAGCTCCGTTCCGACGTGTGCGGAGTGCCGATGCTGAGGGCGATCTATAACGCGCTCTGGTGGATCGTCGCGCCGCTCGCCGTTCTGCGTCTGCTGATCCGCTCGCGCAAGGAGCGCGGTTATCGCGAACATATCGGCGAGCGCTTCGGCTACTCGCGCGGCCGTTTGCCGGAAGACAACGGGCCGTTGATCTGGGTGCATGCCGTGTCGGTCGGCGAGACGCGCGCCGCGCAGCCGCTGATCGACGCACTGATGAAAGCGCGGCCCGACGCGCGCATTCTGCTCACGCACATGACGCCGAGCGGCCGTGCCACCGGCGAGCAGATTTTCGGCGACCGCGTGTTGCGCAGCTATCTGCCGTACGACATGCCGCACGCCGTGCGCCGCTTTTTGCGCGCGTGGCGGCCGTCGCTGGGTCTGGTAATGGAAACCGAAGTGTGGCCGACGCTGATCGACGAATGCCGTCGCGCGGACGTGCCGCTCGTGCTGACCAACGCGCGCATGTCGGCGCGTTCGTACAAACGTGCCGCGAAGTTCGGCAATGCAACCCGGGGCGTGTTCGGCGGCTTCGAGCGCGTGCTGGCGCAGAGCCCTTCGGATGCCGAGCGTCTGACGGCGCTCGGCGCGCGCAACGTTGCCGTGCTCGGCAATCTCAAGTTCGACATGAGCACGCCGCCGGAACTGGCGGCGCGCGGCCATGCCTGGCGCGCGGCGATCGGCACGCGGCCGGTGTGGGTCGCGGCGAGCACGCGCGAAGGCGAAGAAGAACTCGTGCTGCAGGCATTCGCCGCGCTCGGCATCGACGATGCCTTGCTGATCCTCGTGCCGCGTCATCCGCAGCGTTTTAACGAAGTGGCGGCGCTGGTCGAGAAGAACGGCTTGCGCATCGAGCGTCGCTCCGCCTGGGCGCCGGATGCGAAGCTCGCGTCGGCGGCGATAGGTGCGGGGAGTGCGAATAGCGCGAGTGGAGCAAGCGGTGCCGTAGGCGGCGTGCCGGCGTTGTCGGCGCAGGTGAAGGTGCTGCTCGGCGACTCGATGGGCGAACTCGGCGCGTATTACGCGGCGTCGGACCTGGCGTTCATCGGCGGAAGTTTGCTGCCGCTCGGCGGCCAGAATCTGATCGAGGCCTGCGCGGTGGGTGTGCCGGTGCTGATCGGCCCGCACGTATTCAATTTCACGCAAGCCACGGCCGACGCCGTTGCCGCCGGCGCCGCCGTGCAGGTGCAAGACCCGGCCGATCTGGCGCGGGCACTGCGCGACCTGTTCAACGACAAGGCGCGCCGGCTCGCCATGGGCGGCGCGGCGTCGGCGTTCGCCGCGCGGCATCGCGGCGCGACGGCGAGAACGGTGGATGTGTTGACGGCGTTGTTGCCGGAGTGAAGGTGAGGGGCGTCGAGGCGCCCCGATCTTCGCCTCAAACCTTCAACAACCCCTTCTTCTCGATAAATTTCACCACCACGTCCAGGCCGTCGAGCGCCTTCAGATTCGTCATCACGAAGGGGCGCTCGCCGCGCATTTTCTGCGCGTCGGAAGCCATCACGTCCAGGTTCGCGCCGACCATCGGCGCGAGGTCGGTCTTGTTGATCACCAGCAGATCGGACTTGGTAATGCCGGGGCCGCCCTTGCGCGGAATCTTTTCGCCGCCGGCCACGTCGATCACGTAAATCGTGAGGTCCGACAGTTCCGGGCTGAATGTTGCCGCGAGATTGTCGCCGCCCGATTCGATGAAGACGATATCGGCGTCGGGAAAGCGCGTGAGCATGCGGTCGACGGCTTCGAGGTTGATCGACGCGTCTTCGCGAATCGCCGTGTGCGGACAGCCGCCGGTTTCCACGCCCATGATGCGCTCGGCCGGCAATGCGCCCGCCACCGTCAGCAGGCGCTGGTCTTCTTTCGTGTAGATATCGTTCGTGATCGCGACGAGGTCGTATTGCTCGCGCATCGCCTTGCACAGCATTTCGAGCAGCGTGGTCTTGCCGGAACCGACCGGTCCGCCGACGCCCACGCGCAGCGGCGGCAGTTTTTTCGTGCGGACGGACGAGTGAGCGGCTTGATGAGGTGCGTTCATGGTAGATCTTCTTATGAGCGAAAGAGCCGTGAATATTGCGACTCGTGACGCGCCGACAAAATGCCGAGTTGCGGCGCGAAGGTGTTGATGTTTTCAGGCGCGGTGGCCAATGCGCGCGTGACGGCGGCCTCGATCGGCTCGCGCAGCGCGACGATGATGCGCTGTCCCGCGACTTGTCCCAACGGCACGGCCTTCAGCGCTGCGGCCGCCTGATTTTCGACCCAGCTGAAGGCGTAGGCGGCCAGAGCGGCGTCGGTGGCGGCGTCGTGCGCGTAGGCGGCGAAGGCGAACGCGGTGGGCTGCGCGAGCGGCGTCATCGCAGCCAGCGTTGCGCGTCGCTCGACGTCGCCCCATTCCAGTGACGCGCACAACTGACGCAGCGACCAGCCCATCTGTTCGGTTTCGCGCCGGAGTTCCGCCGACTCGCGGCTCGCCAGAAACTCGCTGTTCGCCAGCTTCAGGCCGTCGATGTCATGCGCGCGCCAACGCTCCATCTGATGCGCGAGAAACGGCAACTCGCCGTGCGCGAGCACGTCGGTCAGACCGCTGGCGATCCAGGCGCGCGCGGAATCGGCGTCGGTGATCAGTTGCGCTTCGATGGCCGCTTCGAGGCCCTGCGAATAGCTGAAGGCGCCGATCGGCAGCGCGGGCGACGCGAGGTGCAGCAGCGCCGTCAGTTCAGCGATGCGCATGATGGTGATGATGCGCGTGACCGCACGATTCGTCGTGCACATGACCGTCTTCATGGCCATGGTCGTGAGCGTGGTCGTGCGAATGGTCGTGGCCGTGATGCTCGCCGAACACCTGCTGCGCCAGCGCGTAGTCTTCCGCGAAGCTCTCGTCGTGACCGTGCTTGTGACCGCCGCCGTATGCGCCGGACTCCGGCTGGAACGGCATCGACACCTGGTCGACGGTGGCGCCGATGCGCTTGAGCATATCGGCGAGCACGGGATCGTATTCGAGCTTCAGATAGTCCGTGCCGACTTCGACCGGCGTGTGACGGTTGCCGAGGTGATAAGCGGCGCGCGTCAGCGTGAGCGTGTCTTTGGCGCGCACCACGAGCACGGCTTCGGCGGCGGCCACCACGCGTACCAGGCCACCGTCGTCGGCGACCAGAACGTCGCCGTCGCGCAGTACCGTGCCGCGCGGCAGCAGCAGGGCGACTTCTTCGCCGTTATCCAGCGTGGCGGCGAGGCGGCTCTTGCGGCGTTCGTCGAAAGCGAGTGTCAGGGTAGGCGCGCGCTTCACCAGCACGGGCGCCAGCTTCAGATGCGGCGCAATGAGTTTGTCGAGAGTGCGCATGGCTTAGAACAGGAAGTAGCGTTGCGCCATCGGCAGTACCGTGGCCGGCTCGCAGGTCAGCAACTGGCCGTCGGCGATCACCTGATAGGTTTCCGGATCGACGCTGATGGCGGGACGCCACGCATTGTGGATCATGTCGGCCTTGCTGATGTTGCGGCAGTTCTTCACGGCCACGATGCGTTTTGCCAACCCGTAGCGACCGGCGACGTCCGCATCGGCGGCCATCTGCGACACGAAGGTCAGCGACGTGCGCCCCAACGCACCGCCGCGCGTCGCGAACATCTCGCGATAGTGCACCGGCTGCGGCGTCGGAATCGACGCGTTCGGGTCGCCCATCTGCGCCATGGCGATCATGCCGCCCTTGAGGATCAGAGACGGCTTGATGCCGAAGAACGCCGGTTCCCAGAACACGAGGTCGGCCCATTTGCCCGGTTCGATCGAACCGACTTCGTGCGCGATGCCGTGCGTGATCGCCGGGTTGATGGTGTACTTCGCCACGTAACGTTTGGCGCGGAAGTTGTCGTGCCGCGCGGTGTCTTCCGGCAGCGCGCCGCGTTGCACTTTCATCTTGTGCGCGGTCTGCCAGGTGCGGATGATCACTTCGCCCACGCGTCCCATGGCCTGCGAGTCCGACGACAGCATCGACAGCGCGCCGAGGTCGTGCAGGATGTCTTCGGCGGCGATGGTCTCGCGGCGGATGCGCGACTCGGCGAAGGCGATGTCTTCCGCGATCGACGGGTCGAGGTGGTGGCACACCATCAGCATGTCGAGATGCTCTTCGAGCGTGTTGACGGTGTACGGGCGCGTCGGATTGGTCGAGGAGGGCAGCACGTTGGCTTCGCCGCACACCTTGATGATGTCCGGCGCGTGGCCGCCGCCCGCGCCTTCCGTGTGGTATGTGTGGATCGTGCGGCCCTTGAACGCGGCCACGGTGGCTTCGACGAAACCCGCTTCGTTGAGCGTATCCGTGTGGATGGCGACCTGGGTATCGGTGTCGTCGGCGACGGAGAGGCAGTTGTCGATGGCGGCGGGTGTCGTGCCCCAGTCTTCGTGGAGTTTCAGGCCGATGGCGCCGGCCGCGATCTGCTCCAGCGCCGGTTGCGGCTGGCTCACGTTGCCTTTACCGAGAAAGCCGAGATTCATCGGATAGCCGTCGGCGGCCTGCAGCATGCGTTCGAGATGCCACGGACCGGGCGTGCAGGTGGTCGCGTTGGTGCCCGTTGCCGGACCCGTGCCGCCGCCGAGCATGGTGGTCACCCCGCTCGCCAGCGCCTCTTCGATCTGCTGCGGGCTGATGAAGTGGATGTGCGTGTCGATGCCGCCCGCCGTCACGATCAGCCCTTCGCCGGCGATCACTTCCGTCGACGCGCCGATCGCGATCGTCACGTTCGGCTGGATGTCCGGATTGCCCGCCTTGCCGATCGAATGGATGCGGCCGTCCTTGATGCCGATATCCGCCTTGACGATGCCCCAGTGGTCGAGAATCACCGCGTTCGTGACCACGGTATCGACGACGTCGGCGTGAACCCGTTGCGACTGGCCCATGCCGTCGCGAATCACCTTGCCGCCGCCGAACTTCACTTCTTCGCCGTAGGTCGTGAAGTCGCGCTCGACTTCGATCAGCAGGTCGGTGTCGGCGAGGCGTACGCGGTCGCCGGTGGTGGGGCCGAACATTTCCGCGTATGCGCGGCGGCCAATGCGTAATGTCATGGTGTGGGTCCGGAAATGAGCACAGGGGGCGTGGCAGGCGTGCGCGCGTCGCGCATCAGAGCTTGCCCATCACCTTGCCGTTAAAGCCGTAGACGACGCGATCGCCCGCCAGTTCGACCAGTTCGACAGTGCGCTCCTGGCCGGGCTCGAAGCGCACGGCGGTGCCGGCCGCGATGTTCAGCCGGAAACCGCGCGCGGTTTCGCGATCGAACGAGAGCGCCTCGTTCACTTCGTAAAAGTGGTAGTGCGAGCCGATCTGCACCGGCCGGTCGCCGGTATTGGACACGGTCACCGTCACGGTGGCGCGTCCCGCGTTGAGCTCGTGTTCGCCGTCGTCGGTGAGGAGTTCGCCGGGAATCATGTGGCCTGCCTTGCGTGATGAGTGACTGGTGATCAGGGAATCGGGTGATGAACGGTGACGAGCTTGGTGCCGTCCGGAAAAGTGGCCTCGACCTGAATGTCGGGGATCATCTCCGGCACGCCTTCCATCACGTCGTCGCGCGTGAGCAGCGTCGTGCCGTAATGCATCACCTCGGCGACGGTCTTGCCGTCGCGCGCGGCTTCCATCAGCGCGGCGGTGATGAATGCAATGGCTTCGGGATAGTTGAGTTTGAGACCGCGGGCGCGGCGCCGTTCGGCGAGTAGCGCGGCGGTGAAGATCAGCAGCTTGTCCTTCTCGCGGGGAGTGAGCTTCATCGAGTCAGCTTCGTCGGTAGATGCGTCGAATGGATGTGTCGGATGGATTCGTCATCGCGCACCGGTCGGAATACGACCGGCTGCGACAATGATAGGCGCTGCGTGTCATGACCGCGATCGCATGCTACGCACGGGATGCGTCCACGACAAGTGCAATGCCGGATAAGCCAGCCACGGTATCAATTTCCGCTAACGAAGCGCTTACAGATCGGCGGGCAGCGGCGCGCCGAACCACTTCTTCGACATCGTGTTCAAGGTGCCGTCCTGCTTGGCTGCCGCGATTGCGGCATCGACCTTCTGCTGCAGGCGCGGTTCGTTCTTGTTCATGCCGACGAAGCACGGCGAATTCTTGATGACGAACTTCGGTTCCGGGCGGCGCGGCGGGTTCTTCGCGAGAATCGCGGCGGCGACGATGTTGCCGGCGGCGATCAGTTGGACCTGGCCCGAGAGGAACGCGGCGATGGTGGCGTTGTTGTCTTCGAAGCGCTTGATGGTGGCGTTCGGCGCCATTTGCGTGAGGCCGATTTCTTCCAGCGCGCCGCGCGTCGCGCCGACCGTCTTGCCGGTCAGGTCTGCGGGCCCGCTCACCTTGATGTCGGCCGGGCCGAACACGCCCTGGTAGTACGGCGCATACGCGGTCGAGAAGTCGATCACCTTTTCGCGCTCCGGCGTCTTGCCGAGCGACGAGATCACCAGATCGACCTTGCCGGTCTGCAGATACGGAATGCGGTTCGCGCTGTTGACCGGCACGAGTTCGAGTTTCACGTTCATCGACTTCGCGAGCAGCGCCGCGGTGTCGATGTCGTAGCCCTGCGGCTTCATGTCGGCGCCGACCGAGCCGAACGGCGGATAGTCTTCCGGGACGGCGACTTTCAGCACGCCGGCCTTGGCAATGTTGTCGAGTGTGTCTGCGTGAGCGGCGGGCACATGAATGGCGAGGACGGGCGAGAGCAGCAGTGCGGCGAGCCAGGCGCGACGCGCGGGGCGAAGAGTGGATCGGGTCATGTTATGTGAGCGGTGGTCGCGAGAAGAATGAGACGGTCGGTTGCCGTCAGGACGCGGCAACATCGTTGTAAATATTTATGCAAGGTATGTGCCATGCCGGTGCATCGCTGGCCGGCGGGGTGGTTCACGCGGTCATGCACCTGGCTGGCGCGTCGTGGTGCCTTATCGTGGTGCGTGACGGCGCTTGCGGAGATGTTGATGTGAGGCGTTGCGCGTGATGACGGATCGATCTGCGAGAGCGGCGACGGCGCGTTAGTGGCTCGCAAAAACGCGCTCGCGCGATGGACCCGGCGGCATCACGGAGCATCGACGCGGCGCGTGATGGCGAACATCATGCGGCATTGTTACGTAGCACGTCACGCAGCAGGCTGCACCACCACGCACGTGTTCAGGTCGACCAGATCCGCAGCGGCACCGCATCGACGCCATGCACGAGCGGCCGCAGTTCGAGCCAGCGTTGCGTCAGCGCGCGTTGCAGCGTTTCCATCGAACGCGATACGGCTCGTACGATCAACACACCTTGCGTGACGCACGAAGCGGCGGCGCGGATCGATTCGTCGAACGGCAGTCTGGCGGTGAGCGCTTCGGCGAGCGCGTCGTCGCATGCCGGGCCGACGGCCCAAAGCGTGCCGTAAGCAGGGAAGCCTGCGAGACCTTGCGCGGCGTCGCGCAATGGGTCGCCGGCGGTGAGGCTCGCGCGTTCGAGCCACAGCAGGTCGCCGTTCGCTCCCACGATGCGCGACACCGCGCCGAGTCGTCCCTCCGACCAGCGCTCGCCGGCCGCCTGACGGCCGAGTTGCGTCGCGTCCCAGCCGATTGCCGTCGCGCCTTCGGCAAGGGTCAGCGTGAATTGCAGATGCGCGTTCGCGTGGTCGAAGACGATGTTGTTCTGCGGCAGCCAGTCGAGCTTCGCGTGTGCGCCGACCTTGACCTCGATAGACTGACGCGCCTCGCGTCCATTGGACTTGTACCACTTGGTTGCGCCCGGCGTGGTGATGACTGCGTGGGCGCGCTCGCCGAACGTCACGTCGATTTCGAGCCGGTCGCCGCCCGCGATGCCGCCCGGCGGATGCACGATCACCGCATGACAAAGCGCGGGACCTTCCGGATAGAGCGGCCGCTGGATGCGCAACGGCCCTTCATGCCGCCGATGTTTGAGCGTCGTGCGTCCGCGCTCTTCCACGAAGCCGAGTTCGAGACGGGCGCGCCATTGCGAATGCGCGGTGGTGTGGGGCGCCGCTTCTGCCTCGGATCGAGCGGTAGCCAGCGTGACGTGATTTTCGTGAAGCGACATGCGGATCAGTTCAATGAAGCGTAGCGTGCCTGCGCGATGAGGCAACGCCGTCGGGCGTTGCCTCGGGATGCGGCGAGAATAGCACGCGGGTTTGCCGTGCCGGCGTCTGTCGTGAGTGTTTGGTGAGCGTATGTATGGGCGGGGCGCTTAGACGGCGATGAGTGCACGCACGCCGTCGGTGTCCATGTTCGCGCCTTCGCCGCCCGCGACGATTTCGCCGCGGCTCATGACCCAGTAGCGATCGGCGATTTCCTTCGCGAAGTCGTAATACTGCTCGACCAGCAGCACCGTCATGCCCATTTCCTCGACCAGTTGACGCAGCGTGCGGCCGATGTCCTGAATGATGGACGGCTGAATGCCTTCGGTCGGTTCGTCGAGGATAAGCAATTGCGGATCGCTCATCAGCGCGCGACCGATGGCGAGCTGCTGTTGTTGACCGCCGGAAAGGTCGCCGCCGCGACGTGCGCGCATGTCCTTCAGAACCGGGAACAGTTCGTAGATACGGTCGGGGATTTTCTTGGGCGCTTTCTTGCTGGCCGCGCCCACCAGCAGGTTTTCTTCGACCGTGAGCCGGGGAAAGATATCGCGGCCTTGCGGCACGTAGGCGAGCCCGTGTTCGACGCGCGAGTAGGTCGGCAGTTTGGTGATCGGCGTGCCGCGCCAGGCGATCGAGCCGCTTTTCGTTTGCACCACGCCCATCAGGCAGCGGAGCAGCGTCGTTTTGCCGACGCCGTTACGGCCGAGCAGGACGGTGAGTTTGCCATCCGGCACGGTGAGTTTGACATCGCGGAGGATGTGGCTGCCGCCGTAGTACTGGTTCAGGTTTTCTACTTCTAGCATTTGAAATTGTCCTGTTGTTGGTGCCTGCGGCGGCGGTTTTTTGCTGTTTGCCTGCTGCGTTGTTCTTTCTTTGCGTTAATGGTCTATTAGCGTTGCCCCTGTGCGGGGCGGCACCTACTTTTCTTTGCAGCGGCAAAGAAAAGTAGGCAAAAGAAAGCCGCTCACACCGCTAACCCTAAGCGGGCACTTCTCATAACCACACGGAGTGGCAGCCGATAGGGCCGACCGTGGATCGTCGTTCGTAGTGGTACAGCAGTCATCCGTTCCGGCGACGCTTCGCGCGCCGGAGCGGTACTTCATTCAACCATTCACTTCGCTTTTCGTTAGCGATGCCGTCGGCTTCGCCTCGGCGAAAAGCTCAATGCAAACCTTCGGTTTCCCCTGCATGCCGCTCGGCGCGCGAAGCGCCGCCGGAACTGATGACGGCCTTGTCACTCACGCGGAGTGCGCGACACGCCGGACGCTCCGGGGCCACCGCCGCAAAGAAGCGCCACCGATAACGAATAGCATTAGCGGTGTGAGCGGCTTTCTTTGCTTATCTTTCTTTGCCGCAGCAAAGAAAGTAAGTGCCGCCCCGCACAGGGGCAACACTAATAAACCATAAACATAAGAAACACCGCCGCCACAGGCACACAAAAAAACCACCAACACCAAAAAACCAGCAACATCCCCGCAGGGACCCCTACCTCCCGAGATAAGACTCAATAACAGTCTCATCCCTCTTAACTTCATCCAACGTCCCGTGCGCCAGCACGCGCCCTTCGGCCATCACCGTCACTTTCCCGGTATCGCCGGACAACGCCGCCACGAACTCCATGTCGTGCTCGACCACCATCATCGAGCACGTTCCGCGTAGATGATTCAGCAATTCCGCCAACTGCATGGTCTCGTCGTCGGTCATGCCGGCGGCGGGTTCGTCGAGCAATAACAGCGCCGGTTGCTGCATCAGCAACATGCCGATTTCCAGGCGCTGCTTCTGTCCATGGGACAACTCGCCCGCGAGTCGACGCGCTTCGCTCTCGAGTCCGATCAACGCCAGGGTTTCTTCGATCCGTGCCTGCGCCTCGCGGTCGAGCCGCGCTCGCAGCGACGCCCACCAGCCCTTGTCGGCTTTCATGGCGAGTTCGAGGTTTTCCCACACGGGATGCTGCTCGAAAACGGTCGGCTTCTGGAACTTGCGACCGATGCCCGCACGCGCAATCGATGGCTCGTTCATGCGCGTCAGGTCGATCGACTGGCCCAGATACACCTTGCCCGAATCCGGCTCGGTCTTGCCCGTGATGACGTCCATCATCGTCGTCTTGCCCGCGCCGTTCGGTCCGATGATGCAGCGCAATTCGCCGGCGTCGATCGACAAGGTCAGCGCGTTCAGTGCCCGAAAACCGTCGAAGCTCACGGTCACGTCTTCGAGATACAGGATCGTGCCGTGCGAGATATCGATTTCGCCGGGAACGACCGCGTGCCCCATGCTGGCCACGCCGCTCAGCGAGGTCTCGGCGGGTTCTTCCGGTAACGCAAGATCAGGGACCATCGGGTTTTCGTTCATGAACGGTTCCTCTTGCGCGTCACGAGTTCGATCAGTCCCATGATGCCGTTGGGCAGCAACAGCGGAACCAGCACGAAGATCAGGCCAAGGAAGAACAGCCAGTATTCAGGGAAATTCGCGGTAAAGAAGCTCTTCGCGCCGTTCACGGCGAAGGCGCCGATGATCGGCCCGATCAGCGTGCCGCGTCCGCCCACCGCCACCCAGATCGCCATTTCGATCGAGTTGCCCGGCGACATCTCGCCCGGATTGATGATGCCGACCTGCGGCACGTACAACGCGCCGGCGATGCCGCACAGAACCGCCGACACGGTCCACACGAACAGCTTGTACGCGAGCGGGCTGTAGCCGAGGAACATCAGACGCGTCTCGCCGTCGCGCACGGCAGTCACCACGCGGCCGAGTTTCGACGTCACGATGGCCCGTGCGCCGAGGAAGGCGAGGATCAGGACGGCGAACGTGATGAGCAGCAGGGCGGTGCGCGTGCCCGGATGCGTGATCGGAAAGCCGCCGATGCGCTTGAAGTCGGTGAACCCGTTGTTGCCGCCGAAGCCCGTTTCGTTGCGATAGAACAGCAGCATTGCGGCGAACGTCATGGCTTGCGTGATGATCGACAGATACACGCCCTTCACCCGCGAACGGAACGTGAAGAAGCCGAATACCCACGCCACCACCGCCGGTAAGAGAACCACCAGCAGCAGGGCATAGCCGAGATGCTGCGTGCCTTCCCAGTACCACGGCAACTGATGCCAGTCGAGAAACACCATGAAGTCGGGCAGGTCGCTGCCGTATTTGCCGTCGTGGCCGATCGCGCGCATCAGATACATGCCGATCGCGTAGCCGCCCAGCGCAAAGAACAGCGCATGGCCGAGGCTCAGGATGCCGCAGTAGCCCCACACCAGGTCTAGTGCGAGCGCGGCGATCGCGTAGCACATGAACTTGCCGGTGATCGTCATCGCGTAGGCGGACAGGTGCAGCGCGCTCGTCTCCGGCACGACCAGCGTGGCGAACGGCACGCCGAGTCCGAACACGATGATGAGCGCGATCAGCGCGAGCCACGCGCGGCGCGAGAGCAGCGCGGGCCGCGGCGGCAGTCCGAGCGCGAAGCCGGAGGCCGCCTCGCGTCCCGCTGCGTGGCCGGCGTTCGAGCCGACGTGAGCCGGTGAAGTCGCAGATGTCATGTCATGCCTCCGCGCTGCGGCCCTTGAGGGCGAACATGCCCTGCGGACGCTTCTGGATGAACAGCACGATCAGCACGAGCACGGCGATCTTCGCGAGCACCGCGCCCCAGAACGGCTCGATGGCCTTGCTGACCAGTCCGAGGCCGAAGCCGCCGATCACCGTGCCGGCGAGCTGGCCGACGCCGCCGAGCACGACGGCCATGAACGAATCGATGATGTAGCTCTGGCCGAGATCCGGTCCGACGTTGCCGATCTGCGAGAGCGCGCAGCCGCCGAGCCCGGCGATGCCCGCGCCGAATGCGAACGCGTACGAGTCGACACGCGCGGTTTTTACGCCGACGCAGGCCGCCATACGACGGTTTTGCGTGACTGCGCGCACGAACAGACCGAGCCGTGTCCGCGTGAGCACGGCCCACGCGATGCCGACGACGATCAGCGAGAACGCGAGAATTGCGAGGCGGTTGTACGGCAGGATCAGATTCGGCAGCACGGTCACGCCGCCGCTCATCCACGACGGATTCACCACCTGCACGTTCTGCGCGCCGAACAGCATGCGGGTCGCCTGAATCAGGATCAGGCTGACGCCGAAGGTGGTCAGCAGCGTCTCGAGCGGACGGCCATAGAGATGCTTGAGCACCAGACGTTCGAGCACGATGCCGACGATTCCGGCCGCCGCGAACGAGGCCGGCACGGCGAGAAGCGGATACCAGTCGAACGCGCCGGGAGCGAAGCGCTGAAACAGGTTTTGCACGACGTAGGTGGCATAGGCGCCGATCATCAGGAATTCGCCGTGCGCCATGTTGATGACGCCGATCAGGCCGTAAGTGATCGCGAGACCGAGCGCCGCGAGCAACAGTACGCTGCCGAGCGAGAGACCGGCGAACAGCGTGCCCGCGATCTGGCTGCGGCGCTGGATCGAATCGAGTTCGTCGATGCCGCTTTGCGCGGCGGCGCGCACGCGGTCGTCGGGCTCGTTGAAGGTGCCGTCCGGCTTTTTCGCGACGATCGGGCGCAGCAGTTCGTTCATGTCGAGATCGTGGCGCGCGGCAACCAGCTGCACGGCTTCGAGCCGCTTCGTGGCGTCCGGGTCATGCAGGGCGGTCATCGCCCACAGCGTGTCGAGGCGCTTTTTCAGCGTGGGATCGCTTTCTTTGGCGCGCGCCGCGTCCACCAGCGGCTTGATCGACGGATCGGGATTCTGCAGCAGCGCGGCGACTGCGGCGGTGCGCGTGGCGAGGTCGGGCGAATCGAGTTGCAGACCCGAGAGCGCGCCCGCGACTTTCGAGCGCAACAGATTGTTCAGCGTGACCGGCTGCGCGTCGCCGGCGGCGACGGTCTTGCCGGTGACGGCGTCCTTCGTGGTGTCGCCATCCTGCAGCAGGACGGCGCCGGAATCGGTGGCGAGCGCGCTGTCTTCGGAGAGCGCCTTGAGCACCGCGAGCGATTCCTTGTCGTGATTGGCGATCAGCTTGTCGATGGCGGCGGACTTCGCGTCGAAGTCGTCGCCGGCGAGCGGAGCGACATCGGCCGGGGAGAGCGCAAAGGCGGCGAGCGGCGCGCTCATCGCGACCGTGAGCGCGAGACCGGCAATGCGCTGTGCGAGTTTCGGAATGGAAAACGCCATGATGGCCTTTGAAGAAAAACCGGCGAGGCGGCGCAGCGGCGGGACGAGGCAGCCGTCGAGATGCCTTGTCCCGCGCTGCGTCATGGGGAAGAAGCCGCAGGCGTTGCTGCGGCTTCGCCCGGCGTGCAGCGTCAGACGATGCGCGAACGCGAGCGCTTCAGGAACGCGGGGATCGAACTCACGACGTCCGGCTTGCCCGCGTTGCCTGCGATGAACGGGCTCCACGGCTGCGCGCGGATTGCGGTCTTGGTGCGCCACACCACGTTGAACTGACCGTCGGCGCGCACTTCACCGATCATCACCGGCTTGTGCAGGTGGTGATTGCCGTCCATCTCGAGCGTGAAGCCCGACGGCGCGGCGAACTGCTGGCCGACCATCGCCACGCGCACCTTGTCGACGTCCGTGCTCTTCGCTTTCTCGACCGCCTGCTTCCACATGTGGATGCCGACGAAGGTCGCTTCCATCGGGTCGTTCGTCACGCGCTTGGTGCCGCCCGGCAGGTTGTTGTCCTTCACCCATGCGGCCCATTGCTTCTTGAACTTCTCGTTGGCCGGATTGCGCAGCGACATGAAGTAGTTCCATGCCGCGAGGTTGCCGACCAGCGGCTTCGTATCGATACCGCGCAGTTCTTCTTCGCCCACGGAGAACGCCACCACCGGCACGTCGGACGCTTTCAGGCCCTGGTTGCCGAGTTCCTTGTAGAACGGCACGTTCGAGTCGCCGTTGACGGTCGAGATCACCGCGGTCTTGCCGCCTTGCGAGAAAGTCTTGATGTTCGCGACGATGGTCTGGTAGTCGCTGTGGCCGAACGGCGTATAGACTTCCTGGATGTCGGCTTCCTGCACGCCTTTCGACTTGAGGAACGCGCGCAGAATCTTGTTGGTCGTGCGGGGGTACACATAGTCGGTGCCCAGCAGGAAGAAGCGCTTGGCGCCGCCGCCTTCCGCGCTCATCAGATATTCGGTTGCCGGAATCGCCTGCTGATTCGGCGCTGCGCCCGTGTAGAACACGTTGCGCGACATTTCTTCACCTTCGTACTGCACCGGATAGAACAGCAGGCCGTTCAGTTCCTCGAACACCGGCAGCACCGACTTGCGCGACACCGACGTCCAGCAGCCGAACACCACGGCGCACTTTTCCTGCGTGATCAGCTGACGCGCCTTTTCCGCGAACAGCGGCCAGTTCGAAGCCGGGTCCACCACCACCGGCTGCAATTGACGGCCCATGACGCCACCGTTCTTGTTGATGTCCGCAATGGTCATCAACGCGGTGTCTTTGAGGGACGTCTCGGAAATAGCCATCGTTCCCGACAGCGAATGCAGTACACCCACCTTGATCGGACCGCTGCCGGACTGCGCCTGCGCGAACGGAACCTGACCAGCCAGCGCCAGTGCGCCCGACATGGAGCCGAACTTCAACAGACTACGACGTTTCATGTGTTTCCCCTTGCCATTGATGGTGACTGTTTATGGGCGTCGATATCAGCCAGCAGGGCTTATCCCGCATGACTTGCCGCTTGTGTACTGCAAGGCATGTGCCATGCGGTAATTTCGACGCGTAGTCCGCGTCTTGCGTGCTGTGACGCGGAAGTGGTGCCACGCGCTTATGCGCAATGTGGCGCAGAATTGGTGCAGGAACGTGGGCGCCGCCTCGTTCAGGTGCGTGTCGCGCTGCAACGAAGCGCGCCTATCCGCCAGCGGGCTTCGGCGGTGCATGACCGCTGCGCCTTTGTGCATGGGCCGCGCTCTGCCTACACTGGAAGACCACTCACGCGAGGAGACACGAGATGAACGAGCGCGCCAGCGTCGAACCACCGGATATGTCCGCGTTCTGGATGCCCTTCACCGCCAACCGGCAGTTCAAGAGCGCGCCGCGGCTGCTCGCGAGCGCGAAGGGGATGTACTACACGTCGCACGACGGCCGCCGCATTCTCGACGGCACGGCCGGACTGTGGTGCGTCAACGCCGGCCATTGCCGCGACGAGATCGTCGCCGCGGTGCAGGCGCAAGCCGCCGAAATGGACTTCGCGCCGACATTCCAGATGGGCCACCCGAAAGCATTCGAAGCCGCGACGAAAATCGCGCGGCATACGCCGGGCGATCTCAAGCACATCTTCTTCGTCAACTCGGGATCGGAGGCGGTCGATACGGCGCTCAAGATCGCGCTGGCGTATTACCGCTCGCGGGGCGAAGGTCAGCGCACGCGGTTTATCGGACGCGAGCGCGGTTATCACGGCGTGGGCTTCGGCGGGATTTCCGTCGGCGGGATTGCGCCGAACCGCAAGGCGTTTTCCGGCGGGTTGCTGCCTGCGGTCGATCATCTGCCGCACACGCTGAACATCAAGGAGGCTGCGTTTTCCAAAGGACAACCCGCGTGGGGCGCGCATCTCGCCGACGAACTGGAGCGGCTCGTCACCTTGCACGACGCCTCGACGATTGCCGCGGTGATCGTCGAACCGGTGGCGGGCTCGACCGGCGTGCTGATTCCGCCGCAAGGCTACTTGCAGCGGCTGCGCGAGATTTGCGACCGGCACGGCATTCTGTTGATCTTCGACGAAGTGATCACCGGCTGGGGACGCCTCGGCGCACCATTCGCGGCGCAGTATTTCGGCGTCACGCCCGATCTGCTGACCATGGCAAAGGGCACCAACAACGCGGCCGCGCCGATGGGCGCCGTGGCGGCGAGCGGCGCGATCCACGATTCGATCGTGAACGGCGCGCCCGGCGGAATCGAACTGTTTCACGGCTACACGTACTCGGGACACCCGATTGCAGCCGCGGCTGCTTGCGCGACCATCGATCTCTACGAGCGCGAGCAGTTGTTCGAGCGTGCGGCGAAGATGGCGCCTGTCTTCGAGAATGCGATTCACAAGCTGCGCGGCGAGCGACATGTGATCGACGTGCGCAATCTGGGGCTGGTGGGCGGCGTGGAACTGAAGCCGCGTGACGGCGCACCGGGCGCGCGTGCTTACGACGTGTTTGTGCGCTGCTACCAGAAGGGCGTATTGCTGCGATACACCGGCGATATTCTGGCGTTCTCGCCGCCGCTGATCGTCGAAGAAGCGCAGATCGACGAGATTTTCACGACCGTGGCGCAGGTGCTGAAGGAAACGGAATAGCGGAGTTGCGCGAGTCTTGCTGCGCGTGGCCGGAAAGCGCGGCTTGGAAAAACGAAAAGGCCGGCGCATGGGTGCGCCGGCCTTTTCTTTGTAGTGCCGCGGTTTGGAACGCCGAGGTCAGAAAGCGATGAACGGTCCGGACTGATTGCCGATGGTCACGTTGCTGAGCGCCGTGTAGACGTTGCGGCCGTAGAAGAACGGCAGTCCCCACAGGAACATGCTGGAAATCGGCGACCCGAGACTGTCGTAGGCGGCGTAGTTGCTTGCCTGCAGGTTCCAGCCGTTGTTGAGCGGAAACGAAATGTTGATGGGCGTGGCGCCTTTGCCCGAACCTGTCAGCGTGGCGGAGAGGTTGAGCGTGGTGACCGGCGTGAACCAGCTGCCCACCGACGGGATGGTGCTGTCGATCAGATAGTTCGCGTTGGAGCCGCTGTCGATGGCGCTCGTATAGGTTCGGCCGTTGTACCTGGTTTGCAGATAGCCGTTCTGGTCGAGCGCCAAAATGTTGGCGTTCGACGGCAGGGCGTTGTTCGATTGCGTGCCGATGCCGAACACGAGCTCGCCGGTGGCGGTCAACTGGCCGCCCGCGGGCAAGGCCGGCAGACGGATGATCGTGCCGTTGTTGTCCGAGGTGAAGTTCGAGACCGGATTCATGACTTGCGTGTCGAGCGGGACACGCGTGTTCGTGCACGACGTGGGCGACGTGCAGTAGTAGTACGCCGCCGGGAGCACCGTTTGCGCCGCGGCCGGATAGTCGCGCGTGGCCGGGCCGATGCCGAGCACGCCGTTGGCGCCGAGCGGTGTCACGTTGCCGAGGTTGTTGACGCCGCGCGACATGCAGTCCGATGGCGTGGCGTAGGCGCCGTCCGCGATCACCTGCACGGGCAGATTGCCGGCGGTTTTGCCGCCGATCGTCACGTCGGCCCGCTTGATCGGCCCCCACGTGTAACCCGAGCCGAAGACCGCGCACTCGGCGATCGGCGCGTTGCCGGTGGGGTCGTTGGTGGCGCCCGATTGCGCCGGCAAGCGACCCGCGAGAGCCGAGCCCAGCGCGCTCGCCAGCACCCGAACACCGACGGAGCCCGTGTCGACCTGCATGTGATCGATCGTCGCGCATTGATTGCTGCCTTGCGCGCCAGGGAAGCACAGCGTCACAGTCGCGTAGGCGACGTTGGCGAAGTTGCCGGTCCAACGCTCGACGGTGATGGGGACGGTGTTGACGTCGGGGGTTGGGGTGGGGGTGGGTGTTGGGGTGGGCGTCGGCGTTGGAGTTGGTGTGGGCGTTGGTGTTGGCGTCGGCGTTGGTGTCGGTGTTGGAGTTGGAGTTGGAGTGGGCGTCGGTGTTGACGCACCCGTGACCACACCCGTACCCGTAGAAGTTGGCGTCGGAGTCGGCGTTGGGGCCGGAGTTGGGGCCGGCGTGGGCGTCGGACTAGCCGGCACTCGCGGCGGCGTAGTCGGCACGGGCGCGACGACCACCGGATTGGACTTCTCCTGCGACGCGTTCGTATCGGTGCTGTCGTTGCTGCCGCCACCGCCGCAGCCTGTCAGCGTCGCGCTGGCGGTCAGGAGCGCGAGACAAAATGATTTGTTTAAATTCGTCATGTTCGATTTATTCCGGCAAGCGTTGCGCCGCCTCACTGCAGTTCGTCGATATGGACGTTGACGGGGACGAGGCGCGGTACGTAGGCCTTGCCGAAGAAATGACCGGGATGACCGGCGGACTCGACGTGAAATTCGCCGGTGTGCTCGACCATCGGACCGGTGCCGCGTGCGCGAGCCTGACCCGCCGAGACGAAGTTGGGAAGATAGCTGCCGAGCAGCACGCTCATATCGGGGCGCACAGGGCCTTGCCAGGTGACCGCGAACACGACGTTATTGCGCAGCACGTATTCGTGGACCGTGACGCCGTCACTGCCTTGCACCTCGCGCATGGTGTACGGCGTGGACACGGCGGATGTCTGCGCCGGCGGCAGAGCACGCAGCCAGGTTTGCGACGCGGCAGGGCCCGTGCCGGGTGCGCCGCCCAATGCCGCATGGGCGGCGAGCGGCAGCAGCGTTGCGGCGGCCAGCGCGATGTGTGTGAATCTCATCAAATGACTCCAGAATAGATCGGAGCATGTTGCCCGCGGGCCGTTAATGAGAGGATTGGAAATCTCTGAGGTGAACGTAGGAAACAGCGACCTGTATTCCACCGAACTCCACCGAACTGGAAAATCGCAAGTCATGGAAAGCGAGGCGGCGCGGTATGCCGCCTCCGCCTCGTTTGATTGCCGTCATCAGAACGCGGTGAACGGTCCGGTCTGATTGCCGATCTTGACGTTGCCGATCACCGTATAGACATCGCGGCCGTAGAAGAAGGGCAGTCCCCACAGGAACATGGCGTTCTTGCTGTTCGAGTAGTTCTCGCCGAGGCTGTCGTAAGCGGCGAAGTTGTTCGCCAGCAAACTGATGGCATTGGCCACGTTGAACGTCATGCTGATCGGTGAGCCCGTTCCGTTCGTCGATTCCATGCTTGCCATCAGTGAGATGGGATTGCTGGGCGTATAAAACCCATCGGCAGTTGGAATTGAATCGTCAGGAAACGCGTAGGTCGGCGTACCGCTGTCGATGGCGCTCCAGTTGTACACCCGCCCTTTGTACTGCGTGGTGAAGTTGCCGTATTTATCCAGCGTCAGAATTTTTGCGGTGGACGGCAACATGTTGTTCGACTGTGTGCTGACGCCGAAAACCAGTTGCCCCGTGACGCTCGCCTGTCCGCCGGCCGGTACCGCAGGCAGGCGAATGACCGTGCCGTTGTTATCCGAAGCAAACGCGGTAACCGGGTTGCGTACTTCCTTGCTGGCCGTCATGCGTGTAGCGACGCAGTTCGTTTGCGACGTGCAGTAGTAGTACAGGGGCGGCGTGGCGCTCGTGAGCGCGTCGGCCGAGTCGGCGGTGAAATTGTCGATGCCGAGAATGCCGTTGCCGGGCAGCAGGTCGCGGTCGCCGAGATCGGTACCGTTGTGCGCAACGCATTCGGACGGCACCGCGAACGCGCCGTCGGACACCACCTGAATCGGAATATTGCTGGCCGTCTTGGGGCCGATCGTGACGTCGGCACGTTTGATTGACCCCCACGTGAAGCCCGACACGAACGGCAGACATTCTTCGATCGGCGAGGAACCGTCTTTATCGTCGCTGGCGCCGGCCTGAGTGAGCAGCATCGGCGCCAAGGCGGGAATCGCGCGCGCGGAAATGCGCAGGCCGGTCGAGCCCGTGTCGAGAATGACGTGATCGACCGTTGCGCACTGCGCGTCGCTTACCGCGCCCGGCACGCAAAGCTTGATCGTCACGTAGGCCCGGTTGATGCCGCCTGCCGACGTGTCGACGCTGATCGGCACCGTGTTCGCGCCGGGCGCCGCCTGACCGTTGTTCGTCTGGCCGCCGCCCGACGTTCCCGACCCCGGCGGTGTGATCCAATCCGGGGTGGCATTCCAGCCGACCGTATTGCTGCCCTGACTGCTGTTTCCGCCGCCGCAGGCGGACAGCGCGAATGCTGCGCCGGCTATGGCGATCCACAGCGCGTGTTTCAATTGATTCATGGGGGTGTTCCGGTGAATGCTGTCGCGCGTCATTGCAAATCGCCTGGCACGACACCGGCGGGCACGAGTTTGGGAAGGTATGCAGTGCCGAAGAAATGCCCTAAACGGCCGCCCGACTCGACACGGAAGTCCTGGCTTGCGCCGCTCGACGCGCTTGCGTTGCGCGCCTGCTTCTTCTGGGCGTCGACGTAATGGGGAAAGTAGCGGCCGAGCAGGACGGTCATGTCCGGGCGGATCGGCCCGACCCACGTGACGGCAAACACCACGTTTCCGGGCAACACGTATTCGCGGATCGTCACGCCGTTGACGTCGCGCGACTCGGTCACGCTGTAGGGCGCCGAGGTTGCCGATGTACCGCCGGCGGGCGACTGCGGCGCGGCACGCAACATGGACGAAGAAGTGGAAGAGGAACTGGAAAACGAAGAAGCGGAGGCGGCAGGGGCGGCGGCGCTCGGCGCGCTACCCAAAGTTGCGTGCGAGGCGAGCGGCACGAAGCTCGCCGCTATCACGGCAATTGTCAAAAATCTCATGGCACGGCTCCGAAAAACTGATCGGAGCATGTTGCCTTTCAGGTGCTGTGCAAACGGTGCGAAATTTCCGAGCCAGCGTCGAGACCCAGCCTAATGGGGGCGCAAAGCGCGCTGCGTGTTGATCTATCCCATTGCATTCTTAACTTTGTAGTCGTGCGTTAAGACGAGAGCCGTGCGTATTCGCGGCTAATGCAGCGCGCTTAACCCAGCACGCTTATCGCACCACGATCACTGCGGCGTGGCCGGATTGGGCATGCCACGCCGTCCGAGTTTGCCGGCCGCGCCTTTGGCCGCGACGCCGGGATGCGGCACGCTGGGCGCGTGCGGCAAAGCGGTCAGGGAACCGTCGTCGACAGGCGAGAGCAGGGCGCTCAACTGCAGCACGTCTTCGTCCGTGAGACTCGCGGTGGACGCCTTCAGCTTCAGGCTATTGACGAGCGTGTCGTAGCGCGCTTTCGCGAGATCGCGTCGCGCGGAAAACAGCTGGTCCTGCGCGTTGAGCACGTCGATATTGATCCGTACGCCGACCTGGTAGCCGAGCAGGTTGGATTCGAGCGACGTGTTCGCCGAGCGCTCCGCGGTTTGCAGCGCGCGAACCTGAGCGAGACCGCTCACCACGCCGAGAAACGCCTGGCGTGCCGACAGCGCTGCGTTGCGCCGCGCGGTGTCGAGATCGGCGGAAGCCTGATCTTCGAGCGCGAGCGTTTGACGCACGCGGCTTTGCGTGGCGCCGCCCGCGAAGATCGGAATGGTGACCTGCACGCCGATCGTATTGTTGGTGTACGACGAACCGAGGTTGCCGAGTTCGGCGGCCAGTGCCGGCGTGCCGGGCGTGGCGGTATTCGCGCCGCTGCCGAAGCCGCCGCCGAAATTGCCGCCGAAGTTGCCCGCACCTGCCGCACCGAGGCTGCTGCGCGAGCGGCTCGCCACGAGGTCGACGGTGGGCAGATGGCCGGCCTTGGCTTTCGAGGTCTCGCGTTGCGCGTTGTCGAGAGCGATCTGCTTGAGCACGACCTGATAGCTGCCGTCGCTCGCCGCGTCGACCCACTGGTTGATATCGGCGGGCACGGGCGGCGGCAGCGGCGCGCCGGCGGCGAGACCGTCGACGTGTTCGACCGGATGCCCGACGATCTGCTGCAACGCCGCCAGCTTCACGGCCAGATCGTTTTGCGCCGCGATCTCCTGCGAGACCGCCTGGTCGTATTTGGCCTGCGCTTCGTTGGTGTCCGTGACCGTGGTATTGCCCACTTCGAAAGACCGTTTCGCCGACTCGAGCTGCTGCGCGATCGACGCCTTCTGCGACTGCACGATCGCCAGGTTGTCCTGTGCGCCAAGCGCGTCGAAGTAAGCTTGCCCGAGCCGCACGATCAGATCCTGGCGCGCCTGAGCGAACGAAGCCTGCGCGGATTCCACCGCCAGTTTGCCTTGCGCGTAGCCGTACCAGCTGTCGACATGAATCAGCGGTTGCGTGAGCGAGACGACGTAGCCGTTGCTATTACCGTTCGACGCCGGGAAGCCGCCGCCGAAATCGGTGTTCTGGCGATTGGCGCTCAACGAGGCCGATACTTGCGGCAACAGTTTTGCACGCGCTAAAGGCAACTCTTCGCTGTTGGCCGCGAGCGAGGCGCGCGCGCTTTGCAATTGCGCGTCGTTCGAGAGCGCTTCGTCGTAGAGTTGGGAGAGTCCGACCGCGGACGCGGTCAGCGGATTCAGCGCGGCGAGTGTGCCTGCTGCCGCCGCGAACACAGCCGCGAGGCGACGAAGAAACGTGTGATGCGACGAACGGCGCGGCGAGTGAGACAACCCATGACATAGCGCCAGAGCGGCCGAACGGACCGGCACACGCTGGCGTGTCATCGTGACCGTGCGGTCAGTAGGTGGGAACGGTCGGGTCGACCTGACGCGACCACGCGTCGATCCCGCCTTGCAGATTGAAGACGTTGGTGTGGCCGCGCGATTCGAGGAACATCGCGACCTGAGCGCTGCGCGCGCCGTGATGGCACACGCACACGATCTGCGCGTCGTCGTCGAGTTCTTCGCTGCGCGCGGGAATCTCGCGCATCGGGATCGAGATGGCGCCGGCAATCGCGGCCGTCTGGATTTCCCATGGTTCACGCACGTCGAGCAGCACGGGCGCGGGACGCGATTGATCGGCGAGCCATTCGGCGAGCGCGGGAGCGGACAGGTTTTGCATCAGCGGGACATCCAGTTCAAATAATGGCGCGACAGCGGCGAGCGTGAATCGGGAGCTGAATCAGAACTTGAAGCGCGACGGCTGCACCGCGTTCAGCAGCGGTTCGACATACGTCTCGAACACGTCGGCAATGCGGTACTGCTTTTCGTCGATACGCGTGATGATCTGCGCTTTCATGACCGGCGCGGTGCCGACGAAAGCGGCCAGACGTCCGCCCACTTTCAGGTGTTCGAGGATTTCCTGCGGCAGCACCGGCAGACCGCCCGAGACGCAGATCACGTCGTAAGGCGCTGCGCCTGCCCAGCCGCGCGAGGCGTCGCCGGTGGCGACTTCAGCGTTCAGCACGCCGTTGGCGATCAGGTTGTTGCGCGCCAGTTCCGCCAGTTCCGGTTCAATGTCCACGGTCAGCACGTGCTGCGCGCGATGCGCCAGAAGCGCGGCCATGTAGCCCGAGCCGGCGCCGATTTCGAGCACGCTTTCGTGCTTCTTCACCGCCAGTTCCTGCAGCACGCGTGCTTCGACACGCGGCGCCAGCATATGCTGGCCACCCGGCAGCGGCACTTCGAAGTCGACGAAGGCCATATCGCGGTAGGTCGTGGGGACGAAGTTTTCACGCTTGACGATCGAGAGCAGATTCAGCACGTCCTGGTCGAGCACTTCCCAGGGGCGGATCTGCTGTTCGATCATGTTGAAACGCGCTTGCTCGATGTTCATGGTGGATTCGGCAGTGTGGTTTGGCGAGTTTGGCGGCGGGTCTATCGAATATGTGCCGCCGGCTATGCCATCGACCGGCGCCCACGCAGCACGGTTGGAGTCGGCTGAGGGAAGGCGGGCCACGGCAGAGTAACCTCGGGATTGTACCAAATGGCGGTGTCGATCCACGCCGACGCGGGCAGCCGCCCCCGTGTTTATCCCTAGCGATCCGGGCTTGCGATTCGCGCCTTTATCGCGCAAAAATGTAATCGATTACATTTTGCAGGCAGGCCGACTTGTCCCGATCGTTGCCCAAAGCGTTGTCCGGCGCGCCGTCGAAGGCGGCGCGTGCTGTCGAAGGCCTGTCGATCGCCGGGGTGGCGGAGCAGGCGGGCGTTTCCGTGGCAACGGTGTCGCGCGTGCTCAACGGCCACGAGAACGTGCGGCCCGCCACGCGCGACAAGGTGCTGGCCGCCGTCGACGCCAGCGGCTATCGCGTCAACGAACTCGCGCGCAACCTGCGCACCGCCGAAAGCCGTCTGCTGCTAACCATGGTTCCGGATGTCGGCAATCCGTTCTACGCGGAAATCGTGCGCGGCATCGACAGCGTGGCGAGTCAGCACGGCTATTTCATGTTGCTCTGCGACACGGGCGCGGACCCCGGCCGCGAGCGCAGCTATTTCGATCTGCTGCGCCGCCGCCGCGCCGACGGCGCCATCTGTCTCGATCCGGCCACCATCCAGCAGGCGCTCGGCGAAGCCTCCGGTGCGCTGCCGTGGGTGGCGTGCTGCGAATTCGATCCGGCAATGGGCGTGCCGTATGTGGGCATCGACAACTACCGCGCGGCCGGCGACGCCGTGCGCCACCTGCTCGCGCGCGGACATCGCCGCATCGGCCTGATCAACTCGGACGTCGACTACCTGTACGCGCGGCAGCGTCAGCAAGGCTATCTCGACGCCTTGAGCGAAGCGGGCATTACGCCGGACGAACGCTGGCGCATGAATCTGAACAGCCTCGACTACGAAGCCGGTGCCTCTGCTGCTGCCGTGCTCGCGCAGCAAAGCGATGCGCCGAGCGCGATCTTCGCGGTGTCGGACACGCTCGCAATCGGCGTGATCCACGGTTTGCGCAGCGTCGGCAAGCGCGTGCCGGACGATATCGCGGTGGTCGGCTTCGACGACATCTCGCTGGCAAGACAGATCGATCCGCCGCTCACCACCATCGCGCAACCCATGCGCGAACTCGGCGAGAGCGCCGCGCGTCTTTTGCTGGAGCGGCTCGCCAATCCGCTCGCGAACGTGCCGGGCGTGCTGCTGCCGCATCGTCTCGTGATACGCAGGAGCGCCTGAGCCATGAGCCTCGCCGTCCGTTTCGACGATATCCGCAAAGACTTCGGCCCGGTGCGCGTGCTGCATGGCGTGAGTTTCGACATGGCGCCGGGACGCATTTACGGTTTGCTCGGCGAGAACGGTGCGGGCAAATCGACCTTGATGAAAATTCTCGCCGGCTACGAGACGGCAAGTTCCGGCAGCGTGCTGATCGACGGCCGCGAGCAGCAATTCATCGGTTCGCGCGACGCCGAAGCGCAGGGCATCGTGCTGATTCACCAGGAGTTCAATCTCGCCGAGCATCTGACGATCGCGCAGAACATGTATCTCGGCCACGAAAAGAAACGCGGCTGGTTCGTCGACGATGCCGCGATGCGCGCCGACGCCGCCCGCTATCTCGCGCAGGTCGGGCTCGACAAGGCGCCGGGTACCAAAGTGCGCGAGTTGATCGTCGCGGAAAAGCAGATGGTGGAAATTGCCAAGGCGCTGTCGCGTCGGGCGCGTCTTCTCATCATGGACGAACCGACCGCGACGCTCACGCCGTCCGAAACCGAGCGTTTGTTCGCGCTGATGACCCGGCTCAAGGCCGATGGCGTGACCATCGTCTACATCTCGCACAAGCTCGACGAGGTCGAACGCATCACCGACGAAGTGATCGTGATGCGCGACGGCCGTTTCGTCGCGCGCAGCGAAACGGCGGGACTCGCGCGTCAGCAGATGGCCAATCTGATGGTCGGGCGCGATGTGTCCGATATGTTCCCCGAGAAGATCACGGTGTCCGCCGACGCGCCCATTGCGTTGCAGGTGGCCAGCCTCGCGGTGCCCGATTGGGTGGACGACCTGAGTTTCGACGTGCGCGCGGGCGAGGTGCTGGGTTTCGCGGGGCTCGTGGGCGCGGGACGAACCGAAGCGTTCGAGGCGATCATCGGTTTGCGCAAACGCACCGCGGGCCGCATTGACATCGCCGGGCGCCAGGTCGATCTGAAAAGCCCGCGCGAGGCCATGCGCCACGGCCTCACGTATCTGAGCGAAGACCGCAAGGGCAAGGGTCTGCACGTGAACATGAGCTTGCAGGATAACGTCACGCTGATGACGCTCGAACGCTACGCGCATCCGCTGCTCGACCTGAAAGCCGGACGCGCCGCGCTGACTAAAGCCGTGAGCGATTTCGGCATTCGCACGGGCGACCTGTCGAGCCGCGCGCGCATGCTGTCCGGCGGCAACCAGCAGAAGCTCGCGCTCGCCAAATTCCTGCAACCCGACCCGAACGTGATCGTGCTCGACGAACCCACGCGCGGCGTCGATGTCGGCGCAAAACGCGACATCTATTTTCTGATCCATCGTCTCGCCGCGCAGGGCCGCGCGGTGATCGTCATTTCATCCGAACTGATCGAACTGATCGGCTTGTGCCACCGCGTTGCCGTGATGCGCGCGGGACGCCTGCAAGCCACGCTCACGCTCGACCAGTTGACCGAAGAGGAGTTGATCGCTCATGCGACCGGCACCCACTGAAGCCGTCCAATCCGGCCGCGCGCTGCGTTTCGCGCATCGTCTCTATGCGCTCGGACCGCTCGTCGGCCTGATCGCGCTGTGCGTGGTCGGCACCTTGCTCAATCGCGATTTCGCCACCGTCGACAACATGATGAACGTGCTCACGCGCACTTCGTTCATCGGCATCATCGCGGTCGGCATGACCTTCGTGATCATTTCCGGCGGTATCGATCTGTCGGTCGGTTCGATGGCGGCGCTAATCGCGGGCAGCATGATCTGGCTGATGAACGGACTCGCGGCGGGCGTCGGCGGACACACGTTCGCGCCTCTGCTGATTCTCACGCTCGGCATCGTCTTCGCGCTGGTGCTCGGCGCGTTGTTCGGCTGCGCGCACGGCCTGCTGATCACCAAAGGGCGCATCGAGCCTTTCATCGTGACGCTCGGCACGCTCGGCATTTTCCGCGCGGTGCTGACCTGGCTCGCGGACGGCGGCGCGCTCACGCTCGACAACTCGCTGTCCGATCTCTACGGACCGGTCTACTACGCGAGCCTGTTCGGCGTGCCGGTGCCGATCTGGGTGTTTCTCGTGGTGGCCGCCGGCGGCGCACTGATCCTGAATCGCACCGCGTTCGGCCGTCACGTGCAGGCCATCGGCTCGAACGAACAGGTGGCGCGCTACGCCGCGATCCGCGTCGATACCGTGAAGATCGTGACGTATGTGCTGCTGGGCATCTGCGTCGGGGTGGCGACGGTGCTGTACGTGCCGCGTCTCGGCTCGGCCACGCCGACCACCGGGCTTCTCTGGGAACTCGAAGCGATCGCGTCGGTGGTGGTGGGCGGCACGGCGCTCAAGGGCGGCGAAGGTCGCGTGATCGGCACCGTGATCGGCGCGATCCTGCTGTCGGTGATCGCAAACATTCTGAATCTGACCAGCATCATCAGCGTGTATCTGAACGCGGCGGTGCAGGGCGTGGTGATTATCTTCGTCGCGTTCGTGCAGCGCGGACGACGGTAGTGGTGGCAGGCAGGTGCTGAAGTAGGCGGCAAGCAGTCAACAATCATCTGACATGGGACCGGCGCCGTCGCTACGACGCTCAAACCGGTCGACATAGGAGACACAACCATGAAGCAGGTCATTCGAGCGGTCGGCGCCGGCATGCTGGCGTTGGGAATATTGGGCACGGCGGGCGCAGGAGTGGCGCGCGCCGATGAGAAAGTCACGCTGGGCGTCGCGATTCCGACGGCCGATCACGGCTTCACGGGCGGCATCGTCTGGTGGGCGAACAAGGCAAAAAGCGATCTGGAGAAAGCGCATCCCGATCTGAAAGTGATCGTGAAAACCGCGGCGGGCGCGCCCGAACAGGCCAACCAGTTGCAGGATCTGGTGACGGTGAACAAGATCAACGCGCTCGTGATCTTCCCGTTCGAATCGGCTTCGCTCACGCAGCCGGTCGCGCAGGTGAAGAAGAAAGGCGTGTACGTGACCGTGGTGGATCGCGGCCTGACCGATACCAGCGCGCAGGACGCGTACGTGGCGGGCGACAACACCGCATTCGGCAAACTGCCGGCCGAATACATCGCGAAGGAGTTGGGCGGCAAGGGCAACATCGTGGCGCTGCGCGGCATTCCGACCACGCTCGACAACGAGCGTTACACGGCCTTCTCGAACGTGATCAAGAACTATCCGGAGATGAAGATTCTGGACGCCAAGTACGCGAACTGGAATCGTGACGACGCCTTCAAGGTCATGCAGGATTACCTCACGCGCTTCAAGCATATCGACGCCGTGTGGGCTGCCGACGACGACATGGCCGTGGGCGTCATCAAGGCGATCGATCAGGCAAAGCGCACCGACATCAAGATCGTGTTCGGCGGCGCCGGTTCCAAGGGCATGGTGAAGAACGTGATGGACGGCGCGCCGATGATCAAGGCCGACGTCTCGTACTCGCCGAAATTCATCTACGACGCCATCAAGCTCACCGCCGAGGCGCGTCTGAAGGGCGACAAGCTGCCTGCCACGACGATCATTCCGTCGGTGCTGATCACGAAGGAAAACGCGCAGCAGTTCTATTTCCCGGACTCGCCGTTCTGATTGCGTTCCGATCACATTCCGGTTGCGTTCCGGCCGGACAGATGGGCAGACGCGGCGCGCTCGCGGCAAAGCTTTTCGCCGGATGAGCAACTACGCGGACGTGCCGCCGCCCGAAGGAGCCGTACGATGAAAACCATTCAGGGGCCGGCCATCTTTCTCGCCCAGTTCATGGGCGACGAGGTGCCGTTCGACGATCTCGCGCATCTGGCCGGCTGGGCCGCGAGTCTGGGATTCAAGGGCATTCAGGTGCCGTGCGATGCGCGGCTGATCGACCTCGAACAGGCCGCAACGAGCGACGCGTATTGCGACGATCTGCGCCAGATTGTCGACGACGCGGGCGTGACGATCACCGAACTCTCGACTCATCTGCAAGGCCAACTGGTGGCCGTGCATCCGGCTTACGACGCACTGTTCGACGGCTTCGCCGCGCCGCAGGTGCGCGGCAATCCGGCGGCGCGCACCGAATGGGCGATTGCGCAGGTGAAGCTCGCGGCGAAGGCATCGCAGCGTCTCGGCCTGATTGCGCACGTGACGTTTTCCGGCGCGCTGGCGTGGCCGTATCTGTACCCGTGGCCGCAGCGCCCGGCTGGTCTCGTCGAGGCCGCGTTCGACGAACTCGCGCGCCGCTGGACTCCGATTCTCGATGCCTTCGACGAAGCCGGCGTGGACGTGTGCTACGAGTTGCATCCCGGCGAAGACCTGCACGACGGCGTGACGTTCGAACGTTTTCTCGACGCCGTGAAGCAGCACCCGCGCGCCAACATTCTGTATGACCCGAGCCACTTCGTGCTCCAGCAACTCGATTACCTCGCCTTCATCGACATCTATCACGAACGCATCAAGGCGTTCCATGTGAAAGACGCCGAGTTCCGGCCGAACGGCAGGCAGGGCGTGTATGGCGGCTACAGCGGTTGGGTCGAACGTGCCGGGCGTTTCCGTTCGCTCGGCGATGGACAGATCGATTTCGGCGCGATCTTCTCGAAGATGGCGCAATACGATTTTCCCGGCTGGGCCGTGCTCGAATGGGAATGCGCGCTCAAGCATCCGCAGGACGGTGCGCGTGAAGGCGCGGATTTCATTCGCCGCCACATCATTCGTGTCGCCGACCACGCTTTCGACGACTTCGCCGGCAGCGGCGTGGACGCCGCGCAATTGAAGCGCGTGCTCGGCCTGTAGGTTGCTCGCCATAAGGAGAAAGCGATGCCGCAACGAAGACTCAGGCTAGGCATGGTAGGCGGTGGGCAGGGCGCGTTCATCGGCGCGGTGCATCGGCTCGCGGCGCGCATCGACGATCGCTTCGAACTGGTGGCGGGCGCGTTGTCTTCCGATGCGCAACGCGCCCAGGCGAGCGCTATCGAGGCCGGTATTGCGCGCAGCTACGCCGACTGGCGCGAGATGGCGCGTGCCGAAGCCGCGCGTGACGATGGCATCGACGCCGTCGCGATCGTCACGCCGAATCATCTGCATGCGCCGGTGGCAACCGCTTTTCTCGATGCTGGCATCCACGTGATATGCGACAAACCGCTGGCGGTTTCGCTGGCGGAAGGCGAAGCCCTCGCCGGGCTCGCGCGCGCAAAGAACCGGCTATTCGCGCTGACGCACACGTACTCCGGCTATCCGCTCGTGCGTCATGCAAGAGAACTGGTCGAAGCGGGAAAGCTCGGCGAGATTCACGTGGTGCAGGTCGAATATGCGCAGGACTGGCTCGCCGAACCGGTGGAGTCGAGCGGCACGAACAAGCAGGCGGGTTGGCGCACCGATCCCGCGCTGGCCGGCCCTGCGGGTTGCCTCGGCGATATCGGCACGCATGCCTATCATCTCGCCGCCTTCGTGACGGGCATGACGCCGGCGTCGCTGTCGGCGGAATTGCATACGTTCGTGGCGGGACGTCGCATCGACGATCACGTGCAGGCCATGCTGCGTTATGCCAATGGCGCACGCGGGATGCTGTGGGCCAGCCAGGTGGCGAGCGGCGCGGAAAACGCGCTGCGTTTGCGGGTGTATGGAACGAAAGGCGGCTTGAGTTTCGACCAGGAGAACCCGAACGAATTGTGGTTCACGCCGCTCGGCGGCGAGGCCGAACGGCTGACGCGTGGCCGCGTGAAAAGCGCCGTTGCCGCGCACGCGACACGTGTACCGCCTGGGCATCCCGAGGGTTATCTCGAAGCGTTCGCGCAGCTTTACAGCGACGCGGCATTGCAGATCGAGGCGCTGGATGCCGGCCGCGCATTGCCTGCCGAAAGCCTGCTGTTGACCACGGTGGACGACGGCGTAGCCGGTCTGCGTTTCATCGAAGCCGTGCTGGCGAGCAGCGCGGCGAATGGCGAGTGGCGCGACGTCGGCGCCTAGCTGCCCTTGCTCTTCCGGATCTGCTCTTCGAACGCGATATCGAGCTTGCTGGCCTTGCGCGGTTTTGGCGGGCCGTAGCCGTCGACGAACTTGACGAAGTCGTCGAGCGCGAGCGGATCGGAGACTTTTTTGTCGGAACCGCCCGATTTGTCGACGAGATAGAACAGGCCGCCGGACAGGCTGATCGCGGCGAATTGCGGATTGCCGCTGCGGGTTTTCAACCGTTCGACGGCGTGGATGGCTCGGGTGGTGCGCATGGTGGGGGACTGCAGCGGATCGGAGGTAGGCACTTTACCAGCAAAAGGCCGCGCAGCCGTTCGGTGCGCGACGAGTAGCCGTGTCCGAACCGATCTCTTTGTACGATTTTAGAGCCGTGTACGATTTTATGGTACGTTAATAAAAAACCGTACACGAGTGACCCATGCCGCGCCCAGCCAGTTCGTTTCATGAATCGCAGATTCTCGAAGACGCGTGCGGCGCTTTCGGGCGTTCAACGCGTATCTATGAAGCGAAACCCGTCCGGGAACGGGCGCCTGGCGCAGGGATGGCGATCGAATTCGACCTTCGCGGGCGCAAATTCGAAATGCCCGTGCGCGTCTTCACGCGGCCGGGCTCAGCCGATATCGCTGGTGTACTGCCTCCGGTTTCGACTTCGTCCGCAAAAAAACGCAAATCTTCGCGGCGTCTTTCCATGCTGGTCGCGTCTTATATCGACGCGGACCTCGCCAGCCATCTGATCGGGCAGAACGTGCCGTTTCTGGATACGGCGGGCAATGCTTTTCTGAGCGAGCCGGAAGGGATGGTCATGATCAGTGGCCGGCCCAAACCGCAGCACACGCCCAAGCCCGAAACCGGCCGCGCCTTTTCGCGCAAAGGCTTGCAGGTCATGTTCGCGATTGCGACGCAACCCGGTCTCGTCTCGCAGCCGTACCGGGCCATCGCTCAGCGTTCGGGCGTCGCATTGAGCACGGTGAACCAGGTGATCGACGATCTGCGGTTGCGAGGGCTTCTTGCTTTGAAGGCAGACGGCGAGCGCGTTTTCGTCGATTGGCAGAGATTCGTCGCTGAATGGAGCAATCATTATCAGACGCGCCTGCGACCCAAACTGGGCGCGCGCCGTTTCGCCGGCGCAGCACCTGACTGGTGGCGCGACTTCGATTTTTCGAAGTTTGACGCCCGACTCGGCGGCGAGTCGGCGGCCGATATCCTCACTCAGGAGTTGAAGGCCGCGAACGTCACGCTCTACATGCGTGCACCGCCAGGGAATCAGTTCATGCTGAGCGCCAGGCTGCGGCCGGATTTGCAAGGAAGTGTGGAGATTCTCGAATCTTTCTGGCCAGCGACGCTCGAAAATAACGGGCTGGACTTCGGCGGTCAGTCCCTCGTTCATCCGTTGCTTGTCTACGCGGACCTCATCGCCTCCGGCGACAGCCGTAATCTCTCCGTCGCGAGGCAAGTCTATGAGCAGTACCTCGATCAACCTTAAGGTTTCCGACGAGCGGCCCGTTCATCCCGCTATCACCGCGCTGCTTGCACATGTACGCGACGCCGCGCATCGGCTCGGCGTGAAGTTCGTCGTTGCCGGCGCCACTGCCCGCGATTTGCTGCTCTGGCACGTGCACGGCATCAAGGCGGATCGCGCCACGCGCGACGTCGACGTAGCGGTTTGTGCGGTCAGCTGGAATGCCTATGGCGACCTGATTGCCGACATCGAGCAAACGGGTTTGTTCAGGGAGCGCGTGGGCGCGCAGCAGACCCTGGTGTTCGACGATCCGCGAGCGGGCCATCGGGTCGCCCTCGATCTGGTTCCGTTCGGAGAACTGGAAGACCCCGCAGGCGCGGTCGCCTGGCCGCCTCGCGGCGAGATCGTGATGAACGTGCTCGGGTTTCGCGAAGCCATCGAGACTTCGGTCGGCATCGAACTCGATCTGAATCTCACCGTGCCGGTCGTCAGCCTGCCGTCGCTGGCGCTGCTAAAAATTCTGGCGTAGCGCGACCGGCGCGCGACGAAAAACAGCGATGCGTCCGACCTGATTCTGATTCTTCGCCACTACTACGATGCCGGCAATACGCAGCGCATCTGGGAAGAGGGCGCAGACCTTCTGCAGCAATACGAGTTCAACGTGAGTCTGGCCAGCCCGGCGCTGCTCGGCCGCGAATCGCGGCAGATGGCGCGGCCGGCCACGTTGGCAGCAGTGTCGGCAATCCTCTCCGATCACGCCACGTACGATCTGCTTAGGCGCGACATCCTGATTCGCGCGGCCGCGCAAATGTTCGACGTCGTTGTAGACGACATCGAGCAGACCTTGCTGGCTTTTCGCAACGAGTTTCTTCGGGGCGCTGTCAGCGTCTGACGCGGTCAGGAAAATCTCCGCCGCACCCACCCCGCCCAATCCTCCAGCACCGTATACACCACCGGCACCACCACCAGAGTAAGAATAGACGACGTAATCACGCCGCCGATCACCGTTTGCCCGAGCGGGCCGCGCTGCTCGCCGCCTTCGCCGAGCGCTGCGGCAAGCGGCAGCATGCCGAAGATCATCGCCAGAGTGGTCATCAGGATGGGTCGCAGACGCACTCGCGCGGCTTCGAGCAGCGCCTCGCGACGCTCCATCACGCGGCCTTTGCCGGAGGCGTCGAGCAACGTGCCGCGGCGCGCCTGGTTGGCAAAATCCACCAGCAGAATCGCGTTTTTCGTGACGAGCCCCATCAGCATCACGAAGCCGATGATCGAGAACATGTTCAGTGTGCTGCCGAACAGCAGCAAGGCGATCAGCACGCCGATCAGCGTCAGCGGCAGCGACGCCATGATCGCGAGCGGCTGCGCGAAGCTCGCGAACTGCGACGCCAGAATCATGTAAATGAAGATCACGGCCAGCGCCAAAGCCTGCACCGCGAACACGAACGACTCGTTCATGCTCTTGGTCGAGCCTTCGAAGCGGTAGTGGTAGCCCGCCGGCAGATGCATCGCGTCGAGCGTCTTCGCGATGTCCGAGGCGACCTCGCCGGGCGAGCGGCCGTTCACGTTGGTCGACAGCATGACCTCGCGTTGCAGGTCGCGCCGGTTCAGCACGTCGGGTCCTGTGGTCTTCACGATGTCCGCGACCTGGCGCAGCGGCACCAGCACCGGCGCGCCGTTGGCGTCGGTGCGATTGGTGGCGATCATCAGCCGGTCGAGGTCGTCGACGTCCTGACGCTGCGCGCGCGGCAGACGCACGCTGACGTCGTAGTCCTGGTCGTCCGGCGCACGCCACGTGCTGATGGCGTCGCCCGACAGCAGCGGCCGCAGCGCCGTGCCGATGTCGGCGACACCTACGCCGAGGTCGGAGGCCAGTTCGCGCTTCACGTTGATCGCGACGATCGGCTTGTCGGCTTTCAGGCTCGAATCGAGATCCACCACGCCCGGAATCTTCGCGATGCGCGCTTGCGCCGCTTCCGAAAGACGCCGCAATTCGTCGATGTTGTCGCCCTGCAAACTCAACTGGATGGCCTTCGTGCTGCCCGCGCCGTCGGGTACGCCGATCTCGGTGATCGTCACGCCCGCCACCGAGGCGAGCCGCGCGCGAAACACCTGGTTCAGTTCGAGCATGCCGCGCGAACGGTCGCGCCGGTCTTTCAGGCGCACGGTGATGAGCGCCGTATTCTTGCCTTGCGTGTTGCCCGAATTGACGGTCGCATAGGTGAAGCGCACTTCGGGATAGGTGGCGAGTATCGCCTCGACCTGCTTCACTTTTTCGGAGGTGGCTTCGAGCGAGGTGCCGACCGGCGTATTCAGGCCGATCTGCGTTTGCGAGAAGTCCGCGCTCGGCACGAACTCGGTGCCGACGAAGGGCACGAGAAACAGGCTGCCGAAAAACGTCGCCGCGGCGACGACGAGCGTGATGGCGCGATGTTCGAGCGACCAGCCGAGCAGGCGCTGATAGAACGTCGTGAGGTTGTCGATCTGCCGGTCGAACAGATGCAGCGAGCGCTGGATGATGCGCCCGTAGCGATAGCCTTTGCGGCCGGTGTCGGCGTCGTGCAGGTCGGGGTCCGGCCAGATCGACGACAGCATCGGATCGAGTGTGAACGACACGAACATGGAGATCAGCACGGCGGCCGCGACGGTGATGCCGAACTGATGGAAGAAGCGGCCGATGATACCGCCCATGAAACCCACCGGCAAAAACACGGCCACGATCGAGAAGGTGGTCGCGAGCACGGCTAGCGCGATTTCCTTCGTGCCGTCGAGCGCGGCGGTGTGATGATCGGCGCCGAGCTGCACGTGGCGCACGATGTTTTCGCGCACCACGATGGCATCGTCGATCAACAGGCCGACACATAGCGACAAGGCCATCAGCGTGATGACGTTGATTGTGAAGCCGCACGCGTACATTACGGCGAACGTGCCGATCAATGCGATCGGCAAGGTGAGGCCGGTAATGACCGTGCTGCGCCACGAACCGAGGAACAGGAACACGATCAGCACCGTCAGCAAGGCGCCTTCGATCAGCGTGCGCTTCACTTCGTTGACGCTGTCCTCGATGTTGATCGAGGAATCGTCGGTGATACTCAGGCGCACGCCGGGCGGCAATTGCGGCTGCAAACGCGCAACCTCGTCCCGAATGCCGTGGGCGACGTCGACGGTGTTCTCGCCTTGCGCCTTGATCACGGAAAGGAACAGTGCGCGCTGACCGTTGAGCAGCGCCATGCTGTCGGGTTCCTGCTGGCCGTCCACCACGTCGGCCACCTGATCGAGCGTGACCGGCTGCGTGCTCGAACTGGCGGTGGGAATCGCCGACTGCGCGCCGCGCCGCGCAACGATGATGCGCTTGAAGTCGTCCGGCTTCTCGAAGCGGCCTTTGACCTGCACCGTCTGCTCGATCGAACTCGACGTCAGCGGACCCGCCGGAATCTCCTGATTCTCGTTCTGCACCGCGCGGATCACCTGGTCGACGCCGATCGACAGCGCCTGCAGGCGGCTTGGGTCGACGTCGATCTGCACCTGGCGTTTCACGCCGCCCACCAGCGACACCGACCCGACACCGCGCACCATTTCCAGCCGCTTGCGCACGATCTGATCCGCGACGGTGGTGAGGTCGCGCGTCGACAGATTGGCGCCCGGCGCGTTGGAGACGGCGACTGTCACGATCGGCATGTCGGCCGGGTCGTAGCGCAAAACGCGCGGGTCTTTCACCCCGTCGCGCAGATCGGGGCGAATCAGCGCGATCTTGTCGCGCACGTCCTGCGCGGCCTGCACGGCGTCCACGGCGAGATCGAACTGCACGATCACGACGGACTGCGCGTCGTACGAACGCGAGGTGATTTCGTCGATCCCGCTGATCGTATTGACCGCTTCCTCGATCTTGCGCGTGACGTCGGATTCGACCGATTCCGGCGACGCGCCCGGATAGGCCGTTTGCACGACCACGATCGGGAAGGTGATGTCGGGAAACTGGTCGACCTTCAGCCGTTGATACGAAAACAGTCCGATGACGAGAAACGCCATCATCATCATCGTGGCGAGCACCGGGTTGCCGATGCTGATGCGGGTGAACCACATGAGGTCGGTCTCCGCTCAGCGTGCGGCGCTTGCCGCGCTGCTCGCGCCCGGCGTTGCCACCGCGGCCGACGCCGGCTGCACGACGCGCACCGTGCTGCCGATGCGCAGCGAGCCGAGATTGTTTTTCACGATGCGCTGGCCGGCCGTGAGCGGACCACCGACGATCTCGGTCCAGGTGGCGCCGTCGGCGTCGCCGGTCGCGCCGGTTTGCACCGTCTGCTCGACCAGTTTGTCGCCGATCACGGCATAGACGCTGCGGCGCGTGCCGTCGGCGCGCACGGCGGCGGCCGGCACCACCAGCACGTTCTGCCGTCCGCCGACCGAAATCGTGCCGGTACCGAACATGCCGACCCGCAGCGTGGCCGACGGATTGGCGACCTGCACGTAGACCATGATCGAGCGCGAGCCGGCCTGCGCAGCCGGATTGATGCGGGTAATCGCGCCTTGCACCGGCGTGTCGATGCCGTCGAACGCGATCTGCACCGGTTGACCGATCCGCACGCGGCCGATCTCGCCGACCGGCACCGGCGCTTCGAGTTCGAGCGTGCGCAGATCGACCACGTCGAACAGCTTGGTATCGACGGCGACTTTCTCGCCCGGTTCGACCGAACGCGAGGCGATCTGTCCGTCGAGCGGCGAGCGCACCACGGTATCGTCCAAAGACAAGCTTGACGACGCGAGCGCCGCGCGCGCCGCGTCGAGATTCGCGCGGGCAATGGCGTACTGGTTTTGCGCGGTGTCGAACGCGTTTTTCGAAATGAAGCCTTTCTCGACCAGCACGCGGTTGTTTTCGAGCGTCTGGCGGGCAATCTCGAGCTGACCGGCCATGGCCGCCATCTGGCCGCGGCTTTGTTCGGCGCGCGCCACGTAGTCGCGGGCGTCGATCTTGGCGAGGATCTGCCCGGTCTTGACGGAATCGCCTTCGCGCACCATCACGTCGAGCGCGGAGCCCGCTACTTTCGATTTGACGGCGGCTTGCGTGACGGCGCGCAGCGAGCCGGTCAGCGGCAGCGTTTCGGAGAGCGTGCGGCGGCTCACGGTGGTGAGGTCTTCAGGAGCGAATTCGACGACGGAAGAGGCCGTGTCGACCGCAACAGCCGGTGCGCTGCGTTTGCGAATAGCCTGGCCGATCGCGATGGCGAGGATCACGACGGCCACGGCGGCGGCGATGAATAGGCGTTTTCTGGTTGTCTGCATGCGCGGTCTGACGGACTTCACGGACTAACGGAGGCGACGCCCGGACCCGAGGGTCGCGCGCGCCGCCTCCACACGGAATCGGCGAATCAGCCTGAGCCCGCGATCACCGCAAGCCGGCCGTCAGCATGGTACACGCAGCGTGCGCGCGGCTCACCCGCTTACTGGCTCAGATAAACAAACTTGCCATTCCTGATGATGCCCATCACGCTCGCGCGCTGATCCAGCCCGACGTGATCTTTCGCGCTGGTGTTGACCACGCCGTTCGGCACGACCAGTTCATGCGCATGTTCGAGCTCGTCGCGCAGGGCGACGCGGAACGCCGGCGTGCCGGGCTGCGCGGTTTTCAGAGCACGAGCCACGGCGTCCTGCAGGCGCGGAAACACGCCGGCGGCGTCGCCCGCGAATTGCGTGACGCTGCCCGCGCCGTACTTCGCTTCGTACTGGTCGGTGAAGGCGAGCGCCGCTTTCTTGGCCGGATGATCGGCCGGCAAGGTGTGCGCGACCACCACCGGTTGCGTCGGGAACAGCGTGCCTTCCACGTCCTTGCCGCCGAGCTTGATGAACTCCGGCGTTGCGATGCCGTGCGTCTGATAGATCGGGCCTTTGAAGCCGCGCTCGATCAGCGTGCGTTGCGGCAGCACGGTCGGCGTACCGGCGCCGGCGATCAGGATCGCGTCGGGCCTGGCCGCCATCAGCTTGAGGATCTGGCCGGTCACGCTGGCGTCGGTGCGGTTGTAACGTTCCGTCGCGACCAGCTGGATATGGCGCAAGGCCGCGAACTTGCTGAACTCGTTGAGCCAGCTTTCGCCGTAGCCGTCCGCGAAACCGATGAACCCGACCGTTTTCACGTTGTGGTTCGACATGTAGCGCGTCATGACGTCGGCCATCGCGCTATCGGTCTGCGCCATCTTGTAGGCCCACACCTTTTTGCCTTCCTGCGGTTCCACCACGCTCGCCGAGCCGATCAGGGTGATCATCGGCGTCTGGCTTTCCGCGACCGGATCGAGCGCGGCCATGGCGGCCGGCGTGATGTTCGGGCCGACGATCACGTCGACGTGGTCTTCGTTGATGAGCTTGCGGATGTTGCGCACGGCTGCGCCCGGATCGGAGGCGTCGTCGAGAAAGATGTAGTCGGCTTTCTGGCCGGCAATCGTGGACGGCCACATCAGCATGGCGTTCTTGCTGGTGATGCCGATCACGGCGGCCGGGCCGGTGCTCGACAGGTCGATGCCGACCTTGATGTCGGCCTGAGCAGCGGTGGCGAGCGTGAGCGCGCCAAAACCCAAAACGCCGGCGAAGGCGATAGCGGCGAAGCCGCGGACCTTGTTCTTGTTCTGCTTCATCTTCATCGAGGGGTCTCCGTAGCGGGGAAAGCAGGTAGCGGTGATATCAAAGTTCGTAGGTTTCGTGTTCGCCCTTGAGCGCCTGTTCGATCAGCTTGCGGTTCATGCTCGGCGACAGCAGCTCGACGAGCGTATACACATAGCTGCGCAGATACGCGCCCTGTTTGAGCGCGACCCGCGTCACATTGCTGCCGAACAGATGGCCGACCGGCATGGCGCGCAGATGACGGTCGCGTTCGGCGTTGAACGCGATGTCCGCCATGATGCCGACGCCCAGGCCCAGTTCCACGTACGTCTTGATCACGTCGGCGTCGATCGCTTCGAGCACGATGTCCGGATGCAGGCCGCGCAGGCGGAACGCTTCGTTGATCTTGGTGCGGCCGGCGAAGGCGTTGTCGTACGTGATGAGCGGATACTGGGTCAGATCATCCAGCGACAAAAGTTTTCGGTCGAGCAAAGGATGATCCGGTTGCATCACCGCCACGTGATGCCACTGGAAGCACGGCAGCGAAACCAGCTCCTTGTAGTTGGCAATGGCTTCGGTGGCGATGGCGAGGTCGGCCTGGTCGTGGATGACCATTTCGGCCACCTGGGTCGGGCTGCCTTGCAGGATCGAGAGGTGAACTTTCGGGAAGCGCTTCTTGAATTCGGCGATAGCGGCCGGAAGTGAGTAGCGGGCCTGGGTGTGCGTTGCAGCGATCACCAGATTGCCCTGATCCTGTGCGGCGTAATCTTTACCGACACGCTTCAGGCTTTCGACTTCCTGCAGGATTTTCTCCACCGACTGCAATATGATGCGTCCCGGCTCGGTCAGCGAACGCACCCGCTTGCCGTGGCGCGTGAAGATTTCCACGCCCAGCTCGTCTTCCAGCTCGATGATCGCCTTGGAGACGCCCGGCTGGCTCGTATACAGGGCTTTAGCCGCTTCAGTGAGGTTGAAATTCTGCCGCACAGCCTCGCGGACGAAGCGGAATTGATGCAGGTTCATATATAACCTCTCCGCATATCAAAAGAATTTTTTAGTCGTTTGAAATATAAGGCGAGTTTATTACGATCTGTCCATCTTTTTCAATATGGATATCTGTATTTGTCATAAGCAAATGAGCGATGGGTCTAAACGTTCATGGGCAAACGGTGACAAACATCAGAATCCAGGGCGCGGCGAAACCGGATCGCCGTGTTTTACGCAAATTGTGGGGTCCCCGAATGTACCAATACGATCAGTACGACCAGACCATCGTCGATGAACGGGTCGAGCAGTACGCCGACCAGGTTCGCCGCCGCTTGTCGGGCGAATTGAGCGAAGAGGAGTTTCGTCCGCTGCGTCTGCAGAATGGCCTGTACCTGCAGCGCCACGCCTACATGCATCGCATCGCGATTCCTTACGGCAATCTGCGCAGCGACCAGATGCGCGTGCTCGCGCAGATCGCGCGCGAACACGACCGCGGATACGGCCACTTCTCGACGCGCTCGAACATCCAGTACAACTGGATCCAGCTCGAAGAAACGCCGGAAATCCTGCGCAAGCTCGCTGCCGTGCAGATGCACGGCATTCAGACCTCGGGCAACTGCATCCGCAACATCACCGCCGACCAGTTCGCGGGCGTCGCGCCCGACGAAATGGTGGACCCGCGTCCCTGGGCGGAAATCCTGCGCCAGTGGTCGACCTTCCACCCGGAATTCGCGTGGCTGCCGCGCAAGTTCAAGATCGCCGTGTCGGGCTCGAAAGAAGACCGCGCTGCCGTGCAGATCCACGACATGGGCGTGTATCTGAGGAAAAACGAGCAGGGCGAACTGGTGGCCGACATTCTGGCCGGCGGCGGCATGGGCCGCACGCCGATCATCGGCGCGATCATTCGCCGCGACCTGCCCTGGCAACATCTGCTGACCTACTGCGAAGCCGTGCTGCGCGTGTACAACCGCTACGGCCGCCGCGACAACATGTACAAGGCGCGCATCAAGATTCTCGTGAAGGCGCTGAGCCCGGAGAAATTCTCGGCGCAGGTCGAAGAAGAATGGCAGCACCTGAAAGACGGTCCGTCGACGCTCACGCAGACGGAAGTGGATCGCGTGTCGCAATACTTCCAGCCGCCGGTGTACGACAAGCTGCCGGACACCGACACGTCGTTCGAAAAGCATCTGCTGGAAAACCGTGCGTTCGCCCGGTGGGTCGAGCGTAACGTGCGTCCGCACAAGGTCTCGGGCTATGCCGCGGTCACGCTTTCGCTGAAGCCGACCACCATCGCGCCGGGCGACGCCACCGATGCGCAGATGGAAGCCGTCGCCGACTGGGCCGACGAGTACTCGCTCGGCGAAATTCGCGTCTCGCACGAACAGAACCTGATTCTCGCCAACGTGAAGAAGCGCGACCTGTTCGCGCTGTGGGAAAAAGCCAAGGCGCAAGGTTTTGCGACGCCGAACATCGGCTTGCTGACCGACATCATCGCCTGCCCCGGCGGCGACTTCTGCTCGCTCGCGAATGCGAAGTCGATTCCGATCGCGCTCGCCATCCAGGAACGTTTCAACGATCTGGACTACGTGTACGACCTCGGCGACGTGTCGCTGAATATCTCGGGCTGCATCAACGCCTGCGGTCACCACCACGTCGGCAACATCGGCATTCTGGGCGTCGATAAGGACGGCTCGGAGTGGTATCAGGTGACGCTCGGCGGCGAGCAGGGCACGGGCGTGAACGGCGCGAACCTCGGCCGCGTGATCGGCCCGTCGTTCTCGGCGGAAGAAATGCCGGACGTGATGAGCAAGGTGATCGATACGTTCGTGGAGAACCGCCACGAAGGCGAGCGTTTCATCGAAACGTACAACCGCATCGGCATGGCTCCGTTCAAGGAACGTGTGTACGCCTCGCGTCAACCGGCTCACGCGTAACCGCGAAAAGGATATCGAACAGATGGCTTCTATCATCAAGAATCGCGCGATCGTCAACGACGACTGGACGGTGGTGCGCCCCGCCGAAGACGGCACGCTGCCGGCGGTGAACGATCTGCCGGCCGGCAAGGTCATCGTGCCGCTCGCGTTGTGGCAAGCGTCGCGCGACGCGCTGAGCGCTTCGCGCAGCGCCGCTGAAATCGGCGTGTGGCTCGCGCCGGACAGCGAACCCGCGGACATCGTGGCGGACTTCGACAAGCTCGCGCTGATCGGCGTGGACTTCCCGGTATTCCGCGACGGCCGCGGCTACAGCATCGGCCGCCTGCTGCGCGAACGCTATGGCTACAAGGGCGAGTTGCGCGCAATCGGCGACGTGCTGCGCGATCAGCTGGCGTTCATGTTCCGTTGCGGTTTCGACGCCTATGCGCTGCGCGCCGACAAGGATTTCGACGACGCACTGAAGGCGTTCGACGAGTTCAGCTTCAACTATCAGGGCGCGGTGAATTCGCTGCCGTTCTTCCGCCGCCGCGAGTCGGGCGATCTGCCGAAGGTATCGGTATGAGCCATCCTCCATCGCTCACGCCGGAACTCGCCGCGAAGGTCGAGCGCCTCGATGCGCTGCTCGATTCGATCGCCGCGCGCCACGAACACGTGAAGCTTGCCAGCAGCCTCGCTGCCGAAGACATGCTGCTCACCCACGCGATCCTTTCGCGCGGCGTGAAGATCGGCATCTTCTCGCTGAACACGGGACGTCTGCACGCGGAAACGCTCGGCATGCTCGATCGCGTGAAGGAACGCTACGGCTACGACATCGAACAGTTTCATCCGCAAGCGGCCGCGGTCGAAGAGTATGTCGGCGCGCACGGTGCGAACGCGTTCTATGAAAGCGTCGATCTGCGCAAGCGCTGCTGCGAAATCCGCAAGGTCGAACCGCTGAACCGCGCGTTGTCGAATGTCAGCGCCTGGGTGACGGGCCAACGCCGCGAGCAATCGGTCACCCGTGCCGAACTGCATGCGGAAGAGCACGACGCGGCGCGCAATATCGCCAAGTTCAATCCGCTGACGGACTGGACCGAAGCCGAAGTGTGGGACTACCTGAAGGCATTCGATGTGCCGGTCAATCCGCTGCATGCTCGCGGTTATCCGAGCATCGGCTGCGAACCCTGCACGCGAGCGATCCGTCCCGGTGAAGACAGCCGGGCAGGGCGCTGGTGGTGGGAGTCGCGCGATACGAAGGAATGCGGACTGCACGTCGCCACCATTACGCCGATTCCGTTCAGCGCCAAAGGCGAAAGCGCTTCGGCCTGAAGCAATTCCGGCAGTCCGGTTGCTTGCTTTAGGGACCGGACGCCGCATATACCGACTTGAATACTTTGCGCCGCGGACAACCGCTCGCGGCGCGAACC
This sequence comes from Paraburkholderia sp. GAS199, assembly GCF_050436585.1. Lineage (NCBI taxonomy): Bacteria > Pseudomonadati > Pseudomonadota > Betaproteobacteria > Burkholderiales > Burkholderiaceae > Paraburkholderia > Paraburkholderia sp. GAS199. Next base: position 227,255 of record NZ_JBNDMM010000002.1, on the reverse strand, counting down.
AACGAAGGACCCAAACATGAGCACCACGCTCGATTCCACTGTCAATGCACCGCTCGCCAACACGGCGAACCGGATGGATCATCTCGATTGGCTCGAAGCCGAGTCGATTCACATCCTGCGCGAACTGGTCGCCGAATGCAGCAAGCCCGCGCTGCTGTTTTCGGGCGGCAAGGACTCGGTCGTGGTGCTGCACCTCGCGTTGAAGGCGTTCGGCATCGGCGCCAATCGCAAGACCGTGCTGCCGTTCCCGCTCGTTCACATCGACACCGGCCACAACTACGACGAAGTGATCGACTTCCGCGATCGCCGCGCGAAAGAGATCGGCGCCGAGCTGGTGGTGGGTCACGTGGAAGAGTCGATCAAGCGCGGTACGGTGCGCCTGCGTCGCGAGACGGACTCGCGTAACGCCGCGCAAGCCGTGACCCTGCTCGAAACGATTGCCGAGCACGAGTACACCGCGTTGATCGGCGGTGCGCGCCGCGACGAAGAAAAAGCCCGTGCGAAAGAACGCATCTTCTCGTTCCGCGACGAGTTCGGCCAGTGGGACCCGAAGGCGCAACGCCCGGAACTGTGGAGCCTGTACAACGCGCGTCTGCACAACGGCGAACATCTGCGCGTGTTCCCGATTTCGAACTGGACCGAACTCGACGTGTGGCAATACATCGCTCGCGAACAGCTCGAACTGCCGTCGATCTATTACGCGCATCAACGCGAAATCGTGCGCCGTAACGGCCTGCTCGTGCCAGTCACGCCGCTCACGCCGATGCGTGAAGGCGAAACCAGCGAAACCGCGCTCGTGCGTTTTCGCACCGTCGGCGACATCAGCTGCACGTGCCCGGTGGAAAGCGACGCGGACGATCTCGAGAAGATCATCGCCGAGACGGCCGTGACCGAAATCACGGAGCGCGGCGCGACCCGGATGGACGATCAGGTCTCCGAAGCCGCGATGGAACAGCGCAAGAAGCAGGGTTATTTCTAAGCACACGAACTGGGCAAGACAATCATGAGTATTCATCAACCGGAAGACCTCGGCGTGTTGCGTTTCATCACCGCAGGTAGCGTGGACGACGGCAAGAGCACGTTGATCGGCCGCCTGCTGTACGACAGCAAGGCCGTGCTGAGCGACCAGTTGTCGGCGCTTTCGCGCGCGAAGAACAAGCGCACCGTGGGCGACGAAATCGATCTCTCGCTGCTGACCGACGGCCTCGAAGCCGAGCGTGAGCAAGGCATCACCATCGACGTCGCGTACCGCTACTTCGCCACCGCCAAGCGCAAGTTCATCATTGCCGATACGCCGGGCCACGAGCAGTACACGCGCAACATGGTCACGGGCGCATCGACCGCGCACGCGGCGATCATCCTGGTCGACGCCACGCGCGTCACCTTCGTCGACGGCGTCGCGCAACTGCTGCCGCAAACCAAGCGTCATAGCGCGCTGGTCAAGCTGCTTGGTCTGCAGCACGCCATCGTCGCGATCAACAAGATGGATCTGGTCGACTATAGCGAGACGCGCTTCAACGAAATCCGCGATGCGTATGTCGAACTCGCGCGTCAGCTCGGTCTGGAAGACGTGCGCTTCGTGCCGGTGTCGGCGCTGAAGGGCGACAACATCGTGACGGCCAGCGAGAGCATGCCGTGGTATGCGGGCGAGCCGCTGCTCGATTTGCTCGAAGCGCTGCCGGTGGACATTCCGACGGGTCAGGCGCTGCGTTTCCCGGTGCAGTGGGTTGCGCGTCAGGACGGCAGCCAGGCCGACGATTTCCGCGGCTACATGGGCCGTGTCGAAGCGGGTGAAGTGAAAGTGGGCGACACGATCACCGTGCTGCCCGCGAACCGCGAAGCGACGGTGGCCGAGATCATTGCGCCGGTGGTGGGCGGCACGGCGGCAGTCGACCGCGCGTTTGCCGGCCAGACCGTCACGATCCGTTTGACGGAAGACGTGGACGTGTCGCGCGGCGACACCTTCGTGCTGCGCGAAGCGGCGCCGGAACCGGCGAAGAAACTCGAAGCCGACCTGTGCTGGTTCGACGACACGCCGCTGTCCACGCAACGCAAGTATCTGTTGAAGCAGACCACCAACACGGTGTTCGCGCGCATCGGTGCGATCAAGGAAGTGCTCGACGTGCACACGCTGTCGCAAGCGACCGATCGCAAGGAACTCGCGATGAACGACATCGGCCGCGTTGCGTTGACGCTGCAAAAGCCGCTGGTGTGCGACGTCTACGATACGCATCCGGGTACGGGCGCATTCGTGCTGATCGACGAAGCCACGCACCACACCGTCGCGGCCGGCATGATCCGGGCGTTTTCGGCGTAAGCGGACAGGGGCGCCGCCGCGCAAGGCGGCGCGCTTGCCCGACCAGGATGGTGATCGGGCTGCAAATGGGCTGCAAACAGGTTGATGCAAATGGGTAAGGTATATCTGATCGGCGCAGGACCAGGTGCTGCGGACCTCATCACGGTTCGCGGCGCGCGGCTGCTGGCGTCGGCCGACGTCGTGCTGCACGATGCGCTGGTCGAGCCCGCGATGCTCGACTACGCGCCCGCTCACGCGCGGCGGATTGCTGTCGGCAAGCGTTGCGGGCAGTTGTCGACCGCGCAGCAGTTCATCAACAAGCAGATCGTCGATGCCGCTCTGGAGCATGGCGTGGTGGTGCGTCTGAAGGGCGGCGACCCGATGCTGTTCGGCCGTGCCGACGAAGAGATGCGCGCGCTGGAAGCCGCCGGCATCGAATACGAAGTCGTGCCGGGCATTACCGCCGCGTTGGCGAGCGCGGCATCGCTCAAGCGGTCTCTGACTTTGCGCGGCGTATCGCGCAGCGTGGCGTTGGCCACCTTCAGCCGTGCGCCGGGCTCAGACGAAATTCGCGAGCAGGTGAACGCGGATTCGCTCGTGTTTTACATGGGACGCGATAGCGGCGTGGAGATCGCGCAGCAGTTGATCGACGCCGGGCGTTCGGCTTCTACGCCGGTGGCGATCGTCGAAGCGTGCAGCACCGAGCGGGAGCGGATCCTCACACTGACACTCGATGAACTCGCCGCGGGCGACGCGCAGCGGTGGGTGGATGCTTCGCAGCCGAGCCTGCTGATGATCGGGGAGGCTTTTGCCGTCCGGCAGGGGGTTTTGGAGCGGGTTTTAGTGGCGGCTTAGTTTGGAGCCGGTGGGCTGGTTTTTTTGTTGTTTGCCTACGGCGGCTGCGTTTCGTTTCTGTTCTTAGTGGTTTATTGGTGTTGCCCCTGTGCGGGGCGGCACTTACTTTCTTTGCCGCGGCAAAGAAAGCTAAGCAAAGAAAGCCGCTCACACCGCTAACCCTAAGCGGGCACCTCTCATAACCACGCGGAGTGGCAGCCGATAGGGCCGACCGTGGATCGTTATTCGTAGTGGTACAGCAGTCATCCGTTCCGGCGACGCTGCGCGCGCCGGAGCGGTACTTCACCAAACCACTCACTTCGTTTTTCGCTGTGCCAGCCATCGGCTTCGCCTCGGCGAAACGCTCAACGGAAACCTTCGGTTTCCCTTTATGTGCCGCTCGGCGCGCGAAGCGCCGCCGGAACTGATGACGGCCTTGTCACTCACGCGGAGCGCGCGACGCGTCGGACGCTCCGGGGCCACCGCCGCAGAGAAGCGCCACCGATAACGAATAGCATTGGCGGTTCAAAGCGGCTTTCTTTGCTTACCTTTCTTTGCCGCGGCAAAGAAAGTAAGTGCCGCCCCGCACAGGGGCAACACTAATAAACCGATAAGAAAATAAGCACCGCCACCGTAGGCAAACAGCAGATAAAACCGCGGCGCAGGCAAAACATCAACCCTGCCGAAGGCAATAAAAAACCACCGCATCAAGCACGCCGTCATCTTCGCCAACCGCTACGGCACACCGAATCTCAACAGCAGGAAACGTCTCCCGACACCGCTCCACGACAGCGGGCAGATCGCGCCGGATATGACCACCCTGGCCAAAAAACACCGGCACGACCGTAACGAGAGAACAGCCGTCGGCGACCAGGCGCGCAATGGCCGTCGGCAAATCCGGCTCCATCAGTTCCAGGAATGCCAGTTCGACCGGCCCGGCGTCGGGATCGGAACTGCGGGCGACCCGCAGCTTGTCGGCGAGCCGCTCGAAGGGCTCGCGCCAGCGCACATCGCGTGCGCCGTGTCCGAATAGCACCATCCCATGCGCAGCCATCACGAGGCTCCTAATGGCGATCGACCCACTTCAGTCCGACCAGTCCCAGCACCAGATACACGAGACCAGGTGTAGCTGCGGTCAAGGGCGCGGGCCACGTGTTCAGCGTGCCGATGTGTGAGAACAAGGTGTTGAACAACTGGAAGCTCATGCCCAGCATGATGCCGCCAAAGACCTTCACGCCGACCACACCCGCGCGCGTGTGCAGATACGCGAACGGCAGCGACAGCACCAGCATCACGAACACCGCGAACGGGTAGAGCAGCTTGCGCCATAGCGCGATTTCATAGCGCTGCGTGTCCTGATGATTCTCGGTCAGATGCTGGATGTAGCGGAACAGATTGAACATCGACATCCGGTCCGGCGACACCAGCAGCACCGACAGAATCTGCGGCGTCAGTTCGGAGCGCAGCGAATACTCGGGCAAGGTGACCTGCTTTGCGCGATACACCGGATCGAGCGCGTCGGCGGGCGTGCCCGGAGGCGGCGGCACGTCGATCAGCTGCGTGTCGGTGACACCGGTGAGTTGCCAGTGGCCCGGCGGCTGATACTTGCCGCTCTTCGCGATGCGCACGTTCGCCAACCGGAACTTCGAATCGAACTCGTAAATCCGCACGTTACTGATGGTGGCGTCCGGCTTCAGTTCGCCGACGTTCACGAAGCGCGTGACCTGCTCGCCGTCCGCGCGCGCGGTGAGCGTGTCTTTCACCCACACGCCCGATTCGAAGTTGCTCGACACCGACGACCCCAGCGCTTCGAGCCGCACGCGTTCGGAGAGTTGATCGGTGTACGGACCGACCACTTCGCCGATCAGATACGTGAGGAACACCAGCGGAATGCCGATCTTCAGCAGCGAGCGCAGCGCCTGATTCGTGGCGAGACCGGACACGCGGAAAATCGTGTACTCGGAGTTCGCGGCCATCTGCGCGAACACGTAGATCGCGCTGATCAGCGCGGCGACCGGGATGATTTCGTAGAAACGCGACGGCGTTTGCAACGCGACGCGCAGCACCGCGTACTGGAACTTGTAGCCGCCGTGTCCGACGGAATTCAGTTCGTTGATCAGGTCGAAGAAAAAGAACAGGCCCGAAAACGCGAACAGAATGAAGACGAACGTGAGGTAGACCTGACGCGCAAAATACTTTTCATAGATGCGCATCGATCAGGCTCCCTGCGAACGGCTGAAAGTGGCTCGCGTAAAGAGCGGCCGGTTGCGCACGCGTAGCCAGAAAATAAACGCGACGATCACGGCCACGACGATGTGCAGGCCCACGAGTCCAACGCCGAACGACATCTTGCCCTGCTCGATCCACGACTGCACCACGTTCAGCAGATTCGAGTACGTCAGATAGATCAGAACGGCCATCACGAGATTGATGGTGCGGCTGCGGCGCGGATTCTGGTGCGCAAGCGGAATGGCGAGCAGCATCAGGTTAAGCGCGATGAGCGGCAAGCCGGCGCGCCACGCGAATTCCGCGAGGTTGTCGCGCGTGGGATTGCGCAGCAGAGTGAGCGTGGGCGTACCGGTGGTGGTGGGGGTGTTGACCACCGGCTGGCTCTGGATCTTCACACCATAGCGTTCGAATTCCATGATGCGGAAATCGGGATGACCCGGCTCGCCGTCATAGCGACGGCCGTTTTCGAGCACGACGAAGCGGTCCCCGTTCTTGTGCGTTTCCGTATGACCGTTCTTCGACACCACGACGTTGACCTTGCCGTTTTCGGTGCTGGTCACGAACACGTTTTCGACGTGCCCCTGATCGGGCGACATCTTCTCGATGAAGAACACGCGATGGCTCGTGGCCGATTCGCGGAACTGGCCCGGCGCGAGCAGCGAGACCTCGTCACGCTGCTGGAAGCGCGCGCGGATCAGCTTGCTCTGCTGGTTCGACCACGGCCAGCCGACGAACACGAAGAACATGATCAGGATGATGATGGGCGTGGCGAAAATACCGATCGGCTTGATGAAGCGGGTCAAACTGACACCCGAGGCCAGCCACACGACCATCTCGGAGTCTTTGTACCAGCGGGTCAGGACGAACAGGATCGACACGAAGAGGGTCGCGACAAGCATGATGGCGAGGTAGCCGATCACGGTCAGCCCGATCAGGACCAGCACATCGCGCGGGTCGATCTCGCCCGAGGCCGCGAAGCCGACGATACGGATCATCATCGTCGTCAGCACGAGCGTGAGGAGAACCATGAACACGGCACCAGCCGTATACGCGAGCTCGCGCTGGAGGGAGCGTTCGAAGATCATTATTGATGATGAGAGGGGGCGCTCTCGGTGGCGCGCGGATTGGATCCCGTCACGCCTCCGGTGCAGCCGCCGCGGGAAAAATAGCGGATAATTGCGGCTTTCATCCTAAGCCCAGATTTTATCCGAGGACAAGCGCGATGGACTTTAGCATAAAAGCCTGTGATTGGACCAAAGGCTCGTCAAACGGTTTCCTGACCGGGAAATCGGACTGCATCGTAATCGGTGTCTTCGAGTCGCAAACGCTTTCGGGCGCCGCGCTTGAGATCGACGAGGCAACGCGTGGCCTGCTGACCCGCATCATCAAGGCCGGCGACATGGACGGCAAGGCCGGCACGACGCTGTTCCTGCACGAAGTCTCCGGTATCGGCGCTTCGCGCGTGCTGCTGGTCGGCCTCGGCAAGCAGGACGCTTTCAGCCAGAAAGCCTATGGCGACGCCGTGCGCGCCGCGTGGCGCGCGCTGCTTCCCACCAAGGTCGTGCAGGTCACCTTCACGCTCGCGCAATTGCCGGTTCAGGACCGCTCGGCCGATTGGGGCGTGCGCGCCGCGATCCTCGCCCTGCGCGAGCTGACCTACAAGTTTACGCAGATGAAGAGCAAGCCGGACACCTCGGCGCGCGCGTTGAAGCGCATCGTCTTCAGCGTCAACACCGGCGACGAGAAGGCCGCCAAGCTGGCTGCGAAGCAGGGCGCCGCGCTGGCCAACGGCATGGATCTGACGCGCGACCTCGGCAATCTGCCGAGCAACGTCTGCACGCCCACTTACCTCGCCACCACCGCCAAGAAACTCGCCAAAGACTGGAAGCTGAAGGTCGAAGTGCTCGGCGAGAAGCAATGCGAAGCGCTCAAGATGGGTTCGTTCCTGTCGGTCACGGCCGGTTCGGTCGAGCCTGCGCAATTCATCGTGCTGCAGTATCAGGGCGGCGCGGCGAAGGCGGCTCCGGTCGTGCTGGTCGGCAAGGGCGTGACGTTCGACACCGGCGGCATCTCGCTCAAGCCGGGCGAGGGCATGGACGAGATGAAGTACGACATGTGCGGTGCCGGTTCGGTGCTGGGCACGTTGCGCGCGGTCGCGGAAATGGGCCTGAAGATCAACGTGGTCGGCATCATTCCGGCGGTCGAAAACATGCCGTCGGCTACGGCCACCAAGCCGGGCGACATCGTGACCAGCATGAAGGGCCTCACGATCGAAGTGCTGAACACGGACGCCGAAGGCCGTCTGATCCTGTGCGACGCGCTCACCTACGCCGAGCGCTTCAAGCCGGCCGCCGTGATCGACATCGCCACGCTAACGGGCGCTTGCATCATCGCGCTCGGTCATCACAACAGCGGCCTGTTTTCGAAAGACGACGCGCTCGCGGGCGAGTTGCTCGACGCCTCGCGCGAAGCGTCCGATCCGGCATGGCGCATGCCGCTCGACGACGAGTATCAGGATCAGCTCAAGTCGAATTTCGCCGACCTCGCCAACATCGGCGGCCGTCCGGCGGGCAGCGTGACGGCGGCGTGCTTCCTGTCGCGTTTCACCGAAGCGTACCCGTGGGCGCATCTGGACATCGCCGGTACGGCCTGGAAGAGCGGCGCGGCGAAGGGCGCGACCGGTCGTCCGGTGCCGCTGCTCGCGCAGTTCTTGATCGATAGGGCCGCTGACGGCCGCGGCGCATAATGACGCATTGCAGTAAAGCGGCTGTGAGCCAGGATCGCCGATGACGAGAATCGATTTTCACTCGAACGTCGGCGATTCGCTGCTGTATGCGTGCCGCCTGATCCGCAAGGCGTATCAGGCGGGCCAGCCCACTATCGTGCTGGCGGAACCCGAGCGCTTGCGGGTCTTCGACGAACAGCTGTGGACCTTTTCACCGCTCGATTTCGTGCCGCATTGCATGGCGGGCACGCCGCTCGCCGCGCAAACGCCGATCGTGCTGGCCTCGAAGCTCGACGACGTACCGCATTATCAGGTGCTGCTCAACCTCGGCGCGAGCGTGCCGGCGCAATTCGCGCGCTTCGAAAGATTGCTCGAAGTGGTCGGTAACGCACACGAGGAACTCGCGGCGGGTCGCGAACGCTATCGCTTCTATCGCGATCGCGGCTATGCTTTGAACAACTACAAGCAGGGCGGCTGACGCTTTTGGCGCGCGAGGCCGCGCCGCGCTTCGTCTTACGTTCCACCCTGTCGGGGCAGTCCGCGCCCGTTCTGCCTGTCCTGCTTCGACTCAAACACGGAGAGTGCACGTGTCCGATCCCCACGACAACTCGATCCCGGTCCTGCACGAGATTCTCGTACCGGGCAACGCCGCGCAGGCGCGTCAACCCGCCCAGCCGGGCGACTCGGACGCCGCGCCGGTACACGGCGCCGGCCCATTGGCGGAATCGACAGAACCGGTTTTCGCGCCCGCACCGTCGCAGTCGCCGGAGCCGTTTCTCGCGGCGGAGCCCTTGCCCGCCCAGGTCGAGACCGTCTCCCCTTCCACACCTGCCCATACGCCACCGGCTCACGCCGGCGAGCACGGTCATGCGAAGAAACGCGCTCGCCCACATGCTCACGCCGAGCCGCGCCATGCGCACGAGCAGGTCCAGCACGCGGAGCTGGCGACGTCCGCCGGCGTGTTCGATCGCGCCGAGCCGGCCGCGCCGCCCGAAGCGGGCGCCATCGTGCCGCCGGATATCGAATACGAAGCGCAGGCGCACGCGCATGCCGACCTCGACGCCGATGTCATCGCCGAACGTCTGCGTGGCCGCTTTGCCGGGTTTCTGACCGGGGAAGGGCGCGGCATCGTAGAGGCACGCTGTCGCGAAGCCTTGCAGGAGCACTCGGCGTGGCTCGTGAACCAGATCACGCGTGAAGTGGCGCTGGCGTTGGAAACGGAAATGACCGGATGGGTGCGGGAAGCGGTGGCGGAAGAGATCGCGCGCCGCGCGGGTCATTGAGCGAGACAGCCTGACGCCGCGACACACGCGGCGCTATCGGCGTATCCGCGCATTTGGGCGTTGCCCGGACCGTTACTTGAGCGTCAGGATCCAGCTTGCCAGCGCGCTCGCCTGGTCGGGCGTGAGTTGGGTGTTGGCGGGCATTGGCACCATGCCCCAGATGCCCGTGCTGCCATCCAGAATCTTGTGCTTGAGATAGGTGGCGGCATCTTCGCGCGCGGCATATTTTGCTGCGACGTCATGCAGCGCCGGTCCCATGAACGGGCGCGTGACCGAATGACAACTCATACAATTCTGCTGCTGGGCGAGCGCGAGGCCGGCCGCCGCTTCGGCATGCGCGGCGGGGCTGCCGGCGCACATCGCGGCGCCGAGCACAGCCATCGCAACACGCGCTGCGTACGACATTGATTTCATTATGGTCTCCGTCGGTTCGAATGCCCGACTCGTGGTGCACGCATTATAAAAGGAAAGGGGCGCACGGTTTCCCGTACGCCCCTTAGCGCTTTTACGTAGTTCGACGCGCCTCGCGCCGGCTCGATCAGGTTCGATCAATCCGACGCACGACGCACAACACCCGGTCCGCGTTCAGCCCGACACCGCGCCCTTGTTCGCCGGCAGCGCCAGCGCCGAATACTTGGCCAGCACGCCACGCGTGTAGCGCGGCTTCGGCTGTTGCCACGCGGCGCGTCGGCGTTGCAACTCGGCATCGTCGACATTCAGTTGCAGCAGCAGCTGGTGTGCGTCGATGGTGATCGAGTCGCCTTCGTGCACGAGCGCGATCGTGCCGCCCGCGAAGGCTTCCGGCGCGACGTGACCCACCACCATGCCCCACGTGCCGCCGGAGAAGCGGCCATCGGTGATGAGGCCGACGCTTTCGCCGAGCCCCTTGCCGATGATCGCAGACGTCGGCGCGAGCATTTCCGGCATGCCCGGACCGCCCTTCGGTCCGAGATAGCGCAGCACCACGACGTCGCCGGCGGTGATCCGGTCGGCGAGAATCGCTTCGAGCGCGCTTTGCTCGTCGTCGAATACGCGGGCAGGCCCGGTGATCACCGGGTTCTTCAGGCCGGTGATCTTGGCCACCGCGCCGTCTTCCGCCAGATTGCCCTTCAGGATGGCCAGGTGGCCTTCCTTGTACAGCGCCTTGTCGATCGGGAAAATCACCTGCTGGTCCGCGCGCGGCTTGCTCGGCACGTCCTTCAGTTCTTCCGCGATCGTCTTGCCGGTGATGGTGATGCAATCGCCGTGCAGCATGCCCGCGTCGAGCAGGATCTTCATGACTTGCGGAATGCCGCCGGCCTTGTGCAGGTCGGTCGCCACGAACTGGCCCGACGGCTTCAGGTTGCAGATCACCGGCACTTTCTTGCGCATGCGCTCGAAGTCTTCGATGGTCCACTCCACTTCGGCCGCGTGCGCGATGGCGAGAAAGTGCAGCACGGCGTTGGTCGAGCCGCCGGTGGCCATCAACACGGCCACGGCGTTTTCGATCGACTTGCGCGTGACGATGTCGCGCGGCTTCAGATCCTTCTTGACCGCTTCGACCAGCACGCGCGCCGATTCGGCCGCCGAGTCGACCTTCTCCTGATCCGGATTGGCCATCGTCGACGAGTAAAACAGCGACATGCCCAGCGCTTCGAACGACGAGCTCATGGTGTTGGCGGTGTACATGCCGCCGCACGAGCCCGTGGACGGGCATGCGTTCTTCTCGACCCCTTCGAAATCTTCCTGCGACATCCGGCCGGCCGTGAATTCGCCCACCGCTTCGAACGACGACACGATGGTCAGATCGACGCCTTTCCAGTTACCCGGACGGATCGTGCCGCCATAGACGTAGATGCTCGGCACGTTGGTGCGCAGCATGCCGATCATGCCGCCCGGCATGTTCTTGTCGCAGCCGCCGATCACGATCACGCCGTCCATCCACTGACCTTGCACGCAGGTCTCGACGCAGTCGGCGATCACTTCGCGCGACACCAGCGAGTACTTCATGCCTTCGGTGCCCATCGACATGCCGTCCGAAATGGTCGGCGTGCCGAAAATCTGCGGATTCGCGTCCGACGCCTTGACGGCGGCGACGGCTGCGTCGGCCAGACGCTGCAGACCGGCGTTGCAGGGCGTGATGGTCGAGTGGCCGTTGGCGATGCCGATCATCGGCTTGTCGAAGTCGGCTTTTTCATAGCCGAGCGCGTAGTACATCGAGCGGTTCGGCGAGCGCGCCACGCCCTGCGTAATGTTCTTCGAACGACGGTTGTATGCCATGGGGAACTCCAGTCTGTTTTGTTTTGAGCCGTGCCTGGGTACGTCAGTATCGGGCGGTTTGCGGGTGCTGTCCTGGACGGCCGGCGACGGGCCGCCGGTTGCATCAGTCCAGTGTAGGTCGGGCGCGTCGCGCAAGGATGCAGTTTTGCCAAACGCGTGTCCAATATATTATTCAGGCTCGATTAGGTCGTAAAATGTATTAATCATGCTGCCCGTCACGCCCGACCTGCGCCAGTTGCGCTATTTCGTCACCGTCGCCGAAGAAAAGCACTTCGGGCGGGCCGCCGCGCGCCTGTCCATGACGCAGCCGCCGCTCTCGCAGGCCATCCGCGCGCTCGAAGAAACGCTGGGAGTCGAACTGTTCGCGCGCACCAAGCGCTCGGTCGAACTGACGCCCGTGGGGGCCGACCTGCTGCCGGAAGTGCAAAGATTGCTGGCCGCGGCGGAAGGTTTGCGGCCGCTGGCGCAAAGTCTCGCGCGCGGCGAGGCGGGCGTGCTGCCGCTCGCTTTCGTGTCCACGGCGGACTACGGCCTGCTGCCGCTGCTGCTGCGCGACTTCGGCGCGCGCTACCCACGGGTGCGCCTCGAACTGACCGAGGCCACCAGCGACGTCCAGGTGGACGAACTCGTTGCCGGGCGCATCGACGCCGGCCTCGTGATCGCGCCGCTGCCGTCGCGTCACCTGACCCAGCTATCGTGGCTGCCGCTTGCTCGCGAGCCGCTGGTGATCGCGATGTCGACCGACATGGCGGCGCGCATCGAGGGCAGCGCGCAAGCCCGCGGGACGGCGCCGGACAGCGCGCTGCCCGAGTGGCTCGATGCGCCGATCAGCCTGCGCGAAGTCGCCGACGAACCGCTCGTGATCTTCCCAAGACGTTTGGCGCCGGGCTTTTATGACATCATTATGGATTGCTACGGCGTGGCGGGTGTCGCGCCCCGCGTCGGACAGGAGGCGATCCAGATGCAAACGATCGTGAGCCTCGTGTCCGCCGGCATGGGTGTCGCACTGGTGCCGCAATCGCTGCGTAATCTGCGCCGCACCGGTGTGGTGTATCGTCCGTTGCGGGAATCGGTGCCGGCAATCGAAACCGGGCTCGTCTGGCGCACGGCGGAGGTGAGTCCGGTGCTGGCGGGCTTTATCGACATCGCACGTGCGCATGCGGCCACGGTCGAAGCGCAAACGGCGGGGGCGCGCGGCTAGTGTCGCCGCGTCACTCGCGCCGGTTTGCTTCGTTACGTCGCGCATACCGCTGCACCGCACATTAACCTGCAAGCAAGTCTTCGCTTCTGAACCTGAACTGCCCATAACAACACGATGCTCATTCACCCGAATTTCGACCCCATTGCCATTCATCTGGGGCCGCTCGCTGTGCGCTGGTATGGACTGATGTATCTCGTCGCGTTCATCGCGGCGATCGTCGTCGGCCGTCTGCGCCTGCGTTTGCCGTATGTCGCGGCGCAAGGCTGGACCGCCAAGGACATCGACGACATGCTGTTCTACGGCGTGCTCGGTACGATTCTCGGCGGCCGCCTCGGCTACGTGCTGTTCTACAAGGCGAGTTTTTACTTCGCGCATCCGCTCGACATCTTCAAGGTGTGGGAAGGCGGCATGTCGTTTCACGGCGGCTTCCTCGGCGTGACGCTCGCGATGGTGCTGTTCGCCTATCAACGCAAACGCTCGTGGCTGCAAGTGACCGATTTCGTCGCGCCGATGGTGCCGACCGGGCTCGCGGCAGGGCGCCTCGGCAACTTCATCAACGGCGAACTGTGGGGCCGCGTGACCGACCCGACAGCGCCGTGGGCGATGCTGTTTCCGGGCGCCGCACCGGACGACGCGGTGTGGCTCAGCAAGCATCCCGATCTTGCCGCGCAATGGCATCTGAACGAAGTGTTCGCGCAATATCACATGCTGCCGCGTCATCCGTCGGAGTTGTACGAGATCGCGCTCGAAGGCGTCGCGCTGTTCTTCGTGCTGTTCTTCTTCTCGCGCAAACCGAAGCCGATGGGCGCGATTTCCGCGGTCTTCCTGATCGGCTACGGCCTCGCGCGCTTCACGGTGGAATTCGCGCGCGAACCCGACGACTTCCTCGGCTTGCTCGCCATGGGTCTTTCGATGGGGCAATGGCTCTCGCTGCCGATGATTCTCGCGGGCATCGGTATGCTGGTCTGGTCGTATCGGCGCGCGCGTCGTGAACCGGCGCAGGCCGTGGGCGTGAACTGAACGACATACCGCACGTCGGTACAACAAACGCAAAAACGCCACGGCATGCCGTGGCGTTTTTTTTGCGCGTAGTCCCGCTCGATTCCGCTGATTACTTCATCTGCACCGAGCCGGACACGTTGACGGTGACCGTGGATGTCCCGCCTTCGAGCGGTACCGGCGCGGCTTTTGCGTCGGCGCCCATGGCGCGCGCGCTCATCATCATCATGGGACGCGGCATGACGCCGTTGTGGCCCACGTTTACCTCGCGGATGGAATAGCTGCTGTAACCGAACGCCTGCGCCGACGAAGCCGCCTGGTCGCGGAACGATTTGATGGCTTCGCCGGTGAGCTTCTGCTCGGCCGCGCGTTGCGCTTCCGGCGACAGCGAGAATTGCACGTTACCGACCTGCATGATCGATGCCATCTGTCCGGCGAGCTTCGATGCCGCAGCGAAGTCGTGCGATTCCAGCACGATCTCGGTACGGCCGCGCCACGCGGAAATGCGGCCGTCGCGATCCGTGGACGGATAGATCGAGAACGAACCGGTGCGCGCCGTGACGCCGCTCACGCCCTTGGCTTTTTGCAGCGCGGCGTCTGCGCGCTGATTGAGCGTGGACGTGAGTGCCGACGGATCGCTCGCTTCCTGCTCGTAGAACAGCGTGATGTCGACCACGTCCTGCGGCACCTCGGCGCTCGCCTGCGCATTCAGCGACAGCACGCCGGCAGGCTGATACTGCGTGACGGTTTGCGCGCGAGCCATGACCGGCGTCAGCGCGAGCGCGGCGGGTGCAGCGCACGCGAGAGCGAGCGCCAGTGCACGAGCGGTGTTGTTTTTCATTGTTGGACCCTTTGCTTGAACGGTTGCGCACGAACAGGACATGCGCCGCGCAATGGCACGGCGCTTGCAAGTCCCGTTTGCGAGTCCGTTAGGCGCTTGTAACCTTCGCTTGGTTCCCGGATTCGACGCTTACCTCGATCTCAGACAAGCTGCTTCGTGATAAAGCGCCATTCGGCTTCGGTCACCGGCGTGATGGACAGGCGGTTGCCTTTGGCCAGCACGCGCATGTCCTTCAGTTCTTCATGCTCACGCAGAGCGGTGAGCGGAATCAGCGGAATTTTCTTTTTGAATACGACGTCGACGAGCAGCCAGCGCGGTGTTTCCTGCGACGACTTCGGATCGTAGTACGGACTCTTCTTGTCGAATTGTGTGGGGTCCGGATACGCGGTGGACGACACCTCGGCGAGACCCGCGATGCCCGGTTCGGGGCAACTCGAATGATAGAAGAGTACGCCGTCGCCGACCTGCATCACGTCGCGCATGAAGTTGCGCGCCTGATAGTTGCGCACGCCGGTCCATGGCAACGTGCGGTGCGGTGCATGGGCGAGATGGTCGATGCTTGCTTCGTCCGGTTCGGACTTCATTAGCCAGTAGCGCATGAATCGAATAGAACGTGGAGAGGTTGATGTTCCCGCGAAGGTCCCTGAAAACGCAACGCTAAAAACCCGACAGCAAAAGAACGCAGAAAAAACGCGGCGCCTGAACGTAGCACCGAACGCGGTACCTGAACGCAGCACCGAACGCAGCACCAAAAGAAAAACGGCACCGAACCGAAGTCCGATGCCGTTTTGAATAAGGTCCCCGCCTTAGCCGCTAGGCCGGCATCCTGAACCGGGGGTTCAGAATTGGTCGCAGTTAGCAGCACTTCGGGTACATCAGACAGAGTGACGCGCACACCCGTGCTACAAATTTCCGCAACCGTGCACATGGCATTGGTTCAAGGAATATATGACCTTGGCGAACCAGGCAGGGAAGCTTGACCTGTTGAACTCAAACGTTTGCCCGAGACTTCGCTCACGCACCTCACTTGAATTCGCAACCTGTCTCAGGACAGGTTGCTTGAAACTGTTTAGGTACTCAGTGCAGACCGCTTACTGCATGCTGTACTGCTGAATCACAGTACCCAGTTGTTCGTTCATTTGATGCATTGTACGCCGGATTTCCTCAGCGGGAAATGCTTCTCCGTGCCGCACGCTCGATTGAAGCTTAAGCAGTTCCGATGCCAGCGACAGCGCAGCCATGACAGCAATGCGATCCGTGCCGCGCACGTTGCTGTTGTTACGGATCTTCGACATTTCCGCGTCGACGCGAGCCACTGCTTCAAGCAGCGCGCCTTCGGTTTCCGGCGAGCAGGCGAGCCGGTACGGTACGCCCAGAATCGATACTTCGATCTGCTTGGTGGTCATGCATTTTCTCCGTGGCGGGTGGCTTCGCTATCGGCATTGACCTCGTGCGCGAGCTCCTGCTGCGCGGGCTCGAGCAGATCGAGCTGGTTGTCCGGCTCGTTGTGCGCGCGAGCGCGCGGCAGCTTCTCGATGATCGCATTCAGGCGCACCTGGGCGTCGTCGATTTTTGCCGACAGGGCGTCGCGTTCCGCTTGCAGCGCATCGCGCTCCTCGCGCAACAACGCGAGTTCGGTGCGCGTGGCTTCGGCCTCGGCGCGCGATTGCGCAAGCTGCTCTTCGAGCGCGAGACGCGCTTCGTTGTGCCGCTGGCTGATCGCGATCAGCTTGCCGATATTCTGTGAAAGTGATTCGAGTTCGGTGAGCATGTGCTGCGTCCTCTAAAGACATCGCATTTTAGCGCGGAATATCGCAGGTTCCGACTATTGTCTCGTTTCGAGACGTAACAACATCGCTTTATGCAGGCATTTTATGGACCTTACGATGAAAAACCACTCATGCATCGGACAATAACCTGCGTTTTACAGAACAGCACGAACACGTTTTGACGATTCTTGACGGGTCGGGAGGGCGCTCATAAACTGATCGTTCTCTGGTGCCCGCGCGCGCTTTTCATAGTGTGCGCAGTTAAACGGGAAGCAGGGCGCGCCGTTCATTTCTGCCGAACGCGCCAACCTGCGCTGCCCCCGCAACGGTAAGCGACCGCATCACATGCAGGTCGATTCCAACCGCATGTTCGAAGCTGAACGTGCGAGTGTGCCACTGCGCGTCACGCGTGGGAAGGCGGGATCGATGTGTCGCCAGCCCGGATACCGGCCAGAGGGAGAGTGTCGTCACCGCGCAAACGTTAAAGTGCGGGCGCCTCGTTACGCATCGGCCTGCGGGGAAGCGGGCCGCGCACGCTATCCACAGGAATACCACTCCATGTTGTCCCCCATCGCTCGTGCGGCGATGCTCGCGTTTGCGAGCACGCCGCTCGTCGTGCATGCGCAGGCCGCCGCGCTTGATGCGTCCGCTACGCCGTCGTCTTCCGCAGCGGACGCTGCACCGGCGGCCGCGTCGGTCGCTGCGTCTTCCGTCGCTGAGTCATCCGTCGTACTGTCGCCGCTCGTGGTCACCGCTGAACGCGGTCCGCAACCGCTTGCCGACGCCATTCCACAGACCACGCTGTTCGACCAGCAGGATATCGCCGACACCACCGCTACCGATCTGCCGGGTCTGCTGCAACTCGCACCGGGCGCGCAGATATCCCGCACGGGTGGTCCCGGTTCCACGACCAGCCTGTTTCTGCGCGGCGCGTCGTCGACTCAGTCGCTCGTGCTGATCGACGGCGTACGTGTCGATTCGGTGAGTCTCGGTTCGTCGCAACTCGCGCAGATTCCGCTCGATCAGGTCGATCACGTCGAAGTGGTCAACGGCAACGTGTCGGCGTTATACGGGTCGGGCGCGATCGGCGGCGTGGTGCAGGTCTTCACGAAAGACGGCGGCGATCATCCGCCGCGCTTCAATTTCTCGCTCGGCTACGGCAGCTATCACACGCAAACGCAGCAGGCGGGCGTGAACGGCGCGCTGGACAAAGACGGCAACACGACCTTCAGCATCTCGCTCGCGCGCTCGAAAGACGATGGCTTTTCCTCGCTGAATCCGCGTGAAGCGCCGGGCGCGAATCCGAATGCGAACGGCTATCTGAACGAGAGCATCAGTGCATCGCTGCGTCACAAGTTCAGCGAGAAGTGGGATGCAGGCGTCACGTATTTCCAGTCGAACGGCAACAACAGCTACGACAACGCGTATGGCGTGCCGACCGATCTGAACAATCTGTCCAGCAAGGTGCGCCAGGTGTCGGCGTTCGCAAACGGCAAGCTCACCGACTGGTGGACCACGCACTTCATCGTCTCCGAAGGCGACGATCGCAGCGTGTCGAACACCAACGGCGTCTACAACGGCCGCTTCGATACCGACAATCGCCAGTACACATGGCAGAACGATTTCGCGCTCGCCGCGCAGCAGAAACTGCAGGTGGGCTACGAGCATCTCGATCAGACGCTCGACTCGGACACGTTCGCCGCGCCAGACCGTCACGTGGATTCCGGCTTTGTCGGCTACACGGGACGCTTCGGACGCAACCAGATTCAGGCCAACGTTCGGCGCGATCAGTATTCCGATTTCGGCGGAGCGAACAGTTACTATCTCGGCTACGGTTTCGACATCACGAATCACTGGAAGGCAACCGCAAGCTATTCGGATTCGTTCCGCGCGCCGAGCTTCGACGATCTGTACTATCCGTTCAGCGGCAATCCATCGATCCAGCCCGAGCGCAGTCATTCGGTCGAAGCAGCATTGCAGTACGCGTCGAATGCGTTGGGCGTGATGCGGCTGAGTGCTTTCCAGACACGCTACTCGAATCTGATCGACTACCAGCAGGTGACGCCCGGCATCTACGTCGCCGAGAACGTCGGGCATGCGAAGGTGCAGGGGCTCGAAGGATCGTGGAGCGGTCACGTCGGTAAGACGGACGTGCGCGCGTCGCTCACGCTGCAGAATCCGGTCGATCTCGACAACGACGTCGACCTCGTGCGCCGCGCGCGGCGTTTCGGATCGCTGGCGGTGAATCGCAGCCTGGCCGGATGGCGCGTCGGCGGCGAGTGGATCGTGAGTGGACCGCGTGAAGACAGCAGCGGCAAGCTGGGCGGATACGGTGTCGTGAATCTGTCGGCGCGCTACAACTTCACGAAAGCGTGGTACGTGACGGCGCAAATCCAGAACCTGTTGAATAAGGACTATGAAACGGCCTACTCGTATAACTCGCCGCGACGCGGTGCCTATGTCACGGTCGGCTGGCAGCAGCAGTAACGCATGCCGTCCGCTGAGGGCGCGCGCTTGAACCGCGCTTCGGTTCCGGCGGTTTCGCCGGGCGCATCGTTGCGCGCGATGAGCGCGAAACGCGCGGCCACGATCTGGCTCGCGCTCGGCGTGATCGCGCTCGCGTTGCTGATGGCGTCGCTCGCGCTGGGCAGTGTGCCGCTCGCGCCGTCGCGCGTGCTCGCGGCGTTGCTGCCTTCGCAACACGGCACCTCGGACCTCGCCGCTGAAATCGTGCGCAATCTGCGTTTGCCGCGTGCATTAGCGGGTTTCGCGTGCGGCGCCTTGCTCGCGTTGGCCGGCGCATTGCTCCAGGTGCTGCTGCGCAATCCGCTGGCCGAACCGTATGTGCTCGGCGTCTCGGGCGGCGCGGCCACCTTCGCGTTGATCGCCATGATCGCGGGCTGCGCCTGGTGGATCGTCGACGCCAGCGCGTTCGCCGGCGCCTTCGTTTCCATTCTGCTGGTGCTCGGTCTTGCGCGCCGCGAGTTGTGGCGCGGCGAACCGCAGGACACGTCGCCCCGTTTGCTGCTGACCGGCGCGGTCATTGCCGCCGGTTGGGGCGCGCTCATCACCTTGCTGCTCAATCTCGCACCCGATAGCCGTTTGCGCGGCATGCTGTTCTGGCTGACCGGCGATCTGAACGGCGGCGCGTTGCCCTGGACGGCGCTCGCAGCGCTCGTCGTGGTGCTGGTGGCCATCGTGCCGTGCGCGCCGCAACTGAACGTGCTGCTGCGCGGCGATGCTGCCGCGCAGGCGCTCGGCGTCGCGGTGATGCCGCTGCGTTTGCGCGTGTATCTGGTGGCGTCGCTCGCGGCGGCGGCGGCGGTGACCACGGCGGGCACGATCGGCTTCGTCGGTCTCGTCGTGCCGCACATGCTGCGGCTCGCGTTCGGCAACGATCAGCGCATGCTGCTGCCGGCCGCCGCGCTCGGCGGCGGCGCGGCCGTGATGGGCGCCGATCTGATCGCGCGCACGGTGATCGCGCCGGCGCAGCTGCCGGTCGGCGTCATTACGTCGATTGTCGGCGTGCCGGTGTTTTTGTGGATGCTGCTGCGCAGGCGGCGCTCATGAAGGCATCGACCGCATTGCGTCCCGCTTCCGATGCTTCGCTGAGCGTCCAGCGTCTGAGCTTGCGCGCCGGCGCGCGGACCTTGCTCGACGCCTTCACGCACACCTTTTACGCGGGCGAAGTCTGGTGCATCGCGGGTCCGAACGGCGCGGGCAAGACTACGCTAATCTCGACGCTCGCCGGACTCTCCACGCCGTCGGCGGGACACGTCGAACTCGACGGCACGCGTCTCGCCGACTGGCCCGCGCTGCCGCTCGCACGGCGCCGCGCGTTGATGCCGCAAAGCGCGCACGATGCATTTAGCGCGAGCGTGCTCGACATCGTGACACTCAATCGCTTTCCGCACCTGAACGGTTGGGGCTGGGAACGCGAAGCGGATCGCGACGCGGCGCAGGCCGCACTGGATCTGCTCGGCCTCGCCGCTCTGGCCTCGCGTGACGTGCTGTCGCTCTCGGGCGGCGAACGTCAACGTGTTGCGCTGGCCGGCGTGATGTGTCAGGACGCTTCGTTGCTCCTGCTCGACGAGCCGCTCTCGCATCTCGATCTGCATCATCAGATTGACTGCCTCGACGCGCTGGTCGCCTGGACGCAGCAAGCCGCGCGCACGGTGCTGTTTTCCTGTCACGATCTGAATCTCGCGCGCCGCTTCGCCACGCACGCGTTGCTGCTCGACGGCGAAGGCGGCGCGTATGCCGGCCCGGTTCACGACGTACTGACGCCCACGCTCACGAGCCGCGCATTCGGCTATCCATTGATCCTGATTCGCGACGGCGAACACGAGGCGCTGATTCCCGCGCCGCACCGTTAGTCGTCCGCCGTCAGCTCAACTTACTCTTTTTACGCAGACCCCTTATGACTTCACTGCCACGTTTGCCGGGATTGCCCGAAGTCGAGCCGCTCGATCAGTCCATGCGCGCCGAACTGCAACACATCATCGATACGAAGACCAAGCCGCCCGGCAGTCTCGGCCGGCTCGAAACGCTGGCTCGACAGATGGGTCTGATCCAGCGCAGCACGCGTCCCGCCGTGACACGTCCGGCGATGATCGTGTTCGCCGGCGACCACGGCATTGCCAACGAAGGCGTGAGTCCTTATCCGCAAGCCGTCACCGCGCAAATGGTCGCCAACTTTCTGGCCGGCGGCGCAGCGATCAACGCATTGAGCCGCGTCGCGGGCATCGAACTCGAAGTGGTGAACGCGGGCATTGCAACGCCCTTGCCGTCCACCGCAGGTCTCGTCGACATTCCGGTCGCGGCCGGCACGCGCAACTTCGCGCACGAACCCGCCATGACGCGCGAGGAAGCCTTGGCCGCGATGCGCGCGGGCGCCGCTCGCGTGCAGCATCACGCTGCGCTCGGCACCAACGTGATCGGCTTCGGCGAAATGGGCATTGCCAATACGTCGGCGGCGGCGTGTCTGATGAGCCGTCTGTGCAGCGTGCCGATCGACGAATGCGTGGGGCGCGGCACCGGACTCGACAACGCCGGACTCGCGCACAAACGCAACGTGCTGGCGTCGGCGCTCGCGCGTCATCCTGAAACGGTCGACGCCATCGATGCGCTCGCCACGTTCGGCGGTTTCGAGATCGCCATGATGGCGGGCGCGTATCTCGCCGCGGCGCAGGCGCGCATGACGATTCTCGTCGACGGATTCATCGCCACGTCGGCACTGCTGGTGGCCGACGCCTATGCGCCGAGTGTGCGCGACTACTGTGTGTTCGCGCATGCGTCGAACGAAGCGGGGCATCGGCGCATGCTCGATTACTTCGGCGCATTGCCGCTGCTCTCGCTCGACATGCGTCTCGGCGAAGGCACCGGCGCGGCGCTCGCCGTACCCTTGTTGCGCGCGGCCACCGCGTTCGTCAACGAGATGGCGAGCTTCGAATCGGCCGGTGTCGCGAATCGCGATGCCTGAAACTTCATACCGAAACCCACGCCCGGCCCATTCATGAATCCGCTTGCTGAACTGCGCTATTTCTTCACGGCGCTCGGCTATTTCACGCGCGTGCCGGTGCCGCGCTGGGTCGGCTTCGAACCGCATTATCTGAACGCGGCGGCGCGCTATTTTCCGCTCGTCGGTTTATTGATCGGCGGATTGAGCGCGCTCGTTTATCTCGCGGCCTTGCATGTGTTTCCCGCGGGCGTGGCGGTGTTGCTGTCGATGGCGGCGTCGTTGCTCGTCACCGGAGCGTTTCACGAAGATGGTCTCGCCGATTGCGTCGATGCGTTCGGTGGCGCCTATACGCGCGAAGATGTGCTTCGTATCATGCATGACTCGCGCATCGGCGCGTTCGGCGCTATTGCGCTCGTAATCGCACTTGCGTTGAAATGGCAAATGCTCGCCGCGTTGCCGCCCACGCGCGCGGCGGCGCTGATGATTGCCGCGCATGCCGCGAGTCGTACTGCAGCAATCAGCTATCTGGTCACGCTCGACTACGTGCGCGCCGAAGGCAAGGCGCGGCCGGTCGCTCAACGTCTGGGCAATCGCGCATTCGTTTGCACGCTCGTCTCCGGATTGCCGTGGCTGCTGTGGCCGAATGGATTCGCGTCGCCCGACTGGCGCTTCGCGGGCACGGCGTTAGCTGTGCTGATGGTATTGCGTTATGCCGCAGGCCGCTATTTCGTCAGACGCATTGGCGGTTATACCGGCGACTGCCTCGGCTTCGCACAACAGATTTTTGAATTGAGCATCTACATGGTGGGGCTCGCATGGATATCGTCCTGATTCGCCATCCTGCCGTCGCGCTGGACGCCGGCGTGTGTTACGGAAATAGCGACGTGGCGCTCGCGGAAGACGTGGAAGCGAGCGCAAGCAAACTGGCTTTGAAACTTGCCACCTTGCAGGTGCCGCCGCCGCGCGTCGCGATCTCGAGTCCGCTGACGCGCTGCGCGAGTTTCGCCGTTGCCCTCGCGAACAATTTCGGCTGCACGGTCAGTCAGGACGCCAGCCTGAAGGAAATGGATTTCGGCGACTGGGAACAGCAGCGCTGGGACGAGATCGACCGTACGCAACTGGACGAATGGGCCGCCAATTTCGAGCATGCGCGTGCGCATGGCGGCGAGAGCGTGGCGCAGTTCGTCGAACGTGTGCGGACCTGGTTCGATGCATTTGCGCAGACGCGCGAACTGGCGCCGGCTTATGTGGTGACGCACGCGGGCGTGATGCGCGTGATCGGATCGCTCGCGCTGGAGGTGTCGCTCGAACGCTGCCTGCGATGGTCGATCGATATGGCGGGCATCGTCTGGCTGCGCCGCAGTGAAGACAACGCTCAGTGGTCGCTGGTCAGATGGAATGCCTGAGCTGAGCGCGCGCGGTGAATACGGCCGTGAACGCAACAGCGTGTCATGACGTCACTCGTGCGTGTCACTCGCCGCGCTTCCTGTGCGAACGCGCGGCCTCGAGGTCTTCGCACAGCAGCTTCGCGCCTTCTGCGAGACGCGGCGCGGGACGATTGATCAGATCGCCGTCGATCGCGAACAGGTTGTCGTTCGCGACCGCCTTCAGAGCGGGCCACGCGCGCCACATGCCGAGTTGCGGCAAACCCGTATCGGATTTCGTCGCGCCTTGCGCGGCGGTCACGATGGCTTCGGGGTTCGCCGCCAGCACGGCTTCCGTGGAGACGGTGGGCACGAGCGGTTCGAGCGACGCGAAGACGTTGCGTCCGCCGCACAGCGCGATCACGTCGCTGAGCATATGTTCGCCGTTGAGCGTCATCAGCGGTTGATCCCACACCTGATAAAACACGCTGACCGGCGGCCGGCTCGCATACTGCGCGCGCAAGGCCGCGATGTCCCGCCGATAACGCGTCGCGGCGGCGTCGGCGGTGGCGGAAGTGCCGAGCAACGCGCCGAGTTTCGTCAACGAAACGGCGACGTCGTCGAGACGCCGCGGCTCGCTGAAAAACAGCGGCACGTGCAGTTCGCGCAGACGGTCGAGCTGGCGCTGCGCATTGCCGTGCCGCCATACCACGATCAGATCGGGCTTCAGCGCGACGATGCGTTCGAGGTCCAGCGCCTTGTTGTCGCCCACGCGCGGCAACTGTTTTGCTTCCGGCGGATAGTCGCTATAGCTGACGGCGCCGACCATTTTCGTGGCGCCGCCCGCCG
This sequence comes from Paraburkholderia sp. GAS199, assembly GCF_050436585.1. Taxonomy (NCBI): domain Bacteria; kingdom Pseudomonadati; phylum Pseudomonadota; class Betaproteobacteria; order Burkholderiales; family Burkholderiaceae; genus Paraburkholderia; species Paraburkholderia sp. GAS199. Next base: position 203,145 of record NZ_JBNDMM010000002.1, on the reverse strand, counting down.
CGTACAGCAATTCGGTGACGTGCGGCGCGAGGCTGATGACGCGTTGAGCCGGCGCGGCGAGCGTGACGGTCGCGCCGGTGTCGTCGGTGACCGTGATGGCGGCGTGGGCGAGGCTCGTCATGCCGGCGGTCAGCGCGGCTGCGTACACCCAGCGCGCGAGTCGGGTTGTCAGATTCACAGCGAATGGTTCATGCAAAGGTTCAGGCTCGTTTCGAAGCGCGTCCATTCCGCTTCACTCGCGGGCAGGCCGAAGCGGACGCTGCCGGACGCCGCGAACAGTCGCGTCCAGATGGCGTGGCGTGCCAGCGCATCGTGAAGCGCCGGCGCGCGAGCGTCGCGGGTCCAGGCGAAGAGCGGGGTGCTGTGCGTGACCAGACCGTGCGCATTGAGCAAGCCGACGAGGCGGGCGCTGTCGCTGTCGAGACGCAAGCGCATGTCCGCTTGCCATGCGGTGTCGTCCAATGCGGCTTTGACGGCGTGACGCGCGGGGCCGCTCACGGTCCACGCGCCGAGCATTTGACGCAATGAGTCGAGCAGCGAGGGCGCGGCGAGGACAAAGCCCGCCCGCACACCGGCCAGGCCAAAAAATTTGCCCGGCGAACGCAGCACGATCAGACCCGCGCGATGCGTGTGAGCCGCGAGCGAGCCACCGGGCAGCGCGTCGGCGAAAGCTTCGTCCACCAGCAGACTGCCGCCGCGCGCGCTCAACTGTGCGTGCCATTGCAACAGCGTGTCGGCGCTGACGTGCTCGGCGGTCGGATTATTTGGATTCACCACGGCCACGTGAGTGATCGCGTCCGGCAATTCATCGCAACGAATGTCGAGCGGCACGACGCGATGTCCGGCCCGTTCGAAAGCAGGCGCATATTCGCTGTAGGTGAGCGGCGCGATGCCGACGGTGGCACGCGGCAACAGCGCGGGCAAGACGCGAATCGCCGCCTGGCTGCCGGCTACCGGCAGCACGTGCGCGACGTCTGGCGCGCCGTAGTAGCGCGCGGCGCACGCGGCGAATCCGTCGCCCTCGTCGGGCAGCCGGCGCCACGCATCGGCGGGAACCGGCGGCACCGGATAGCCGTGCGGATTGATGCCGGTGGAAAGATCGAGCCACTCCCCGTACGGAATACCGTAACGCGACGCCGCTTCGTGAAGGTTGCCGCCGTGGACCACGGCGCCGGACTGCGCTTCGTCACGCGAGAACGGATGGTCAGACATTGAAGGGCACGCTCAGCAGCGCCAGCACGATCAACACCGCCAGCCAGAGAATCACCGTGCGCTCGACCAGCGCCAACGCCGCCGTCACGTGCGCGGCTTTCGCGGAGTGACCGAAGCCGAGCGTCGGCCGATGTTCGAGCGTGCCGTGATAGACGGCCGGTCCGCCGATCAACACATTCAGACTGCCCGCGCCCGACGACATCACCGGTCCCGCGTTCGGGCTGTCCCAGCGCGGCGCCTGCTCGCGCCAGCAGCGCAGCGCGGTGCGCGTGTCGCCGAGCAGCGCGTAGCTCATCGCGGTGAGGCGGGCCGGAATCCAGTTGAGCACGTCGTCCAGACGCGCGGCGGCCCAGCCGAAACGCAGATAGCGCTGCGTGCGGTAGCCCCACATGGCGTCGAGCGTATTGGCCAGACGAAAGCCGAGTGCGCCGGGACCGCCCGCGATCGCGAACCAGAACAGCGCGCCGAAGATCGCGTCGTTGCCGTTTTCGAGCGCGGATTCCACGGCGGCGCGCGAGAGTGCGCCTTCGTCGGCGTCGGCGGTCTCGCGCGAAACGATGCGCGCGGTGAGCGTGCGCGCCTGGGCGAGGTCGCGCTGCACGAGCGCCTGCGCGATCGGCGCGATGTGTTCGTGCAGACTGCGCGCGCCGAGCGCGAACCACAGCAGCATGACGTGCACGGCGCACGCCCAGTAGAACGGCAGGATCGACACCAGCAGCCACGCGAACAGGACGGGCGGCAGGACGGCCAGCCCCCACGCGAGCAGTCCTTTCAGACGCAGACGGCGGCCCGTGTTGTAGCGCTTTTCGAGGCGCAGCGCCCATTTGCCGAAGCCGACCAGCGGATGCGCGGTGCGCGGCTCGCCCAGCCAGCGGTCGACGGCGACTCCGGCGGTGGCGAGCGTAACGAGCAGAGGGAGCGAGAGCATCACGCGGCGCCTGCGGTTTTCAGCGCGAGCGGCAGGCCCGCGACCATCATCGTGGCGCGGGTGCTCAACGCCGCGATGCGCTGGTTGAGCCGGCCGAGTTCGTCGACGTAAAGACGCGTGGCGGCGCCGAGCGGCACCACGCCCAGACCGATTTCATTGCTCACGACGATGATCCTGCTCCGGGCGCTGGCGAGTGCCGTTTCGAACGCGTCGAGCCGCGCCTGGTATTGGTCGGCCGGCAGCGGCTCGCCTTCGGCCGGACACAGCAGATTGGCCAGCCACAAGGTCAGGCAGTCGATCAGGAGACAGTGTCCGGGCGCGTCGTTCTGTTCGAGCGCGCCGGCGAGATCGACGGGCGCCTCGACCAGCCCCCAGTGCGCCGGACGGCGCGCGCGATGATGCGCGATGCGCTCGCTGAATTCGGCGTCGTTCGCGAGACGCGCGGTGGCGATGTAAGTGACGGGCAGGGCGCTCTGATTCGCCAGTTGCTCGGCGTGCAGACTCTTGCCCGAGCGGGCGCCGCCGAGAACGAAAGTGAGGTCGCGGGAAATCATCGCGTGATTGTACCGGCGTGCAGCGCGCGCGGGCGCGATGGGATAATGCGGCGTTGCGCTTAAACCCCTCGGCCTTCCGTGACCAACACTTCGACTCCGCAAGACGCTTTACCTGTGCCGCGCGGCACGCTGATGATCCAGGGCACCACCTCCGACGCGGGCAAAAGCACGCTGGTCGCTGGCTTGTGCCGGCTCGCGCGTCGTGCCGGCGTTCGGGTTGCGCCGTTCAAGCCGCAGAACATGGCGCTCAACAGCGCGGTGACCGTCGACGGCGGCGAGATCGGCCGCGCGCAGGCTTTGCAGGCGGTGGCGGCGGGCATTGCCGCGCACACCGATCTGAACCCGGTGCTGCTCAAGCCGACCAGCGACCGCGGCGCACAGGTCATCATCCACGGCAAGGCGCGCATGAATCTCGACGCGCGCGCTTATCACGACTACAAGCCTGTCGCCTTCGAAGCCGTGCTGCAATCGTATGCGCGTCTGCAAGCGGCTTACGAGACGATCTTCGTGGAAGGCGCGGGCAGTCCCGCCGAGATCAATCTGCGTGATCGCGACATCGCCAACATGGGTTTCGCGGAAGCGGTGGATTGTCCCGTCGTGCTGGTCGCCGATATCGATCGGGGCGGCGTGTTCGCGCACCTGACCGGCACGCTGGCCTGTTTGTCGGCGAGCGAGCAGGCGCGGGTGCGCGGCTTCATCATCAACCGGTTCCGCGGCGATATCGGTCTGCTCAAGCCGGGGCTCGACTGGCTCGAAGCCAGGACCGGCAAGCCGGTGCTCGGCGTCGTGCCTTATCTGCACGGACTCACGCTCGACGCCGAAGACATGCTGCCGCCGGAATTGCGCGCGGCGCACGCCGGCGACGCGAAGCGCATGTTGCGCGTGGTCGTGCCGGTGTTGCCGCACATCAGCAATCACACGGATTTCGATGCGCTGCGCGCGCATCCGCAAGTCGATTTCCATTACGTGCGCAGCGGCACGCCGCCGCCGGCCGCGGATCTGATCGTCCTGCCCGGTTCGAAGAACGTGCGCGGCGATCTGGCGTTTCTGCGCGAGCAGGGTTGGGACGCGGTCCTGCAACGTCATTTGCGCTACGGCGGCCGCGTGATCGGCATTTGCGGCGGCATGCAGATGCTCGGGCGTGAGGTGGCCGACCCGCACGGCGTGGAAGGCGCGCCGGGCGCCAGCGCGGGACTCGGCTGGCTCGATTACTCGACCGTGCTGACGCGCGAGAAGACCCTGAAGAACGTGCGCGGCCATCTCGCGTTGCCGGGTTCGCCCGACGTGGCCGGCTACGAGATTCACATGGGCGTGACCGAAGGCCCGGCGCTCGACGCCGCCGCGCTGCATCTGAGCGACGTGGATCCGGCAGCCGGGCAAAACGCAGCGCATCCCGACGGCGCGCGCTCCGCCGACGGCCAGATTCTCGCCACATACGTGCACGGCCTGTTCGATACGCCCGCCGCCTGTTCGGCGCTGCTCGCGTGGGCCGGCCTGAGCGACGCCGAGGCGATCGACTACCCGGCGTTGCGCGAGGCGTCGCTGGACCGGCTGGCGGATACGCTGGCGGCCCATCTCGATCTGCACAAGCTGTTTGCCGCGATCGGCTGACGGCGTGCGTTCAGGCCGCCGCGGCTCAGTACAGGACGATCTGCGTGCAGCGGAACAGCGCCATGGTCTTGCCGTTCGGATCGGTCACGGTAGCGTCCCAAACCTGCGTGCTGCGGCCCAGATGCACGCCTTTGGCGACCGTGCGGATCGTGCCTTCGGTGGCGGTGCCGAGGAAATTGCTCTTCAGTTCGACGGTGGTGAAATTGCGTGCCGTTTCCGGCAGATGGGCGAGGCAGGCATAGCCGCAGGCGGTGTCCGCGAGGCCGATCACGGTGGCGGCATGCAAAAAACCGTTGGGCGCCAGCAATTCTTTGCGCACCGTCAATTCGGCCACCAGAACGCCTTGCTCCAGTTCCAGCACACGCACGCCCAGCAGGCCGGGCAGGGTGCCCTGCTGGCGTTCGTGCAGGCGCTCGACGGTGTATTCCTCGCGAAGTTTGCTCATCAGAATCGGGTCCTTGGTCGAAAAATCGGGGATCGGCAAAGGCCATTAGCCGTTCGGGGGCTTCGGCCCTGCTGCATTTGTCGATATTATCAACGGCTGGACCGGCAGGCGGCGCCGAAACCGGCACGGATCGGGCGCCGTCCGCGCAGGTCGCGAGCGTATCGCGGCAAACCGGCTGGCAGCGCCAGCCTTCTTCCCGGGAGAATTCATGACGGTAATCGTGGTGGCGAATCCGAAGGGCGGCGTGGGCAAAAGCACGCTGTCGACCAATCTGGCGGGCTATTTCGCGGCATCCGGCGAATGGGTCGCGCTGGCCGACCTGGACAAGCAGCAGTCCGCCCACGCGTGGCTGGCGCTTCGGCCCGACACCTTGCCGCCCATCGAAACGTGGGAAGTCGACCCCGAAACGCCCGTCAAGCCGCCGAAAGGTCTGGAGCACGCGGTCATCGACACGCCGGCGGGTTTGCACGGCAATCGCCTCAATATCGCGCTGGATCTCGCCGACAAGGTGATCGTCCCACTGCAGCCGTCCATGTTCGATATTCTCGCTACGCAAGACTTTCTGGAGCGTCTGGCCAAGGAAAAAGCGGTGCGCAAAGGGGCGATCGAGGTCGGCGTGGTGGGCATGCGAGTGGATTCACGCACGCGTTCGGCGGAGCAACTGCACCGTTTCGTGGAAAGTCTGAAGCTGCCGGTGCTGGGTTTCCTGCGCGATACGCAGAATTACGTACAGGTCGCGGCGCACGGACTGACGCTGTGGGACGTGGCGAAAAGCCGGGTGGAGAAAGATCTGGAGCAGTGGCAGCCGATTATCGAATGGGCCAGCGCGAAGAACAGCAAGAAAGCGTGAAGCAGGCAGGCGGCGAGGCCGCCCGCCGCGGGCAGGTCAGATCGGCGCCGGAGAGGCGCGGTGATCTCAGGTCCAGTTCTGCGTCGGAACGTGATCGCGGCTGCCCTTGATTTTGTTGTTGTCGTCCACGAAGACCAGATCGGGCTTCCAGCCTGCCTTCAGTTCCGCCTCGTCCACCACCGCAAACGCCGCGATGATCACCAGGTCGCCCAGTTGCGCGCGGCGCGCGGCCGAACCGTTCAGCGAAATCATGCCGCTGCCGCGTTCGCCCTTGATGGCGTAGGTGGAGAAACGCTCGCCGTTGTTGATATTCCAGATGTCGATCCGCTCATTTTCGACAATGTTCGCGGCTTCCAGCAGATCTTCGTCGATCGCGCATGAACCTTCGTAGTGCAGTTCGCAGTGCGTCACCGCGACGCGGTGAATCTTCGACTTCAACATATTGCGTTGCATGACCCATTCCTTGTGCTTCTAATGCCGTGCGGCGTCCTGGCGTGAACTGTCGGGACGTCAGATTTCGAGGTTGTCGATGAGGCGGGTGGCGCCGAGCTTGGCCGCGGCCAGCACGACCAGTTCCGCGTTCGCATCCTGCGCGCCCGGCGGCAGCAGGTTCGAGCGCTTGCGCACGGCGATGTAGTCGGGCTGCCAGCCGCGCGCGGCGAGCGCCGCCATCGCGGCCTGTTCGAGTTTTGCGAAATCGCGTTCGCCGCCGAGCACGGCTTCGCGCACGCGATTCAGTTCGGCCGCGAGGACCGGCGCTTCGGCGCGCTCGGCCGCCTGCAGATAGCGGTTGCGCGAGCTGAGGGCGAGGCCGTCGGCGTCACGCACGGTTTCGGCGGCGATGATGTCGGTGGGCAACGCGAACTGATGACACATGCGGCGCACGATCATCAACTGCTGATAGTCCTTCTTGCCGAACACGGCAACGCGCGGCTGCACGCAGGACATCAGCTTCATCACCACCGTGCACACGCCCTGAAAGAAGCCGGGGCGGAACTCGCCTTCGAGAATGTCGCCGAGATCGTGCGGCGGATGAACGCGATATTCCTGCGGTTCCGGGTACAGGTCGCGTTCCGTGGGCGCGAACAGCACGTAGACGCCTTCTTTCTGCAGCTTCTCGATGTCGGCTTCCATCGTGCGCGGATATTTGTCGAAGTCTTCGTTCGGGCCGAATTGCAGGCGGTTCACGAAGATGCTGGCCACCACCGGATCGCCGTGCTGACGCGCGAGACGCATCAGCGAAAGATGGCCTTCGTGCAGGTTGCCCATGGTCGGCACGAAGGCGGTGCGATTCTGGCCACGCAACTGGTCGCGCAATTCATGGATCGAGCTGATGACTTTCATGATTGGACTGGGATTTCCTTGCGCCGCGCGAGACCCGGTTGGCGCAAATAGTCAGGCATTTGCGCGGCCCGTCGCCTCACTGATGATGACAGGTTCGAAGCGCGGGATTGTAGTGGATTTGAGCGGGCGGCGCACCGAAACGAGGCGCATGCACCATGTCTGGAACATGCGGGGCCTGGTTTGCTGCCCGGCTTGCGTTCGCACTGCGGCCGCATGGTGCCACGACGCCGGCGCACTGGTACGCCATCAGGCCGGCAGGTAGGCGAGCCGCACGTAGATGGGCGCGAACGGTTCGGCCTGGGTGATCTCGACCAGCGATTCGCGGCACAACTCCAGCATGGCGATGAAATTCACCACCACGACCGGTACGCCCTTGCTCGTGTCGAAGAGGTCGGAGAACTCCATGAAGCGCGCGTTCTGCAGTTGCCGCAGGATCGTGCTCATGTGCTCGCGCACCGACAGTTCTTCGCGCGAAATCTTGTGATGCTGCACCAGCTTCGCGCGCTTGATCACATCGGCCCACGCGGAGCGCAGGTCTTCGCTGTTCACGTCGGGAAAGCGCGGCGTGATGCTCTGCTCGATGTAGACCTCGGCGCGCAGGAAGTCGCGGCCGAGTTGCGGCAACTGGTCGATACGCTGCGCGGCGAGCTTCATCTGCTCGTACTCGAGCAGGCGGCGCACCAGTTCCGCGCGCGGGTCTTCGGCCTCTTCGCCGCTGTCGGCTTTCTTGACCGGCAACAGCATGCGCGACTTGATCTCGATCAGCATCGCGGCCATCAGCAGATATTCGGAGGCGAGTTCGAGATTGGTCTGGCGCAACTGGTCGACGTAACCCAGATACTGCACCGTGACGTCCGCCATCGGAATATCGAGCACGTTGAAGTTCTGCTTGCGGATCAGGTACAGCAACAGGTCCAGCGGACCTTCGAAGGTTTCGAGGAAAACTTCGAGCGCGTCCGGCGGAATGTAGAGGTCGGTGGGCAGCTTGAAAAGCGGCTCGCCATACAGACGCGCGAACGCGATGCCGTCGACGGTATCGGGCGTCGAATCGGTAGTGGGCGCGGCGAGCGCTGCGTCGGCAGGCGCCGGGGTCGCGCCCTGTGCCTCGTCGGCGTGACTCACGCGCTTAGAAGTTCTGATAGTACGAGTAAGGCGTTTGCTCGACGCGCGAGGCTTTCTGCTCGGCGCGCTCTTCGAGATCGATCGGCTGTTTGTCCCACAGCAGCGCGCGGCCGCGGCGTTGCTCGGCTTCCAGATTGGGCTTCTGTTGCTTGAGCTGGTTCAGGAACTGGGTGATGTCCGATTGATACATGGCTCGACGTCCGTGGTGTGGGAACTGGCGCCGGCCGGGGAATTCCGGCTGGAATTCCGCGTGGCCTCGCCGCTATTCCATAATTTTACCGCATGCGCCGCGTCCGGTCTAAAAACGGCGACAGGCTTTGTCGAGGTGCGGCGAAATCGGCTGGAACCCGCGCCCCGGCAGCGCGTCAAAGGCGGGCGCGTGGCGTCGGATGCCTGTCTTTCAGTTGCCATGCATGAGAGAAGAAAGGCGCCCGTGCGGGCCGGCAGTCGGCGTTGGTCTGCAAGGTCCGCCTGGTCGCGCCGATGTGGTCAAATAGCGAGCTTCGGCCGCCCCGGCGCGCCCGAGCGAAAGAATTCATCAACCGTGGCCGGAGGTCCTGTTTGGCGGGGTGCGCGATCGAAAAGCCGCGAGTGCGACGCGGCAATGCCGGTGCAGGGCGTGGCCGCGCCATGCGCGCGGCGCCCGTCCGGTGCTTGCGGCGCTGGCTGCACGCGTGGCTGGCCATGTGCATGGTCTCGCTGACGCTGGCCGCCGCGAACGCTTACGCGGCCAAACCCGCCGCCAGCTACAAGGTCGACATCGAGGCGTCGCCGCGCTCGCTGCGCAAGCTGCTTGAAGCGCATCTGGATATTGCCCGTTTCGCGAAGCGTCCGGATATCAGCGGCGACCAGTTCGAGTTTCTGATCACCGCCACGCCGCAGCAGGTGCGCGATCTCGCCGCCACGCAGGGCTATTTTTCTCCGGTCGTGCGAACCGACGTCAAAACAGTCGACGATACCCGGCAAGTCACGGTCAGCGTCGACCCCGGTCCGCAAACCACCATCAGTTCGATTTCATTGTCGTTTCGCGGTCCGGTGCTAACCGAAGACCCGGCGCAGGAAAATGCCGCGCGCTTCGCGTTTTCGCTGCACGAGGGCGAGCCGTTTTCGCAGGGCGACTGGGACGACGCGAAGAACGCCTCGCTCAAGGCGCTGCAGTCGCGCCGCTATCTCGGCGCGAAGATTTACCACTCCGAAGCCCGCGTCGATCCGCGCACGCACGAGGCGAAACTGACGGTCTCGTACGACAGCGGTCCGACCTTCACGATGGGCAAGCTCGACGTGTCCGGCACACGGCGCTACCCGGAACAGATCGTCGACAATGTCAATCCGATTTCGCCCGGCGATATCTACGACGTGCAGCGCATCACCGAATTGCAGCGGCAATTGCAGAACACGCCGTACTACGCAAGCGTCGCCATCGACACGGACAGCGATCCCGACAAGCCGGTCAATACGCCGGTGCACGTGAAGGTGTCGGAATATCCGTACAACAGCATTCGCGGCGGGGTGGGCTATTCCACGGACAACGGTCCGCTGGTACAGGGCTCGTATTCGTATCTCAACACGTTCGGCAAGGCGTGGCCGTTCACCGTCGAGGGTCGCGTCGACCAGATCCAGCAATACGGTCAGGTGACCTTGTCCATGCCGCCGGGACCGCGCGCGTGGACCAATAGCGTGCTCGCGTCCTACACCACCACCGACGTTTCCGACACGCGCATCTACAGTATCCGAGCGGGCGTGCAGCGAGCGCGCACGTCGCAATTCATCGACTACAACTATTCGATCCTCTACTACCAGGACCGGCTCGATCAGAACGCCAGTGCGCCGACCACCAGCCGCGCGCTGGTGCCGTCGTGGTCATGGACCCGCCGCGATACCGACGACCCATTGTTTCCGCGCAAGGGCAACCTGATTCACGTCGAGGCGGGCTTCGCGGTGAAGGGTCTGCTGACCGACCAGACCTTTATTCGCGGCTACGCGCGCGGCCAGCAGTATCTGCCGATCGGCAAGGAAGACCTCGTGCTGCTGCGCGCCGAACTCGGCGGCGTGTTCACGAGCGGCAGTTCGAGCGGCGTGCCGGCTTCGCTGCTGTTCCGCGCGGGCGGCTCGAACTCGGTGCGCGGCTACGGCTATCAGAGCATCGGTAACGACGTCGACGGCTCGGTGCTGCCCACCAAGTATCTCGTCACGGCGGCGGCCGAATATCAACACTGGTTCAACCACGACTGGGGCGCGGCCGCGTTCTTCGATATCGGCACCGCCACCGACACCTGGGGCGAAAAGGAGTTCTTCCCCGGCGTCGGCGTCGGTGCGCGCTGGCGCAGCCCGGTCGGGCCGGTCAACGTCGATATTGCCTATGGCATCCGCAACAATAGCTGGCGGCCGTATCTGACCCTGGGCATCGCTTTCTGATGGACACCCGCTTTTACATGATCGACGCATGACCACGGACGTATCCGGCCAACCGCCGGTCCAACCTCCCACGCAGCCACCGGGCGGCCAGCCGCCGGGTGAGCAGCCGCCTTCCGCTACACCGCCGGGCAAGCGTCGTGTCGGCCGGGCGTTGCTGAAGACGCTCGCGTGGCTGGTGGTCGTGCTGGTGTTGCTGGCGGCACTGGTGCTCGGTCTGGTCTACGGCGCATTGACGACCGAGCGCGGCACGGCGTACGCATGGCAGGCGGCGGTCAAGCTGCTCGGCGGCAAGCTCACCGGCACGCTGGAGCGCGGCACGCTCGCCACCGGCGTGGAGTTGCGGCAGGTGCGCTGGCGCAGCCTCGACGGCAGCGGCACCGATATTCAGGTCGACAGCGTGGCCGGCCGCTGGGCGCTGTCGCGCGAGCCGTGGCGATTCGCGGTCGACTATCTGCATGTCGGCACGATCGACGCGCGTGTCGGCTCGTCTTCGTCGAGCAGCAGCGGACCGCTCACTTTGCCAAAAGACTTGCGCCTGCCGCTGCAACTCGACATCCGCGATGTCCAGGTCGACAAACTGCTGTTGCGCCAGGGCAGTTCCACCACCGAGTTTTCGCGCTTCATGTTCCACGGCCGCAGCGACGGGCGTCATCACGAAGCCGCGATCGAGCGTCTGGACACACCGTTCGGCGCGGTCACGGCGGCGGCGAAGCTCGACGGCGTGCAGCCGTTTCCGCTGACCGGCGACGTCGGCTACTCGGGCAAGGTCAACGACGAAGCGGTGCAGGTGGGCGGTCATCTGACCGGCTCGCTGGAGCATCTGATCGCCGAACTCGATGCGAGCGGCATGAAGCTCGCCGGTCACGCGCAGGTGGAAGCCACGCCGTTCGGCGACGTGCCCCTGCAACGCGCCACGCTGACCTTCGATCACATCAACCCTCAGGCCTTCGCGCCCGGCGCGCCGCTCGCGGACCTGTCGGTGCGCGCGGACCTGGCGCCGGTCGCCGCGACGCCGGCCAATCCGGCCGCCGCCGCATCGGCCGGCAAAACCGCCACGAAGAGCGCGGCGGATTTCGCGGTCGCGGGACATGTGTCGATCGTGAACGCCAAACCCGGCGCCATCGACCAGAATCTGCTGCCGGTGATCGACGCGCAAACCGACGTGCGGCTCGACGCCAAGGCGCAGCGCATCTCGAACCTGAAGGTGCGGATCGTGAAGAACGCGACGCTCACCGGCGGCGGGGCGTTGACCGGCAAGCACGGCCAGTTCGATCTACAGGTTGCCGACCTCGACCTGAACGTGCTGCAGGCGAGCGTGCGGCCCACGCAGCTTTCCGGCCCGATCGGCATCCGTCTGAACGACGACGTGCAGAGCATTACGCTCGACCTCGCCGATCCGAAGGCCGCGTTGCGCGCGCAAGGCAAGGTGACGTTCGACCCGGCGCGTCTGAGTTTCAACGACGTGCGCATCACATCGGGCAAGGGCCGCATCGATCTGTCCGGCGCACTCAAGCACGATGGCAACTCCACGTACAACCTGAAGGCGCAGCTCACCGACTTCGATCCGTTGACACTGGCTTCGCAGATGCAGTCGCGTGTGCCGGCGGCCTCGGCGAAAAAAGAAGCCGCCGCCGGCAAAACGCCGTCGCGTTCGACGGCCGTGGCGGGCAGCACCGCAGGAGCAAAAAGCGCCGCGCCGGGCGACAAGGCCGCGGCGGTGGTCAAGAACACCACGAAGGCGGCGGTCGATAGCGAAGTGGCGCAGCTCAAGACGCCCCGTCCGGCAGCGGCCGGCAAGACGAAGGCGACGCCGGCCCGCAAGATCGAAGCGCGCGTGAACGGCACCCTGACGGCCGCCGGCGTGCTCGGTCCGGTGTTCACGACCAAAGCCGAATTCAAGCTTGGGCCGAGTGTCTACGACGGCCTGCCGCTGACCGGCGCGGGCACCGTGCAGCTGGCCGGCTCGCGCATCTTGCCGAGCCGGGCGAATCTGTCGGTCGCGGGCAACGAGGTCGATCTGCAGGGCAGCTTCGGCGGCCGCGGCGACCGTCTGCGTTTTCGCGTCGATGCGCCGCAGCTGGAGCGTCTCGGCTTCGGACTTGCAGGCCTCGTCGCGGCGGACGGCGATGTCACCGGCTCGTTCGCTCATCCGAACGTGGTGCTGAACTACAAGGCGGACAGCGTCGTGTTCAACAGCAACCGGATCGGCCACGCGGAGGGCCACGCCGAACTGCGCGACGGCGCGAACGGCGCGCTGGTGTTCACCACCGACGCGCGCAACCTCAGCGCGGGCGGCGTCGATCTGACTACGCTCACGGCGCATCTGTCCGGCACGCGCGCCAACCATACGCTGGAGGCCGCGGCCACCGGCAAGCTGCAGGACCGTCCGCTCGACCTGACACTCGCTGCGAACGGCAAGCTGACGGAAGCACGGGACGGCACTCACTGGGACGGCACCGTGACCCGTCTGCAAAACCGTGGCCTGCCGTCGCTGAACATGGAGTCGCCGCTCACCGTGAGCACCGGGCCGGACCGTCTCACGCTCGGCTCGACACGTCTGACGCTCGAAGGCGCGGTGCTGAGCCTGAAGTCGTTTGCGTTCGACCATGGGCGCATCCAGTCCGCCGGCACGCTGACCGACATTTCCGTCGCGCGTCTGCAGGATTTGCGGCGCGAGATTACCGGCCCGCAACCGGCCGTCAAGACCGACCTGGTGTTCGACGGCGACTGGGACTTTTCGCTCGGCAGCACGGCGAAGGGACATATCCAGTTGAAGCGGCGTACCGGCGATGTCACCGTGGAAATCGGCCGCGGTCTCGCTTCGTTGGGCATCAGCGATATCACCGCGCGCGCCGAGTTCAGCGGCGGCAACCGGCTCAACGCCACCGTGCATGCGCAGGCAAGCCGCATCGGTGTGATCGACGCCGACGCGCACACCAACCTCGTGATGCGCGACGGCTTTCTGACCGTCGGCGAGGAAAGCGCGCTCACGGGCAATGTGAATGCGAACGTGCCGTCGCTCAAAACGACGGGCGGCCTGTTCGGGCCGAGCTATCTGCTCGACGGCCATCTGGCGCTCAAGCTGGCGCTCGGCGGCACCGTGGCGAAGCCCAATCTGACCGGCTCGCTACTCGGTGACGGCCTCTCCGCAACGATGGTCGATCAGGGCGTCCAGTTGAAAGACGGCGTGGTGCGCATTGCGTTGTCGCACAATCTGGTGGACTTCCAGCAAGTGGAATTTCACGGCGCGAGCGGCACGTTGCGCGCGACGGGCCGGGTGCGTCTGGACGGCGACGAGCCGGACCTGAATGCGAGCATCGTCGCGGACAAGCTGGAACTGTTCGCCGCGCCCGATCGCAACCTGTCGCTGTCGGGCAGCGCGACCGTCGCCAACGCGGGGGCGCAAGGCGGCATGGCGATCAACGGCAAATTCGTGGTCGACCATGCGTTGTTCGACTTGCCCGAGCAGTCCGCGCCGAAACTCGGCGACGACGTGGTGATCGTGCGTCCCGACGGCACGGTGGCGGGCGAGCGTCCGCCGCCCGCGGTGGCCGGCACCAACAAGCCGATCGGTCCGTTCGCGCCGCGCGCCAACATCGACATCAGTCTCGGCAACAGCTTCCGTTTTCGCGGACAAGGCGCGGACCTCGGCCTGGCCGGCACCATCACCGCGATGAGCGCGCCGAACCTGCCGCTGCGCGCGGTCGGCAACGTGCGCGTCACGCCGGGCTCCACGTACACCGCGTTCGGCCGCAAGCTGGGCATCGAAAACGGCTTCTTCACGTTCAACGGACCGGTGGCGAATCCGGGCATCAACATCCTGGCGATGCGCCGCAACCAGCAGGTGGAAGCGGGCGTGCAGGTCACGGGCACGGTTCAGTTTCCGGTGGCCAAGCTGGTTTCCGAGCCGAACGTGCCGGACAACGAAAAGCTCTCGTGGCTGCTGTTCGGTCACGGCACGGATCAGGGTAACAACCTCGGGCAGCAGAGCACCATGACAACGGCGCTGGCGCTACTCGGCAGCGCCAGCGGCAAACGGATCGCGCAGACTTTCGGACTCGACGAGTTTTCGATTGGACGAAGCGAAGTCGGGCTGACCGATCCGCAGGTGGTGATGGTGTCGAAGGCGATCAACGAATGGCTCGTGATCGGCTACGAGCAGGGTCTGCAATCGGCGAGCAACGCGATCAAGGCGACCGTCAACCTGACGCGATACTGGTCGGTGGCGGCGTATGGCGGCACCTTCGACGGTATCGATCTGCTCTACACGCGGCGCTTCGACCGGATCCGCTGGGGACAATGACGGGGGGTTCGCCTTGCGTTGACTTGGCTTGGGTTGCCAGGGCTCGCGATGGCGTGGCCTTGAACGATCCGGCAACCGAATGCAAAAACGGCACGCTTTGAAGGCGTGCCGTTTTTGTTTGCTTGTTACCCGAGCCTCGCGAGCCTCGCGAGCTTTGCAGCGGCGAGCGGCGTGCGTTTTACTTTACGCGCATGCCCGGCTTTGCGCCGCTGTCCGGTTCGAGCACGTAGAGGCCCGGTTCCGCCTTTTCGTCCGTGGCCGAAGCGGCGAGCACCATGCCTTCGGACAAGCCGAACTTCATCTTGCGCGGCGCGAGATTGGCAACCATCACCGTGAGTTTGCCGATGAGCTGTTCCGGCTGGTACGCCGACTTGATGCCGGAAAACACGTTGCGGGTTTTTTCTTCGCCGACGTCGAGCGTCAGTTGCAGCAATTTGTCCGAGCCTTCTACCGCCTTGCAGTCGACGATCTTCGCGATACGCAGATCGACTTTTGCGAAGTCGTCGATCGAGATGATGCCGGGCGCTTCTTCTTCCTTCGCCGCCTTGGCCGCGGCTTTCGATTTGGCCTTGGCGTCGGCCGGCGCGGCGGCGTCCGGCGTAGCTTGCAGCGAATCGCGATTGGCGGCGAGCAGCGCCTCGATCTGCTTCGGATCGACGCGCGTCATCAGATGCTTGTACGCGTTGATCGGTCGCGACGAGCTGAGCGGCACGGCGGCGTCGGCCCACACGAGCGGCTCGATACCGAGGAAAGCTTCGACCGATTCGGCCAGCTTCGGCAGCACGGGCTTCAGCGCCAGCGACAGCAAGCGGAACGCTTCGACGCTCACGCTGCAGGTTTCGTGCAGCGCGACGGCATTGGCCGGATCTTTCGCCTGATCCCACGGCTTGGCCGTGTCGACGTAAGCGTTGACCGCGTCGGCCAGTTCCATGGTCTGACGCAGCGCGCGGTTGTACTCGCGCGCCTCGTAGTTCGCGGCGATTTGCGGCACGGCGGCGCGCAGCGTGGCGAGCAGCGGATGCTGCATGGCGCTGTCCTGCACACGGCCGTCGAAACGCTTGATCAGGAAGCCGGCGGCGCGGCTCGCGATATTCACGTACTTGCCGACCAGATCGCTGTTCACGCGCGCCTGGAAGTCGTCGAGGTTCAGGTCGAGGTCTTCCATCGTGCTGTTCAGCTTGGCCGCGAAGTAGTAGCGCAGCCATTCCGGGTTCAGGCCGGTTTCGATCACGCTTTGCGCGGTGATGAACGTGCCGCGCGACTTCGACATCTTCGCGCCGTCTACCGTGAGGAAGCCATGCGCGAACACGTTGGTCGGCGTGCGATGGCCCGAAAATTCGAGCGTGGCCGGCCAGAACAACGTGTGGAAATACAGGATGTCTTTGCCGATGAAGTGGTACTGCTCGGCGGTCGACCCTTTGCGAATCCACGCGTCGAAGTCGATGCCGCGCTTTTCCGCGAGATTCTTGAAGCTCGCGTAATAGCCGATCGGCGCATCCAGCCAGACGTAGAAGTACTTGCCAGGGGCGCCCGGAATTTCGAAGCCGAAATAGGGCGCGTCGCGCGAGATGTCCCAGTCGGCGAGCTTGGCTTCGCCTGCGTTGCCGAGCCACTCGCGCATCTTGTTGGTCGCTTCCGGCTGGGCGAGACCGCTCACCCACTCGCGCAGGAAGTTCTCGCAACGCGGATCCGACAGGCGGAAGAAGTAATGCGTGGACGTCTTGCGAATAGGCGTGGCACCCGAGACGACCGAGTACGGGTTGACCAGGTCGGTCGGCTGGTAAGTCGAACCGCATACTTCGCAGCTGTCGCCGTACTGGTCTTTCGCGCCGCACTTCGGACATTCGCCCTTGATGAAGCGATCCGGCAGGAACATTTCCTTGACCGGGTCGTACGCCTGTTCGATATCGCGCGCTTCGATCAGACCGGCCTCTTTCAGCGCCAGATAGATCGACTCGCTCAGGACGCGGTTTTCCTCGGAATCGGTCGAGTAGTAATTGTCGAACGAAATCCCGAAGCTGTCGAAATCGCGCTTGTGTTCCTGCCAGACGCGGTCGATCAGCTGCTTCGGCGTGAGACCTTCCTTTTCCGCGCGCAGCATGACCGGCGTGCCGTGCGTGTCGTCGGCGCCCACGTAGTAGACCTCGTGACCGTGCATTCGCAACGTCCGGACCCAGATGTCCGTCTGGATATATTCGACCAGATGGCCGATATGGATTTGCCCGTTCGCATACGGAAGGGCCGACGTGACGAGAATCTGGCGACGGCCTGACGGCGCGCCGGTGGCGAGATCGGTTGCGGGTGCTGACATAAGGATGGTGGGAGCCTGCGGTGGGACGAAAGGTTGATTCTAGCAGGGCAGGCGCACGGCGCGGAGCCAGCCGGATGGGCGGAAGACGACGGGAGAAGCTGGAAGGAGCGGGGCGGCGTTGCGGCAGAAGGAGCGGCCGATGAAGCGGCCAAAGCTGAACATGCAGCGCGCAAAAAAAAACCGGGGTTGTTAACCCCGGAGCAACAACGACAAGAGGAGAATGGTGACGCGGCGGCTTCGCCAGCCACGTACCGTAAAGACAGACAGCGGATTTTCGGCAGAGTTCGAAATTTTTTTTGTCCTCGTGCGAGATTTTCCTTCGTCAGATTTTTACGGCGCGCCGGGCGCGGCCAGGAAGGCCCGGCGCCCGGTTTATCCAGTTCCTCGAAGACGTTCTTATTGCGTTGCGTGCTGAGCCGTTGCGCGCAGATAGATTTCCACGCGACGGTTCGCCGCACGGCCGGCTTCCGTGTTGTTGTCGGCGACTGGCTGGTTCTGGCCCATGCCTTGTGCCGACAGACGTTGCGGCGCGACGCCGCGCTGGCCCAGATAACCCGTCACGCTTTCGGCGCGGTTGACCGACAGCGTCTGGTTATACGCCGGCTGGCCCGTGCTGTCCGTGTAGCCGATCACTTGTGCGATCAGTTCCGGATTCTGCTGCATGGTTTGCGTGAGCTGGTCCAGCACCGGTGCGAACGACGGCTTGATCGCGTAGCTGTTGGTGTCGAAGGTGACCGAGCTCGGGATGTTCAGCTTGAGCGAGCCGTCCGGCTGTTCGGTGATCTGCGTGCCCGTGCCCTTGGTGGCGCCCGACAGCTTGTTGTGAATGGCCTGCCAGTTGTAGCCCGTGATGCCGCCGACCGCCGCGCCGACGCCCGCGCCGATGGCCGCGCCCTTGCCGCCGCCGAAGATCGCGCCGAGCGCCGCGCCGGTGCCGGCGCCCACGCCTGTACCGACGGCCGTGTTAGTACCTTGTTGGGAGGCGCAGCCAGCCAGCAGCGAACCGGCAACCGCGAAAACAGCCAGGCGAGTCATGAGTTTTGCATTCATTTTCGATTCCTCTTGAGTGAAGCGTGTGAAGCGGCGGTAGCGATCAATCTACAGGGTGAACATGACGCCGATGCAGTGCCGTGATGTGCAACCGTTGAAAATGCTACGCCTTTTCGAGTCCCGGTCCGACTGTGAAGCAGGGTCTTCCGGCATGGCCCGGCGGCAGCATCTACAATGATGCCTGACGTCCACAGCGATGCGACCCCATAGCGTCCCGCCTGCCCGAAGGGTGCACGGCACGCCTGGAATACGCAATGCTGTCTAACAATTTCTTTCAAATTCCGACGCATGGCCGAAATTTCGATCATGCCGTGTGGAAAGTGTTCCCCGGAGTGTCAATGAGTATCGAACGGGCTATGGTCGATGCCGCTCTCGCGGCTGTCACTGACCCCAACACCGGCAAGCCGTACGCCGCTGCCAAAAACATCCGCAACGTGGTCGTGGAGGGTGACACGATCAGCGTCGAGGTCGTCCTCGGCTATCCGGCGAAGCGGCAGTTCGAGGCCATCCGCACGCAATTCTCCGACGCGCTGCGCGCCGTGCCGGGCGTGGTGGATGCACGTGTCGAGGTGTCGCAGAACATTGCCGCGCACACCGTGCAGCGCGGCGTGAAGCTCCTGCCGAACGTCAAGAACATCGTCGCGGTGGCGTCGGGCAAGGGCGGCGTGGGCAAGAGCACGACCGCCGTGAACCTGGCGCTGGCGCTCGCGAGCGAAGGCGCCTCGGTCGGCATTCTCGACGCGGACATCTACGGCCCGTCGCTGCCGATGATGCTCGGCATCGAAGGTCGCCCGGAATCGCCCGACGACAAATCCATGAACCCGATGACCGGCCACGGTCTGCAGGCCAACTCGATCGGCTTTCTGATCGAGCAGGACAACCCCATGGTGTGGCGCGGCCCGATGGCGACCTCCGCGCTGGAACAGCTGCTGCGGCAGACCAACTGGCAAGACCTCGATTACCTGATCGTCGACATGCCGCCGGGCACCGGCGACATCCAGCTCACGCTGTCGCAGCGCGTGCCGGTCACGGGCGCGGTGATCGTCACGACGCCGCAGGACATCGCCCTGCTCGATGCCAAGAAGGGTCTCAAGATGTTCGAGAAGGTCGGCATTCCGATTCTCGGCATCGTCGAGAACATGGGTATGCATATCTGCTCGAATTGCGGCCACGAAGAGCATATCTTCGGCGCTGGCGGCGGCGAGCGGATGGGCAAGGAGTATGGCGTCGACGTGCTCGGCAGCCTGCCGCTCGACATCGCCATCCGCGAGCAGGCCGACTCGGGCAAACCCACGGTCGTGGCCGATCCGCAAGGGCGCATCGCGGAGATCTATCGCTCGATTGCGCGCAAGGTCGCGATCCATATCGCCGAGCGCGCACGCGACATGACCTCGAAGTTTCCCAGCATCGTCGTGCAGAACACCTGAGCCATGCTTCAAAGCGGGGCCGGACCGTCAAAATCCGCCGTCTCTCGCGGTATCATGTCGGCTTCACAAGTTCGGCTCGGCGGCCGCAGGGGCGGCCGCAGGGGCGGCCGCCAGGCCGGCAAGAGGATCGCATGGGAAAACGAATCGACGGGCAGGCGGTGCATGCGTTCATCGTCCTGACTGCCAGCAGTCTGCTGTTATGCGGCTGTAGCACGTTCCTGAGACCACAGGAAAAGCGTGCGGACGCGCAGTTGCTGCCCACCGTGGGCAACCAGGCGCGCGGCCTCGTGACGTTCATCGAGCGCTCCGACGGCGTGCAGGTCACCTATAACCTCGAAGGTCTGCCGCCCAATAGCGACCACGCGCTGCAGGTTCACGAGCGCGGCGACTGCAACGCCGCCGACGGCTCCAGCGCCGGTCCGGTGTTCTCGCCGGCGGCCGAGCGTCTGAAAGCGGGCGCGCGGGTCGAAGGCGACCTCGGCAACATTCACGCCGACTCCAACGGCGTGGCCACGGGTTTCATCGTCGCGCCGGACGTATCGCTCGACGGCATCCGCTCCGTGCTCCAGCGCGCGGTTCTCCTGCATCACGACGCCACCGACCCGTACGCGTATCCGCAGCATGGCGCGGGCGCCGCGCTCGCATGCGGTCTGATTCGCCAATGACGCGGCCTTGCCGCCGTCGTGCGTGGGCTTCGGCGCAGCGTGTCGCGTCTTTATCCCGACACCCGCAGCAGCATTCTCCTGATCGCGTAAAATAAGCGCCTTTCGTTGGGGCGTCCGGTCGGGCAAGCCCGGCCAGGGCCGCTGCCACGGCGAAAGTCGGCCGCTGCGGTCCACGCGGCCAGCAAGCCAGACCGTTGCCCGGAACTTTCACCGGGCGGTTACCCGTCATACCTCTGTCATTCACGTCGAGCAGCGTTCATCTATGACCATCAAATCCGACAAGTGGATCCGGCGCATGGCCGAGTCGCACAAAATGATCGAGCCGTTTGCGCCCGATCAGGTTCGCGTCTCCGAAGACGGCCGGAAGATTGTCAGCTACGGCACGTCGAGCTACGGCTACGACATCCGCTGCGCCGACGAATTCAAGATCTTCACGAACATCAACTCGACCATTGTCGACCCGAAGAACTTCGACGAGAAATCGTTTGTCGACTTCAAGGGCGACGTCTGCATCATCCCGCCGAACTCGTTCGCGCTGGCCCGCACGGTTGAGTATTTCCGCATCCCGCGCAGCGTCCTGACCGTGTGTCTGGGCAAGTCCACCTATGCGCGTTGCGGGATCATCGTCAACGTGACGCCGTTCGAGCCGGAATGGGAAGGGCACGTCACGCTGGAATTCTCGAATACGACACCTTTGCCTGCCAAAATCTACGCGAACGAAGGCGTCGCCCAGGTGCTGTTTTTCGAAAGCGACGAAATTTGTGAGACGTCGTACGCGGATCGCGGCGGCAAATATCAAGGTCAGCACGGCGTCACGTTGCCCAAGACGTGACGTCCGCAGCGTACTGACCCACCAGCTTGTCAGGGTGACCGCTGCAATTCATAGACTGCAGCGGTCGTTCTTTTTGGAGAATCGCCCATGAAGTTTCGTTTTCCCGTCGTCATCATCGACGAAGATTTCCGCTCCGAGAACATCTCGGGTTCCGGCATCCGCGCTCTGGCCGAAGCAATCGAGAAAGAAGGCGCGGAAGTCCTCGGGTTGACGAGCTATGGCGATCTGACCTCGTTCGCGCAGCAGTCGAGCCGCGCCTCGTGCTTCATCCTGTCGATCGACGACGACGAACTGCTGCCGTACGTCGAAAACGTCGTGGTGGAAGGCGAGACGCCGGAACTGGCCGCCGCGATTGTCGCGCTGCGCGCGTTCGTGACCGAAGTGCGCCGCCGCAACGCCGACATTCCGATCTTCCTGTACGGCGAAACGCGCACCTCGCGCCACTTGCCGAACGACATCCTGCGCGAACTGCACGGCTTCATCCACATGTTCGAGGACACGCCGGAGTTCGTCGCGCGCCACATCATCCGCGAGACCAAGGTGTATCTGGACTCGCTCGCGCCGCCGTTCTTCAAGGAACTGGTGCAATACGCGGACGAAGGTTCCTACTCGTGGCACTGTCCGGGACACTCGGGCGGCGTGGCGTTCTTGAAGAGCCCGCTCGGCCAGATGTTCCATCAGTTCTTCGGCGAAAACATGCTGCGCGCCGACGTCTGCAATGCCGTCGACGAACTCGGCCAACTGCTCGACCACACTGGTCCGGTGGCCGCCTCCGAGCGCAACGCCGCGCGCATTTTCAGCGCCGACCACGTGTTCTTCGTGACCAACGGCACCTCGACCTCGAACAAGATCGTCTGGCACGGCACGGTTGCGCCGGGCGACATCGTGCTGGTGGACCGCAACTGCCACAAGTCGATCCTGCACGCCATCACCATGACCGGCGCGATCCCCGTGTTCCTCACGCCGACGCGCAACAACTTCGGCATCATCGGCCCGATTCCGCGCAGCGAATTCGAGCCGGAGAACATCAAGAAGAAGATCCTGGCGAACCCGTTCGCCCGCGAAGCGCTCGCGAAGAATCCGGATCTCAAGCCGCGCATTCTGACCATCACGCAAAGCACGTACGACGGCGTGATCTACAACGTCGAAATGATCAAGGAAATGCTCGGCGACTGGCTCGACACGCTGCATTTCGACGAAGCCTGGCTGCCGCACGCGGAATTCCACGAGTTCTATCAGGACATGCACGCGATCGGCGCGGGCCGTCCGCGCATCGGCGCGCTGGTGTTCGCCACGCACTCCACGCACAAGCTGCTGGCCGGCATTTCGCAGGCTTCGCAAATCGTCGTGCAGGACTCGAAGAACAGCCGCTTCGACAAGCACCGCTTCAACGAAGCGTATCTGATGCACACGTCCACCAGCCCGCAGTACGCGATCATCGCCTCGTGCGACGTCGCCGCGGCCATGATGGAAGCGCCGGGCGGTCCGGCGCTGGTGGAAGAGTCGATCGCGGAAGCGCTCGATTTCCGCCGCGCCATGATCAAGGTCGACGCCGAATACGGCGACGACTGGTTCTTCAAGGTGTGGGGCCCGGACCAGTTCGCCGAAGAAGGCATCGGTTCGCGCGAAGACTGGATGCTGCGCCCGGACGACGCATGGCACGGCTTCGGTCCGCTCGCCGAAGGCTTCAACATGCTCGACCCGATCAAGGCGACCATCGTCACGCCGGGTCTGGACATGGACGGCGGCTTCGGCGAGTCCGGCATTCCGGCCGCGATCGTCACGAAGTACCTGGCCGAGCACGGCATCATCGTCGAGAAGACCGGGCTGTATTCGTTCTTCATCATGTTCACGATCGGCATCACCAAGGGCCGCTGGAACTCGATGGTCACCGAACTCCAGCAGTTCAAGGACGACTACGACAACAACCAGCCGCTGTGGCGTGTGTTGCCCGAGTTCGTCTCGCACCATCCGATGTACGAGCGCGTCGGCCTGCGCGATCTGTGCGAGCAGATCCACAGCGTCTATCGCGCCAACGACATCGCGCGTCTGACGACCGAGATGTACCTGTCAAGCATGGAGCCGGCCATGAAGCCTTCGGATGCGTTCGCCAAGCTCGCGCACCGCGAGATCGACCGTGTACCTATCGACGAACTCGAAGGCCGCGTCACGTCGATCCTGTTGACGCCGTACCCGCCGGGCATTCCGCTGCTGATTCCGGGCGAACGCTTCAACAAGACCATCGTCAACTATCTGCGTTTCGCGCGTGAATTCAACGAGCGTTTCCCGGGTTTCCACACGGACATCCACGGGCTCGTCGGCGAAACCATCAACGGGCGCATCGAATACTTCGTCGATTGCGTGCGCGGCTGACGATGGGGGCGAGGCGGTTCCTGCCAGGCGCGCTGGTTCTGGCGCTCGCGGCCGTGCTGGGTGTGGCGTCCGCTGTGACGCCGCGCACGGCGCGCGCCGAGGTCGCGGCTGCCGATCCGATCGACGCGTCGATGCGCACCTGTCTCGCGCGCAGCGACACGTCGTCGACGGCAGGGCAGGTGCAATGCATGGACAACGCGCGCATCGGCTGGAAAGCCGCGGCGGACAGCGCGTGGCAACAGCTTCAGACGAAGCTGCCGCCCGCGCAACGCAAGCCGTGGGAAAAGAGCCAGGCGAGCTGGCAGGCCTCGCGCGACGCCGAAAAGGCCTTGCTGAGCGCCGTATTCGCCACCACGCGTGGTTCGATGTACGTGCTCGCCGAAGCCGATATGCAACTGCAACCGGTGCGCGACCGAGCGCTGGCACTACGCAGCGCGGTGGCGAAAGTCAGCGCCGGCGGCGATCTACCGCATCGCGCACGCGCCTGCAGCGCGGACGCGCAATGCGAACATGCGATGTTCGACATGAACCGTTACTACCGCCGCCTGCAATCGAAAATGCCGGTGCGTTCGCGGCCGGTACTCACGCGCGCCCAGAGAGCCTGGACCGCGTATCTGAATGCCAGCACGCCGTTGGTGGACGAACGTGGCCGCATCGACATCATCGGTGCACGCGTGGCCACGCTCAAGCGTTTGTCGGAAACCGTCGGCAACGACTGACTGCAACGACTGACCGTTCAGGTCAGCACGTAGTCTTCGGGTTGCGGTTTCGGCAACACGAGACCCGGCTCGCCGAGCAGGTCGCGCATCGCGTCTTCGATAAACAGCGACATCGTATTGAGCGCGAGATCGTTTTCGTCGGTGCCGAAGGGCTCCTCGATCTGCGAGGCGATCGCCTCGTGCGCCATGAAGGTGTACGCCACGAACACCGCGAAGACAGGCGTGAAAATGCCGATGCTGTCGACGAGGCCGAACGGCAGCGCCGCGCAGAAGAAGTACACCGTGCGGTGAATCATCACCGAATAGGCGAAAGGCAGCGGCGTCGACACGATGCGCTCGCAACCGCCGATCACCCCCGAAATACCATTCAGATTCCGGTCGAAGGCGAGCACCGCCATCGGGTCGATTGCGCCCGTTTGCGCGTGACGCTGCACCCATTCGCCGAGCATCAGCATCAGCGTGGCCGGTTTGTAGCGCGACGCTATGACGCGGTCGAACTGCGCTTTCGGCAGCCGAGCCGCCAGATCCGAGCGCGGATCGCTCGAGCGAAGCTGGTGACGCAGCGCATGCGGCAGCGCGCCGAGCACGGCGATGAACTCCTTGATGTCTTCCTTCGGCAATGGTCCGACTTGCAACGTCAGCGCCTGGCGGGTGAGCGAGCGCGAGTCGTTGAGCAGTTGTCCCCACAGCTTGCGCGCTTCCCACCAGCGGTCGTAGCTGGCGTTGTTGCGAAAGCCGAGAAACACCGCCAGCGCTATGCCGATCAGCGAAAACGGGGCGGGCGTATTGAGATTGAGCGGAACCGGCAGCAGGTGATCGTGAGCGGCCACGGCCACGATGCCGATGCAGAAGATCAGGAAGAGTCGGGGCAGCAGTTGCGGAAGGACGGAGCCTCGCCACGCAAGCAGCATGCGGAACCACTGGAGTTGAGGGCGGATGATCATCGGGTGGGAAGCGTGCGTTCGGCGATGGGACTTCCATTATCGCCGTTTGCATTTATTGGCGGCGGCAGCGCGTTTCATTCAGCAAAGAAACGCCGCCGCCGCGGACCACCCGACGCCGGCGCTCAATCCCTCGCTGAAGACGCCGCGCCGTGGCTCAACCAGTCGAGTACGGCGCTCGCGTCGTCGTCGGCGCCCTGACGCGCGCGGGCGACCGTCTCGGCCACGTCGGCGCTCGGCACCGCGCGCCGGATCGCCACGCCCACGGCAAGTATGTCGATCATCACCAGATGCAGGATGCGCGAGATCATCGACAACTGCGATTCGCGTATCTCGATGTGATCGGTTTCCAGCGCAACGGTTGCCCGTTTGGCCAGCGGCGTATTGCTCGACGTGATGGCGATGACCTTCGCGCCCGCCTGCATGGCGACGTCCAGCACGCGCAGCAATTCCGGCGCGCGTCCCGACTTCGACACCGCCACGATCACGTCGCCCTTGCCGAGCAGCGCGGCCGACGCGGCCTGCATGTACAGGTCGCCGTAAGCGATGGTCGGAATGCCGAAGCGGAAGAACTTGTAGTGCGCGTCCTGCGCCACGATGTTCGAATTGCCGAGGCCGTAGAACTCGATTCGTCGCGCGCCGTTCAGCAAATCGATAGCGCGCTCCACGTGTTCGAAGTTCAGATGCTCGCGCAACTGCAGGATGGCGGAGACGGTGTTGTCGAGCACCTTCGCGCCGAAGTCCGTAGCGGTGTCGCCCAGATGCACCTGGCTATGGCTCACCGGAATCGTGCCGGTCAGACCGGTGGCGAGCTTCAGCTTGAAATCGGACAGACCCTGGCAGCCGAGCGAACGGCAGAAGCGGATCACCGTCGGCTGGCTCACGTCGGCCTTGCGCGCGATGTCGACGATCGGATCGTTGATGATCGAGCGCGGATGGTTCAGCGCGAGATCGGCCACGCGCCGCTCGGCGGGTGTGAGCGCGTCGCGCATCTGGCGAATGCGTTCGAACACCGCCGACGAACTGCCGCCCGCCCGATTGGACAACTGCTCCGCGAGAATGGCGGACACGCCCAGAAAGGCCGGATATTCGGCGGTAATCACGTAGGTCGGCACGTTTTGCAGATACGCTTCGAAACGGCCTTTCGCCTCGAAACGCTTGCGGAACGACGAACGCGCAAAGAATTCGCCCAGCCGCGGCACGACACCGCCGCCGATGTAAATGCCGCCCAGCGCACCCAGCGTCACGGCGATGTTGCCGGCGAAGGTGCCGAGAATGCCGCAGAACACGTCGACGGATTCGGCCGCGAGCGGCTCGCCGTCCAGCGCGCGCTTGACGATCTCAACTGTGTCGACGTTGGCCGCCACGCGTTTCTTGTCGCGGCCCGCGAGCGCGCGATAGATCACCTCGATGCCGGGGCCGGCCGCCACGCGTTCGAACGAGACATGCGACCACTTCTTGCGCGCGTATTGCAGCACGATATCTTCGCGCTCGTCGGCCGGCGCGAAGGTAGCGTGGCCGCCTTCGCTGCCGAGCGCGATCCAGCGGTCGTCGGCGGGAATCAGGCCGGACACGCCCATGCCGGTGCCCGGACCGAGCAGGCCGATCACGCTGTTCGGACGGCGCGTGCCGCCGCCCACCTGCACGCGCTGCGCGTCGGTCAGGCCGGGCAGCGCCATGGCGAGCGCGGTGAAGTCGTTCACCACCAGCAGCGTGTCGAAGCCGAGCGCGCGGCGCGTGGCTTCGATCGAAAAGCTCCAGTCGTGATTGGTCATGCTCACCTGGTCGCCGTCGACCGGATTCGCAATCGCGATCGCCGCGTGATTCACGCGGCCAATCTTGGTGTCTTTCAGATACTTCTTGATGACCTCGGCGACACCCGGATAGCTGGCGCACGGGTAGACCTGCACCGAGCCGATTTCGCCCGGCGCGGTTTCCAGCGCGAAGCGCGCATTGGTGCCGCCGATGTCGGCCAGCAGTCTCGGTCCATCGGCATGCTGGCCGGCGCCCGGAACTGCCTTAGTTTGCACACCAGTAGACATCGAGTCTCACTCCCTTGTCGTTTGCCAACTGCGAGATGGCATTTTTTTGTAGCGAAGCGGCGGCGGCATTGAGCACGTCGAGCTTGCGCGGTCCGGCGATCAGCAGATACAGGTGCTTCACTTCTTTCAGGGCGGAGAGCGACCAGCTCACGCGCGCATGCGGCGCGTTGCCCGGATGCACGCCGACGAAACGCTCGGCGGTGGTGATGGCGTGATCCCACTCGGGCGCGTCCGCGAAAATGGAGGCCGTGTGGCCGTCTTCGCCCATGCCGAGAATCGCGACGTCCGGCACCGCGGCAAAGCGCGGGTCGGCGTTCAGCGCGGCAACGTGTGCATCGAGCGATTGGCTCGTGTCGACCAGCGGCCAGAACGTGGCGTGTTGCGCGGCGTTCTGCAACAGCGTGTCGTGCACGAGTTGCGAGTTGCTCGCGCTGTCCGTTTCCGGCACCCAGCGGTCGTCGACCAGCGTCACGGCGATGTGCGGCCAGTCGAAGGATTGCGAGGACAAGGTCTGCAGGAACGGACGCGGACTGGTGCCGCCGGACACTGCAAGCATTGCGGGGCGCACCGCCTGGGTAGGCGTGCCGGCTGCGGCCGCGGCCGCTTGTGCGGCGAGCGACGCATGTAGCGCGTCGCCGACCGCCTTCGCCAACGCGTCGGATTGGGCGCGTTGATCGTCGAAAGCGTGAAGCTCGATCACTTCTCCTCCGTGCTGCTTTCTTGTTAGACCTGCGGAATAGGGCCGTGCTGCACTCACGCGAGGCCTGCGAGGTGGATAACCTGCAGACGCCCTCGTGTTACCGGCGCCATTCCGTTCAGTTCGTCGGTGGGTCTTGCCGGCGCCGCGCCGCGTCCGGTTAGGGCGCAGCACGACACCGCGATTCAGTTGCTGCGGTGCGTTTCAGTTCTCTTCTTCGAGCCAGCAGGTTCCATGCTGCGCGAGCATCGCGCTCGCCGCCGCCGGTCCCCACGTGCCTGCTGCATACGGCTTGGGCGGCTTGTTCACGCTCGCCCATTCGTTCAGGATCGGTTCGACCCAACGCCATGCCGCTTCCTGCTCGTCGCGGCGGACGAACAGCGCGAGACGGCCGTTGATCACGTCGAGCAACAGACGCTGATAGGCCTCCATCTGTCCTTCGCGGAAGAACTGGTCGAACGCGAGATCGAGGTGGACGCTGGCGAGATTCATGCCTTCGCCGGGCTGCTTGGCGAGACAGTAGAGTCGAATGGTTTCGTTCGGCTGCAAACGGATCACGAGACGGTTGGCGCCGGCGCGTAGGGCCGAAGCACCCAAAGCCGAATGCGGCACCGCGCGGAAATTCACCACGATTTCAGCGACACGATCGGCGAGACGTTTGCCCGTGCGCAGGAAAAACGGCACGCCGGCCCAACGCCAGTTTTCGATCTCGACCTTCACCGCCACGAAGGTTTCGGTGCGGCTATCCGGCTTCACGCCGGGTTCGGTTGCATAGGCCGGCACCGCATTGCCGCGGATCACGCCCGAATGGTACTGACCGCGCACCGCGACCTTGCCGATGTCGCGCGGATCAATCGGTTTCAACGCACGCAGCACGCGCAGCTTTTCGTCGCGTACGGAATCGGAGTCCATCGAATGCGGCGGTTCCATCGCCACGATGGAGAGCAGTTGCAGCAGGTGGTTCTGCACCATGTCGCGCAAGGCGCCGGTGTTGTCGTAGAAATCGCCGCGCGCTTCCACGCCGAGTTCTTCCGCGATGGTGATCTGGATGCTCTCCACCCATTCGCGGCGCCACAGCGGTTCGAACAGCGCATTGCCGAAGCGCAGCGCGAGCAGGTTCTGCACCGGCTCTTTACCGAGGTAGTGGTCGATGCGATAGATCTGCTCTTCAGCGAAGATTTCGCCGACCGCGTCGTTGATCGCATTCGACGACTTCAGGTCGTAGCCGAGCGGCTTTTCCAGCACGATGCGCGAGTTTTCGTTCAGGCCGACCGACGCGAGCGCGCGGCAGATCGGCACGAACAGCGACGGGCCCGTTGCCAGATAGAACACGCGGATACCGGCAAGATCTTTAATGGCGTCGCGTAGCAGCGCGAAGTCTTCGGCGTTGCCGAGGTCGATCTTCACGAACTCGATGCGCTGCAGGAAGCTCGCCCAGGCTGCTTCATCCAGACCGTTCTTCGACACGTGCGGTTTGACGTGTTCGTTCACCCACTCGAGGTAGCCGTCACGATCCGCGACATGCCGTGCCACCGCGAAAATCTTCCCGCTCTCGGCCAGCATGTTGCCTGCACGGTGTGCTTCAAACAGTGCAGGCAGGATCTTGCGCATCGACAGATCGCCGGTTCCGCCGAACAGAACGAAGGTGAAGCTTGAATCGGTTTGCATGAGTCTCCGTCGATATCCTGAGGCCGCCGGGAGGACCGGAAAGGGCGACCGTAGTCCGATAAAATATTTTTTGACACTGAATTGTAGTTTAACTACAATCCAAATCAAGAGGTAGCGCTAATTCGATGAAAAAAGCGTGCGCTGTGAGGCTAGATGCGCGTTTTCCCGAATCGGCAGGCGTCCCCTGCATGTTAACGGACAATGCGTTCGCGCACGTGCCAGCCTGACCCGGCAGCCCTTACGGAAGGCCGGAAAGCCAGGGTGGCGTCAGGGTTAACGTGCAAGGCACCTCGAGTCTGCCGCGCGCGACGCGGGCAGGCAAAAATCAAAAGAGGAGACAGTCAGTTGCATCCCGAACCACTCATCTCTTGAGCTTCCAGCGGCCGAAACCCGGTCCGCCGGCACATGCCCCGCGCATGCGCCCGACCGTGCTCGATCGCCCAGTGTTTTGCCTGTTTTGAACCAACCACAGCACCCTGGCGACATCAGGGGCCATTTGTTTTTTGTTCAGGTGTCTGGAGGAGATAAGCAATGAAATTTCGCGCGATCATGGGCGCTCTGTGCGCCGCAGGTCTGATGTGTGGCGTCTCGGCCGTTCAGGCTGCCGAGTCGATCGAAGTGTTGCACTGGTGGACTTCGGGCGGCGAATCGAAAGCCGTCGGCGTCCTCAAGGACGACATGACGAAGCAGGGTTACACGTGGAAGGACTTCGCGGTTGCCGGCGGCGCTGGCGCGGCTGCCATGACGGCACTCAAGACGCAGGTGATCTCGGGCAACGCACCGAGCGCGGCTCAGATCAAGGGTCCGCTGATCCAGGACTGGGCATCGCAAGGCGTGCTGGTGCCGATCGACTCCGTCGCAGGCGACTGGAAGAAGAACCTGCCGCCGGAAATCGACAAGATCATGCACGCAGACGGTCACTACGTGGCAGCGCCGTTCTCGGTGCACCGCGTGAACTGGCTGTACATCAACAAGGCAGCGCTGGACAAGGCAGGCGGCAAGGCGCCGACCACGTGGCCTGAATTCTTCGCGGTGGCCGACAAGATGAAGGCCGCGGGCATCCAGCCGATCGCGATGGGCGGTCAGCCGTGGCAAGACCTGACGCTGTGGGAAGACGTCGTGCTGTCGCAAGGCGCGGACTTCTACAAGAAGGCGCTGGTCGACCTCGACGAAAAGACGCTGACGTCGGACAAGATGGTCGGCGTGTTCGACACGGTCCGCAAGATCCAGGGTTACTTCGACACGGGCCGCACGGGCCGTGACTGGAACCTGGCAACGGCAATGGTCATCAACGGCAAGGCCGGCATGCAGTTCATGGGCGACTGGGCGAAGGGCGAATTCGCCAACGCCGGCAAGAAGTCGGGCTCGGACTACATCTGCGCCGCTGTGCCGGGCACGGAAAAGGCCTACACGTTCAACGTCGACTCGTTCGTGTTCTTCCAGCAGAAGGGCGCAAAGAACGCAACGCCGGGTCAGCTGGCGCTCGCCAAGACGATCATGACGCCGGAATTCCAGGAACAGTTCAGCCTGAACAAGGGTTCCATCCCGGTTCGCCTGGGCGTGTCGATGGCCAAGTTCGACGACTGCGCGAAGAAGTCGTACGCGGATGAACAGGTCGCGATCAAGTCGGGCGGCTATGTGCCGTCGCTGGCACACGGCATGGCGCAACCGGATGCAGCAGCCGGCGCGATCTCGGACGTGGTCACGAAGTTCATGAACTCGCAGCAGGATTCGAAGAGCGCGGTTGCAGCGCTCGCGAAGGCAGCGAAGACCAAGTAAGCAGTCGTGGGTGAAGCGGCGCGTCCGGTCGACGGACGCGCCGTTCCGCCAGTTGGTGCAGTTCGTGTAGCAGCAGGCGGCTTCGGATTTGACGGAGCCACACCTATGCCGTTGCGGCTTTGCGTCGATCCGACGTGAGCGTCCCGGCGGTACAGTTTCAGCAGGAGTCGAGTAGTGACTGCTTCTATCAGCGGAAACGGGAAAACGGCCACCGTCACCCGCCGCGCGTCGCCCATGGCGGCCCTTGCCGATCGCTGGATTCCGAAGCTGGTGCTCGCACCCAGCGTCGTGATCAGCCTCATCTTCGTGTACGGCTTCATTGCCATTACCGGTTATCTGTCGCTGTCGAATTCGCGACTCATGCCACGTTATGAATTCGTCGGATTCGACCGTTATCGCGAACTGTTCGATAACGACGTGTTCTGGACTTCGGCTGCCAACCTCGGCTGGTTCGGCATTCCGTTCATCGGTATCTGCATCGGCCTCGGCCTGTTCCTCGCCATTCTGCTCGACCAGCAGATCCGCAACGAAGGCGCGTTGCGCGCCGTGTTCCTGTATCCGATGGCGCTGTCGTTCATCGTGACGGGTACGGCGTGGCAATGGATCATGACGCCGAGCGTCGGTCTCGAGAAAGTGTTCCACGACTGGGGCTGGACGAGCTTCTCGTTCGGCTGGCTCGGCGACCCCGACAAGGCGATCTTCTGCGTCGTGATCGCGGCGGTGTGGCAGTCCACCGGTTTCGTGATGGCGCTGTTCCTCGCCGGTCTGCGTGGTGTGGACGGCGAAATCTTCAAGGCCGCGCAGATGGACGGCGCGAATCTGCCCACCATCTATCGCAAGATCGTGATTCCGAGCATGCGTCCGGTGTTCTTCTCCGTGCTGCTGATTCTCTGCCACATCACGATCAAGACTTTCGACCTCGTGGTCGCGTTGACCGCGGGCGGTCCGGGCACCTCGTCGTCGCTGCCGGCTATTTTCATGTACACGTTTTCGTTCAATCGCGGGCAGCTGGGCGTCGGCGCGGCATCGTCGATGATGATGCTCGCTACCGTCGTCGCCGTGCTCGTGCCGCTGATGTATCTGGAATCGAGGAGCACGCGCAATGCAGCCTAAGATGACGATCAGCCGTGCCGTCATTTATGCGGCCTTGATTCTGTTCGCCCTGTACTTCCTGTTTCCGCTGTACGTGATGCTGTCCACGTCCTTCAAGGACATCGACCAGCTGCGCACCGGCAACCTGCTCACGCCGCCGACCCACTGGACCATCGACCCGTGGATCAAGGCATGGAGCGGCGCCTGTACCGGCGTGCGTTGCGACGGCATGGAACCGTTCTTCATGAACTCCGTGCGCATGGTGATTCCGGCCGTGCTGATCTCGTCGATCATCGGCGCGTTCAACGGTTATGTGCTCACGCACTGGCGCTTTCGCGGCGCGGACCCGATCTTCACGATGATCCTGGTCGGCTGTTTCATTCCGTTCCAGGCGATCCTGCTGCCGATGGCGCGCTTCGAAGGCTTCCTTGGCCTCTCGAACACCACCACCGGCCTCGTGGTCGTGCACGTGATCTACGGTATCGCCTTCACCACGATGTTCTTCCGCAACTTCTACGTGAGCATTCCGGCCGAACTCGTGAAGGCCGCGCGTATCGACGGTGCGGGTTTCTTCACGATCTTCACGAAGATCCTGCTGCCGGTTTCGCTGCCGATTTTCATGGTGTGCCTGATCTGGCAATTCACGCAGATCTGGAACGACTTCCTGTTCGGTATCGTGTTCTCCGGTGTCGATTCGATGCCGATCACGGTGGCGCTGAACAATCTCGTGAACACCTCGACCGGTGTGAAGGAATACAACGTGGACATGGCCGGCGCCATCATCGCCGCACTGCCTACGTTGCTCGTCTACATCATCGCCGGGCGCTATTTCGTGCGCGGCCTGACGGCGGGCGCAGTGAAGGGCTAAACGCTGGCCAACCAATCCGAGCGCGGCGGCGCTTGCCTGAAATAGCGCCGCCGTCACCCGACAAGTGCATCAAAGCAGTACCAGAGACAAGAGGATTCACAGCATGGCAAGCCTTTCCATCCGTGACGTGTATAAGACTTACCCGAACGGGGTGCCGGTTCTGAAGGGTGTCAATATCGACATCGAAGACGGCCAGTTCCTGATTCTGGTCGGCGGCTCGGGTTGCGGTAAATCGACGCTGCTCAACATGATCGCCGGCCTCGAAACCGTAACCAAGGGCGAGATCCAGATCGACGGCAAGACGGTGAACAACCTGTCGCCGAAAGATCGCGATATCGCGATGGTGTTCCAGTCGTACGCGCTGTATCCGTCCATGACGGTGCGCGAGAACATCTCCTTCGGTCTGAACATCCGCAAGGTGCCGAAGCAGGAGCAGACGCAGATCGTCGACCGCGTGTCGAACACGCTGCAGATCACGCACCTGCTGGACCGCAAGCCGGGTCAACTGTCGGGCGGCCAGCGTCAGCGCGTGGCAATGGGCCGTGCACTGGCGCGCGATCCGGTCATGTTCCTGTTCGACGAACCGCTCTCGAACCTCGACGCGAAGCTGCGTATCGAGATGCGTTCGGAGATCAAGCTGCTGCACCAACGCCTCGGCACGACCATCGTCTACGTGACGCACGATCAGATCGAAGCGATGACGCTCGGCGACCGTATCGCGGTGATGAAAGACGGCGTCGTGCAGCAGTTCGGCGCGCCGCAAGACATCTACGACTCGCCGTCGAATCTGTTCGTGGCCGGCTTCATCGGCGCGCCGCCGATGAACTTCATCCAGGGCAAGCTGGTGGAGCAGGGCTCGGGTGTGGGCATCGAACTGGATACCGGCGTGACGCGCAACGTGCTGAAGCTGCCGTTCGATTCGTCGAAGGTCAAGTCGCACGTGGGCCGTGAAGTGATTCTCGGCTTGCGGCCCGAGCGCATCACGGACGCGCGCGGCGCGCACGGCGACAACTCGCAACTGCAGCCGATCGAAGTGAAGGTCGACGTGATCGAGCCGACCGGTCCGGACACGCTGGTGTTCGCGCAGGTGAACGGCAAGCGTATCGTGAGCCGCGTGCACCCGGCCTCCAACCCGCAGCCGTTGTCGAACACCACGCTGCTGTTCGACACCTCCAAGGCCGTGCTGTTCGACCCGTCGAACGAAGAACGGATCGCCTGACGAAACGCGCCACGCCGCGCGTCGCATCGAGCGGCGCGCGGTCATTGCAAGAAAGCCCCATGCGTCGCGAGACACATGGGGCTTCTGCTTTTGCGGCGCATGCTGCCGGATTCAGCGTGGGATATCAGGCCTCGGGAAGACGCAGATCCGGATTGTTGCGCACCAGTTCCGTGACCCACTCGGTGAACGCGCGCAGACGCGAACTGAGATTGCGGCGATGCGCGTAGAGAATCGACAACGGCGTGCCGGGGCTCGTGTAGTCCGTGAGAATTTCCGTCAGCGCGCCTTCCTTGATCATATCGGCGACCATGTAGCGCGAAGGCTGGATGATGCCGTAGCCGAGCGCGCCCGCGCCGATGTAGACGCTGCCGTCGTTCACCGCGAGCACGCTCTTGAGCGTGACCTTGGCGATCTCGCCGTTCACTTCGTATTCGAACGGGAAGGTCTTGCCGCTGCGCGCCGACACGTAATTGACCGCGCGATGTTCGGCGAGGTCTTCGAGTGTGGTGGGCGTGCCGTATTTCTCCAGATACGACGGCGACGCGCACGTCACGATGCGCGCGTGGCCGATACGCCGCGCGACCAGGCTCGATTCTTCAGGCGTGCCCATGCGGATCACGCAATCGACGCCGTCCTGAATCAGGTCGATGTTGCGGTCGGCGAGTCCGAGCCGCACGTCGATGTCCGGATACAGCGCATAGAAATCGTCGAGCGCGGGTAGCAGCAGCGCGCGCGCGAGCGTGCCCGAGGTATCGACGCGGATCGTGCCGGACGGGCTCTCGCGCTTGTTCGACAGCGACGACTCCGCGTCGGCGACTTCCGCGAGAATGCGCACGCAGCGCTCGTAGAACAGCGCGCCGTCTTCGGTCACGCTCACCTGGCGAGTCGAACGGTTCAGCAAACGCACGCCGACGTGTTCTTCGAGCGCCTGAATCGTGCGGCTGACTTTGGCGCGCGGCAGGTCGAGGGATTCGGACACTTTGGAGAAACTGTTCGCATCGACCACCCGCGTAAAAATCTCCATCGCTTCGAAACGGTCCATGTTTTGCCTTGTCTGGTATGGGCGGAAGGTTTGTCGAAGTGGAGTTTACAGGGTCGGTAATTTGTTGTCGCGTAGCTCAGTCGCGATCTGGTGCGCCGAGCGGGAAATACGAGCGGAACGGCCGCGCTTCGTCCACCGCGCGGGCGAACGAAGGACGCGCCAGCAGCCGCTTGCGATACGCGATCACGTTCGGGAATGCCGCGTCGATGCGATGCGTCCAGTCGGCGTAGAACAGGAATGGTGCGGCGCCGCAGTCGGCGAGACTGAAGTGCTCGCCCGCGGCCCATTCGCGCTGTGCCATTTTTCCGTCGAGCCACGCGTAGGCGGTGTCGAGCATGGCGCGCGCTTCGGCAACCGCGATCGGATCGCGTTCCGACTCCTTGCGCATGCTGTCGTAGATGATCTTCTGTTGCGGCGTCGAGATGTAGTTGTCGAAGAAGCGATCCATGCTGCGCACTTCCAGCGCCGCGCGCGGGTCGGCGGGTAGCAGCGCCACCGTGCCGGGATGATAAAGCCCGAGATATTCGACGATCGTGCTCGCCTCCATGACCGTGCGCTCGCCGTCCACGAGCACGGGAAAGCGCTTCATTGGCCACAACGCGGCGAATTCCGCCATGACCTGAGGATCGTCGTGCGACAGCAGTCGCCATTCGAATGGCGTGCCGTTCTCATACAACGCGGTGAGGACTTTCTGACAGTACGACGAGAACGGATGAGCGTAGAGCTTCAAGGGCATCGTATTCACCTGAGGGGGTTGAAGAGTCGTTTCTCACACGACGATTGACGGTAGCGCAAGTCGACCGATTTACAGAAAAACGTCACAAAGTTCTGAAGAAAGATGGTGTAACATTTGAAAACTTTGTAAGAGATGCCGACGTTCCCGAATAGGCGCAATAAAACAGCAAGAACGCCGGGGCGTCGCTAGAACAAGACCAGACCAATTCGCCATACGGGGCCAACGCATGTCGACGATCACCACCACCTCTTCCGTCAACAGCGCGACCAGCAACGCGCAAAGCCAGTTGCAGCAAGCTGCGCAATCCATCATTAGCGGTTCGACCGGCAATTCGTCGATGGACGTGTCGTCGCTGGTGTCCGCGCTGGTGAATGCGAAGACGGCGGGGCAGGCGGCGTCCCTGAACAAAAAGCAGACGAGCGACAACACCACGCTGTCGGCTTACGGCGCGCTGAGTTCGGCGCTGAACGCGTTGCAGGCGGCCGTCAAGAATCTCGCCGACGGCTCGGCCTTGCAGTCGTTCGCCGCCACGGCGAGCGGCAAGGGCCTCGATGCGTCGGCGGGCGTGGGAGCGGTGGCCGGCGGCTATTCGATCAACGTCAAGCAGATCGCGTCGTCGCAGAGTCTGTCTTCGGCGGCATTCGATTCGAGCGCGAAACTCGGCACGGGCAACCTGGCGATCTCGGTCGGCGGCAAGTCGATGAACGTCACGATCGACGACAGCAACAACACGCTTGCGGGCATTGCCACCGCCATCAACAAGGCCGCCAACAATCCCGGCGTGTCGGCCACCATCGTGACCGGCACCGGCGGCGCGCACCTCGTGCTGCGCTCGACCACGACCGGCGCGGCCAACACCATCAACATCGTGACGAGCGGCGTGCAGAACGACGCCGGTCTGTCGAGTCTCGGCGTGACGTCCACGCCCGGCACGAACGGCGCGGAATCCACGATCGTTTCATCGGATACCGGCAAGGCCTGGAAGCAGAGCGATCCCGCGCAGGATGCCGAGTTCACCATCGGCGCCATCACGGCCACGAGTTCGAGCAACGCGGTCACGACGGCCATTTCCGGCGTCACGCTGAATCTGTCGAGCGCGTCGGTGGGCACCACGCAAACGCTGACGGTCGCTTCGGACACGACGGCGCAGAACACCACGATCACCAACTTCGCCAATCTGTACAACACGGTGGTCACGACCATCAACTCGCTCTCGTCCTACGACAAGACCTCGAAAAGCGCGGGTGTGCTGCTCGGCGACTCCACGCTGATGACGATCAAGAACGCGCTGGCGACGATCGTCGGCAGTGGCGTGGGAACGGGCAGTTCGGCGGTGGGACTGGCGTCGATCGGTATTTCACTGAAGGGCGATCCGGCGGACGGGACGCTGGTGGTCGATAAAATCGTGCTGGGTACGGCGCTGACGAGCAACCCAGGACGGGTCGCCACGTTGTTCAACGCGACCAACGGGATCGGCGCGAAGCTGAACACGAGCATCACCCAGTTCACGCGCACCGGCGGCATCATCGACACGCGCAACGCGGCACTCACCGCCGACCTGAAAAGCATCACCGCGCAGCAATCCACGCTGGCCAACTACGCCACGCAACTGACGAACCAGTATCAGAATCAGTTCACTGCGCTCAACACGCTGATGGCCACGATGAACAACAACTCGGCCTATCTGACGGCGTTGTTCGGCGGCTCGAAGAGCGCGGGCGCGCTGGCCACCAACAAGTAAGCGTGAAGGTTGGGCGCGCTGGTCCCTGCCGGGGCGGCGCGCCGGAGATGTCGAACGTGCCTAGTGCGGCAGACGCACGTTGAAGCGGAAAGTCAGCAGCCGCGCGAGCAGGATGAAGGCGGTGGCGAGCAGCACGCTATACACCGTGTCGACCTGCATGTAATCGAGCAGCACGTAGAACCAGCAGCCGACGAAGGCGCACGTCGCATACGGCCGCGAGTCGCGCAGAATCAGCGGCACTTCGTTGCACAGCACGTCGCGGATCACGCCGCCGAATACGCCGGTGAGCACGCCCATCATCACCGAGGTGAACCACGGCATCTGCGCGTCGTGCGCGATCGACGTGCCGGAGATGCTGAAGAGCCCTAATCCCACCGCGTCGGCAACGAGCAGCGTGCGCTCGGAGATGATTCGCGACGTCATCTTGAGCAGCGTCGGTGCGAACAGCGCCATCACGAAGATCGCGATCAGATATTCCTGATGCTCGACCCAGTAGAAAGGCCGCCGTTCGAGCAGGACGTCGCGCAAGGTGCCGCCGCCAAAAGCCGTGGCGATTGCCACGAGGAACGTCCCGACCGCGTCGAGCCGGCGGGTTCGGGCTTCGATAAAACCGGACAGCGCGTACGCAAAAATAGCCAGCGCTTCCATGATGGTCAGCGCCAGCGTCAGCCTCGGATGGATCACCGGAACTCCATCAGACTTTAGGATGCGCGGAATGCGCGGAATGCGCGGGCAGGGCGCCCGGCTGCAGCAGCACGAGCACCGCACCGGCGCCGCCGTCGTGCGGACGCGCCTGGCAGAACGCAATCACCTCGGACTTCTGCACCAGCCACGCGCGCACCTTGCCCTTGAGCACCGGTTCCTTGCCGATCGAACCCAGACCCTTGCCGTGAATCACGCGCAGGCAGCGCAGCCCGCGCTTCACCGATTCGCGGATGAACTCGGCCAGCGCTTCACGCGCTTCCTCGCGACGCATGCCGTGCAGATCGATTTGCGCCTGCACGATCCAGTCGCCGCGACGCAGCTTGCGGACCACTTCCTGGCTCACGCCGGGCCGGCAGTAAGAGAGCGTTTCGTCGGTTTCGAGCAGCAC
Source organism: Paraburkholderia sp. GAS199 (assembly GCF_050436585.1). Classification (NCBI taxonomy): domain Bacteria; kingdom Pseudomonadati; phylum Pseudomonadota; class Betaproteobacteria; order Burkholderiales; family Burkholderiaceae; genus Paraburkholderia; species Paraburkholderia sp. GAS199. The sequence continues at coordinate 164,066 of NZ_JBNDMM010000002.1, read as the reverse complement.
TTCTGGGTCGAACTCGTCGGAGATCGCTTCGTGCAGGACCGCTTCTTCGTCGAGGCGCGTCTGCACCGGCAAGGGCGGCGGCGGATTGCGCGGGATGCTGGCGCGCGGCGGCACGGCGAGCGGGGCGACCGCGCCGATTTCACGGCGGAACAGGTCGGCGTCGGCGCTGGCTTCGCGTGTGGCCGCCGCAGCCGCGACACGTTCGCGCTCGCGCCGTTGCGCGTCGCCCTTCAAGGCGTCGCGCAACGCGCCGAGGCCGGCCAGACCTGCCGCCGGATCGAGCTTCGGCTTGGCCGCGACGGGCGATGCGGCTTCGGGCGCGGGGCGCGCCGCGACGCGCGGGCGTTTCGGTTCGCTCGGATGGGGCTGGTTTTTCGGCATGGCAATACACGGGAAAAGTAGGTCGATTGCGCGACACGCCTGGCTGCGGCACCGGATGCTGAACTGGTGAGCCGCCGCAAAACAAGAAAGGCCGCCGGCTTGCCTGCCGCGGCCTTTTTTGAAGCGGGCGGCCAGAACGTGTCCAGCCGCCATTTTAGCGTCCCGCTCGCCTGCGCCGGGTCGTGCCCGGCAGTTCAAACGATCAACGCTCGGCTTCGGCGCTCATGACGTGCTCGCCGATCTCTTCGACGCTTTCCAGATAGCGCTGGGCGTCGAGTGCGGCCATACAGCCCGTGCCGGCGCTGGTGATGGCCTGGCGGTACACGTGATCCTGCACGTCGCCTGCCGCGAACACGCCCGGCACGCTGGTGGCGGTAGCGAAACCGTTCAGACCGCCCTGGGTGATGATGTAGCCGTTCTTCATCTCCAGCTGGCCTTCGAAAATGTCCGTGTTCGGCTTGTGGCCGATCGCGACGAACAGGCCTTGCAGCGCGATGTCCGTGGTTTCGCCGGATTGCGTATTCTTGATGCGCAGGCCGGTCACGCCGGACTGGTCGCCGGTGACTTCGTCGAGCGTGCTGTTCCACTTGATCTCGACCACGCCTTCCTTCTCTTTCGCGAGCAGGCGGTCGATCAGGATCGGTTCGGCGCGGAACTTGTCGCGGCGGTGGATCACCGTCACTTTCTTGGCGATGCCCGACAGATAGAGGGCTTCCTCGACTGCGGTATTGCCGCCGCCGACGACGGCCACATGTTGCTGCTTGTAGAAGAAGCCATCGCAGGTGGCGCAGGCGGACACGCCCTTGCCCATGAACGCTTCTTCCGACGGCAGGCCGAGATATTGCGCCGACGCGCCCGTCGAGATGATCAGCGAATCGCAGGTGTACTCACCCGAGTCGCCGATCAGGCGGATCGGTTTTTCATCCAGCTTGGCCGTGTGGATGTGGTCGAAAATGATTTCCGTGTTGAAACGCTCGGCGTGTTCGAGGAAACGGGTCATCAATTCCGGGCCTTGCACGCCGTTCGGGTCGGCCGGCCAGTTTTCGACGTCGGTCGTGGTCATCAGCTGGCCGCCCTGGGCGAGACCCGTGATCATCACCGGCGAGAGGTTGGCGCGCGCCGCGTAGACAGCCGCCGTGTAGCCGGCGGGACCGGAACCGAGAATCAGAACCTTGGCGTGTTTCGTGGAAGTAGCGGGCATGATCGAAATCCTTATACGGCGCCCGGCTCGCCCATGCGAGGCCGCGCGACTTGGCTGAAACTGTAGATGGGTATCAGTCGAGCATTATAAAGGGCGGTGCGCAGGCCTGCTCCATGAAGCTTTCCGATCGCCGCGATAGCCTCGGCACGGGCGTGGGCGGCTCGCAAACGGCCTTTCGTGTGGTTGATCGGCCAAGTTACCCTCAATTACAGCCTCCCGTCCGACACTGCGTTTACAATAGGCCGGATCGAAGTTCCCGGCCAAGGGGATCGGGCTCGAAGCCACGCGGGGCGAGGCTTTGGCCGCGACTCCGGCGGGAAAGTGCAACATACGGCCACACACGCAACAGGATCAATGGCAAAAGCTCCCTATTCCGCGAGCGCGCAGGCATTGCCGCACCGCATGTCGCGCCTCTTCACTGAAATCCGCTGGATCCTGCAGGTGGCGCTAGGCGTGTTCCTGCTCATGGCGCTCGTCAGCTACAGCCGGCGCGACCCGAGCTGGACGCATGCCGCGCAGGTCGATCACATCGCCAACTGGGCGGGCCGCGTCGGCGCGCGCACCTCGGACATCCTGCTGCTGCTGTTCGGCCTGTCCGCCTACTGGTGGATCGTGCTGCTCGGCCGTCATATCTCCGCGAACTACAGGCGCATCACCCGTCACGAAGAACCGCAGGAAGACGCACCGCGCGACATCAGTTGGCTGGCCGACGCGTTCGCCTTCATGCTGGTCCTGCTCGCGTGCAGCGGCATCGAAGCGCTGCGCATGTGGTCGCTGAAAGTGCAGTTGCCGGGCAGCGCGGGCGGCGTGGTCGGCGAGGCCGTCGCGCGCGGCGTGTCACATGCGCTGGGCTTCACGGGCGGCACGCTCGCGCTGCTCATTGCGCTCGGCATCGGCCTGTCGCTGTATTTCCGTTTTTCGTGGCTGTCGGTGTCGGAGAAGGTCGGCGAGTCGATCATTTCCGCCGTCACCTTCGCCAAGCTGCGCCGTGAGGCCGGCCGAGATCGCAAGCTGGGCGAGGCCGCCGCGGTGAAGCGCGAGGGCAAGGTCGAGAAGGGCCGCGTGCGCATCGAGGAGCACGAACCCGTCATGATCGTGCCGCCGGTGGTCACGCCGGTCAAATCGGAGCGCGTCGAGAAAGAACGCCAGGTGCCGCTGTTCACGGATCTGCCGGGCGACTCCACCTTGCCGCCCATTTCGCTGCTCGACGCAGCGCCGGCCGCGCAGGAAACCATCTCGGCGGATACGCTCGAATTCACTTCGCGTCTGATCGAGAAGAAGCTCAAGGACTTCGGCGTCGAGGTGAGCGTGGTCGCCGCCTATCCGGGGCCGGTCGTCACGCGTTACGAGATCGAGCCGGCTACCGGCGTGAAGGGCAGCCAGATCGTGGGTCTGGCGAAAGACCTGGCGCGCTCGCTGTCGCTCGTGTCGATCCGCGTGGTCGAAACCATTCCGGGCAAGAATTTCATGGCGCTGGAGTTGCCGAACCAGCGCCGCCAGACGGTGAGTCTCTCGGAGATTCTCGGCTCGGCCGTGTATGCCGACGCCGCGTCGCCGCTCACCATGGGCCTCGGCAAGGATATCGGCGGCAAGCCGGTTTGCGCCGACCTCGCAAAAATGCCGCACCTGCTGGTGGCCGGTACGACCGGTTCGGGCAAGTCCGTCGGTATCAACGCGATGATCCTGTCGCTGCTCTACAAGGCGAGCGCCGACCAGGTCCGCATGATCCTGATCGATCCGAAGATGCTCGAAATGAGCGTCTACGAAGGCATTCCGCATCTGCTGTGTCCGGTCGTGACCGATATGCGCCAGGCCGGTCACGCGCTGAACTGGGCGGTGGCCGAGATGGAGCGCCGCTACAAGCTGATGAGCAAGCTGGGCGTGCGAAACCTCGCCGGCTACAACAACAAGATCGACGAAGCCACCAAGCGCGAAGAAAAGCTGCCGAATCCGTTCAGCCTCACGCCGGACGATCCGGAACCGCTCTCGCGTCTGCCGAACATCGTGATCGTGATCGACGAACTGGCCGACCTGATGATGGTGGTCGGCAAGAAGGTCGAAGAACTGATCGCGCGCATTGCGCAGAAGGCGCGCGCGGCAGGCATCCACCTGATTCTGGCCACGCAGCGTCCGTCGGTGGATGTGATTACCGGCCTGATCAAGGCCAATGTCCCGACGCGCATGGCGTTCCAGGTGTCGTCGAAAATCGACTCGCGCACGATTCTCGACCAGCAGGGCGCGGAATCGCTGCTCGGTATGGGCGACATGCTGTATCTGCCGCCGGGTAGCGGCTTGCCGGTGCGTGTGCACGGCGCGTTCGTCTCGGACGAAGAAGTGCATCGCGTCGTCGACAAACTCAAGGAACAGGGCGAGCCGAACTACATCGAGGGCATTCTCGAAGGCGGCGTGACCGGCGAGGGCGACGAAGGCTCGGCGGGCGCGGGCGGAACGGGCTCCGCCGACGGCGAGTCCGACCCGCTGTACGACCAGGCCGTCGACGTGGTGCTGAAGAACCGCCGCGCGTCGATCTCGCTGGTGCAGCGGCACTTGCGCATCGGCTACAACCGCGCCGCGCGTCTGCTCGAGCAGATGGAAAACTCGGGCGTGGTGTCGGCCATGTCGTCCAACGGCAATCGCGAGATTCTCGCGCCGGCACGCGAAGCGGAATAAGCGCGCGGCCGTGCAGGTTGGCGGTGCACGGTCCTAAGCGTCGTTTAAGGCTTGGCGCTTAACCTGATCAGACACACGCCGGGCCGCCGCCCGTCAGCGACGACATAACCGGCGGCGTCGCGGCGCCACGCATGCCGCCGCGACCGCTCAAACGAATTCAATCAAGGGAGAGAAAACACTATGCAGCTTTTCGCGCAGCAGCACGCTCGACAGAGTGCGAAATCCAGCCGCTTCGGCGCACTTGCCCGCAAACTCACGCATGGCATCGCCGGCGTGGCGATCGGTGCGTCGGTGCTGGTGGCATCGCAGGCATTCGCGAGCGGCACCGAGCAATTGAAGGCGTTCGTCGCGCAGGTGCATTCGGCGCGCGGCACCTTCGTGCAGCAGGAAGTGCGTGCGCCGAGCAAGGCGCAGGCCGCGAGCGGCGCGTTGACCACCACCGGTGGCAGCAAGACCGGCACGTCGAGCGGCACGTTCACCTTCGCGCGTCCCGGCAAGTTCATCTGGCAATACGAAAAGCCGTACGCTCAACTGCTCCAGGCCGACGGCGACAAGCTCTACGTGTACGACAAGGATCTGAACCAGGTCACGGTGCGCAGCCTCGGCGGCGCGCTCGGTGCGAGTCCCGCGGCCATCCTGTTCGGCAGCAACGATCTGGACAAGAACTTCACCTTGCGCGACGCCGGTGTGAAGGCCGGTATCGACTGGCTCGAACTCACACCGAAGGCGAAAGACACGCAGTTCCAACGGGTGGGCATCGGCTTCAAGGATGGCAACCTCGAAGCCATGGAACTGCACGACGTGTTCGGCAACGTCACGCTGCTGACGTTCTCGAATATCCAGAAGAACCCGCCGCTGCCGGCAGACGCGTTCAAGTTCACGGTGCCTAAAGGCGCGGACGTGATCAACGGTTGATCGTTCCTGCAGATCGACGTGAAAAAGCCGCGCTTCAAGCGCGGCTTTTTTCGTTTTGGCTCATGGACCACTGAAAATTTACGGCTCGTCCGACTCGATGATTTCCGTGGGATGAGCGGCTTTCATGTCGTCGATAAACGCCTCGACGATATCAGTGCGGTGCTGGCGCGCTCGCGTCACCATATGAAACGCGACGCGATAGCGCATCTGCGCGGGGTTTAGCGCGGCCAGCAGCCCCTGTTTGACGAACGGCGCCGCAAAGTGTCCCGGCAGGTAGCCGAGATGATGACCCGACAGCACCAGCATCGCGACCGCCTCCATGTTGTCGGCCACGGCAGTGACGTTCTGCGGCGTGGTCGAGCTTTCGGCTTCGGGTAGCGGATAGCTGCGCCACGCCCACTCGTGGCTCGCGGCCTCGGCCGGCGACACGCTGCCCGCCGACGCAAACAGCGAATGACCCTTGGCGCAGTAAGCGAACTGGTCTTCGGCAAACACTTCCGTGTATTCGAGCGACGGCACGCGATGCCAGAAATAGCCGATGCCGATCTGGATTCGCCCGTTCAGCAGCAATTCCTCCAGCTCGCCCGGCGAGCGCACCAGAATCGAGAACCGCACCGACTGATCGCGCGCGCGAAACCGGCCGATGGCGTCGCTGATGCGCGCGCTGGCCGATACCGGCGTGTGCCCGATCATGCCGATATCCAGCGTGCCGACCAGCTTGCGGCCGACGTTGCGTGCCTGCATGCCGAAGGTGTCCACGGCGGCGAGCAGGGCGCGCGCGGCGTCGATGAACTGCTCGCCGCGCGCGGTCAGGCTGAAGCCGCCACGGCCGCGCTCGCACAGCCGGTAGCCGAGACGCGTCTCCAGCGTGGCGAGTTGCGTGCTGATGGTGGACTGGCCGACGTTCAGCGTCGCCTGGGCCGGCGAGACGCCGCCAGCGTCCACGATGGCGAGGAAAACGCGGATCAGGCGCAGATCGAGATCGGTGAGTTGGGAGAACATGCGGCAGGATACATCGTTGAGGATCGATGTTAAGTTTATTCGGTTCGTATTTTAACTTCCAGCAAACTGCTCAAGAATCGAGATTCGCCCGGCAAGGCGCGTTTTTCTGCCTATGCCCTCAGCCGGTTGCACCCCATTGGGCTAGCGCCCGTTTTCATTGCCGAGACACGATGAATACCTCTTCCTTCATTTCCCCCGACGCCGGTGAACGGCCGCAACCGCTGTCCGGTAACGCCATGCCGCGCAGCGGCGGCATCGCGACCATGATGCGCCTGCCGAACGTCGGCTCCGCAGAAGGTTTCGACGCCTGCTTCGTCGGCGTGCCGTTCGACCTCGGCACGTCGAACCGTACCGGCGCGCGTTTTGGTCCGCGTCAGATCCGCAGCGAGTCGGTGCTGCTGCGCCCGTACAACATGGCGACGCGCGCGGCGCCGTTCGATTCGCTGCGCGTGGCCGATCTCGGCGACGTCGCCATCAATCCGTATAACCTGCACGACTCCATCAAGCGCATCGAAACCGCGTACGACGAAATTCTTCAGCACGATTGCAAGCCGATCACGCTGGGCGGCGACCACACGATCGCGCTGCCGATCCTGCGCGCGATTCATCGCAAGCACGGCAAGGTCGGGCTGATTCACGTCGACGCCCACGCCGACGTCAACGACACGATGATGGGCGAGAAGATCGCGCACGGCACGCCGTTTCGCCGCGCGGTGGAAGAGGGCTTGCTGGACTGCGATCGCGTCGTGCAAATCGGTCTGCGCGGCACGGGCTACGCTGCCGAAGATTTCGACTGGTGCCGCGATCAGGGCTTCGAAGTCGTGCAGGCCGAAGCCTGCTGGAACCAGTCGCTCGTGCCGCTGATGGCACGTGTGCGCGAGCGCATGGGCGACGGCCCGGTGTACATCACCTTCGACATCGACGGAATCGATCCGGCATTCGCGCCGGGCACGGGCACGCCGGAAATCGCCGGACTGACGGTGCCGCAAGCGCTGGAAATCATTCGTGGCTCGCACGGCTTGAACATCGTGGGCTGCGATCTCGTGGAAGTCGCGCCGCCGTACGATCCGTTCGGCACCACGGCCCTGCTCGGCGCGAACCTCGCGTTCGAATTGCTGTGCGTGTTGCCTGGCGTCGAGTATCGGGCAGCCACGCGCTAAGCTCGCGCGAAACATTGCTGCATGAAGAAAAGGCCCGCGTTTGCGGGCCTTTTTCGTTTTTCAGCTGACGCTATGAGATCGAGCGCATCAGGCGTAAGCCGTCTTTCTCGCCGACACGAACAGCAGGTAGCACACCGCGCCGATCACCAGCGCCGGCAACGTCGCGCCGAGATTCGGCAGCCACTGGTTGATGGCCTGGTAAGCGGCGATGCCGATCGCCCACGCGACGAACGCGCTCAGATGCCAGCCGCCCGAGAAGGCGTAGCGGCCTTGCAGATCCGCGAGCGCGGCGGCTTCGATACGGCGTTTGCGCACGATGAAGTGATCCACCAGCACCACGCCGAACAGCGGCGCGAATACCGAGCCGATCAGCAGCAGGAAGTTCTGGTACTTCGCCATCGGCACCAGCAGCGCGATCAGCGTGCACAGCGCGCCGAATGCGGCGGAGAGCAGCGGTACGCTGCCGCGCGTCCAGAACGTGCCGGTCGAGACGGCGGCCGAATGGATGTCGGCGAATGCGTTGTCCACTTCGTCGATCAGGATCAGCAGCAGCGCGAGGCCGCCGCCGGCTTGCGCCAGCGCGCCGGTCAGCAGGGCGTCGCCGCCGCCGGCCGCCAGGCCGTAGATCGCGCCCAGCGCGTAGAACCACAGATTGGCGATGCCGTAGCCGAGCAACGTACCGCGGAAGGTTTCGCCGGGGCGTCGGCCGAAGCGGGTGTAGTCGGCGATCAGCGGCAGCCACGAAAGCGGCATGGCGACCACCAGATCGATTGCGCCGCCGAACGACATCTCACCCGTGCCCGCACGGCGCATCAGTTCAGCGAGATCGTGTTTGGCGAGCAGATTCCACGTGAGCCACGCGGCGCCGGCCAGCAGCAGCCAGATGCCCCACGTGCGCAGAAAGCGCCGCACGAAGGAGAGCGGGCCGCTGATGGCCAGCAGCGTGGCGAGCAGGCCGAAGACCACCGTCCAGATGAGCGGCATGGAAAGGCCGAAGGACTGTTTGGCGAGCGCGTCGGCGGAATCGCGCATCACGATGACCTCGAACGAGCCCCAGCCGACCAGTTGCACGGCGTTCAGCACCGCCGGCACCGACGCGCCGCGCACGCCCAGCGTGGGCCGCAGCGACGACATGGCGGCGAGGCCCGTGTCCGTGCCGATCACGCCGGCGAGCGCCAGCAGAACAACACCGATCACGCTGCCGATGACGATGGCCAGCAAGGCGTGCGGCAGCGACAGCCCCGGCACGAGCAGCGCGCCCGCCTGAGCCACCAGCAATCCGATGCCGAGCGAGAACCACAGCGCGAAGGCGTCGCCGGTGCGGAACGCGCGACGCGCGTCGGGCACCGGCGTGAGCGGTGCGTAGGTGGAACCGGCGTCGCCGGCGATTGGATCTTGTGCCATCTGATCTTGTCCCTGTTGATGTTGCGATGTTATCTAATTTTGCCCGCCAAACCGGCGGATGAACGCGCGTTGGCCATTCGGCCAGGGCATGTTCGGGCGCCGTCACTGTCATAATGCAGGACGTTGCCTCCGTTCTCGTGCGGCGGCGCGGCTCACCGGCAGCACGCCGCCTTCAAACGGACCGCGTCCGGAAAAGCCGAGATTATCCCCAAAACGTCATGTTTGAAGAAACCCGTGCCAATGTTCCGCTCGCCGAACGCCTGCGGCCCCGCAATATCGACGAAGTGATCGGCCAGAAGCACCTGCTCGGTCCGAACAAACCGCTGCGGGTCGCTTTCGAATCCGGCGAAGCCCATTCGATGATCCTGTGGGGACCGCCCGGCGTCGGCAAGACCACGCTCGCGCGGCTCATGGCCGACGCGTTTCATGCCGAGTTCATCGCGTTGTCCGCGGTGCTTTCGGGCGTGAAGGATATCCGCGAAGCCGTCGAGACCGCGCAGATTCATCGCGCGAACGGACATCAGACGCTGGTGTTCGTCGACGAAGTGCATCGCTTCAACAAGAGCCAGCAGGATGCGTTCTTGCCGCACGTCGAGTCGGGGCTATTCGTGTTCGTCGGCGCGACCACCGAAAATCCGTCGTTCGAAGTGAATAGCGCGTTGCTCTCGCGTGCCGCCGTGTACGTGCTGAAGAGTCTCACCGACGACGAGCAGCGCGAATTGCTCGATCGCGCGCAGAAGGAACTCGGCGGCCTCAAGTTTACCGACGAAGCGCGCGACGCCCTGATCGGCTCGGCCGACGGCGACGGACGCAAGCTGCTCAACAACCTGGAGATCGTGGCGCGCGCGGCCTCGCAGCAAAAGACCACGGAGATCGACGGCGCCCTGCTCGGCAGTGCGCTGGCGGAGAATCTGCGCCGCTTCGACAAAGGCGGCGACGCATTCTACGATCAGATCAGCGCGCTGCATAAATCGGTGCGCGGCAGCAGTCCGGACGGCGCGTTGTACTGGTTCTGCCGCATGCTCGACGGCGGCGCCGATCCGCGTTATCTGGCGCGGCGCATCGTGCGCATGGCGTGGGAAGACATCGGTCTCGCCGACCCGCGCGCGGCCCGCATCGCCCTCGACGCCGCCGAAACCTACGAGCGGCTCGGCACGCCCGAGGGCGAACTGGCGCTGGCGCAGGCCATCATCTATCTGGCGGTGGCGCCGAAGTCGAACGCCGGATACAACGCGTATAACGAAGCGCGCCGGTTCGTCGGCAAGGACCAGTCGCGCGGCGTGCCGGTGCATCTGCGAAACGCGCCGACCAAACTGATGAAGGAACTCGGCTACGGCCACGAGTATCGCTACGCGCACGACGAACCGGATGCCTACGCCGCCGGCGAGACCTATCTGCCCGACAACATGCGCGATCCGCACTGGTACGAGCCGACGCCGCGCGGCCTCGAAGGCAAGATCGGCGACAAGATGGCGCGGCTGGCCGAGCTCGATGCGCAGTGGCGCAACGAAAACAAGCCCAAGAAGGGCTGAGGCATCGTGCCGGTGCGCTAAAATCGTACTTTCATACAACGAACACCCGCCCCATCCCATGCTCGACATCCAGCTGCTGCGCAAAGACCTCGACGGCGTCGCCAAACGACTCGCCGACCGCGGCTACACCCTCGACGTGGCGGCATTCACCGCGCTCGAAGCGGAACGCCGCGACACCCAGACCCGTACCGAAGAAATGCAGGCGCGGCGCAACAGTCTGTCGAAGCAGATCGGCGGCATGAAAGGGCGTGGCGAGGACACCACGGCGCTGATGGCCGAAGTGGGCGGCATCGGCGACGAGATGAAGGCGTCGGCGGCCAGGCTGGACGATATCCAGAAGCGTTTGTCCGACCTCATGCTCGGCGTGCCGAACCTGCCGCACGAAAGCGTGCCGGCCGGCAAGGACGAAAGCGGCAACGTGGAAGTGCGCCGCTGGGGCACGCCGCGTCAGTTCGAATTCGAAGTGAAGGATCACGTCGACGTCGGCACGCCGCTCGGCCTCGACTTCGAGACCGGCGCGAAGCTGTCGGGCGCGCGCTTCACGCTGCTGCGCGGCCAGATCGCGCGGCTGCATCGTGCGCTCGCGCAGTTCATGATCGACACGCACACGCAGCACCACGGCTATACCGAGGTGTACACGCCGTACATCGTGAATCCGGAAATTCTGTACGGCACGGGCCAGTTGCCCAAATTCGCGGACGACATGTTCCGCGTCGAGAAGGGCGGCGATGAAAACACGGTCACGCAGTATCTGATTTCGACGTCGGAGATTTCGCTCACGAACACGGTGCGCGACAGCATCGTCGAAGCGGATACGTTGCCGATCAAGCTGACGGCGCATTCGCCGTGCTTCCGTTCGGAAGCCGGTTCGTATGGCCGCGACACACGCGGTCTGATCCGTCAGCATCAGTTCGACAAAGTCGAAATGGTGCAGATCGTGGCGCCGGACACGTCGTACGATGCGCTGGAGCAAATGGTCGTGCATGCGGAGACGATCCTGCAGAAGCTCGAACTGCCGTATCGCGTGATCACGCTGTGTACCGGCGACATGGGCTTTTCGGCCACCAAGACGTACGACCTCGAAGTGTGGGTGCCGGCGCAAAACACGTATCGCGAGATTTCGAGCTGCTCGAACACCGAAGCCTTCCAGGCTCGCCGGATGCAGGCGCGTTTCCGCAATGCGCAAGGCAAGCCGGAACTGGTTCATACGTTGAACGGTTCGGGTCTGGCCGTGGGCCGCACGCTCGTCGCCGTGCTGGAGAATTTCCAGAACGCCGACGGCTCGGTCACGGTGCCGGCGGCACTGCGCCCGTATCTGGGTGGCGTCGAACGTCTGGAAGTGCCGGCGGCCTGATTGGCGTCGGCTGTCTCCTGCCAAGTCTCTCTCAAATTTTTTTGGTGAGGGGCTTGGAAATCGGATTTAGCTGTTCTATAATCTTTCTCTCCCAAGCAACGACCCGCTTGGATCTGACGAAGCAGCTTCATCGCTGTGAGTCGGAAGACCCGGAAAGGTGGCAGAGTGGTCGAATGCGCTGGACTCGAAATCCAGTGTACCTTTAGGGGTACCGTGAGTTCGAATCTCACCCTTTCCGCCAAATTTAAAACCCCCGCAAAACGAAAGTTCTGCGGGGGTTTTGCTTTTGTCCGCGTGTTTTGATGCTCGGTTGCGGCGGTCTGATTGGTGACCTTCCTGCGCCTGGCGTCGGTCCCGGCAACGCAGCTTCGCTGCTTCAAATTTTCTTCCCTGCATCCATTCCCGTTCCCGCTGCGTAAATCCACTCAAGGACGCGCAACCTCGCTACGAAACCTATCTAACTAAACATCGCGCGCGCCCTGGACCAAGGAGACGCGCCCATGCCTCATTCCGCACCGACACCCCAGCTTCCGCGCGGCTCGCGGGTCGCGGTTATCGGCGCCGGCATTTCGGGACTCGCAAGCGCGTATCTGCTGTCGCGCAACCATCAGGTCACGCTGTTCGAATCGGCGGGTTACGCGGGTGGTCATACCAACACGGTCGACGTCACGCTTGAAGGGCATACGCATCCGGTCGATACCGGCTTTCTCGTTTTCAACGATCGCACCTACCCGAACCTGATCGCGCTTTTCGCGGAGTTGGGCGTGCAGTCGCATCCGAGCGAAATGACCTTCTCGGTTTCGCTCGACGAAGGCCGCCTCGAATGGGCCGGCACCAGTTTGAACACGGTGTTCGCGCAACGCCGCAACGTGTTCTCGCCGATCTTCATCGGCATGCTGCGCGACATCGTGCGCTTCAACGGCAGCGCCCAGCGCAACCTGGAAATTGCCACGCAGACGCGCGCGTCGATGGGTGAATTGCTGACCGCCGGCGGATACGGCGGCGCGTTCCAGCGGCACTATCTGCTGCCGATGGCCGCCGCGATCTGGTCGAGCGCCACCGCCGACATTCTCGCGTTCCCGGCCACGACCTTCCTGCGCTTCTGCCTGAATCACGCGCTGCTGCAGGTCAATCGCCGTCCGCAATGGAAGACGGTGGTCGGCGGCGGGCGTGAATATGTGAGACGCATTACGAACACGCTCGACGACGTGCGCATCGGCACGGCCGTGCGCGGTGTGCGTCGCGACGGGCAGGGCGTCGACGTGATGACGGACGGCGGCACCGAACGCTTCGACGCGCTCGTGCTCGCCACGCACGCGCCGACCACGCTGAAACTGCTCGTCGACGCGGATGCCGACGAGCGCAGCGTGCTGAGCGCGGTGCGCTATCAACCGAACGTCGCCGTGCTGCATACGGATACGAAGCTGCTGCCGCGTCGTCAGCGGGTCTGGTCGGCGTGGAATTATCTGGGCAGCCGGAGCGTCGACGGCACGCATCCGGTGTGCGTCAGTTATCTCGTGAATCAGTTGCAGCCGCTGCCGTTCAAGACACCGCTCGTGGTCACGCTGAATCCGGTGACGCAGCCGGCGCCGGGCACCGAGTTGCGCCGCTTCGTCTACGACCATCCGCTGTTCGATCTGGCCGCCATCGACGCGCAGCAGCGCCTGCCGTCGCTTCAGGGCACACGCCGCACGTGGTTCGCGGGCGCGTGGACCGGCTACGGTTTTCACGAGGACGGCCTGAAGTCGGCGTTGCGCGTCGCGGCGGATTTCGGCGCGTCGCCGTTGTGGGCGTCGCTATGAATCCGGCGCGCGTCCCCGTGACGCCGAACACCGATCGCGATCCGCCTGCGTGGCTGCTGAACGGCAAGGTGATGCACGAACGGCTGCGGCCGAAGCATCATCGTTTCACGTACCCGGTGTTCTACGTGCGTTGCGATCTGGACCGTCTCGATTCGCTCGACAGCGGCTGGTTCGGCGTCGACCGCTGGCGTCCGCTGAGTCTTTACCGGCGCGATCACGGTCCACGCGACGGCAGCGATCTCGCGGCCTGGATGCGCGCGCAACTGGCGGCGGCCGGCATCACGCAAGCGGACGGACGAATCTGGCTGCAAGCCTTTCCGCGCGTGTTCGGCTACGCCTTCAACCCGATTAGTTTCTGGTATTGCCACGACCGCGACGGCCGCCTGCGCGCGCTGCTGGCCGAAGTGCGCAACACCTTCGGCGATCGCCACAGCTATCTGCTGAGCGCGCCGAACCACGCGCCGATCACGCGGGACACCCCGTTGACCTGTCGAAAAGTGCTGCACGTCTCGCCGTTTTGCCGCGTCGAGGGCGGCTACGCGTTTCGCGTCAATGAAGCGCCGACGAGCGCATCCGTCGCGATCGATTACGAAGACGCCGAGGGCCTGCTGATTCGCACGGCGCTCGGCGGACGCCTGACACCCATGACGCGCACCACGGCGCTCGCCGCGCTGCTGCGTCAGCCGCTACTGAGCGTGGCCGTGGTGGCGAGAATCCACTGGCAGGCCGCGCGGCTCGCGCTGAAAAAAGCGCCGTTCTACGGCAAACATCCCGCACCGGCTCGCAGCGCCGACGCGTCCACCGATCCCATCGCAGCCGGCCAGCCGTCCGCCGCTGCGAGACCTATTTCGTCCGATTGAGGAGTTGCAGCTATGGCGCTTTCGAGAACCCTGAGCGGGCACCAGACCGCGCCCGCATCGGGCCGCCTGTTTCTTTCTTTGCTCGAACGGATTCAGGAGGGCCATCTCGTGCTGATTACGCCCGACGGTCAGCAACGCGTGTTCGGCGATCCGCACGCGGCGCCCGGCGCGCGGCTCGAGTTGCGCGACTGGCGCGCGTGCGGCGCGATCCTGCGCAAAGGCGACATCGGTTTCGCGGACGCATGGCGTTCGTTCTGGGTCGATACACCCGACCTGGCCGCGCTGCTGCGCGTGGCGATCCGCAACGAGCGCGCACTGCAACGCACCGTTTATGGCGGCTGGCTCGCGCAACTCTGGTATGGCTTGCGTCACAAACTGCGGCCGAACACGCGCACCGGCAGCCGGCGCAATATCCACGCGCATTACGACATCGGCAACGCGTTCTACGCGCAATGGCTCGATCCGAGTTTTACGTACTCGAGCGCGGTATTCGACGGCAATTTTCAGCAGACGCTCGAAGACGCGCAGCACGCGAAGTATCAACGCATCATCGACACGCTGGGTCTGCGCGCCGGCATGCACGTTCTCGAAATCGGCTGCGGGTGGGGCGGTTTTGCGATGCACGCGGCACGTCAGGGCATTCATGTGCACGGCGTGACTATCTCGCTCGCGCAACTCGAATTCGCGCAGACTCGCGTGCAGGAATCGAGGCTGAGCGAATTCGTGCAACTCGAACTGCGCGACTATCGCACCTTGACCGGGCAGTACGACGGCATCGTGTCGATCGAAATGTTCGAAGCCGTGGGCGAGAAATTTTGGCCGGACTACTTCGATATTCTGCGTGAACGTTTGCGGCCGGAAGCGCGTGCGCTGGTGCAAACCATCACGATCGACGAACCGCACTTCGCGGCCTATCGCGCCACCAGCGATTTCATCCGCGAGTTTATTTTTCCGGGCGGCATGCTGCCGAGCCCGCAGCGGTTCATCGACGTGGCGCAGCGTGGCGGACTCGCGGCCCATACGTCGCTGAGTTTCGGCCGCGATTACGCCGAGACACTGCGTCGTTGGCGTAATGCGTTCGAACAGCGACTCGACGCCATCCGCACACAAGGCTTCGACGAAGTTTTCGTGCGCACATGGCGTCTTTATCTCGCCTACTGTGAAGCGGGTTTCGACGAAGGCCGCACCGATGTCATGCAGTTCGTGCTGAGCAAAGGCGACTGAGATGCGCGCGCTGACCGCCATCGTTCTGCTCGTCTGGGCGAGCGCGGCCTTTGCCGATTGGCGCGGCGACGTGGAGACGGCGAAACTGGTCGGCGAAGGCGACTTCAGCGTGCTCGGTTTCAGGCTGTATCGCGCGCAAATGTGGAGCGAACGTCTGCCGGTCGATTACGACGAGCGCTTCGCCCTGCATATCGTCTACGCTCGCGGCATCCGGCGCGAACGGCTGACGGACGTGGGGATCGGCGAGATGAAACGGCTCGCCGCCGCGCCGATTCCGCAGGAAACGCTGGAGCGCTGGCGAGCGGACATGATGCAGGCGTTCGTCGATGTCGGTCCCGGCGACCAGCTGAGCGCGGTGAATCTGCCCGGCAAGGGCGTGCGTTTCTATGCGGGCGAGCGCATGACCGGTGAGTTCGACGATCCCGAATTCGCGCGCGCCTTCTTCGGCATCTGGCTCGATCCGTCGACACGTGCGCCTGTTTTGCGCAAACAATTACTTGGCATGACGAAATAACTGTTTTTGCTTTAGTGTGCGAGGTGTCGCTACTCGCTGCTGCCCAGCTTGCTCTGCTCCTGATGATCCGCATTTGCCGCCGATGCCGGTGTTGACATCGCGGGCGATGTTGCGGGCGCAACGGCAGCTTTCGTACGCCGGCCGCGCATCTGGAACACGTTGCCCGATGTGTCGGAATTGCCGGACGTGTCGTCATCGGCAAGATTGCGCCGCGTTGGCGTGTTCGTGCGCGTCACGATGAACTCGCTCGCGTCGTCGAGCACCGGCGCGAGTCCGCGCAACGGTCCCGCAATCGCGCCGACCAGCAGCGCGTGTCCGACGCGCGGATAGTGCTTCACTTCCACGTCCGCGTCGCCGACGGCACGCAGCTTTGCCGCGAGGCGGTCGGTATTGCCGGGGTCGACGGTCTTGTCGCGTTGGCCAACGGCGAGAAACATCGGCGGCTCGTCACCGGTGACGAAATTGATCGGCTGACTCGCGGCGCGCAGGGCGGGCGGGAAAATTTCTTCCAGCGTCGCGTCGTGCAGCGGCAGGAAGTCGTACGGGCCGGCCAGCCCGATCATGCCGCTGATGTCCTGCTTGCTCATGTGCTGCGCGGCGAGATAGCGGCCGTCGGTGGCGAGCAGCATGGCGATATGCGCGCCGGCCGAGTGTCCCATCAGAAAGACGCGCGACGGGTCGCCGCCAAACTCGGCGGCGTGATCGCGCGCCCAGCGCACCGCGGCGGCGGCGTCGTCGACGAAACCGGGAAATGCCGTTTCCGGCCATGTGCGATAGTCCGGCACCACGGCGACGAAGCCGCGCGAAGCGAGCGCCGCGCCGACGAACAGATAGCTTGCGCGCGAGCCGTTCTGCCAGCTGCCGCCATAGAAGAACACGACCACCGGGCGGCCGTGCGAGCCGAGCGGCGCCGCGCTCGCGGCGGGCAGGTAGACGTCGAGTTTCTGGCGCTGCGCGTTGCCGTACGCGAAGCCGTCTTCGGCCTGAAAGCTCTTGTGCGAGACGGTTGCGTTGAGTACGCCGGTCGCGCTGCAGCCGCCGAGGGCGGCGAGTGCGAGCGCGGCGGTCAGGGTGAACAGGCGTCGTGGCATGAAAGTCGTGTCCGTTCGAAGGGTGTCGTCCGAACAATGTACGCGCACGACGTCATAACGGATGCATCCGGGCAACCCCGCAGCGGTCGCTCAAGCCGCGTGAAACGGCGGCCACGGCGACATGCCCGCGATCTGCAGCAGCAGAACGAGATTCAGCGCCAGCACCACGACGGTCCCGGCGAGTGCGGCAAGCGTGGTGGCGCGACGGTTCCGGTAGCGTCCCATCAGATCGCCGCGCGAGGTGAACCACACGAGCGCGATCATCGGCACGGGCAAGGCGATGCTCAGCACGACCTGGCTCAGCACGAGCGCACGCGTCGCGTCGACGCCGCACGCCACCACCGCGAAAGCCGGCGCCATCGTGATCAGCCGGCGCAACCAGACCGGAATGTGAAAGCCGACGAAGCCCTGCATGATCATCTGCCCAGCCATCGTGCCGACCACCGAACTCGACACGCCGGACGCGATCAGCGCGGCCAGGAACAGCCCGGCGGCAGCGCTGCCGAGTAGCGGCGTCAGCGTGCGCCACGCGGTTTCGATGCTGGCGATTTCCGCGTGACCCGCATGAAATGCACCGGCCGCCATGATGACCATCGCCATGTTGATGAGCCCCGCGACACTGAGCGCAACCACCACTTCGATGTTCGAAAAGCGCAGCAATTTGGCGCGCTCGGTTTCGTTGCGGGCGCGCACCCGATTCTGCGTCAGGCCCGAGTGCAAAAACAGCACGTGAGGCATGACTGTTGCGCCGATGATGCCGACGGAAATGGTCAGCGCATTGCTATCCGGCATGCCCGGCGAAAACGTGTGTCTGGCGACCGCTCCCCATTGCACCGGAGCAATCAGCAATTCCGCGAGATACGACAGCCCGATCACGCCGATCAAGGCGGCAATCGCGAGTTCGAGCGGGCGAAAGCCGTGTTTTTCGAACTGCAACAGTCCGTAGGTAATCACGGCGGTGATGACCATGCTCGGCATCATGGGCAGATGCGTGAGCAGGGACACGCCAATCGATCCGCCGACGAATTCCGCGAGATCCGTGGCCATGGCCGCGATTTCGCTGACGCCCCACATGACGTAGACGTAGCGCTGCGGCAGCGCCGCGCGGCATAGCTCGGCGAGATTGCGGCCGGTCACGAGCCCGAGTTTCGCGGAGAGCGACTGGAACAGCATGGCGACGAGATTCGCCACCGCCACCACCCACAGCAGCGAATAACCGTAGCCCGCGCCCGCCTGGATGTTGGTGGCGAAGTTGCCGGGGTCCATGTACGCGATCGACGCCACCACGGCCGGCCCGGCGAAGGGCAGCACGGCGCGCAGGCCGCGCCGCCGTCCGGCGAGCGTCTCGCGCATGTCGAAGCAGGTCTGCTCGGTGAGGGTGGACGGCACGGCGGGGCTCATCGCTTCGTTCATGGCTGTTCCTGTACGTCGTCAGGCGGTCTGGCAAAACTTTCGAAGACATCTGAACGGCCGCCAACGGATCGACGCGATCGCACAGTTCGGGCGATGGCGGTTATCCGTTGCCGGTGCGGCTCATCCAGCAGAAAGCGTGCTTCAACGGTACTTCATGCGGTGCGTCAGGCGCTCATGTTGAGCGTACCGTTCACACCGTTCGGGAAGAAACCGCCTTTGGTCGCGATCGAACTCGTCAGATAGACGATGTTGAGCACGTTGCCATAGCCACGGCTGAAGGCGAGACCGTTGCTGTCGAGCGGCACGATGTTCGAGGTGCCTGCGCTCGTGCCGGTGATGCCCTGGTCGTCGTGACCGTTGTTGTCGATACTCGCGCGCGCGGCCGAAATGGCGTTGGCCGCGGACACGAGACTCGTGGTGTTGATGCCTTTGGAGTAGAGCACCGTGCGTACCAGCCCTGCGTGATAGGCCTCGGCGGCGAGAATGCCGGCGGCGGCTTCGAGAAAGGTCTTGTTGGTGATGAGCGGCGACGCGCCCTTATAGGCGGTTACGCCGACGTCTTCGAAGATAAACGCACCGAGCAGGAAGCTGTTGTCGTCCGCGTAGGGATTGAACGCGGTGCCTGCGGGCACGAGCCCCGCCGCGCGTGCCGCATTCGAGAATGCGCCATTCGGATTGGTGCCGCCGATATCGATGGACGGCATCGCCACCGCCGCGCTGCCCAACGCGGTGCGCAGGAAGTTGACGTGCTCGCGTTCGTCGTTGGCGATCTCGTTGGCGTAGGCTTTGACGACCGGGTCCTGGAAAGGCACCTGCTGTCCGGGAATCACCGTGCCCATGGTGCCGACGCCTGCTGTCATGCTCGCAGCAAGCCCCGCGCCTGTCGTCGCGTAAGTGTAGAACTGCGATTCCAGGTACTCCAGATTAAGTGCGAAGTTGAGAATTTCCGCATCGGTCGGCGCGGTGGCAGCCGACAGACTCGAACCGGAGCCGCCGCCACAGGCGCTGATCAGCGTGCCGCCGACGAGGCCGAGACTGAGTCCACCGGCGTTGCGGAAGAACTGCCTGCGTTGCAGACGCCGCTCGACGCGACGATCGAATACATCAATAAGTTCTGCTGATTTATTGCTCGCTTCCGACATGGCCGTGCTCCTCAGTAATTTGCTGCCGATGCCACGACCTTGCGACGTCCATACGCGAACAAACTACCGATCACGCCATGCACGTCACGTCGATCGCGGACGCAATGAGGCCCCGTTCTTCCGGGAAGAACCGATCGTTGCAGCGGGAAGTTGGAGTCCTCACCGGCTCTTACGGAGGGAACCTGCCGCCAGATGCAAAGCTCACAAAAGATTTCTATGTGCGCTTGCAGCATCGAGCAAAGAAGCGGGCGGAAATTCGCCCGTTGCGCAAGATCGCCCGAATCGCGAAGGTTTCGCGTCGATCCTCTGTACAATTGCCCGATCGATCACCTGCAACCGGTTGCGCCAACGGGCAAGCTCGCGTGAGCTCTGGCAACGTCGCGCAACCTCGAACACCGACTCAACCGAATTCAATGGCCATTACCTACAAGTCCCCCGACGACATCGCCAAGCTGCGCATTTCCGGCCGCCTCGCGGCCGACGTGCTGGCGATGATCGGCGAACACGTCAAGGCGGGTGTCACCACCGAGCAACTCGACGCATTGTGTAACGACTACATTGTCAATACGCAAAAGACGATCCCGGCAAATGTCGGGTATCTGGGATTTCCCAAGACGGTGTGCACCTCGGTCAACTCGGTGGTGTGCCACGGCATTCCGGATCGCACTGAAGTCCTGAAAGACGGCGACATCATCAACATCGACGTCGCGATCATCAAGGACGGCTATTTCGGCGACACGAGCCGCATGTATTGCGTCGGCCAGCCGAGCACGGTGGCGCGTCAACTGATCGACACCACGTACGAAGCCATGCTTGCCGGCATCCGCGAAGTGAAACCGGGCGCCACGCTCGGCGACGTCGGCTATGCGATCCAGAAGGTCGCGCAGCGCGACGGCTTCTCGATCGTGCGCGACTACTGCGGCCACGGCATCGGCAAGGTCTATCACGAAGACCCGCAAGTGCTGCATTACGGGCAGCCGGGGCAGGGCGTGCGTCTGAAGCCGGGCATGGTCTTCACCATCGAGCCGATGATCAACGCGGGCCGCGCCGGCACCACGGTGCTGCGCGACGGCTGGACGGTGGTCACCAAAGACCGCTCGCTGTCCGCGCAATGGGAACACATGATTGCCGTGACCGACGACGGTTACGAACTGCTCACGCCCTGGCCGGACGGCACGGGCGAGTACGAAGCGCCCTGAACGCCGCCGCGTTCGCCTCGCGCACGCCGGTCGTGTTCGAGGCACGCGTGCCGACCAGGGTGCATATGGCGCCGGGCTTCTTCATTTGGGCGCGGCGCGTCGAACAGATCCTGTAATTAGGATTTGACTCGCGCGCCGGTTCGGTTAAAGCTACGCCTTAGGGTTTCAAGGGGTTTCCGTCTGCATGAGTCCGTCACTGACCGTTCGCCGTATCGCCGCTGATCAGGGCGCTGTTTTTCGCGAACTCCGTACCGCGTCTTTGCGGGAGGCGCCATACGCCTTCGGCGAGACGCTGGAGGACGCTTTGTCCGCCGACGCGGCCACTTTCGACGCCACGGCCACCGCGCACGCGGCGTCCGTCACCGCCACGAGCTTCATCCTGTACACCGAAGGCCATCCTGCCGGCCTGATCGAAGCGCACTTCGACGAAAGCGCGGAACCGCGCGCGTTCGTCGGCGAACTGTGGGTGGCGCCGGCCGTGCGTCATCTGCGGGGCGGCGAACTGCTGGTGGACACCGCCAGCGCCTGGCTCGCGGGCGAGGGCGCCACCGAGATCTACGCATGGGTCGCGGACGCCAACCGCAACGCCATGCGCTTTTACGAAGCGCTCGGCTTCGGTCCGACCGGCGAACACCGGCGGGTCGTGCGTGCGCCCGAGCAGGCCGAAAGTCTGCTGGTGCGTCACGTGCCGACTACCTCGCAGGCATTCCAGCAGTGACCTCCCGAGCGGCGCAGCAACCTGCCGCTCGATCCTCGTCCCCGTCGCTCCAGCGTTCGCGGCTGAAGAATCAGCCGCGGCGGCGCGTTATCCCGGCAAAAAAGCTCGCCGCCCGCTGTGACGCCTGTAAAATACGCAAAATTTTTTGCCGAACGCTATGTCGCCCAAGAAATCGCCCTTTTTCGAACTCCGCAGCGGCTCTGTCGACACGCTCCTGTTCGTGGTCAAGACAACCGACCTCGACGCCATGCGTGCCGAACTGACCCGGCGCTTCGAGGCGACCCCCGAATTTTTCGCTAACGACGTCGTCGCGCTCGACGTGCGCCGTCTCGCCGAGAACGAACGCGTGCCGCTCGCCGAGATTGCGCAACTGCTCGAGAGCGTGCGCATGCGTCCGGTTGGCGTGGTCGCGAATGCGAGCCAGAGCTGGGCCGCTGAATCCGCGCTGCCGCTGCTCGAAGCGCGCGACCGGCGCGGCGCCGCCAAATCCGCCGACGAAGACAGCGCCGGCGCGCCCAACGCCGTCGCTACGCCGCCGGCCGCCACCGCCGCCACGGCCACGCCGCCCGACGATCTGTTCGCCGACGTGACCACGTCCACCGACGGCGGCGCGCAGACCACGGCCGCGCCCGAACCCGAGCCGGTGCGGCTCGCTACCTCGTCGCAAACCATGGTGGTCGACAAGCCGTTGCGTTCGGGTCAGCGCATCTATGCCAAGGGCGATCTCGTCGTGCTCGGTCTGGTGAGCTACGGCGCGGAAGTCATCGCGGAAGGCAACATCCATATTTACGCGCCGCTGCGCGGCCGGGCATTGGCCGGCGTGCAGGGCAATCACGACGCGCGCATTTTCTGCACGTGTCTCGAGCCGGAACTCATCTCGATCGCGGGCATCTATCGAACGACCGAGAACCCGCTGCCTGCCGACGTGCTCGGCAAGCCGGTGCAGATCTGGCTCGAAGAAGAAAAGCTGATGATCGAACCGCTGCGGCTCACCTGAACGACGTGAGGCGCGCGTCGTCCTGAACGTACAGGACACGCGGCATCTCACGGCCAATACGGTTAATGCGGCCGCGCATAATTGACGAATTTGACGAACACAAGGTAAGGGTAATGGCAAAAATCATTGTGGTGACTTCGGGCAAGGGTGGCGTGGGCAAGACGACCACGAGCGCGAGTTTTGCATCGGCCCTCGCGTTGCGGGGCAGCAAGACCGCCGTGATCGACTTCGACGTCGGCCTGCGTAACCTCGACCTCATCATGGGCTGCGAGCGCCGTGTGGTGTATGACCTGATCAACGTGATCCAGGGCGAAGCCAACCTCAACCAGGCGCTGATCAAAGACAAGAAGTGCGAGAACCTGTTCATCCTGCCGGCCTCGCAAACGCGCGACAAAGACGCGCTCACGCTGGAAGGCGTCGAGAAGATCATCAACGATCTGATCGCGATGGACTTCGAATACATCGTCTGCGATTCGCCGGCGGGTATCGAATCGGGCGCGCTGCTCGCCATGCACTTCGCCGACGAAGCGCTGATCGTGACGAACCCGGAAGTGTCGTCGGTGCGCGACTCGGACCGCATCCTCGGCATTCTGTCGTCGAAGACCAAGCGCGCGATCGAAGGCAAGGAGCCGATCAAGGAACACCTGCTGATCACGCGCTACAACCCGAAGCGTGTGAGCGAAGGCGAAATGCTCTCGCTGACCGATATCCAGGAAATTCTGCGCATCGATCTGATCGGCGTGATTCCGGAATCGGAAGCGGTGCTGCACGCGTCGAACCAGGGCTTGCCGGCCGTGCACCTGGACGGCACCGACGTCGCCGAAGCCTATAAAGATGTCGTGTCGCGTTTCCTCGGCGAGCAAAAGTCGCTTCGCTTTACCGATTACCAGAAGCCAGGCCTGCTGCAGCGCCTCTTCGGCACCAAGTAAGGAGAGCGCACGTCATGTCGATTCTTTCGTTTTTGCTGGGCGAGAAAAAGAAGTCCGCGTCGGTAGCGAAGGAACGTTTGCAGTTGATCATCGCGCACGAGCGCGCCGGCGGTCATGCTCCCGCCGATTATCTGCCTGCGTTGCAACGCGAACTGGTAGCCGTGATTTCGAAGTACGTGAAGATTTCCGATGACGATATTCGCGTGAGCCTCGAACGCCAGGACGATCTCGAAGTGCTCGAGGTCAAGATCGAAATACCGCAGGCCTGATCGTCCAGGGTCTGTCGTTGCAGCCGTTTGCGTACGGCTCGCATCTTCTACGCGCCGCGCGCTTCGTGTCGTCCGTCGTCGTTCCGACGTGACTCCGCGAAGCGCGTGTGCGCCGTCGCGTTGTTCTTCGTTTCCTCTGTCGGCGCCCGCAACGAAATAATCTGTTGCAAGTCAGGCTGTGTCGTTACACGCCGACGGTCAGCGTATTCGCACCCTCGCGCATTAAACGGATAACGCCGTACGCGGTGTCTATCCAAAGAGGGAGAAAACATGAACAAGACCTTTCGTTTGCTGATTGCCAACACCGTTCTGATCGCTGCCAGCGTTGGCGCCGTGGCATCGGCTTCGGCCGCTGAAGTCGTCGTGATTGCACCGTCCGCGCCGCCTGCCGAGCGCTTCGAGGCCGTGCCGCCGGCGCGCGTCGGCTACGTGTGGGATCGCGGTCACTGGCGCTGGGATCATGGTCGTTATGTGTGGATTGGCGGTCACTGGCAAGCCGAGCGTGTCGGCTATCACTGGGTGCCGGGACACTGGGTCGAACACGGCCCGAACTATCGCTGGGTCGCGGGTCACTGGGCTTGATCTTGGCCTGATTTGGCCTGACGTGGCTTGAGCATCTGGCGTAAGCGCCGGACGCTGGAGTCTCGGGCAAAGCCGCCCGGTACGGCTGGATTTTTTCCAGCTGTGCCGGGCGGTTTGTCGTTTACGCGCGGCGCGATCCGCGAGCGTCGGCGCAAAAGAAAAGAGGCGCACCGCGCAGCCGTCCAATCAGAAAGACGCTGCCACGAGACGCCCCCAAAAATCGTCCGTGTCGGGGAACAGCGGACGAAAAGGAATCACGGTGATCGATAGTTCGGTGATGCGCTGGAGAGTCGTTGTTTCGACCGTCCGGTTGCCGGCGAATGCATCCGGCGTCGCTCGACGGCCGTGCATTACAAGCCTGTTAAATCTGTCGCTTTTCGTTGAGTAACTACTCGCTCAAGCAAGCCGTTCGTCTCGTGACGCAAGCCTCTTTCGAACATCTGTTTGCCGCGTCGGGTTGCTCCGCCGGCGCGCTTGCTGCCGCGCAACGCCCGCTAGCCGGGCCTTCATCTGGGCAACGCGTCCAAACCAGTATAGGCGGTGTTTTCATCAGATGTGAACCGTTTGTGGGTCCGCACGGCGCGGTGCGGTTACACCCTGCAACGCTGTAACACCTCGGTGATTTTCCCTTACATCTGGCAACGCCCGCGCGGGTCGCCGTCGTGTTCAATCGAGTCATTCGGGGTTTGGCTCGAATGAATCTGACTCGAAGGGAGAACAAAATGAAACGCTTGATCCTGACTCTGATCGCAGGCACGTTGCTGGCAACCGCCCTGGGTGGCTGTATCGTCGCGCCGGCGCCGGGCTACTACTACGGCGGTGGCGGCTACTACCACCACGGCGGTTACTACTATCGCTAACGGGGGAAATGGGCGCGGCGCACGGACCCGCAAAAGGTCGTGCGCCGGTCTGGTTGAATCAGCAGAGAAGCAGGCTTTTATGCAATCAGCATTTCAAAGGCGACCACGGCGGTAATCGCCGCCGCATTGGCTGCAATCGCTTCGACCACGATGCCTTTCCATGTCGCCGGGCGAAAGCGTAATGCAAGCAGCAGCGAACATAGCAACGCTAGCGCGATGATCATCACGATGTCTGCGTTGTGGAGATGGACATTCATCAGAGCCTCCCTGCTTGCCTTAGGGTTATTTGAGTCGAGTATAGGCAAGCCAAAAAGACGCGCAAGGCAGGGAATTTACTCAGGAAGACGACGCGGCGGGAAGCGTACGCAGCGGAGTCGCCGCGCAGGAAACTGGAGAAGCGCCCGCGTCATCCACGCGAGCGCTTCTCAAGCGTTGGACTGTGTTACATCAGACGTGCGTCGCGGGTTTCACGCATGCACAGCACGCCAATCATGCTGACCGCCGCGGCAATCGACACATACGCGCCGACCGACGGCAAGCCGCCGTGCGCAGCCAGCACCGAGGCGATATACGGCGCAACCGATGCGCCGAGAATCCCGCCGAGGTTGTACGCCACGCCCGCGCCGGTATAGCGCACGTTGGTCGGGAACAGTTCCGGCAGCAAGGCGCCCATCGGCGCGAAGGTCACGCCCATCAGGAACAGTTCGATCACGAGGAACAGCAGCACGAGCGGCGTTTGTCCGCTGCCGAGCAACGGCGCCATCGTGAAGCCCGACAGAATGGCCGCGATGATGCCGACGATCAGCACCGGCTTGCGGCCGTAGCGGTCGCTGGCCCACGCCGACAGCGGCGTCGCGAGCGCCATGAACACCACGGCGATGCACAGCAGGCCGAGGAACGTCGGCCGCGGAATGTGCAGCACCGAGACGCCGTACGAGAGCGAGAAGGTGGTGGCGTTATAGAACAGCGTGTAGCAGACCACCATCGCGAGCGCGCCGAGCACGGTCGGAATCCAGTGTTGCGAAAGCAGCGTGGCGATCGGCACCTTCACGCGTTCCTTGCGTTCGATCGCGGCCTGAAATGCGGGCGTCTCGGCGATTTTCAGGCGCACGTACAGGCCGAGCGCGACCAGCACCGCGCTGACGAGAAACGGCACGCGCCAGCCCCAGCTGCGGAACTGCTCTTCGGACAAGGACAGCGCCAGCGCGAAGAACAGGCCGTTCGACGCGAGGAAGCCGATCGACGGCCCGAGTTGCGGGAACATGCCGAACCAGCCGCGCTTGCCGGCGGGTGCGTTCTCCGTGGCGAGCAGCGCGGCGCCGCCCCATTCGCCGCCCAGGCCGATACCCTGGCCGAAGCGCAGGATGCACAGCAGGATCGGCGCGAGGCTGCCGATCGAGTCGTAACCCGGCACGAAGCCGATCAGCGTGGTCGACAGGCCCATCACCAGCAGCGAGGCGACCAGCGTCGATTTACGGCCGATCCGGTCGCCGAAGTGACCGAACAGGAACGAGCCGATCGGTCGCGCGACGAACGCGATGCCGAACGTGACGAACGCCGACAGCGCTTGCGCCGTGGCCGAGCCATGCGGGAAAAACACCGGTCCGATGACGAGCGCCGCGGCGGTCGCATAGACGTAGAAATCGTAGAACTCGATCGCGGTGCCGATGAAGCTCGCGAAGATGATCCGCGCGCTGCTGTTTTGCCCGGCCGCGTTGGGCTGGGCCGCGGAAATCGGCGAAGTGGACATGCAGGGTCTCCGGGTCGCGATGCCGTCGCGTGCCGTGCCTCGTCTTCGGGCGCCCGGCTCTGGCGGCATCATTGTTTAAGTTCGTGCGCTTCACGCGCTGGGCAGGCGGGCAGGCCTTGCACAGCGCGGGCGACGACATGACAGCTTACAACGGCGGCCGGCGACGGTCGTACGCGAAAGCGGCTGTACCAGGGGAATAACCAGGTGGGAGCGTGACGCGCGCGAACGGTGCCGGTCGGGCGTCATACGCTGACCGTCATGCATCGGGCATCAAGCAGGGGCCGCGTGGGGATAGCGCGGGCGCTGCAATCGGGCAATTCGCCACGCCAACGGGTGCGTGGGCGGCGAAAGCCGTGCCGGTTGAAGCCGGCGGAAGGAATCCGAAAATTATAACGAGCGGGAGCGCCGTGCAGCAAGGCGGCGCGGCGCATGCCGGCAGCGTCAGTCGATGGTTTGCGCTTGCGGCGAGGCGAACTCGCGCAACTGGAACTTGCCGTTGTCGTTGAACAGCCAGTCTTCGAAGAGTTCGAGCTGACCGCGACCATTGAGCAGTTTGCCGGGCGGTTGCGGCAGCGGCGAGGCGCGCCGCAGGGTGGCGAGCGCGGTGCTTTCCGCTTCGTCGTCGCCATTGGTGCGATACACCGACGACTCCAGCACCTGCCCGTTGCGGTCCACCGTGAACGACACCACCACCAGCGAGCGCAGCATGGCTTGCGGCGTGCCGCGCAGCACGTACGACGGATTGCGGTCGATGATGCGTTTAGCCACGGCGCTGCGGTACTGGTCGAGCGTCACGCTGCTGACCGCGGCGGGCGGTGTGGGCACGAGCGCGCTCGGCGGCGGCGTGATGGTGCAGCCGCTCACGATCACGGCCAGCGCGAACGCGCCGCTGATGCCTGAAGCCGTGCGCCCAGACAGACTACGAAGACCGCGGAGGTGACGCACGCAAGTGAGCATCGTCTTTGAGCAAGCTACGAATCGTGTGATTCGATGGTAGTCAAATTACGCCAGGATGCAATTGGCGTTGCCCCGCGTGCGGGTCGCTGTCGTCACGTTTCCGGCACACGGGCGCGGCCTGTAATAGCCGGAAATATGAGCGGATTTCTTCGTGGCGAAAACGCGCCTACACTTGGATCGCCTCTTTCGGGAGGCATCGGTGGAAGTCTTTCATTTAGCCCGCTTTTTTGCGGGCTTTCTTTTTTTGCGCGGCGTTTCTGTGAGCTTGCGGAAAGCAGAATGAAAAAAGGCGAAGCCGTCACCGGATTCGCCTTTTCTTTGCGGCACGAAACGCGTGCCGCGTGCCGTTTTTCGCGGATTACTTCAGCGCTTCGCGCGCGGCCTTGATGGCCAGCAGAACCTGTTCGGGTGCCGTGCCGCCCACGTGATTGCGGCTTGCCACCGAACCTTCGAGCGTCAGATACGAGAACACGTCTTCGCCGATCAGATGCGCGACGTTCGGCAGTTCCGCGCGCATTTCGTCGAGCGTCAGGTCCGCCAGATCGCAACCGCGGTCGGCGCAGACACGCACCGCCAGCGCCACGGCTTCGTGCGCGTCGCGGAACGGCAGGCCGCGCTTGACCAGGTAGTCGGCGAGATCGGTTGCCGTGGAGAAACCCTGCAGCGCCGCTGCGCGCATGGCGTCCGGCTTGACCGAAATACCGGCGACCATTTCAGCGAAGATGCGCAGCGTGTCCGCCACCGTATCCACGGTGTCGAACAGCGGCTCCTTGTCTTCCTGATTGTCTTTGTTGTACGCGAGCGGCTGGCCTTTCATCAGCGTGAGCAGGGCGATCAGATGACCATTCACGCGACCGGTCTTGCCGCGCGCGAGTTCGGGCACGTCCGGGTTTTTCTTCTGCGGCATGATCGACGAGCCGGTGCAGAAGCGGTCCGCCAGATCGATGAAGCCGACGCGCGGGCTCATCCACAACACGAGTTCTTCCGAGAAGCGCGACACGTGCGTCATGACGAGCGCTGCCGCTGCCGTGAATTCGATCGCGAAGTCGCGGTCGGACACGGCGTCGAGCGAATTCGCGCACACGCCGTCGAAGCCCAGCGTTTTCGCCACGGCGAGGCGGTCGATCGGATAGCTGGTGCCGGCGAGCGCGGCCGCGCCGAGCGGCAGACGGTTCACGCGCTTGCGGCAGTCGATCATGCGTTCGCTGTCGCGCGAGAACATTTCGACGTAAGCCATCAGGTGATGACCGAACGTGACCGGCTGTGCCACTTGCAGGTGCGTGAAGCCCGGCATGATGGTCGACGCGTTCTGTTCGGCGATGTCGATCAGCGCCGTGCGCAGATCTTTCAGCAAACCGCCGATCCGGTCGATTTCGCCGCGCAGCCACAGACGGATGTCGGTCGCGACCTGGTCGTTGCGCGAGCGGCCGGTGTGCAGGCGTTTGCCGGCGTCGCCGATCAGGGCCGTGAGGCGCGCTTCGATGTTCAGGTGCACGTCTTCCAGATCGAGTTGCCACTCGAACTCGCCGCGCTCGATTTCACCCTTGATCTGCGCCATGCCGCGCTGGATGGCGGCGAGGTCGTCGGCGGCGATGATCTTCTGCGCGGCCAGCATCGAGGCGTGCGCGAGCGACCCTTCGATATCGACGAGCGCCAGACGCTTGTCGAAGAAAACCGACGACGTGTAGCGTTTGACGAGCTCCGACATCGGCTCCGAGAAGCGAGCCGACCAGGCTTCGCCTTTTTTGTGCAGTTGGGACGTCATGGTGTTGGGCAGTTGAGCGTGAAAAGGCGGACGGCATTCGCGGCGTGCAGTGGTGCGGGGCAACGCCGGCGAGGCAAGGAAAGACAGCGATTTTAACACCGGCGGGCAGCGAACCCGCCGCGATCGGCTACTCGCGCACCAGCACGACCAGCTTGAGATCTTCGCGATGCGCGGGTTTGAAGGTGATCTGGTCGTACACCACGCGGCCTTCGCGCGGATGGTTGAATTCGCGCCGGCCGCCTTCGCGGCCACCGACGTCCTGCGAGGCCCAGAAGCGCGCGAACTCGTCGCTGGCGGCGGTGAGCGAGTCGATCAGGGCGCGTGTGGGCGCGTCGTTCAGGTGACGGATCGAGTCGGCGCGGAATTCGGCGGCGAGACGCCGCGCGCGGATTTCCCAGTCGACGATCAGTTCGCGCCCGGCGGGCTCGGTGAAGGTATAGCGCAGCAGATTGCGGTCGTGCGTGCCATCCAGCCAGCCGACGAACAGATCGGCCGCGCGCCCGTTCCAGGCGAGCGCGTTCCACTGCCGGTCCAGCACGTAGGCCGGCGCGTTCACTAGTTGCACGGTTTCGAGCAGGGTGGCGGGCGCGTCGGCGGCGGCCGGATCGGGCTCGGCGGGATCGCGCTGGGCGGCCAGTTCGAACAGATAGGCGCGCTCGGCGCGCGACAGTTGCAGCGCGACGGCAATGCGCGCCAGCGCATCCGCCGACGCCGACACCGGCCGCCCCTGTTCGATCCACGTGTACCAGGTCGGGCTCACGCCGCACAGTTGCGCGACCTCTTCGCGCCGCAGACCGGGCGTGCGGCGGCGCGGGCCGGGCGGCAGGCCGACCGCTTGCGGCGAGAGCCGTTCACGGTGCGCGCGGATGAAGTCGCCGAGCGCGCGGGCCGGTGTGGCGTCGAGCGGCGGCGGTTGGTCGAGTGAGGACGGCGTGGTCATTCCGGTCGGGCGGCGTGAAGCGTAGTAGTGAGGGGGAGGTTTCGATACCAGAATAATTGCTTGACTTGTACTGGTACACGGCCGGCTCCATTGTAACGGCTGATGCGGCCGAAAGGACGCCCGGCGTGCCGGCCTGATGAAGCGCGGTGCAATAGAAAAACGGCGGGATGCCGATACCGACATCCCGCCGTTCTTGCACATCACGGCAAGTCACTGCGCGTGACTACGCCGTGTGTCTGGCTACGTTAGCCCGTGTTGCGCAGACCCGCCGCAATCCCGTTGATGCTCAAATGAATCCCGCGACGCACGCGCGCGTTGGTGTCGCCCGCGCGGTGACGCTTGAGCAGTTCCACTTGCAGGTGGTTCAGCGGATCGAGATACGGGAAGCGGTTCTTGATCGAACGCGCGAGCAGCGGATTTTCGGCGAGCCGCTCGCTCTTTCCGGTGATCTCCGACAGCACCTTCGACGTACGCTCCCACTCGGCAACGATCCGCTCGAACACGTGCTTGCGCAGCTTCTTGTCGGACACGAGCGCGGCATAGCGCGAGGCCACGGCCAGATCGGTCTTGGCCAGCACCATGTCCATGTTCGACAGCAGGTTCGCGAAGAACGGCCACGTCTTGTGCATTTTCTTGAGCAGCGCAAGACGGCGCGCGCGCTCGGCGTCGGACGGCGCGCTGTCCAGATGCGCGGCCACCGCGCTGCCGAAACCGTACCAGCCGGTGAGCAGCAAACGGCATTGGCCCCACGAGAAGCCCCACGGAATCGCGCGCAGATCTTCGATCTTGCGCTGCTTCGGGTCCTGCAATTTGCGCGAGGCCGGACGGCTGCCGATGTTCAGTTCGGCAATCTCCGCGATCGGCGTGGACTCGAAGAAATATTCCTTGAAGCCGGGCGTTTCGTAGACCAGCGCGCGATACGACGCCATGGCCGCATCGGACAACTGCTGCATGGTTTCCTCGAACGCCGGCAATTGCGCGGGCGCGATGCCGTGCGGCAGCAGCGACGCTTCGAGCGTCGCGGCCACGACCGTTTCCAGGTTGCGTCGGCCGATGTCCGGGTTGCCGAACTTGCTGGCGATCACTTCGCCTTGCTCCGTCAGACGGATCTGGCCGTCCACCGTGCCCGGCGGCTGCGACAGGATGGCCTGATAGGTCGGACCGCCGCCGCGGCCCACGGTGCCTCCGCGTCCGTGGAACAGGCGCAGGGTGATGCCGCGGTCGTTGAAGAGCGACACCAAGGCGAGTTCCGCACGGTACAGCTCCCAGTTCGAGGTCAGGAAGCCGCCGTCTTTATTGCTGTCCGAATAGCCGAGCATCACTTCCTGCTCGTTGCCCTGATGCTCGATCAAAGCGTCGACACCCGGCAGCGCGATCAGGTCGCGCATGATGTGCGGCGCGTTGCGCAAGTCGGGGATCGTCTCGAACAGCGGGATCACCATCAAGCCCGCTTTCGCCGGATCGTTGGCGTCGCCGAGACGGCCGCGCAGCAGGCCGGTTTCTTTTTGCAGCAGCATCACTTCCACCAGATCGCTCACGGTTTCCGTGTGCGAAATGATGTAGTTGCGCACCGCGCGCGCGCCGAACTTTTCGCGCGTCGTGCGAGCTTCTTCGAGCACGCCGAGTTCGCTCTTCACGAGATCGGAATACTCCACGTACGGCAGACGCAGCGGACGCGGCTGCGCCAGTTCGGCGAGCAGCAGCTTGAGCTTGTCTTCTTCGGAGAGCGACGCGTAGTCGTCTTCCACACCGGCGCGCTTGAGCAGTTCGGCGATCACTGCTTCGTGGATGTCCGAACTCTGGCGCAAGTCGATGCTGGCGAGGTGGAAGCCGAACACTTCGGCGGCGCGCGCGAGCGGCGACAAACGCGGCGCAGCCAGCGGCGCGCCATGATGCTCGGCGAGCGAATCGATCAGCACATGCAGATCGCGCGCGAATTCGGCGGAGTCGGCATACGGTTTGGCGCGCACCGGCGCTGCGCCGCGACCCGCGCTACGCACCGGCACGCTGCCTTCGCCCAGACGCACACGCGCGCTGGCCGCGAGCCGCGTGTACATGCCGATCAACGCGCGGCGATACGGTTCGTCGGTGCGGTGCGGCGACTGGTCGGGCGAGATGTCCGCGAGTTCCTTGAGCGCGTCGCTCGCGCCCGCCAGCAGGTTCGACACCGACAACTCGGCGCCGAGCTTGTGGACCTGCTCCATATAGTGCTCGAAGATCACCGCCGCCTGGCGGGTGATGGCGTTTTCGAGCGTTTCGGCCGTGACGTTCGGATTGCCGTCGCGGTCGCCGCCGATCCAGCTGCCCATCTGGAAGAACGGCGGCAGACGCGCTTCGAGACCGTGCTCCTTGAGCGCTTCTTCGATATCGGCGTAGAGCGCGGGGATCTCTTCGAGGAATGTCGCGCGGTAATACGACAGCGCGTTTTCGATTTCGTCGGCGACCGAGAGACGCGAGTCGCGCAACATGCGCGTTTGCCACAGCGAGGTGACGCGCGCACGCAGCATCGCTTCGTTGTGGGCGCGCTCGCGGTCGGTCAATTGCTGGTCGCGCTCGGCGAGCAGACGCGCCACGTCGTGCTGCGCGTCGAGAATGCTCTTGCGCTGCACTTCGGTGGGATGCGCGGTCAGTACCGGCACGATCAGCGCGTCGTTGAAGAACTGCTGCAGCACGGGCGTGGCGGCGGCGCCCGCTTCGACCAGACGTTCGAGCGAATGCGCGATCGTGCCCGGTTGCGAAGTCGAGCCGGCGAGCGCGTGAATGCGGTGACGGCGATTGCGGTGGCGGTCTTCGGCAATGTTCGCGAGATGCGAGAAATAGCTGAACGCGCGCACCACGCTCACGGTTTGTTCGGGACTCAGCGAGCGCAGTTTCTTGTCGAGCGTTTGCGCGGCGGCGTTGTCGTCTTCACGGCGAAAGCGCACGGCGGTCTGACGAATCGTTTCGACCACGTCGAACACGGCGTCGCCTTCCTGTTCGCGCAGCACGTCGCCGAGCAGGCGTCCCAGATAACGGATGTCCTGGAACAGCGGGTGATCCTTGTCTTCGCGCGTGCGGCCGTTGGTCTTCGGTGCGGCGGCAGCGGTAGCCGATGCGCCGGTGTCGTTCGACACCGCTTGCAGCTTCGGCGCCTTTGCGGCGTCCGCTTTTGCCACGTCGGCCTTTGTCACGTCTTTAGCGGCCTTCGCCGCCTTCGCGGTTTGCGGGGCGGCGGCGGTCTTGTCCGCCTTCGCCGCTTTCTCGGCCTTCGCGACCTTAGCGACCTTCGAGGCCTTCGGTTCCTTCAATGCCTTGTCCTGTTTGGCAGGCTTGCCAGCCGGCTTGACCTCGACCAAAGCCTTGACGGCCTTTTCGGACTTAGCGGCCTTGGCGGCCTGAGCGGTGCTGGCCGGTTTGCCGGTGCGTTTGGCCGGCGTGGACGGTGCCGCTGTCTCGACAGCGGGAGAGACGGCGGGCGCCGCAGCGGCGTCGGCCGCTTGAGCGTTGAGCGATGCAGTGTTGCGGCGGGCAGGGCGCGCCGATCCGGAAGACGTCACGATGGGTTTCCTCAGGGAAGCCAGGGTCTGTTGAGTGATGAACTGCTACTGCGGAACTGCACTGGAACTGCAACGTGATTTGCAACGTGAACTGCGCGAAACGGTATGCGCCGATGCGAAGCGCTCAGGCGCTGGAGGAAGAGTGGCACGAAGCCGCACGCGGACGTGCACGGCAACGCCGCGCCGCATTGCATCATCCCGCATGCCGGGGCCCGGTGCGCGAACGACCGCGTGTGGACAGACCGGGATGGGGCAGGCGCGCGCTGCGCGAGGCCCGTCTCCTCCATCGATACCGTGTTGACACGGCGCTCCGGCGTGCCTGTGGACGCTGGGGCGCGTGCTAACATTGTTTGTTATTACCTCCCGTCATTCGATCAGCAAGCTAATGAACAACGAGACGTTTTCTACGCCACCCCACACGCTTGTGATTGCGTCGCGAGAAAGCCGCCTTGCCATGTGGCAGGCGGAGCATGTGCGATGTGCGCTGCACAAATTATATCCATCTTGTGACGTAAAAATCCTTGGAATGACGACACGTGGCGATCAAATTCTCGATCGCACGTTGTCGAAGGTGGGCGGCAAGGGGCTGTTCGTCAAGGAACTGGAAGCCGCGCTGGCCGATGGCCGCGCCGATCTCGCCGTGCATTCGCTCAAAGACGTGCCGATGGAATTGCCCGAAGGCTTCGCGCTGTCCACCATCATGGAGCGCGAAGATCCGCGTGACGCGTTCGTCTCGAACGACTACGCCACGCTTGCTGCGCTGCCCGAAGGCGCGGTGGTGGGCACCTCCAGCCTGCGCCGCGAAGCCATGCTGCGCACGCGCTATCCGCATCTCGTCGTGAAGCCGTTGCGCGGCAATCTCGACACGCGTCTGTCCAAGCTCGATCGCGGCGATTACGCGGCAATCATCCTGGCCGCGGCCGGTTTGAAGCGTCTGGGTCTCGGCGAGCGCATCCGTGCGCTGCTCGATCCGGAAGACAGCTTGCCCGCAGCGGGCCAGGGCGCGCTCGGCATCGAGATTCGCGCCGACCGTGCCGACCTCGCGGCCTGGCTCGCGCCGTTGCACCACGAACACACGGCGGCGGCCGTCGAAGCGGAGCGCATGGTGTCGCGCAGGCTCGGCGGCAGTTGCGAAGTCCCGCTGGCGGCATACGCCATGTGGCACGACGGCGCGCTGCATCTGCGCGGCATCGTCGCCACGCCGGACGGTCAGCGCGTGCTGAGCGCGCAGGCCTCGGCGCCCGCACCGAACGTCGAACGCGCGATGGCGCTCGGCGAGCAGGTGGCGAGCGAACTCGAACAGCAGGGCGCGATGGACATCGTGCGCGCGCTGAGCACCGCGAGCGGTCACGCGGCAGCGAACCAGAACGCAAGCGCCGCCGACAGCGCGGCGACCGGCGAGTGATGACGGCCGACACTTCCTCCCACGCATCGTCATCCGCCGCACGCGCGGCGTTCACGGTCGTGATTACACGACCGGCCGGTCAGTCGAAAGAATTGATTGCGCGTCTCGCGGCCGGCGGTGTCGAGTCGTTCGAATTTCCGTTGATCGACATCGCTCCCGTCACCGACGAAGCGCCGTTGCGCGCCGCGCTTGCTTCGCTGGAACGCTATGCGCTGGTCGTGTTCGTGTCGCCGAACGCGATCGATCACGCCTTCGCGCAGAGCGGCGCGATCTGGCCGCATGCGTTGCCGATCGGCGTGGTCGGTCCTGGCAGCGTGCAGGCGCTGGTGCGTCACGGCGTGGCGGCGCCCGCCTATCAGGTCATCAGCCCGACCACCTCCACCGACGACGACACCGCGCGCTTCGATTCCGAAGGCCTGTTCGCCGCGATCGACTCTGCGCTCGGCGCGGCGTCGCTGGAAGGCAAGCGCGTGCTGATCGTGCGCGGCGACGGCGGCCGCGAATGGCTCGCCGACCGTCTGCGCGAAGCAGGCGCCGAAGTCGAGACCGTGGCCGCATACCGGCGCCTCGTGCCCGATCCGTCCATCGGCGGCTGGGCGCGCGTCCACGATCTGCTGGCCGGCGAACCGCACGCATGGCTGCTGACCAGTTCCGAAGGCGTGCGCAATCTGCACGAACTGGCGCTCGAACATCTCACCGCCGGCGAAATCGGCCAACTCAAGCACGCCGCGCTCGTCACGCCGCATCCCCGTATCGCGCAGACCGCGCGGGCATTGGGTTTTGATAGCATTACGGTGTCCGGCGCAGGCGACGACCGTATTGCTCGCGCCTTGCTTGCCGCCGTTCCGACCGTAGTTCAACCGGTACCGTCCAACCCGGCTCATTCACCGGCTAAATCACGCATGACTGAAACGAACGCATCCACGAACGCTTCACCCCAGCCGGCCGCGACCTCTGCGTTGCCGCCGAATCAACCCTTCACGCCCTACGAAGCGCAGCCCGCGCGCCGCAGTGCGAGCGGACCGCTGCTGTGGTTTGTCGTCGTGATCATCGCCTGCGCGGCGGGCGTGGGTGGCTATGCGCTCAATCGCAAGGTGGAGCGCACCGAGCAGCAGATCGCGCAACGCCAGCAGGCCAACGACACGCAGACCAACGAACTGCGCATCAAGACCGATCAGGCGCTGGCCACGGTGCATCAATCGGATTCGCAGGTCGCGCAACTCGAAGGCAAGCTCGCCGATTCGCAAACCGCGCAACAGGCTTTGCAGCAGCAATACGCCGACCTCGCCCGCAATCGCGACGACTGGACGCTCGCCGAAGTAGGGCAGATGCTGTCGGCCGCGAGCCAGCAGTTGCAGCTCACCGGCAACACGCAGCTCGCGCTGTTTGCGCTGCAAAGCGCCGACACGCGGCTCGCCGCGTCGGACAGCTCGCAGGTCGTCGCCGTGCGCAAGGCCATCGCGCAAGATATCGACAAGCTGAAGGCCGCGCCGTCCACGGATTTGACGGGTCTCGCCATCAAGCTCGACAACGCGATCGATCAGATCGACGCCTTGCCGCTTTCCGGCGAAGCGCCGATTGCGCACGCCACGCCGCAGGCCGCCAGCTGGCAGGACACGGAAAAGATCGCGGCCGCCACCGGTCAGCCGCGCTGGAAAGTGTGGTGGCATGAAGTGACCGCCGGCATCGGCCAGCAACTCACCAGCCTCGTGCAGGTGCGCCGCATCGACAACGCCGACGCCATGCTCGTCACGCCCGATCAGGGCTATTTCGTGCGCGAAAACCTGAAGATGCGTTTGCTGTCCGCGCGACTCGCGCTGCTCTCGCGCAACCAGACCACGCTGAAGTCCGACCTGCACGCCGCAGACGCCGCGCTCACTCGCTACTTCGACAACACGTCGAAGAAAACGCAGACCGTGCTCGATCTGGTCCGGCAAGTCGACGCAGGCTCGGCGGCGGTAGACGTGCCGAATCTGAACAACAGCCTGCAGGCCGTCAATCAATACCGGAGCCGAGGTTAATCATGGCAATCCGGGGACTTCTATGGCTCGCGCTGCTGTTCGTCATCGCCGTGGTGCTGGCGGTGGTCGGGCGCTTCGACATGGGGCAGGTGCTGCTCATTTACCCGCCGTATCGCGTCGACATTTCGCTGAATCTGTTCGTCGTCGGGCTGGTGGTGCTGTTCATCCTGCTGTATGCGCTGCTGCGCATCGTGCGCAACATCTGGCGCATGCCGCAGCGTGTGGCCGCTTACCGTGCGCGCTCGCGCGTGGCGAAGGCGCATGCCGCGCTGCGTGACGCCATCGGCAATCTGTACGCCGGCCGTTTTTCGCGTGCCGAGAAAGCCGCGAAAGATGCGCTCGCGAACGGCGACAACAAGGGCGCGGCCGGTTTGATCGCGGCCACGGCGGCGCATCGCATGCATGAATATGCGCGCCGCGACGAATGGCTCGCGAAGATCGACGAAGCCGACTGGCAGGACGCGCGTCTGATGGCCACCGCCGACATGCGCGCCGACGGCCGCGACGCCGATGGCGCGCTCACGGCGCTGACCGAAATGCAATCGCAGGGCGCGCGGCGCATTCACGCGCAGCAGATCATGTTGCGCGCGCAGCAGCAATTGAAGAACTGGGGCGAAGTGCTCAAGCTCGTCAAGACGCTGGAAAAGCGCGAGGCGATTCATCCGGCGGTGGCGGTGCGTCTGCGTCAACTGGCGGCGGAAAACCTGTTGCGCGACCGTCGTCATAACGCGGACGCGTTGCTGGAGTTGTGGAATTCGCTGTCGGCCACTGAGCGTCATTCACCGCGTCTCGCCGACCTCGCCGCCGAATTGCTGGTGGCGCTGAATCGTCCGCAGGAAGCGCGCAAGATTGTCGAGGAAGCGCTCGCGCAGAATTGGGACGCGCGCCTGCTGCGCCGTTATCCGGACACCACGGGCGGCGACGCGTTGCCGCTGATCCAGAAGGCGGAAGGCTGGCAGAAGGACCGGCCGGAAGATGCGGACCTGATGTTCGCGTTGGGCCGCTTGTGCCTGCATCAGCAGTTGTGGGGCAAGGCGCAGTCGTTCCTCGAACGCGCGTTGAAACTCGCGGACAACGAGACGCTGAGGATTCGCTCGCATCGTGCGTTGGCGCGCTTGCACGAGCAGCTTGGCGATAGCGACAAGGCGAGCCAGCATTATCGTGAGAGTGCGTTGGCGATGAATATCGTGTGAGCGCGACGTCGTCGTAGAGACGTGAATGGCCGCAGCGGTTGCTGCGGCCATTTTTTTTGCCTCGTTGCCGGTGGTGGGTGTTTTTCGGTTGAGTTGGTTAGTGCGCGGCGCTGATTTTTTCGGCGGGCGCTTGTGCTTGCTGGGCGGCTTCGGCCAGCAGGTTCGCTGCATGCCGCGCGGTGATGCGGCTGTGCGGGACGCCTTTTGCGTCGAGTGCGATCACCTGGAACAACTCGCGGTCGCCTTCGAGTTCCTGCTGATATTGCTCGGCGGTGTCGACTAGCAATTCGAGCAGCGTTTGACGATGCTTTCTTTCGTCGCGTGTAAGCGCAGGATATCTAACTATCGAGGACGCGAGTGTGATCAGTGTGTCCAGTTGCGATAGCTGCCGGTCGCAGAGGTGGAAGGTGGAGAGGGCGAGTTTTTCGTACTGGAGGGCGTCGACTGGCGGACGTGACGGGGATTGTTTTTTGATGGGGGTGGGCATGGGGCGATCTCCCTGTTACTTCGAAGGGCGTCCGGACACGGCTCGTTGGGGAGGGTGAGCGGGCATGTAGTGAGGTTGACAGACCGGCGTTCCAACATTCCGGCGAGCCTCGCGGCTCCCTCACCACCGCCCGCCCATTGAAGAATATAGACGTGCAGCAGTAGACGCACGACCCGCCTGGGCGGGTGTGCGGTTGGAACGTCAGGCTGTCAAACCTGATCGCTGGGTGTTTCCCGGCGACGTGGTAATTATAGGGGGCGGGGTCTATCTTGGATTTAGGTTGGGGCGCTAAATATTTCGCACTCGTTGAAGTGGGGACGAACAGTCAGCGCGTTGAAGATCGCATTGCAATTTTTGGCAATCAGACGGCCTGTAGCAACGGAGTCGCATACCGTGTCTAAGGAGTTGGGAGTGGCGGACGTCCGACATCGCCTTGTTGCTGCCAATCGAGCCGTTGTCCCTCCAAAAGCAAGTATTGGAGCGAAACGGTCATGCAGTACCATTGGTTGAATTTAAAAATGGTTCGACCGAGTGGCAGATAAGATCATGGCTGTTAATGCCCGGTGCCATGAATGCGCTGGCACCGAGCAACGCGCCTATGATGACAGGTCATTCACAGATGCAGTCTGCAAAGAAATCTGCGACATCCGCTGTTTGATATAGCCTAAAGATGGCAGATGATAATTCTCAGATGCTGTCGAATAAAGTGTCTTGTTGCTTACCCCTTCCTTCATGCGGTACGTGCATTTGCCAGTAATCGCTGCGCGACAAAATTGACATTTTTCCGACCCAAACTTTCCGCAGTAATTCGCTAGATCGCCGAGGGTCGAATACATGATTTCACAAAAAGTTAAAAGTAACCATTTTCCGCTCGAAATTTTTTTCAAAGAATCGAGATTGCGCTGCAAACCAAGCTGAGCAGCAAGTTGATCTAGCTGTGGCGCCTTTGCGCGAACATTAGAATTTGTTGGTTCTTGTTTTCGCCTGTTTATTGAATATGAATATTTGAACTCCGTCGCGTAATTTTCATCTATTGCACACTGCAAGGCTTCAAGAGAGAAATAATACAAGTCCAAAATATCATGTTCTATGCTTTCGAACAGGCTTAACGAGAAATTCGGTCCGAGACCGTCCGAATGTACTCGGGCATATTGACTGAGAGCTGCCGACAGTACCTCTTCACAAACAAAGTGAGACTCTAAGGAATAATAATTTAGAGTGAGGATCGCATTCTCAGCAGGAAGCTCCCCCCTGTACTCCCGCGTATCCCTGTCAATTATTCCAAGTACAAAGTTCTCAACGGGATGGCTTGCATCATTCAGCGCATAAAGGGTCCGAATTGCATCAACAACAGCGTCACACCCTCCGGTATGCCCGGCAATTGTCTCAATTGCGTAAACCTCAAACCGGTCCAAGGCTTGATTCGCAATTGAGACATATGTTTTTAGATCATCAATTCCTTCGACGATTATTGCGGGTGTGGATGACATAATCGCTTCGTTTAGCACTTCGTCGATGGTCATTTTCATGACATCGCTCATAGTTGTGGCTCCGAGTATGCGCGAAGGGGCGTCAAAAACTCTGGGTGACGCTTTGATAGAACCGGGCTATGGGACGCCACAATTATCTGCGTTCGCGGCACAAGGTTGGCGAATAGTTCCAGTAATTGCCTTTGCCACGTTATGTTGAGCGATATCTCTGGTTCATCGATGATCAGGAAGTCTCGGTCTTGACCTTGAAAAAGAACCAATGACAAAAAAGTAAGTATGTGTCTTTCCCCGCTCGAAAGATCATGGATGGAATGCTGTGCATCCCCAATGCTGACATAAATCTCGGTCCCCGAAACGACTAATTTTTTATTATCGATCAGATATTTGTTAAACGTGTCAACCAGCAGATTTATTGCCCCAAGAGCCAATTTTTCTTTTTCA
Organism: Paraburkholderia sp. GAS199; assembly: GCF_050436585.1. Taxonomy (NCBI): domain Bacteria; kingdom Pseudomonadati; phylum Pseudomonadota; class Betaproteobacteria; order Burkholderiales; family Burkholderiaceae; genus Paraburkholderia; species Paraburkholderia sp. GAS199. The sequence continues at coordinate 122,862 of NZ_JBNDMM010000002.1, read as the reverse complement.
AGCTCTTCGATCATATTGACAAAAAGTGCTCCGAGCAGAGGCTTGTTCTCAATTTCACTCGGAAAATTACTTTCTGTTAGTGAGCCCAAAATTTTGACAATTGTCGCCTTGAACTGATTGCCCTCGGTGGCGTCTTCGTCCGTTAATGCTTCGATAAGGCGACTACGATATTCTATAATACTTGGATAGATGTCAAAAGGGACGCTAAACGCCTGCGATTCGGCACCATTGATTGCATCAGATAGCGTGTTGAACAGCGCGCTTTGTATTTTCAAGTTGGCGGCGTATCTCGCCCTGCGATAGTGACTAAGAAGCAGTCTCTCAATATTTTCAAGCTTTATGTTTTCGAGATTTTGATGGGCACGGGTTTCGTCTATCTCATCGGCGCGCCCGCGCAGCGCGTTCTGACGTCTACGTATATGCATTGTCAAATCCTCGGCTAATTCTCGAGGACTAATTTCTGCGTCTTTGTCGAAAAGATACCTCGTTCGAGGCGATCGCCTGAAGAACTCGTATATCACAGCGGACTCGATCCGCAAGGATTGCGTACTTATGCCGCGTTCGACGCCTAGCGAGATAGACCGGGCGTCTTTAAGCGGCGAGCCTACCAACTCTGACCAGTCATAGCTTATCTCTGCGCGCTTCACCGTAATAGTGCTTGTAGCGCCATTGTAAATATATGAGCACTCAATTGCCCGCACGCCTAACGCCGCAAGCGCGGAATCGTTTTGAGAGAGAAACGCCGAAATAACTTTGAGGAAGGTAGTTTTCCCGCTTCCGTTATCTCCATAGATGACGGATATAGATGCGGGGGAAAAATCAACGCTAACAGTTTTTTTTGAATCTTTGAAGCCGACTATTTTCAACCGCTGAAGTCGCAACATAGTAATTATATTAAATTTTTGTGACTGGATAGACAAGCAGTTGCCAGAGTATGGGACCCTGCAAAGGATTGTGCTGTCTGTGGTTTTGCGGAGGCAACACGTGACCGCCAGCGATCGCGATTTCGTCGCCGCAAGAGGTGCATTTGTAGATGCCTGGGTACGGCGCAGGTGTCCCGGGATGATGCCTCGCATCAAAAGCCGGGTCACTAGATTGCTGGAGCAACTGGCCGTTTTTGAACAGCGCCATTTTCTTTGTATCCGATGTTAGTTGGTTCAATGGCGAACACGCCGTTGTTCTCTTTACTTCGTCATCATATCAAGATCACGGGAGTTGTAACGAAGGGCGCTCAGCGCGCTTCAGCTCACAAGACATTCTCCAACGCAGGCAATGCTGAGCGACGAACGTGCACAGCGACGCGAATAGTGACCGATTGCCTTCCGGCCCACCTTGGCTTAACGGCCGGCCCGTCATCAGGTGCGCTGTAGACCTCCATTCCGAGGTGTCCGACCTTTAGGTTTCGTGTGGGCGATAAATACACGAAATGTTCAGGTGCTGAACCTGTCTGAACGTGTCGCAGCCAGCTGTTGATCGACTAAATCAAGTGAGCGGCGGATGTTCCGCTGGTAGATCTGTTCATCATATCTGCCGCAACTTATCAAGAACCAACCCTCGTCCGAGCGAATTGAGTGGTTGCATGTTGGATGGATCGGACGCGTGAATCTCTGGGAAACGGTGTAGACGAATGACGCTTCTTGGCCGACTGCCGCCATACACCGTCGGCAGTAGTCGGCGCAAATTGATAACTGCACTTAACAGAGGCCCCAGCACCCCTCAACCGTTAAGCCCCACCCCCTCACCGATTAACCATCCTCGCCGGCACACTAACCGCCAGCAACCCACCCAGCACCATAAACGCGGCCAGCATATACATCCCCGAATCATTCGCCGCCGTCGCCTGCTTCAACCACCCAACCGCATACGGACTCAAAAACCCGGCCAGATTGCCAATCGAATTAATCATCGCAATCCCCGCAGCCGCGCCCGTCCCCGCCAGAATCGCCGTCGGCAAACTCCAGAACAGCGGCAGGGTCGTGAGAATGCCCATCGTCGCCAGCGTCAACGAAGCCATCGCCAGCACCGTGTTGTGCGCCCACACGACGGACAGCACCAGCCCCACCGCGCCCGCGAACGCCGGCAAGGCGATGTGCCAGCGTCGCTCGCGTTTGCGGTCGGCGCTGCGCGACACCAACACCATCGCCACCACGGCGCCCGCGAACGGAATCGCGGACAGCATGCCGATCATGAACGCGTCGGTCACGCCGGTCGCCTTGATGATGGTCGGCAGCCAGAAGCTCACGCCGTACAAACCCATCACGAACGAAAAGTAGGTCAGGCTCAGCATCAGCACGCGGCCGCTCGTCAGCACCTCGCGGATCGGCATGTCGTGCTTGGTGGCTTCCTCGGCGGAGACCTGCGTTTCGAGCAACTGCTGCTCTTCTCGCGTCAGCCACTTCGCTTTGGAAATGCGGTCGTCCAGCATCACGAACACCATGATCCCGACGATCACCGAAGGAATCCCTTCGAGCAGAAACAGCCACTGCCAGCCATGCCAGCCGTTTGCGCCGTTGAAGGTCTTCAGGATGTAGCCCGAGATCGGACCGCCCACCACGCCGGACAGCGCAATCGCCGTCATGAACCAGGTGGTCATGCGGCCGCGCCGGTGCGCCGGATACCAGTAGGTGAGATACAGAATGATGCCGGGGAAGAAGCCCGCTTCGGCGAGACCGAGCAGGAAGCGCATCACGTAGAACATGGTGGGCGTGGTGACGAACATCGTCGCCATCGAAATGATGCCCCACGACACCATGATCCGCGCGATCCACACGCGCGCACCCACCTTGTGCAGAATCACGTTGCTCGGAATTTCGAAGATGAAATAGCCGACGAAGAAAATCCCCGCGCCGAAGCCGTACACGGCGTCGCTCAGACCGAGGTCGGTGGTCATCTGAAGTTTGGCGAAGCCGACGTTCACGCGGTCGAGATACGCCACCACGTAACAGAGCATCAGCAGCGGCGCGAGCCGCCAGGTGACCTTGCGATAGGTCGCCTCTTCGAAGGTGGAGGGAGGCGCTCCCGCGCCGGGATGGTGGAGCGGATTTGCGGGACTAGCCATGGTGTCTCCTCTGTCGATCGGAGTGCGCGCGTGTGTGCGCCGACCCCGTCCAAGCATGATGGTTACTTTCTTTTGGATGACGAACCGCCGTCGATCGATTCTAGCCGCGTCAGGTGCTTTGGATGACGAATCGATACCCGGGGAAAACACTGACTTCAGCGGAAGCCGCGCCCAGGCGACTCCCGCTCAAACACTCACCACGCACATCGCTACACGCAGCGGCCGCCGTCCACTTCGAGGCACACGCCAGTGATGAACTCGGCTTCGTCCGAGGCGAGATACAGCGCGGCGTTGGCGATGTCCTGCGGCGTCGAGAAGCGGCCGAGCGGAATGCCGGCGAGAAAGCGCTGGCGGTTTTCCGGGGTGTCTTCCACGCCCATGAATTCGGAGAGCAGGGCGGTTTCGCCGATCACCGGATTCACGCAGTTCACGCGAATGCGGTCGGGGCCGAGTTCGACGGCCAGCGATTTACTCGCGATGATCACCGCGCCCTTGCTGCCGTTGTACCAGACGAGTCCGGGCCTTGGCCGCACGCCTGCCGTCGACGCAATGTTGATGAAGCTGCCGCCGCCCTGCGAGCGGAAATACGGCACGAACTCCTGCACGCTCCAGTAGATGCTTTTGACGTTCACCGCGTAGACGCGATCGAACTCGGCTTCGGTCACGTCCATCACGGGCTTGTTGCGGTGCGTGGTGCCGGCATTGTTGACGACGATCTGCACGCTGCCGAAGTCGTCGAGCGCGGCTTCGCGCAGTTTCTGCCAGTCTTCGCGCACGGCGACGTTGCCCGCCACCGCGATGGCCTTGCCGCCGGCCAGCGCGATGTCGCTCGCCACGCGTTCGGCCGCCGCGCCGTTCAGATCGTTGACGACCACATTGGCGCCTTCGCGCGCATAGGTCCGCGCGATGCCTTCGCCGAAGCCCGAGCCGCCACCCGTGACGATGGCTGTTTTACCTGTCAACCGCATGTTGTCTCCGTTATCCGTTGTTCGTTGTCCGTTGTGGATGAGGGGCGTTGCTACTGCATGGCCTAGCCGTGACGGATCGCGATGGTCTTGAGCACGGTGAAGCCGTACAGCGCTTCGAAACCTTTTTCGCGTCCGTGGCCGGAATGTCGGACGCCGCCGAACGGCAACTCGACGCCGCCGCCCGCACCATAGTTGTTGATGAACACCTGGCCGGAACGCACGCGCCGCGCGAGGCGCATCTGACGCGCGCCGTCGCGGGTCCAGATGCCGGCCACCAGTCCGTATTGCGTGCCGTTGGCGAGCGCGAGCGCTTCGTCTTCGTCGGCGAACGGCATGGCGGCCAGTACCGGGCCGAACACTTCGTCGCGCGCCAGACGGTGGCTCGGCGGCACGTCGCGCAACAAGGTGGGCGCCTGATAGAAGCCGCTTTCCGGCGCTTCGTGAATCACTTCGCCTTGCGCGGCCATCGGAATGCCGTCGTGCTGCGCGTCGGAGAGAAAGTCCCACACGCGCCGCTGCTGTTTCGCGTTGATCAGCGGACCGCAGTCGAGATCGGCCTGCGACGGCCCGACCCGCAACGCGTGAAACGCGCCGCTCAGGCGGTCGAGCAAGGGTTCGTAGATGGCGCGGTCGATCAGCACGCGGCTGCCCGCCGAGCAGGTTTGTCCGGCGTTCTGCACGATGGCCGACACCAGCACGGGCAGCGCGGCGTCGAGATCGGCGTCCGCGAAGACGATTTGCGGCGACTTGCCGCCGAGTTCCAGCGTGACGGGGACGTGGTTTTCTGCGGCCATCTGCGCGACGAGTTTGCCGGTGTCCGGCGAGCCGGTGAACGAGATGTGATCGATGCCCGGATGACGCGCGAGCGCGGCGCCGGCTTCGTGTCCGAATCCCGTGACGATGTTCAGCGCGCCGGCCGGCAAACCGGCCTCGGCCGCGAGTTCGGCGACGCGCAGCACGGACAGGCAGGCGTCCTCGGCCGGTTTGACCACGCACGCGTTGCCGGTGGCGAGCGCCGCGCCGACGCTGCGTCCGAAAATCTGCATGGGGTAATTCCACGGCACGATGTGGCCGGTCACGCCATGCGGCTCGCGAATCGTCAGGACGGTGTAGCCGCTTTGATAGGGCAGGGTCTCGCCGTGCAGTTTGTCGGCGGCGCCCGCGTAGAACTCGAAGTAGCGGGCCAGCGCGGCGGAGTCGGCGCGGGCCTGCTTGAGGGGTTTGCCGGTGTCGCGGGCTTCGAGTTGCGCCAGTTCTTCCTGACGCGCGGCGACCAGCATCGACAGGCGGTACAGCACGCGGCCGCGTTCGGCGGCGCTCGCCGCGCCCCACGCGCCTTCGAAGGCGCGGCGGGCGGCCTGCACGGCGTGGTCGATATCCGCGGCGGTGCCGCGCGCCAGCTGGGTGAACGGCTGTCCGTCGGACGGATCGAGCACGGCGATCGTCTCGCCGCCCGAGGCGCCAGTCCATTCGCCGTTGATGAAGTGTCGAGCTTCTTCCATGCAGACTCCTTGAGGTGTCGCGCACGGCGGGGCCGCGGCGCGATGTTCACAAACGAGGGCACAAGCAGGCACAAACGAACACACCAGCGGCAGGCGCAGATTCAGCCATCGCCGCAGCATCAGCGAAACACGCCAGACGATTATCGCGCCGATCCGTCATGGCTGACCATCGGGGATGCCACCGGCTGATTAGCTATAATGGCGCATTCCGCACTGTCCGGCCGCAGCACCCAAGCTGCGCGCCGTGTTCCGAATTCCATCCTGATCAGAGAGCGCTCATGAGCTTCAATCACGTCCCCGCAGGCAAAGACCTTCCGCAAGATTTCAACGTCATCATCGAAATCCCGGCGCAGAGCGATCCGGTGAAGTACGAAGCTGACAAGGAAACGGGCCTGCTTCACGTCGACCGTTTCATTGGTACCGGCATGCGCTATCCGGCGAACTACGGTTACATTCCGCAAACGCTGTCGGGCGACGGCGACCCGGTCGACGTGCTGGTGATCACGCCGTTTCCGCTGCTGGCAGGCTCCGTGGTTCGCGCACGTGCACTCGGCATGCTGCAAATGACCGACGAATCGGGCGTGGACGCGAAGCTCGTCGCCGTCGCGCACGACAAGGTCTGCCCGATGACCGCCGACCTCAAGTCGATCGACGACGTTCCGGCGTACCTGAAAGACCAGATCAAGCACTTCTTCGAGCAATACAAGGCGCTGGAAAAGGGCAAGTGGGTGAAGGTCGAAGGCTGGGCAGGCATCGAAGCCGCTCACAAGGAAATCACGGAAGGCGTGGCGAACTTCAAGAAGTAAATCCGCTTCGCCAGTTTTCGCTCTCGGGCGAAGACGTCCGCAAAAACCGCGCGAGCCTGACAAGGCCGCGCGGTTTTTTTATTGCGGCGCGCCTGCACGGCTCGAGTTCGATTGCCTAAGCTCCTCATAGCCATGCGATGTTTTCACCGTACGAGGGCGGCGCATAGACGCATTGCATGAGCCGGATGAACCGAAGCCATTTCCCGGCTTAGGTATTAACCCTTATTATTGTGCCGCTGCTATTGTTGAGCGGTTGCCGTTCTCCCTGCCTGTCGGCGTCGTCGCGCCATGACATGGCCTTCGTGTGCGTTTGCTGGAGCCCGCTATCCGGATGCTGAATCGCAAGGCCAATCCATCGGCACACCGCCTGTCGAACCGGCTGCTCGCCGTCGCCAACACGATCTACCGCAAACGTCCGGTGTGGATGGTCTCGTTCTCGACGAGCGAGGCGAGCCTCTCCGAAGGCTTGCGCGCCGCGTGCGCGTCCACGGCCATGCTGGTGTTGGGCAACGTGCTGCACGATCCGAGCTTTGCGTGGGCCGCCATCGGCGCCTTCTGGACCTGTCTCGCCGACGCTGGCGGCTCGAACCGCGCCCGCTTCGCTTCGATGATGAGCTTCGCGGTGCTCTCCACGCTCTGCGGCGGCCTGACCGCCTATCTCTCCGGCGTCGGCGCGTTTTACGCGGCGCTCGCCATCCTGGCCTTCACCACGCTCGGCGCATTCGGGCGGATCTGGGGCGCGGCCACTTCGCAGGTCACGATTCTGGCCGCGACCGCCTGCGTGGTGATGGTCGATCGGCCCATTCACGATCTTCAGAAGGGTGTGGCGTTTCTCGCCGTCTATCTGGTCGGCTGTCTGTTCGCGGTGGCCTTGAGTCTGACCATCTGGCGCATCCATCCTTTTGGCACGAGCCGCGCCGCGTTGCGCGCCGCGTATCTGCGTCTCGCCGACATCGCTTTCGACAGCGCCCGTCTGCTGGAGCAGCGCGCGTCGCATCGCGACTGGGCGACGCATGCCGCGAAGTTTCGCGCCGATGCCCGCGCCGGCGTCGAACGCGCGCGCAAGACGCTGGCGAAGGTGCCGGTCTCGCGAGCGGGCGGCCGCGAAACCTACGACTGGCTGCTCGGTCTGCTGACGGAAAGCGAAGCGCTGTTCGCCTGGCTGATCGCGGTTTCGGCCGCCGCCGAGAAAGCCCCCGACGACGAGCGTCGCGCGCGGCGCGCGGTGCGTCTGCTTATCGGCATCGGCAACGTATTGCGCAGCATCGGCGCCGCCGCCAACGACAATCAGTGGACGCGTCTGGCCGAGTTGCAACAGCGGCTGCGCCGCCTCGCCGCGCGACTCGAACCGGCGCTGATGGAGCCGGTGAAACTCGACGACGGCTTCGAACTGGTCGACTTCGCGCCCGGCTTCGAGCAGAGCACGAGCTGGCAGATCGGCGCAAAAAATTTCCTGACGCGCACGTGGTCGACCTTCAAGGCGAATCTCTCGACGGAGTCGGTCGGCTTGCGTCACGCGGCGCGCGTCGGCGTGACCACGACGGCGGGCTTTCTGGTGATCCGCGCGTTGGGTCTGCCGTTCGGCTACTGGGCCACCATGGCGACGCTGCTGATTCTGCAGCCGTCCATCGGCGCGACCTGGCCGCGCAGCATCGAACGCGCGGCGGGCAGCATTGTCGGCGGCGTGCTGGCGGCGGCCATCGGCTACGCCATCCATTCACCCATCGGCATTTCGATTGCGGTGTTTCCGTTGGTGGTGGCGACCATGGCGCTGCGGCCGGTCAGCTACAGTCTTTTCGTGCTGTTCCTGACACCCACGTTCGTGCTCGTCGCCGACTTCGCCACGCCGGGCGCGAACGAATTCGCGTACGCCGTCACGCGGCTCGGCAACAACGTGCTCGGCTGCGTCCTCGCGCTACTCGCCACTTTCTATCTGTGGCCGACGCGCGAAAAGATCGACTACCGCGCGTATCTCACGGAAGCCGTGCGGGCCAATCTCGCGTATCTGCGCGCCGCGTTGGAGCACTCGGTACGCAGCAGCAAGGAAATGGAGCAGTTGCGCCGTGCCGCCGGTCTCGGCAGCAACAACGCGGAAGAAGCGATCGGGCGCATCCGTCTCGAGAAACTCGAAGACTCGATGATCGACACGGTGACGCTTACTGTGCTGAGTCTGCTGCGCAAAATGGCGGGCACCGCGACGCAGCTGCGTCTGAGTGCCAACCGGCGTCATATGCACGACGAACTCGCCGCGTGGATCGCCGCCGCGAGCACGGACATCGACGCCGCCTTGAACCGCAATCTGCGGCCCATCCGGCGTGATTTTCCGGAGCGGGAGAAGTTGTCGTCCTTGGAGGCGGATGCCGTGGGCGAGATCGCGCTGATGCATCGGCTGCTCACCGAGCGTATGCGCGAAGCGCGCGGCTAGAGCGTCGCGGCTTCGGCGTTCGGTGTGCCGTCAGAAGCGCTGTGCGGTTCGGCGTCAGGGTCAATCTCAGGCTCGACTTCAGGCTCGATGAGAACCGGCGGCAACACCGACTCGAGCGTGCGCAAACCCGCGGCGAGCGCGCGTTTTTCGGACGCCGGCAAACGCTTCACCCAGTACTCCGCGCTCGACGCGCTCGAACGGTCTGCGAGTTCGAACGAGGCCAGCACGCGCACGGGTTTGCGCGAACGCGTATAGCGCGCGCCCGCGCCGCTCAGATGTTTTTCGAAGCGCGCCGCGACGTCGGTGGCAATGCCGGTGTAGACGCTGCCATCCGAGCATTCGAGCAGATAGACGAACCACGCCATAGATATGCGCTCTCAGCCTTTGAACGGATTGTGATCGCGCAGTTCGTCCACGTAAGCGTGGATGCTGTTCTTTTCGTTGTCGAGGAAATGGCCGACGGCATCCGAGAAAGCGGGGTGCGCGAGCCAGTGCGCCGAACGCGTGACGGTGGGCAGAAAGCCGCGCGCCATCTTGTGCTCGCCCTGAGCGCCGCCTTCGAAAGTCCCGAGCTTTTCTTCGATGCAGAATTCGAGCGGCTGATAGTAGGCGGTTTCGAAGTGCAGGCAGGGCACATGTTCCAGCGCGCCCCAGTAGCGCCCGTACAAGGTGCCGCCGGTTTTTTCGTCGCGCTGATAGACCACCAGCGAACTCGCGATCGGCTTGCCTTCGTATTCGGCAATCACCAGCAGCAGATTTTCCGGCATCGACGCGCCGATCATGCGGAAGAAATCGAGGTTCAGATACGGACTCGAAAAATGCTCGCGGTAGGTCTGCCGATAACACTTGCTGAAGAAACGCCAGTCGGCGTCCTGGATATCTTCGCCGCGAATCCGGCGCATCGTCACGCCCGCTTCCTGAACCTTGCGGCGTTCCGCGCGAATGTTCTTGCGCTTCTTCTGCTCCAGCGTGGAGAGGAAGTCGTCGAAGTCGCGATAGCCGTCGTTGAGCCAGTGAAACTGCACGCCTTCGCGTTGCATCATGCCCATGCCGGTGAGCGATTCGGCTTCCGTTTCGGTCGGAAACAGTACATGCAGCGACGAGACGTCGGCCTGCTCGGCGAACGCCATCAGCGTGGCCGAGAGATGCCGGAGCGCGTGCGGGTCCGCCGAAAGCAGGCGGTTGCCCTGCACGGGCGTGAACGGTACGGCGCACAGCAGCTTCGGGTAGTAGTCGAGGCCGTTGCGTTTGTAGGCGTCGGCCCAGGCCCAATCGAACACGTATTCGCCGTACGAGTGTCCTTTCAGGTACACCGGCGCGGCAGCGGCGAGCTTGCCGGTGCGCGGGTCCGTGAGCGTGACGAATTGCGGCGCCCAGCCGGTGTCCGCGACCGCGCAGCGGGTCGCGTGCAGCGCGCTCAGAAACTCGTGCCGCAAAAACGGCGTGGGCTGGGTCTGTTGCGCGAGCAGGGCGTTCCATTCGGCGGCGTCTACCTCGGAGGGCGACGCCAGAATGCCCGTGCGATAATCAAAGCGTTCCTGGTTCAATCTGTGTGACTGTTTCCGATGAGCGGCGCAGCGCAGTGAGCGATGCGTCGTTCGTTTATCCGATTTGTCCGTTCCGTCGAGCTATCCAGCCGCGGTACTCGTAAGCCGTTTTGGCTTGCCTGTCGATCCTGCCATGAAGACCCGAATCGCTCTTGCTCAAATCAATGTCACCGTCGGCGACTTCGCCGGCAACGTTGCGAAGATTGTCGCTGCCGCACGCGCCGCGCACAACGATGGTGCGAAGCTGCTGATCGCGCCTGAACTCGCGCTGTCGGGCTACCCGCCCGAAGATCTGCTGCTGCGTCCCGCCTTCTACACCGCGAGCGCGGCCGCGCTGGCCGACCTCGCCACGCAACTCAAGCCGTTCACCGGCCTGCATGTGATCGTCGGTCATCCGCTGCGCGACACTTCGTACAACGCGGCGCACGGCCATGGTAATGCAAACGCGCCGATCGAGCGCGGCGTGCCTCCGGTCGACACCTTCAACGCGGCCTCGCTGATCGTGAACGGCGAAGTGACCGGCACGTATCTCAAGCAGGATCTGCCCAATACCGAGGTGTTCGACGAGAAGCGCTACTTCGCGTCCGACCCGAAGCCGTTCGTGTTCGAACTCGACGGCGTGAAGTACGGCGTGGTGATCTGCGAAGACGCGTGGCACGCCAGCGCCGCGCAGATGGCGAAGGCCGCGGGCGCTCAGGTGCTGCTGATCCCGAACGGCTCGCCTTACCATCTGAACAAGGAAGTCGTGCGTTTCGACATCCTGCGCGCGCGGATTCGCGAGACCGGTTTGCCGATGGTCTACGTGAACATGGTCGGTGCCCAGGACGAACTGGTGTTCGACGGCGGCTCGTTCGTGCTCGACGAAACCGGCGAACTGTTCGCGAAGATGCCGCAGTTCGAGGAAGGCAATGCCATCGTCGAGTTCGAAAACGGCAAGCCGCTGCGCGGCGCCATCGCGCCCGAGCTGTCGCTCGAAGCGCAGGTGTATGCGGCGCTCGTCATGGGCGTGCGCGACTACATCAACAAGAACGGTTTCCCCGGCGCCCTGATCGGCTTGTCGGGCGGCGTGGATTCGGCGCTGGTGCTGGCCGTGGCGGTCGACGCGCTGGGCGCCGATCGCGTGCGCGCGGTGATGATGCCCTCGCGCTACACGGCGGATATCTCGACCACCGACGCCGCCGAGATGGCGCGCCGGGTCGGCGTGCGCTACGACGAGATCGCGATTGCGCCGATGTTCGACGCGTTCCGCGGCTCGCTGGCCGAAGAATTCGCCGGCCGCGCCGAAGACGCCACCGAGGAAAACATCCAGGCGCGCATTCGCGGCACCTTGCTGATGGCGCTGTCGAACAAGTTCGGCTCGATCGTGCTGACCACCGGCAACAAGAGCGAAATGGCGGTGGGTTACTGCACGCTTTACGGCGACATGGCTGGCGGCTTCGCCGTCATTAAAGACATCGCCAAGACGCTGGTCTACAAGCTGTGTCATTACCGCAATCAGGCCACCACGTTCGGCACGTCGAACGTGATTCCGGAGCGCATTCTGACGCGCGCGCCGTCGGCCGAGTTGCGCGAGAACCAGACCGACCAGGACAGCCTGCCCGAATACGATGTGCTCGACGCGATCATGCGCATGTACATGGAAGAAGACCGTTCGCTCGCGGAGATCATCGCGGCGGGCTACGCGGTCGACGACGTGAAGCGCGTCACGCGCCTCATCAAGATCAACGAGTACAAACGTCGTCAGGCGCCGATCGGCATTCGCGTGACACATCGCGCGTTCGGACGCGACTGGCGTTATCCGATCACGTCGCGCTACACCGAACCGGTGGAGTGATCGTCGGGCGGGCGAGTGTGCGCATTCGCTCGCGGCAGAGCATCGGCACGCGCCGGATTGCCGCAATGCATCCGGCGCGGCGTAGAATAAAAATCATCCAATTCCCTTTCACTCTTCCTATCACGAGACGAGGTTCGCCATGAAGCGCATCACCGCAGTCATCAAACCGTTCAAACTCGACGAAGTGCGCGAGGCGCTCGCTGAAGTCGGCCTCACGGGGCTGACCGTTACCGAAGTCAAAGGCTTCGGCCGGCAGAAAGGTCACACCGAGCTCTATCGTGGTGCAGAGTACGTGGTCGACTTTCTGCCCAAGGTCAAAATCGAAGTGGTGGTGGCGGACAATCAATGCGACCAGGTGATCGACGCGATCATCGGCGCGGCGCGCACGGGCAAGATTGGCGACGGCAAGATTTTCGTGGCCGACGTGGAGCGCGTGATCCGCATCCGTACCGGCGAGGAAAACGAAGCGGCTGTTTGAAGTGCTTGAGTGTCAGGCCCAATGAAGGCAACGCGCACCGCTCCGGTGCGTGACAACACGAGTCATATCGTGCGCTGAAATAAAAAACGGTGCGATACCCTTGCGGACATCGCACCGATACGCGCCTCTCGCAGCAGCGTGAAAAAGATTCTCTTGAAGATCTTGTCTTGCGGCGCCGGAAGAATTTCTCCCGGCGCCCACCGTTCGATTAGAACGAGTGTTGAATACCTGCGTACACGCCGGTCTGTTGATGACCGACCAACGGGTTGTCCGTCGACGTAGCCGTACCCGGGTTGTTAGCGTTCAGGCCGTAGTTAGCCGTCTTGCTGTTACGCGTTTGTGCAACCTGGAAGTCCAGCAGCGTGCGCTTGGACAGGTTGTACGAGCCGCCAACCGTGAAGATGTTCGCGTTACCCGCGCCGTTGTTGCCGTTCACGTGGTAGACCGCTGCAATCAGCGCCGCTGCCGGCGTTGCTTGCCACGTCACACCGCCCCATTCGTGATCGAGGGTAGTCGGCTGGCCCGGCAGAACGCCCGTTGCACCTGCCGAACGGATAGCCTGGTAGGCACCCTGAATCTTGAACTGGCCGAGGAACACGTTCACGAACGCCGAGTATTCGCGCGATGCCGCGAACACGCCGCCGCCGGCGTTAGCCGTGTTGACCGCGCCGACGTTCGGGCCGTACAGACCGCCGTTAGCCGGGTTGCGGATTTCGTCGTACATACCGCGAACCTGGAACAGCGAGTTCGTGTAGGTGACTTGCGCGCCAGCTTCGCGGCCTTGCGGCGTCGTGCCGTTACCGTTGAAGCTCGTTGCGTTCGACAGCGCGTATTGACCGTAGAAGTCAAAGCCGGCGATCTTCGGCGATTGGTACGCGAAGTTGTTGCTCGATTGCGGCCAGTTGCGGCCACGCACCAGCGATGCCGACGACCAGTTGGATTGACCGAACGGGTCGAAGTCCCAGTCGCCGTTCGAGATGAAGAGCATGCGGCCCATCGTGAACGTACCGTACTGGTCGTTCGACAGACCGACAGTTGCCCAGCGATTGAAGAGACCGCCGCCACCAGGGCCTGCACCGGTCATGGTGTTGAAGGAACCTTCCAACTGGAACAGCACCTTGTTGCCGCCACCGATGTCCTCAACGCCCTTCATGCCCCACAGGCTGGTGCCCCAGTCGCCGCTTTCTGCGCGCCAGCGGCTCGTGCTGCCCGTTGCCTGACCAGCTGCACCCGAGCCTTGCGGAACGCCCGACATGTACTCGATACCGGCATCCAGACGGCCGTACAACGTCACGCTGCTTTGGGCGTGTGCAACAACGCCGGCTGACATCAGCGCAGCGGCGAGCAAAGCTTTCTTCATCTTCTCCTCCATACCCTGTCAAAAAGTGAAACCCAGTACTGCGAATGGTGTTCGGACGCCAGCAGCGCCGAACAGAAATCGGTGGTACCAGGGAGATTAGCGGGTGGATTGGGTCTCCTGCCGTGACGTGTAGCCTTGAGGCTATCTGGTCGCCATGCCGATCCCTCGCCGACCGGTTCTCCTCTGTGCTTTGAAGTGAAACTACTTTTAATGAACTTTGTTTTGCTACTTTGGTTACTAATTTATCAAAAATACACTTCAATGGGAGAAGAAATTAGTACCCGCCTCGACCGGTGTCGCCAAATTGCAATAGGAATGTGCGCAACAACCCGTTCCAGCACCTTCGAAATATGCTGAAAGCCTTATGTGACAAGGGAATCACGGATCCTGACGGGCCACGTCAAGGATTGCCACTATTGACGCCTTGAAAGCGGCAGAGTAAGGCGGAAGCGAAGCGTTTAGACGCCCAGCAAGTGGGTTTTCGAGGCCAGAATGGCCGGAATAGGCAGGTGAGCGAAACAAAAAAGGCGCTCGAAAGCGCCTTGTAATACTACTTTGACTACAGCCCGGATAGCGGGCTGCGTGAATGCTTTATTTGAGGCTGCCCGAGAGGAACTGCTTGAGTCGTTCGCTCTTCGTGTTCCTGAATACTTCGTCCGGATGACCTTCTTCCTCGACGCGTCCCTGATGCAGGAACATCACGTGATTCGAGACGTTGCGCGCGAACGCCATTTCGTGCGTCACGACGATCATCGTGCGGCCTTCTTCGGCGAGCGTCTGCATGACCTTCAGCACTTCGCCCACCAGTTCGGGGTCGAGCGCGGAAGTGGGTTCGTCGAACAGCATCACGTCCGGATGCATGGCGAGCGCCCGTGCAATGGCCACGCGTTGCTGCTGGCCGCCCGACAGATGCGACGGATACTGCTTCTCCAGACGCGGCGCGAGACCCACTTTCTCCAGGTATTCGCGGGCGCGCTCTTCGGCTTCCTTGCGCTTGAGTCCGAGTACGTTGATCGGCGCTTCGATGATGTTCTCGAGCACATTCATATGCGCCCACAGGTTGAAGTGCTGGAACACCATCGAGAGTTTGGTGCGCACGCGCTGCAACTGCTTCGTGTCCGACACGCGCAGCGCGCCGTTCTTGCCGATCTGCGTACGCACTTCCTCGCCGTCCACGAAAATGCGGCCCGAGTTCGGCTGTTCGAGGAAGTTGATGCAGCGGAGCATCGTGCTCTTGCCCGAACCGGACGAGCCGATCACGCTGATCACGTCGCCGGCATTGGCTTTGAGCGATACGCCTTTGAGAACTTCGTTATCGCCGTACTGTTTGTGAAGCTCGTCGACGAAGAGCTTTTGCTTCTTGGTGTTCATCGTGATCCTTGGCGGCCTTGCTTGAGGCTTCGGGCGTGGGCGTGACAGTTATGACGGCCCGTGGTTATTTGCCTTGCGGCCGCAGATAAGCGAGCCAGCGACGCTCGGCGCGGCGGAACAGCCACACCAGCGCAAAAGAAACGCACAGATAGAGCAGGGCGGCGATACCGAACGCATTGAACGACTGATAGGTCGCGGAGTTCACGTCGCGGGCGATCTTGAGGATGTCCGGCACGGTCGCGGTGAAGGCGACGGTGGTGGCGTGCAGCATCAGGATCACTTCGTTGCTGTAGTACGGCAACGCGCGGCGCAGCGCCGACGGCAGAATCACGCGCCGGTACAGCGTGAACGACGACATGCCGTACGCGCGCGCCGCTTCGATTTCACCGTAAGGCGTGGCCTTGATGGCGCCGGCGAAAATCTCGGTGGTGTATGCGCAGGTATTCAGCGTGAACGCGAGCAGCGTGCAGTGCATGCCGTCGCGGAAGAACGCGTTGGTCAGATCGTGATTGCGGATGATCTCCAGGCTGTACAGACCGGTGTAGCAGAGCAGCAATTGCACGTAGAGCGGCGTGCCGCGGAACACATACGTATACAGCCACACCAGACCCGAGAGCCATTTCTTCTTCGAGACGCGCGCCACCGCAAGCGGAATGGACAGGCAGAAGCCGAGCCCGATCGACACGACCAGCAGCCACAACGTGATGACGAGACCGGTGAAACGGTAGCCGTCCGTGTACAGATAGTTGCGCCAGTATTCCTGAATGATCTCGATCATAGATCCGCCTTTCGCACGCCGGTCGAGTAACGCTTTTCGAGGTACATCAGCACGAAGTTCGACACTGTGGTGATGACGAGATAGATCGCCCCTGCGAGCAGGGTGAAGAAGAAGAACCGCAACGTGCCTTTGCCGGCGTCCTGCGAGGCCTTCACGACATCAGCGAGACCGATGATCGACACCAGCGCCGTGGCCTTCACCATCACCTGCCAGTTGTTGCCGATGCCGGGCAGGGCGAAGCGCATCATCTGCGGGAACATGATCCGCGAGAACACCTGCCAGCCTGTCATGCCGTAGGCGGCGCCCGCTTCGAGCTGGCCGCGCGGCACGGCGAGGAACGCGCCGCGGAAGGTTTCGGTGAAGTACGCGCCGTAGATGAAGCCGAGCACCGCGACGCCGGCCACGAACGGATCGATGTCGATCTGATCCCAGCCGAGAAGGTCGGTCAGGTTGTTCAGCCAGATCTGGATGCTGTAGAACAGCAGCAGCATCAGCACGAGGTCGGGCACGCCGCGCACGAGCGTCGTGTAGACGGTGCCGATACCGTAGGAAAGACGGTTCTTGGACAGTTTCGCCGCCGCGCCGAGCAAGCCCAGCACGAAAGCGAACGCCAGCGACAACACCGCCAGTTTGACGGTTTGCCAGGTGCCGTTGAGAAGCAGCGGGCCGTAGCCTTGAAGGAACATAGAGGGTCCTTGACGATGCGTGCGTGACGCACCGCGAAAGACGCGGTTCGTTGCACGCCGCCTGTCTCGCGAAGCGGGCCTCGCGTTACCTGCGGCGCACAGCGTGCCGCTGTGCAAATCATGACTGCATGACCGTTGCCGGCCTCGCAGCGCGCGTTTCGAGTCTCTTTGATGCTGCTTTAGAACTGCTTTGAAACTGTTTTGAATCTTCTTTTCGACCAGCTACCGACTGTATTACGAAGCCCTGAGAAAGCCCATGCGGGCGAGCCCGGGTGAACGGCTGCCGCGCTCAGTGCCCCGAATAGAGGTCGAAGTCGAAGTACTGCTTTTCGAGCTTCCTGAAGGTGCCGTCCTGATGAACCTGCGCCAGCGCCTGATTGAACATCGCCTTCAGATCGGCGTCGCTCTTGCGCAGGCCGATGGCCGTGCCGTCACCCAAAGTCTTCGGGTCTTTCACTTCCGGACCGGCCCAGCCGAAGCCTTTGCCGCGCGGCGTCTTCAGAAAGCCGGCGTCGGCCTGCACTTCGTCCTGCAAGGCGGCGTCGAGGCGGCCCGAAGCGATGTCGGCGTAGACCTGATCCTGATTCTGATAAGACACCACGGTTACGCCCCTGGGCTCCCAGTAAGCCTTGGCGTACGCTTCCTGCGTCGAGCCCTGTTCGACGCCGACGTGCTTGCCCTTCAGCGAATCGGTGGTGGGCAGCAGCGGCGAGCCGGCCTTCGCGATCATGCGCGACGGCGCGTCGAACAGCTTGTCGGAGAAGTCGATCTGCTCGCGGCGCTTGTCGGTCACCGTCAGCGACGACACGATCGCGTCGAACTTCTTGCCCTTCAGGGCGGGGATGATCCCGTCCAGATCCTGCTCGACCCACACGCACTTGACGTTCATCCGCGCGCACAGGGCGCGGGTCAGATCGACGTCGAAGCCCACCACTTGCCCGCTGGCCGCCTTCGATTCGAACGGCGGGTAGCTGGCGTCCACCCCGATACGCACGGTTTTCCATTCTTTTGCCATGGCGCCGGTGGCCGCCAGGACGAGCGCTACGCACAGTGCGAGCTTCTTCATACTTCTCCAGGGTCAAACTGATCGTCGCGTAGTCCGATCTCGACGACCGCCGGCTCGTGGCCGGCCGTCGCTATTCTAGGCGGTCAAAATTGTTGCGCCGCGTGGGGAATCCGGTTGGGTCCCGTGGCGTCTTTCGATGCGCGGCGGGCGGCGGGAGCGACTCCGCGGCGGCCCGCAGGCGGTGGCGGACAGCCCGGCGCGGGCCTTTGCCGGCGCGGCTGGCGCGCCTTCGGCGCCCATGCATCTCGAAAAGCGCGGTATTTTACCCGAACAGGACGGGCGCGCCAGTGCGGGTTGGCTTCGCGCATCCGGATCGACGCCCGGACGGCTTCTGCGGATCGTCCGGCGTTGCGCGTGCGCGACGCCCGTCAGGCGATTGCACGGATTTATGGAACGATCCGGTGCGCTCATGCCGATTGTTTAGCGCGGGCGATGCCCATACATTCTGGGCATCGCTAATTATTCACCGGAGCATCCCATGATCGAGATTCGCCGTTCCGCCGAGCGCGGCCACGCCAACCACGGCTGGCTCGACTCGTATCACAGCTTCTCGTTTGCCGATTACCGCGACCCGCAGCATGTCCACTTCGGTCCGCTGCGCGTCATCAACGAGGACCGCATTGCCGGCGGCCAGGGCTTCGGCACGCATGGTCATCGCGACATGGAGATCGTCACGTACGTGCTCGAAGGCGCGCTCGCGCATCGCGACAGCATGGGCAACGGCTCGACCATCCGTCCCGGCGACGTGCAGCGCATGAGCGCCGGTACGGGCGTGATGCATAGCGAGTTCAACGCGTCGCAAACCGATGAAGCGCATCTGCTGCAGATCTGGGTGATCCCGCAACGCGCGGGCGATCAGCCGGGCTACGAAGAAAAGCGTTTCGACGACGCCGACAAGCGCGGCCGTCTGCGCGTGGTGGCATCGCCGGATGGCCGCGACGGCTCCGTGACGATCCACGCGGACGCATCGATCTACGCGGCGTTGATCGACGGCGCCGAGCAGGCCACCTTCGCTTTGCCGACAGGACGCCAGGCGTATGTGCACGTCGCGCGCGGCGCGCTGACGGTGAACGGCGAGGCGCTCAAGGCCGGCGACGCAGCCAAGCTGAGCGACACCGACACCGTGACGCTCGAAAACGGCGAGCAGGCCGAAGTGCTGCTGTTCGATCTCGGACAGCTGAATGGTTGAGGCTGCAACGGCTTCGATTCAGCGGTAAAAGAAATTGCGGTAAAAGAAAAAGCGCCACGGGAGGTTTCCGTGGCGCTTTTTTTTGCGCGATGCCTTATGTGGTTGTCGACGGGCGGAGGACGGCCATGTGCGCCGCCTTCCGCTCATGCAACCCTGCTTACTGATTGGCAGCCGGCGCCGAAGCCGCGCCCGCGCCCTTGTGATGCTGCCAGCGATCACGCATCTTCTCGTGACGCGCTTCCATTTTCGCAAAACGCTGCTTCAGCGCCGTGCTGACGGTGGTTTTCTGCTGGTCGTTCAGGCCGTTGTAGAACTTGAGCCAGGCGTCCGAGGTTTGTTGACGCAACTGCGCGTCTTTCTGCTCGATCTGCTGATGCGCGGCGGCCATGGCGTTCAGGTCCAGGATGGGCTGCTGCTGCGCGGCCTTGAACTGGTCCTTCATCTGCTCGTGGTTGGCGCGCATGGCTTCATGGTTCTGCTTCATGGTGTCGAGCGCGGCCTGCCATTGCTTTTCCTGATCCGCGTTCAGCTTGAGCTGATCGTGCAGCTGGCTCAGTTCCTTCATGAAGTGGCCATGCCAGCCGCCGGGGCCGCCGTGCGGAGCGGGTTGTGCGGCATAGGCGGCACCCGCGCCGATGGCGAGGGCGGTGGCGGCAACGGCGAGAACGCGCGACATCTTTTTGGTGGACATATAAGGCTCCTTGTAATGGAATAGCCGACGATGCGACCGGTTCTGGAAAGGGCGGCCTGCATTCGGTAAGACACAGCGTAGAGAACTGCGCGCTTCGCTGTGTTACGTGGCCGGAAGCGGCTATTACGGGCCATTACGGGCGCCTTTCACCGTAACACCCGGTAACCCTTGAGGCCCGTCTGAAATCCAACACCCATCCTGCTGCGCGTTAAACTTCGATCCATGGCTACTCAAATACTGGTTGTCGACGACGACGTCGAATTGCGCGATCTGCTGCGCGACTATCTGGCCCGTCAGGGCATCGAAGTGTCGGTGCTGCACGACGCGGGCTCGCTCGAACGCAGGCTCGAACGCGAGCGTCCCGATCTGATCGTGCTCGATCTGATGATGCCGGGCGTGGATGGGCTCACGGCGCTGCGCAAGTTGCGCGCGTCGGGCGACGACATTCCCGTCATCATGCTCACTGCCCGCGCAGACGATGTCGACCGTATCGTCGGTCTCGAACTCGGTGCCGACGACTACCTCGGCAAGCCGTTCAATCCGCGCGAACTGCTGGCGCGCGTGCAGGCGGTGCTGCGCCGTCGCCGCACGCTGCCGTCGGCGGCGGCGCCCGAGCAGCGCGAGCCGTTCAACTTCGGCCGCTTCACGCTCGATTTCCAGTCGCGCACGCTGCATCTGGAAGACAAGCCGCTCACGCTGTCGGGCAGCGAATTCGCGCTCCTGAAGATCTTCGTCAATCACCCCATGCGCACGCTCACGCGTGAGCGCCTGCTCGAATTGCTGCACGGTCCGGAATACGACGGCACCGACCGCGGCATCGACGTGCAGGTGTGGCGCCTGCGCCGCATTCTCGAAACCGATCCGTCCACACCGCGCTTCATTCAGACTGTGCGCGGGCGCGGCTACGTGTTCGTGCCAGACGGCGAACAGCATGCGCCGGCCCATTGATTCTCTGTTCGGGCGGCTGGCGGTACTGGTCGTCGCGGTGCTGCTGCTGTCGCATTTCGCCTGGTTCGCGCTCATGCGCCTCGAGCGCACGCAGTTGCAGACCCGCTATGCCGTAGAAGAATCCGTGTTTCTCGTGGACGCGGTGCGCCAGCACGTCGCCCGTACGCCGGACCAGCCGTTGCCGTCGCGCGTCAGGCTGGTCGATCCGGCGAGCCCCGACGTGCCGCCGGAAAACGCGGACGTGCCGCCGCCGCTGGAGCGCTTCATCGAAGACGTGCGCGATCGCATGCCCTCGGGCACGCAGGTGCGCGTCGGTCCGCCGGGCCGTCCGCCCGCCTTGTGGGTGCGCGGCAATTCGGACAGCGCGTGGATCGTGGTGCCGGTGCAGCCCCTGCGCACGCCGCGCTCGCTCGACCGCACGGTGCTGTGGCTCGCCATCATTTTCTCGTTCGCCGTCATGGCCGCGTTGTTCGCGGCGTGGGCGCTGCAGCAGCCGCTGCGCTCGCTCGCCCAGGCGGTGGCGCGCTTCGGCCGCGGATTGCCGGTGCCGCCGGTGCCGGAGCGCGGGCCGCGCGAATTGCGTCAGCTCACGCACGGCTTCAACCAGATGGTGCAGGAAGTGGCGCGCACCGAGAACGACCGCGCGGTGATGCTGGCGGGCGTCGCGCACGATCTGAAAACGCCGCTGGCGCGGCTGCGCCTGCGCGCCGAAATGATGGACGAGGTGAAGATGCGTGACGGCGTCGTGCGCGACGTCGACTCGATGACGCACATCGTCGAGCAGTTCCTGGTGTTCGCTCACGACGGTGCCGATCGCAGCGAAGCGGTCGAGGTCGACGCGCAATGCGAGCGCGTGGTGCGCAGCTACCGCGCGGTGGCGCAAGGTACGCCCACCGTGCAAACAGAGTTGAACGCGGGGCCGGGTTTCCTGCTGCCGGCCGCCACGCTCGACCGCATTCTCTCGAACCTGCTGGACAACGCGCATGCCTACGGCGCACCGCCGATCATCGTCGCGACGGCGCGCACGCAGCACGGTTACACGCTGTCGGTGCGCGACAACGGCAGCGGCATCGCCGCGCAGGACCTGATCAACGCAAGCCGGCCGTTCGTGCGGCTCGACCCGGCGCGCGGCGGCAACGGTCATAGCGGCCTCGGGCTCGCGATCGTCGAACGGCTGGTGCGGCGGGCCGGCGGCGAATGGGAACTCGGCAACCACGACGGCCGTGGCTTGCGCATTCTGATGAGCTTCCCGTTCGAGGTCGTGCCGCGCGTCACGGCGGCGTCCGAAAGCGTGTGGTGAGAATCCGCAGGCCGCTTCGTCCGCGTTGATCCGCAATACAAGGCAGGCCGGAAACGGCAGCGGGGCCGGCATCGCATGCCCGGCCCCGCCTGATTCATCCACGCCGCACCGTCAACAGCGGGCGCGCCGCAAGCACGACGCCCGCGTTGCCGGGCTAATCCGAAAACAGCGTGTTCAGCGCATTCGCCGCGTCACCATCCACGGTATTCCACGTCACCGTTTCGGCTTCGAAAATATAGTGGGTGGTGTACTTGCCGAGCCGCGCGAGTATTTCTTCCTGAATCAATTCCGGCGCGACGGCCAGTTTCAGATACCACGCCGTGGACGACAGGCGTGTCTGAAATGCGCCATATTCCGCCAGCAGATGGTCGAACGCGTCGGCATCCTGATCGCGACACACGATCACCAAATTTCCCTTCATGCGAATCTCCCGTTAAAGCAGTAGCGGCAACCTCGAGTTCAAGGTCGATCATACCTGCTTGGCGGGGAGTCGCTGCGAGTGGGTTTTGCGCTGCGTCAGTGATTGGCGGACAACTACCAGGCGTTGGCGACGGTTCGCGCGGGCGGCGCGGTGTCGTCGGGCGGCAGCGCTTCGATGCGATCGCGTCCGCCGCTCTTGGCGGCGTAGAGGGCGGTGTCGGCGCGGCTCATGATGCGCTCGGGCAGATCGTCCGCCGAGAGTTCGGTGATGCCGATGCTCACGCTCAGGCCCACCGATGCGGGCAGCTTCGGCGAAGGAATCGCTTTCAGACGCAGCCGCAGACGTTCGACGACTTCGCGGCCGTCGGCGAGACTCGTGGCCGGCAGCAGCAGGCCGAATTCCTCGCCGCCGAGCCGGCCGATCGCGTCGGCGCCGCGTAGTTCGGCGCGGCAGGTGTCGACGAAATGTTCGAGCGCGCGGTCGCCGGCGGCATGGCCGAAGCGGTCGTTGATCTGCTTGAAATGGTCGAGGTCGGCGATCGCCATGCACAGCGGCTCGTTGCCGGCATGCGCGCGTTCGATCTCATGGCGCAGCAGGTCGAGGAAATAGCGGCGCGACAACGCACCGGTCAGCGCGTCGTGCCGCGCTTCGGCCGACAGCAGCGTATTGGCCGATTGCAGCTGTTCGGCGAGATCGCGCGTGGCGCGGTGATGGCGCCGCTCGCGCACATACGAAACGGTGATCACCCACGCGAGCGCGACCGTTCCGGCAAGCGTCAGAAACACCAGCAGATGATCGCGCTTGTGATTGCGCAGCAGTTCCGGCCAGGAGGCGAGCGGATCGACCAGATGGGCGGACAGCCCCGAGTTCAGGCCGCCGCGCGCCTGATAAAGCGAAGGCTCGGGCCGCTCGGCCATGCCGAACAGTTGCTGCGCGATCCCACCCGGCACCCACGGCGCCTGCTCGCGCACCTGCGGATCGATCTGGATGCGCATGTCGGGAAAGGTCTCGCGACGGTAGATGACCATGCGTTCGGCATCGCTCATCTGCTGTACGCGCGAGTTGGGCAGCGCGTGGCCTTCGAGCGCGCTGTTGTGGGCCATGATGATGACGCCGTTTTCGTCGCTGACGAAGGTGCCGGCGTGCGCAACCCAGTGGCGCAAACGCGCGATCCCCACCTTGGCCACCACCACGCCGACCAGCAGACCGTCCGAGTAGACCGGTGCGGCGATGAAGATGCCCGGATCGCCGCTCACGCGGCCGACACCGTAGGCCTCGGTGAAGGCGCCGAGCAGGGCGCTGGTCAGATAACCGCGCGTGCGCATGTCCACGCCGACAAACGAGCGCGCGGCGGCCTTCGGTGTGTCGATGGCGAAGCTCGATGCCACGCAGATGCCGTTGGCATTGACGAGCCAGATCTGGTCGAGACCGGAGAAGCCTTGGGCGTCGTGCAGGAAGTTGCTGACGGCCGTCATCTTCTGATCTTTTATCAACGCGGCGTGCAGGGCGGGTTCCGTCGCCTCGCCGTTCGCGGCATAATTCTGGGATTGCACCAGCGCGTGCTGGACCACGTCCATTTCGGCCATGGTCGCGGGGATGGCGCGAGACATGGCGAGATCGCTGGCGATCACCTCGGCCATGTTGTCGACGATCGACGTGGACATCTGCCGTTGCGCGCGCAGGGCCGCGTCCAGCTCTTGCTGTACCATCCGGTCCGCGACCATGCCGGCCACGAACCAGCAAACCAGCACGACCAGCACGAAGCTGAGCGGACCGGTTATCTGGCGCAAGGTTGTCCTGTTCATCGACTCTCTGATCCGTCTGGCTGTGACATGCAACTAGCTCATTCGTGGCAGCGCCCTGGCGCTGTGCCCCTGTGGAAACGTTCGGCGCTGCGCCGACGCTGCGGCCCGGGATAGGGTATCGGGCAGGCCGTCAAACAGCGTGCCTATCCTGATTTTAACCGTCGCGGAGCCCGGCGCCACCGTTATTGCTGGAATGCGAAGTGCAACCCTTGCGCCCATCGGATTCTTATCGGCAGCGCATGCGGATTCTGAATGGTGTTAGGGGTTTTTCAGGGTGGTTGGGGACACGGCGGCAGAAGTGAAGGGCAGCACGGGTGTGGCTGCCGCGCGACGCCCAGAGGTCCCAAACTGACAGGCCGCCTACGAATGCGAACAGAGCGCTGTCTGCCGTTGGTTTCCGGGCCGCTATTTGCCGCTAAAGGTTGTGCCTGAAACATAGGATGGTGTAGTGTCGCGCTAGTCCAAAACAAGGAAAGCTCGCCGGCCTCCGGGCGGCGCCCGCGGCGACAGAAGTCCGGTTCGACGGATCGGTCCGGGCGGCTTGCCCGCCGACACGTCCCTACCGGACCACGTGTCTCCAACGCTAACGATTTACCGCGCACACGCGTTTTGCCATGCATGATTTCCGCTTTCCGGACCGATCTTCAGACCGCCGTGCCGAAGCCGCGGCCTCCTTTGCGCGTTGTTATGCCTGTATGAACCGGGAGACTGTCTGATGGATTTCAGCTTCAACCTGAAGCGCACCGCCAATGCGTCGGCATGGCGGGTTCTGCCCAATCGCTGGGACTTCGTCGCCTTTCCGCTGATCATCTGCGTGATTGCCATGGCGGCCATCGGCTTTCACGAGACGCTGGCGCCGATGTCCACGCTCAAGACCCAGACGATCTCGCTAGACCCGGCCAATCTGCCGGAATACGCAATGCGCACCACTCTGCGCATGCTGTTGGCCATGGTCGCCTCGCTGATCTTCACGCTGGTCTACGGCACGTTGGCTGCCAAGAGCCGTCGCGCGGGCCTCGTGCTCGTGCCGATTCTGGACATCCTGCAGTCGGTGCCAGTGCTCGGCTACATTTCGTTTACGGTCACGTTCTTCCTCGCGCTGTTCCCCGGCCGGGTGCTCGGCGCCGAACTCGCGGCGATCTTCGCGATCTTCACGAGCCAGGCGTGGAACATGACCTTCAGCTTCTACCAGTCGCTGCGCACAGTGCCGCGCGATCTGGACGAAGTCTCGCGCGGCTTTCATCTGACGTCGTGGCAGCGCTTCTGGAAGCTGGAAGTGCCGTTCTCGATGCCGGGCCTCATCTGGAACATGATGATGTCGATGTCCGGCGGCTGGTTCTTCGTGGTGGCATCCGAAGCGATCACCGTGGGTAACAACACCATCACGCTGCCGGGGATCGGCGCGTATCTCGCGCAGGCCATCGCGGTGAAGAACCTGCACGCGATCGGCTGGGTCATCCTGGCGATGACGGTCGTGATTCTCGCCTACGACCAGTTCCTGTTCCGCCCGCTCGTGGCGTGGGCCGACAAGTTCCGCATGGAGAACACCAGTTCCGGCGACGCGCCGGAGTCCTGGCTGCTCGACCTGATCCGCCGCACCCGGCTGATTCACCGTCTGCTGGTGCCGCTCGGCTGGATGTTCGCCAAGGCCGCGCGCGTGCCGTTCCGCTTGCCGAGCTATCAGGGGCCGCGCTTCCAGATTCCGCAGAACCAGAAGAGTTCGCGCGTCGGCGACCTGCTGTGGGCGGCGCTGGTGCTGATCGCCACGGTGTACGTGGTGTACCGCGTGTTCATCTACGTGCGTACCGGCGTCTCGCTCGAAGAAGTCGGTCATGTGTTCGTGCTCGGGCTCATCACGCTGCTGCGCGTGGTGCTGCTGATCGCGCTGGCGTCCGTGGTGTGGGTGCCGGTCGGCGTGCTGATCGGTCTTCGTCCGGCGCTCTCCGAAAAGATCCAGCCGCTCGCGCAGTTCCTCGCCGCGTTCCCGGCCAACCTGCTGTTCCCGGTGTTCGTGATCGCCATCGTGCGCTTTCACCTGAACCCGGACATCTGGCTGTCGCCGCTGATCGTGCTGGGTACGCAGTGGTATATCCTGTTCAACGTGATTGCGGGCGCGAGTTCGTATCCGAACGACTACCGCGAGGCCGCCAAGAACTTCCATATCACGGGCTGGCAATGGTGGCGCCAGGCCATGCTGCCGGGCATTTTCCCGTACTACGTGACCGGCGCCATCACCGCGTCGGGCGGCGCGTGGAATGCGAGCATCGTGGCGGAGTTCGTCCAGTGGGGCGACACCAAGGTGGCCGCGCACGGTCTGGGCGCCTACATCGCGCAGTCCACGGCGGCGGGCGACTATCCGAAGATCATCGTGGGCATCGCCGTGATGTCCCTGTTCGTCACCTTGTTCAACCGTCTGCTGTGGCGTCCGATGTACGCCTACGCCGAAGGCAAGCTCCGGCTGGATTGAGCGCCCCCGAACCCGCCGCTCCGAGCCCGTTTCCGAGGGCGCATACCCGGAGCGGCCCGGCGTTTTCTTGAGATTTGAAGGCTAAACGCGATGCAAAATCCTAAAGCTGCTATGACCGCCGCGCCGATCCAGACGCCGCCGAAGCCGCCGCGCCTCGGCGAAGAGATCCTGCGCGTCAAGGACGTGTGCCGCGGTTTCAACAAGTCGCAGGGCGAACTGCTCGTTCTCGACGACGCAAACCTCTCGCTGCGCGAAGGCGAGATCGTCGGTCTGCTGGGCCGCTCGGGCTCCGGCAAGTCGACCTTGCTGCGCATCATCGCCGGTCTGATCGAACCGACCGACGGCGAAGTCACCTATATGGGCAAGCCGCTCAACGGTCCCGCCAAGGGCGTCGCGATGGTGTTCCAGACCTTCGCGCTGTTCCCGTGGCTGACCGTGCTGCAGAACGTGGAAGCCGGCCTGGAAGCGCAAGGCGTCGGCGCAAGCGAACGGCGCACGCGCGCGTTGGCCGCGATCGACCTGATCGGTCTGGACGGTTTTGAAAACGCGTATCCGCGCGAGTTGTCGGGCGGCATGCGTCAGCGCGTCGGCTTTGCGCGCGCGCTGGTGGTCGATCCCACGCTGCTGCTGATGGACGAGCCGTTCTCCGCGCTCGACGTGCTGACTGCCGAAACGCTGCGTACCGACCTGCTCGATCTGTGGACGCAAGGCCGCATGCCGATCAAGGCCGTGCTGATCGTCACGCACAACATCGAAGAAGCCGTGTTCATGTGCGACCGGATCCTGGTGCTGTCGTCCAATCCGGGGCGCGTGATCGCCGAGATCAAGGTGCCGTTCAAGCATCCGCGTAATCGTCTCGATCCGGCGTTCCGCCGTCTGGTCGACGAAATCTACGCCAAGATGACCGCGCGTCAGACCGACGAGAAGACCAAGAAGGGGCTGGAGCTGCACAGCTGGCTGCCGCACGTGTCGACCAACCTGATGGCCGGTCTGATCGAAACGCTGGCCGCCGCGCCGTACCATGGCCGTGCCGACATGCCGGAAATTGCCCGCTCCCTGCATCTGGAAGTGGACGATCTGTTCCCGGTTGCCGAAGTGCTGCAACACCTCGGTTTCGCCGACGTGCGCGAAGGCGACATTTTCCTGACGCCGCCGGCGCGCGTGTTCTCGGAATTCGGCACGCAGGAACGTAAGCTGATGTTCGCCGACCATCTGCTCAAGCACGTGCCGCTCGCGGCGCGAATCAAGAAGGTGCTGAACGAGCGTCCGGGACATCGCGCGCCGCGCGTGCGTTTCGAGCAGGAACTGGAAGACTTTCTGTCGGACAGCGCGGCGGAAGAGACGCTCGACGCGGTCATCAACTGGGGCCGTTATGGCGAGATCTTCTCGTACAACGACCAGACGGAAATCTTCAGTCTGGAAGACGTGGAGTCCTGAGCGCGGTCATCGCGACCGGCTTGCCCAGATAAAAAAGCGGCAGGGGAGACCCTGCCGCTTTTTTCATTTTCAGGCTGCTTGACAGCCTGCTTCACGGGCCGATTCACAGCCTGATTATCGGGCGCCTTATTGCAGCGTGCCCCAGCGCTCGACTGCCGGCTCGGCAGACGCCCACTTCCAGCCTTTATCCTGCTGACACGCGCTGCCTGTGTACCAGGCTTCGTGCGCGTTCGGGCCGTCGCCGTCCTGCACCGAGAACACGAACTCCTTGCACAAGGCCAGCGCCGAGCCGAATGCGCGCGTGACGCGAACCTCGCCATGACCGTTCTCGATCGGCAGCGTGTGCTTGATTTGCCACGGCCGCGTTTCGCCGACCGGCATCGCGCCCGCGAGCGCGGCGATCAGATCCTGCTGGTCGGTGTGCATGGAGCGCATGTAGCGGCCGACGGCTTCGTCGGTGGCGGCTTGCACCGCGATACCGACGCCGATGCCGATGGCGGGGTTCGACGTGACCAGACCCGAGGCGACGCCGGCTGCCGCGCCGCTCGCGGCGCCGACCGACGAGCAGCCGCTTGTCATCAGGCTTGCGCCGACGACGAGCGCGCCGGCCAGCACGAGCCGCAAGCCGACACCGCGTTGGCCGGCCGCGGCGCGCACCGCGCCGATAGCCGATCCGGCCATCGAAGCCGTGTTTGAAAACAGGCGCGCCGTCATTGCAGCGCACCCCAACGTTCGGTGGCGGGCTCGGCCGACGCCCATTTCCAGTTGTCGCCGTCGCGGCAGATTGACGCCACGTAGAACGCGCTGCTGGCCGGCACGTTCTTGTTCGCGGCACGGTCGACAGAGAAGACGATTTCCTTGCAATCGAGTGCGCCGCTGCTGATCGTGCGGCTGACGGTTACGCGGCCGTGTTCGTCGTCTTCGATCGGCATGGAGTGCGTGACGCTCCACGGCGCGATGGCGCCGACGTCGAGCGGCCCGGCAATCTTCGCGATGCCGTCCTGCGTATTGGTGTGGACCACGCGCTCGGAATACTGCACGCCGGCACGCGCCGCGGCGACGGCGCCGAGGCCGATGCCGGTTGCGACGGCTGCGTTGCTGGTGACTTTGGCCGCGAGCGCTGCGCCCGCGATACCGGCGCCGGCCGTGGCGCCTTCGGAGTAGAGCGAGCTACAGCCGCTCAATGCCGCGCTGCACGCGACGGCCAGCGTGACGAACGCCAGGACGCCGCGGTGTCCCGGTTTGTCCGCGCGGCGTGCGCCGCTTTCGACCGTTGACTTGATATTCGATTCGGTCGCCGTATTGACCCGTTCGCCCCACACAGTACTTTTTTGCATTTCGCTGTCCCTACTCCTGCAAGTACCTTTCGTCACGTCGAAAATCAAAGTGTGTAAACGAAAAGCACATCGATCTGGCGTCTTTACGCGCGCAGCCGCATTTTGCAGGATGCGTTTTGTAATTGGCAGTGGGAAAGTGCAAGCAATTGCAAAAGAGCGTGCGGACTAAATCGGTTTCTGTTTTGACCGAGCCGATTTTGATTGGTGGTGCGAAGGGATTGCGATGCGTCGGAGGGCGCCGTTATTCGAAGCACGCTCCCGTGATTTGATTGAATCGCGCGAGCGTGCGGTGCCGGATTATTGCTCGACTTCTTCTTCGCCGGCTTCGTCGCCGCCGTATGCGCTCAGGCGGTTATAGAGCGTTTTGAGGCTGACGCCGAGTGCTTTCGCTGCGCGCCGCTTGTCGCCGCCGCAGTATTTGAGCGTGCCGAGAATGATCTGCTTCTGCGCGTCGGCGAGTGGCGTGCCGATCCACACGCTCATTGCGTCACCTTGCGTGACGGGTTTTTTGACCCGCGAAGCGAGATGCGGATGCGGCAGCTCGACCGTCTTCTCCGCGAGAATAAAGGCGCGATAAACCGCGTTCTTCAATTCACGCACATTGCCCGGCCACGACCAGGTGCGCAGCGTTTCGATCGAGCGTTTGCTGAAACTCTTACTCGTGCCTTCCTGCTGATTGAGCAGGGCGAGAAAATGTTGGGCGAGCAGTTCGCGGTCGTTTTCGCGTTCGCGCAGCGGCGGCGCGCGCAACGGAAAAACCGCGAGCCGATACATCAAATCCTCGCGCAAACCGTTTTCCTTGACGGCCACGGCCGGGTCGCGGTTGGTCGCGGCAATCACACGCACGTCGCCGCGAATCAGTTCGTTACCGCCGACCCGAAAGAACGTACCGGTTTCCAGCGCCCGCAGCAATTTCACCTGGCGCACGGGGGCCATTTCGGTGATTTCGTCCAGGAACAGCGTGCCGCCGTTCGCGTGCTCGAAATAGCCGACGCGGCCCTGAACCGCTCCGGTGAAGCTGCCTTTTTCGTGGCCGAACAGTTCGGCTTCGATCAGTTCGTCGGGGATCGCGCCGCAGTTGACCGCGACGAACGGTGCTTCCTTGCGGGTACTCTGATCGTGAATCGTGCGGGCAATCAGTTCCTTGCCGGTGCCGGATTCACCGATGATCAGCGCGGTGGCGTCGGTGCCGGCAACGCGTTCGATCTGTTCGTACAGATCGAGCATGATCGGCGACGAGCCGTACAGCAGCCCGTACGATTTCAGTCCCGCGATGCCGTCCGCGACGCGCTGCTTCGCCTGTGCCGATGTATTGCCGCCGGCGGAGACGGTGGGCGAGTCCAGATCGATTGACGCCATAAACGGGGAATCCTGTGCAAATGAATGTTGTGTAGCGGCGTGCAGGCCTGGAAAGAGACAGACCGCGAGGCCACTATCTCACAAACATCGATTTAACCACTTTGCTGAGGCTTACGCCAAACGAACTATCGGCTTGCGCATCAGATCGCCGGGATGTCGGTCGAAAGTGCCTGAAATGATGGTCCGCGAAACGTGAAGTGGCAGATTTACCGGGTACGTGGATTGCACCTTTCAACCGACACGCGTGCGCTTTTGGGCCGCCGATCGAGCGTTTTGCCGTCGCCCGTTGCGAATCGCCGGGCGCGGTCACGAACGCAGCGCCGGTCACCCAGAAGGCACGCGTACGCCGACCTCAGACTTAGGAGTGAATGATGACCGACACCACGCAACAGCTCGCGTTAGGCGGGCAGAAAATCGTCGAGGATCTGCGCGTGCTGCTGACGGATTCGGAAGAAATGCTGCGGCTCGCGTCCAATGTGCCCGGCGAAGGCGTCGAGGCGCTGCGCGAACGTCTCGGCACGCATGTGGAAACCTTGCAATCGGCGCTGGGCGACGCGCAGCAGAATGCGCAGCGTCGCTACCGTGCCGCCACGGTGAACACCGAGCGCTACGTGCGGCGCAACCCATGGCGCTCGATCGGCATTGCCGCGAGCGTCGGTTTTCTGCTGGGTGTGCTGAGCACGCGCTGAGGCTGCGCGCTCAGGCGTCCCCTCAGGCGTCCCGATCACGACATGCATCACGACTACAAGGAGTTGACGATGGCACGACCCAAAATTGGCCTGTTCGGCGCGTTGATGGCACTCGGCGGTTTTCTGGCGGTGCGCTACGTGCAGCATCGCAACCGTGCGACCCACCTGCCGGTGGCGCGCGAACTGAGCCGCTGGGAGAACGAAGGCGGCAATGTCGACGCACCCGCCACCCCGGCGGCCAGCATCACTAGCGGCTCGAATGGCGCCAACGGCGCCGCGCATCATAACGGCAATGGCGGTGCCTGGCCGTTCCCGCGCAGCTGATCCGAACGCGCACCGACGCATGTCCGCATAGGGCGCCACGCGGTGCGCTATGGCGGATATGCGTTGCAAATTTATCGCGATAACACCGTATAATGGGCAAAACGACAACAATGACAGGAAAAAGCAGTCAGTTTTTCCGCATATTGTTGCGAAATTGAATTAAGTCTCAAATTCGGTATTTTTTGCCATATAGTAGTTGATGGCGCGGCGCGAATCGCGCTGCCGCCGGGCGGAAAAACTGGCTACGGCTTGTTATGGCATGTCATTCGGCATGTCTCCTTATTCACGCTTTCGGGCTTTCGAGACGCGATGCCACACGTACTGATTGTCGACGACGACGCGAGTACCCGCGAGGCGCTTTCCGCCATCATCGGGGAAGACGGGTTGACCACCGCCACCGCAGGCGACCTGCGCGAGGCACGCATCCAGCTGGTCCGGCAAATGCCGGATGTCGTTTTCACCGACCTGAAACTGCCGGACGGCAGCGGGGTGGATCTCTTCGAAGATCTCGATCCGCGCTCGGGCGTCGAGGTGATCGTGATTACCGGTCACGCCACCGTGGAATCGGCGGTCAACGCGCTCAAAATGGGCGCCACCGACTACCTCGTCAAGCCGATCAACATGCAGCGCGTCAAGGCGATCCTGTCGCGCTTGCCGCGTGCGGGCGATCTGAAGGCGGAAATCGGCACCTTGCGCGGTGAGTTGCGCCGCATGGGCCGCTTCGGCCTGATGCTCGGCAATTCGCCGGCCATGCAGGAGGTCTACGACCAGATCGGCCGAGTCGCGCCAACGGCAGCGTCGGTCATGCTGGTGGGCGAGTCCGGCACGGGTAAGGAAGTCGCCGCGCAGACGCTTCACGAACTCAGCCTGCGTCGCAAGCACGCGTTTCTCGCGGTGAACTGCGGCGCGATCTCGCCGAACCTGATCGAGTCGGAAATGTTCGGCCACGAGCGCGGCTCGTTCACCGGCGCAGACCGTCAACACAAGGGGTATTTCGAGCGCGCGAACGGCGGCACGCTGTTCCTCGACGAAATCACCGAAATGCCGATCGAGTTGCAGGTGAAACTGCTGCGTGTGCTCGAAACCGGCATGTTCATGCGCGTGGGCACCACGAAGGAAATCGAAACCGACGTGCGCCTGATAGCGGCCACCAACCGCGACCCCGAGCAGGCGGTGCTGGAAGGCAAACTGCGTCTCGACCTGTATCACCGTTTGAACGTGTTCCCGATCAGCCTGCCGCCGTTGCGCGATCGCGGCAAAGACGTCGAATTGCTGGCGCAGGCGTTCCTCGACGAACTCAACGAACGTCACAGCACGAAGAAGCATTTCCCGGCCGCCGTGAAGGAAATGCTGATGTCGTATCCGTGGCCGGGCAACGTGCGCGAGTTGAAGAACTACGTTCAGCGCGCGCACATCATGTCGGGCACCGACTCGGACAGCACGGCAACCGTGCCGTTGCAGATCACGCTGTCCAAGCCGGCGGCCGGCACGGCGATCACGATTCCGTTCGGCACTTCGCTCGCCGAGGCCGACCGTCAGCTGATTCTGGCCACGCTCGAACAATGCGGTGGCGTGAAGACACGTGCCGCGGAGATTCTCGGCATCAGCCTGAAGACGCTGTATAACCGGCTGGTCGAATACGGCAACGACGCCCGCGACGACGCGGACGCCGACGAAGCGCGCGCACTGCGCGGCGCGGACGCCTGACGCTGCAAGGCGCGGCTCGACGGAGTCAGTCGGCCGCGCCGGATTTTTCCTCTGCAAGTCTCGAAGCACGGCCGACGCGGCGCCACGTCTTCTCATCCGGCTTCGCCCAGTCCGCCTGTCACCCAACGGCACATCCCTTGCTCAGTTTCTCCTAACGCAAAGACGAGGAAAACTGACATGCCGGAATACGCTGCTGCTCCTGCGCTTCCCCTTCCGCTGCACGCCCATCGTCCCGAGCCGATCGAGCCGCCTTCGCCGCCGCCCATGACGCCGCCACCGGCCGCGCCGCCCTCGCCGGGTGAGCCCGACACCATTCCCGACCCGACGCCCAATCCGATCGAACCAGTAGCGCCGCCCATCGGCGATCCGCCGCCAGAACCGTCGCAGGCGCCACAAGCCAGTCCCCGTCCGCCGCAAGCGATGCAACTCTGACACGGGCAAGCCGCCGCGCCGCACACTGGCGCGGTAGATTTATGTACTTGTTACAAAGTCGACGCAGCTTTTACCGGCAATTTACCGCCGCGACTTCTAGACTGTACTGGTGCCGCCTTCCGCGGCGGCCGGCTTCCCTGGAGGCAGCGATCATGAGACATCCCGCACTGCGGCGTTCCGCGCGCCATTCGAAGCGCGACTCACGACCCGGCGGCAAGAGCGGACCGCCGGCGTCGCCGGACCCGTCCGCGCAGAACCGGGTTGCCCCCGATGCCCCGCCAGACGGCGAGCACAACCAGGGCGGCGTACGGCCGGAAGGGCTGGAATACCAACGCGATCTGGGCTCCGAGCAGGACGCCTGAGCTTCTGCCGTTCGGTAAGAAGGTTTCCGCTTAAATCGTACAAAACAGAAGAAATTTCTTCGCGATGTTGGGCCATCGCGTGGATTTGCTCGTCCGTCACATTTGCATACATTTTTATTTCCAACGATGCGAAAAACGGCACGCGACTTGCATGCACTTCTTTGGCACATATCCGTATGCAACGAAACAACTGACTGAGGTAGAGCACCAATGAGCAGACTGATCGTGGTATCGAATCGTGTCGCGCCGACGCAGGAAGGCCGGCCCGCAGCGGGCGGCCTGGCCATCGGCGTGCTGGATGCGCTGAAAGAAACCGGCGGCGTCTGGTTCGGCTGGAGCGGCGAAACGGTGAGCGAGCCGTCGGCACCCGTGATCGAAAAGCAGGGCAATGTGACGTACGCGACGGTGGGTCTCACCAAGCGCGATTACGACCAGTACTATCGCGGCTTTTCGAACGCGACGCTGTGGCCGACTTTCCACTACCGCAACGACCTGTCGCGCTATGACCGCCAGGAATACGCGGGCTATCAGCGCGTGAATGCGACGCTCGCGAAGCAGCTCAAAGAGCTGCTCAAACCCGACGACATCATCTGGGTTCACGACTATCACCTGCTGCCGTTCGCGCGATGCCTGCGCGAGCTGGGCGTGAAGAATCCGATCGGCTTTTTCCTGCACATTCCGTTTCCGGTTCCGGAAGTTTTGCGCACCATTCCGCCGCACGAAGAACTCGTCAAGGCCATGTGCAGTTACGACGTGGTCGGTTTCCAGACCGAAGCGGACCGCCAGTCGTTCGTCGACTTTATCGAGCGCGGCCAGCACGGTACGTCGAGCGAAGACGGCATGGTGCACGCCTACAACCGCTTCCTGAAAGTGGCCGCGTATCCGATCGGCATCTATCCGGATGCGATTGCGAAGGCCGCCGAACAGTTCACGGACCGCAAGCCGGTGCGCAGCCTGCGCGACGGCATGCGCGGCCGCAAGCTCATCATGAGCGTCGACCGTCTGGATTATTCGAAGGGTCTGGTCGAACGCTTCCAGGCGTTCGAGCGGCTGTTGCTGAACGCACCGGGTTGGCACGGTCGCGTTTCGCTGGTGCAGATTGCGCCGCCGACGCGCGCCGACGTCACCACCTATCAGCGCATTCGCCAGACGCTTGAAGGCGAGGCAGGCCGTATCAACGGACGTTTTGCGCAACTCGACTGGACGCCGATCCAGTATCTGAATCGCAAGTACGAGCGCAATCTGCTGATGGCGCTGTTCCGTCAGTCGCAAGTGGGTTACGTCACGCCGTTGCGCGACGGCATGAACCTGGTGGCGAAGGAATACGTGGCGTCGCAGGACCCGGCGGATCCGGGTGTGCTGGTGTTGTCGCAATTTGCCGGCGCGGCCGAGCAGTTGCCGGGTGCGCTGGTGGTCAATCCGTTCGATCTTTCGCAGATGGCCGAAGCACTGGAGCGCGCGTTGTCGATGCCGCTCGCCGAACGTCAGGCGCGTCACGCCGACATGATGGCGCCGATGCGCGAGAACAATCTGTCGGTCTGGCGCGATACGTTCCTGTCGGATCTGCGCAATGTCGCAACGGCATCGAAGGTGACGGCCAAGGCGGTAAAGCTCGCTGACGTGACGGCTTCCTAGTCATAGCGCGGTTGCGCGGTTCGATAGATCGAATTGCGCGCGCCGATCACGTCCTCGCAAGTAACGAGTTACGAGTAGCAAGCGGCAGGGCAGAAGCACATTGAAGAAGGGCGCGAATCGCGGTACGGGATTCGCGCCCTTCGTTTTGCGCTCATGCTGCGGACCTGCGCTCGCGGCGTGGCGTGGCGTTGCGTCAGGCGGCCTGCACGTTCACGCGCTGCATGACGCGCATGGTGCTGACCACGGCGGCCACCGCCGAGAATCCTGCCGCGACGTAGAGCGCCACGATCGGCCCGTGGACGGGAGCGACGCCGAAGATCAAGGCGACGAGCGCCGCGCCGAGTGTCTGTCCGGTCAGGCGCGCGGTGCCGAGCATGCCGCTCGCGCCGCCGCTGCGATCGCGCGGCGCGGCGGACAACATCGTGCGATTGTTCGGCGACTGAAAAATACCGAAGCCCGCGCCGCACAGCGCCATGCGCCAGGCAATCTGCAGCGGCTCAGGATGCGCGCCGAGCGTGGCGAGCAGCAGCAGTCCGACCGTCATGGCGGCGAGCCCCACGCCGCCGAGCCATCCCGACGACACCTTGTCGGAGAGCATGCCGGCAATCGGCGCCGCGACGATGATGACCGCGGGCCACGGCGTCATCAGCAAACCGGTTTCGACCTGCGACAACCCCAGGGTGTCCTGCAACAGAAATGGCAGCGACACGAACGCCAGCATCTGCGCACAGAACGAACATACCGAGGTGCCGATCGAGAGCGCGAACACGGGGATGCGCAGCAGGTCGATCGGCAGGAGCGGCGCAGGCCGTGTGAGTTGCCGGCGCACGAAGAAGTAGCCGATCACGACGGCGCCGAGCGCTTCCACCGCGACCCAGCCGAGCCGCTCGCCGTGGCCGAGACCGTCGACGGCGAAGATCAGCAGGCCGAACACGAACGCGTTCATCACCGCGCTCAGATAGTCGTACGGCGATTCGTGACCGGCGTTCAGCGGGAGCGCCTTGAAGCCGCCGACAATCGCCGCGATGCCGATCGGCACATTGATCGCGAACAGCCACGGCCACGACGCGACGGCGAGCACGGCAGAGGCGACCGTCGGCCCGACCGCGGATGACACCGCCACGACCATCGCGTTGATCGCCACGCCGCGTCCGAGTTGCGTGGGCGGATAGATCATGCGTACCAGCGCCGTGTTGACGCTCATGATGCCGGCCGCGCCGAAGCCCTGCACCACGCGGGCGAGTGCGAGCGTGGTCAGCGAGCCGGACAGCGCGCAGCCGAACGACGCGACCGTGAACAGGATCAGGCCCGCCAGATAGATGCGCCGATAACCGATGCGGTCGCCGAGCGAGGCGAGCGGCAACAGCGAAATGGTGATGGCGAGTTGATACGCGTTGACGACCCAGATCGAGCCGGCGGCGCTCGCGTGCAGATTGCGGGCGATGGTCGGCAGCGCCACGTTGGCGATCGCGCTGTCGAGGACCGCGAGCGTCAGCGCGAGGGCGATGACCAGCATCGCCCAGTAACGTTGCGGAAGCGGCAGACCTTGTTCGGTGTTGTGGTCGAGCGGCATGCTGACGGTGGGTGTCCCGGTGTCGGACGACGGGTGGGTCCCGTCGTTTCGCGATGATTGTGCGTGCATCGTTCTTGTGATTGGAGATGAGCGTCCCAGTGCTACGGTCAGCGCCACGTGTCATGCATCACGCAGCGAGCCGCGCGCGCGACTCGTTGCGCTGACCGGCAACAACTGGCAGAAGCCGCGCCGATGCGTTATTTGAGCTCGTACAAACCGGTATGCGTGGTCGAGTCGAGTTCGTTCAGATGCGTCATGAAGCGCGCGACCGCGTTGGTGGTTTCCGCGTTGATCGGCAGATGCGCCACCTTCAGGGCGTGCAGTCGAAAGATGTAGCGATGGGCCTTGTCGCCGCGCGGCGGCGCCGCACCGCCGAAGCCGACCGTGCCGTAGTCGTTGCGAACCTGCAGCGCGCCTTGCGGCAGCAGCGAACCGTCGGGCTTGCCGGCGTTGCGCGGCAACGAGCGGGCGTCCGCCGGAATATTCACCACGACCCAATGCCAGAAACCGCTGCCGGTTGGCGCGTCGGGATCGTGGACGGTGAGAGCGAAACTCTGCGTGTCGGGCGGTGCTCCTTCCCATTGCAACGCGGGCGAAATGTTTTCGCCGTCGACGCCGAACGCTTTGTCGTTGTATTCCTGGGCTTTCGGCATGAAGCCGTTGGTGGGGAACTCGTCGGACCAGAGACGGAAATCTGCCATGGTGTGCCTCCCTTGTAGGATCGTTTCGGGATGATCGGGACGCGCCGTTTTGCCTGACATTCTTCTACGCGACGATACGAACATCGTTCAACGCGATGAGCCCAACGCGCCCGAGTTAGCCAATCGAGTGTATCACTGCTGCCCGCCGCGGATTGGCCCGTCACGCAGGATACAAAGAGCGTTCAGCGGGCATTGAAGCAGGTTCCGCAGCCAGCGTCGAAGCGGGAGGTCATCCGCGTTCTTCGAAGCTCGGCGCGTCGCTGTGCAACCAGTCGGCGAGCCGTTGCAGGACACCTTCGATATCGCGATTGGCGCCGCGCAACGCGCATTCCCACACCACGCCGACGCGCCAGCCTGTCGCCAGAAGCGCTTCGCGAACCTTGTCGTCGTTCGTGCGATTGCGGCCGATCTTCTCGCGCCAGAACTCCGGACGTGTCTGTGGCCACTTGAACAGATGGCAATCGTGACCGTGCCAGAAACATCCGTGCACGAGTATCGCGGCGCGATAACGCGGCAGCACGATGTCCGGACGGCCCGGCAGATCGCGCACGTCGAGACGGAAGCGAAAGCCGCGACGATGCAGCAGGCTGCGGATCAGGATTTCCGGTTTCGTATTGCGTCCGCGAATGCCGGACATCATCCGGCTGCGCGTCGCGCTATCGACGATATCGACCATTACGCGGCGTCCCTCTGGAGTCGGCCGCGTCGACGGTCAGGCGTATAGCGAAAGTTTTTGCCTGGAACCACGCGGAGACTCCTCGGCGAGCAGGGCTTGCACATGCGGCAGCATGATGCGCGCCACCTCGCGCATCACCGGCATCACCACGCTGTTGCCGAACTGCCGGTAAGCCTGGGTGTCGCTGACCGGAATGCGGAACGTGTCGGGAAAGCCCATCAGGCGCGCGCATTCGCGCGGCGTGAGACGGCGCGGGCGTAGTTGCTCGCCTTGATAGACCAGGATTTCCGAGCCGTCCTTGTGATAACGCGCCGACAGCGTGCGCGTGACGCTCTGCGGATAAGCCATGCCGAAGCCGAAACCGTTGCCCGCCGCGCGATGCTTTTCCGCGTAGTTCTGCAGATAGGTCCAGAGGTTCGGCGTGAGGGTGTACTTCGGTTGAACGCAGCGCCTGGCGTGGTCGAAGAAACGGTCGTGGTCCCACGGCAGCACCGGTTCGCTACCGTCCGTTCGATGCAGGATCGAACCGAGGCGCGGACCGTTTTCCGGCAGCACGAGGTCGTCCCACGAGAACGATGTCTTGCCGCGAAAGCCGACGATGATGATGCGCTCGCGGTGCTGCGGCGTGAAATGCTGCCCGTCGAGCACGCGGTAATGCACTTCGTAGCCGAGTTCGTCGCGCAGGGTTTGCAGAATCACGTCGAAGGTGCGGCCTTTGTCGTGCGAAAGCAGATTCTTCACGTTCTCCAGCAGAAACGCGGCGGGGCGCTTCGCGGCGATGATGCGCGCCACGTCGAAAAACAGCGTGCCCTGCGTCGTGCACTCGAAACCGTGCGGCCGTCCCAGCGCGTTTTTCTTGCTGACACCGGCGATCGAAAACGGCTGGCACGGGAAGCCGCCGAGCAGGACGTCGTGGCTCGGCACGTCTTCGGCGGGAAAGGAGACGATATCGCCGATCAGCGCGTGATCCGCGCCTGCCGGATAGTTCTCGCGATAGGTTCGCGTGGAAAACTCGTTCCACTCGCTCGTGAACACGCATTCGCCGCCGTGCGCTTCGAAACCCATGCGAATCCCGCCGATGCCGGCGAACAGATCGACGAAGCGGAACTGGGTGGCGCCATTCGTCGCGCCGGACGCCGCACGCGCGCTACTGTGAAGCAGATCGCGCAGCGCCGGTTCGAGCATGGCCGGGCAGGGCGTGTCGCCTTTTTCCCAGCGCCGCACCGTCTTGATGTCTTTGCCGACATGCGCGGCGATTTCGCGTTGGGTGAAGCGGGCGCGCGCCTGTTTGAGCAGTGCGAGCGGTGCGGCGAGGGTCACGGGCGTCCTTGCTGGGAATTTTTGCGGACATTATGACCTAAGGTCGTCCCTTTTTCCCTATTTTCGCAAGCCGCGGGCAGAATATTTCCGACTACGAAAATCTGTTTCGCATCGAAATGCAGGTGTCACAGTTCAGCGTGTAGGCTGCTCACGTGACGCGATTCCCCGCGTTGCGACGTGTTGAGGCCGCGCCTGGTTCGCGGCCTTTTTTTATTCACGAGAGATGGACGGGCGCTGCACGCCGGATGTTGCAGACGTTCGGCCCGTCGGACTGGCGATGTGGCGGGTGGCGGTGCAGCGGTGTGTCAGAGGCGGCTGCCGGCGCTCTTGGCGAATTGCGCCTGCGCTTGAGCCTGAGCGGCCGGCGCGAGTTCTTCCCACGCCGGTTCGGGCGTCGCGGATGCCGCTGTCGCGAAGGGCGAATCGGGCGACGCGACGAATTCGTCGAGCTGGAGCAGCAGGCTGTCCACCGCGCAGAGCTGCGCGTGGGAGAGGTTGCCGGTGTCGAGCAAGGTGTGCAGACGCTTGCGCCAGTAGCTGGCCGGCAGAATCGAACCGCCGAGGTCGCCGTGTAAAGAAGGCCGCATCACGCGTCCGATGTGCGCGATGTCCTGGTCGATCAATGCCGCGTGGGATGACCCCGTAAGCGTGATGAGTGTCCGTTCCATGGCTCCTCCTTGGCACCTTTACGGCAGGCTGGAGCGGGACTTTAGGTTTTCTTGAAAATATTTTTACCGTCGCGCGGTGCCTGCGGCGGGCAGGACGGCGCATCGGGCACACCCGTTGCTGAGTTGGAGTACTGGCGTAATGTCGCGCTGGCATTCAAATACAGTGGAGCCGATCATGAATAAAGACCAGGTGAAAGGCGTAGGCGAGCAGATCAAGGGTAAGGTCAACGAAGCAGTCGGCAAGGTGACCAACAACCCCGGCAAGGAACTGAAGGGCGACCTGCAACAAGGCGCGGGCAAGGTCCAGAAGGCTTACGGCGACGCGAAGGAAGACGCCAAGGACAATGCCAAGCGTAACGCGCCGTAAGTCGCGAGCTTGTCGTTATGTTCGATGGAAAAAGGCGCTTTGGCGCCTTTTTCTTTTTTACGCGGAAGACAGTTTCGCTCGGGTTTCGCCCAGGCTTTGGCGTACGTTGGCGTTCAGCCCAGGAGTAACCCGGATTACGCTTGGCTGACGTTCCACGCCTTCGACGCAGCCTTTAGACTTGGCGCATTCCAAGAAAAGGAGGCGCGCCATGACACCCGAGAAAATTCTTTCGATGTTCGAGCGGCAATACCTCGAGGGCAAAGTCCCCGTCGATCTGGAGGACACGTGCGCGAGTTTTGCGGCGTGGCTCGCGAGTAGCTGGGAGCAACTCGACGGCAATCAGAAAGTCATGCTGACGAGCGTCGGCTCGGCGCTGTGGCGCGAGGGATATAACCTGCGCGCGAGCACGTCGACGAAAGACCTTTGGTGAATTCGCGAGCGTCGCGCGCTTGACGTGACCCGATGTATCCCGGCGCGAACACGGCAAGACATGCAGCGGTGCCGCACGCATTCAGGCGAGCCGGTTTATATTTCACGGTCTCGCTTTCGGGCCTCACTATTCGGGCTCGATGACGACCGATTTTTCGGCCGGCTTCCCCATTGCACGATCGGCAGAATCCGCAGAATCTCCTACAAGGATCACACCCGCACATGACGAGTCTTTCCAGTTTTCCGATCACGAAGAAGTGGCCCGCCGCGCATCCCGATCGTATCCAGCTTTATTCGCTGCCCACTCCGAACGGCGTGAAAGTGTCGATCATGCTCGAAGAAACCGGCCTCGCGTACGAGCCGCATCTGGTGCGTTTCGATACCAACGATCAGATGTCGCCGGAGTTCGTCTCGCTGAATCCGAACAACAAGATTCCGGCGATCATCGATCCGAATGGCCCCGATGGAAAGCCGTTGCCGCTGTTCGAGTCCGGCGCGATCCTGCTCTATCTCGCGGACAAGAGCGGCCGGTTCATTCCGCAAGATGCCGCGGGCCGCTACGAAGCGATTCAATGGGTGATGTTCCAGATGGGCGGCATCGGACCGATGTTCGGACAGCTCGGATTCTTCAACAAGTTCGCCGGCAAGGATTACGAAGACAAGCGGCCTCGCGATCGCTACGTCGCCGAATCGAAGCGTCTGCTCGGTGTGCTGGAAGCGCGACTCGAAGGCCGC
The DNA here is from genome assembly GCF_050436585.1 of Paraburkholderia sp. GAS199. Taxonomy (NCBI): domain Bacteria; kingdom Pseudomonadati; phylum Pseudomonadota; class Betaproteobacteria; order Burkholderiales; family Burkholderiaceae; genus Paraburkholderia; species Paraburkholderia sp. GAS199. The sequence continues at coordinate 80,411 of NZ_JBNDMM010000002.1, read as the reverse complement.
GACTGGATTCTCGGCGACGCCTACTCGATCGCCGATATCGCCACGTTTCCGTGGGTGCGCAACCTGGTGGGTTTCTACGAAGCGGGTGAACTGGTCGGCATCCAGAACTTCCCCAACGTGCAGCGCGCACTGGCCGCTTTCGTCGCGCGTCCGGCGGTGGTGAAGGGACTAGATATTCCGAAGCGTCCCGCTTGAGCGTTTTGCGCGGGACGCTTTTCGCTTCGACGTCGAATCAATTGCGTTCGACGTTCGACGTTCGAGCGCTCGTCGTGTGTAGCCGGTGGCGAGTGCGTCGCCACATCGCGCCGGCTTCGTGAATCGTCCTTGCCGTTCTGGTTTCTTTCTACGCCGATCCGCTCAGGGTAAGTTGTCCGGATTGCCGCCCATCGCGCGATAAAGATCGCGCACGAAATCTTCGCTGATGACGTCCCACTCGGCCGAGCCGTAGAGCACGTCTTCCGGATTCTTCTTGCCTTGTGCGTGCCGCAGCGTGCGTACGGTGAGTTCGAGAGCCATCGCTTCTTCGTAAAGAGGATGGCCCGGGCGGAGGTGGTCGTCGTTTTCCATGCCTGAATTTCGGCGAGCGCTGAGGAAACTTTAGAACCGTCGACGTGACGTGCCCGGACACGCCGCGCGCATTGTCTCTTTTGCGACAACATTGATTTCAGGTTTTAGGGGTTTCCCCTAGGGCTACCGACTCATAGACTGTATTCAACGGCTGCAAACAACAAGGTTCGCAGCTTCGAAAAAACAATCTCTGGAGGTAGTTATCATGAAATCGCTCATCAAGGCAGTTGCAGTTGCACTCGTTCTCGCCGCTCCGGTTGCATCGTTCGCACAATCGAACGGCCCCGTGACGCGCGCTCAGGTTCGTGCCGAACTGGTTCAACTCGAAAAAGCCGGGTACACGCCGGGCGCCGGCCGTGACCCGTACTACCCGACCGACATCCAGGCCGCCGAAGCGCGCGTCGCTGCGCAGAACGGCGTCGCTCAATCGAGCGGTTACGGTTCCGCAACCAACGGTTCATCGCAATCGGGCAGCCGCGAGTCGACGCTGAGCTCGTACTCGGTGCCGGTGGTGAACATCCATCATTGATTGAAGCCGGCAGCGCAAATTTTTGATTGCGTTTGCACCGGTTGAGAGGACATCTGGCGGATCGGCTGTAAGTGGAAGCGGGTCCGCGTAAATGAAGATCGGAAATCCTCCGTCGCCGTCGATGCGGTGACTTTGCCCAGCCCTCGTGCTGGGCTTTTTCGTTTGGGGAGGGTGCCGCGGATAAAAAACGCCCCGCTGTGCAGGACAGGCGGGGCGTGGTATGCGGGGCGACATGGCTCGATGCTAGGCGGTGACGGTCCGCTTCCGGAACATGCGCTTGAAGACGCGGTTATGCAGGCGGTATTCGAACCAGCCGAACAGGACACCCCCAATGACCGACGCCACGATCAGGATCAGCCACAGCACCGAGAACCGGATGTGGTCGGCGTGCGGCTTGAGCGCCTGCACAATGGCAACGATGATCGACATGTGGATCAGATACACGCCGTACGAGACGTCGCCGAAGCGCTCGATCAGGCGCGCGAAGCGCATGTTCTGAATGGCGATCAGGAACGCGGCAAATGCCACGGCTTGCATGATGAAGAGCGGCGCCGGCGACGGAAACGACACGCCGTTCGACACGCCCCACACGCACACCGCAAACAGGAAGAGATAGGGCGGGTTGATTCTGGCCGCCCAGGCGGTTCCGGCGACCGACGCAAACAGGCCGACAATGAAGAAAATCGGATAAGGCGTCAGCAGAATCCACTTGCCGGGCTGCGCCACGATGGCGAATGCCGCGCCGTCGATATCGCCGATCGGCCGATAGGCGTCTATCACGACGATGGCAAGCAACCAGACAATGCAAACGGTCAGTATTTGCGTGCGCGACAGGCGGCACAGGATCATGACGTAGGTTGCGCAGTAAAACGCGAACTCGTAACACAGCGTCCAGTAAGGAATGCGGTACGAGTTATTGACTGCCGTGGTGGGCAGCAGGAGAAGCGACGTCCAGTCCAGATGCCAGGCCGTGTCCGCCTTCAGCAGGATGAAGAAGCTCAACGCCACCGCGATCCAGAAAGCCGGGAAGATGCGGGCCACCCGATTCCACAGAAATGCTTTGCCTTGGTGAAGGCATCCGCCCATCACGAAGCCGGAGATCACGAAGAACAGGCTCACGCCCATCCGCCCGAAATTGATGAGGAGATAGGGGTGGTAGTCGAGGCCCTTCGCGTAGGCCACGAAGAACGTAACGTGCTGGAACAGCACCAGTGCGCAGGCGAGCGCTCGCAATGCCTGAATGCCGCCCTGATGCGGCCGCACATTCCCCGAAGTAATGTCCATCAAATTGAGTCTCAGATCTGAAGATTGGGTGTGATGTTGGCGAATTCGCCGGATATGTTCAAGCCGTGATGGATCGATTCGCTACGGGTGTGAGCGACGACCGGTTAGGCGCAAGGAGTCGCTCGTGGGACGCGGCTGGCGCAATAGCGCGGTTGGCTGGCGGTTACGCAATGTCTTTGGAGATGCATGGGCCGGGTCGGTGCGGGGAAATGCACGTCGAACGAGGCCGAAAATCTGATTGGTCCCCCTGACAGGAATCGAACCTGTATCTAGCGCTTAGGAGGCACTTGTTCTATCCATTGAACTACAGGGAGAGGACCAGAATCATCGCGTCGATCCTGCTGCGGACGGTGTCTGCGAGGAAAGGGCGAGTGCAAAATCGCCAGCGAGCGCAGAGTATATCAAACGCGCCGGGCGCGGGAACAGCGTTGGCGGCGCGCGGTAAGGCGTACGAGCGGCGCGCGGCGTCGATGCAATCGCGGCGTTTCACCGGTCGCCCGCCGCCCTAAAAAACAAACGGCCCGACGGAAATCACTCCGCCGGGCCGCGCAAACCGCCAGACCGTTCTAACGGCCCGCTGGTCGCGATTCGTATCGATTCAAGCCGTTGCCATCAGAATTCGACCACCGCGAACTCGGCCTTGCCCACGTCGCACAGCGGACAGCGCCAGTCGTCCGGAATCGCGGCGAAGCGCGTGCCCGGGGCGATACCTTCTTCAGGCAGGCCTTCTTCTTCGTTGTAGATCCAGCCGCAAATCAGGCAGACCCAGCTCTTGTATTCAGTCACTTCAATTACTTCGCTCACGACGTACTCTTCTTTGGTTCGATGCAATGATCCGCTCAGTCTGCCCCTTTTTTGGGCACGGCGGCGACCCGCAATATTACCGGAATTTGTCAGTTGGGCCGTTTTTACCGATGTCGCAGCGCCGCAAAGCGACTGCGCCCTGGGCGGGCTCGTGCGGCGGAAATCATCATGGACAGCGTGTATGCTCTGATCCGCAGCTAGTTTGTTGGACCGCCGCGCGGTCGAGTCGGCATGCATTGCGACGATCGGCCTCAGTCGGCCGGTGTCGTCCGCGCCGCGCAACGGTCCGCGCACGTTTGCGTTTTCCCAAAAAGGAGAAGAACGATGTTCAGGAACAACTGGTTGGCCGGCGTGGTGCTGGTCGGATCGCTGGCGGTGTCGGGGCTGGCGCAGGCGGCGAGCGTCTCGTTCGTCGAGCCGAAAGACGGCGCGACGGTGAGCAATCCGGTCCACGTCGTATTCGGCGTCGACGGCATGAAAATCGCGCCCGCCGGCACGATGACGGATGGCACGGGCCATCATCATCTGTTGATCGACGGCAAGCCGCTCGCGAAGGGCGAAGTCATTCCCGCAACCGACAAGTCGCTGCACTTCGGCAAGGGCCAGACCGAAACCGACCTGACCTTGCCGCCCGGCGACCATACGCTGACGCTGCAATTCGGCGACGGCATGCACCGCTCCTATGGTCCGGAAATGAGCAAGACGATCACCGTCCACGTGAAATAAGCGCCGAACGCCGCCGGACGCGCCGCAGCAAGCGGGCGACGCGTCCGGCGGCGATCCGAAGATCCGGCCCGCCGTTGCCGCCGCTGCCAATCGCAGCACCGTCCGCCGGGCAGGCTGCATCCCGGCCCCACGGACGACAAGCCGGCCATTCGATCTATCTCTTCCGCCAGACAGGCACCCGCTGCTGCGCCCGGTACAATGGGCAGTTCCGACTCATCGCTGTTTTCTCCAATTCTCCATGTCGCTTTACACCATTACCGGAGCCCAACTGGCTTTCGGTCACGTCGCGTTGCTCGATCACGCGGATTTCTCCCTCGAAGCGGGCGAACGCGTCGGGCTGATCGGCCGTAACGGCGCGGGCAAGTCGTCGCTGCTGAAGATCGTCGCCGATCTGAGCAAGCCGGACGACGGCCTGATCACGCGCCAGCAGGGCCTGACTTCGGTCTACGTGCCGCAGGAACCGGAGTTCGATACGGACGACACGGTGTTCGAAGCGGTCGCCGCCGGCCTGACGCGCGCCCGCGCGTTGCTGGACGAATACGACGCGGTCGCCAACCAGCTTGCCGACGAGCCCGAAGGCCCGGCGCACGACGACCTGATGTCGCGCATGAACACGCTGCAATCGGAACTCGACCACTCCGACGCATGGAACTGGAGCACGCGAGTGGCCACCACGCTCCAGCAGATCGGTCTGAACGGCGAGGCGCGTGTCGGTTCGCTGTCGGGCGGGATGCAGAAGCGCGTCGCGCTGGCGCGCGCGCTGGTCGTGCAACCGGACGTGCTGCTGCTCGACGAGCCGACCAACCACCTCGATTTCGACGGCATCCGCTGGCTCGAAGAACTACTGGTGTCGCTGCGCGCGGGTCTGCTGTTCATCACCCACGATCGCGCGTTCCTCGATCGCGTCGCCACGCGCATCGTCGAATTGGATCGCGGGCGTCTGCTGTCGTATCCGGGCAATTTCTCGGCGTACCAGACGCGCAAGGCGCAGCAACTCGAAATCGAACAGGTGGAAGCGGCCAAGTTCGACAAACTGCTCGCGCAGGAAGAAGTGTGGATTCGCAAAGGCGTGGAAGCGCGCCGCACGCGTAGTGTCGGCCGGATCGCGCGTCTCGTGGAAATGCGCAACGAGCGCGCCGAGCGCCGCAACGTGCAGGGCAACGTCAAACTCGACGTGGGCCAGGGCGAGAAGTCGGGCAAGATTGTCGCCGAACTGACCGACGTCACCAAGCGCTATGGTTCGCGCACGGTGGTCGACAATTTCACGGCCACGGTCATGCGCGGCGACAAGATCGGCTTCGTCGGTCCGAACGGCGCGGGCAAAACCACGCTGCTGAAGATGATCCTCGGCGAATTGCCGCCGGACGAAGGCACGGTGCGCGTCGGCACCAACCTGCAGGTCGCGTATTTCGACCAGATGCGCGCGCAACTCGATCTGGAAAAGAGCCTCGCCGACACGATCAGCCCAGGCAGCGAATGGGTCGAAGTGAATGGCCAGAAGAAGCACGTGATGAGCTATCTCGGCGACTTCCTGTTCGCGCCGGAACGCGCGCGTTCGCCGGTCAAGTCGCTCTCGGGCGGCGAGCGCAACCGGCTGCTGCTGGCGCGTCTGTTCGCCCGTCCGGCCAACGTGCTGGTGCTCGACGAACCGACCAACGACCTCGACATCCCGACGCTCGAACTGCTCGAAGAACTGCTCACCGAATACGACGGCACGGTCCTGCTGGTCAGCCACGACCGCGCGTTTCTCGACAACGTCGCGACCTCGGTGATCGCATCGGAAGGCGGCGGCAAGTGGCGCGAATACGTGGGCGGCTTCACCGACTGGCAGATTCAGCGCGACCGCTCGCAGCAGATGGCGCAGGACGCGCAAAAAGAAACCGTCAAGGAAGCGGCGCCGAAAGACACCGGCGCGAGCCGTGCGCCGCAACGCGCGGCCAAGCTGTCGTTCAAGGACCAGCGCGAACTCGAAGCATTGCCGGCCAAAATCGCCGAACTCGAGGCCGAGCAGAAAACCATCGGCGCGCAACTCGAAGACGGGTCGGTGTTTGCCAGAGACGCCGCGGAAGGCACGCGCCTGACCGCCCGCTACGCCGCGATCGAAGAAGAATTGCTGATCGCGCTGGAACGCTGGGACGAGCTGGAAAACAAGCGTAAATAAGATGCGGGCGCGGCGGGTTTTGCCGTCGCGCTCACCGTCTCCATGGCGCGCGGCGAGTTTGCGCCGCGCGCCATTTCGATCTCAAAATTGATCGGAACAGGGCGCCGTCCCTTATCCAAACGGCTAATCCAGCGCACCGTGAATTGCCGCCTGTATCGAAATCAGTAAAATACCCCGCGAACAGGCTTCCCCCGGCAGCATTACCGGTGAGCGCGCGGTGCGGCTATAGTCGAGCCGGCATCGAACCGCCGTCGAGCGCGCCAAAGGGAAGCGAGGCGTCGAAAACAGTTTGCCCGCCGTGCGGGCACTCCTCCTAACCCCGTTGTTTCGTTTCGCTTTTTTTGAAAACTCAACGCATTGTCCACGGACCTGTCCACAGGAGCTGTGGACAACGATGAACCGACGGACCCGAGTCAACCATGTCTACGAAAAAGCCAAACGCCGCGTATAGCGAAGCGTCGATCAAGGTGTTGAAGGGCCTGGAGCCGGTCAAGCAACGACCCGGCATGTACACCCGCACCGAGAATCCGCTGCACATCATTCAGGAAGTCATCGACAACGCGTCGGACGAAGCCCTCGGCGGCTACGGCCGGCAAATCACGGTCACGCTGCACGCGGACCATTCGGTCTCGGTCGAAGACGACGGCCGCGGCATTCCGTTCGGCCTGCATCCGGAAGAAGGCGTGCCGGTCGTCGAGATCGTTTTCACGCGCCTGCATGCCGGCGGCAAGTTCGACAAGGCCGCGGGCGGCGCCTACACGTTCTCGGGCGGCCTGCACGGCGTCGGCGTGTCGGTCACCAACGCGCTGTCCACGCGCCTCGACGTCACCGTCTGGCGCGACAACAAGGTCGCCTCGCTCAGTTTCGCCAATGGCGACGTCGCCAAAGAACTCGAAGTGCGCGCCGCGGCCAAGGGCGAAAAGAAGTCGGGCACGCGCGTCACCGCGTGGGCCAATCCGAAATATTTCGACTCGCCGAACCTGCCGCTCGGCGAATTGCAACGTCTGCTGCGCTCGAAAGCGGTGCTGCTGCCGGGCGTGGAAGTCACGCTCGTCAACGAGAAAACCGGTGAGCAGCAAAGCTGGAAATACGAAGACGGTTTGCGCGGCTATCTGCTCGAAGGCATGAACGGCAGCGATCTGCTGATTCCGCTGTTCGAAGGTGAGCGCTACGCCGAAAACTCGCGTGCGAGCGAAGAGACCTTCGCGGAAGGCGAGGGCGCGGCGTGGGTCGTCGCCTGGAGCGAGGAAGGTCCGCTGATGCGCGAGTCCTACGTCAACCTGATTCCGACACCCGCGGGCGGCACGCACGAATCCGGTTTGCGCGACGGCCTTTTCCAGGCCGTGAGGAGTTTCGTGGAACTGCACAATCTGCAGCCCAAGGGCGTGAAGCTGCTCGCGGAAGACGTGTTCGCGCGCGTTTCGTTCGTGCTGTCGGCGAAGGTGCTCGATCCGCAGTTCCAGGGGCAAATCAAGGAGCGCCTGAATAGCCGCGACGCGGTGAAGCTGGTGTCGTCGTTCGCGCGACCGGCGCTCGAATTGTGGCTGAACCAGCACGTCGAGCACGGCAAGAAGCTCGCGGACCTCGTCATCAAGCAGGCGCAGGCGCGCACGCGCGCAGGCCAGAAGGTCGAGAAGCGCAAGAGTTCGGGCGTCGCCGTGCTGCCCGGCAAGCTGACCGATTGCGAGTCGACGGAAATCGGCCGCAACGAACTGTTCCTCGTCGAGGGCGACTCGGCCGGCGGTTCGGCGAAGATGGGCCGCGATAAGGAATACCAGGCGATCTTGCCGTTGCGCGGCAAAGTGTTGAACACGTGGGAAACCGAGCGCGACCGCCTGTTCGCCAACAACGAAGTGCACGACATCTCGGTGGCGATCGGCGTCGATCCGCACAGCCCGGACGACAAGGTGGATCTGTCCAATCTGCGTTACGGCAAGATCTGCATCCTGTCGGACGCGGACGTCGACGGCTCGCACATTCAGGTGCTGTTGCTCACGCTGTTCTTCAAGCACTTTCCGCAACTGATCGAGCGCGGCCATGTGTGCGTGGCGCGTCCGCCGCTGTTCCGGGTCGACGCACCGGCGCGCGGCAAGAAGCCGGCGCAGAAGCTCTACGCGCTGGACGACGGCGAACTCGAAGCGATCCTCGACAAGCTGCGCAAGGACGGCGTGCGCGATACGCAATGGTCGATCAGCCGCTTCAAGGGTCTCGGCGAAATGAGCGCGGAGCAGTTGTGGGACACCACGATGAACCCGGACACGCGGCGTCTCACGCCGGTCGCGCTCGGCGAACTCGACTACGACGCCACGGTCGCGCGCATGACCATGCTGATGGGCAAGGGCGAAGCGGCGTCGCGCCGCAGCTGGCTGGAAGAAAAGGGCAACGAAGTCGAAGCGGATATCTGAGCGCGCTCGTTGCAGCGCGCCGCTTTCGCACCACACTTCACGCCAAACACGGATACGGAATCTAGATGGACGACGACAACACTCTCGACCTTTTCAACGAGCCGCCGCCTCCCGAGGGCGATTTCCTGACGCTCGGCAACTACGCGGAACGCGCGTATCTCGACTACGCGGTGAGCGTGGTGAAGGGACGCGCGCTGCCGGATGTGTGCGACGGCCAGAAGCCGGTGCAGCGCCGCATCCTGTTCGCGATGAACGACATGGGTCTGTCCGACAACGCCAAGCCGGTCAAGTCGGCGCGGGTGGTCGGCGACGTGCTGGGTAAGTATCACCCGCACGGCGACCAGTCGGCGTACGACGCGCTCGTGCGTCTCGCGCAAGATTTTTCGATGCGCTATCCGCTGATCGACGGTCAGGGCAACTTCGGTTCGCGAGACGGCGACGGCGCCGCGGCCATGCGATACACCGAAGCGCGTCTCACGCCGATCGCCAAGCTGCTGCTCGAAGAGATCGACCAGGGCACGGTCGACTTCATGCCGAACTACGACGGTTCGTCCGAAGAGCCGAGGCTGCTGCCGGCGCGTCTGCCGTTCGTGCTGCTGAACGGCGCATCGGGCATTGCCGTGGGTCTGGCGACGGAAATTCCGTCCCACAACCTGCGCGAAGTCGCGGCCGCGACCGTCGCGATGATCCGCAATCCGAAGATCGAACACGCGGAATTGATGCAGCACATCGCCGGGCCGGATTTCCCGGGCGGTGGCCAGATCATTTCGAGCGACGCCGAAATCTCCGCGGCCTACGAAAGCGGTCGCGGCAGCCTGAAGGTCCGGGCGCGCTGGAAGATCGAGGAACTCGCGCGCGGCCAGTGGCAACTGGTCATCACCGAACTGCCGCCGAACACGGCTGCGCAGAAGGTGCTCGAAGAAATCGAAGAGCAGACCAATCCGAAGATCAAGCTCGGCAAGAAGGCGCTCACGCCCGAGCAATTGCAGACCAAGCAGACCATGCTGGCGTTGCTCGACGCCGTGCGCGACGAATCGGGCCGCGATGCGCCGGTGCGTCTCGTGTTCGAACCGAAGTCGAGCCGCATCGACCAGACCGACTTCGTCAATACGCTGCTCGCGCATACGAGCCTCGAATCGAACGCGTCGCTGAACATGGTGATGGTGGGCGGCGACGGTCGTCCGCGTCAGAAGGGCTTGAGCGAAATCCTGCACGAGTGGATCGCGTTCCGCTTCGCCACCGTGACGCGCCGCACGCGTCATCGTCTGACCAAGGTCGACGACCGCATCCATATTCTCGAAGGCCGGATGATCGTCTTCCTGAATATCGACGAAGTCATCCGCATCATTCGCGAGTCCGATGAACCGAAGGTCGCGCTGATGGCGGCATTCGGTTTGTCCGACCGTCAGGCCGAAGACATTCTCGAAATTCGCTTGCGTCAGTTGGCGCGGCTCGAAAAGATCAAGATCGAGAAGGAACTGTCGGAGTTGCGCGACGAGAAGGCCAAGCTTGAAGAACTGCTCGGCAGCGAGTCGGCCATGAAGCGTCTGCTCATCAAGGAAATCGAGGGCGACGCGAAGCAATACGGCGACGAGCGTCGCACGCTGATCCAGCAGGAAAAGCGCGCCACGTTCGAAGCACGCGTGGTGGACGAACCGGTGACGGTGGTGGTGTCGCAGCGCGGCTGGGTGCGCGCGCTCAAGGGCCACGGGCTCGACACGGCGGGCTTCACCTTCAAGGCCGGCGACGGTCTCTATGCGGCGTTCCAGTGCCGCACGCCGGATACGCTGGTGGCGTGGGGCAGCAACGGCCGCGTGTATTCGGTGGCGGTGGCCATGCTGCCGGGCGGTCGTGGCGACGGCGTGCCGGTCACTTCGCTGATCGAACTCGAGTCGGGCAGCCATCTGATGCATTACTACGCGGCGTCCGCCGATCAGGCGTTGCTGCTCGCGTCGAGCAACGGCTTCGGCTTCGTCGCGAAGGTCGGCGATATGGTGAGCCGCGTGAAGGCCGGCAAGTCGTTCATGACCATCGACGCCGGCGCGGCACCGCTCGCACCGATGCCGATGCTGCCGGACGCCACGCATATCGCGTGTCTGTCGTCGGGCGGCCGTCTGCTGGTGTTCGGTCTCGACGAAATGAAGACGTTGTCGGGTGGCGGTCGCGGCGTCACGCTCATGGCGCTCGACGAAAACGAAACACTGGTTCAGGCGCTCTCGATCAACCAGGCGGGTCTCATGCTGATCGGCACGCGTCGTGGCGGCCGTGTGGACGAAGAGAAACTGAGCGGCGCCGCGCTCACGCCGCATGTCGGCAAGCGCGCGCGCAAGGGCCGTGCGCCGGAGAGCAAGATGAAGCTCGACAGCATGCGTCCGGTGCTGGCGGGTTAAGGCGCAGCGCCGACGCGCGATATCGGCGCGATATCAGCGCATTACCCGCGCGATATCGGTCACCAGGCAGGAAAGCAGCAACGCGGCGCGCGCCTTCATTCGCAGATGAAGCGCGCGTCGTGAGTCGTCGAAAATCGGGGTGTGGCGTCGCCAACGTATCGGTTGCTGCCGCAATAACAACTACAAAGATCGTCAAGACACTGCGAACGTGTGGAACTGCGCGTATAACGTGTGGTCGAATGCGCTCAATAGCCGCTGCAAATATCATTCGTCATAAGCGGCGTGGTGTCGTCGGGAGAGGAAAACAACATGAACAAAGCTATCGAACTCGCACTCTTTCTGCACCTGCTCGCCGTCGCGGTGTGGGTGGGTGGGATGATCTTCGCGCATTTCTGCCTGCGCCCGGCCATTGCCGATCTTTCGCCGCAATTGCGGCTGCCCTTGTGGGAATCTGTGTTCAGCCGCTTTTTCAACTGGGTCGCCGCCGCCGTGCTGGTGATCCTGCTCACGGGCGGCTTTCTGCTGATGCAATTCGGCGGCGGTCACGCCACGTGGCCGTTGCATGCTATGGCGGGTCTGGGCATCGTCATGATGCTGATCTTCGGGCACATCCGCTTCGCCGTGTTTCCGCGTATTCGCCGCGCCGTGCAGGCGCAAAAGTGGCCGGACGGCGCACGCGCGGTCGGCACGATCCGGCGCCTGGTGCTGGTCAATATCGTGCTGGGCGTCGTGACGATCGGTGTCGCGGTGCTGTCGCGCGGCTTCTGAATCTGGCTCAATGGAAATGAAGCGGGAAGCGACGCGGTTTAGTGCGTCGCCCCGTACACGAGCCATAGTCCGCAGGCCACGGCTACCGTTCCGTACACCACGTACACCGGCAGCTTGAGCTTCGCGAAGCACATGCCGGAAAACAGCGCGGTGAGCAGATACGCCGGTTGAAACGGCACGCGCGCGGCAATCCGCAAGACGGCGACCGCGAGGAACGCGGTGGTGACGGCGCGCAGAATCCGCATGCCGTGTTCGAAGCGCGGATTGGCTTTCAACTGGTGCAGATGGCGCTGCGCGAGTATCACGAGACATCCCGACGGCACGAACAGCGCGAGCGTCGCGATCAGCGCGCCGACCCAGCCGTCCACCAGATAGCCGAAGAACGGCACGACATTCAGCAGAGGCCCCGGCGACAACGGCGACAACGAAAACGCCAGCGTGAAGTCGTTGTCCGACACGCCCACCGCCGGCGTCACGAATAGTGTCTTGAGCACCGGCAGTGCGGAGAAGCCGCCGCCGAACAGGGTCATGCCGGCGCCCGCGAGGCGCGGCCACAAAAGCGGCAGTTCGTAGCGATGCGGCAAGGGCAGCGCGAACAGCATCAGCAGCACGCACAGGCCGGCGAGCAACTGCCAGTCGCTGCGTCCGATCGACACGACGATCCGCGCGTTGCGCACCGGGCTCACGAGCCAGCCGCTGCCGAACGCGGCGCCGAGCATCAGCACGTAGGCTGCGGGGCTGCGTGCATAGAACAGCGCCACGCAGCCGAACACCGTGGCAAACCATTCGAGCTTGCCGCGCACCAGCGCGCGCGTCTGTTTGTACCAGGTGATGGCGATCAATGTCGCGAGTACCACGCTGAAGTGATTCAGCAGGGTTTGCGAAGCGGCGGCGCGCACGAGCGGCGTGCGATAGAAGATCGCGAAGGCCGTCATCAGCACGAAAAAGGGCAGCACACTCGCGATGCCGGCCACCCACGCGCCGGCACGTCCGCGCAGTGCATGCCCGAGTTGCACGGCCACGTTGCATCCCACCGGACCGGGCACCATCCACGCCAGCGCGATCAGGTCGGAAAACGCGACGCGCGAGAGTCGTCCTTCGCGTTCGACGTAATGGTTTTCGAGTTGCGCCATCAGCGCGAGACCGCCCCACGACAGCGCCGACAGGCCGCACACCACCCGGAAGAGCGTCCATAGCCGTTCCCGTTCTCCTCGTCTTGCTGCGTTCTGGCTGGTGATCGTCTGCATGGCGTCACGAGCGCCGTGCAAGCAGGCGCCCGTCCTCCGGGATCATCGTCGTATTGGATTGGTGCGGCCGGTCGCCGGTGCCGCGCAGGGTCGTGGACTGACGTGCAATCACCTGCATGCACGCACATTCACGCGGTACAGCGTGAAATGTAGCCGGTTTTGTAGCGGCGCGGTGGCTTCGAAACAAAGCGGTTGCGCGACCGCAACCCGGCGCGCCGCTCAGCGATCCGAATTGACGCCGGTGATGGTTGCGGCAACCTGCTCGGTGCGCCGCTCTGCGATGCCGCATACGCCGAAGCGTTCCAGCAGGGCCGGAATGGCGTCGACGGGAACCGGACGCGAGAACAGGAAACCCTGCGCCTCGATGTGACCGAGCGCGGCGAGCCACGCAATCTGCTCCTCGGTCTCGGTGCCTTCCACCACTACGGTAAGCCCGAGCGAGCGCGCCAGATTGACGATGGCCGTGACCATCACGCACACGCTGCGGTCGCCCGGAATGGCTTGGATGAAGGAGCGGTCGACCTTCAGTGTATCGACCGAGAAGCGGTTCAGATACGACAGCGACGAATAGCCGGTGCCGAAATCGTCGAGCGCGATACGCACGCCGAGCCGCTTCAGCGCGAAGATCTTTTCGGAGACGAGTTCGGGATATTCCATCATCGCCGTCTCGGTGATTTCCAGTTCGAGGCGGCGCGCGGAAATGCCGGTTTCCTCGATGGCATGCGAGACCGTCTCGTACAGATCGCCGCGCCAGAACTGCACCGCGGAAATATTCACCGCCAGCGAAAGTGTGTCATAACCTTGCTGCTGCCAGATCGCCAGTTGCCGGCAAGCGGTTTCGATCACGAAGTCGCCGATCGGCACGATCAGTCCGGTGGACTCGGCAACCGGAATGAATTCGTTGGCCGGAATCAGGCCGTGTTGCGGATGATTCCAGCGCACCAGCGCTTCGAAGCCGGTAATGCAGCGCCGTGTCAGATCGATCTTCGGCTGATAGGCGAGGAACAGTTGCCCTTCGGCAAGCGCGACGCGCAACTGCTGTTCCCATTTCATCAAATGGTCGGCGCGATGCGAGAGTTGCGGCGAGAAGAACTGGTAGCAGTTCTTGCCCGCGTCTTTCGCGCTGTACATGGCGAGGTCGGCCTTCTTCAGCAGGTCGATCTCGCTTTCGTTGACGACGGAATAGAGCGCGATGCCGATGCTCGCATGCAGCACGAACGAACTGCCGCGTACTTCGAACGGCTTGGCGAACGCTTCCAGCGCCGCCTCGGCAATCGTCACGGCGCGCTTCTCGACATCATCGCCCTTGATCACCACGACGAACTCGTCGCCGCCGATGCGGCTCAACGCGCCGCCGTCGCTGACCGCGGTGGCGAGGCGCGAGGCCGTCATTTGCAGCACGATATCGCCGGCATTGTGGCCAAGTGTGTCATTGACCGTCTTGAAGTTGTCGAGGTCGATGAAGAGAATCGCGAGGCGCCCGAGATTGGCCGGCTGCGCAACATCGTGCCGCAGGGTCTGCAAGGTTGCGTAACGATTGCGCAAGCCGGTGAGCAGATCGTATTCGACCAGATGCGTCATCTCGCGCTCGCGGCCGAGCAATTTGCCGATCAGGCCCGTGGCCACCGCGAAGAAACTCAGCATGGCGAGCGAGATGAAGCCGGCCATCAGCAGATAGACGTTGCGCGTGTGGTTGTAGTCGGCGAATTCTTCGGCTTGCGAGAGGCCGACCAGCACGCCGAGCGGATAGCCGTCGATATGACGGTACGAGACGATGCGCGTCACGTTGTCGATCGAATCGACATAGGTGCCCGACACGTGTTCGGAGGTCGGATACGAACCGCTCGCGGAAAACGTGCCGTTGACGCTGTCGGCGCTGCCGGTGCGGCGTGCGAGCACGGTGCCGTTATCGGAGATCACCGCGATCACGCCTTCACGGCCGATGGCCGCGTTGTTGTAGAAGTCGCTGGTGAAATAGCTCGGATCTTCCGACACCACCACGACACCCGCGAACGAGCCGTCCGGATGATTCAGACGCCGCGTCATCTGCAAGGTCCAGTGGCCCGAGACGCGGCCGAGCACCGGCTTGCTGATGAACAACTGGTCGTCGTTTTCGTGTTCGTGGACCTTGAAGTGTTCGCGGTCGGACAGGTCGATGTGTTTTGGATTGAGTTCGGCCGTATTGGCAATCAGCTTGCCGTGTTCGTCGATGAGCGAAACCTGAACCAGTGTTTCGCTTTGCACGACGCCTTTCTCGACCGTGCTCGCCAGATCGAAGCGATTCGGGGTTTTCTCGAACTCGTATTTGACGAAACGCGTGATCTGGTCGACCTGGTGGATAGCCTTGACCGTATGCTGTTCGAGCGCCGCGGAGAGGATTGCAGCAGAGGCCATGGCCTCGCGATAGGTGGCGTCTTTCTCGACCGACAGACGCGCGAAGATCACGGTCCAGAGCAGGACGAGCACGAGCACACCGAGTGCCGGAATGGCGAGCAGGGCGCGCCGGCGCGACACAGCGGGATCGCGGCGGGGTTTGGCTTCGCGCTGGTCGGAAAAACGCGGCTGACTCATCGGGCGGCCCGGGCGCCGGCGCTGTCCGATTGCAACTGCGCGAGGATCGACTGCGCTGATTTCATGTATGGCTGCATGGAGACCAAGGTGCCGGAACTGCTGCGCAGGGAATAGGGCGTGGTGTCGTGTGTAGGCATCCGCCGGTCATCGGATACGATTCGATATTACTTAATGCCACTGGATTAAGGAAGTGTCGATGCATCGGGTATACGCGGGCGCAGCAATCGGCTCGCATCGCCTTGGTGCGCAGACCACGAGGCCAGTCGCGGCGCTGCGGCCACGCAATCGTTTTCGAGTGATTCGTCGGAATCCGTGCCTGGCTCGCCGGCCGGCAATGCCGGATCGTCGTGCCATCAGCGGGTATTCCCGCAGTCGGGTATTCAGGTCTGCCAGGCCTTTGCCGTACTCGTTCGACACCATCATGTGGCGCGCCATGCGTCGTGCATCGCATGGTCGCGGTATGCGGCTTGCCATGCGCAACAGTTATGCAAACGCTGCAGTGTCCGGCAGTCGGGGACGGCGCGACGCGCCTTGCATGTCGTGAACCCGCGTCGGTGCCCCTCATGGCATCCTGAACGTGCCGTCGACAATCGTCACCGACTGTCCGCCGATCCAGGTTTTAACAGCTGCGTCGTCATAGCGCACCGACACATTGCCCGCGCGACCGAGCGCCGTGCCCTGACGTGTCGTGTAGTGCGAGCCGGGGCGTCGTTGTTGCGCGCTCAGCAAGCCCGCGAGCGCGGCGTTGGCGCTGCCGGTCACGGGGTCTTCACCCAGGCCGAAGCGACCGCCCACCATCAGGCAGCGAATCTCGAACGTAGCCGGGCCATCGGCGTCATGCGGACCGTAGACGGCCAGACCATGCGTCTCCATCGAATTGACGATGTCGGCGAGCGCGGCTTCGTCGGGGGCGAGGGCGAGACAGTCCTGCGCCGAATCGACGCGGACCACGAGCCATGGCGCACCGTTGTCGACCGCGCAAGGCGGCGCGCTGAAATCTACGGCGTCGCTACGCAAAGCCGTAGCCAATGCCGCATAGCGATCGGCGGGTAGCGGGGTCATGCGGGCAGGCGGCGCGGCGAACGCCCAGCCATCGGCGCCGGGAAGACTTTGCAGTTCGACCAGACCCACGCCGCATTGCTGGACCAGCATGCCAGGCGTTTTGGGTCGATAGCCGCTCTCAAGCAACGCGTGCGCAGCGCCGAGCGTGGGATGCCCGGCAAACGGCAACTCGCCGTGCGTCGTGAAAATGCGTATGCGATAGTCTGCAGCCGGATCGGTGGGCGGGAGCACGAAGATCGTTTCGGAGAGATTCGTCCAGTGCGCGATGGATTGCATCTGATCCGCGTCGAGCGCGTCGGCGTCGAACACGACCGCCAGCGGATTGCCTTTGAACGGTACCGATGTGAACACATCGACCTGTTTGAAACGAACAAAGTTGGCGGACATCAGGCGCGCTCCGGCGAGTCCTGCAGAATGTGTGTGCGCGGATTCTACCTGGGGATGCGGGAACGATCTACCTCTGCACAAAGCAAAACGCGCCGCGAGTGATGGACACTCGCGGCGCGTCGATGCGGCTTGCGGGCAAAGCCCGCGCAGCGCTTACTCGACTTCGGCGATCAGCTCGATCTCGACGCAGGCGCCGAGCGGAATCTGCGCCACGCCGAACGCCGAACGCGCATGTTTACCGCGCTCGCCGAACACGTCGGCGATCAGCTCGGACGCGCCGTTCGTGACCAGATGCTGTTCCGTGAATTCGAACGTCGAGTTCACGAGGCTCATCAGCTTGACGATGCGCGTGACGCGGTTCAGATCGCCCACGTGCGCGTGCAGGGTGGCGATCAGGTCGATCGCGATCGAACGGGCCGCGGCCTTGCCTTCTTCCGTGCTGAGCGTGGCGCCGAGCTTGCCGACCCACACCTTGCCGTCTTTCTTCGCGATGTGACCCGAGAGGAACACCGTGTTGCCGCTTTGCGCGCTCATCACGTAGGCCGCTGCCGGCGCACCCGCGCTCGGCAATTCGATGCCCAGTTCCTTCAGCTTGTCGTACACATTGGTTTGAGACATGTCGTGTCCTTGCTTGAGTAGTGGAATACGGTGACGGGCTGGCCGGATGACGTGGCGTGACGCCAGCTTCATCCGGCCACTCGATCCGGCGACTGCCGCCGCTTCAGATCTTCGCGCGGATCAGCGCCGCGAGGCGCGCCACGCCTTCGTCGATCTGGGCCGGCGGCACCGTGACGAACGACAGACGCAGCGTGTTGTGCTGCGCTTCGTTCGCGAAGAACGGACCGCCCGGCACGAACGCGACGTTCTGCGCGACGGCTTCTTCGAGCAGCTTCATGCTGTCGATCTGCGCGGGCAGATCGACCCACACGAACATGCCGCCTTCCGGACGATTCCAGCTCACGCCTTCCGGCATATAGCTTTCGAGCGACGCCAGCATGGCCGCGCACTGATCGCGATACAGCTCGCGGATGGTCGGCACGTGCGTGTCGAGGAAGCCGTCCTTGATCACTTCGTAGACGATGCGCTGCGTGAAGCTCGGCGTGTGCAGGTCGGTGGCCTGCTTGGCCTGCACCAGTTTGAAGATCAACTCTTCGGGCGCGATGATGTAGCCGACCCGCAGACCCGGCGCCAGCACCTTCGAGAACGAGCCGAGATGGACGATGTGGTCCGGCGCCATGGAGAGCATGGTGGGCAGCGGCTCGCCCGCGTAGTCGAGCGCGCCGTACGGATCGTCTTCGATCACCGGGAACGGCGCGGTCTTCGCGAATTCGGCCAGCTTGCGGCGGCGCTCCAGCGGCAGGCGGCGGCCGGTCGGATTCTGGAAGTTCGGCTGTGCGTACAGCAGACGCGCGCCGGCCGTCAGTTCGGGCGTGAGCGCTTCGGGAATCAGGCCTTGCTCGTCGGTGGGCACCTGCACGTACTTCGGCTCGTACATCGAGAACGACTGCAACGCACCGAGGTAGGTCGGCGTTTCCACCAGCACGGGGCTGTCCGGGCACACCAGCACCTTGCCGAGCAGGTCGAGCGCCTGCTGCGAACCGGTGGTGATGAGCACCTGGCTCGGGCGAATCGTCGCGCCGTTGACGGAATAGCGCTTCGCGATCCATTCGCGCAACGGCAGATAGCCTTCGGTCGCGCTGTATTGCAGGGCGGCGGCCGGCGAGTCGCGCAGGATGCGGTCGGCGGCTTCGCGCATGCGCTCGGCCGGGAAAGTGGCCGGCGAGGGCAGGCCGCCCGCGAACGAAATGACTTCAGGCCGCTCCGTGACCTTCAGAATCTCGCGAATCGCCGAGCTCGTGAGCTTGCGTGCGCGTTCGGACAATTGCCACGTAGGGGCTTTCAAGTCGCTTTGGTCCATGGTCTCCTCGGCTGGTATCACTGGAACAGGTCAAAACTTCGATTATCGCGCGAGTCGGCGACCCGCGCGCGCTGCTTATTTGAGGGTCCGTAGACCGTCGGGTGTTTCGAATTCGGCGACCAGCGCCGGCGTGTCTTCCGCGGACTGCAGCTGGATCAGATGCGCCGCGCCCAGCCACTGCAATTGCGCCTGCACGATGTCCGCTTGCGGATGCGCGGCTTTCAAGGCTTTCAGCGCGATGCCGGTTTCCGGCAACATTGCCGACGGATGCCGCGCCGAGTCCCATTGGATCAGCGAAGGCAGCACACCGTCGCCAACACCTTGCCACGCGGGGAAGGCACCGTTTTCGGGCACCGACAATCCCCACGTCAATTCGCCGCGCGTCATCGGCACGATCGGCGCAATGCGCTGCGGATACTGCGCTTGCCAGACCGTGAGGCGCTTCGGGCGCTCGACCCGCGCGACCCAGTGCGACAGAAACGGGCCTTTTTCCAGACGCGCCTGCGTGGCCGGGTCGTCCAGCGCGAACAGGCGGGCGCGGGGCGTTGCGCCTTCGGCTGCGCCGTCCGCTACGTCGGCGGCCTGTGGATCGATCGCGATGACCTCCAGGTACACGCCGTCCCACAAATTCAGCAAACGGTTGTGCGTGCGCATCAGCGGATGCGCGCCACCGCCCGCCGGCGCCACGCCGAGCGTGTCGGCGACGTACTGCGTGCCCTCGTCGAGCGTGCGGGCGGACACTACCAGGTGATCGAGACGAAGCGATTGGGCGGTCATGGCGGATCGGAAAGACGGTTGCTGCGGCGGCCGGTGCGAATCCGGAAAAACAGGTGTTCGCCAGGCGGCCGCGCTGCCGGGGCCATAAGCATAACCGTTTGCCGGACCGGCGGGCGAGGACCGGTGCACAACGTGCCCGCCGCCGCGCGGTTTCGTGCTGGCTCCGGCAAGCCGCGCCACGCTTGCCGCCGCGCCTTTTTCAGTCCTTGCTTATCTCGGATATGACTCAAATGTAACGACGCCGACCTGCACAGTAACGGTACAATCGTTTCGATACTGTTCGGTACAGTTGGAGCCGCTTATGTCAGTCACGCTTGCCCAGATTCCCGCCCCGCACGACACCGCGTCGCTGACGCTGGTGGAGCAGCTCGTTCAATGGGCGCGGCGGCGTATCGAAGAGCGCGTGTTCCGGCCCGGCATGCGCATGCCGTCGATCCGCAAGCTCGCGCTCGACAAAGGCGTGTCGCGTTTCACGGTGGTCGAAGCGTACGAGCGGCTGGTGGCGCAAGGCTTTCTCGAATCGCGGCGCGGCTCGGGTTTTTATGTGCGCGAACGGCTGGCGGGCGCCGCGCCTGTGGAGGCAAATCCGGCCGTGGCCGCCGCGCCCGCGCCGGCCACCATCGACGTGGTCTGGCTGCTGCGCAACATGCTGCATACTGGCGCGCGTCCCGAACGCAGCCCGGGTTTGGGCTATCTGCCGGCGCGCTGGCTCGACGGCGACCTCATCACCAACGCGTTGCGTACGCTCGGCCGGCAATCCGGCGCGCAGATGCTGGGAATCGGCTCGCCGCAGGGTTTTCTGCCGCTGCGCCAGCAGTTGCAAACGCGCCTGGAGGAACTGGAGATTGGCGTCGCGCCCGATCAGATCGTGATGGTCTCCGGCATCACGCAGGCAATCGACCTGATTTCGCGCATCTACGTGAAGCCGGGTGACGCGGTGATCGTGGGCGACCCGGCCTGGTTCCAGATGTTCGGACGCTTCGCTTCGCAGGGCGCGCGGCTGGTCGGCATGCCTTATACGCCCGACGGGCCCGATCTCGACGCGCTCGAATCGCTCGTGCAAACCTGGCGCCCGAAAATGCTGGTGATCAACTCGGTGCTGCAAAACCCCACCGGCACCTCGCTCACGGCCGCCCAGGCGTTCCGTATTCTGCGGCTGGCGGAGGCCTACGATTTCATCGTCGTCGAAGACGATATTTACGGCGATCTGTGCCCGCCGAGCTATCCCGGCACGCGGCTCGCGAGCCTCGACCAGTTGCGCCGCGTGATTTACCTCGGCAGCTTTTCAAAGACGCTCGCGCCGAATCTGCGCGTCGGCTTCATTGCCTGCGCACCGGAAGTGGCCACGGCGGTAGCCGACCAGAAGATGCTGGTCGGCATGACCAGCCCTGAACTGAACGAGCGCGTGCTCTACAAGATTCTCACCGAAGGTCACTACCGGCGGCATGTCGAGCGGCTGCGCGCGCGTCTGGACGGCGTGCGCGAAAAGTCCGTGCGGATGCTGGAGAAGACCGGCATGAAGCTGTTCCTGACGCCCGCCGCCGGCATGTTCCTGTGGGCCGACACCGGCGTCGACGCCGACGCGCTGGCCGCCGCCGGTCACGAGGACGGTTTTCTGCTGACGCCGGGCAGCCTGTTTTCGCCGCAGCAGTCGCCCACGACGTGGATGCGCTTTAACATCACCAATTGCGGCGATCCGGAACTGGCGAGCTTTCTGTGCCGCTATCTGGACAGCGTCGAGCGGCGCGCCTCTTGAAACCGGGCCGCATCGTCCCAATGTAAATTGACGATCCGCGGTCTCGCCGGCCGCGTGCGTGGGCGTGCTGGCTGATTCGCAGTCGTGCCGCGCCCGGCCTGAATCCCATTCGCAATACATTCGCAACGAAAGAGGAAGTCTGACCATGGCACAAGAAACCATGAGCTTTCAGGCAGAAGTGAAACAGCTTCTGCACCTGATGATTCACTCGCTGTACAGCAACAAGGAAATTTTTCTGCGCGAGCTGATTTCGAACGCGTCCGACGCGGCCGACAAGCTGCGCTTCGAAGCCATCGAAAACAGCGCGCTGTACGAAAACGATCCGAATCTGCGCATTCGTGTGTCGTTCGACAAAGCCGCGCGCACCATCACGCTCGACGACAACGGCATCGGCATGAGCCGTGACGAAGCGGTCTCCAACCTCGGCACGATCGCGCGTTCGGGCACCAAGGAATTCTTCGGCAAGCTCTCCGGCGACCAGCAGAAAGATGCCGCGCTGATCGGCCAGTTCGGCGTGGGCTTCTATTCCGGCTTCATCGTCGCTGACAGAATCACGGTCGAAACGCGCCGCGCCGGTCTGCCGGCGTCGGAAGGCGTGCGCTGGGAAAGCGCGGGCGAAGGCGATTTCGCGGTCGAGACGATCGAGCGCGCCGCGCGTGGCACGACCATCACGCTGCATCTGCGCGCGGACGAAGACGATCTGCTGTCGGCGCAACGTCTGAAAGCCATCATCCAGAAGTACTCGGATCACGTGGCGTTGCCGATCCTGATGGCGAAGGAAGAGTGGGACGCCGAGAAAGGCGAGATGGTCACGAAGGACGAAGACGAGACCGTCAATCAGGCCAGCGCGCTCTGGACCCGCTCGAAGAACGACATTACCGACGAGCAATACAAGCAGTTCTACCAGCATCTTTCGCACGATCATCAGGACCCGCTCACGTGGACGCATAACCGCGTAGAAGGCCGCAGCGAATATACGCAACTGCTGTACGTGCCGGCTCACGCGCCGTTCGACCTGTTCAACCGCGATCATCGTGGCGGCCTGAAGCTGTACGTCAAGCGCGTGTTCATCATGGACGACGCGGAGCAACTGCTGCCCGTGTATCTGCGTTTCGTGAAGGGCGTGGTCGATTCGGCGGATCTGCCGCTCAACGTGTCGCGCGAAATCCTGCAGGAAAGCCGTGACGTGAAGGCGATCCGCGAAGGCGTGACCAAGCGTTCGCTGTCCATGCTGGAAGAATTGGCCAACTCCGAGAACGACGCCGACAAGGAAAAGTACGCCGGCTTCTGGAAGGAATTCGGTCAGGTGCTGAAGGAAGGCGTGGGCGAAGACTTCGCCAATCGCGAGCGTATTGCGAAGCTGGTGCGCTTTGCGTCGACGCATACGGACACGGCCGAGCAGACGGTTTCGCTCGCCGATTACGTGTCGCGCATGAAGCCCGAGCAAAGCAAGATCTATTACGTGACGGCCGACACCTGGCAAGCCGCCACCCACAGCCCGCATCTGGAAGTGTTCCGCAAGAAGGGCGTGGAAGTGCTGCTGCTGACCGATCGCGTCGACGAATGGATGCTGTCGTTCCTCACTGAATTCGACGGCAAGCCGCTGCAAAGCGTGGCACGCGGCGACCTCGATCTGGGCGCGCTGAACGACGAAGAGAAGCAGGCGCAGGAGAAGGTGAGCGAAGAACTGAAGCCGCTCGTCGAGAAGATGAAAGACGCATTAAAGGACAAGGCGAAAGACGTGCGCCTGACCTTCCGTCTGACCGACTCGCCTTCGTGTCTCGTGGCCGACGACGGCGAAATGAGCGGCTATCTGCAGCGTATGCTGAAGGCGGCGGGTCAGGACGCGCCTTCGTTCAACCCGATTCTCGAAGTGAATCCGGAGCACGCACTGGTGAAGGGCTTGCACACGGACAGCGCGAATTTCGACGACTGGTGCCATCTGCTGTTCGATCAGGCCTTGCTCGCAGAAGGCGGTTCGCTGGAAGATCCGGCGAGCTTCGTGAAGCGCACCAACGCATTGTTGCTGGCGCGCGCAAGCTGAGCGTGCGTTGAACATGCTTTGAACATGTGTTGAACTTTGAAAAGCGCTGCCTCGGCAGCGCTTTTTTTTCGCCTACACGTTTCGAGTCAGATTACTCGACGCGCAACGAGGCGCCTGGCGTTGCTCAGGCGGCCGGCGAATGACCGTGCAGAAGACGCACTTGCGAAAGCACGGACCCGGCGAGTTCCTTGGCTTCCAGGCACGAGTGATGACTGGCCAGCACGCTTGCGGCGAGACTGGCGATGACCGGGCTGGTTTGCTTGGCGGTGTGATGCTGTGCCAGCGCCGAGCCGGCCAGTTCCTTTTCCTGATGCAGCACGCCCGGACGACGCAGAACGACGGCCGCCAGATGCGCGATGCGGTCGGATGTTTCTTTGGGATTCGTAGAACTCAAGCCTTTACTCCTTGATGTTATTGTTGATTCAGACGAAGTCGTGTCGCATTGAAAATCGCCTGAAAAATCATTATGGTTAACTAATTAAAAATCTTCAACGACCATAAATTGAGATTGCTTTATGAGATTAAAAATCGACTATTCGTCCTATTCTCGCGCGAACCAGATTCGGACAATTAAAGGTTTATTTCGTTATTCATAAGCCTCGTCAGTGCCGATTCTTAAAGTCTGCGTTTGCGTATTCAGACGAGCTGAAAATTAAGCTCGCTGCGCGAATTCTTAAGCTCGCTGCGCGAATTCCGTTGCAATCAACATCCATGTATTCCCATGTCAGATTCTTTTCCCACGCAACTCGCTGAACCGCTCTATTCCTTATGGTCCACTTTGCGCGAGCAGGGTGTCGATGCGGCTGTCCAGCGTGCCGTCGAACTCGTCGGGCGCGGCGCGACGCCGCAATTGCATGCCGATGTGTGTGCAAGCGCGGGGCGCTTCGAAGCGGCCTATCACAGCGCATCACAGACGCTGATGCCGGCGCACACCTCGGCGCAACACGATAACGGCGCGCGCCATGCACGGCTCGCGCTGTTTGCCGACGCACTCGGCGACATCGACGCAGCGCGCCGCAACAGCGAGGCGGCGGTGGCGTTGCAATCGTCTGCCGCGACGCTCGAATGGATCGTCTGGCTGAGCGATCGCTGCCTCGCGCACGCAGCGGCTGCGCACATGTTGCGCGCCTACGAGCAGCGCGCGCCGCAGGATGCACGCGCACCGTGGTGGCTGGCGGTCGTGCTTGCGTCGCAAACACAAACGCAGGCGGGTGTAAGCGACGAGCGCCTTGCCGCTCTCTTTCGCGCGTATGCGCTCGATCGCGCGGTTCATCCAGCGTTGCCCTTGCAACTGGTGCTTGCGTTGCGCGAGCGTCGCGACTGGCCGGCGGTCGAACGCGTCTGCCGAGAGACGCTCGCGCATCATCCCGCAGACGCGGAAATTGCCTGGCAACTCAGTCATGCACAGTGGCAGCGTAACGACGCGGCGGCCGCCGAAGCCACCATGCGCGCCGCGGACTCCGCCGCGCCCGGCAACGTGGACGTGCTCGGCGCCATCGGCATGTATCTCGTCGAGCAGGCGCGTTACGAAGAGGGCGAGGCGGCGTTGCATGCCGCGCTGGCCGTCGATCCGTCGGCGGTGGAAGTGTCGGTCGATCTCGCCGACCTGGAGTTGCGGCGCGGCGCGTGGTCGACGGGATGGTCGCGCTTCGAGGCACGTCTCGCGCGCGCGGATCGCGAGCCGAACAACGTGGTGCCGCTCATGCAGCGCGCGTGTCCACGCTGGCGCGGCGAGCCGCTCGGCGGCAAGACGCTGGTCGTCCACAGCGAACAGGGCAATGGGGACGATATCCAGATGGTGCGCTTCGTGCCCGAACTGGCCGCGCGCGTGCGCGACGAAGGCGGCCGGCTGCTGCTCGCCGTGCGCCGCCCGCTGCAGCCGCTCTTCGCGCGTTACTACGCCGATTGCGTGTCGATCGAAGACGGCCCGCTCGGCACGCCGCACTATGCGCTGCCGATGATGAGCCTGCCGGCCGTGCTTCATCTGCAACCGGAGCGGGTGCGCGGTGCGTCCTATCTGCGTGTGGACGCCGCGAAAATGGCAGTCTGGCGTGATCGGCTCGATGCATCCGCTGGCGCGGGAATGCGGCATATTGGACTCGTCTGGTCCGGCAACCCGACGCATCGGCGCGATGCGAAACGTTCCATTCCGCTCGACGCGCTCGAACCGATCCTGGCGCTGCCGAACGTCGTGTTTCATCCATTGACGCCGGGCCGCGCCGCCGACGCGGCCGCGTTAGCGGCACGCGGCTATCGCCTCGACGACCACACCGCTCGCTACACGCAAGGCTTCGACGATGCCGCCGCGCATCTCGCCGCGCTCGATGCGCTCGTCACGATCGACAGCGCGCCGCTGCATCTGGGCGGCGCGCTCGGACGTCCGGTGCTGGCGATGCTCGATCACGTGTCGCACTGGTCGTGGGGCAACGAGGAGACGCAGCCGTGGTACGACTCGGTGGAACTGTTCCGGCAGCCTCGACCGGGCGCCTGGCAGGAGGTCGCGGAACGCGTGGCCGCGCGCATCGCCGTGCTGACCACCACGCTATCCGATACGTCAACGGCTTGAGGCCAACCTCGATCCCGAATAGCAAAACGCCCGCAAGATGCGGGCGTTTTGCATTCCGGCGGTAAGGAAAGACAGGCTTACTTGCGGCCCATCAAGGTATCCATCGTTTCGCCGCGCACGAAAATCTCCGTGCGCCGGTTCAAGGCGCGGCCTTCCGGCGTGTCGTTGCTCGCCACGGGATGGTTGAACGCGTCGCCCTTGGTGCGAATCCGCTCCTGTGCCACGCCGCGCGCGACGAGGGCATAGCCGACCGCCGTCGCGCGGTCGTCGGAGAGCTTCTGGTTGTATTCGAGCGTGCCGACGTTGTCCGTATGACCTTCGACCACGATGGGTTTGCGCGAGCGCTTGAGCAGGACCACCGAGCGGTCGAGCACCGCGCCCGCGTTGCCGCGCACGTCCGAATGATCGAACTCGAATAATGCGGCTTCAGGAAGTTTGACGGCTACGCCGCCGGGAAGCGTCGCGACCTCGATGCCGACCGCTTTGTTCAGCGCGACTTCCTTGTCGCGATCGAGCGGGGCTGCGCAACCCGTAGTCAATAGAACCGACACCGCGCACACCGTTAAGCTCAGAAACTTTCTCATGTCTTCTTTTTCTCCTTGAATATTCGACTCCACGGCGCGGCTGCTTTTTGCAGCGCACGCCGTCGACCTGGTCATGCCTGGCGGTTGTATCTCGCGTCGACGTAAGAGGAGAATCGGAGCACTCCGAAAGCGTGCACGCCTGGAAATGATCTGACGGGTGCGCCGCTATAATCCGACACCATGCCTATTCGTTTCGATGCCGCCGACGCCCACTGGCGCGTCGTGCCCCTCGCCGGCCTCAGCGCCGCTCAGAAAGACTGGTTGACCCGTGGCGGTTCGTTGACCGCGCATCTGCGCGCGCTCGGCGCGGTGGCCGTGCGCGTGACGCGCGAAGCGGTCGCCATGCCGTGGTCCGACGAACACGCCGCATTGGGACTCGCGCCGCGTGCGCCGGTCTGGGTGCGGGAAGTGGTGCTGTCGGTGGATGGCGTGCCGTTCGTCGCAGCGCATAGCGTCGTGCCGCTTGCCGCGAGCGCGGGCGTCTGGCAAGCCACACGGCGTTTGCGCACGCGCCCGCTCGCGGAATTGCTGTACAGCGATAGCAGCGTCGCGCGTTCGGCATTGGTGAGCCGGCGATTGACGGCGCGCCATGCGCTGTTCCGGCTGGCCGCTCGCGACATGGATGGCGCGCCGCCGCATGCTTTGCTTGCCCGGCGCTCGGTGTTCGAGCGGCACGGCGCCCCGCTGATGGTGACCGAGTGCATGCTGCCGGCACTGTGGACGCATCTGGCTTCGAATTCGGCGACGGCTTCGGCAACGGCGCAAAGCGCATCGGCGCGTGAACGGGCTGCGCCATCGACGCAGACGTCGTCGCGCAGTCATTCGCACGAGCATGGAAGGTCGATCGGGCATACGGTGTCGCGCGCGCATGCAGCGTCCGGTGCTTCGTCCGCAGAAAGCAACGCCGCGCGCGCCGGCAAACGCGAGCCGAATCCGGATTCCGATTCAGGGGAGAAGCGCTGATGCTGCGCGGCTTTCCTCCTGTCGTGGCGGCGGATACGCACACGCTGATTCTCGGCAGCTTTCCCGGCGAAGCGTCGCTCGCGGCGACGCAGTACTACGCCCATCCGCGCAACCAGTTCTGGCGTCTGCTCGGCGCCGTGCTCGACGAACCGCTCGCCGACCAGCCCTACGAAGAGCGCTTGCGGCGTCTGCTCGCGCACGGAATCGGCGTGTGGGACGTGCTGGCCGCGTGCGAACGCGAAGGCAGTCTCGACGCGGCGATCCGCAACGCCAGTCCCAACGATTTCGCTTCGTTGCGCGCCCACGCGCCGAAGCTCGCCAAAGTCTGCTTCAACGGCAAGACCGCGGGCCGCTTCGCGCCGGTGATCGGCGAGGCGGGCTACGCAACCCTCGTGCTGCCTTCGTCGAGTCCGGCGAATGCTATGCTCTCGTTCGACCAAAAATTGCGTCTCTGGCGCGACATCCTGACATGACGAAACTGATCAAGCGCGCGTCGGCGGAAGCCCGCGCTTTCCGCCATCGTGACGCCGACGCCGAGCGCGGCGCATCGGATCGACACGCGCAAAAACAGAAGGCCGTACGCACTAAAAAGCGTTCGCAGCACGACGACGATCTGCACGACGCGCCGCAAATCGAAGCGCCGCGCAAGCCGCGTTTCGCGCCGGTGACGTTCTCCGAAGAGGGCGGTGTGCGCTTTCTGCATTTCGGCACGGAATGGGTGCAGGGCGCCATGCGTCTGCGCAAGCCGGATCACATCGAACTCGAATACGCCCAGCAGATGATGGCGTGGCTACTGTTCATCGAAACGCCGAAGCGTATCGTGCAACTCGGTCTCGGCGCGGCCGCGCTCACCAAATTCGCCCATCGCTTTCTGAAGCGCGCGCAGGTCGAGGCCGTCGAGGTGAACCCGGCTGTCGTGGTCGCCGCGCGCACGATGTTCGAATTGCCGCACGACGACGCGCGTCTGACCGTGCATGAAATGGACGCCTGGGATTTCGTCAACGACGCCGCCAATCACGGCACGATCGGCGCGTTGCAGATCGACGTGTATGACGCCACCGCACGTGGTCCGGTGCTCGACAGCGTGGGTTTCTACCGCGCAGTGCGCGCGTGTCTGACCGACGCCGGCGTGGTCACGGTGAACCTGTTCGGCGACCACCCGAGCTTCGTGCGCAACATGAAGCGTCTGAACGAAGCGTTCGACGGCCGCGTGGTGGCCTTGCCCGAAGTGCACGACGGCAACCGCATCGCGATCGCCTTTTCGGGTCCGGCGCTGGACGTGCCGTTCGCGGCGATGCAGGCACGCGCGAAGCTGATCGAAGCCGAACTCGGCTTGCCGGCGCGCAAGTGGATCAAGGGTCTGCAGGAGTCGACCGGACAGAACGGCGCGTCGTTCTCGATCTAGCAGGAATCCGTAGGGTCGGGCGGCATGGCCGCGCCGACCCAAAGCGGTGCATCCGCAACCATGCGGCCTTTGCCGTTGCGGCCACGCGACGGTCCGGCATCGGCGCAGCGCGCCGCGCTTGCCAGGGCAGCGGACGATTGCCTGCTCCAGCGCAATCCAATCCGCTTAACCCACTACAGCCCATCTCGGCCCGTTCCGGCCCATTCGGCCGATAAGCCGTCCCTTCGGCGTTATCCGGGCTGCGCTTTTCCGCCTTTCGCAGCGCGTTTTCCCGGCCGGTAAATCAGCCGGTTTTCGGCCCGAACACGCCTTGCCGCCTCGGGTCCACCCTGCTTGACCGCACGTTCGCGGCTCCTATACTCTTTCGATGCTTTCGGGGCGCCCGTAGCCACAAGCGGGGCGACCGCCCGCCCAGGGTTCACCACCCATCGAGCCGCGGGCCAACATTTCAATAATAGGAAAGAGGAGACGTCATGCCACACGACGCCGACGCGAACAAGGCCAGCAAGCACTGGCTCTGGTTGCTGTTGTTGCCCTGGATCGCGATGATCTGGGTGCCGTCATATAACAAGGTCGAACCGCAGCTGTTCGACTTTCCGTTCTTCTACTGGTATCAGCTCCTCTGGGTGCTGATCAGCGCGATCATCACGGCGATCGTGTACTTCAAGACCAAGACCCGTTCCTCGGGCACGTCGAGCCGCTCGCAAGGGGGCGCACGCTAATGAACGCCACCGCAACTTTCGTCTTCGTTCTGTTTTTCATCGGCGTCACGATTCTCGGCTTCATCGCGGCCCACTGGCGGCGCGGCGATCTCGCGCATCTGGAAGAGTGGGGCCTCGGCGGCCGGCGCTTCGGCACGATCGTCACCTGGTTCCTGCTAGGCGGCGACCTCTACACCGCTTACACCTTCATCGCCGTGCCGGCGCTGGTGTTCGGTGCGGGCGCAACGGGTTTCTTCGCGCTGCCGTACACGATCCTGATCTATCCGTTCGCGTTCGTGGTGTTCCCGAAACTGTGGAGCATCGCTAAACGTCAGGGCTACGTGACATCGGCGGACTTCGTCTCGGCACGCTATGGCAGCCGCATGCTTGCGCTGGCGATCGCCGTGACCGGCATCGTCGCGACCATGCCGTACATCGCCTTGCAACTGGTCGGGATCGAAGTGGTGATCGGCGCGTTGGGCTTCGACACCAAGGGCTTCGTGGGCGATCTGCCGCTCATCATCGCGTTCGCGATCCTCGCGGCCTACACGTACACCTCGGGTTTGCGTGCGCCGGCCATGATCGCCGTGGTCAAAGACGTGCTGATCTACATCACCATCTTTGCCGCGATCATCGTGATTCCGCCGCAACTGGGTGGCTTCGGGCACATCTTCAGCGTGGTGCCGCCCGCCAAGCTGCTGTTGAAGGCGCCGGACGTGTCGAGTCTGAACGGCTATAGCGCTTACGCCACGCTGGCAGTGGGTTCCGCGCTCGCGCTGTTCCTGTACCCGCACTCGATCACGGCGGTGCTCTCGTCGAAGTCGGGCAACACCATCCGCCGCAATATGGCGATGCTGCCGGCCTATTCGCTGGTGCTCGGTCTGCTCGCGCTGCTCGGCTTCATGGCCCTGGCTTCGGGCGTGAAGGACATGCCGGAATTCGCGCCGTACTTCAAGGCGTTCGGTCCGAACTTCGCGGTGCCGGCTTTGTTCCTGCATTATTTCCCGTCGTGGTTCGTCGGCGTGGCGTTCGCGGCGATCGGTATCGGCGCGCTGGTGCCGGCGGCGATCATGTCGATCGCGGCCGCGAATCTGTACACGCGCAACATCCACAAGGAGTTCGTCAACCGCAACATGACGAACGAGCAGGAGACCAATGTCGCGAAGCTGGTCTCGCTGATCGTCAAGGTCGGCGCCGTGGCGTTCATTCTCGGTCTGCCGCTCACGTACGCGATCCAGTTGCAGTTGCTGGGCGGTATCTGGATCATCCAGACGTTGCCGGCCATCGTGCTCGGTCTGTACACGCGCGTGCTCGACTACCGCGGCCTGCTGGTCGGCTGGGCGGTCGGGATTGCAACCGGTACGTGGATGGCGATTTCGCTGAAGCTGGCGGGCTCGATCTTCACGATCCATCTGTTCGGCATGGCCATTCCGGGCTATGCGGCGGTATGGTCGCTGATCGTGAACCTGGTGGTGTCGGTGGTGGTGAGTCTGCTGGTCCGCGCGGCCGGCATGCAGCGCGCCGAAGACCGTACCCGTCCGGAAGACTATCTGGACGTCGTGGAAAGCTGATCGCGACTGCGATCGGCACCGGCCGGAAATTGTCGTAAAGCAACGCCCACGGACGAAAATCCGTGGGCGTTTGTGTTTGCGGGTCACTCCAGGGCAGGATAGCGGAACTGCCCACGCAAAGAGTCGAGCCGCTATGGCTTCTACCGATTCGAATTCCGGTGTCCGCCGCAACGTCGTGCGCCGCTCGGCCTTGAGCCGCATGGTGCGCGCGGTCACGTCGCCGTACTACCGTTACCGGCACGCCAAGGTGCTGCACAGCCTGCGCGTCGGCCTCGCCATGCTGGTCTCGATTCTCGCCACGACCGGCATCGACATTCCTCACGGCATCTGGTCGTCGGTCACGCTGCTGGTGGTGATCGGCGGCTTGCAGCATCACGGCAATATCCGCAAGAAAGCGACGGAACGCGCGCTCGGCACGCTGCTCGGCGCCTCGATCGGGCTCGCGTTGATCGTCGAACAGAATCTGACGGGCTCGCTGCCGCTCACCTACGCGCTGATGTGCATTGCCGCAGCGGTATGCGCGTGGTTCGCGATCGGGTCGTCCGGTTATGTCGGCCTGCTCACGGCCATTACGATGTGCATCGTTGCCGGTCACGGCGACAACCTGATCGACGTCGGCCTGTGGCGCACGCTGAACGTGCTGATCGGTATCGTGATCGCACTGGCTTTTTCATTTGCTTTGCCGCTGCACGCAACGTATTCGTGGCGCTACGGACTGGCCGCCAATCTGCGCGAATGCGCGCGCATCTACACGGGCCTGCTGGACGGTCAGGCGATCAGCGAAGACGAGCAGGTCAAACGCTTTCTGGCGATCAACAAACAGCTCGTGCAATTGCGCTCGCTCATGCCTTCGGTGGCCAAGGAGATCGACGTGCCGCAGGCGAAGCTCGAAGAAATCCAGCGCCTGCATCGGGCCGTGCTCAGTTCGCTCGAGTTGCTGGCGACGGGGCCGTTGATGCGCACGGATGCGGTAGCGCGTGCCGCGTATGCGCAGCAATGCGGGGTGCAGGTGCGCTCGGTGCGCGCCATCCTGCTGGCGATGGCGCGCGGTCTGCGTTTCGGACATACGACGCAGTTCGGTATTCCGGCCTCGTCCTCGCTTGCCGAGATGAGCTGCCAGCTGGCGCCCGACTTGTCCGCCGATCTGCAAGGCCCGTACTGGCTCGGTCAGCGGCTGGCGGAACAGGTGGACCG
The DNA here is from genome assembly GCF_050436585.1 of Paraburkholderia sp. GAS199. Lineage (NCBI taxonomy): Bacteria > Pseudomonadati > Pseudomonadota > Betaproteobacteria > Burkholderiales > Burkholderiaceae > Paraburkholderia > Paraburkholderia sp. GAS199. The sequence continues at coordinate 48,031 of NZ_JBNDMM010000002.1, read as the reverse complement.
CCTGCGCGTACTGTTGCTGGAAACCGAGCCGAACTGGAACATCGAGCGCCATTCGCGCAGCTTGCTGAAGACCTAGTTCCGGTTCTGGACGCGGGCGAGGGCGCCGCTACATGTGGCTCTAGGCCTGCTCTTCCGGCGAGCTGACCATCCAGCCGAGACCGAAGCGGTCCTTCACCATGCCGAAGCCTTTGCTCCAGAAGGTGGGCTGAAACGGCAGGTTGACGGTGCCGCCTTCGGCCAGCGCGTTGAAGTATTTTTCAGCGGCTTCGGTGGAGTCGGCCGTGAGCGAGATGTTGAAGCCGCTCATGGGCGGTTCGGCGGGGTCGCAGTGACCGTCGGACGCCATCCAGATCGTCGAGCCGAGCTTGATGCTGGCGTGCATGATCTTTTCTTCGATGCCCGGCCGGATGGTGGCCTGCGCGTCGGGCGGCGCGTCCTTGTAACGCATCTTCATCATGACCTCCGCACCGAGTTTCTGGGTGTAGAAATCGAGCGCCTCTTCGCAACGGCCGTTGAAAAACACGTAGGACTGAACGTACATGATCGTCTCCCGGAATGTGGGTCTGTGGTCGGGCACGCCGCGATGTGTCTGCGCCGCACGACGAACGTGCGAGGGCGCAAAGCCGCGGGCGTGCAGACGATTGTAGTCGTCCGTTGCGGCGGCGTTTGTGACGTTTTGTAGTAGGGGCGGCGAGTGCCGGAACGGTTCGGGATTGGCGCGGCGTGGATTGCAGGCGCGCGGCAAATTAATCGTAAAAAGGGCTTCAAAACGGGCCTCAGAACGGGCCGCAAGCGGACTGCAAACCGTCACGCAAACCCGCTGTAAAGCGCCTGCAAGCGAACCGCAAATCCGGCTTTCAACTTCCCGTAACCAAACCGCGAAGCGAAGCGGATCGGTAAACGACACGCGGCCCCGAGCCGTCAGGCTGGAGGCCGCGTAAGCCGGCGCGTCGGCCGCGAATGGCCGGCGCGTTCGGGCGTCGCTTTAGCGCAGTGCTTCGATCAGCTTTTCGAGCTTCACCGCGTCGGCCGCGAAGGCGCGGATGCCTTCAGCGAGCTTTTCGGTTGCCATGGCTTCGTCGTTGACGAGGAAACGGAACGACGCTTCGTCGACCGGCACGCGTTCGATGTCCGCGCCGTTCGCGAGATCCGGCGACAGTTTGCGCTCCACCTTTTCCGTGCTGTCCTGCAGTTTTTGCAGCAGGTCCGGGCTGATGGTCAGCAGATCGCAGCCGGCCAGTTCCAGGATCTGACCCGGCGTGCGGAAGCTCGCGCCCATCACCTCGGTCTTGTAGCCGAACTTCTTGTAATACGCATAGATGCGGCGCACCGACTTGACGCCCGGATCGTTGGCGCCGCCGTCTTTCGCTTCGTCCCACGCGCTGCCGGCATTCTTCTTGTACCAGTCGTAAATACGGCCGACGAACGGCGAGATAAGTTGTGCACCCGCTTCGGCGCAGGCCGCGGCTTGGGCGAGCGAGAACAGCAGCGTCATGTTGCAGTGGATGCCTTCCTTTTGCAGCACTTCAGCCGCGCGGATGCCTTCCCACGTGGACGCCAGCTTGATCAGCACGCGTTCGCGGCCGATGCCGTGGTCTTTGTAGAGCGCGATCAGCTCGCGGCCCTTGGCGATCGACGCTTCGGTGTCGAACGACAGGCGGGCGTCGACTTCGGTCGAGACGCGGCCCGGAATGATCTTGAGAATTTCGGTGCCGAAGGCGATCAGCAGTTGATCGATGATGGCGCCGACCGGCTTGGAGGCATGCGCCTTGACGGTCTTTTCGAGCAGCGGCTTGTAATCGTCTTTCTGGACGGCCTTCAGAATCAGCGACGGATTGGTGGTCGCATCCTGCGGCTTGTACTGGGCGAGTTGCTGGAAGTCGCCGGTATCGGCCACGACGGTGGTGTATTGCTTGAGTTGCTCGAGTGCGGTTGTCATGTTCGGGCCTTCAGGGCGCGTCTGCGCCGTGGTTCAGGAGAAATGAGGTTGCCGCCGGACGCAGAAACAGCCTGGCGCCGGTGGCCGCGGGTCACGCTGCAGCGTTCCCCCTCCATGGTGCCGGGAAACGCTGCCGGATACTTCTATTCTATGGCGTATCGCCTGATGCAGTGTTGACACTTGCCATTGGCAATCCGTTCAATCGGCCGTCGGCAATCCGCGGAATCGGATTTTCCGTCGGCCCGAAGCCGGGTCAGGCACGCCGCGCGTTCAGCACCACCTGCGTCAGCACGCCGGCCACCAGGCCCCAGAACGCCGAACCGATGGACAGCAGCGTCAGCCCCGACGCGGTGACCATGAAAGTCACCAGCGCCGCTTCGCGCTGTTTCACGTCCTGCATGGCGTTGGCGAGGCCGCTCATGATCGAGCCAAACAGCGCGAGCGCGGCCACCGACACCACTAGCGCCTTCGGCAGCGAAGCGAAGAGCGCGGCGATCGTCGCGCCGAAAATCCCGGCGATCAGATAGAAAATCCCGCACCAGACGGCGGCCGTATAGCGCCGCGCGTGATTTTCGTGCGCTTCGGGACCCGTGCAGATCGCCGCCGTGATCGCCGCAAGATTGATGCCGTGCGAGCCGAACGGCGCGAGCAGCAGCGACGCAATGCCGGTGGTCGAGATCAGCGGCGCGGAAGGCGTGGTGTAGCCGTCGGCGCGCAGCACGGCGATGCCCGGCACGTTCTGCGAGGCCATCGCTACGACGAACAGCGGAATGCCGATGCTGACGCTCGCCGCCACTGTGAACGTCGGCATCGTGAAGACGGGATGCGCGAGTGCCGCGTGAAAGTGGCTGAAGTCGAGCAGCCCGAGGCCGCCCGCCGCGATCGTGCCGACCAGCAGCGTCGTGACGATGGCATAACGCGGCGCCAGGCGTTTGACGATCAGATAGGTGAGGAACATGGTCAGCACGAGCGCGGTCTGGAACTGCGCGGCGCGGAAAATTTCAATGCCAATCTCGAACAGGATGCCCACCAGCAGGGCGGAGGCGATGCCCGCCGGGATTTTTTTCATCAGCGTGTCGAACCAGCCGGTCAGGCCGACCACCGTCAGCAGCACCGCGCACACGATGAACGCGCCGATCGCTTCCGGATAGGCCACGTGCGGCAGCGACGACACCAGCAACGCCGCGCCCGGCGTCGACCAGGCAATCACGATCGGCGCGCGAAAGCGCAGCGACAGGCCGATCGTGCACACCGCCATGCCGATCGAGAGCGCCCAGATCCACGAGGAAATCTGCGCATCGCTGAGATGCGCCGCCTGGCCGGCCTGAAACATCAGGACGAGCGAGCTGGTATAGCCCGTCATCATCGCGACGAAGCCGGCGACGATGGCGGATAAGGACGTGTCGGCGAGCGGTTTGAGCGGGCCCATACGATGGCCGGCAGACGACAGATCAGGCGAAGAAGACGGACTCATGCAAAAAAGTTCTTATAGTAGGTTTGCAAACTGCGGATTGCGCGAAACGGGTAAGGCAGGCAGCCGGCGGTTGACGAAAGCTCACTTGCTCAGCGAACGCATGGCCGTTTCGAGCCCGGCGAGCGTGAGCGGGTACATGCGCTGGCCCAGCACTTCGCGGATCGCGCCGACCGACTGGCGGTAGGCCCACAAACCTTCCGGTTCGGGATTGAGCCAGGCGTGATGCGGGAAATGGTCGGCGAGACGGCGCAGCCAGACGGCGCCGGCCTCGGCATTGTTGTATTCCACCGAGCCGCCCGGTTGAAGCACTTCGTAAGGGCTCATGGTGGCGTCGCCGACGAAGATCAGCTTGTAGTCGGGCGTGAACTTGTGCAGGACGTCCCACGTCGGCGTGCGCTCGGCGTGGCGGCGGCGGTTGTTCTTCCACAGGAAATCGTAGACGCAATTGTGGAAGTAGTAGAACTCCAGATGCTTGAATTCGGCCTTGGCGGCGGAAAAAAGCTCTTCGGTGCGCTTGATGTGGTCGTCCATGGAGCCGCCCACGTCGAGCAGCATTAGCACTTTCACGTTGTTGTGCCGCTCCGGCACCATGCGGATGTCGAGCCAGCCGGCATTGGCCGCCGTGCTGCGGATCGTGTCGGGCAGGTCCAGTTCCTCGGCCGCGCCCTCGCGCGCAAAACGGCGCAGACGCCGCAATGCCACCTTGATGTTGCGCGTGCCGATCTCGACCTGGTCGTCGTAGTCGCGGTAGGCGCGCGCTTCCCATACTTTGACGGCGCTGCGCTGGCCGCCCGCGTCGCCGCCGATGCGCACGCCTTCCGGGTTGTAGCCGCCGTTGCCGAACGGCGACGTCCCGCCCGTGCCGATCCATTTGCTGCCGCCCTCGTGGCGCTCTTTCTGCTCGTCGAACAGTTCTTTCAGGCGCTCCATGAGCTTGTCGAGTCCGCCCATCGCCTCGATCTGCGCCTTTTCCTCCGGCGAGAGATCGCGCTGGAGCTTCTTCTTCAGCCAGTCGAGCGGGATGTCGAAGGCCAGTTCCGAGGCCATCGCGACGCCCTTGAAATACGCGCCGAACGCCTGGTCGAACTTGTCGAAATACTGTTCGTCCTTGACCAGCGTGATGCGCGCCAGATAATAAAAGTCGTCCAGCGACGGCGCGATCACGTTTGCCTTGAGCGCTTCGAGCAGCGTCAGGTATTCCTTGACCGACACCGGCAGTCTGGCGGCGCGCAGCGAATAGAAAAAGTCGATCAGCATGCTGTGTCCTTTGCGGCGTACGCCGTGCAGACCGGTGCGAAAGCGCTCAACGGTTGTTGCGGTTCATGAAGATCAGCCGTTCGAACAGGCTCACGTCCTGCTCGTTTTTCAGCAGCGCGCCATGCAGCGGCGGGATGATCTGCTTCTGGTCGGTCGAGCGCAGCGCTTCGGGCGGAATGTCTTCGGCCAGCAGCAGCTTGAGCCAGTCGAGCAGTTCCGAGGTGGACGGTTTCTTCTTCAGGCCCGACACGTTGCGCAACTCGAAGAAGCTCTGCATGGCGGCGGCGAGCAGTTCCTTCTTGATGCCGGGATAGTGAACCTCGACGATCTGCTGCATCGTCACCGGGTCGGGGAATTTGATGTAGTGGAAAAAACAGCGGCGCAAAAACGCGTCCGGCAATTCCTTCTCGTTGTTCGACGTGATGATGACGAGCGGCCGATGTTTCGCGCGCACCAGTTCGCGCGTCTCGTACACGTAGAACTCCATGCGGTCGAGTTCGCGCAGCAGGTCGTTCGGAAACTCGATGTCGGCCTTATCGATTTCGTCGATCAGCAGCACGGTTTGCTGGTCCGCCTCGAACGCCTGCCACAGCACGCCCTTGACGATGTAGTTGCCGATATCCTTGACGCGTTCGTCGCCGAGTTGCGAATCGCGCAGGCGCGACACCGCGTCGTATTCGTATAAACCCTGCTGTGCCTTGGTGGTGGACTTGATGTGCCATTGCAGCAGCGGCATGCCCAGCGCGGCGGCGACTTCTTCCGCCAGCATGGTTTTGCCCGTGCCGGGTTCGCCCTTGATGAGCAGCGGGCGTTTGAGCGTCATCGCGGCGTTGACCGCGAGCTTGAGGTCGTCCGTGGCGACGTACTGCGATGAGCCTTCGAAACGCATGGCGAGATGCTCTTTTTTGGGAAAAAACCCAGTATAAGTCAGAAGGCCTGTTGCACCGAATCAGGCTCGCGTATGGTTTCACCCGCGGTGCCGGACGGCGGCAGGCCCCGGCCAGACCGCCTCGGGCCTTGCGCGGTGGACGTTCTTTGTAGCGTCGCGGTACAATTAGCCCGATTTTTTTGGCCTGCGTGGCTACCCTATAAGAAGAACGGCGCGGGCCGTTGCCTTTTCGGGCGCCCGTTTCCCCTCATGCCAGGTTACATGCTATGAATAAATTCGTCGGCAAGCACGTCGTGATCGCAGCGCTTTCGGTGCTCGCGGGTTATACGGTCAGTGTCCAGGCAGCGGATGTCGTGGGCAACCCGAAGGCAGGCCAGGGCAAGGTTGCGATGTGTATCGGTTGCCACGGCATTCCCGAGTACCGCACGGCCTACCCCGAGGTCTACCGCGTGCCGAAGCTCGGCGGCCAAAATCAGGCATACCTCGAAAACGCATTGCATGGCTACAAGAAGGGCGATCGCCACTTCGAAACGATGCACGCGATCACCGTGTCGCTGTCCGATCAGGACATCGCCGACATCGCTGCTTACTACGCAGCGCAAAATTCCTCTTCTAAAAACAATCCCGACAAGTGATCGGCGGCGCTCGTCCAACCAGTCACTCGGCAATCAAATCGCGGGATAGGAGAATTCATGAATAAGCCACAACAGGCACTCCACACGGTGTTCAAGGCTGCATGCGCGTCGGCGGCAGTGTTCGGTCTGGTTGCTGCGAATCTCGCGCACGCGGCCGACGCCGGCAACGGCAAGGTGCTGGCCGAAAGCCACAACTGCGCGGCTTGCCACGGCGTGAATCTGAACAAGCCGGTGAGCCCGGAGTATCCGAAGCTGGCGGGTCAGCATGCCGATTACGTCTACTGGTCGCTGCGTCAGTATCAGATGGGCAATGGCAACCCGCACCTCGGCCGGAACAATCCGATCATGCAGGCGCAGGTGCAAAGTCTGTCGCAAAGCGACATGAAAGATATCGCGGCTTACGTCGAATCGCTGAACGGCGATCTGGTCCAGAAGAAGTAAGCTCGCCGCGCGCCGCGCGCCGCAAAAAACAAACACCCCGCTCTGGCGGGGTGTTTTGCATTCCGGCGTCGCTCGCGTGTGACGCTGCCGCTCGGGGATCAGTCGCGCGTGGCGCGGCGTTCTATGCGTTGTAGATAAGCGTCGGTATCGGGCGGCGTGCCGGTGCGCTGCGCTTCCCAGATGGTTTCGCCGAGGCAATCCATGATGGCGTGCTGCGCTTCGTGGGTCGAGCCGAGGCGCGCGGCGAGCCGGTCGTGCGCCGCGCGGATGCCGGGGGGCTGGTCGATCGACAACTGTTCGCTGATCGCGAGGTGCATCGACAGATGCAGGAACGGGTTGGTCTGGCCGCGTTCGGGCGAATAATCCTGAGTCTTGGCGGCTTCGCTATGCGTGAGGTCGTCGTGATACTCGGGATGCTCGACGATCCAGTCGGCGGCGATCGCTTCCAGCGGCGTCAGAATTTCGCCTTGACGCTGCTTGCGCCAGGTGTCGGTGAAGAAGAGGCGAACTTCGTCGCGGCTGGGATTGAACATCGTGGGACCGGTGCGTTGAGTGTGGGGCGGACGCGCGCGCATCTTGGCTTGGGCGCGTCGTGTAAGCCGGCTATTTTACGCCGGGGCCGCTGCGCGCGCTGGCGACGCGTCCGTGCCGATTGCATGCTAGCGGCGCACCGAAGCGTGTCGCCGAGTTACGGCCGGATTCGAGTCACTCGCTCAAAGGTCCGGCGGCGGCGTCTTGGGTTTGAACTCGCACAACGGCTCGATGGCGCAGTGCCAGCATTCCGGACGGCGCGCCTTGCACACGTAACGCCCGTGCAGGATCAGCCAGTGGTGAGCGTCCTGTCTGAACTCGGGCGGCGTGAATTTTTCCAGCGCGATTTCGACCGCTCGCACATCCTTGCCGGGCGCGAGGCCGGTGCGATTGGCAACCCGAAAGATATGGGTGTCGACGGCGATGGTGGGGTGGCCAAACGCGGTGTTCAGGATCACGTTGGCGGTTTTCCGTCCGACGCCCGGCAGACTCTCCAGCGCCTCGCGATCTTCCGGCACTTCGCCGCCGTACTGGTCGAGCAGAATCCGGCACGTGGCGATCACGTTCTTCGCCTTGGTGCGATACAGCCCGATCGTCTTGATGTACGCCGTCACGCCTTCTTCACCCAGGTCGAACACGGTTTGCGGCGTATTCGCGACCGGGAACATCTTGCGCATGGCCTTGTTGACCGACACGTCCGTGGCTTGCGCCGACAGCAACACGGCGATCAGCAGTTCGAACGGCGAGGTGTACTCCAGTTCGGTGGTCGGATGCGGGTTGAGACTCTGCAAGGTCTCGTAGATGGCGCGGCGTTTGTTCGCGTTCATGCGCGGCGTGAAAGTGGGATGCGGGTTGAATGTGGCCTGGAAGCGGCTAGAAAAACCGGCTAGCAGCGCGTTGGAAAAGTCAGGATATCGAAGCTCAGTGTTTGGACGGCGGCGTGTCGGCGTCGTCTTTCGCAAGACCGAGACGGCGGCGGCGCGCTTCGGCGGCGTCGATCTGCGCCTGCACGTCTGCGCTGACGCGTTCGGTATTGAGCGGCGCCTGGCCCTTGGCCGCCAGTTCCTCTTTCTTCTGGCGCGCGCGTTCTAGCGCCGCCTGAATGATGGCGCGTTTTTTTGCGGCGGCGTCGTTGGCTTCGGCGTCGGGTTGCGAGCTGCCGCCGGTTGCGGCCTCCGCCGCGGGCGCGGCGGAGGCATTCGCAGCGGGCGTAGCGGCAGCGGTTCGCCGCGCTGCAGCAAGTGCTTCGGCCGCTTCACGCTCGCGCGCAAGACGCGCCTCGCGACGCTCGTGGCGTTCGCGTGCCGCGTCGGCCTGGCTCTGGCTCCATGCGTCCCAGCCGGTGGCTTCACCGGTGACGGCCGGCATCGCAATGCAATCCACCGGGCAGGGCGGCACGCACAGGTCGCAGCCCGTGCATAGCTCGGCAATGACGGTGTGCATCTGTTTCGGTGCGCCAACTATTGCATCGACTGGACATGCCTGCATGCACAACGTGCAGCCGATGCAAACTTGTTCGTCGATCACGGCGAGCGGCCGCGGCCGTTCGACACCATTGGTCACATTGAGGGGGATCACCGGCTTGCCGAGCAGCGCGGCAAGCCGGGCAATGCCCTCTGCGCCGCCGGGCGGACACTGGTTGTAATTGGCTGCGCCGCTCGCGACGGCTTCGGCGTACGGGCGGCATGCGGGATACCCGCACTTCGTGCATTGCGTTTGGGGCAGCAGATCTTCGATGCGGTCTGCGAGTGTTCTGGAATCGGTCACGGTCACGACGTTGTGGCTTGCCTCGTGGCCGCACGGCCTGCGACGCGGTTGACAACACGCGAGGCAGACCTGGGGCAACACAAAAGCGCGGCTATGGCGCGCAAACACGCATCAATCCAGGCAAAACCGGACAACGATTGAGGCGCGATTGGCGACGAGTATGTGGGGGCGCTAGGCTTGAACTAAATGCCACATTATCGCCGATTTCCCCAATTGCTATCCGCAATCCGTGTGCCATAATCGAAGCGCTTTTTTCGAAAGACCGCAGAAGGGTATTCCCTCAACCAGCCCGTTCAGTGCCGTTGGTGCAAGGCCCGAGAGAGGCCGACGGTGCGATCCGGATAACGCGGCTCACGAAGACGATGCCACCATGAATCAGCCGAAAATCAAAAGAGATCCTGAAGGCACGAGGCGCCGCATTCTGCTTGCGGCGGCCGAAGAGTTTGCAAATGGTGGGCTATTCGGCGCGCGCGTCGATCAGATCGCTCGCCGCGCGGAAACCAACGAGCGCATGCTTTACTACTACTTCGGTAGCAAGGAGCAATTGTTCACTGCCGTACTCGAGCACGCGTTCAGCGCGCTCAACGAGGCGGAGCGCACGCTCGAGTTGAACGGCATTGCACCCGTGGAAGCGGTCACGCGTCTCGCGCATTTCGTGTGGGACTATTACCGCGACCATCCCGAACTGCTGCGGCTCATCAACAACGAGAATCTGCATGAGGCACGCTACATGCAGAAGTCGACACGCATCCGCGAAATGATCTCGCCGATCGTTGCCACGCTCGGCAGCATTCTGGAGCGCGGCCAGCGCGCCGGACTGTTTCGCACCAACGTCGACCCGCTGCGCTTTTACGTCACGCTCTCTGGCATGGGCTACTACATCGTGTCGAATCGCTTCACGCTCGAAGCGACCCTCGGCCGCGATTTCAGTAGCGCGAGCGAACGCAGCGAAGTGATCCAGATGAACACCGAGTTGCTGCTGGCGTTCCTGTTGCGAAAGTAGGGCGGCGCTCGCATTGCATCTCGCGTTTCGCGACGAGATTTTGGCATCCTGACAAACGACAACGGCCTCCGAAGAGGCCGTTGTTCGTCGCTGCTCGCCGGTTGCACTCAGGCTTCGGCTTTTTCCTTCGCAGCCTTCGGCGCCTTGTTGTGCTCGAGGATGAAGTCGCGCAACTGCGGATAGATGATGGTGCGCCAGCGGCGGCCCGAGAAAATGCCGTAATGGCCGCATTTTTCCGCGGTGAAGTGACGCTTGTCTTTCTCCGGAATGCCGCTGCACAGATCCTGCGCGGCGTAGGTCTGGCCGTCGCCGGAGATATCGTCGAGTTCGCCTTCGATGGTGAAGAGCGCCGTGGTCTTGATGTCCTGCGGACGCACCGGTTCGCCGGCGACTTCCCACGTGCCTTCGGCCAGACGGAATTCCTGGAACACCACGCGGATCGTGTCGAGGTAGTAATCGGCGTCCATGTCGAGGACGGCGTTGTACTCGTCATAGAAGCGGCGATGCGCTTCGGCGTCGTCTTCGTCGCCGCGCAGCAGGCTCTGGTAGTAATCCCAGTGCGAAGCGGCGTGCCGCTCCGGATTCATCGCGACGAAACCGGTGTGCTGCAGGAAGCCCGGATAAACCTTGCGACCCACGCCCGGATAGTTCGGCGGCACCGTGAAGATCACGTTGTTTTCGAACCATTCGTACGAGTGCTGGGTGGCCAGCGAGTTGACCGAAGTCGGGCTTTTACGCGCGTCGATCGGACCGCCCATCATGGTCATGGTGCGCGGCGTGTCTTCGCCGCGGCTCGCCATCAGCGAAATGGCGGCGAGCACCGGCACGGTGGGCTGGCAAACGGAGATGACGTGCAGGTTCTTCGCGCCGATATGGCGGATGAACTCCTGAATGTAGGCGACGTAGTCGTCCAGATGAAACTCGCCCGCTTCGAGCGGCACCATGCGCGCGTCGATCCAGTCGGTCAGGTAGACCTTGTGGTCTTGCAACAGCGTGCGAACGGTGTCGCGCAGCAGCGTGGCGTGGTGTCCCGACAACGGCGCGCAGACCAGCACCACCGGTTCGTCTTTCAGTTGGGTTACGGCATCGCTGTCGTCGGCGAAACGTTTGAAGCGCATCAGGCGGCAAAACGGCTTCTCGACGATCGTCTGTTCGATGATCGGAATGTTATGGCCGTCTTTGACAATCTGGTGAAGGTTGAACTCGGGCTTCTCGTAGTCCTTGCCGAGCCGGTAGAGCAGTTCGTAACCGGCCGAAAGACGCGTCGCGCCGGGCACATAGGCCAGCGGGCTGGCCGGGTTTGCGAACGATTTGGACGCTGCCTGAGCCCAGGCGGTAAGGGGGCTCAGCATCGCCCGCTGAAATTCGTGCAATTGGTAGAGCATGGGTGCTCCGTTTAAGCGGTTCGCATGAGGCTTCGCAAACACGCGTGTGGCGTTGTGGCGGGCCGTATTGGTTGTAGGCACATTGATTTTCGGCCGACAGTCGGATCGATCATATCGAACATAGCTTACTTGTGCAATGCAGCAATTTGCGCGCTCGTAGCGCGCAAACTGTCATTAAATCATGGTACTGGCGATGTTGCTGCGTTGCCATCGGGAGTTGCCGCAGCCTTCAGTTCTTCGTCCATCGTGCCGTTATGTGGCGGCTGACCGGTGGCCTCAGCCATCTCCTGCTCGTGCTTCATCAGATTCAAGCCGGTGTGCACCAGCGCCACGTGCGAAAACGCCTGCGGGAAGTTGCCCACCAGCCGGCCCGCCGCTGGATCGTATTCCTCGGCGAGCAGCCCGACGTCGTTGCACAGCGCGAGCAGCCGTTCGTACATGGCGTGCGCTTCGTCGATGCGGCCTTGCATGGCCAGGTTGTCCACCATCCAGAACGAGCACGCAAGAAAGGTGCCTTCGCCCGGCGGCAGACCGTCGTCGAATTCGGTCGTGCGGTAACGCATGACGAAACCATCGTGCATCAGATCGCGTTCGATGGCCGCCACCGTGCCCTTGATGCGCGGATCTTCCGGCGGCAGGAAGCCGACCATCGGCAGCAGCAGGACGCTGGCGTCGAGCTGGTCGCTGCCGTAGAACTGCGAGAACGCATTGAGTTCGGAATTCCACGCCTTCGCGCAGACTTCGGCGTGAATCGCGTCGCGGGTGGCGCGCCATGAGTCGAGCGGGCCGTCGAGCCCGAACATTTCCGCCGACTGGATCGCGCGGTCATAAGCGACCCAGGCCATGACCTTCGAGAAGGTGAAATGCTGGCGTCCGCCGCGCGTTTCCCAGATGCCCTCGTCGGGCTCCTGCCAGATCGTGTCGAGATGGCCGAGCAGCGCGCATTGCACGTTCCAGGCGGTGTCGTCCGCCTGCAGTCCGCCGACGCGCGCCAGATGCAGCGCGTTCATCACTTCGCCGTAGACGTCGAGCTGTCGCTGACCGACGGCGTTGTTGCCGATGCGCACCGGCTTGGCATCCTGGTAGCCGGGCAGCCAGTCGATTTCGAATTCGGGCAGGCGGCGTTCGCCGGCAATGCCGTACATGATCTGCAACTGGTCCGGCGCGCCGGCCATCACGCGGCCGAGCCAGCTGCGCCAGGCGCGCGCTTCGTCGTAGTAGCCGCCCCGCATCATGGCGAGCAGGGTGATGGTGGCGTCGCGCAGCCAGCAGTAGCGGTAATCCCAGTTGCGCGTGCCGCCCAGCTGTTCCGGCAGCGAAGTGGTGGGCGCCGCGACGATGCCGCCGGTCGGCTCGTAGGCGAGCGCCTTCAGCGTAATCAGCGAGCGCCGGATCGGCTCGGCCCATTTGCCTTCGACGGTGCTGCGCGAGGACCATTCGAGCCAGTGGTTTTCCGTGCGCGCGAGCGACGTATGCGGGTCGCGCGCGGGCGGAATGCGCAGATGCGAGGCCGCATAGGCAAGCGAGAACGGCACGCGCTCGCCTTCGCTGACGGTGAACTCCGCGACCGTCTTCATGTTCTCGCCGCGCAGTTCGACGGGCGTGCGCAGCACGGCGTTGTCCGGTCCGACGATCGCCTTGATGCCGCTGTCGTGTTTGAGTCGATCCACCCACGGAATCGAGAAGCCGTAGTCGAAGCGCAGCACGAGTTCCATCTGCATACGTACGGTGCCGCGTTTGCCCACCACGATCCGCACCATCTCCGACCAGCCGTTGCCGGGCGGCATGAAATCGATGAGCGTGACCGCGCCTTCGGGCGTTTCGAAGTCGGTTTCGAGAATCAGGGTTTCGCCGCGATAGCGTCGCGTGACGGTGGGCGGTGTGTCGGAGACCGGCGAGATCAGCCAGCGGCCATGTTCGGGCGTGCCGAGCAGGGCGGCGAAGCAGGCCCCGGAGTCGAAGCGCGGCCAGCAGAGCCAGTCGACGGAACCTTCGCGGGAGATGAGCGCGGCCGTGTGGCCGTCGCCGATGAGCGCATAGTCTTCGATAAGTGCGGGCATGGATGAGCGTGTCTGGATTACGCGCGGCACGGACGCCGCGCTTGGGTCGTTGTTATTACCGGACCCGGCCGATGCGCTTTGGTTCAGCACATCGTGTGGCCGCGCCATGCGGCAAAACGCGAGTTGGTAATCTGCCGAACGAATGCCTACAATCGGGTGTCGAACTGGCGCAACGAGGCTGCAAGTGGTGTTCCCGCTGCGCGCCTCCAGGCTGCAAGGCTCCTTTCACTGCGCCGCCCACCTCTTTCGCGCAAGCAAACGCCGTTTCCAGGGACGATAGCCATGCTGAACCCTTCGAAATCCGATTGCATCACGATTCTCTCCGCCGCCAGCCAGCTCGCCGGCGACTCCATGTTGCCGCTCGATCACGACCGTCTTGGTCTGAGCCGCAACCGCATGCTGGCTACCGCGGCCTTTCTGATCGAACGCGCCTGCTTCAGGCGTCATCAGGAAGGTGAGGGCCATTATGCCGTCGGCGCGCTGTCGCTGCAGGGACGCTTGCGCCTCGAACAACTTTCGAACGGCTGACACGTTCGAAGGCCGACCGTCGGCTGTCGGCTTCAGACCATCTTTTGCGCAAGGCCGCGACCGGTAGGCGGCGTGTCCGTGCTCGCCCGGAAAGGCGCGCTTTCCGCTCCCATCACTCCTGCTCCCGACGCGCGGTTCGCGGACCGCCGCTCGTGCGTGTCCGCGAACCGGCCGAACCGGCATAGGCCGTTCAGAAATGCGACGAGCCCACGCCGAAGATCCCGATGATGCCGATGATGATCAGATAGAGCGCGACGATGTAGTTCAACAGACGCGGCATGACGAGAATCAGAATGCCGGCGATCAGGGAAACGAGCGGGCCCAGGCTGAGTGTGACGTTCATGAATACTCCGTGGTGTGTGGCTGAGTTGAAATAATGACCCGCTGGGCGGGACAAGCTTACCCATGCAAACCATCGGCCGCTGGCCGGCCGGGCTACATGATCCGGTGCAACGCTTTTATACTTGCTTCGATAAGAACGACGCTCGATCCACCGCGCGGCAGACCAGAGACACCATGACAACCGGATTAACCAGATGCCGATGATGAGGAGGTCTTATGCGCCGTTTCGACCGGGTTGATGCACGTTCCGTTGCAGCTTCTCTTCTTTCTGTTGCTTCTACTCCCGCCGCTCAATCCAGGTCGGTGCAGCTACGTCGGCGGGTGCCGATGCGTGCCGCCCGCTCGATGATAAAAGGTTTCGTGCTCATGGTCTCGCTTGTTGCTTCGCACGCCTTCGCGCAAGATTCCGGCCCGGTCCCCGCAGACGGTGTCTATGACATGCTGGTCGGCACCTACACCGGTGGCAAGAGCGAGGGACTCTACGTCTATCGCTTCGATACGAAAACCGGTGACGCGACGCGCGTGTCGGTGGCGCAGACGGTCAACCCGTCGTATCTCGTGGTCAGCCGCGACCGCCGCTTCGTCTACGCCGTCAACGAATTGCCCGGCGATAACGGTCCTGCTTCGCAGCGCGGCGGCATCAGCGCGTTCCGCTTCGACGCCGTGAGCGGGCAGTTGAGTTTTCTCAACAAGGTGTCGGCGGACGGCAACGATCCCTGCTATCTGAGTCTCTCGCCCGACGGCAAATATCTGCTGACCGCGAACTACTCGGTCGCCGCCGATCCTGGCGGCAGCTTCGCGGTGTTCCCGCTTCAGGCCGACGGTCAGGTCGGCAACTCGGTGCTGACCGTGCATCACGAAGGCGGCGGTCCGGTAAAGGGACGGCAGGACAACTCGCACGTCCACTCCACGGTGTTCTCGCCCGACGGCCATTATCTGTTCGCGCAGGATCTCGGCGCAGACAAGCTGTATTCCTATCGCTACACGCCGGACGGCAGCCGTGGTCTGTTCGGCCCAACCGACTGGCGCTACACCCAGGAGAAAGCCGGCACGGGGCCGCGCCATCTCGTGTTCGGCGCCGACGGCAAACACGCCTATCTGACGAGCGAACTGGCCGGCACCGTCAGCGTCTTCGACTACGCCGACGGTAAGCTCACGCAGGTGCAAACGCTTTCACTCACCGAGCCCGGCTTCAAGGGTGCCGTGGGTGGCTCGGCGATCCATCTGTCGCCGGACGGCCGCTTCGTGTACGCGTCGAATCGCGGTGACGCGAACGACATCGTGATCTTCTCCGTCGATCCCACCAACGGACATCTGAAGAAGGTGGGCCATCAGTCGAGCCTCGGCAAATCGCCGCGCGAGTTCGCCATCGACCCGACCGGCAACTGGCTGATCGTCGGCAATCAGAATAGCGATACGGTGTACGTGTTCCGGCGCGACCAGCAGAGCGGTCTGCTCGAAGCGAACCCGAAGCGTATCGATATCGGCTCGCCGGTCGATTTCAAGCTGGTGCCGCCGTCGTGAGTGCGGTGTATGTCGATGTGTCGGGGTCACGTCGGGATGACGTTGGATGGCGCGGCGTTTGCACGGGCCGCAAAACTCGACACACATAAAAAGCGGGCCGCTCGACGATGTGAGCGGCCCGTTTTTCATTGCGCAGTCATGCGCGAGATAGTTTGCGCGTCAGGCGCGGCAATCATTCCGCCGGTCCGGGCGCGAGCACTTCACGGCTGCCGTTGATACCCATGGCCGAGACGAGACCGGCCGTTTCCATCTGTTCGACCAGCCGTGCCGCGCGGTTGTAGCCGATGCGCAGTTGCCGTTGCACCGATGAGATCGACGCACGCCGCGTGCGCACCACGAAAGCCACGGCTTCGTCGTAGAGCGGATCGGCCTCGGCTTCCGGCGAGTCGCCGAACAGGTCTTGCGCCGCGCCGCCGTCGGTGGCCGGACCGTCGAGAATGCCTTCCTCGTATTGCGGTTCGCCGAACTGCTTCAGATACTCGACGATCCGGTGCACCTCTTCGTCGGCGACGAACGCGCCGTGCACCCGCTGCGGGTAGCCGGTGCCGGGCGGCAGGAACAGCATGTCGCCCTGGCCGAGCAGCGACTCGGCGCCCATCTGGTCGAGAATCGTGCGCGAGTCGATTTTCGACGACACCTGGAATGCCACGCGCGTCGGAATGTTGGCCTTGATGAGGCCGGTGATCACGTCCACCGAAGGACGCTGCGTCGCGAGAATCAGATGGATGCCGGCGGCGCGCGCTTTTTGCGCGAGCCGCGCGATCAGCTCTTCGATCTTCTTGCCCGCGACCATCATCAGGTCGGCGAGTTCGTCGATCACCACCACGATCAGCGGCAAGGGCGCGAGCGGCTCGGGCGCTTCGGGCGTCAGCGAGAACGGGTTGCCGAGCTTCTTGCCCTTGGCCTCGGTGTCGCGGATTTTCTGGTTGAAGCCGGCCAGGTTGCGCACGCCGACCGCGGACATCAGCCGGTAACGCTTTTCCATTTCGCCGACGCACCAGTTGAGCGCGTTGGCCGCCAGCTTCATATCCGTGACGACCGGCGCAAGCAGATGCGGAATGCCTTCATAGACCGACAGCTCCAGCATCTTCGGGTCGATCATGATGAGGCGCACTTCTTCGGGTGTCGCCTTGTAGAGCAGCGAGCAGATCATCGCGTTGATCGCCACCGACTTGCCCGAACCCGTCGTACCCGCGACCAGCATGTGCGGCGCCTTCGCCAGATCGGCGACCACTGGATGCCCGGTGATGTCCTTGCCCATCGCGAGCGTCAGTTGCGAATGCGAGTTCTGATAGACGCTCGCCTCGAGAATTTCCGACAGGCGGATTGTCTGGCGTTTCGCGTTCGGCAATTCGAGACCCATGCAGGTCTTGCCGGGAATCGTTTCGACCACGCGGATCGACGTCAGGCCGAGACCGCGCGAGAGATCCTTCATCAGCCCGACGATCTGACTGCCGCGCACACCGAGCGCCGGCTCGATCTCGAAGCGCGTAATGACCGGACCGGCCGAATGGCCGACCACCGTCACCGGCACCTTGAATTCCTGCAGGCGCTGTTCGATCAGCAGGCCCGTTTCGATGAGCTTTTCTTCGGAGACGGGCTCGACATCGGTGTCGGCGCGGGCCAGCAGATCGAGCGTCGGCAGTTCGACCATCGACGCGGCCGGCGCGCGAAACTCGAAGCCGTTGGTCGGGCTGTGGCCGCGCAACGGAGCGCGGGGCGCGGCGGGTTCGGCTGTGGGCTCAGCTGTGGGCTCGGTAGGCTCCGTCGACTGATCGACCGGCGCTGCGTCGTGCAGTAGCGCGGGGGGCGGTGTCGGCGACGTGGAGTACGGTGCGCTTGGGATGGCCGGGGCAGGCTGCGGCTCGTGCTGCTGCTCGTGTTGTAGCTCGGCCGGTGCTGCTATCTGCGACTGTGTCGTGGGCGGCTGTTCCGGCTCGCTCGCGAACGATGCGGCGGGCGTAGCTTCGACGCGGGCGGCGAAGCCAGGGAAGCGCACGACGTTCGACTGGGCAGATTCCGGCGCGAGTCCGGTCGCGCCCGGCTGGCTCACGGCGTTGTTTGCGTCGGAGAGGGCAGGGGGCTGCGACGAAGCGGGCGCGTCTGGGACGGACGGCTCGTTCCGGTGTGCGTCGGTGTCCGTGGGTTTCGCTGCCGGCTCTGACGGATGTGCGTGGTCGAGGTCAGTAGGGTCGGCGACGAGTGTCGTGCGGACGGGCAATTCCGGCGCGTGCTGCGATGCGATGGAAACGGCGTCGGCTTCGGCTTCCCAAGGCGCCAGGGGTTTCGCGAATACGACTTCGGCGACCGGCGCGGCAGGGGTAGCGACCGGGTTTCCAGCGTGCTGGCCTTGCGGTTCGACTGGGGCAACCGCGGGCGTCGATGGGCTCGCCGTAGCGGCTGTCGCGACGCGTTCCGTAACGGCAGGCGTAGGAGCGTGAGCTTCGATGGCCGGCTGATCCGCAGAAACGTGTTCCGCTGATGTTGCTTCATCGACGAAGGTCGGCTCCGGATCGGCTTCCAGTTGCGCGGCGAAGATCTGGAACGGCGTGGGCGTCGGTGTCGGCTTTTGCGTCGAGGTCACGACGGGCGCGAGGGCGACCGGTTCTGCAACGGGCGACGCGGCCGCAGACGAAGACGAAGACGATGAGGCAACCGCAGGCGTCGTGGCGGCTGCGGCCTCGGAAGCAACTTCGGGCGCAACTTCAGACGCAACCTCGGGCACAACCTCGGCCGCCAGAACCGGAGCCGCAACCGACGCCAACGGCGGCTGAATGACAGGCGGCTCGATCGGCCACTGCACCACCGGCTCGGCGTGTTGGACGTGTTCAGTCGAAGGCAAAGCCGTCGAGGCAACGTCGGCGGGCGACGCTTGCAATGCCGGGTTCGTCTGCGGCGCGGCATGCGCCATCGCCTCTCGTGCAGCAGCATCTGCCGCTTCGACTTTCTCTGCGTCGAACGATGCGTCGGTCTGCGGCGCGTTGAAGGAGGCTTGCTCGCCAGGCGCATTGACCTCGGTTTCGGCGTGCGCAGCTTCGATCCGGCCGTCGCTCGAGGCCGCATCGTCCGGAGACTGCGTGATCGCCTTGACGTTCTCCGCGCCGCTGCTGCGGGCGAGGCTCACGCCGGCGATGTCGGTCCAGCGCGCGGCGTTCTCCGCGATGCTGCGCAAGGTTTCCTGCACGCTCGGCGGCGGGGTGGTCCGACGCGCGTTCGGCATCGGACGCGTGTAGCTCGGGGCGGGCGAAACCGGCCGGCCTGTGCTCGCTCGCGGTGGTGCGATCTCGGCGCGAGGCGCGGAGGCGAACGGTTGGCGAGCCGTGGCGGCGCGCGCGTTCGTCGGGGACGCGCCGTGCGTCGCCGACGTCGACATGGGACGACCGGCGTTCGTGCCGGCTGGCGACATAGCGCCGGCAGCCGTCGTCGTGGCCCGTGCGGCCGTGCTTGCGGCTGCGGCGAGCGAGGCATGCGTGCCGGCCGCCGACGCCGTGCCCGCAGCGGCCAGACCCGTTGCACCGAGACCCGCGCCAGCGGCAACGCCGAGCCCCAGCCCGGCGCCAACGGCCGACCCCGCGGTTCGCTGTTCGCCGACCGAGCGGCGTCCGACCGGCGAGCCGTCGCGCGCGGAGGTTGCGGAGTTTGCAGTGGCCGGGGCGGCTGTCGGCGCAGCGGACCGCCCGGCGCCGGCAGATGCGCGCGGCGCGCTGCCGGACTCGCGCAGCCAGCCGGCCGGCGCGACCGGTTCGGTCGGCTGCCACGCTGCTTTGTCGGTGTTCAGCGGCTGCGGCTGCAAGGGACGCGGCGCCTGACGCGCTGCATTGCCCGGCGCGCTCGACTGCGCGGACGGGGGACGGTTTTTCGCCGCCGCGTCCGCGCGCCAGCTTTCCTTCGCGGCGCGCGGCGTCGCTTGCGTGCCGCTCATGCCGCTCATGCCATTTGCCGCGCTGCTCACGCCGGCCGCGCCGGCAGCCGCGCCGCGTCCCCGCGCCGGCGGACGCCAGACGGTCGGGCGCGCGTAGCGTCCGTTGCTTTTCGGCGCCATCGTATTGGTGGACGGCGAGACGTGCTGCGGCAAACCGTCGTCGCTGCGATGACGGCGCGCGTCTTCGTCGCGCCGCGCCTGACCGAGCGACAGGCCGAGGCCGAACGCACCGTCGGCCCAGACGAGCACATCGCGCCAACTGAAATCGATCAGCCACGGCAGGCTGATCGCGAGCAGCGCCAGCGCCGCGAGCGGCGTGCCGATATGGCCGAGCAGGTGACCGAAGCCCGCCGCGAGCGCATGGCCGAAGCCGTTCACGCCGGACAGATTGATCAGCGAGGCTTCCAGCGTGCAACTCGCCACCAGCACGCAGACGAAGCCGAGCCACAGGCGGATCGTGCCGGGACCGCGCAGACCCGCGCCGCCCGGCAGCACCGACTTCACGAGGCGCCACAAAAGAGGAATGAACCAGACGGCCGACCCGCCGAACCAGCCGAAAACTACCGTGTGCATACTAGACATCAACGAATGACGGACGCGCGCGAACGCAATCCGTCGAGTTTAACCGGCGAAGCGCATCGCTTCGAAGGCACGCGCAAAGAGCCTTGCGTCGAATCGGACAGCAGGCCGGCGCGCCTGGCTGTCCGCTGGGTTTGCGCGCTGTTTCATTTGGCGCTGCGATCGAACGTGAGCGTGTCGCCGTTATCGAGCACGAGTTGCATCTGCTGCGGCGCGCGCATCTGCACGCCGGTGCGGTCGATATGGTTCAGCGCATTCAGATAGGCACCCTCGATCTGGCCGCCCGGCGTCGCGCATGCCATACGCGTTCCACCCAGCGTGCCGAAGCTCAGCTTGCCGTCTTTTAGCATGTACGAACCCATGTAGCGGTTGCAACCCGAAAAGCCGCTGGCGTGCCGCTGACCGGTTGCCGTCGACAGCACGAGCGTGACCGGCGCGCCCTGGTCGGCGCCGGGAATCGCACGCGCGGTTCCGTCGGCCTGCTTCCAGCCGGACAGCACCCAGCTCGTGTCGTCGAGCAATTGGGTTGCGGCGGGGTTGAACGGGTCGGGAGCCGGGGCTTCCGAATCGGGATGTTTCGGGATCGCACAGGCGCTGCAAAGCGCGGCGACGCTCAACGCGGCGATGGCCGCGCGCGCATGAGACATGACGCGCGCAACACGTCGCGTGGAGGAGCTTTGGAGCATGACGTCGTTCCTCATCAAACTGGCGAAGGCGTAAGGGTAACGCACCAGGCTCGCCGCACGCGAGCCCAAATGGGCGGGGTACACGTCGGGGTGCGCATGGGGGTACGCGTTGGGGTGTGCATGTTAACATCGTGTTCTACCCAATCCCACTCTCATCCGACTTTTATCTGGAGACCCCATGCAGATCGGCCAACGGATCGGCACGCCCCTTTCCGACTCCTCCACGCGTGTCATGCTGCTCGGCGCCGGCGAGCTCGGCAAGGAGGTGATCATCGCGCTGCAACGGCTGGGCGTCGAAGTGATTGCCGTCGACCGTTATCCGAATGCGCCGGGCCACCAGGTCGCGCATCGTTCGCACGTGATCGACATGACCGACCGCGCCGCGTTGCGCGCGCTGGTCGAGCAGGAACGCCCGCATCTGATCGTCCCCGAAATCGAGGCGATCGCCACCGACGCGCTCGCCGCGATCGAGACCGACGGCCTCGCCGAAGTGATCCCGACCGCGCGCGCCACCCAGCTCACCATGAACCGCGAAGGCATCCGCCGTCTGGCCGCCGAGGAACTCGGCCTGCCGACCTCGCCGTACGCCTTCGCCGATTCGCTCGACGAGCTGCGCGCGGGCATCGCCAAAGTCGGCTATCCGTGCGTGGTGAAGCCGGTCATGTCGTCGTCGGGCAAGGGGCAATCGGTGCTCAGGAGCGAGGCCGACGTCGAACCGGCCTGGCAACACGCCATGGCGGGCGGCCGCGTGAATCACGGTCGCGTGATCGTCGAGGGTTTTATCGACTTCGAATACGAGATCACGCAACTCACGGTGCGCGCCATCGACCCGGCGAGCGGCGAAGTCAGCACGTATTTCTGCGATCCGATCGGTCACGTTCAGGTGGCCGGCGACTACGTCGAATCCTGGCAGCCGCAGCCGATGAGCGCGCTGGCGCTCGAACGTTCGCGCGACGTCGCGCATAAGGTGACGGCGGCGCTCGGTGGCCGTGGTCTCTTCGGCGTGGAACTTTTCGTGCGCGGCGATGACGTATGGTTTTCGGAAGTGAGTCCGCGTCCGCACGATACGGGGCTGGTCACGCTTTGCTCGCAGCGTTTCTCGGAGTTCGAGTTGCATGCGCGCGCCATCCTCGGTTTGCCGGTGGATACGTCGCTGCGCGCGCCGGGCGCGTCGGCGGTCATTTACGGCGGGCTGGACGAAGCGGGCATCGCGTTCGAAGGCGTGGCGGCGGCGCTCGCCGTGCCTAACGCAGACCTGCGTCTGTTCGGCAAGCCGGAGAGTTTCGTCAAACGTCGCATGGGCGTGGCGCTTGCCACCGGCGACACCGTCGAACAGGCTCGCGAACGCGCGAAAGAGGCTGCGGCGGCCGTGCGGCCGGTGTCGACGAAGTAAGGCCGTCGGCGCGCGTAGTGTGACGCGGCCTGCATGAAGGCCGCGTCCGAAGCGGCATGGATGGTCCGCGCGCAGCGCGTTTTGCTGCGCGTCACCCGATCGATCTTCGATCGATCTGCATCATCGAAGTCAAAGAGGTCCGTATGGTCCTGAAGTTCCGTCGAACATCGTGCCCCGGGCGCCTTGCCCGGCTCGGCGCACTGGCCGCGGTGCTCGCGCTGAGCGCCGGGCTGAGCGGCTGCGGCCTCGCCGCCGCGCCGTGCCGCGTGGCGTCGGCGGGACTGAAGATCGTGCCGCTGGTCGGGCACGTGGCCGCCGCTCCCACCGACGCGTGCGCCGACGTCATCGATCCCTGATCCGGTCGACGCGCACTGTGCCTGATCTGCGACAACAATCGAGGCGTCACATGAAAAAATGGCTTGTTGCGTTGACTACGGCGGCGAGTCTCGCTGCATTTTGCGGCGGCGCCTGGGCCGCGCCGCTGAAGCTCGTCGAGATTCAGACGAAAAACCGTCAGACCCATAAATACACCTGCGCGACCGGCAAGATTCTTCAGGTGACGTACTGGAACGCCGCGAACGGTCAAAGCTTCGCGCTGGTGCCGGTCAAGGGCAAGCAGCTGCTGTTCGTCAACACCATGTCGGCTTCCGGCGCGAAGTATCAGGCCGGCAGCTATACGTGGTGGACCAAGGGCCCGCGTGCCGATCTGTACGACGGCATGAGCGGCGAGAACGCCCCGCCCATGCTGTCCGACTGCGTGACCATCAATCGCTGAGCCCCGTCTTTTCTCCGCCGCCCGCCTTTGCCCGCGAGCGCGCATCATTCCCGTTCGAGTAGTAAGCTGTCCGGCGTGGTAAGCGCTGCGCCGGGCGCGTCGTGTGCAATATGGCGCGCCAGTCTTTGTCGTCGTCTTCGATCGTCCGTTACCGGACTCTAGCGGCGGGGCTCATTGCCCGCGTCCGTGTCATCAAGCGAGACTCTCCATGAAAGCATCGGATCTGTTCGTCAAGTCGCTGGAAGCAGAAGGTGTCGAATATGTGTTCGGCATTCCCGGCGAAGAAAATCTCGATCTGCTCGAATCGCTGCGCCGCTCCAGAATCCGCCTGATCCTCACGCGCCACGAGCAGGCCGCTGGTTTCATGGCTGCCACGTATGGACGGCTCACGGGGCGCGTCGGCGTGTCGCTCGCCACGCTCGGGCCGGGCGCGACCAACTTCGTGACGGCGGCGGCTTACGCGCAACTCGGCGGCATGCCGATGCTGATGGTCACCGGACAGAAGCCGATCAAGTCGAGCAAGCAGGGGCATTTCCAGATTGTCGACGTGGTTCGCATGATGGAGCCGCTCACCAAGTACACGCGCCAGATCGTGTCGATCGGCAACATTCCGGCGGCCGTGCGCGAGGCCGTGCGTCAGGCCGAGGAAGAGCGGCCCGGCGCGGTGCATCTGGAACTGCCCGAAGACGTCGCGCACGAAGAGGGCGACGGCCACCCGATTCCCAAGAGTTTCAGCCGCCGTCCGGTTGCCGAGGAAAAGGCGGTCGCGCACGCGGTCGAAGCCATCACGCGCGCGAAGCATCCGTTGCTGATGATCGGCGCGGGCGGAAACCGCAAAACCACGACGAAGATGCTGCGCGAATTCGTCGACCAGATCGGCATTCCGTTTTTCACCACGCAGATGGGCAAGGGCGTGATCGACGAGTCGCACCCGATGTGGCTCGGCAACGCCACCTTGTCGGACGGCGATTTCGTCCATCGCGCCATCGATCACGCCGACTGCATCATCAACGTCGGTCACGACGTCATCGAAAAGCCGCCGTTTTTCATGCGCAGCGGCGACGCGGGCGAGAAGACGGTGATCCACGTGAACTTCCTCGGCGCGGAAGTCGACACGGTGTATTTCCCGCAGATCGAAGTGGTCGGCGATATCGCGAATGCCGTCTGGCAACTCAAGGAAAGTCTCAAGGAGCGCAAGGAGCATTGGGATTTCTCGCGCTTCAAGGAGATCAAGGAACACTTCGAGGCGCATCTCGTGAAAGGCCAGCACGACGACCGTTTTCCGATGTACCCGGTGCGTATCGTCAACGACGTGTACGAAACCACGCCGGTGGACGGCATCGTGTGTCTGGACAACGGCATGTACAAGATCTGGTTCGCGCGCTACTACCGCGCCCACGAACCGAATTCGCTGCTGCTCGACAATGCGCTGGCGTCGATGGGCGCGGGTTTGCCGTCCGCGATCGCCGCGAAGATCGTGCATCCGGACCGCAAGGTGATCGCGGTGTGCGGCGACGGCGGCTTCATGATGAATTCGCAGGAGCTGGAAACGGCGGTGCGTCTGAAGCTCGATCTGGTGATTCTGATTCTGCGCGACGACGCTTTCGGCATGATCCGCTGGAAGCAGGAAAACATGAATTTCCCCGATTACGGCATGACGCTGAGCAATCCGGATTTCGTCGCGTACGCAGAAAGTTACGGCGCGAAGGGGCATCGCATCGAATCGGCGGAACAGTTCGCGCCGCTTCTGCGCGAATGCTTCGTCACGCCGGGTGTGCACGTGATCGATCTGCCGATCGACTACTCGGACAACGAACGCGTGCTCAATCGCGAGATCAAACGGCTTTCGGCGCAACTGTGAGTTCATGAAGTCAGGGAAAGGAGACGCGCATCATGTTGCAGAAGACTTACCCGTACTACCTCGCCAACGAGGCGGTGGCCGCCAACACCGATCTCGAAGTGACTGACAAATTCAGCGGCGAAGTGGCCACCCGTGTGGCGATGGCCGATGCGAAAGCGATCGACCAGGCGATCGGCCATGCGGTCGAGGCGCTGCCTGCGTTGCGGGCGTTTCCGCCGTTCAAACGCCAGGCCGTGCTGGAACATTGCGTGAAGCGTTTTCGCGAGCGTTACGACGAACTGGCGCTCGCGCTGTGTATCGAGGCCGGCAAGCCGATCAACGATTCCCGCGGCGAAGTCACGCGCCTTATCGACACCTTCAAGGTGGCGGCCGAGGAGTCGGTGCGTATCGACGGTGAGATCGTGAATCTGGAGATTTCGCCGCGCGCGAAGGGTTATCATGGTTACGTGAAGCGCGTGCCGATCGGGCCGTGCTCGTTCATCTCGCCGTTCAATTTCCCGTTGAATCTGACCGCGCACAAGGTCGCCCCGGCCATCGCGGCCGGCGTGCCGTTCGTGCTGAAGCCGGCAAGCCGTACGCCGGTCGGCGCGCTCATCATGGGTGAGATTCTGGCGGAAACCGATCTGCCGAAAGGCGCATTTTCCATTCTGCCGGCCCATCGCGACGGCGCCGATCTGTTCACGACCGACGAGCGCTTCAAGCTGCTGTCGTTCACCGGCTCGCCGGCGGTCGGTTGGGAACTGAAAAGAAAGGCCGGCAAGAAAAAAGTCATTCTGGAACTGGGCGGCAACGCGGCGGCGATCGTCGACGGCGATCAGGGCGACAAGCTCGACTATGTGGTCGACCGGCTCGCGTTCGGCGCGTTCTATCAGTCGGGGCAGAGCTGCATCGGCGTGCAGCGAATTCTGGTGCACACGAAGCTTTACGACGCGCTGCGCGAGAAGCTGATTGCGAAAACGAAGTCGCTGGTGATGGGCGATCCGAAAGACGAAAAGACCTTCGTCGGACCGATGATCTCCGAGTCGGAATCCAATCGCCTCGCCGGCTGGATGGAAAGCGCGGTGCAGGCCGGCGCGAGCATCGTTGCGGGCGGCAAGGTGGACGGCGCGATGTTCGAGGCCACCTTGCTCGAAAACGTGAAGCGCGACACCGATCTCTACCGCAAGGAAGCCTTCGGCCCGGTCGCCATTCTGGAGCGTTTCGACGATTTCGACGCCGCGCTCGCCACCGTCAACGATAGCGATTTCGGCCTGCAAGCCGGTATCTTCACCGACTCGCTCGCGCACGCGCATCGCGCGTGGGACCTGCTCGAAGTGGGTGGCGTGGTCATCAACGACGTCCCCTCGTTCCGGGTCGACAATATGCCGTACGGCGGCGTGAAAGATTCCGGCCTCGGCCGCGAAGGCGTGCGTTACGCGATCGAAGACATGACCGAGTTGCGCCTGATGGTGATGCGCGAGACGTGGTGACAGCGGTGATGAGCGCGGCCGGGCTTTTGCCGGAACGTGTCATATAAGTGTCGTCTGGGCGCTTTACGCTCGCCAGCGGGGGCGCTTGCGGGCCGGCGACGGTCTGTCCGGTCGCCCGGCTTCGAGTCGCGGCCGGGCGCTGCGCCGGCCGGCTTTCGCCGTCGTAAGCAGAAAGCCGGCAGCAGCGCCATGAGTGTTTTTGCTGAAGTGCTACAATACCGGCCTTTCCGGCGGGTGTTTCCGCCGGCCGGAGCCGGCCGCATTTTTCCCGCAATCCTGACGGGTCCCGTGCGGAACGCCGTGGCTCCGCCTTCATCACGATGCCCTCTGCGGTTCCGACCGCTGCCGCGCGCACCGCGCCAAGCGCATTTTTAGCGAAAGCCACCATGTCCGACACAGCCGTCACGCCCAGCACTGCGACTTTTGATCAATTCGGCCTCGCGCCCGATATCCTGAAAGCCGTCAAAGAATCGGGCTACACCACGCCTACGCCGATCCAGGCGCAAGCGATTCCCGTCGTGCTGGCCGGCCGTGACGTGATGGGCGCCGCGCAGACCGGCACCGGCAAGACCGCGAGCTTCTCGCTGCCGATCATCCAGCGTTTGTTGCCGCACGCCAGCACGAGCGCTTCGCCCGCCCGCCATCCGGTGCGCGCGCTGATCCTTACGCCGACCCGCGAACTCGCCGACCAGGTCGCCGCGAACGTGCAGTCGTATGCCAAGCACACGGCGCTGCGAAGCGCCGTGGTGTTCGGCGGCGTGGATATGAATCCGCAGTCCGAGCAACTGCGCCGCGGCGTGGAAATCCTGATCGCCACGCCGGGCCGTCTGCTCGATCACGTGCAGCAGAAAACGGCCAACCTCGGCCAGGTGCAGATTCTCGTGCTCGACGAAGCCGACCGCATGCTCGACATGGGCTTCCTGCCGGATCTGCAGCGCATCCTGAACCTGCTGCCGAAAGAGCGTCAAACGCTGCTGTTCTCGGCCACGTTCTCGGGCGAAATCAAGAAGCTGGCCGCCACGTATCTGCGCGACCCGCAAACCATTGAAGTGGCACGCAGCAATTCGACTGCCACTAACGTCACGCAGGTGGTGTACGAAGTTGCCGAAGGTGACAAGACGGGCGCGGTGGTCAAGCTGATTCGCGACCGCAACCTGAAGCAGGTCATCGTGTTCTGCAACAGCAAGATCGGCGCAAGCCGCCTTGCGCGCAGCCTCGAACGCGACGGCGTGGTCGCCACCGCGATTCACGGCGACCGTTCGCAGAACGAGCGTATGCAGGCGCTGGACGCGTTCAAGCGAGGCGAGATCGAGGCGCTGGTCGCCACGGACGTCGCGGCTCGCGGTCTGGACATCGCCGAATTGCCGGCCGTAATCAACTTCGACCTGCCGTTCAACGCAGAAGACTACGTGCACCGCATTGGCCGTACGGGCCGTGCCGGCGCGTCGGGCGACGCCTTGTCGCTGTGCAGCCCGAACGAGAAGAAGCAGCTCGCCGACATCGAAAAGCTGATCAAGCGCCCGTTGGACGTGCAGCGTCTCACGGTGGATGCGCCGCCGCGCCATCACCACGAAGACCGTCCGCCGCGCCGTGAGCGCAGCGAAGGTCGCGAGGGGCGTGAAGAGCGCGGTGCGCGTCGCCGTCCGGGCGCTGCGTCGTCGGGCTCGTTCGACCGTCCGCATCACCATCGCGCTCAACCGGTGGACGATTTCTTCCTCAAGCCATACGAGCCTTCGCCCGCTTCGGTTCGCAAGATCGAAGAAGCCGACGGTGCTGCCGCGGCTCCGCAGAAGTCGTCCTCCAAGCAGCCGCTCGCCGCGTTGCTGGGCGGCTTCGGCATGCCGGTCCGGAAGTCGTCGTCTTCGTCGTAAGCTGACTGGCGTGCCTTCAGCGCACGCCCATTTTTTGCGCCCAGGCGAGCGTCGCCGCAGCGTAAAAACGTTCTAACGTAGGCTGTTCTGCCACGTTCAAGTCAAGCCCCAGATGCCGTGCCGCCGCGTTCAACGCGGCGAGCGGCTCGCGGGCGTCCAGCGCGGTCGCGCCATTTTGCTTGCTGAGTTTTTCGCCCTGATCGTTCACGACGACGGGAACATGCAGATACGCGGGCGTGGCGACGCCGAGGCAGCGCTGCAGATAGATCTGCCGCGCCGTCGAGTCCATCAGATCCGCGCCGCGCACGATGTGTGTGATGCCTGCGTCGGCGTCGTCTACCACCACCGCCAACTGATAGGCCCATTGATCGTCCGCGCGCCGCAAGACGAAGTCGCCGACCTCGGTGGCCAGATTCTGCGTTTGCGTTCCCTGCCAGCGGTCTTCGAAGCGAATCACGGCTGCGTCGCCGTCGCGCACGCGCAGGCGCCAGGCGCGCGCGGGCTTGCCATGCAAGCCGCTTCGGCAGGTGCCCGGATAGGCGAGTGTGGTATTGCGTGAATGGGCATGCAGCAGGGAATCGGCGATCTCCTTGCGCGTGCAGCCGCAGGGATAGACCAGACCGCCTGCCTGCAGCGCTTCCAGGGCTTCCCGGTAACGTGCCATGCGCTGGCTTTGCCAGAGCGGCGGTTCGTCGGCGACCATGCCGAAGCGTTCGAGCGTGGCGAGAATGTCTTGCGCCGCGCCGGGGACGGTGCGCGGCCCGTCGACGTCTTCGATGCGGACCAGCCAGGCACCGCGATGCGCCCGCGCATCAAGCCAGCTGGCCAGCGCGCTGACGAGCGAGCCGAAGTGCAGCGGGCCGGTAGGCGAGGGCGCGAAACGCCCACGGTACGCCGGGTGCATCAGGCCGCGTGCGCCGCCCTGGCGTCCGGATGGCATGCCGGGCAGGTCTTGCCGGCCACGTACATCGGCGACTGCTGGGCTTCCGGCGTGACGACGGCGCGGCAGCCGAAGCACTGCACCGTGGCGGTGGGCTCGAGTTGCGGGTTGAGCGCGGTACGGTAATCGAACACGAAGCAGTCGCCGTTGTAGTGCGCGCCGCCTACTTCTTCGAAATACTTAAGAATGCCGCCTTCGAGTTGATAGACATTCTCGATGCCCACTTCCTTCATGTGGATCGCGGCCTTCTCGCAGCGGATGCCACCGGTGCAGAACGAAACGACCGTCTTGCCTTCGAGATCGGCGCGGTTCTGTTCGATCACTTCCGGAAATTCGCTGAATTTCGTAATGCGGTAATCGAGCGCGTTCTCGAACGTGCCGACGTCGACTTCGAATGCATTGCGCGTGTCGAGCATCACGACCGGACGGCCTTGGTCGTCATGGCCGCGGTCGAGCCAGTGCTTCAGAGTAGGGGCGTCGACGAACGGCGCGCGGCCGAGTTCCGGCCGGATGGCCGGCTTTTTCATGGTGATGATTTCGCGCTTGAGCTTGACCAGCATGCGGCGGAACGGCTGCTTTTCCGACAGGCTTTCCTTGAACTGCAGGCTGGCGAACTTGCCCTCGAACAGGGGGGCGTGGCGGATGTAGTGCATGAAGGCGTCGACGGCTTCGCGCGTGCCGGCCACGAACAGGTTGATGCCTTCCGGCGCGAGCAGCACCGTGCCGCGCAGGCCGAGCGCGTCGCAGCGCTCCGTGACGGGCGCGCGCCAGGCGGCGGTGTCTTCGATGGTCGCGAAATGGTACGCGGAGAGGTTGACGATATTCATCTGAGTCCAGCAGTAAAAGCGGCCGGCGGCGCGAAAATGGGGCGCATTGAGTTAAATGCTGCCGTTGCGCGCCATGCGGCGTGTCGAATAGGGCGAAACCCACATTATCCCTCAAGCGGGCGCTTCGTCCGACTCCGCCCAATGGCTAACCGCTTGCGGCAGCGCAAATTATGGCGAACTAACGCCGGTTTTGCCGTCGGAGGGCGACGCCGGTTTTTCGCACCGCTCGCCGGGCCCGAGCGCACAAGGCCTGCGCGTTTTCGCCATAGGCTGAATGGCCAGGGCGCGGGTTTTGGCCTGAAATCTCGGGAAGGGTGGAGTTACAATGTCGCCCATGTCAGATCCTCGCTTCGTCCATCTCCGCGTTCACTCCGAATTCTCGATTGCCGATGGCATCGTGCGTCTCGACGACATCGTCAAGGCCGCGGCCAAAGACGGTCAGGGCGCGCTCGCCCTCACCGATCTCGGCAACGCATTCGGCCTCGTCCGTTTCTATAAGGAAGCCCGCGGCAAAGGGGTCAAACCCATTGCCGGCTGCGACGTCTGGATCACCAATCCCGACGACCGGGACAAGCCGTCGCGTTTGCTGCTGCTGGTCAAAAACCGCCGCGGCTACCTGAATCTGTGCGAACTGCTCAGCAAGGCCTCGCTCACCAATCAGTATCGCGGCCGCGCCGAAGTCGAAGCCGGTTGGCTCGAAACCGGCCTTGGCGAAGGCCTGCTCGCGCTGTCGGGCGCGCAGCAGGGCGACGTCGGTATTGCGCTTGCCGCCGGCAACGAAGAAGCGGCGAAACGCAACGCGCAGCATTGGGCGAAGGTGTTTCCGAACGCGTTCTATATCGAGCTGCAGCGCAGCGGTCAGCCGGGCGGCGAGCAATACGTGCAGCAGGCGGTCGCAATCGCGGCGTCGCTGAAATTGCCGGTGGTGGCCACACACCCGATGCAGTTCATGACGCCGGACGATTTCACCGCGCACGAAGCCCGCGTGTGTATTTCCGAAGGCGACATTCTGGCGAACCCGCGTCGCTCGAAACGCTTCACGGCCGATCAGTATTTTCATACGCAGGAGCAGATGGCCGCGCTGTTCGCGGACATTCCCTCGGCGCTCGCCAACACGGTCGAGATCGCCAAGCGCTGCAACCTCACGCTCGAACTCGGCAAGCCGAAGCTGCCGCTCTTTCCCACTCCCGACGGCATGTCGCTCGACGACTACCTCGTGCATCTGTCGAAAGAGGGCCTGGAAAAACGACTCGAGCAGTTGTATCCGGACGAAGCGGAGCGCGCCGCGCAACGCGCCACGTATTACGAGCGGCTCGAATTCGAGTGCGGCACGATCATCAAGATGGGCTTTCCGGGCTACTTCCTGATCGTTGCGGACTTCATCAACTGGGCGAAAAACAACGGCGTGCCGGTCGGTCCGGGGCGGGGTTCGGGCGCCGGTTCGCTGGTGGCCTACGCGCTCGGCGTGACCGACCTCGATCCGCTGCGCTACAACCTGCTGTTCGAGCGTTTCCTGAATCCGGAACGCGTGTCGATGCCCGACTTCGACATCGACTTCTGTCAGCACGGCCGCGACCGCGTGATTCAGTACGTGAAGGAAAAGTACGGCGCGGACGCGGTCTCGCAAATCGCCACGTTCGGCACGATGGCAGCGAAGGCGGCGGTGCGCGATATCGGCCGCGTGCTCGATCTCGGCTACATGTTTACCGACGGTATCGCCAAGCTGATTCCGTTCAAGCCGGGCAAGCACGTCACCATTGCCGACGCGATGAAGGAAGAGCCGCTGCTGCAGGAGCGCTTCGACAACGAAGACGAAGTGCACCAGCTGCTCGAACTGGCGCAACGGGTGGAAGGCCTGACGCGTAACGTCGGCATGCACGCGGGCGGCGTGCTGATCGCGCCCGGCAAGCTGACAGATTTTTGCCCGCTGTACACACAGGGTGACGAAAGCGGCGTCGTGAGTCAGTACGACAAGGACGACGTCGAAGCCGTCGGCCTCGTGAAGTTCGACTTTTTGGGTCTGACCACGCTGACGATCCTCGACTGGGCCGAGCGCTACATTCGCCGACTCGATCCGTCGAAGCAGGACTGGTCGCTCGCGCAGGTTCCGCTGGACGATCCCGCCTCGTTCTCGATCCTCAAAAAAGCGAATACGGTCGCGGTGTTCCAGCTTGAAAGCCGCGGCATGCAGGGCATGCTGAAAGACGCGCAGCCCGACCGCTTCGAAGACATCATCGCGCTCGTCGCGTTGTACCGTCCGGGTCCGATGGACCTGATCCCGAGCTTCTGCGCGCGTAAGCACGGCCGCGAAGTGGTGGAGTATCCCGATCCGCGCGTTGAACCTGTTCTGAAAGAGACCTACGGCATCATGGTCTATCAGGAGCAGGTGATGCAGATGGCGCAGATCATCGGCGGCTACTCGCTGGGCGGCGCCGACTTGCTGCGTCGCGCGATGGGTAAGAAGAAGGCCGAGGAAATGGCTCAGCATCGCGAGCTGTTCCGTCAGGGCGCCGCGAAAAACGGGCTGACCGGCGAGAAAGCGGACGAAATCTTCGACTTGATGGAGAAGTTCGCGGGCTACGGCTTCAACAAGTCGCACGCGGCCGCGTATGCGCTGCTCGCGTACTACACGGCATGGCTCAAGGCCCACCATCCGGCTGAATTCATGGCAGCGAATATGTCGCTCGCCATGGACGACACGGACAAGGTCAAGATCCTGTTCGAAGACTGTCTCACGAACAAGATGGCCGTGCTGCCGCCGGACATCAATCTGTCCGCGTACCGTTTCGAGCCGGTGGCGGAAGCCGACGGCAAGCGCTCGAAAACCATTCGTTACGGTCTCGGCGCGATCAAGGGCAGCGGCCAGAACGCAATCGAAGAAATCCTGCGCGCGCGCGAAGAAGGTCCGTTCATCGACATCTTCGACTTCTGCAATCGCATCGACCGTCGCGTGGTGAATCGCCGCACGGTGGAAGCGCTGATCCGCGCGGGTGCGTTCGACACGCTGCACGCCAATCGCGCGCAATTGATCGCGTCCGTTTCGCTCGCCATGGAAGCGGCCGAGCAGGCGAGCGCCAACGCCATGCAGGCTGGCCTGTTCGACATGGGCGACGCGCCGTCGCAAGGTCACGAACTGGTCGACGAGCCGGAATGGCCGGAAAAGAAAAAGCTGCAGGAAGAGAAGGCTGCTCTCGGCTTCTATCTGTCGGGCCACCTGTTCGACGCCTATAAAGACGAAGTGCGACGCTTCGTGCGTCAGAAGATCGGCGAATTGAAGGAAGGGCGCGACAAGCTGGTTGCGGGCGTGATCGCTTCGCTGCGCACGCAGATGACCCAGCGCGGCAAGATGCTGATCGCGTTGCTCGACGACGGCACGGGTCAGTGCGAAGTGACCGTCTTCAACGAGACATTCGAAGCGCACAAGCAGCTTTTCAAGGAAGACGAACTGCTGGTCGTGCAAGGTCAGGCGCGCAACGACGCGTTCACGGGCGGTATTCGCTTTACTGTCGAAACGGTCATGGATCTGGGCCGTGCGCGTTGCCGTTACGCGGAAGCCGTCAAGGTGCAGATGAACGGCAATGCCGACGCGTTGGCGTTGCGGCGCGTGCTCGAAGCCCACAGCGCAGGTAAGGACGAGCCGCAGGCCGCGCCAGCGCCGGCAGCGTCGTCGCGCGGAGGCGGCGGGGCAGGCGGGCGCAACGGCGGTGGCTACGGTGGTGGTCAGCGTCAGCCCGTGCAGATTCCGAACGGACTCGCCGTGCAAGTGGTGTATCGCAGCGAGAACGCGCAAGGCGAAATGCGTCTGGGCGACGCGTGGCGCGTCAAACCCACGGACGAATTGCTCGCGGCATTGCGCGGCGAATTCGCCGGAAGCTCCATCGAGATCGTGTACTGATCTGCCATCGGCCCGCGCGCAGCGTGGGCCGATCGACTTCAATTATTCCCCGGCACTAGCGCCCGTGCTTTCGCGCAATCAACGCTGCGGTTTTTCAGCCAGACGCGCGAGTTTCAGAAAGCGGTAGTACACCGTTTCTGCATTGAACACGGCGATCATGAAACCGGCGCGGCCATCGAGAAATCCGCGTCGCAGCAGGTAGGTTCGCAGGAACGCCCAGATGCCGCGTCCCACGGCTTTGCCGAAGCTGCCTCGCTGACCTGCCGCATGACGCTGCAGCGCGCCTGCCGTCGAATAGGCGTCGAGCTTGCGCAACACGCCTTCGAAGTCTTCGTACGAGTAGTGCATGAGCTTGCCGCTCAGACGTTGCGCCGGCGAGTCGAACACGAGGCGTTCGTGCACGAGGTCGTCGGAGAAGCGCGCGGCTCCGCGTTTGAAGAGGCGCGGAATCCAGTCCGGATACCAGCCGCTGTGATGAATCCAGTGGCCGCAAAAGCTCGACAGCCGATCGACCGCGTAGACGTCCGCCGTGGGCGCGGCGATTGCCGCGCGAATGGCTGCCGCGAGTTCGGGCGTGACGATTTCGTCGGCGTCGATCGAAAGAATCCATTGAGTGCCGAGCGCCTCCACCGCACGGTTTTTCTGCGGGCCGAAACCCGGCCAGTCGGCCTGATCGATGACGCGCGCGCCGTGCGAGCGGGCGATCCCGGCGGTGCCGTCGGTGCTGCCGCCGTCGATCACGACGATCTCGTCGGCGAAGGCCACGGCTTGCAGGCATTCCGCGAGCCGCGCCGCGGCATTTTTCGTGATGATGGCGACGCCAAGGGTGATTTCTTGCATACCTGAGTTGCCTGTCGATGAGGTGCCGTGCTGCCTGGGGTCGCGCAAGTATACACAGCGTCATGATCCGGCTGCAGGGCGGTGTGGCCCTTGCGCCGAGGTAACGACCGGTAAGCGCCGGTGGTCATCGCCAGCGTTTACAATGCTGTTTTTGATATTCCACGCGGCCGACATCCCGTCCCGCGCGTGAACGCCGTCCCGCATTCCAGAGGATTCCTTGAGCGCGAAGCCAACGTTAAGCAAAACCATCGGTTCAGGTGAGGGCTCGTCGCCCGCCGTCGTCATGCGGCGGCTGTGGCCGTTCATCAAGCCGCTCATCTGGGTGCTGATCGGCGCCGTGGTTGCAATGGCGGTCAGCGCCGGCACCGACGCCGCGATCCCGGCCCTGCTCAAGCCGCTGCTGGACAAAGGCTTCGGCGCGCATGCGGCGGACAACGCCAAGTGGCTCGTGCCGGCCGCGGTGGTTGGCCTGGCGCTGATACGCGGCGTGTCGCAATACGCGTCCGGCTATCTGCTGGCTTACGTGTCGAACAAGATCCTGCTCGAACTGCGCCTGAAAATGTTCGACCGCATGATCCACACCAGCGTCGCGTTCTTCCAGCGCGAGACCGCGAGCACGGTCATCAATGCCATCGTGTTCGAGGTGAACCAGATTCTCAACGTGCTGCTGAGCGTGCTCGTCACGCTGGTGCGCGATTCGCTCACCGTGCTGTTCCTGCTCGGTTACCTGTTCTATCTGAACTGGCGTCTGACGCTGATCGTCGCGGTGCTGCTGCCGGGAATCGGCTGGCTGGTCGGCAAGATCAACCGCCGCTTGCGGCGCCTGAACCGTGAGCATCAGATGTTGACCAACGAACTGTCGTACATCGTCGAAGAGACGGTGGGCGGTTACAAGGTCGTCAAGGTGCATAACGGCCAGCAATACGAAATGGACCGGTTCGCGTCGATGAGCAAGCGTCTGCGTGGCTACGCGATGCGCATGACCGTCTCTGGCGGTCTCGCTCAGCCGTTGACGCAGTTTCTCGCGTCGATCGCGCTCGCGGTGGTCATCACGATTGCCGTGGTGCAGTCGTCGTCGGATCAAACCACGGTGGGCGGCTTCGTCGCGTTCGTCACGTCGATGCTGCTGATCATCTCGCCGCTCAAGCATCTGATGGACGTGAACCAGCCTTTGCAGCGCGGCATGACGGCGTGCGAACTGATCTTCGGTCTGATCGACGAACCGTCCGAGCCGGAAGGCGGCGGCAAGCCGCTGGAGCGCGCCAACGGCGCGGTGGAGTTCCGCGACGTATCGTTCACTTACGGCACCAACGCGACGCACAACCGGCAGACGCTCGACCACGTGTCGTTCAAGGTGGCGCCGGGCGAGATGGTCGCGCTGGCGGGTCCGTCCGGCAGCGGCAAGACCACGCTCGTGAATCTGTTGCCGCGTTTCTTCGATCCGACCGGCGGCGCGATTCTGGTCGACGGCGTGGCGTTGCCCGAATACAGCTTGCAGGCGCTGCGCAGCCAGATCGCCATGGTGAGCCAGGACGTCGTGCTGTTCAACGACACCGTGGCGAACAACGTGGCCTATGGTCAGGTGGCCGATCCGGAGAAGGTCAAGGCGGCGCTGCGCGCGGCCAACCTGTGGGACACGGTCGAAGCCATGCCCAACGGCATCGAGACGCTGGTCGGCGACAACGGCATGATGCTCTCGGGCGGCCAGCGCCAGCGGCTGGCCATCGCGCGCGCCATTTACAAGGACGCGCCGATCCTGATTCTCGACGAAGCCACTTCGGCGCTCGATTCGGAATCCGAGCGTCACGTGCAGGCCGCATTGGAAACGCTGATGAAAGGCCGCACGACGCTCGTCATCGCGCACCGTCTGTCGACGATCGAGCGGGCCAACCGCATTCTGGTCATGGAGTCGGGCCGTATCGTCGAGAGCGGCAGTCATCGCGAACTGCTGGCGCAAGACGGCCTCTACGCGCATCTGCACCGCATCCAGTTCCAGCAGACCGCGGCCTGACGCGCGGCGCCGTTCCCGCCCATGCGCGAACGGCGCACAACGATGCCATGGCCGCTCGGCCCAGGTCTTTCGTCGCGCCGTCGCTCTCTCTCCTCACGTCTTGACCTGGCGTCTCGCGCCGCCGTCTGAATCATGAAAATTGGACTTTCCAGCAACGCGCTGAAGCACAGCGGCGGCCTCGAACGCTACGCCATGGATCTCGTGCGCGGTTTCGCGGCGAAGGGCATCCGGCCGGCATTCTTTGCGCGCCGCTTCGACAGTTCGGTGCCGGAGGCCGCGATGGTCGAGGCGCATCGCATCAACGTGTCGCTGTTGCCGGGCAAGCTGCGCGACGGCTGGTTCTCCTGGCGTTTGCGGCGGGCGCGGCGCGCGGCGGCAGTGGACGTGCTGATCGGCTGCAATCGGGTCGACTCGTCGGAAATCGCCATCTGCGGCGGCACGCATCTCGGCTTTTTGCGCGCAACCGGACGCGCGCCGCGCCGCTCGGATCGCTGGCAGATCGCGCTCGAAAAAAGTCAGTACGAACAGGCAAGCGTCATCGTCGCGCATTCGGCATTGATGCACGACGAACTGCGCGAGTTGTATGGCGTGGACGAATCGAAGATTCGCGTGTTGTATCCGCCGGTCGACGGCGCGCGTTTCACGCCTGCGGACAGCGCGCAGCGCGCCACGCTGCGCCAGAAATTCGGTTTCGCCGATCACGAGATCGTGCTGCTGTTTCCGTCGAGCAGCCACGAGCGCAAGGGTTTGCCGCTGATCGAAGCGGCGTTGCGCGACACGGCATTGCCGGTGGTGCTCGCCGTGGCGGGACGGCCGCCGGAGCGCACGTCGGAGCGGGTTCGCTATGTCGGTTACGTGAAGGATATCGAGGACGCCTACCGCGCCGCCGACTTCACGATTCTGGCGTCGAAATACGAGCCGTTCGGGCTGGTGGGCGTCGAGTCGGTGATGTGCGGCACGCCGGTGATTTTCCCGTCGAGCATCGGCTGCTGCGATGCGATCGCGGACCACGCGAAGTTCGTTTTCGCGCCGGAGGATGTCGCCAGCCTGCGCGCCACCATCGAACGCGCCGTACAGCAGCGGCTGGCTGGCCCGGCGCCGTTGCCGTCCGAACTGGCGCGCGACGCGGTGCGCTACGACGCGCGCGTGGCGGGCCACGTCGATGCGCTGCTCGCGCTGGTGAAGACGATTGTCGAGCGACGCGGCGCTGCGGCGCGCTGACGCCGCGCCTCTCCTTAGACTGCCAGAAGCCGCTGATAAACCGCTTCGGTTCCGTCGATGAAATGGCTTTCGCCGAACTCGGCGTTGGCCCGGCGGCGCGCCAGTTCGCCCATGGCTTCCACCTCGCCGCGTCGCGTCACGATCTCCGCGAGCCGCGTCGACAATTGCGCCGGCGCTTGCGGTTCGACGATCCAGCCGTCGAGCGAGTCGGTGATGTTTTCCGGCAAGCCCGCGTAGCGCGTGACGATCACCGGCTTGGCCATCGCCATCATTTCGCGGCAGGCGAACGAGACGGTCTCAATGGCGTACGACAGCACGAAGCCGATGTCGAACGCCGCGATCCAGCTTCGCACGTCGCTCTGCAGACCGGCCACGGTGACGTTGCCGCGCATGCCGAGTTCGTCGATGGTTGCAATCTGTTCGGGCGTCGGTTCCTGACCCACCACGACGAGATGAATCTGTTCGCGCAGCGCGGCCGGTAGCGCGGCAACCGCGGTCACGATGTCCATCGTGCCCTTGTACCATTCGAAGCCCGTCACCGTTCCGATGATCAGCTTGCCCGCGTTGGCCTCGCCGACGATCTCGCGTCGGCGGCGCTGCATGGTTTGCGTGTCCGGCGGCGAAAAGCGCGCAATGTCCACGCCGTTTTTCACCACGGTCACGCCGCTCTGGTGATAGGGCGTATCGCGCAGCATGCGCGCCGTGAAATCGGAAACGGCGATCACGTGATGCGTGGCAACCCGCGCGCGGATCCGGTTCGCGAGCCCTTTGCCGACGGCGATCGAATTGTGTTTCGTGAAGACGATACGCGGCTTCCTGCGCCCGAGACCCGCGGTGGCGAGCATCACCAGCCGGTGGTCCGCCGAGCCGTTGACGTGAACGATGTCGATTGCTTCGCGTTCGAGCAACTGGCGAAGCCGGCGCGCCGCGCGCCACATGCTGCCCAGTTGCTTGATCTTGCTCGGGAAGTCTTTTGCAATGAGCGTCACGTCCGGCAGCGTTCGGGCTTGCGCGTAGAGCGAGCTGGTGGCCGGCGTGGCGATGTAGATGGCGTGGCGGTGAGCCAGCGCCTTTGCAATGGCGATCACGTATGTCACATGACCACCGCCCCGCCCCGAGTGGAAATTCGTCAGTAGTATTTTCATTGATCCGGCTGTCGCCGCTTTGCGATCTTATTGTCGGGCTGGTGACTACCCGGCGAGAACATTGCTGCTCGCGAAGCTGGAGGGTTCGCTCAGCACTGTGCCAATGGCTTCGCGTACTTCGTCGACCGTCGCCGGGCGGCCTTCGTCGCCAACGGACATGGACAGGCCCGGCACGTCGATGCCGAAGTGAGGGCGCGATGTGGCCGTGAAAATCATCACGGTGGGTTTTTGCAGCGCGCTCGACAGATGCACGAAACCGGTGTCGGTGCCGACGATCAGCGCGGCCATGTCGATATGTTGCGCGACGGCTTCCACGCTCAGACGCGGCAACACCACCGAACCCGGAATGCCGGCCGCGATCGCGATTGCGTCTTTGTGCTCGGCGTCCGAGCCCCACGGCAGCAGCGGCGTGATGCCCTGATCCAGCAGCGAGCGGCCGATGCTGTGCCAGTGCTCGACGGGCCACTTCTTTTCGTCGCTCGAGGTGGCGTGGAAGAAGAGCGCAAAGGGCGCATGCTTTGCCGCTTCCGGCGCGACGGCCGGCGCGGGAATCCGCAGGCCGAAGTTCGGCGCACCTTCGAGCTGATAGCCGAACGCCTGGCTCACGGTCTGACGCAAACCGTTCCACGCGTTCAGATTGCCGCGCGGCTGGTAGCGCACGTTGTAGGCGAAGGCCGCGCCGTTTTCGCCGAGGTCTTCCTTGCGATAGCCGTACACGCGGCGCGAGCGCGCGAGAAACGCGATGATCGCGCTCTTGTACACGCCATGCAGATCGAGCACGGCGTCGTACTTGACCT
The DNA here is from genome assembly GCF_050436585.1 of Paraburkholderia sp. GAS199. Lineage (NCBI taxonomy): Bacteria > Pseudomonadati > Pseudomonadota > Betaproteobacteria > Burkholderiales > Burkholderiaceae > Paraburkholderia > Paraburkholderia sp. GAS199. The sequence goes on along the minus strand of NZ_JBNDMM010000002.1, from coordinate 8,024 downwards.
GGCGCAATTCTCCGATCGAGGCGGCAATCGCTTTCAGTTCGTCGAGGCCGCGGCGCTTCTTGAAGCCGCGCAGCGGCGCGCACAGGACGCGGTCGATGCCGGGATTCCAGCGCAGGATGTCGGCGAATGCCGAATCGGCAGCCCAGTCCACCTTGACACCCGGAAAGGCGCGATGCAGATCCGATACCACGGGTTGACCGTGAACGATGTCACCGAGCGACGTGACTTTGACAATGAGGATTCTGTTCATCAGCGCAGTTTGAATGGCCGCAGGTTTGAGGGGTGGTCCGGCGGCGGGGTGTTCGGTCGGGCCGGTCTGTTCCGCCGCTTTGCCGTGATTCGCAGGAGAACGCTTCGGACTGGCGTGTCGCGCCGCGCGTTCAGACGATCGGCTTCGAGTAAGAACCGAAGCGTTCATGATGGCCCGGCGCTCTGCGGCTGCGGGGCCGGCCGAGGCAATTTTCAACGGGTCGATTATACCGGACACGCATTCCGCGAAGCATCGGGGCGAGCAGCGCCGGATCCAGCCGGGCGCGGCGTCCGCGCGGTCTTCAGCGTTTGAGCCGCTTCAGCCAGAGCGACGGCGCGTAGACGCCGGGGCAGGTGGTGTAGAGAAACAGGCGGATGCGCAGACCGAGCTTGACTTCGCGGGCGCCGCCGAGCAGCGCCAGGCGTTCGCCGACGCCGCGGGCGTTGAACATCGACTGGATGAATTGTTCCCGCGCGACCTTGGGCGCGAGCGCCGCGCGCATCCGTTCGCCGAGACCGGCAATCTCGGCGTCGCGCTGGATCTGTTCGGTTTCGACGAGGGCAAAGCCGTTGCCTTGCCGGAAGCGCGCGATCAGTTCGGCGGTGGTGCGATGGTGCCGTTTGCTCGACAGACCGCCGCGCCGGTAGCGCACGAGCGGTTCGCGCAGACTCGACGCGCCGCCCGACACGATGGCGCGAAACGTCATGATCTGGTCTTCCGACGCCGAGCCGGCCATCATCGGGCCGAAACGCTCGAACAGGCGGCGCGACCACGTGTGCGCCGCGCCCACCAGCCAGGGCCGCTGCGCGAGCCAGTCGTCGAAACTCCGGTAGCTGTCGAGATCGGTCGGCTCCATGCGTTCGTGCAACTGGCCGTCCTGATCCATGGCGACGAGGTCGGTGGCGATCAGATCGTGGCGCCGGCCGTGTTCCAGCCAGTAATCGACCACCCGCTCGCAGCGGTTCGGCGCGGAAATATCGTCGCCGGCCGCGACGAACAGCAGTTCGCCCTGCGCCATGGCGGCGAGGCGCGAAAGATGCGCGCTGATCCCTTCGTTGGCGGCGTTGTGGCGCGTGACGACGCGGTGCGGGCCGCGATAGTCGCGCACGGCGGCCTCGATCGCGGCGAACGTGCCGTCGGGCGAGGCGTCGTCGGAAATGATGATTTCGAGCGGCGAATAGGTTTGCGCGAGGATGCCGCGCACGGCGTCCGCCACCATGCTTTCCTGCTTGTAAGCGATCAGCAGTACCGAGACGAGGGGACGTTCCGGCGAGGCGGAAGCGCTGTTCGACGGGCTGTTATCCATGCTGCTCACGGGAAGAAGAAGCGGCTCGCGCCAATGCCTCGACCGGCGCCGGGGTTGATGCCGAAGTCGACGCCTGTACCGACAGTTCCCGCTTGCGCGCGTCGATCATCGCGAGGAACGTGGCGCTCAGCAAGGCCAGCAAGGCCGTGACCATGACGGGCACCAGCACGTCGATCGTCAGGCCGAAAATGACGGTGCTGAACGACACGGCGAGGCCCGAATACGCCGCGGCGCGGATCGCCGGATCGGTCGAGCGGCGGTTGCGCCAGAAATAGACGGACAGGCTGAAGTACAGCAGCACCAGACAAACCGTGCCGATCGCGCCGGTTTCGGCGATGGTCGAGAAAAAGTCGCTGTGCGCGCGTTCGTTGACGATCTCGGCTTTTGCCTCGCCGCGCTTCGCCATATCGCCCAGCGCCGTGACCAGCCGGCCTTTGCCGACGCCGTAAAGCGGATGATCGACGAACAGTTGCCACGACGCCTGCCACAACTGCAAACGCAGGCCCGTCGATGTGTTGTCGTTGCCGTGACGCAGCGCCACGAGGTCAGAGGTGGCGGCTTCGACGCGCGTCGTGACGCGCTGCGTCGACAGCAGCGCGGCCCCGCAGATCACCAGCGCCAATGCGGCAACCGCAAGACGCTTCTTTTGCGCGAACCAGTGGAATTGCACCCCGAGCAGCACGACGAACACCGGGATGGCGAGCCAGCCGCCGCGTGAGCCGGACAGATACGACGCGTAGCCGCCCGCGACCAGCGCCAGCAATTTGAGCGACAGCACGCGCCAGTCGCGCCGGCCGTCCCAGCCGAGCGTGAAAATCGCGAGAAACGCCAGCAGCAGGGCGGTGTCGCCGAACGGGATCGCGTTCGTGTAGTAGTTGTTCAGGCGGCTGGCGTCCGTGAGTCCGCCGCGCATCTGATCGAGCAGCGCCCACATGCCCGCGCCGAAAGCGCCGGCCGCGCAGCCCCAGCCGACGATGCGCAGGTTACGCGACGGAAATCGCCGCAGCAGCAGGAACAGCGGCAGCGCGAATACGAAGCGCGACAGCGGATCGAACTGGCGCGGCATCCAGTAGCCGAGCAGCAATTGTTGCGCGATGAGCACGACGACGTACGTCACCATCCCGGCCGTGTACCAGGGATAGGCCCGCAGCGCGTGGAAATAGCCCGGCGTGCGCCGGTTGGCGATGGCGGCGCCCAGCGCCAGCGCGACGAGCGCGAAGAAACAGTAACCGGTGCCGCCACGCCAGACGAGGTTCACAGCGGGCGCGAAAAAAAGTAAAGCTGTGCTTATCCAGATCAGGCTGGGAGCAAAAATCATAGGCCGAGAATTCGTATGAGCATTACCGTGCCGGCCTGCCGTTCGAGGGCCTGAGGCTGGGTGCATTTCTTTCAAGATAAGAGGGCGACCCGGATTATAACCGTGTGACAACCCCGATTGCGGCCATCGGCGAGCGGTCGGATGGGCGGCGGAAATGTCGGTCGGCGGCAGCTGGGCGTTTCGGCGCGGCAGGGGGCGGGCGCCAACCCGGCGCCGCACCTGCATCGGCTTGAAGTTGCGGCACGACGGCGCCTCGCGTGGCGGCTGGGGCGCCGCCGGCACGGAGCGTCGGCGCTGGTGCAGGCGCGGTGAGCCGCTTTGCTTTCGTTTCCTTTCCGCTGAACGCTCCCGGCCGGCGACCCGTGACGGCATGCCGCCGCACGCCGCTACACGCCGCCCCGCCGCGCGTCGCTACACGCCGCCCGTCACCAGCGGCAAAACGGTCAGATCCGGATGCGTTCCCTCGACGATGCTGCGCCCGATATGCACCGCCTCGTAGAGCGCCTCGTCCTTGCCGGCGAAGCTTTCTTCACCGTCCGCGTGAAACGCAACCGCGTGGCCGGGAATGTGGGGATTCGCGCCGGGGTGGCAGACATAACCGATATAGGTGTAGCGCCCGTCTGTCGTGGCGACGGGCCGGGTTTCGTCGAGCGGCTGCATGGGCAGCGGCGCCACGTGAATTTCGAAGCCCTCGTATTCCACCATCTGCCAGGGTGCGGTTTCATCGGCCATGGCCGCCTCCGTCTATTTCGCATGCATCTAAAAAGTCTAGGTGATTTATACGTGCGCAGAGAGCGAAGACGACCGGCAATGAGCGACAGGCCGCGGACGACGTCAGGGCTTGATGGCGCCGAGCTGTCTGAGCAGCGTCAGGTTGTCTTCCAGATGCCAGTTTTCGACGATTCGTCCGTTCTGCACGCGGTACAGATCGAACGCCTGGAAGTCGACGGTCTGGCCGTTGCCCCGCAAATTCTGGAACTTGCCCGTGAAGTGACCGTGGAAGTGCAGGTGGACCGAGGCGCGGTCGCCGGATACGACGAGATCGTCGATCTCGGCATGCAGGTCCGGCACGGCCGCGCGGAATCCCTTCGACGCCTGCAATGGGCCGGTCGGACCTTGCGGGCGTCCGTCCGGCAAGGTGCGATCGACGAAATCCGGCGACAGCGCGAGCCTCGCGTCAGCCTCGTCGCCCGTGTTCCAGAAGGCGGCATAACGGCGCGCCGTTTGCACGATCGCCGCGCTCGTCGGCGAAGCGGAATCGACCGCCATGTGATGCGGCACCGGCAGGCTCGCCGTATCGGACGCAGAGGCGGCGTGGGCGGCAATCGCGCCGCCGAGGACGAGGCCGGCTGCCAGCAAGGCGTGACGGGCAGGGACGGCAAGTTTCGGGAGCAGGCTGGACATGTGGTTCTCCGCAGAGGTGTCGGTCGATGAGCTGAATTCTCCGGCTTAAGAACTGAATTGATAATTGGGCTGTCGTCGAAAGGATTTTCTGGTTATTTTTGAAAATGGGCGCGCATCGATGCCGTTTTTGCAGCCAGGCGCCGGGGTGTTCCGGATGGCCGCGTCGGAGCCGTCGGATAGAATGGCGCGCTTTGCCCGAACTCGACACCTCGCCCATGTGGTTCAAAAACCTTCAGTTGCACCGTCTTCCCGCTCCGTGGTCCGTGACTCCCGAACAGATGCAGAAGTGGCTCGCGCCGCACGCGTTTGCCCCCGGCAATAGCGTCGAGATGCAAAGTCACGGCTGGGCGTCGCCGCGCGACAACGACTCGCTCGTCTACGCGCAAAACGGCCAGATGCTGCTCACGTTTCGCGCCGAAAAGAAATTGCTGCCGGCCTCCGTCGTGACGCAGGTGACCAAAGAGCGCGCGCTCGAACTCGAAGATCAGCAGGGCTTCAAACCCGGCCGTAAGCAGATGCGCGAACTCAAGGAGCAGGTCACCGACGAACTGCTGCCGCGCGCCTTCAGCATTCGCCGCGATACGCGCGTGTGGATCGACACACGCAATGGCTGGCTCGTGATCGACGCGGCTTCGCAGGCGGTTGCCGATGAAGTGCGCGGACTGCTGGTGAAATCGATCGACCAGTTGCCGCTCGGCACCGTGCGCGTCGCGCAGTCGCCGGTGGCCGCGATGACCGGCTGGCTGCTGTCTGGCGAAGGCCCGGCCGGCTTCTCGCTCGATCAGGACACCGAGTTGCGGTCGCCGTCGGAAGGCAACGCGACCGTGCGCTACGTCGGCCATGCGCTCGACGCCGACGACATGCGCCGTCACATCGAAGCAGGCAAACAGTGCATGCGCCTCGCGATGACCTGGAACGACCGCGTGTCGTTCGTCCTCACGCCTTCGCTGACCATCAAGCGCATCGCCGCGCTGGACGTCATCAAGGAGGCGAGCGATCCTACCGCGCAGAACGACGACGAAGTTTTCGACTCGGACGTCGCGCTGATGACCGCCGAACTCGACCGCATGCTCGGCGATCTGCTCGACGCGCTTGGCGGCGAGCAGGACAGCGTGGCGATGCCGCAAGCCGCCGCAGCCTGATCGCTGCGGTAGAACCTGGATCGCGCGGGCGCTGCGCGTTAGGGCGCGCCCGTGAAAGTGGTTAAGATGGGGACCACTGGGCCGCGTCGATCACGGAGAGCATGCAATGGTTCGTCTGGTCATGATCCTGCTGGGCGTCGATTACCTGCGCACGCGCTGGCGTTCGCTGCAACGGATCGGCTGTGCGAGCCTGCTGTTCGGCGTGGTGGTGTTCACCGACGCGCTCGACGGCGCCCTGTATTTCCCCATCACGCCGTTTGCGCTTTTGCTGCTGCTCGAGGGCCTCGCCACGCTGGCCGTCGCGTGGACCGGCATGGGCGGCCAGCGCACTTTGCGCTACGTGAAAGGGCTCGCGTTCTGCGTGTCCGCTGCGCTGATTCTCGCCGGCCATCATTACGGCCACTTCATTCTTTCGATGATTTTCGGCACGCTCTTTTTCGCGGACGGCCTGTTGCAGATCGTCTCCGCGAAAGTGGTGCGTTACCGGACCTGGCGACTCGCGATGATCGGCGGCGCGGTCGAAATCGCGATTGCGATTTTCTTCTATCAGCCGTATCCGACGCATTACGCCGGGACCGTGCCTTACTGCCTCGGACTCGGGTTGATCTTCGGCGGCTGGAACATGATCCTGCTCAGTCTGCGCGTGCGACGCCTCGTGTCGAATCCGGCGGTGGCCGGCGTCGATCCGAACGCCGATGCCGCAGCCGCGGTGGCGAGTTCCGGCGTGGCGGCGAATATGGGCGCTGTCGTGTGGGACGGCCCGCCTGCCGCCGATGAAACCGCGCTGACCGTGCACGTGTGGACGCCGGTCGGCTCGGCGAAGGGCGAGGCGCGCCGGCAGTTGATCGTCGATCGTTACATCGCGGCAGTGGACCGCAACGGCGTGATCTCGACCGGCCACGCCGCGCTCGAATCGCCCGAAGGCGTGTATATCAGTCTTTATCCCGGTGTGGAAATAGATCGTTCTCCCGACGATTTCGCGCGTCTTCTGCGTGCCACGGCAGAGAACAACGTGCCGGGACTTTTTCAGCCCGACTATCCGACCGAATCGAAGGCGTGGTGTCCGTCGACGGTTCAGGTCCGCATCCGCAATTACGATCCCGAGCGCTTACGACGTTTCTGGGAAACGTATCGTCAGAACACGACTTACAACCTCACGCATCGCAACTGCTCCAGCAGCGTGTCGCGTGCGCTCGAAGCCGCGCTCGAGGGCGCGTCGGCGCGCGTGTGGGGCAGCGGCGGCGGATGGCGGCCGTTCTTGCGCGTCGTGACGACGCCCGAGCTATGGGTGGCCGCTCAAGTGCGCAAGCGCGCGGCGACGATGGCATGGACGCCCGGTCTGACGCTCGACTACGCTCGCGCGCTCAGCATGCTCGCGGACCCCAGGCCGTCGGGCTGGGTCAAGATGGCGCGCCTCGCTGTACGCCGGATGGCGCGCTCGCGTCAGCAGTGGCGCGAGGAGGCACGTCATGCGCCGGTTTCGCATGCGGCGATGCAAGGCGATGAGCGGGCAGAGGCGATGCGTGAGTGATGGCTTTGGCTGGTCGCGTCGGAGTCGCGCTGGCGTTGATGCGGTGAGGCGCGGGGTGCATAGCTTTGGCTAGTAATGGAAATTCGCTGGCGGATCAAGTGCTTGCCTGGCTTGCTGGGGAGTTATGCACAGGCTTGTGAACAAAAACTGTGGAGAACTTTTTCCTGCAACACAATACGCCTGCATACATTCGTGAATGAAGATACGCCGCAGCCTGCAACTTTGGGCCGAGTGTAGTAAGAGGATCGCCCCGTGCCGAGGCGCTGCGTGCGCTTGCCGAAGACGACGTTGAATCAGGTGTGCGATGGTGCGCGACGGGAGGATAAGTGATTTAAAAGCTCCACGCGGCATTCGGTTTCTCGGGATACGTTTTCATACTCGTGGTTTGAGGATAACCGACAGGTCGGACCAGCGGTTGCGGTTGACGTGATACGTGGCCGTTGTTGGGCTTTTCTAGCTTGTATATGTATGCAAAGGATTTCACCGCATTGATTTTTTTCATGGATCTGTGATTCACGACGTTGTGGATATGCAGTCTGACTATTTGCTGGTTCTCCGTGATCTACCGACTTTGATCTAACGCAAGGTGATTATCCATTTAAGAGTTGTCGGATATTAAGGAGTCGAGTGTGACCTGAAAGTTGTTAGGCCTTCAAAGGCACAACTAACAACGGAAGGGGATATATGAAAGCGTGGACGGACCGCCGCAGTACATTCAGGTGGCTGGTCCAGTTGTCTGTCGTGGCTAACCTGCTACTGACGGGCACTGGCACCAACGCTGCGGACTACACCCAATGCATGCAGACGTATCAGAAGTCCCTCGGGATTCCTGGCAACCGGACCTGCGCGATCCAGGTGGCTGGCACATCACCCATGTCCAGAGGACCGGGCGACCCGTTTAGCAGCCTGAACTACACGAACTGTCCTAACGCACAGGACTGGATACAGGACTTTTGCGCTGGCGCTCCCGTGCCACCCGCGCCCGAAACCACATGTCCAGCAGCCGACCCCGTGTTGCCCGCGGAAGGCATTGTCACGCTCTCCGAAACCGACTTCGCGAGTGGCGACGCACT